>NZ_CP194938.1:4800000-6611862 GCF_051136285.1 Paenibacillus amylolyticus | reverse complement strand
TTTAATTATAGCCAGTATAGCGGAACGTTATAGGCATTGCAAGCGCAAGTATTCCGATAATGCATATTATTATAAAAATTAAAAGTTCTAATCCACAAAAACATTGCATCCTTGTAGGCAAAATTGACTATGCCAAGTTAATTACAACCTGATCTGAAGCTGGTCATGGTAATATACATAAGCCTTCTCAGCAACCTGATCCTCGTTATTCCAGAGCTGCTGATCTAGCTCATCCAGACGTTCTTCTTGCTCCGCTTCAAGATATTTCGGGATGTCCCATAGCCCGGTCAGTCTAGGATCATCTTCCAAATGCTCAAAACAAGCATACTGCTGCTGTACATTATCCAGAACCTGGTTGGCACCGATGGTTTGCAAAGCTCTGCAAGCCGCCACATACCCTTCTTCTCCCCAGTTACAAAAAAACTGTATAAAGCCGCCATTATAGACGTCGGCCTCCAAGAGCCACAATGCCGCAATTTCTTGTTCCACCTGGGAAAGCACAGCCCATCCTTGTTCTGATTTGTTCTTTTTCTCCACAAAAGTCAGAGCGTAATCATACCAAATATCTTGAATATCCTGTTCACTCATATCGAAGATTTCCCCTTTTTGGGTTGAACCGTTTCCAGCTCCCGGCGTTTACCCTCTTGGTGCCAGCTTAAATAGGGTTCACCAATTGCTCGAAAAGCATTGAATACGTTATCTTCTATCTCCTGCCACACTTCACTTGTGTAATCGAGATGGGTATTCACATTATCTACACCGTACTTCTTAAGCAATGTTACATGGGCAGCTGTAAAAATCATATCTTCCAATAACCAATAGAGCATCTCTTCAGTCTGCTCCAGCTTTTTAATCAACGAAGGTATACCACGTTCATAGATCGTTACGATGTAATGTTTATCACCGATTTCTACGTAAGGAACGCCTTCCCATTTGAATGACTCACCCAATCGGTTCACATAACTCTCCATCTGTTCTCTAGGATAAGCAGTTCTTGATAACAGTTCAAGAAGTTGTTCGACTAACTCCTGCATACTTAATATATTGGACATGAAAGTTACCTCCTAATGAAAAAGCTGCCATTTGGCAGCTCTATCCTTTTTTTTCTGTCAGCCTTGCATATTTTAAGTCCCGCAGAATGTTTGGTACGAAGTGTCACAGGACACAGGCAACGCACCGAATGCTTCCTGTTCCGGCGTATACGCATAAGGGTGCTGAACAATGTCCAGTAAAGGCTGGATTAAGCTGTAGTCCCCATCCTTCTCTGCTCGTTCCAGCACTTCCTCTACCTTGTCGTTCCGTGGAATAACCGCAGGATTATTTTGTTTCATAAGCTCTACCACGTCTTCGCTGGATTCGGGCTGCCCACCTAATCTTTCTGTCCAGCGTGCATGCCACTCCTGAAAATCTGACTTGTCATTCAGATTAGACGTTTCCAGTTTGTTCAAGGTCAGCGCCACGAACGTATTCGTGTAGTCTGCAGCATGCTTTTCCATTAGTTCAAGCAAATCCTTAATTAAGGTCTCATCTTCTGCTGCTTCCGTAAACAAACCGAGCTTGGCTCGCATCCCTGTTAACCAGTGATGATGATATTGCTCCGAGAACTGTGCAATAGCATCCTGAGCGATTTGTACGGCCTGTTCTTCATCTTCATGAAGCAAAGGTAACAACGTTTCTGCAAAACGCGCCAGATTCCAGCCTGCAATGTAAGGTTGGTTTCCATAGGCATATCGACCTTGTCTGTCGATCGAACTAAACACCGTTGCTGGATTGTATGTATCCATAAAAGCACAGGGTCCATAATCAATCGTTTCCCCGCTGATCGCCATATTATCCGTATTCATCACGCCGTGAATGAAGCCAACGCACTGCCATTTCGCAACAAGCTCTGCCTGAAGTTTGATCACTTCCTGCAGTAGGCTCAAATAACGCTGTTCGTTAGGCTCTACCTGTGGAAAATGGCGCTGCAATGTGTAATCTGCGAGCGCACGTATATCCTCTACCGAACCAAATTGCGCTGCATACTGGAAGGTAGCTACACGTATGTGACTGGCTGCAACCCGTGTGAGAATAGCCCCTGGACGCTCTGTTTCACGATAAATGTTCTCCCCTGTAGAGACAACAGCCAAGCTTCGTGTCGTAGGAATACCTAGACCAACCATCGCTTCACTAATAATATACTCCCGAAGCATCGGGCCAACAGCAGCACGTCCATCCCCACCGCGAGAGTAAGGCGTCCGCCCTGATCCTTTCAACTGAACATCGACTCGCTCCCCTTGCGGGGTAATCTGTTCACCCAGCAGCAAAGCACGTCCATCCCCAAGCATATTAAAGTTACCAAATTGATGGCCCGCATATGCTTGTGCGAGGGGAACTGCCCCCTCTGGTAAGTTATTGCCTGCAAAAATAGCCACTCCCTCGGGACTTTGCAGGAAATCGGCATCTAACCCAAGACTGTTTGCCAAGGTTTTATTAAAAATGATCCAATCTGGGGACTTTACAGGCACTGCATGTTGACTTGTATAAAACGACTGGGGAAGTTCTGAGTAGCTATTTTCAAGATTCCAGCCTGAATTTAATTTACTTTTTTCCATGGGTCACACTCCTTCTCCTAACCAAGAAACTTCTTTGTTTATCTTCATGTAGCTTTTGTGAACCCATGCTCATTTATGTAGTCACATGGAGATTCCAAGGTGAAGACAACTCTTGTTTAACAGGATCGTACGAAAGCTAAAACAACGAGCATTACTTACTTGGCGGGGATTGCATAATCCGTTACGATCACATTCTCAATCCAGCCATCCAGAGAGGATACGAACGCTTGATGTGCAGGATGTGGTCCATAGGCACGAAGCGCTTCCTGATCTTCAAATGTCACTCGTAATCCCAGGGTAAATCCCTGAATGCGATCCGTTTCCTCCGTTACATTCACTCCAGCCGTCAGATCAACGATCCCAGGAATTTGATCCTGTAATGTCAGTAACTGAGCTACAAACTCCTGCTGCTTGGCAGGTGTGATTTTATCGTTAAATTTGAAAATGACCAAGTGTTCAAACATATCATCCCATCTCCTTATCCATTACCATATCCATCAGAGGAAAATCTTTCATTCAAGTTCCACACTCTTATTTTAAATTAAACATAAACTGAACTCAAATAGACGTTCTCGATCCAACGCTCCGCTATAATAAGCAATATCGTTCAAGAAATCGGGCTTAGGTGCACGTTATAATCTCCTCACCATACCAGAAAGAAGGTGCATCATGAGTCGCGAAGTGCGAACCGTCGTTTTTGATTCAGATTTGCAGCTGGAGGCTTACCAATTCGAAGGTATCATGCAGAAATTTCCCAATCATTTTCACGAATATTACGTGATTGGATTTATTGAGGAAGGCAAACGACATCTGATCTGCAACAACGAGGAATACCTATTAAACAGCGGAGACATCATTATTTTCAATCCACAAGATCCACATGCCTGTGAGCAGGTAGACGGAAGGAAACTGGATTACCGCTGTATCAATATTGAGCCTGAGGTTATGCGAGAGTATGTACGTGAAATTACCGGACAAGCCTATTTGCCGAGGTTCTCCACCCATGTTTTATATCAAAGTGAACTCGTCTCCTCGCTCCATGACCTGCACCAGATCATACTTGAAGAGCAGTCTGATTTCTGTAAGGAAGAGATGCTTTTGCTGCTGCTGGATCAGTTGCTAAAAGATTATGCTGATATGGAACCCCCTGAAGCAGAACAAACTGTCACGTTGGAAATCAGGAAAATTTGCGAGTATATGGAAGCTCATTACACAAAAAACGTCAGCTTAAATGAACTATCTGAGCTTTCAGGGATTAGTAAGTACCATCTGCTGCGCCTCTTCACTCGCCAGAAGGGCATATCCCCCTATCGTTATCTGGAAACGATACGGATTAATCAAGCTAAACGTCTGCTGGAACATGGCGTACTGCCCATTGATGTAGCTGCACAGACGGGCTTCAGTGACCAAAGCCACTTTTCAAACTTTTTCAAAAAACTGATCGGTCTAACACCTAAACAATATCGACGTATCTTCAATCACGGTTCGGAGCCAAGACGATTACAGGAGAGCAAACGATGACTTCGATGCGTCATTATAGCAGCACGACTGGACACCTGCTCGCCTTATTTACCATCCTGATCTGGGGAACGACCTTTGTCTCAACGAAGGTGCTGCTAGAGGACTTTACACCTGTGGAAATCTTGCTGTTCCGTTTCTTGATTGGTTATCTGATCCTGTGGATAATCTATCCACGTGTTCAGAAAGTCTTTTCTTTTGGGGAAGAAGCCTTATTTATGGGCGCGGGTTTATGCGGTGTAGCTTTGTATTTTCTCATTGAAAATATCGCTTTAGTATATACAACAGCTTCCAACGCAGGTGTGATCGTATCCGTTGCTCCCTTCTTCACCGCTGTGCTTGCCCACTTCTTTCTGGTTGGAGAAAGGTTAACTCGCCGCTTCTTGATCGGATTTGGCATTGCGATGTGCGGGATCATTCTAATCACACTAAACGGAAGCTTTATGTTACAACTTAACCCCTTAGGGGATTTGCTTGCCTTTATCGCTCCGGCAGTATGGGCTATATACTCTGTTCTTATGCGCAAAATTGGCGTGCGAAACTACCCTGTGATAGGTGCAACCCGTAAGGTTTTTTTCTATGGCCTTCTCTTCATGTTGCCAGCACTCGCTTGGTTTGAATTCGATCTGAATGTTGCTCGGTTCACACAATTTAGTACGATATCAAACTTTCTCTTCCTTGGTGTGGGTGCTTCTGCGCTGTGTTTCGTAACCTGGAATCAAGCGGTAAAAATATTAGGTGCTATTCATACAAGTGTATATATCTATCTCGTACCCGTCATCACCATTGTCTCTTCTACACTGATTCTTCAGGAACGAATCACATGGGTGAGCATGTTAGGCGCATCCCTTACGTTGTATGGATCTTATGTTTCGGAAAGCACCAAGAGGCGGAAAAAAACAAGAAATTCTTTTGACAACATTACGTCGTAACACATAAATTACTCATCTTGAAAAGTCACGTAAAAACGTGTTCACTATAAAAACACGACCTCCACCAAAAGGGGGCGTGTTTTCTATGTTCGTCTGAATGAAGTTCTTCATTCTTTCGAGCTTGGCAAGCATGTTCTTACTCATCCCCTGCCTCGTTATGATCCAATTGAGACATAAGCAGCTCAAGTTCCTGCTGCTCCAGATGTCTCCATTCCCCCTTTTTTAACCGCTCATCCAGTGTAATGTTCATAATTCGAATGCGTTCCAGCTTGAATACCCTGTACCCCAGCGCTTTGCACATTCGGCGTATTTGCAGATTAAGCCCCTGTGTCAAAATAATTCGAAAGACATTCTCGCTCTGCCTGTACACCTCACACGGTTTGGTCACCACGTTAAGAATCTCCACACCTTGCGACATGGAATGTATAAATGCATCCGTAACCGGCTTGTCCACCGTGACAACATACTCTTTCTCGTGATGATGCTCTGAACGCATCATTTTGTTCACAATGTCTCCGTTATTGGTTAGTAAAATTAACCCCTCAGATGCTTTATCCAGTCGGCCGACTGAAAAAATGCGTGAAGGATAATTCACATACTGAATGATGTTGCCTTCAACATGCTCAGCTGCGGTACAGGTTATACCAACAGGTTTGTTCAGCACGATATACACGGACTCCGGATTCCGTTCTGGAATCTTCTCTCCATCCATCAGCACAATATCACCTGGTTCCACCGTATCTCCTTTTACACATACCCTGCCATTAATCGTAATTCTTCCGGCTGCAATGCGCCGATTCGTTTCTCTGCGGGAGAAATGTCCCGTCTCACTTATGTATTTGTTGACTAACATTCCTTCACCACTTCTTATCATAATAGCGTACAAACATTGACTCTACTCTACAGCAAAGCACCAAACCTCATCTTCTCATGAATTGAATAGTGACGCAACAGAGTCATTTTCGACACCATTTTTAAGTTTAGACAAGATGAATCAAAAGAATGATCTCTCCGCTAAAACCTAACAAAATTTTACAATAAAAAGCTTGTAAAATTTCAATATTATGGTATAAGTTAAGTATAAAATAAACATTTATTTCAATTTATAAAATTTATATCCACCTTAGGAGGTAGACACTTGAGAAGAATATTCGTTTTAAGTTGCGGCTTCTATCTGTTGATCGGTATCACCAGCGTTGTGCTTGGTGCCCTTCTGCCTGTTTTACTGCCTCATTATGAACGAGGTTACAGTGACGGAGGATTTTTGCTATTTTTGCAGTTTATCGGATTTCTTGTTGGCGTACTTGTGTCACCATCCTTGACAGCCAGAATCGGGCGAAAATGGATGCTTACCTTGGCGTTGATCTGTATTATTGCAGCTTATTTGGTGCTCGGAGGGTTACCTTCATGGAACATTCTGCTTCTGTTAACCATAATCGTAGGGTTTGGCTCAGGTATCATTGAACCTTCCGTCGGAGCCTTCACCATTGAATTCACGGAAAATCAAAAAGCGGTCGCCATGTCCAAACTGGATGTATTTTTCGCACTGGGTGCACTTCTCATTCCAGCGGCCGCCGCTTTATTCATCTGGCTAGACCAGTGGCACCTGACGTTCTTTACAGTTGCTGTCTCTGCACTAATTCTCATGATTACTTGGGTCACCATGCCTCGTTCTGCTGCACAATACCTGGAACAGGCCGGAGAAAATACGACCGCCCAAGGAACAGACAAAATTAGCTATTCCAAAAAACATCTGGGACTACTCTCGATCTTCGTTGTCTTTTTCTTTGTCTATATGGGACTAGAACTTGGATTGATGAATTTCTTGCCTTCCATTCTCGTGGAACGCCTGGAACTGAAAGAATCTATCGCTTCCCTAAGCGTCTCTATTCTGTGGATTGCCATGATTATCGGACGCCTGTTCTCGGGCAGAATTGCAGAAGCTGTCAACTATATGCCTTTCCTGATCTGGAGTACCATCGGCACACTGCTGTTCACGGTTTCCATGGTATTTGTGTCTGGTCAATGGGTGACGTATATACTGATTTTTGGAACAGGGTTATTTATGTCTGGGCTGTTCTGTATCGCACTCGTCTACGCGAATGTGTTGATTCCCGGCATGACAGAGAGGACAACCAGTATTCTGATTGCCTCCGGCGGTATTGGCGGTGCAACACTACAATATCTCACAGGATGGAGCATGAGCGCTTGGCCTATTGTTGGCACCATTATGATTTTAGCGGGATTCTGTCTACTTTTATTGCTGACACTGATCCTCTCTCACCTTTGGAACAATCGCAATGAAACACTAAGCTCTACATTCCCCCACCAAACCAAAGAAGTATAAATTTTTAACTCATAGTTTCCTTACTTGAAAGGGGTGATGCCCAAACCATCCGGATCAGATCATATCGTTCACCCAGCTTGTACACTAAACTTTTGGAGGAATCTGCATGCAAACTTTAACCAATAACCGCTTTATAGTCGGAAAAGGGATTAAGTTGATTGACGATTCAGGTGTGGAGTATTTAGACGGTGTCTCGGGCACGTTTAATCTGTCCTTGGGATATAACCATCCACATGTAGTCAATAAAATACAGGAACAAGTCGGCAATCTTACGCATATGTCATCCTCCTTCACCGAACCTTATGTCAACGAAGTATTGGATCACTTGATTGAGTTCGCTCCGAACCAGATTGATGCCGGATGGATGCGGGATATTACCGGCTCCACAGCCAATGAATGTGCAACTAAAATTGCTCAGAAATATACAGGCGCTACGGACATCATTAGCTTGTATCTTTCTCACCATGGACAGACCCAATTTGCAACGGGCATCTCAGGGAATGCCTTCAGACGTAAGCGATTTCCAAACTCATCTGCACCGAATGCAGTTCATGTACCCGCACCATATTGTTATCGCTGTCCGTTCAAAAGCGAAAGCAGAGAGTGCGGATATCAATGTATTGAAGCGATATCTGATGCCATTGACTATACCAGCTCCGGCTCGGTTGCTTGTATGATTATTGAGCCCATTCTCGGAAATGGCGGCAACATTGTACCACCGCTCGGATACTTCAAACGCCTTCGTAAACTATGTGATGAGAACAACATGCTTCTTATTGCGGATGAAGTCCAGACAGGTGTAGGCCGAACAGGAACGATGTTTGCCAGCGAACTGTTTGATATCCAGCCCGACATGATTACACTTGCCAAGGGACTTGGTGGCATTGGCGTGCCTGTAGCTGCTGTATTGATGCAATCCCGTTTGAATGTGCTCGAAAAACATGAGCATTCCTTCACCTCAGGTAGCAACCTGATCTCGGTCACCGCTGCCAAGTCCACGCTGGAGGTTGTCTCCGAACCGGGATTCCTGGATGCAGTCAAGCGAAAAGGAATTTTGCTTGGAGAACTGCTGCAGGAACTCGCTTTGAAATATCCTGGCATCGGTGAAGCTCGCGGTGTTGGACTGATGTGGGGACTTGAAATCGTGGGTGATAACAACGAACCAGATACCCCAAAAACCAATGCAATCATTGACCGTGCTTTTGAAGATCAACATCTGATCCTGCGCAGTTCGCGATACGGCTTCGGTAATGTCGTTAAAGTACGCCCTTCTCTGACAACAACGGAAGACGAGTTGGTCGAGATTGTTGATCGATTGGATTCCGTGCTGGCCAGCGTTCATTAATCTGTTTCTAAGAATATAAGGAGGTTTTAACATGCTTGCATTAGTATATAAATCTGCATGGGATGTCGCACTAGAGGAACGACCTGTTCCCGAGATTACAAGAGACAATCAGGTTCTTGTCCGTATACGGGCAACCGGGGTGTGCGGAACCGATCTTGGCATTGTCAGCGGCAAATATCATGCGATTCCTTCCGTCATTCTTGGACATGAATCAGCGGGAGAAGTGATTGCTGTAGGTTCCGCCGTCTCAACGCTGCAGCCTGGAGATCGCGTTGTCATTGATCCTACGTACTACTGTGGTCAATGTGACATGTGCAGAACAGGCAGACAGAATCACTGCACCCATAAATCCGTTACGGAAACGGGAGTAAGTGCGGATGGCACCTTCACGGATTATTACGTGACCGAAGATCGCTTTTTATATAAATTAAAAGATCATGTAAGCTATGAAGAAGCAACGTTAACCGAGCCCCTAAGCTGCATGCTGACAGGCATTAACCAGATTCATTTGTTACCGAATTTCAGAACAATTATTCTTGGAGCCGGGCCGATTGGCATCCTGTACAGCTATGCGCTTGCTTCCAAAGGTGTCACTGGAAGTCTTGTCGACATCTCCGAAGAACGTTTAGCCATTGCAGGCTCCATCGCACCCGACCGCTGGCAAGTTCATTCTTCCTTTGAACAGGCGATTGCGGACATCGCTCCAACAACCGGACAAGTCGATATGATTGTGGACACCACTGGTGTTGTAGGCACACAAGTATTGTCACAGCTCGCCAGCGGCGGATATTTAATGCTGGTTGGTTTACGTGATGGCAATACGTCCTTCAATCCGAAGGAAGTTGTAGATCGCAGTCTGAAGATCATTGGCTCTATCGACTCACTTGGAACATTTGCAACCGCACATTATATGATTGAGCAACAGATTATACCTGCTAAAAAAATCATAACCCATTCCTTCCCTCTAGAAGATTATGAAGAAGCGTTCCGTACATTGGGATGTGATATCCCTGGACGTACCCTACAAGCTTCATCTCATGCTATTAAGGTTGTGTTGCAATCCAGTTAATTCAGTTTGCCTCAAGCTGGAATGAAGGATAGAATGCTGGATAAAAAGAAGTTAAACTTGAACGTATCTGAATCACTCACTTAATAGGAGGAACGCAGCATGAGAGCAAAAGAGGAAGCTGAACGTCTGGATATGAATGAGAATGGAGATCCGTCCATTCAAGCAGTCATTTTTGATATGGATGGCGTTCTGATTGACAGTGAACCGATCTATTTTGAGATTGAGCGTAGTTCATTTGATCATTTTGGTGCAGCCGTGACGCAAGAAGAACATCATTCTTTTGTCGGAGTAACGCTGGAATCCATGTGGAAGCAAGTCATTGACAAGTATCAGGTCAAGGTACCCCTGGAAGAGATTCTTGCGTATCATCAGCATAATGTGATGGAGAAGATGTTTACTCATCCTGAACTTACTGCCATGCCTGGCGTGGAACGGTGGATTAAATGGTTGCATGAACAGCGCATCCCGATTGCCGTTGCCTCCTCTTCCCCCCGGGCACTCATTGATCTAATCATGGAGAAAACAGGATTGGGCTTGTACTTTGAAGTGCGCATGACTGGTGAAGAGGTTGAACATGGCAAACCAGCCCCGGACATTTTCCTCGTGACAGCCGAGCGAATCGGCATATCTCCGGCACAATGCCTCGTTATTGAGGATTCACGTAATGGTGTTCAAGCCGCCAAAAGTGCAGGCATGCGCTGCATCGGCTATCATAATCCAGGTTCAGGGGATCAGAATCTCTCCAAAGCTGACGTGCAAATTTCCAGTTACGACGAGTTATGGGCGATGAAGGATTCATTATCTTTTAAAAGCTCTACACCGGACTTATCGTTAACAATATAATATGAGCCTACAACAAAAATCGATGTGTTAATTCGGACTTATGATTTCATAGCGCAAAACAAACGCGAAGCAGCTTCAATTCCTGTGAATTGAAGCTGCTTCGCGTTATGCTTGCTGCATGTTTTGTAAAGCATACCAAACTTAAGATACGGTCGGAACTGGCCTAACCTGAAATATCCAGACTCCCACCCAAGTTAGGATGAGGAGCAGGCACGGATTTTAACATCTCTGCCATCTGTTGACCTTGCTGCTGCGCCATGTCTTTCGTAATAGACATCACCTGCAGACTCGCCGCTTGTGCTACCGAAGCCTGGTTCATCATCATTGACATTGCTGCAATATCCATGTGAACCCTCCTTTCCTTATCTTCGCGTATAGGTGTACTTATTATATATCGGTTAGAAGGAAGCAAATGTTACAACTCATCATCATACCTTCAACAAATAGGATCGAAAACAATGACAACAGCAACAACAACACCCCAAAAAGCTACTTGGATTCATTAGAACCAGAACTGTTTGGGGTGATCGCTGCTTTAATAACTTTTCGATGTGATCAAGTCAAGGTCGTTGATGTGAACTTCCGGGTTTGTTACCACTTGTTGAATCACAGAAATAAAGTTGTTCTGAATCTGTTCCACCGTGGTGAGATCATATACCTTGGCATTGTACATTAATATGATTTTCATTTGCTCATGGGGTTTAATAATTAAAGTAAAATCGAAACTGTTGTGTTCCGTTCCCCCGACATTCGTGATTTCAAGAGGTACTTCACCTTTTTTCCCTAGATTCTCCAGCTGATCCTGTACCGGAAAATTTTGATATACGACAACATGGTTAATCAAATCTTGTTTCTGCTTGGTCAGATTTTGAATATCATATAACGAGTACGTATCATACGCGTGCGAATCCACAGCCTGTACCTGGTTCCTTTTCACTAGTGATATAAAGGACTCTTCACCCTTAGTGCGGATACGAACAGGAATGGCATTAATAAATAGTCCAATCATGCTTTCAATCCCAGGAATAACTGGGGGTCTGCCCGATACAACACTGCCAAATACGACATCTTTACTTTCATTATATTGCTGCAGTAATACGCCCCACGCGGTTTGCATAAATGTATGCACCGTCACCTGCTGTTGCTCCGCAATTTGTTTCATTCTCTGAACCAGCGCCTCATCCAAGTGACAGTTTAGCGTTCTGGAATCCTGTCTTTCATGCTGCGGTTTAGTTTTCCCTCCAGGTAATCTGGTTTGTCCATCATAACCTTCCAGGTAACGACTCCAGTAGGTTATCGCTCGTTCATTGTCCTGCTGCTCCAACCATTCAATGAATTCACTATATGGTGTTAACAGGCTCATTTCAGGTTTTCGATTTTCCCGAATCGCAAAATAATTCTCGAAAATCTCTTTACTGATCAGAGACATACACCAGCCATCCATCAAAATATGATGAAAACTCCAAATGACATGATAATTTTCTGGGGCTGTTCGTATAACAGACATCCGTATTAACGAATCTTTTTGCAAGTCAAATCCTCTAGCCTGATCCTGCTTGATGTATTGATTGATATACGTTTTACGCTGCAATTCACTTTTGCCTGTTATATCCTCAACTTTAAATTCAAATTCCTTCTCCTGATATACAATTTGAAGAGGAATGTCCAGCATTCCAGTGTAAAAATTAGTTCTTAATATCGCATGTTTTTGCATGATTTGATCCAGGCTTTGTGCAAAAGAGACAACATCCAAATCTCCGGCCATATCAAACAAGATTTGTACAAAGTACGCACCCGAAACGGGATTCCGCTCACTTTCGTACAGCATTTCCTTTTGCAAAGGGGTAAGTGGATACACATTCTCAATTTGACCGATATTTCGGGTATATTCAACCATTTGATCCCATTGATCTAGTGTCAATCCCTTAAGTGAAAGATCGCTTGGGGTAAGTTCCGTTTGTTCTTTAATGATGCAATGCTCGATTACTTTACGAAGGTTATCCTTATAAGAATAGGCCAGTTGCTCCATCGTTTCTCGTTGATATTGTTTCTGACTATAATTGATAGTCAGTGACAATTTCCCTTCTACAACAATACTGTTGATATTAAGCACAAACGGTCTCTTGTTATTTTCACTGACGGAAGGTCCACTGGAATACGTTGAAAATTGAATACCAGCCTGATCCGAATCCTGATTTATTTGACCCATATAATTAAAACTGATTTCGGGATTTCTCTCTAATTTGCCTCCTTCATTCTCCGGTGACAAGTACCTCAAAATCCCGTAACCGATCCCTTTATTCGGGATCTGGCGCAGTCCTTCCTTGACGGACTTGATTCTTCTGGATATGTTAGCCCCCGCTTCCATAGCAACTATAACCGGATACATGCTCGTAAACCATCCCACGGTACGCGTAATATCCAGTTCTGGAAGAATGTCTTCCCTGCCGTGCCCTTCCAGGTTCACGACCACTTTATCCATGCCTGTCCAATCATGGACAGCCATTCCCAGAGCCGTAAGCAATATATCATTAATCTCTGTATTGTACGCACGGTGGATCTGCTTTAATAATCGCTCCGTTTCCTCTGCCGTCCAATGCAAGGTAATCGTTTCGCTGTCTTTTCCAATCGTCTCCTTACAATCCATGTCTTTAGGGAGAGGACTTAGCTCAGCCTGATCTACAGAATACCAGTAAGAGTACTCTTGTTTCATCAAAGCATGATCTGAAAAAGTAGACAAACCTTCTGCCCATTGTTTAAACGAGGTTGTTTTTTGAGGTAGACAGATTTCTTCTCCCCTCAGGAATTGATCAAACCCAGTTTGTATATCTTCATATAAAATGCGCCATGATACCCCATCAATCAACAAATGATGAATCGCAATCAGCAAATGACCCCCTTCAGCACATTGAAACAAACCTAGTTTAATTAATGGACCGTGAGACAGGTTTAAGCTGCTCTGGATTTCTCTAGCTTTATTTTCCACCAAGGGTGCCGGATCAGATTCATTCTTCAGATTGAAGGTATCCAAACTGTATAAACCGTCTTCTTCAGATCCGCGGTTCCACACTTCATACCCGCCTTCTGGTACCTGACGATAAACGATGCGAAGTGCATCATGCTGCTCGACAATTTTCTTCATGATGCTGTGAATGAAGCTGATATCGAACCCGTCTTTACGGAAGAACATCATTTCTTGATTATAGTGATGTGCATCCACCATGTCCTGATCAAAGAACCAGTGCTGAACAGGTGTCAGCATGACTTCTCCTGTTACTTCCCCCTGATCATACTGTGTGCTCACAGATGTGACGTGTTCACTTAATTCCGCTACAGTTGGATAGACAAAAAAATGTTTCATTTCCACTTTATAGCCTGATTGAAGCAATCGTGATGCTACTTGAATACATTTGATTGAATCTCCCCCAAGTTCAAAGAAATGATCTGATCTGCTGATTCTCTGAACGCCAAGCACAGCTTCCCATGCAGAAATGATTACTTGTTCCACTGGGCTTTGTGGTGCCATATATTCAGCTGCCTGATCTACACGTTCCTGTGGTGAAGGCAATGCCTTCCGGTCAATCTTGCCATTCGAAGTTAACGGAATATGCTCTAATTGAACATAATACGACGGGATCATGTAATCCGGGATTTCATGAGCTAATGCTGATCTGATCTCCTTGGCTGATAATGCGCCGCTACCTTTCCAATAAGCACATAATTGCTTTGATCCATCCTCATGTTCAGGGGCGATCACAACCGCTTCCTGGATCGTTTCTATTTTTAAAATAGCCGTTTCCACTTCACCCAGTTCAATACGATAACCCCGGATTTTCACCTGATGATCGATTCGTCCCAAATATTCAATATTACCATCTGGCAACCACCTGGCAGCGTCTCCAGTTCGGTACATCTTCCCTTTGGTGATCGAGGCATATTCTACGAATTTCTCTGCTGTCAGCTCAGGTCGGTTCAGATAACCTCTCGCCAGCCCTTCCCCTGCGACATACAGCTCTCCTTGAACACCAACTGGCTGCAGTTGTTGATGGGTGTTTAATATATAGGCTTGCAGTGTCGGGATCGGTTTACCAATGTTGCTCTTGCCCGCCTGTATTTCCATTTCAGTGATTTCCTTATACGTCACATGAACGGTGGTTTCAGTGATGCCATACATATTGATCAACTGAATGAATGGATATTTTCCCCTCCAGTTTTTTAATAAAGTCGGATTAAGAGCTTCCCCTCCAAAAATCACTTTTCTTAAATTCAGACTTTCTCCGTGACTTGTTAATTCCTCCTGAAGAAGATGGTAAAAATACGTTGGCGTTTGATTCAAAATGGTTACTTGCTCATTTCTTAACAATTGTAAAAATTGCTGCGGACTTCTAGCTGTCATTTGGGGTACGATAACCAGTTTTCCACCATAGAGCAAGGCACCATACATTTCCCATACTGAGAAATCAAAGCAAAAGGAGTGGAACAGCGTCCATGTATCTGATGGTTTGAAATCAAACCTATTTTGACTGTTAAACAACAATCGAACCACGTTTTTATGTTCAATGCATGTGCCTTTGGGTTTCCCTGTCGTTCCCGAAGTATAGATCACGTAGGCCAGCCCTGTTGGGCAAACAGTTACTCCCAAGTTGGAATCATCTTCATGATAAGCGTCTAATTCATCAAAGTTGATGGTTTCTCCTTTAAAAGAGATACGTTCCTGTATATGTCGCTGCAGCAGCAATACATGTACACCCGAATCTTCAAGCATGTATTTCACACGATCTTCTGGATATTCAGGATCAATCGGAACATATGCCCCCCCTGCTTTCAAAATCGCAAGGATTCCTACCACCATGTCTAATGATCGTTCCGTAATAATTCCAATTAACTGATCTTGTTGAATCCCTTTGCCATACAGCGTTCTTGCCAATTGATTGGCTTTCCTGTTCAGTTCCTGATAGGTCAACTGTTGACCTTCGAACACAACTGCGACGTGTTCAGGAGTTCGTTCCGCCTGCTCTTCAAACAGTTCATGAATTGTTTTATCCGTGGGGTATTCAGCCTTGGTGTCATTAAAAGATTCCAATATCTGCACTTTCTCATCTGCTGTCATCAGGTCTATAGCATCGATCTGGATAAGCGGGTTGTCGGCCACCTGCTCCAGCAGTTGAATCAAATGACCTTGAATCCGTTCTATGCTTGCTCGATCATAGACATTGCCGTTGTAATAGAACATGCATTTCATGGCTTGGCCTGGTTTGATAATCAGGTTAAAATCATAATTCGTTTGTTCATCTGCTTCTACATTTGTGATTTGAAGTGCTGTCTTCTCCTGATCTCCGAACTGTTCCGTAATGCCTTGTACCGGATAATTTTCAAAAACGAGAATATGATCAATCAAATTTTGCTTTTGTCGGGTTTCCGCTTGAATCTCATATAATGGATACGTTTCATGCGGATGCGAAGCGACAGCTTGCTCCTGATTCCGTTTCATCACCGCAGCAAATGTTTCGTTTACCTGCGATTGAATTCGAACTGGGATCGTATTGATGAACAAGCCGATCATGCGTTCAACTCCAGCAATCCCTGCTGGTCTGCCTGATACCACACTCCCAAATACGACATCTTGACTGTTGCTGTATTTCTGTAGCAGCATTCCCCAAGCAGTCTGCATTAGCGTGTTCAGTGTTACCTGGTTCTGACTCGCGACATATGAGATACGCCCTGTTAATTCCTGACTCAGGGTGCAAATTAGATTTTCCGATTGATATTCGTTACTTTTCCGATGGATATGTTCTTTTGGTAAAGCGGTTTGCTCCTCATATCCTTGCAAGTAGTCACTCCAGTATTTCAAAGAGGTTTCATGATCCTGTTTATCCAGCCATTCGATATAGAGTTTGTAAGGGGCAGCTGCCTGTTCCTCACTTCTCCGTTGTTCAAGTATCGCAAAATAACCATCAAACAGCTCCTGAATTACAAGAGAAAGACACCAGCCATCCATTAAAATATGATGATAATTCCAAATGAAACGATAGGTTTGATCCTGTGTTTGCAAGATCGAAATCCTCATCAACACATCCTTAGACAAGTTAAAACCCTTCATTTTATCTTTCCTTGTATAGTCTGCAACGTATGCGTCACGATCTTCTTCCTTCATTTCACGTAAATCTTCGTATAAAATCCCGTTTGGTTTATGACGGTAAACCACTTGTAAGGGACCGTGTTTCCATTGGCCATGAAAATTCGTTCTGAGAATCGAATTCCGCTCAATGAGTTGATCCAAACTTCTTTCAAATGCTCTCACATCTAAAGAACCGTGAAGATCTAGCGTCGTTTGAAGTACATATGCCTCCGAACCTTCATAACGTAAATGATGAAAAAACATCCCGTTTTGCATCGGTGACAACGCATAAATATCTTCGATTTCACCAATACGCTCAGATTGGCAAACCAGATCTTCTAATTCTTCAATGCTCATCCCTTTCAAGGATAGATCACTTGGTGTTAATTCCGGCTTCTCTTTGCTCAAGCAGTGCTTTGTTAATGCTTGCACATGGTTCTTGAAATAGGCCGCCACTCGTTCCATCGTTTCTTTATGATATTGTGTACGGCTGTACTTCAAGGACAAGGACAATTTCCCTTCCATAATCAAAGCGTTAACATCGATAAGAACATTTTTTCTGTGATTCTCACTTGCTGTAGCTCCACCGGAATAAGGAGACATTTGCATCCCGCTATGTTGAAGATCCTGATCAAATTGTCCCAAATAGTTGAAACTAATTTCAGGATTCAAGGTGAATGGAATATCTTTCTGATGTGTACTTAAATATCTTAAAATCCCGTATCCAATCCCCTTTTTAGGGATGTTGCGAAGGATCTCTTTGTTTGCTCTGATGAGCAGAGATATATCGGAATGTTTTTTCATGTTAAGCACAACCGGGTATTGGCTTGTAAACCACCCGACCGTTCGTGTAATATCAAAACCCGGAATAATAGATTCTCTACCATGTCCCTCTAGATTGACAAGAACTTGATCACTGCCCGTCCATTGATAAATTGACATGCCTAGTGCGCTAAGCAAGAGATCTGTAATCTCTGTGTTATACGCACGATTTGCATGTTTCAATAACTGCTCCGTTTCCGCTACCGTCCATTCCATCGTTAATTCTTCGCTGTCTTTTTCCAGGGCATAACTTCTTTTGAAATCGGTTGGCAATGGTTTAAAAGAGGATTGTTCAATTACACTCCAGTATTCCAATTCCTGTCTCATAACTTCGCTGTCCGCGTATAACTGCAACTGCTCCGCCCATAATTGAAACGATGCCGTTTTCAGTGGCAACTGCATCGGTCTTGCACGTCTTAACTGTTCATAGCTCTTTGATATATCTTCAATCAAAATTCGCCATGAAACCCCGTCGATCACCAAATGATGAATCACAATCAATAGATGATCGCCGTCTGCGCATTGAAACACACACAATCTCATCAAAGGGCCCTGCTCCAAGTTGAACAATCGTTGGAGTTCATTGGCTTTCTTCTCGATTTGAAGCGATGGTTCTAGTAACGACTTCAAGTCCATTATTTCTAACGTATAGAATGACTTGGTTTGGTCCAGCCCTGGATTCCACTGCTCATAACCTGGTTCGGTTTGATGATACACTGTGCGAAGTGCGTCATGATGCTCAATCATTTTATCAAACACCTGACGAAGGGTAGTCTCGTGAAAACCTTCTTGCCTATACAACATGATGGACTGATTATAGTGATGAGGATCCACCTCGTACTGCTCAAAAAACCAATGTTGGATAGGCGTCAGTAACCCTTTGCCTGTGACGACTCCCTGGTCAGATTTTGTGCTTATGGGCTGAACATAAGGAATTAGGCTTGCAATGGTTGGGTTCTTAAAAAGATGGTCCATCTGTACCTGATAACCGGCCTGGTATAACCTCGAAGATACTTGAATCGACTTAATTGAATCCCCGCCCAGCTCAAAGAAATTATCCCGGAGCCCGATATTCTGCACCCCCAGTACACTTTCCCAAATAGATACCAGTTGTTGCTCCATGATGGTGCGCGGCGCTTCGTATTCCATTCCCTTCAACATATGTTCTTTGGGAGCGGGCAGTGCTTTACGATCCAATTTTCCATTGGATGTAAGCGGCATCTGATCCAATTGGACAAAATAGGCTGGTATCATGTAGCTTGGCAAATGCATGGATAGTTCTTCACGCAGCTCCGTAATGGTCATTGCTTCCACTCCTACGAAGTAGGCACATAATTGCTTTGTACCCGCTTCGTCTTCAATGGCGATTGCAATAGCTTCTTGAATACCGGTTATATTTAAAAGGGCACCCTCCACTTCACCAAGTTCAATCCGGTATCCACGAATTTTTTCTTGATGGTCCATTCTTCCGATATATTCAATATTTCCATCAGGCAGCCATCTTGCAAAGTCACCTGTCTTGTACATCTTCGCTCCAGGCACAAACGGATCATCTACAAATTTTTCCGTCGTCAGGTCAGGACGATTCAAGTAACCTCTGGCGAGTCCAGCACCTGTTACACATAATTCTCCCTGCACTCCAGCAGGTTGCAGTTCACGCTGTTCACTTAAAATGTAGATTCTATTATTCGCAATGGGCTTCCCGATAGAGATATATTGCTCCGTGGAGTTAATTGTAAGAACTGTAGATACCACACTATTTTCAGTCGGGCCATACTCGTTGCATACTTCAATCCTTGGATTGATATGGTTTAAACGGTGAATCAACGAGGGCACAATTTTCTCTCCCGCAGCAACTACATTTTTCATCGAAGCCCAATCCTCTGCTTGTGCTTGTTCCAAAAGAGTCATCAAGAAACTGGGCGGGCTTTGAATATGCGTAATTTTCTCTTTCCTGATCATCGAATTGATGGCTACCGCATCTTTACATTGCTGCCCGTTTAATAGGTACACCGTTGATCCTGAGATCATCGGACCAAAAAAGTGAGTAATGAACGAATCAAACACAAAGGGATTCAGCATTAATACTCGGTCGTTACCGCTAAAATGATAAAAATCCGATTTCCATTGTAAAGAATTCACAATGCTGGCGTGTTCAATCATGACACCTTTGGGATTGCCAGTTGTTCCTGACGTATAGATCATATAGGCTAGGTCACTTGCACTGGCTGAGTGCTCCAGATTCAAATGACTGTTACTGGAATGGGCAGTATCTTCGAGAAGGATAGACATTCCCATATATTGCTCAGGTTTTTGGATATGACTGTGATGCAGCAACCAAGCCGCATTGGAGTCCTCAAGGATAAATTGAATACGATCTGCAGGATATTCCGGATCAATCGGGACATAAGCTCCCCCAGCTTTCAGAATACCTAATAATCCTACAATCATCTTCAGTGAGCGTTCCGCCATGATTCCAACGAATTGCCCTGTCTGCAATCCTTTAGCTTGAAGTGTCCGGGCCAATTGATTGGATTGTTGATTTAAATCTCTGTAGGTTAATACACTACTCTCAAATCTGACAGCAGGATGATCTGGCGTCCGCTCCGCCTGTTCTTCAAATAATTGATGCATTAACTTATGCTGCGGATAAGCCACCTTTGTTTCGTTAAAATCGAACAACAGCTCGTTCCGTTGAGCAGTTGACAACATTTCGACTTGACTCAACGCCAGATCGGGTTGGTGCAATAGGACAGCAAACAACTGATCCAGATGCTCTGCGGCTTGCATCATATAATCTTGATCATAACGCTCTGCGTCATAGGTTAATTTCAATTGAACATTTTCGTTCTCCAGATCAAAGTGAAACATCGTCGCCGCTCTTACGTTATTGTCATCAGGGACCGTCTGAGCTTTCCCTAATGAAACCAATGTATGGATCATTGGTACGTGGTTCAAATCGTACTGAATATTTAAACGTTCAACCATTTTTCTGAAAGAAATTTGTTGATGTTGGATAGCCTCACTGAAAATGACCTTCATTTGATTAAATATAGACTTAAACGACATCGTATGATCGATATTGTTTTTTAAGAGAAGAACCTTATTCGAGAGCGTCAAGTCACTGTTCTTCTCTTCCATCACTCTCATGCCCATCATTATTTGGGTTTCATTGGTGTATTTATATAAGAGACATTGAACTCCGGATAATAATATCGTGTACATGGCCATGGGATTGTTTCTAGAGATAGATTTGATTTTATTAGATACTTCGACTGACAATGGCTTATAAATATAATTTTGTTGGTTAGTATCGTGGGCGTGTTTGAAATCTATTTTGCAATAAGGCAAATGAACAAGAACATCTTCTTCTTCAAATCGGCTTGCCCAATACATTTCTTGTTTCTTAAATATAGACATACGGCACCCCGATCACTATTTATATTTTCAGTTCATTTAGAAAAAATCCATCTCTATCAGATTGGTCAGTGTATCCTCATTCGTGGATTCGTCAGCCAATTGGATCTCATTGATTGCTATATGAGGCTCGCGGCATATCGTTGTCAGAATCCGCAGTAAATGTTGTGACATGGCTTCAATCGTTGTTTTTTCAAACAACATCGTGCTGTATTCAAAAGCGGCATCGAATTGGTGATCCGACTCAGTGACATACAGCGTTAAATCAAACTTGGATACGCGATTATTTGGAGCATAAGGCTTACAGGTGATGCCATCCATATGAATCTCTGACGGACCTGTATTTTGTAATACAAGCATGGTGTCAAACAACGGATTCCGCCGTGCATCCTTGGTTCGATCCACTTTTTTGATTAATTCCTCAAATGGATAATCCTGATTATCATAAGCGTTCAGCATATGTTCTTTAACTTCCAGCAGATAAGATGCAAATGTTTTATCCGCCGCAGGCTGATTTCGAACAGCCAGTGTATTCACGAACATGCCCATCACCGGCTCCAGATCCGCATGTGTTCTTCCTGCAATCGGCATACCCACAATGATATCCTCTTGTCCACTATACTTAGACAACAAAATCGTATAAGCAGCGAGCAAGATCATGTTTAATGTTGTTCCTGTCTGAGTTTCCAATTTTCTCAAGCTTAAGACCAGATCTTCATTCACAGCAATTTCCAATAGATCTCCCTCATAACGCGGCGATTCAGGTCTTTCATAATCTGTTGGCAATTCCAGTAGCGGAACCTTTTCACTAAAGACCTCGAGCCAATATTGCTCCTGCTTTTTCATCCAGTCACTTTGAAGTTGGCATTGCTGCCATTCCGCATAGTCCTTGTATTGAATTCGAAGAGGGGATAACTTTTCTCCTCGATATAACTGACCGAGTTCGGTCATTAAAATCTGCACAGATAATCCATCTGCAATGATATGGTGCAGATCCACTAACAGCACATGGCAATCTTGCCGAAGCTTAATCAGTCCTGCTCTCATAAGCGGTGCTTCTCCCAGATCAAAGGCCCGAACAAAGTGCTGGACCTGTTCTTCCATTTCTTCTTCCACTGCATGAATAGATTCAATAACAAACGTTGCTTCAGGGTAGATGATTTGTCTGGGTTCTCCGTGGATGACTTTGAAACCAGTCCGAAGTGATTCATGGCGATCTACTAACTGCTCGAAAGCGGCTTCCAATCGTGTCCGATCAAGCATTCCTTCCAGCATAAACATACCTGACATGTTGTAGATGAGTTCCTCGCCAGCTTTAATGCTCATAATGTACATTCTCATTTGTGCAGAAGAAATAGGATAATATTCTTTTTCTATCACTTGAGGAATAGACAGATTCACCTGCTGCTCCATCTGATCAATGTAGAGAGCCATTTGTTCTATCGTCTGCCATTCAAAAACGTCTCTGACCGAGATACGAACACTCAGATTTTGATTGATTTTGTACGCCAGCTTTGTTGCACGTAAAGAGTTACCTCCTACATCAAAAAAACTGTCTTTTATACTGATTTGATCTATACCAAGTACATCCTTCCAAATGGGTAATAACATTTTTTCCATGGAAGTCCGGGGTTCGATATATTCACTTCCCGTTTGTATATTTTCTAGTGGAGGCGGAAGTAAACGGCGATTAACTTTCCCATTGGATGTCAGGGGCAGTTCATCAAGCTGAATAAAATAAGCTGGAATCATATAATTGGGAAGCAGGATAGAAAGATTTTGTTTCAACTCTCTAACGGTCTTTTCGAAATCCGCCGTAAAATAAGCACATAGAGATTTGTCTCCGTTCTCATCCTCATGTGCAATAACGATAACTTCATTCACACCTGGTACATGTAATAATGCCGCCTCAACTTCTCCCACTTCGATTCGATAGCCTCGAATTTTAATTTGATGATCGAGTCGTCCCAAATACTCGACATTGCCATCCGCCTGCCACCTCACCATATCTCCCGTCTTATACATCGTCGCACCTTGAACAAATGGATCACGCACAAATTTTTCCGCTGTCAGTTCAGGCAAGTTCAAATATCCTCTGCCTACCCCGTCGCCGGAGATGCACAATTCCCCAACAACGCCCACAGGCTGAACCTTTTCTTGATTGCTCAATACATACAAGCGGTTATTGCCTAACGTTTGACCAATCGGCAGATGATCTCGTCTGTTTTCTGAATTCAACTCCTCCGAAACAACACGGTACGTCGCAGCATCGACACAGCATTCAGTCGGACCGTAAACATTAATTATGGTTGGCGGCAGGGTATCGTGGAGTGAAAATAAAGCAGTGAATTCAGCAACACTTTGCTGAGAAAGAGCCTCTCCTCCAATGAGCATATATTTTAATGAGATTCCTTGAACGTTTTCTACCCTGGAGAGTAACTTCAGGTGAGCAGGTGTACCATCGGTTAACTCGATTTGGTACCGCTTGTAATAATTCATTAACTCTAGTCCGTCCCCCACCGTCTCTTTGTCTACAACAAATAAGGCATGTCCAGACAACAGCGCACCAAAAATCTGTTTAACCGATGCATCAAAATAGTATGGAGCTATTAAAGCAACATGCATACCGTGATTCGAATCATTCACGACCTGGCTGTACAACGATGTAACCAAATGATGAACCTGACGATGTTCAATCATGACGCCTTTTGGCATTCCCGTTGTACCGGAAGTATAGATTACATAAGCCAGTTGGCTGGAATCCCCTGTCCCTTCCAAGTTGGAGAGATTAGCTGCATAGCTTTTTTCATCGTTTAAATCCACAAGTTTCCCATCGAAAAGCCCCTTTTGTTTAAGGTGCTGTTGCGTGACCAACAACATCGCTCCTGAATCACGCAAGATATGCTGGATGCGCTCTTCAGGAGAATCCGGATCAAGCGGTACATACGCCCCGCCCGCTTTGATAATGCCAAAGATGCCAACAATCATGTCAATGGAACGCTCTGTCATAATTCCTACAAGTTGATCCGTGCAGACACCTTCAGCCCGTAGCGTATATGCCAGCTGATTCGCTCGTTCATTCAATTGACGATATGTTAATTGCTCATGACCATAACGAAGAGCCAATTGGTCCGGGGTTTGTTCTACCTGTGCCTCGAAGCGTTCCTTTACGGTCTGATCTCGGGAATATTCGATTGAGCTATCATTAAAATCATGTAAAAGGACATACTGCTCCCTTTCAGACAACATTTGAATATCAGATAATACAACATCCGGCTCCATCACAATGTCTCTGAGGATATTGAGCAGATGTGTCTTCATTCGGTCGATGGTATTCCGTTCAAATAGTTCTGTCTTGTAATTCAAGTGCATCTCCAGATACTCGTTATCCTCTTCAACGATGAACATCAGATCATATAATGATACGCCGAGGTTGATCTCTCTCACTTTAAAATCGCAGTTCTTTTCCTGCCTTGAATTCAACGCTATATTTTGAAAAATATACATGGTATTAAATAAGGCTGTTCCTGTCGACTCCCGATGTGTGTTTAATTTTTCAACAAGATTGTCAAATAGATAGTCCTGGTTATTCAATGCATCGAGAGATTGATTTTTGATCTCTTCGAGATAGGATCGAAACGATTTATTCCCGGCAGGCTGAGATCGAATCGCTACCGTCTGAATAAAGACACCGATCATATGCTCAACATCTGGATGATTCCTTCCAGATGTTGGCGTTCCTACGATAATATCTTCTTGAGCTGTATATCGATGAAGCAGCACGTTGTACGCAGCAAACAACACCATAAACAGTGTGGTACCTGTTTGTTTGGCTAGTCTATTCAGAGACTCTTTCAAATCCGGGTCCAGAGCAAATGACAGTCTTGACCCAGCCGAAGTCAAGTGCGGTGGCCGAACAAAATCGGTGGGCAGATTTAGGTAAGGTATCTCCCCACTGAATTGATCCAGCCAGTACTTTTCCTGCTGTTTATATGCTTCACCTGCCATATACTCTTTCTGCCAAGCAGCAAAGTCCTTGTACTCAATCTTGATTTCCGGCATACTTTTTCCGGCAAATGCATCAATAAGTTCATTCGCTAGAATACCCACGGAATACCCGTCCGATATAATATGATGCATCTCAATGAGAATCACTGCATAATCCGCTGCTGTACGAATGAATTCGGCGCGTATTAATGGAGCTTGTGAGCAATTAAACGGTTTGGTAAACGCCTTGATATGCTGCTCAAATGAATCATAGCTTTGCTCTGATCGTTTCACTTGAAAATCAATTGAAGGAGTAATGGCTTGGTAAAGTTCTCCTTCAACGAGATGAAAGCTGGTGCGAAAAGCTTCATGACGCTGCACCATTTGTTCTAATGCATCAATTAATCTAGTTTCATCTATATCTCCTCTGACTGTCAGATAACCGCACATATTCTGGAACACACTATTTGGCTCGAATTGATCCAGAAAATAGATTCGTTGTTGTGCAGGAGAAGTCTCGTACAGCTCTTTGACATCCAAGGGGCTGATCGGAACAAGTGGGCTTACGTTCTCGTCTGTAATCAGACTGGCAAGCTCCTTCAGGTGTTTATGCTTGAATAATTGAACGATTGAAATATGTTGTTGAAACTGCTGATGGACTTTGGAGAGCATCACTGTCGCCTGGAGAGAGTTGCCCCCGAGATCAAAGAAGTGATCATTTCTGCCCACTTGATCCAAAGACAATACGTCCTCCCAAATCCGCGCCAGCTTTCGTTCAATATCATTGGCTGGATACACAAACTCGGCAGTATGCCTAACGCTAAAAGCACGTTCCGTTTTAAATTGATTGTACATATCGTCTAATTGTGCCTGTTGTTGATCTGAAAATAAGGTCAACGACGAAATCTCGGCTTCAGGACGACTGACCATACGATGCAGTAAACCTATAAACCCTTCAGACCACAATTTCATGATCTCATGTCCAATCAGCTCGGTGTTGTAATCAAAATCCAGATAAACTTCATAGCTTACATCCGTAATATTGAGAAATAAATCATATGAAATATGTTTGATCGGATACGACACAAGCTCCGTTTCTATATTATTGAACTGAAGATGATGAATCGTTCGGTCCATATTAAATAAAATACGGGTCTCCGGTGCGCTCGTAGGGGCAAGCTGCTCGGATACAAGTGTTAATGGAACATGCTGATATTCCATGACAAGAGCCAACCGCTCCTTAAGCTGAACTATATGGTCCGCAACGGACTGCTCCGCTAACAAGGTATGATGAACAGGCAGAATATTGACACAGTTGCCTATCAAAGCATTTTTCCTCATATGAGACTGACCTGCTGTAGGCACACCAATCACAAGCTGAGACTGCCCTGTAAGCCAGTGCAAAAATAAATGAAACGCGGCAAACATCGTGACAAACAAACTGTTTTTATTATTAATACTTAACGTTCGCAAGGATGCTGTTAAGGAATGCTCCAGCTTCATGGAGTATCGTGCACCTGAATACCCCTTTTGCACCTCAACAGAATGTACCGTTGGTAGAACTACGTTCGGATAGCCTAAGGAAAATTGCTTTGCCCAGAATTGAACCCCATGCTCAAACGTGCCTCTATCCTGTTCAAGTCGCTGCCAAGTTAAATACTCACGAAATGGAGTAGCTTCTGACAATTGAACTGGAACTTTCTGAACAAGAGAAGAGTAGATCTGTTCCAATTCCTGAATAAATAAAGCAATCGACCAGCCGTCTGCAATAATATGATGAAAGGTCATCACCATAACATATTCATTCGCTGCCTGTTCAAGCAGCGTAATTCTAAACAAGGGTTCCTCGGACTGCAGGTTGAATGCTTGACTTGCATGGGTAGATAACCAATCGGACATTTCCTGTTCTTGCTTCTCGTCGGCATACATGGAGAAATTCAGCCATGTGCAGTGAAATTCCATGCCCGCTCGAACTTCCTGTGTCTCACGATCCACATGAATAACAGTTCGCAGAGCTTCATGACGCTGTACAATCTGATTCACAGCCTGCTCCAGAGCGGACCGATTCATGTGGCCCTTCATTTTCAAAATAACACTCTGATTTAATGCCGCATTTGCATCTTCACCGTGCAGTGAAGTTAATAATAATTGTTTTTGCTCCAAAGACAGCGGAACTTCCATTACAGGGGTAGTACCAGGAATAAAGCCCAGCTCCCGCAAATCACTGATCGTCTCTTTTACAATCTTAATGATTGTATTCATATCATCCATGGAATGAACCGTAGATATAAAACAGTTGCGGCCTTCCCAAATATATAAACCTTTATGGATTAAATGGTAGAAAAACAGTTCCATATCTCCAAAGGAAATAAATCTGAACAGTGATCCATAGTTCACCATCTGCATAGGTACATTTGATGTTTTAAAAACCTCATTTAATTCCTTTACAAGGTACTCTGTTCTTTCATTTAATTCTTTGTACAAAGTTCCTGCTTCAGATTGAAGATGTTGCAGTACGGCTAACGTTACTCGCATGGTAAGTGGATGAGTGCAAAATGTTCCACCCACAAAGGTTTTTTTGTCTGCATCGGGAGGAAATGAATGGTCACCAAAATTCCAGGAGCCTCCATCTACAGCATTCATAAATTTCGCTTTTCCTGCAACAATACCAATCGGAAGTCCGCCGCCAACTACTTTTCCATAGGTAACCAAATCCGCCTGAACTCCAAACCATTCCTGTGCTCCACCCAACCCGATTCTAAATCCAGTAATGACTTCATCAAAAATAAGTGCAGTGCCCGATTGTGTAGTAATCTCTCTAAGTTCATGTAAGAAAGAGGTTGGTTGAAGATCAGGTCTTCGACTTTGCACCGGCTCAACAAGCACAGCAGCCAAATCATCACCCATATGACGAATCAGTTCAAGGGATTGCGGATGGTTATAATTCAGAATGATCAAATCATCCATTGAGCTTTTCACAATTCCAGGAGCCATGGGCAATGCAGAAGATAAAACTTCTTCGGGATTCGCTACTCCAAGTACGCCGTCATGTGTACCGTGATACGATCCGGAAAATAATACAACTTTGGAACGCCCCGTGACTGCCCTTGCCAAACGCAGCGCAACCATGACAGCTTCGGTTCCTGAATTATAAAAAGCGACACGCTCTACACCTGTCAACTCTGAAATTTTGGTTGCTACATCTCCTGCCAAGTCTGACATTGGACCCAATGGAGGCATCTGCCCTTGAATACTTTCGGCCATAATATTTTGGATGAACGATGGATTATGACCAAATAGATTGACACCAAACCCCATTGTCAGATCCAAGTATTCGTTCCCGTCGATATCCCATACTTTGGACCCGTCAGCGCGTGTAGCCATGATGGGATACACCATTTCCTTCCAATACGAGCGGAATCCAGCAACATTGCGATTATTGGCGTGCACATAGCGGTTCTGATCTGTTTTTAACTTGGAGCCTTTCGTTTTAGTTGTATACTTCGCAATAAATTGTTCAATATACTGATTCTGGAGCGTTGAGAATGGACTTTCTTCTTGAATTTTCAGTGATTGATACGGTATAAATGGCTTGATTTCCTTGGAGTCCGAATTAGATATTACCTGATTGGTTCCATTCTCTTTACCGTTCTCATTCGTTTTATTGTTTTCAATGTTTGATTTCGTAATGGATACTTCTCTGATTTCTCTAACTTCATAAAGTTCGTTCTGCTCATGATGTTTTGTGTGCGTAGGAGCCAGCTGAGCAGCAGTTTGCTCTCCCAATAACAAATTCAGGCTTTTTAATTGCGACTCCATCAGTTGAATCGCAGACATCACAATTTGCTCTGAATGCGCTCCTGCTTGGGCTGTATTTGTATGAGGGACCGATGCAGCATGTTGTTTTTCAGAAGGTTCCTGTTCTGGTCTATCATCTATGTGCACAGATACATTCTTTTCCTTCGTATTCTCTGATACATATTGTACTAAGGCGTTAATATTCGTAAGCGTCTCAAAAAACATTTCCATCGGGATATCCAAGCCAAATGCGTCTGATATTTCTTTCTGGATTTGCACAAGAATGATAGAGTCCAGCCCCATCTGGAGAAAATGGGCATGATCATCTAACTCTTCCAGCTTCAGACCAGATGCACGACTTATACTTGTCTTAATTTTTAAATGCACATCATTTGTATTTTTTTCCATATGAACCACATTCCTTTCTACCATATGTTTCGCAGGCATTGGTTGTTTGACTTCGATCCAACACCTCTTCTGTTCAAATGGATATAAAGGTAATGGGATTTTGGAGATGATTTCACCGTCGTAGAACCTCTCCCAATCAATCACTGCCCCTCTTGTAAACAACTCACCGAATGAATGTAAGGATTCTGCTTTGGACAGTGTATAG
This sequence comes from Paenibacillus amylolyticus, assembly GCF_051136285.1. GTDB lineage: Bacteria > Bacillota > Bacilli > Paenibacillales > Paenibacillaceae > Paenibacillus > Paenibacillus amylolyticus_F. Next base: position 6,582,459 of record NZ_CP194938.1, on the reverse strand, counting down.
AGATGGTCAGAAGTGAGTGTTCTGTCTTTTTGGGCATAGCCAAAATAAACATCATTCAGCTTGTTTTCACCTCGTGAAATTTGTTTCAATTTTTCTAACAGTTCCTGTGTACTCGTTATAACGATGGCGAGACGATAATCAAGACTGGCTCTTCCCCTACTTGCTGTATAACAGATTTGTTGAATACTATCATCATGGTGCTTTTGGATATACTGAAGATACAATCTGATCAGGTCACTCAGAGCCCGTTCATTAACAGCAGATAACACAAACAAGTAAGGCTCGTGAACAGAACTTTTGTGTACAGTTGTGGATGGAACATATTCTTCAAGAACCACATGTGCGTTGGTACCGCTGAAGCCAAAAGAACTGACTCCGCATCGTATAGGTCGATCCACTTCACCCAAATCCATCAATTCCCGATTCACATAGAAAGGTGAGGATTCAAATCTCAATGCAGAATTGGGTTTATCAAAATGAACCAATGGTGGAACCTTTCTATGCTGTAACATGAGAACAGATTTAATTAATCCGGTTATACCCGCAGCTTCAAAACTATGTCCCATGTTGGTCTTGGCAGACCCGATCGCACAAAACTGTTTTCGATCCGTATATTTTTCAAATGCTTTACGTAAAGCATTAAATTCAACGGGATCCCCTAATTTAGTCCCTGTCCCATGTGCTTCTATAAAGTGAAGTGTGTCTGGAGAAATACCGGCTTCTTTCCACGCCTGTTCAACTACATTCGTCTGTGACTCAGGATTAGGTGCCGTAATTCCCACCGTTTTTCCATCCTGATTAATTGCACTTCCTTTAATTACGCCATAGACATAGTCCCCGTCCGCGATGGCTTGCTGCAGTGGTTTTAACATCACCGCTCCAACACCTTCTCCAAATCCCGTGCCGCTTGCATCTTCGCTAAATGCTCTTGTCAATGCATCGGGTGATTCCATATCCAGTCCGATACTGATCGGTAATAAGGAGGTTCGAATCCCTCCTGCTATGGCCATCTTGCAATCTCCTGCAAGTAAACCTTTACATGCCATATGAACCGCAACAAGTGAGGAGGAACAAGCCGTATCTATCGTTATTGCTGGGCCTTTCAAATTTAAAAAGTATGCAATTCTGCTCGCCAGCACAGACGGTAAATTACCAACAATATAATGTTTGATCTCTGATGCATAACTTGCCGTGATAAGCCGTTCATAATCATAGCCGACTTTGGAATAACCCACATACACTCCTACATGACTTCCGCTGATCTCTGCACCTGCATATCCCGCATCTTCGAGCGTATGCCATGCCGTTTGCAGAAACATTCTTTGATTCGGGTCCATAAATTGAGCGGTTTTCGGGGTTACGCCAAAAAACGAATAATCAAATGGATCAATTTGATCTAAATACCCCCCCTTGATCCATTCCATTTCATCTATATCACTACGAATAGACTGGAGATAATCCGCTGCGTCTTTTATCCGACGTTCAGGATAATTTTGAATACAGTGCTTTCCCTCTTCCAATACATGCCAAAACTCACTTGCATTTGAGGCTCCGGGAAGATTCATAGACATACCGATAATGGCTATATCATTTGACGATGACTGATGCTTCGGAGCGGGATGCACACTTTTGTTTTCACTGCGGTCACCAGCCAGATATCCTGCCAAATCAGTTATAGAGGGATAGGTAAAGAGGTCCGTAACAGCAAACTCTTCTCCATATTTTTCTTCTAACCGCTCAGCAATCTGAGCCAGCTGCAACGAAGTGGCACCCATATCGAAATAACTATCCTCAAATTCAATTTTCTTCCCGACCAATACTTCAGAAAATAGAGATATTAATTCCCGTTCCAGAACTTGAACGGAAACAGGTACCTTTTTTCTTTGCTTGTCATTCATAAGCGCTTCTTGAATAAGTGCTGATTCTGTTGAAAACTTTCCTGCTTCATATTCCTTGGCTAAATGATAGCGCTGGATTTTCCCACTTGTTGTTTTGGGTAACTTTTTAATGGGCAGTACTTCCTTGACACTCCATCCTCCATGAATGTACAGGTGTTTTTTAATGTTCATAGCTAACGGCAGAAAGTGTTCAATCCTCTTTTTATAAACGACAAATACAATAATCTCTTCACTCTGACTATTCAAATCATATACACCGCAAGCAGCAATTCTGCCGAGATCAACCTCATCCAGTTGAATAGCCACACGTTCGATATCATGGGGATAAATATTTTTACCATTAATGAAAATAATGTCTTTCTCCCGTCCTGTGACCACAAGAGTACCGTTCATGGTAAAACCCAGATCCCCTGTATTCACCCATCCATCGCGAGTGAACAACTTCTCGGTTGCCAGTGGATTATTGTAGTATCCTTGGGTGACGTTCTCTCCCTGAATTTGTATTTTACCGATAACATAATCTGGAACAGGGTTCATTTCCTCATCACATATCCGGACATGACAATAGTCAACAGCCTGACCAACGACAGCGAACGAAGCCGCATGCTCTGCTGCCTTCTCAACTTCGACGACGAGTTCACCAAAATTCAAATGATCGCGGTGGACATACACCGAAGCGAAATCTTTCTCTACTTCTGGAAAAGAGACAGCCACTGAAGCCTCTGCTAATCCATATACGGTGAACATAGCTGTTTTCTTCAACTGGTATGCTGATAATACATTCAAGAACTCATCACATACCTCTGGTAATATGGGTTCGGCCCCATTATAGATGACTCTGACACATGACAGATCCCATTCCTCGGTCTTGTCCTCACGAAAAAAATTCAAAAAATACCTATAACCAAAGTTAGGAGAGGATAGAATGGTGGCTCTATGTTGATTGACTTTTTTCATCCATAGAATTGGTTTTCGAATAAATAATTCCGTTGGGATCAGATACTGGTGAATACCTGCCATGAGTGGTACGAGGTGGAATCCAATCAAACCCATATCATGGGTGAGGGGCATCCAGGAGAGAAAACTATCTTCTATACTGATCTTTGCACAATTGATTGCAGCACAGGTGTTGTATATCAAATTGCGGTGTGTGAGCATGACTCCTTTAGGGTCACCGGTTGATCCGGACGAAAATTGAATAAATGCCAAGTCCTCTGACTTGGGCTCATTATATTTAACAGCATCATATTCATATACCTTGTCATGTATTATTTCCGCTCTCTTCTCCAGCTGACCATGAAAATCAGACAGTTCATGCTGCAAAGCGAATTTTTTTATTTTATCAAGCACCTTCTCAGATGCAATCATAAAGGGGGCATTTAACAAATCCCAAATACGGCATACTTTCATATTTTGTTCTTCATCTTCACCAATACTTACAGGTACGGGTATCATTCCACCTAATAAACAGGCCCAGAAGGCGACCAAAAAACGTTTGTTTTCTTGAATCTGAAAAATAATTTCCTGTCCGGGTAGTAAGCCAATTTTTTGTAAATAACCCAAATAACCTTTGGCTTCATTAAATAATTCACTATAGGACATCCAAGTTTCGATTTTATCAGAATCAATAAAACGAATACCCCGGTCTGTCATTTTGCTTCTGTCGCGAATGACGTCGACGAGTGTTTGAAATTGACTGGTATACATATCTCTCCTCCAAATGGATCATCTCTAGAAAACTTATCTAATTAGTTACACACATATCTTGCAAAATTTTACCATAGAAATATATGTAATTTCAAGAAATTTATTGTTACTATATGGTAATAAATAGTTTTAAAAGGGAGTGTGATTTTACACATTCACGACAATCCAAATACATTTTTGATCATTTCAGAACATATCCAATGACAAACAGACAGTCTCAAGATGAGACTGCCTGGGTGACATGGCTTATCGTAGATATAAAATCTGCTAGATTGTATTCATCATCGTTTTTTCGTTCAAGGGAGATTGTTTCGCTCTAAGAATGCAATGACAGAGTTCGATTGAATCATGTATATCTTTTTCACTGAGTTCATGGCGATTATTGTCTAGCTGTTCTTTTATCATTTGTAATTTAGGAAATAATGGCTCAACTGTTTTATTGTATATTGCTAGGTCCTGACTGTAATTCCGTGAAGTGAATGCCGTGATCATCAGTTGAGACAACTTTTGTTTACGTATGGTTAACAGTTTGTCTTGTCTTGCCTGTGAATTCGCAAGGATCGTTAAATCGGAAGGTTGACCTAAAGAGTAAGACACAATGTTCTTCGTTATTTTATTCATAAGACTCACTAACACCTGTTTGGAACCCAGTTCAATGACCTCAGCAACCCCCTGTCCTATTAAATAATGCATAGACTCCAACCATCTTACTGGCCAAGTCATCTGTTTATTTAAATAATCCACAACGGGTCGATCCGACTGATATGGCTCCGCTGTGACATTGGAAATGATCGGGTAGGCTGCATGACTATATCGATATTGATATTGATCCAATTCAATCTTGAATTGTTCTGCCGCATCTTGCATCATGAGAGAATGATACGGCCCGGATACTTGAAGATAAGAATGTTTTGTATCCTTGGATTCAGTCCTTCTTATTACTTCTTCAAGAGATTGGCGATGGCCTGAAATGACAAACTGCTGGTTTGCGTTTATACAAGCAATACTTACCGGACGTTCGTTGGTCGAGACTTCTTCACATATTTCTTGGAGCGTTCCCATTGGGATGTTTGAAACAGCACACATGCTCCCTTGCTGATATGGATCTGCATTGTGCATAATGATGCCCCGTTGTCTTACAAGTTGAACAGCATCACGAAAAGATAGAACACCTGCACATACAAGAGCCGAATATTCTCCCAAGCTGTGCCCTGCCATGTAAGCAGGTTTCATCCCCATTTCCTGCATATATACGTGAAAAGCAATAACACTAACCGTTAACAGCGCAGGTTGGGCATTCATCGTCAATGTCAAATCATTCATGTTTCCTTCAAAGCATAGCTTTTTTAGATCGAAAGAAATAGCGTCACTAGCTTCTTCAAATAAGAGCTTGGCAACATCAAAATGATTCCAAAAATCTTTTCCCATTCCAACGATTTGAGACCCTTGTCCAGGAAACAACAGAGCAACATTACTCATCTGGCATCCTCCATATATTCAATGTTCATGTTTCATTTAAATCCATTTAAAAACCAAAAAATCCCTTGTTTTCAAAATTTATATTAAACTTTCTCGTTAAGATATGCAATAAACCTGGATATAAAAATAGACACCTCCAATGACGGAGATGTCTGTTTAGCTGATCTGATCAAATCTTACAGTTGTCTTATCCAAGCCCTTAAATTAGCCCATACTTCACAAAACTATGATACAGCCCGTCTTCTTCCACGGAGCCCGTGATATCATCGGCAATTGCTTTTAGACCGGGTTTCGCATTCCCCATAGCAATACCTACAGCACAGAATTCCAGCATCTCGGCATCATTCATCCCATCTCCGATAGCCAGCGTATCTTCCCGCGACATCCCCAGATGTTGTAACAAATCTGCAATGGCAATCGCTTTGTGGATTCCCGGGATCATCAGCTCACCACTGCCCTCTCCAAAAACAGGTACAGTGCATTGAATTACTTCAAACTTGCCTTCAAACTCCTCTTTGATTCGTTCAAACGGAACCACCGGGCTTTCCAGAAAGCAGACCTTGTTAACATCATCCTTATACAGATCGGCTTCACCATAGGTTAAGCCTGCAATAAACGGATGAGGTTTGGTTTCCTTTTTCTCCCGGGCAACTGGATCATTCTCGATATCTCCATAGATGCGGCGTTCCAGATGAGTCTGAAGATTACTGCTCGCATACAATGCAGAGTTGGATTCGAGATAGAAATCAATGCCGTGTTCATTGAAGAAATCGACCATATGACGAACATCTTCAGCAGTTACTTTTTTATGATATAACACATCAGATCCGTATTCGACGTATCCTCCGCCTGCTCCAATCAATCCGTCAAAACCTACATCCCAGATCGAATCATAGATCTCGGCCTTGGAGCGGCCTGTGCATAAATACAGCAAATGTCCATTCTTATGGGCTTGTTTACAAGCCTCTTGTGCAGACATTGGGATGTTACCGTCGTCGTCTACCAATGTGCCATCAATATCAATAAATACAACTTTTCGTTTAATATTGCTCATCTGTTATTTCCCCCAATTGCATTCTATGTCTGAAATAATACGATTCACTACCGAGGCGTTGCTCCAATTTCTCAATCAGACTTGTGTACATATATACATCTCTCCGATCTAAACGTTTATGGGTTTGTCCATATGCACGATCTGCCATTCATTCTGCTCTTCCGTAATAAACGTAAATCCTTGACGTTCCCAGAAATCTACGGCTCCCGGCAGAAAACGATGGGTGTGTAGATATAACGTTGTATAGGGCATTTTGGTTATGATCTGCTCCAGCTCCTTCACCAGGAGTGAGCCAATGCCGTACCTGCGGTAAGCAGGATCCACGTAAACTTTTACAACCTCAGCTGCGGTGTTTACAGGGTAACGGCCTTCAATTGCCTGTATACGTCCATCGTAAGGAACAATCCCGATCGAGCCGATCACGCCCGCTTCGCCCATTCGTGCAAGCAGAAAAGTGGTATCCTTCCGGTTTATATACGTGTCCCTGAACTGTTCAAAGTCTTTGGGAAGTTCGGTAGGATCCATCATGGGAAACACTTCACTTCGTACACCCATAGCAAAATTAATCACTTCCTGTATCTCATGGGATTGAACAGGTCTTACTTCCGGTTTCATCTGATGTGCTGTCAACCATATCACATTCCCTTTCTTCGATTACGAGGTACCTCTCTTCATCTTAACGAATTCTAGCAAACCTATCAATCGACTAAACTCAATCCAACCTATCATGTATTGACTTCAGATTAACCTATGAATCTATCGGTACTCCCGACCCATTTTGGAAGAAAGCCCGCGCATTTTCATAGAGTCCGCATAGGATAAGTCGTGTCAAAATCCAATTGGGAAAGGGGTCAAGCCAATGTGGTTATGGTTTAGCGTCGTGGCGGTTCTCATTTTAATATCCACCTGGTTCACCCTTCGTTATGTAGACCAAAGGGACGCAAGTAAATTTGATCCGCATGCTCCCCATCAACTGTTGCTTAAGTTCAAGGAAGGCACAACCCCTGATCAGATGCACACCCTCCATCGAAAAAACAAATGTAAAGTCGCTGAGACCTATGAAGACTTGGGATGGTATCGTATCGAATCTCGCAAAAAAATGCACCGCATACTCAAACTGTATAAAGATCATGCTCTCATTGAACATGCCCATCCCAACTATCTGGTTGAAGCTTCGTTTATCCCCAACGATCCGTTCTTCCCTTATCAGTACAATCTGACCAAAATTAATGCCCCGGCTGCATGGGATATCAACCAGAGTACCAGCACAATTAAAATCGCTATCATTGATACTGGTGTACAATTAAACCACCCCGAGCTGGCTTCAAAGCTCTTGCCCGGTTACGATTACGTGGATTATGACAACATCCCTGAGGACGGAAACGGCCATGGTACACATGTTGCTGGTATTGCTGCCTCGATTACCAATAATGGTGTTGGCATTGCGGGTACAGCACCTTTGGCTTCTATCGTTCCGCTTCGTGTGTTGGATAACAACGGCCAAGGAACGATTGGCAATGTGGGCAACGGGCTTGTTTTTGCTGCCAATAACGGCGTTCAAGTGATCAATCTTAGTCTGGGTGGTCCTACCGGAGATGCATTCCTTCAAGCCGCTGTTCAGTATGCCTGGGATCGCGGGGCTGTCATTATTGCAGCAGCTGGCAATGACAATACCTCATTCCCGATCGTGCCTGCTTCTTACTCCAACGTCATTGCTGTGGCATCCACCAATTCATCTGACCTGAAATCGAACTTCTCGAACTACGGCTCTTGGGTCGATATGGCTGCACCGGGTGATACCATCCTCTCCACGTACCTTGGCAGTTCGTATGCGTATCTCAGCGGAACATCAATGGCTGCTCCGCAAGTTGCTGGCGTTTCTGCTCTACTCGCTGCTCAAGGTAAAACCAATGTTCAAATCCGGGATGCACTGTGCTTCGCTTCAGAGCCCATCTCCGGTTCAGGCATCTATTGGACGTACGGGCGGCTGAATGCCTATCAGAGTGTGCAAGTCCCATAACGTATTTTAAACAAGTAAAAAAACTATGGAGCGTCTATACAATAGACATTCCATAGTTATATAGATAATGAATTGATTTTTACAGTTTTGCTGCCCAAATCTCAATTTCAATCTTAATTTCGGGTAGACCTAATTCCGTAATATATGCAATTGTCATCGCGGGATACTCATGATCGAATAATTGTTCCCACTCGGCGTATAGGAAATCCCAATCTATTTTCTCCGTTGCCCATACATTCACTTTAATGATATGTTCTGCATTCAAATCCTCCGATTGCAAAACGGTCTTGATATTGTTAAATGTATTGGTAACTTGTTCATTAAGTGTATCCGGGAATTGTCCATTCACATCTGCTCCAATCTGCCCTGATGTCACGAACAACTCCGCATTTCTCGGAATTTTTGTAATGTGCGTGTAATTACCTACAGGTGCTGGCATATTCGTAGGATTTTTTCTAGTAATTTTTTCATTTTTCATGTTCGTTACCTCATCATTCCTAAGATTTTTCTACGGTAATTCCTCACTTTCATCCCCATATGGGCAGACTTATCCAGTGTAGTGGATTCTAGAAAAATACCGCAGTGGAGTATCCATATCCCGAAGATATAAACGCTAGTGATTTTTTCTTCATGACTGGTTACTCCTCCCTTCTTAGTTGACAAGATTTACTACATTAATAAATTATATTGAAATTTATATCATGGGTCAAATTCCCCCTCCAATTCATCTCCAAACAAAAAACAATCCCGTAGTAACGAGACTGCTCTTTGTTTACCTTTATACGATATGAACAACTTAAATCAGAAATATCGGGCTCCGTTACTTGCGATAACCTCTTTATACCAATGGAAGCTTTTCTTGCGTACGCGGCGAAGTGTTCCGCTCCCGTCATTATTTCTGTCTACATAAATGTAGCCATACCGTTTCTTCATCTCACCCGTGCCTGCGCTAACCAGATCAATTGGCCCCCAACTGGTGTAACCAATCAGTTCTACACCATCCTGAATCGCTTCGGCCATTTCAGCGAAGTGGCTATTCAGATACTCAATACGATAATCATCTTCAACCGTGTCATTATCGAGCAAAACATCGGTAGCACCAAGTCCATTTTCAACAATAAACAACGGTTTGCCATAGCGGTCGTGGAGCTGGTTACATGTAATCCGAAGCCCTTTGGGATCAATGGTCCAGCCCCATTCTGACGCTTGAAGATACGGATTCTTGACCGATCCAAACACATTGCCTTCGGTGGACTCTTTCAACACTTCCGGATCAGCACTGGTACAACGGCTTGCATAATAACTGAAACCAATGTAATCAACCGTATGTTGCTTCAAAATTTCGGCATCTTCCGGCTGCATCTCAATACGGATATTATTTTCTCTGAAAAAACGCTTGGTATAACCCGGATACTCACCCTTTGACTGTACATCAATGAAGAAGAATGACTCCCGATCTTTATCCATCGCTTTCCACACATCTTCAGGATGTGAACTATAAGGGTATACCGTACCCGCAGCCAGCATACATCCAATCTGTGCACTCGGAATGATCTCGTGACAAGCTTTAACTGTCAGCGCACTTGCAACGAGTTCATGGTGAGCCGCCTGATACAACACTTGCTCCTTGTCTTCACCTTCCCCCAGCACGATCCCTGCACCGATATAAGGCAAATGAAGCAGCATGTTGATCTCGTTAAATGTCATCCAGTATTTCACTTTATCCTTGTAGCGATTAAACAGTGTTTTGGCATAAGTTTCAAAAAAGCCGACCATCTTCCTGTTTTTCCAGCCGCCATAATTCTTCACCAAATTCACAGGCACATCAAAGTGGCAGATGGTTACGACTGGTTCAATATTATACTTCAGTAACTCGTCAAAGACATCGTCATAAAATTGAAGTCCCGCTTCATTAGGCTCTGTATCATCACCATTCGGGAAAATCCGTGCCCAGGCTACCGAAAGCCTGAGACACTTGAATCCCATTTCCGCAAATAATGCAATATCTTCCTTGTACCGGTGATAAAAATCAATCGCGTCATGCGAAGGGTAGAACTCACCTTCTTGTGGTTCAAACGAATCCAGGTTACCGAGTGCAATCGGAAAACGATTGGCTCCAATCGGAATCAGGTCAACCGTTGTTAACCCTTTCCCTCCTTCAAGATAAGCACCTTCCAGCTGATTCGCCGCCGTTGCTCCTCCCCAGAGAAAATTCTCCGGGAAGGCATTCATTTTTTCAAACATCGAAGTACTCCTCCTATTCATCATAGGCATTTATGATCGGATTAGATTAGATCAAGCTCACAGATTAGCTCAGTACAGTAAGCAGCTTATCCTTCTCGTTCACACTTGCGCTTTTAGTCGGGACAACGTCCAGATAATTAGAAGTATTCGTAATGATAATCGGAGTAACGATCTCATATCCCGCGTCTTTGATTGCTTGCAGATCAAACTCCATAATCAGATCACCTGCATTGACACGATCCCCATCTTTGACATGAGCTGTAAAATGTTGACCTTTTAATTGCACCGTATCCTGACCAATGTGAATCAGCATTTCTACACCATCATCTGTAACAAGACCAATGGCATGTTTGGTACGGTACACCGTTTGCACAACACCAGTAATTGGGGACACCACTCTACCACTAGTTGGACGGATAGCAATACCTTTACCCATATGTTCTCCGGCAAACGTAACATCGTTAATTTCTTTCAGTTCAACCACTTCACCAGCCATCGGGCTTACAATTTCATAACGATTGTTCGGGTTAGGATCCAGAACTGGCGCAGGAGCAGCTGATTTTTCAGCTGGATCTTTGAAGCCAACAACATATGTCAGGATGAAACCAAGAATGAATGCGATAATTGTAGCTGCAACAACCCAGAAGAATACGGAATTCATTCCTTCTGTAGGACTTACATAGCTCGGATAACCGAAGATCCCGAGACCACCAATGATGTAACCTTTTGCTCCGAACAACCCAAGGATACCTCCACCAATACCACCAGCGATACAGCTCATAATAAATGGTTTTTTGAGTGGTAGTGTCACACCGTAAATCGCTGGCTCAGTGACACCGAATATTCCGGAAATGAACGCAGGTGCACCGAGTGTTTTCAGCTTTTGGCTTTTCGTTTTCAACATAACCGCAAGCACTGCACCGATTTGAGCAAAGGAAGCTGCAAAAGACAATGCCAGAATCGAATCATAACCCAGAGTTGCAAGGTTAACGAATACCAATGGAACGAGTCCCCAGTGGAGTCCGAACAAGACGAATACTTGCCACAAACCACCGATTACAAGACCTGTAAGTAACGGACTCAGACCGTAAATGGAAGAAGTAAATGCTCCTAATAGTTGACCCGCCCATGTCGCAACCGGGCCAATAACCAAAAATGTAAGGGGTACAATAACAAGCAAAGTACAAAATGGAACCAGGAAATTACTAACTACTTTAGGCATAACCTTTTTGAAGAAACGCTCAATTTTAACTGCGAAGAACGTTGCTATAATAATCGGAATAACGGATGAGGCATAATCCATCAGAATGACCGGTATACCTAGAAACTCAATCCGAATCGGTGATTCAAACAAGGTACCTGCAAACAAAGTATACATCGGTTCCCCAGCGCGTATTCCCGCCAGTGTTGGGTAAACTAACGAAGCACCAATCGCCATCCCCAGGAATGGACTTCCACCAAACTTTTTAATAGCTGTGTATCCAAGGAAGATCGGGAAGAAGTAAAATAAACAATCTCCAATGGCGTTTAACAGAGCATACGTTCCAGCATCCTTATCAATCCAGCCCAAGGACAAGAACATCGCCGTGAAACCTTTAATCATCCCCGTCGCAGCAAGCAATCCGAGAACTGGAGTAAATACACCAGAAATCATATCAACAAAGCGGTTAAACAAATTGCCTTTTGGACCGGAGTCTTCATCCGTCGCTTCTACTTGACCTTCAGCAGACAAATTGCCTGCTTTTACTACTGCTTTATATACATCCGGCACTTCATTGCCGATAACAACCTGATACTGCCCTCCACTTTGCATAACCGTGATTACGCCCGGTAGATTTTTAAGCTCTTCCGTTTTGGCTACGCTTTCATTTTTCAGCTTAAACCGAAGTCTTGTTACACAATGAAATACACTTTTTACGTTCTCAGGTCCCCCGACCCGTGACAGAATGTCTTTTGCCAATTGATCGTAGTTGCTCATTGTCATTCTTCCTCTCTAAGTAGACTCCCCATGCTTGTGAAACAAAGAAAACCTGAACTACTGAACAATCACAACGTACCGGAAATCCGGAAATCAGTCATGTTATTCAGCAATTCAGGTTTTGCCCTTAACGGTTGCAACCCTGTAAGGCTGTACACATTGATATTTGATTATTATTGCTTGGCAAGCACATTGATTAATCCTTCAACCTTGCGGCCCGGAATTGCCTGATTGAACAGTAACAATCCGTTTGAATAATGTATGCGCTTACTTCTTGAAATCATCATAGTACATCTGGACTATGTTTGCAAGCACTTTTTTATTTATTTGTCAGACCGTATGATTATTCAGAAGTTGCATTGACCACTCGCTCAATATGAATAGTTAAATACATCATTTCTTCGTCAGTCAGTTGATAGGTGTAGTTATTTTCAATAAACTTTTTGATTTTCACAGAGCACTTGTGTGCATCCGGGTATTTTTTCTGAATCATCTGGAACAGTTCGTCATCATTGTTGCTCTTGTAGTGCTTCCCTTTAACCATTCTCTGAGCGAAATACTTCAGGTGTGTAACAAAACGGGTGTAGTTTAAGCCATTCTCATCAAAATCCATTTTGAAGTGATATTTGATAATCGTCAGAATCTCCTGCATAACCTGCGTCATATTGCGTATATTAGGCATCTCTTCGTTAAGTGCCGCATTCACAAAATGCAGTGCCATAAATCCTGCCTCATCCTCCGGTAAAAGCACACCGAATTGATCACAGATCATATTTAACGCTTCAAGCCCAACTTCATACTCATCTTTATAGAGCTGCTTTGTCTCCCATAACAACCCGTTCCGAATAGGAAGATTGTTGCGGAACCGCTCGATGGCAAAATGAATATGATCCGTCAGATGCAGATAGATACTCTCGTTTAACTTCTTGCCGAGTTTCAGCTTGGCATAAGCAATAATTTCTTCGGACACCTTCATGTACTCAAGCGGGATGCTTGCAATCAACGCCTTGAAGTTTTCCTGAATATCTTCATTCTGTAAAGTAAATATCTTGTCAACATGCTGGTCAGAGATCAGATCACCTGTCTTCTTTTGAAAAGCGATACCCCGACCAATAACAATAACTTCTTGTTCATCTTTGATGGCCACTACCGCATTATTGTTTAACACCTTCTCGATTTTCACTTCATCACTCCAATATACAGAAAAAGGCAAACCACACCTGCGCTTTGAGGTTACTGGAGATGCCCTTATCTCTTCAATGTAAACTGATATGTGCGTTCATGGTATTACATTTCACTGGTTTATGCAACAAAAAACGGTTAAAGCTTTAGTAGAGTTCATCTACTCTTGTGTATATATAACCACCCAGGCAAAGTAAAATGGTGATCGTATTTAGTATAGGTTGCTCTAATCATTCAAAATCAGTTATGTTTTTTTATTTTTGTTGTCCCGCTCTAATTCTGCCTCAATCTTGCGATTGATAACATCCATCCTCTCGGATGAGATCCGGTCTATATCTTTATAAGTCTGATCCGTCTCATACGAATTCAACTCTTCTTTACTCATTAAATTCAAATGATTTTTGATCGCCAGAATATCTTCACGCATATACATCGTTTGCCGGTATTGATCAATAACAACTGCAAAGATGATACCTCCGACAAGGATGGGTCCGTAAGGAAACAAAAAACATAACACAACACCAACTAACAAAAGCATTAAAAAATACATCTAACTCCTCCTGATTAACAGATTGTATCAGTCCCAGTATAACGATCCTTAAGTATAATTACACATGTATGAAACTACAAATCAAAATGACGCCGGATCCATTGCGCAGTAAACTCGGGACTTTGGTTTGTATTATCTATCCGAAGATAACGTTCGTGTGTAACCTCTCCCGGTTCAGAATTTAATCGGTATTGCTTCATAGATTCCAATAAGTTCTGCTCAGACCAGGCAATATCTCGTTTTGTAGGTTTATGGTGCAGACGATTCGGTGTTTTATTACGCTCCAGTCGTTCTGATACTTGTGCTTCCAGTTCTACATAACATACCTCGGCACCGTGAGCAACAAACAGATCAGTAAGATGCCGAATGTAGGCATGATCCTCCTCCACATCAAACGCCCATACATAAGTGAAAATAAGACCCGGCAGTTCACTCTGGGCAACTGCCTGAAAGATCTCTTCTCGAAACAAGCCTACAAGCCTTTTCCCCTCTGAAGAACCATAGTCAAAATATGGGGATACAAGATCAATCGTCATATGATTATGAAATAACTTTAGGTCCGTAATCTTCTCCAATTCTTGTCCTACGGTCATTTTCCCAACGGCTTGTGGTCCAAAAATAATAACCAACTTCAATAGGTCTCACCCTACTCTAATGAAATTCTATGTAAGCTTTGCCACAGTAATTAGTTCGTTTTTATTCATTCTATTTATTCCATGAATTTCTTTTTGTGGACATTTTACTATCTTACCTTCTTTAAAGGAAATAAAAAAGAGACTTCAAGTCTCCTATGAAAAAAGACTTGAAATCTCTTTGTACTTGTTGACATCATTTTTGAACAAAATGAAAGAATAATTAACGTCCGATAAGAACCCATCCCCATTTCAATCGACGCAATGCCATCGCACAGAGCCAGGAAAACAACAGTGCTGCGATGTATGATAATACAATACCAAGACCGAAATGACGGGTAAAATCATCTGTGAGCTCATGTCTCCAAACCATCAGTACTAAAGGATGAATTAAAAAGATACCAAATGCGACTGTTCCCAAAGAATCCGTAAAACGAGACACTTTATATTCACTTCTACGTTCTCTTGTGCCTACCTTCTCACTCAAAACCAGCAGCACCAGACAAGCAGAAAGTGTAAATACATTTCGTACAGTGAATAGCACAGTATACATCACCAGTGGCCATTCAATCAAGTTCGTTTTAATGAAGCCCGAGGCATACATGGAAATCGCTGCTCCGCTTATAAGCGCAACCAGAAGCACATAGCGAAGGCGCATCATTTTTTTCATCAACCATTCGAAGTTCAGCCCCATCCACGCTCCGAACCCAATCACAATCAAATAACTTGGCAATAGACTGCCTGTTCGTCCGAAGTCAAACTTCAAATTTAATATATAAAATAATGCTTGACCCGCAATAAAATACAAAGGCATATATTTTCTAAACCACGGTCGTTTTGTTAGATAAAGTATCCACGGAAATACGATATAGAATTGAAGGATAATAAGAAAAAAGTACAAATGTGTATGGGCGGTTCCAAGGGCCAATTGCTTCACAAACTGAGTACTATCTGCGAACGGCTCTTTGCCTACAGCTAACTTATTGATGACAAAATAGATCAGAGACCACGCAACATAAGGTACAAAGATATAGAACATTCGCTTCTTGTAAAAATAAATGATCCAGCCTTTCTCACTAAGCTTGGTGTTATAGTTATAAAACAAAACCAGTGAAGATAGGAACAAAAAAGCCGGAACTGCAAATTGAAAAAAAGTGTTCCAGAAATAAAATAAATCATGATCAAATGTGTTTTTGGGATAATGCGCAACTGCTGTTGATGTTGCATGAATAGCGACAACAGCCATAATCGCGATTGCACGATAGAGATCCAGGTACTCTATACGTCGGGGGCGATTAACCGGTGGACTCATACATATAACCTCACTTGTGTCTGATAATAGAAAGATAGTCTCCGGTAATTCAGATTCCAAATCTTATTTTAGTCCCCTATCCAGAAGATTACAATCCTATTTTTATGATTTTTCGACAAAATGTTTATGTATAAGTTTATCTATCCATATTTTCGCATCTTTCCAAGAAGACATCTGCGGAAAGTTGTATTGCTCACGTTGTTGTTTGTTCCACGGATGCGGAATACAGATCACTTTCTTTCCACTTTCCACTGCCGGAATCAGATTATGGGGGCCATCATCAATTAAAAGATCGTATGTGAGCAAGTTTTTGCGTTTACACGTAATGAATTGGTCTAGTTTAATAAACGGCATATGTATCTGAAGCCAATTCCACTTTTCATTGACCGTTCTTGGTTCCGCTGCTGTTACAATAATGAGATCGTATACTTCGTTTAACTTTTGCATCTCTTCTACAACATACTCATCATATAATTCTAGCTCTTCGAATAAACCAGGACGCCCGTAAAACACCTCATGTGTACTATCAGGGTGACGCAAGTGCGTTGTATCCCAGTCGACCATATCTTCATATTGGAGTGGGTGTGTTGGGAAGCTCCTGTTGTTATGGTATATAGCCCGCTTGACCAGTTGACAAATGGTGTCATCCATATCTACGGCAATAATCGGTTTTCTCATTTTCATTCCTCCCTGATACGAAAACAGTATATCATCTCATCCGGGATTCAGTCATTCATTTTCATAGGAACAAACCTAAAAAAGGCCCTACTCCGCAGCAAAATTGAAGCAAAGCTGACCCGTCCTTTCTAAGATTGAATCTATCGAAGTATGTAACATTTTCCTTATCATCCACTTAATAATGTAGCTAGCTATAAATACGTCATTCAAATACAGTTACGTAACAGGAGGACTAACCTTGAAAAAATTGGTTGCCATCACCGCAGCAATCACTTCTATATGACTATTGTTATCCATTGCTCCTGCCGCTTGGGCAGAATCAACTCCCACTTCCGTGGTTCAGGATGTTTCACATACGTTGAATCTGGATCAAAAAGTTACAAAACAATTAACCGATGCCATCACAGCACTGGCTGGAAAACATACGATTCAATTCACATCCGCAGACACTGCATTTGATGATTGGGTTGTGAATTAAAGCAGATGATCTTAACAAAGTATTGGATCAAGCTTTATACAACAAAATACAATCGTTCCTGAAGTCTTTTGATAAAGACAACAAATTTAAAGCAGAAGCCTTCTGGCGTGTTAAACACGAAATAAACGACAGCGGACTCAAAAACTACTGGGTGATCTGGGGGCATGACCAAAGTTTATACGTCGATGTAGATCATAACAACCAATTGTCAGCAAGTATTCCGTATGACCTTAAGGATGCACGAGCTGCACTTACTAGCAAAGCCCGGAGCTCACTCAAAATGCTTGGTATTACATCCGTTAAGGCATAGGATACAGCGTTCGTATCCAAGATAACCAATACACTTTTACGAAAAAAGGAGCCACCACCCTCATCGGTAAAATCAATAAAAAAGGTGCTTTTTATTCGTTTGAAGTTATTCCCGTAAATGGAGTACGAAACTAACTGTCGGTTTGTAGAAATAACAAAACAGCCCCTTCTATTTACGAAGAGGCTGTTTTGTTATTGTCCAAAGGTCACGTTAATCTGCACGATCTCGGAACGGCTGCTTGTCCGGATTGGTGGTCCCCAGAAACCGTATCCTGAGGTGACAATCGAGTGCATGGAGCCCTTTTGTAGATAACCCCAATCATTCTCATAGATCGCTTTTGTTATAAATTGAGCTGGTGCAATCTGTCCCCGGTGGGTATGACCAGATACAACCAAATCAACTTTGTTTTTCTCGGCAATATCCAGATCGTACGGCTGATGATCCAGCATGATCACAGGCTGATTCAGATCTGTATTTTGCATAAGCGTTGCTACATCTGCCCGATCTTCTTCCGTGCGGTCTTTCCGTCCAATCAACGTAATTTTGTTATCCAGTACGATCTTGTCGTCATACAGCACCTGCATATTGCTTTTCTCCAAAGCAGCGATCAGATCCTGGGTAGGTCCATCAAACTTGTCATGGTTCCCCAGTGAAGCATATACGCCATAAGGAGCCTTGATTTCACTAATTATATCGGCAATACCGCTTTTCTCATACATCGCCAGATTGTCATCGATCAAATCCCCCGGATATAAGACAAGGTCTGGCTTGAGGGAATTGATCTCCTTCACCATCCGTTTAGCATGAGCAGGACCAGACAACAGTCCAAAATGCATGTCCGCAGCCATGACAATATTCAGCTTGTCGATGCCTTCCACCTTTTTATCAATCTGAATGTTATATTGTCTGACGACCGGACTGTACGCGTTGAAAATTCCGTATCCCATTGTAGAGATAAGTAAAACCAGCGTAACTACACCCGCCCATTTGTGAGCGTGATGTCTAGGAATTCGTGTCAAGCGGAGAAGCCACAACGTCAGGTGTACAACAGGTAATATCAGTAATAACAGCGAGAAAACCGCCAGCCAGTAGGAACCGATGACACCGAGAAACGAAATACTGCCAAAAAGGCGTGCCAAAATAAAGGAAGCTGCCAGAAAAACAAGTGCTACGATATACAACCAGCGAAATCTGGCTGCCACGACGGGTTTCATCCAACTCCATCCGCTCCAGCCTATGTAGAAGACTAACAATCCATATACGAGTAAAAACAGGATACCTATCAGAACAAACATGCCTAGCCTGACCCCCACCATCTAAAAGTTATATACTGCTATTTTAACAGAATCAAATCCGTCTGAACTAGTATAACGTAATTAGAGGCAATCCAGCATCTTTTGCGTACTACAGATAGGTACATTTTATTACAATTTGGTGATATTTAATTTTGAACAAACTTTATCCTCACGCCAAAACAAAAAAACACCTCTGCAACTCCCCTTTGAGTAAACTCAAAAGGATTGTTGCAAAGGTGCTCTTATTTAAATTACTCGTTAGAATCCATCCATTGGAAGTGGAATGAACCTTCTTTGTCCACACGTTGGAATGTGTGTGCGCCGAAGTAGTCACGTTGTGCTTGCAGCAAGTTTGCTGGCAAACGCTCTGTACGATAGCTGTCGTAGTAAGACAATGCGCTAGAGAAACCAGGTACCGGAATACCTTGTTTCACCGCAGATGCTACCACTTCACGCCATGCATCCTGGTAAGTTTCGACGATGTTTTGGAAGTACGGATCAAGCAACAGGTTTTTCAGGGCTGCGTCTTTGTCGTATGCTTCTTTGATGTTTTGCAGGAACTGCGAACGGATAATGCAACCACCGCGGAAGATCATTGCGATGTTGCCGTATTTCAGATCCCAGCCGTACTCGTCGGATGCGGCACGCATCTGTGCGAAGCCTTGGGCATAGGATACGATTTTACTTGCGAATAGTGCTTTGCGCACGTTCTCGATGAATGCTTTTTTGTCACCAGAGAATGCTTCTGCTTTGGGTCCGTTCAAAATTTTACTTGCAGCGATACGCTCGTCTTTCATAGCAGACAAGAAACGGGAGAATACGGATTCCGTAATCATAGACAAAGGTACGCCGAGATCCAGTGCGCTTTGGCTTGTCCATTTGCCTGTTCCCTTTTGTCCAGCGGCATCCAGAATGACATCAACCATCGGTTTGCCTGTTTCCGGATCGTATTTGGAGAAGATGTCCGCTGTGATCTCGATCAGGTAACTGTCGAGTTCACCCTGGTTCCACTCTGAGAAAATTTCATGCAGCTCTTCTACCGATACGTTCAATACCGATTTCAGCAAGTGGTACGCTTCACCAATCAACTGCATATCACCGTATTCAATACCGTTATGCACCATTTTTACATAGTGTCCCGCACCGTCAGGTCCGATATACGTGCTGCACGCATCATCGCCAACCTTGGCAGAAATCGCCGTCAGGATTGGTTCTACAAGCTCATACGCACTTTCCTGACCGCCAGGCATAATTGCCGGGCCTTTCAGAGCGCCTTCTTCACCACCAGATACACCTGCACCGATGAAGCGGAAACCTTTGGCTTCCAGATCTTTGCTGCGACGTTGTGTGTCAGGGAAGTACGCATTACCACCATCGATAATAATATCTCCTTGATCCAAATGAGGAAGCAATTGCTCAATGGTCGCATCGGTTGCTTTACCCGCTTGTACCATGATTAGAATTTTGCGTGGTGATTCCAAGGAAGCTACGAACTCTTCAACAGAAAACGTTCCGATCAGTTTTTTACCCTCTGCTTCTTTCAGAAGATCATGTGTTTTCTCAGGGGAACGGTTAAATACCGATACTGAGAAACCTTTGCTCTCAATATTAAAAGCCAGGTTTTTCCCCATTACTGCTAGTCCAATGACACCAATCTGTTGTTTACTCATTATGTCCTCCCGATACTCCATGATTTATATATATATTTTTGCGTTAACCCTTTTTCATTCGCATGGCTCTTATTGTACTGTTTTTTTCCAGTCTGCTGCAAATTTCTCCATGCCTTGATCTGTCAGCGGGTGCTTGGAGATTTGCTCAATTACAGAAAATGGAACTGTTGCAATATGTGCTCCAGCCATCGCTACACGTGTCACGTGATCCGGATGTCTTACGGATGCCGCAATGATCTGTGCATCCAGATGATGTGTGCGGAACAGTTCAGCTACTTTGGCTACCAGTTGTACGCCATCTTCGGAGATATCATCCAGACGTCCCAGGAACGGAGATACGTAAGTTGCACCTGCACGAGCTGCAAGCAACGCCTGATTCACGGTGAAGATCAATGTCACGTTTGTTTTTACACCTTTTTTAGTCAAATAACGGCAAGCTTCCAGACCTGCAAGTGTCATTGGCAATTTAATGGTAATGTTTTTGTCGTTGTTGTTGATTTTGATCAATTCGTTCGCTTGAGCAATCATTTCCTCAGCAGTCAGCGCGTCCGGTGTAACTTCTGCCGAAACAGACTCAACTTCAGGCACAAGCTTCAGAATTTCTTCGATGCGGTCTTCAAATTTCACGCCTTCTTTGGCAACCAAAGAAGGATTTGTTGTTACTCCTGATAATACGCCGATTTTATATGCTTTTTGGATATCTTCCACGTTAGCTGTATCGATAAAAAATTTCATGATTGAATAACCTCCAGATATTTTTTAGTTTTGTTTACATGTTGCCATTTACTGCTAAAGGCACATCACTTGATACCTTGGAATTCTGATCCTGTGGTTCATCAAACCACCAGTGGTGACCTTCCGCCTCAAGCATGGCATCCGACTCGGCTGGTCCATAACTTCCTGCTGGATATAAGTGAAGTGGCAGCAGATTTTCATTAAATGCATCCAGAATTGGTTGCACCCAAGCCCAGGATAACTCTACTTCATCCCAATGTGCAAAGAATGTTGGATCACCATGCAGCGCATCGCGAATCAAGTTCTCATAAGCCTCTGCCAGATCTCCCTGATTAGGAGCAAGATCAATATGAACGGGTTTGAACTCCCCTTTGTTTTCAGGATCACTTGCGTTCAATTGCAGTGTCATGCTTTGATCCGGGCTCATTTCAATCACAAGCAGGTTAGGTTTCGAACCGTTGTTCTTGATCAGGTGACCCTGGCCTGAAGGTTCTTTGAACTCAATCACAATTCGTGTTGATTTCTCCTTCATTCTTTTACCCGTACGGATGTAAAACGGAACACCTCTCCAGAAGAAATCATCAATTTGCAGCTTCGCGGCAATAAATGTGTCATTCATCGTGTTCTCGGCAACACCCGGTTCATCTGTGTAGGCATGTACCGGTTTCCCTTGAATGTTGCCTGCAGCATACTGTCCACGAATGATACTTGCCTCCACCGTTTGCTTCTGCAGTGGTTGAATAGACTCCATAATGTGTTTTTTCTTCTGACCCACATTTTCGGAAGTACTGTTATATGGAAGCTGAATAGCCATCATCATAAGCAATTGCAACATATGATTCTGGAACATGTCACGCACAGCACCTACATGATCATAATAGGATGCGCGTTCTTCAACACCAACAGTCTCATTCGCCGTAATTTGAACATTAGAGATGTAACGGTTGTTCCACAGAGCCTTCATAATCGGGTTGCTCTGATGAAGTGTCTCCAGCTTCTGAACCATCGGTTTACCCAGGTAGTGGTCAATTCGGTAAATCTCTTCCTCTGTGAATGATTCACTCAGCTTGCGGTTAAGGTCGCGAGCCGATTGCAAATCATGACCGAAAGGCTTCTCAATGACGAGACGTTTCCATCCTTGGGTGGAACCAAGCCCACTTGCCTGAATATTTTCAGCGATTGGTTCGAAGAACTCCGGACCAACCGACAGATAAAACAAGCGATTGGATGGAATGCCAAGTTCAGCCTCTCTTTGCTCAACCACTTGAAGCAACTTTATATAATCTTCCTTATGGCTGATATTCAATACACTGTAACGAAAAGCTTTTACAAATGATTTGACCGATTCATGATCTCCCTGACGTCTTGAGAAATCATGTAAGGATTTTTCCACTTGCGCCTGGAAAAATTCATCCGACCACTCTCTGCGGCCCATGCCGATCAGGGAGAAGGTTTCAGGAAGCTTTTTCTCAAGGTACAGATTATATAGGGCAGGATATATTTTTCTTTTGGCTAAATCTCCAGTAGCACCAAATAAAACAATTGTTGTTGGTTCCATCTTACCGTGCTCCTTCCAAGTAACTCTGGTTTCTTTGTTGTAGTTACACTATAATACGTTTTATAGCCATACAAGTAATTAATATATTTCACAGGAGCTATAGACGATATCTATGACAACAAATTATGAACTATATAAAGTCTTTTACTGGGCCGCCAAAACAGGCAGCCTGACCCAAGCCGCCAAAGCACTCTACATTACTCAGCCCAGCGTCAGTCATGCCATTAAACAGTTGGAAGACAGCTTCGGACTCACTCTGTTTTATCGAAACTCCAAAGGTGTATCGTTGACTCAGGAAGGTGCCAGCCTGTATTCCTATATCGAACAGTCCCAAATTTTGATCTCTCTTGCGGAAGAAAAAATGGCCGCATTGAAAAATCTGGACAACGGAGAACTCCGGATTGGCGGTAGCGACTCGCTGTTCAAACATTACATGTTATCGTATCTGGAGCAGTTTCATATACATTACCCTAACATTAAATTGCATCTAAGCCATGGAACAACGCCTGAAGTTATAACGTTCCTGAAAGAAGGCAAAATTGATCTTGGAGTTGTCCGCATGCCGATCGTTGACCCACAGCTAGAAGTGCGGGAAAGCATTCAGTTAAAAGATTGTTTTGTTGCTGGCGAACGTTATGCCCAGTTGAAGGGGAAAGTACTAACTCTGGAGATGCTGCTTGAACATGAACTTATCCTGTTTTCCCGGAACAGCCGGGTGCGAATGGCAATCACCGAACTCTTTAACCATTACAATTACACATTAAAACCAGAGATCGAGGTTGGCAGTGTTGACCTACTGATTGAATTTGCACGTCGCGGCTTGGGAATCTCCTATGTCACGCGTGAATTTATCTCCAAAGAGCTGGAAGAAGGCTCTCTCTTTGAGATTCAGCTGGACGTCCCACTCCCCCCTTCTCACGTTGGGATCATGACAAAACGCAATATGCCGATCTCCTCGGCTGCTAATCGTTTTATGGACTTAATTTTCAAAGGACAAGCAGACAACCCGAGAACATAAGTGTTAATAACATGACAAAGAGCATCAAGATCCCCTTCAAGATCTTGATGCTCTTTGTCTTTATTTTTTTAATAATAATGTGATTACTGCATACATTGGACTCTGCGCCCTTAGTGACTTACCAGATATGATGCATCCAGAATCAAGGCCACTTTACCGTTACCCAGAATCGTTGCACCAGAAAGATGGTTCATTGCCCCGAGGTACGTCCCAAGTGACTTGATCACTACTTCCTGGTTCCCGATAATTTCATCTACTGCATAGGCTGCGATTTTATCAACCGAGCGTACAATAACGAGGGGAATCGTTTTTGATTTACGATCTGTACGTGGGTATTGCAACTTGTCACACAGCCGGTAAAATGGCACAATGCGCCCATGATTCAGAATGGATTGCTGTCCCTGGATCATCTGAATATCTTCAGGTTTAATGCGCACAATCTCCGCTACGTTATACATCGGCAGAATCATTACCCGGCCAGAGACATTCACCAGAAGCCCCTTAATAATGGCGAGGGTGAGCGGTAAACGAATCGTAAACGTTGTGCCGACACCAACCTCTGTATCAATATCTATGATGCCATTCAGCCTGCCAATCTGGCTTCGTACGATATCCATACCTACACCGCGACCGGAAACATCACTCACAGATGATGCCGTTGAAAATCCCGGTTCAAAGATGAGATGAACAGCTTCCTGGGCATTCAAACGAGCCGCTTGTTCTTCTGAAACAATACCCTTTTTCAGTGCAGAAGCTTTAATCTGCTCTCCATCAATGCCCTTGCCATCATCGGAGAAACGAATCACAACATGATTTTCTTCATGATACGAAGTCAGTTTTATTCGACCTTTGGCAGGTTTGTTCTGCTTAGTTCGAATCTCGGCGCTCTCAATACCATGATCCGCACTGTTCCGAATCAGATGGATCAACGGGTCGCTGAGTTCTTCGATAATCATGCGATCCAGCTCCGTCTCTCCGCCTTTAATGACCAGCTCAATATCTTTCCCGAGCTTCTGCGACAAATCCCGCACCAGCCTCGGGAACCTGTTCAACAATTGATCAATAGGCAGCATGCGCGTCTTCATAACCCCATCCTGCAGTTCCTTAATAACTCTGCCCATATGGTCGGACACCCCACCAATACTTTGAATCACCGGGGAGGGCTCCTTGCGGGCACCAGAACGGCTCAAATCAGCAAGAGAGGTCTGATCAATAAGTAGCTCGCCAACAAGATTCATCAAATGATCCAGTCGTTCTACACTTACGCGAACGGTAGGCTGAGTTGACTTCATCTTATCTTCTTGAGGGGGCACTGACGAGTCGGCCTTCTCTATTCCAACCGTCATTTCAGTCTCTTTTAATTCAGTTGCTACTGCAACCTCTTCTGTCGCCAAAATATACGGACCAACATCCACGCTCCGAATATCCAAATCTCCAGATAGCGCACTCTCAATCTGAGCTTGATCCAGAGAAGAAGCTGTAATGATCACAAACTCGTTATAATGCGCTTCTCCCAGTTCCTCATCAAGACCCTGCTTTTCAATAGATGTCGCCAGTACATTACCGCATACATCTTCAACCCGTTTACACAAGATATGATATCTCGCTGCTTTCATCAAACAATCTGAGCTTAATACAATACGAATGGAAAACATCTGATGGCCCGTTTCAAGTACCTCACTGAATAGATTAGACTCCACAGGCTTTAGAGCGAGTGACTTGGTCTGCACAACCGAGGCCGGCTGATGAATCATGTCTTGTATTTCTTTAACCACTGCACGAAAATCAGTATAACTTTCTCCCCGCACATATTGATCCCTAAGTACTCTCATCGCATCTAATGAGCGAAAAAGTGTATCGATGAGTTGTGCGGTAATTTCCGGTTTCTTGGATCGCACCCATTCCAATGCATACTCCACTTCATGTGTCAGATCACTTAATTCACGAAAATCCATAGTCGAAGCCGAGCCTTTAATCGTATGAGCCGCTCGAAATAATGTCTGCACGAGTTCCACAGAAGGTGAAAGTTCAAGTGCAAGCAATGACTGATCCATCCGTTCCAATTGATCATTCAGTTCTTCGATAAATATGTCGCGATAGGCGGACAAATCCATCATTGGTGCATTCCCTCCTAACCGCCCAATATTTCATCCAGCTTCAAAATACCAACCAGATTATCTCCCTTTTGGCCCACACCCTGAAAGAATATTTCAAGGTTACGTCCATGACCTCCAGTAGGCGGATGTATTTCCGAATAAGTTGTGACTTTACTGACTCGGTCTACAATCAAACCGATATATTCATCCTGGTAACGCACCACAATAATTCGGGTCGCCCGAGTGTCCGATTCGTCCGGCATGCCCAGCAAATTACGCAAGCTCATGACACAGACGACTTTACCACGCAGATTCATAACTCCTTTGATCTCAGGCCTGCTAAACGGAATATCGGTAATACTTTGCATTTTTATAATTTCGTGAATTTCTTCGATTCGAATGGCGCAGGTCTCTGCGCCGACAGACATTTCAATATATTGTTCCTTCTGAAGTGAAGACATCGTTTCACCCTCAATTCGTTATTATGACTGGGTTTTGAAAGCAGATGCAGATTCAGCCAACTCTTCTGCAAGATGCGCAAGTGATTGACAAGTTGCTGCCGTTTCTTCGGATGCAGCGGCAGACTCCTCACTGGATGCAGAGATCGACTCTACTGAACTCATCACCTCAGCAGCTTGTGCCGCCTCTTCCTCACATGCAGCTGCAATTTCATTTACCTTTTGGGAAGAGTTGTTGACCATCTCAATAATCTGATCAAAGGCTTGCCCTGTTTTAGATGATTGCTGCACACTATCCGAAACGGCTTGAACGCTTTGTCTCGTATTCTCTTGCATCACTTTAATAATCGTTGTGATTTCTTTGGTGGCTTCACCGCTGCGTTCAGCAAGCTTGCGAACTTCGTCAGCCACAACCGCAAATCCTCTTCCCTGTTCTCCAGCACGTGCTGCTTCGATCGCAGCATTCAATGCAAGCAGATTGGTCTGTTCAGCTATGTCGTCAATCACTTCGATAATATCGCCAATTTTGCGTGAATCTTCTTCAAGCTTTGCCATTTTGGTACTAACAGCTTGCATACCTTCCAGGGAAGTCCGTACGACATGACCACCTTCACGTGCCGTTTTCACCGTATCATTGGACAACTCGGCAGCTTCTTCAGCACTTGCAGCTACAGAGTTGATGGCCAGAGACAATTCCTTAAACAATTCGGAGATGTTCGCTGCTTCACTGGATTGACTTGTGCTTGTACTTGCAATTTCCTCTGTACTTGCTGAGATCTGTTCAGATGATGCTGCAACGCTCTGTGAATTCATGACAATGTTATTAATTAAGTCTCGCAGATTATCCACCATTCGATTAAGCGCGAAGGCCAATTGCCCAACCTCGTCTTTTGAAGAAATATCAGACTTCAGGGTCAGATTTCCGTTAGCGACTTCCGTAGCGAGACCAAGCATGGCCAATAGAGGTCTAGAGATGGAGCGTGAAATGACAAATCCGATGATAATACTAAAGATAATAGAACCAATGACTAAAGCAACCGTGACTGTGAATGCACTTGTGTATGCCGCTTCAGACTTCATATTGTTCTGTTCGGCAAGTTTCTCGTTCAGCTCCACCAGACTACCCAATGTGGCCAGAGCTTCATCACCAGGCGACTTGAGTGTATCTTTCAAGAAAACCAAAAAACCTTGATCGTCATTGCTTTTTGCCAGCCCTATACCTTGCTCCAAGATTTGCATGTACTTTGAATACTGCGTATCAAATTTGCTAAGGAGTGCACTTTCTTCGGGGGTAGTTGCCAGAGGACGATAGCCTTCAATTTGACTCTCGATGTTACCTTTAATAATATTAATATTATCAATAATACGATTTTGCTCTGCGGAATTCTTTTCAAAGTTGAGGTCACGAATGTTAACCCGAACTCTCTGGTAATTCATCTGGGCTCCACTCAACTCTTTTACCGAGACCAGATTATTGGCGTAAATTTCTTTCATGTGTTCATTGGTGCTTCTAAGTGTAGTAATCGAATACACTCCAAGGATGGCAAGAATCATTGATACAACCAAGAATGCTGAGATAATCTTTGTTGCTGTTTTCAAGTTGCCGAACCACTTCATTTTATCTCCCCCTAAGTTTCTTCGTGTCTAGTTATGTAAATAAAGTTTGCTAATCCATTCTATGGATCGCTCTCCAGACAGCATACGATGTATTTCGACATAAATATTACAAAACTGAATAGTTAAATTTCATTTTTTGTAAACTTTCATTTTTGTGTAATTTTATTATAATTAATAAGTAACTTGTTTTTGTGTTAATAAATACTAATATACTAAATTTCTATATAAAATTTTCGTTTTAACGCAATTATTATATATTTTTTTATACATACCACTTTACATAGCGATGTGATATCTATGTTCTATTTTTAAATCAGACCTATATGTTAGTTCATAGTTCTTTCGACTACTTTGTTCCTAAAACTACGAAGTAAAGGTCATATTTCTAACACCGAAATATTTAATAATGTGACTTAAGTCTAATAAATTCCCATGAAATATGATTCAATTGACCCAAAAAAAGGACAATCAAATTCATTAAAAATGAGTTTGATTGTTCTCTTAATCCATTTGGGATTTTCAGCTTTTTGTGATCGGATCAAGCTTGGTTTTATTCATATTCTTCCAGCTGATCCAGCTCTGCTATACGGTCTTTAATTCGCTGTGGAATCAATGTAAAAAGCCTGTCCCATGTCATAAACATCTCCGGTTTCAACAGATACTCTTCAAACTGCATGGATGGCACAAATGCTTTGGTTTGTAGATACTTTTTGACGCGCGCATCGATCTGTTCACTGGTTTGAAAAAAAGGCTTAAACATTTCATTGACAAGCAACCCGTCACAACCCGCCTTCACTCCCGCTGCACTATACAGATTCGGCAGTAATTCAAATACAACAGGCAATGGTGAAAAGGCATGTTTTCCCGGCTGTGAGTACAGACACACATGATGGCCTACCAGATTAACTCGATCTTTTAACAGCCCTCTTAATACCCTCCCATGAAAGCTAGCCTCGCAGTCCACGACCTCCCCATGATGTCCTACATACACCCATACATGCTCCATCTCATAAAGATGTCCGATCTCGTAATCCCACCATATCGCATATTCAATAACATACTGAACCGCTTCAGAAGGAAACTCAATTTCTCTTCGAAAGGATGGAGAAGGTCCAGAACGTTCGAACACCGTCACGCCGACGAAATCCGGATAGAAAGGTTCATTCTGATCAAACATGATTACCGGTGCATAACTCATCGCTGTTTCAAGCCATTCGTTTTCTGTTACAGCCATCGATGATATCCTCCATTTTCATTGTTGTTACTCCTATAGTAACAGAGAGAGGGTGAATAGCGTCAACGCCTGCAATTTAAAAACCTGCAACTCAATTCGCTCAGCTGCAGGTTTCTAACATTGTTTTTAATTAAGATGAAGTTGGAACCCTTCAGGGTTGAGGTTTATGGTTGGGTGCCGTTGACGCCTTGGAAGCTTGAACGGAGGTATCCGAAACAACGGTTCCACACCCGATATTCGGGCCCAGAATGGCATCATTTTGGATGGAAGCAACCGCTTTGGCATAAGCTTCTTCATCCAGACAATATGCGCGGTGAGCAACATCGGGCGGTGTAGCTGCAAGGAAATCTGCGCCAAATACAATATCCGGTGTCGGTTGATCAAATATGGTCAGCACATATACTCCATCGGTCTCCGCCACAAACCAGTGAAACCAGCCCTTTGGAAAAACAACCACTTGCCCCGGCTTCAAACGATACGTGATCCGTTCGCGAGTGAATGGATTGAACACGGATGCTGTAATTTCACCGTTGATGACCACAACCATCTCCGTGACATTGGTATGCCAATGGGGCTGTACAATAATGCCTTTGCTCAGGTAAACGTTAAAAAATCCATTCTCAATCGTTGGCAGTTGCTCACCAAACAGCTGAGTTACGTAGTTGCTTGAATCTCTCCGGTAATTCACTACAGCGTTAGAATCCGCAGCTAGTGGAACGTTTGGGGATTTCAAGATTGGATTGATCATCAGTTTTATTCTCCTCCTTGGGCAAACATCTCGTTGTTATACTGTATGCTGAAAATTCATGAGATAATACTGCAGCCAAGCTGCACACCTAAACGTGCATCGAAGTAAACTTGTCTCTACTAATAAAAGAAGAACAGACATCTCTGCTACACGAATTGGAAGTTTATCAGATTAAGATGATATAATTTTAATAGGAGAATTCAGCTTTATTTTTTACAATGCAGACTTTCTATGTTGAGAGGAGTTTATTATGTTTCCATCCATCGGGGATATTTATTGCATCTATGATGATCAAATGCAGCAATATACAGCATGTCAGGTCACTGCTCTGAAAGCAACGGACGATAAAAAAACACGCACACTAGCCGCCATCCTGCAATTGGACTGGTCTGGAGATCAACTTCCAACAGAATCCGAACTTGATGCGATGAAACCACTGTTCCGTAATTTCTATTTTTGGAATGATATTTTAGAACATAACTATGTAAAAGCGGATATTCCTGAACTGTATATTTTAGCCGGTAACCGTCTTCCACTGATCACTGAAGAACCCCGAAGTTACGATACAGGATGGCTGGCCGGAGAAAGTTTGTATCGTCAGCGTCAATGGGATCAAATTGCTGAAAGCCGTAGGGCTCTTTTTAAACAAGCAGCGAGGGATCACGAGGGAATCATTGTTGGTGGAAGTGAAATGAGACGTAACACCAGTACGATTCGTAACTTCACTCCTACCTCGGCAGAAGATGTCGCTACTCTTGAGACGCTTCCGTGTCTGACCCATATCGAGATGAATACATATCATGATGCCATTATTTCTTTTCTGCAGGAGAACCCCTTTGTTTATGAACTCCACATTAAGAACCACGGTCAACGTGAACTGAATTTCAGCCAAACGCAATTGACCCGACTTGTTGTGGATGCCAGCGGAGTGGAACAAATTGTTTTGAATGACAGGATGGATTTCCTAAGCCTCACTGGAGAGATAAGCCCAAGTCTACATATCGATGCAGCTGCCGAAGGAGAACGATTGACCTTGTGTATAGCGGAATCTTTACCTGAGATTCGCGGTATTTCTCGTCTAGGGAGCCTTCAATTGTATAAAATCGCAGAGCTTAATATTGAATCTGTCGTTCAAACCTCCCCCGAACTTTCCCAATTACGCTTGTGGGGTAAACCCGGTACGATATCTGGTATTCATTCCATTCAGCACCTAACATCCTTGCAAATGTTCAGCACGAATGACCTATTTGGCTTTGATGGAGATCAATTTCCAAGTCCCGAGCAACTCCCTGAACTACATACACTCTGGATGAACAGTCTGCCGGCAGAAGCAGCCAAGTCAATCAAAACCCGATATAAAAAAGTTGCTGAAACCCGAATCGATCTAGACATCACTCAGCCACGTAAACCGGAATGGCTCGCAGAAAATCTGAACAATCCGTTTCGGGACTGGGACGGCAGGGAACAGATTAAGGCAGTACCTGCCAAAAAAGCCGCGCAGTTGTATAAACAATCTCTGAAGCGGATTCGTGAATTAAGCCAGCGAACGGTTCAAGCAGACACGCTCTCTGAATATCTAATCTCCTTCACCCATGAGTATACACAGATGTTCAATCAAATGGATGCCAAGTCAGAATTCATTGAAACGATGGAGCGTGAAGAAATTAATGCGGCACTTGTTGACTTGCTTGATCAATTAGAGGAGCAGTTGGAAACCAACCAGCCCGGTTCCTTCAAGATTAATCGAGAGCAGTTATACGAGGTCTTTGATCGTACGAAGGATTTTTAGAACATACGTTGGATTTCAGTTGAAAAATGCACAGATCATATCTTAGGTTTTGTTCAAAAAGATAAACAAGGGACTGGAGCGTTGTTTCATTAAGAAACAGGCTTTAGTCCCTTCTGTATCCAGATCACGATTATATCGTCTATAACACTTTCAACTAATTCAAAAGACGTTCGATATAAACCTCAGGCTCGGCCATGAATTGTTCAAACGTACACAATATGCCATGCTCCAGATGTTCAATATCCGCATAACCTATCATTTTTTTGCTCGGATTCCAGACGATCAGCATATGAGAGTACTGATCCAGTTCAGAGGATAGACGCAGCAACTTCTGCCTGCCCATCTTCATCTCCACTGTATCCGTCAAGGAAAAAAATTCAATAAATCCAACACCAGCAGGACGGCTTGGCAAATTGATTTTACGCGAACCTTCGGTCAGGAAATGAATTAATTGATTTGGAAGCTTGTATGATTGGAGCGCATGCAGTTTGTTGCTCAGATTATGAAACTCTTCAGGCTCATGTGATCTCAAGTAGTCTGCCATTTCACTATTTTTCTGACTGACCGCGATCGTATATGCCCGCTCCCCATCCATCTCCTGCAGGGTCACATCTGCACCTTGTTCTACCAAATATTTGACCATTCGCATACTGTTCTGACGTGCTGCTACGGTGAGCGGTGTCGCCTTGTATGGATAGACCATATCCGGCTCATTATAATTGATGTCCACACCCTCATTCAACAGGTATTGAACGGTCTTCATATCATAATCCGACACTGCTTTTCGCAACGTTTTGCCGCCATATTTACGGATATCCAGCCCAAGCTCGTTCAGCACCGTTATATTCTTTTTGTTTCCGTAGTACGCCTCGTCATATGCACTGGATTTCAACCGACTTATTCCGTTTAATGTCGCTCCCTGCTCAACCAAATAACGAATTATATCTGCACCACAGTAGCGCGCTGCATATAGAATGGCCGGATGATCCTTGGCATTCATCTCGGCTCCCCGCTCTACAAGTAGTCTGACAACCTTAAGCTGATTACAGATCAGTGCCAGATCAAGCGGGCTAAGCATGATATTTTTACTCAACGAAATTTTTTCTTCCAAGTCCATGCCTTGCTCGATATATGTTTCAACACGGGCAACATCCCCTTGATAGATCGCGAGGGCTTGATCAGGTAAGGTTTTGAACGTTCCTTGATTACCGATTTTGTACATCATGTTGACCTCCTGTGCAATGATTATAAAGAAATTGATGTTTGTTGAGCTACCCGAATGAATATGCTAATATAGTTGGCAGCCATTTCGAATCTACATCCTAAATACACCAACGTACACAGAAAGGACAATATGAATCTTTCAACCCTTCACCATACATTACAGCATATCATTCCACCGCTGGATCTGCGAAGTTGTCTCGTCAGTGTGCGTGGAGAGATGATGTACAAGCATTATCGGGATGCTCAGGCAGAGACCCATATTGCCAAAATTAATTCATGTACCAAGAGCTTCATCTCTGCGCTCATCTGTATTGCCATGGATCAAGGCCTATTACCTGAGGCAGATATACCCCTTTCCACCTTTTTCCCGCAACTCACTTCTGATCCTGACCCACGTAAACCAGCGATTACGCTGGAGCAACTGCTTACAATGACAGCCGGATTTAACTGGGATGAGTTTGGAGGACAAAACTCATTTCCACGGATGACACGTACGGAACATTGGGTCAACTTCACCTTGGAACAGCGTTTGCGGCATAAACCAGGCACACATATGGAGTACAATTCGGGAGTTTCCCAGATTTTATCTTCCATTTTGATGCAGCATACAGGCATGAGTGTGGCAGCGTATGCCGAGCGTTATCTGTTTGGCCCACTGGGCATTCAACATTATGAATGGGAGCAAGATCCTCAAGGTGTACACACAGGTGGATTTGGTCTGAGGTTGTTGCCTGCTGACCTGCTCAAATTCGGAGAGCTTTACCTTCAGGAAGGAATATGGGAAGGAAAACAACTCATCTCCAGCCAACGTATCCAACGTTCAACACAGCCCCTCATCACCGTCCCTCTGCCAAACCATGGCAGTTACGGCTGGCACTGGTGGGTGGATCAATATGCAGGTCAGGATCTTGACGAAAACTCGCCATCGCAGCCTGCTAATTCAGTGAATCACAAGCCACTGAATTATTACTATGCCAGAGGATTCGGAGGCCAATATGTATATATCGTGCCCGAGTTGCAGCTTGTGACCGTGCTGACCAATGATAAGCGCAAAAAGGAAAAGCCACCCATCGATGTATTCCCTAGATTAATCGTGCCTGAGTTGTGGAAGCTAGTTCACTTGTCCGATTAAATTCGTAATGATTCCAGGAGAATATTCCAATCATAAGCCCTTGCCCAGACCACGCTGTAGTAAGCGGACAAGCAAGGGCTTCACTCCGGGCGGCTGTTACTGCTTCCGCTCTTTCGTGGTTTTCTCTTCCTCTGCTGTCTAAACGCCTGCAACTGAACCATACCTCTCCCCCTATACCAGCGCTTCCTCTACTGCCAACGTTATAGGATACGGACCCGACTCCTGATTAGATATAACTACAAGCTGGACTCCATGCTTCGGATATACCCCCGACATAAACGAAACACCTGGATCAAAACCCATCACATGTGTTTTAAAAATCTCATTTTCCCGAAGTTCCAGCCATATACCCAAACCATAATACGCCTCATCCTCGTCATGCTTGTGTGGAGTCAACAAGTAGCGGGTCATCTCTTCGCTCAGCAACAAATGCCCCATCAAAGCATCCCAGAAACGAATCATATCCGGTACGGTAACATAGGCTCCTCCATCCGCCCCACCTTGAACGGGGATCGAAAAAATATTGCTTGTCCATGTCCCATCGTCAGCATCGATATATCCAGTTGCTGTATTACGCGGAAGCTGATCTGTCTTGAAATAACCTGAATCCTGCATACCGCATCGTTTAAAAATATGTTCCTCCACGTACGTTGTAAACGTAATGCCAGTGTATTGTTCCACAATGAGTCCCAGCACGATAAATGCCGCATTGTTGTAATGGAATTGCTGCCCGGGAGCAGACTTCATCGGCAGATGCTGAAACATCGGCAGAAAATCACTAAGATTCCGCATCGTGTACACGGGTCTGTCTTTCCATAATGCTGAAAAATCGTCCATCACGTCCTCATCAAAATAATCCGGCACACCGGAAGTGTGTGTCAGCAATTGGTGTACCGTAATCTCCGGATCCCATGCCGGAAAGGTCAGGCTCAAGACATCTTTTAATGTGGACTCCAACGCAAACTTCCCTTCTTCTATCAATTGACCTATGCTTACAGCTGTGAAGAGTTTACAACCCGAAGCGATACCAAAACGTGTATTTATATTATTTAAAAGTTCTTCACTGCGGTTCGCATACCCTCGCACCATCTGAAACAGTGGCTGTCCATGATGCTTGCAGAGCACAACGCCCGAAAAGTCCTTATCTTCCATAACTTCTCTGACTTTTTCCGTTATCTTTGCTGCATCCAACATATCGAAGAACTCACCTACACTTTCTTGTCATTGGTTTGTGTACTTGCTTTATCTGATCCAGACCCTCTCGCATTCATCAGATAATACAACGTAAGGTAGATCGTGAGAAGAAACGTTCCAAAGAACATACAAAATGCCAAAGAGGGCCGGCTTACACTTTCGTGCATTAGCCTGATCAACAGCTCACGATTGGTCAATGCATCCCAGCTGTTTAACCGATACACCCGTCCAAGCAGAACACCATAACTCCCAAGCGCTGTTCCACCCAGTACAAATATCCATGACACTGCACGTCCCCACCGTTCATAGATGACTTCCTGAATCTGATACATCGACAGAAACCCTACCAGTAACCCTGCCCATACAAACATCAGCACAACCATAAGATCATACCAATAGTGGAACTCTGCACCGTTTCCGGCAATATATCTTGAGCTTCTTGACGTCAAATGAAGTAAATCCGTAACAATATATGAAGAGTTCGGGAAAAACAATAGCCACAGCATCGCACTAGGAACTGCAAGCCATATGGCTCCTGCCCACTTCAAACGACTCAATCTATAGGTTATTGATGAGAACAAAAATGGGATCCAACCCAAAAACAAATTCCAGATCAGGAAGCGGAAATACGTCTGATCCAGCCAATCTGCCGCCGCATAGTACAGACCCAGCGTGACGACAGTAACTGCACTTAGAAAAACAAACATGTGAACATAATTCAGTTTTTTCAAAGAATATAACCTCACTTGTGTAAAATTCCAAATCCCACATCAAATATTACATATATTTACTCCTTTTCAAACCTATTAAATCATACCATGTAAATAAGTAGAATCAAATTTCTGATAGATGAGTTCGACTCAAAATGACCTCTCAAATGTTTTTACCCTTGGTTTATTTCATACTAAAAAAAAGCGACAGTCCTGATTACAGGAACATGCCGCTTTCTTATGTGTGGTTAAAGTTAATTCTTGCATTGATTATAATCTTCGCCCAAAGGCTGCACAGTGCTCAGCTTGTGTGGATTGACAATAAGATACACACCATGGATTCGATCCCCTGAAGTATTCATTTCCACACATACCACTTCAGATACCTGCCCGTCTTTCATCAAGGCAAGCTGTGGCTCACCGTTAATAAACGCAGGCTTCCACTCTCTTTCTCTTAATGAGATGAGCACTCTGGGAGAGGTCAGAATCGCAAGCACGCCTTGGTGTACACGCATGGTTTTCATAATCGTCCTCACTACACCGCCCCCGTCCGCTGTGAATACAGGCTGATCTGTCAGCAGTTCAAGCATGGCTGAAACATCATGACGGAGAAATGCTGTGGTAAAACGGCCAAGTATTTCTTCTTTGGTTTTCCAATCGGCGTTGGGAGGATCCATCGCTGGAAGTTTTTCAGGCAGATTTCGTCTGGCACGACTGTATATTTGTCGACAGTTACTCTCTGTTTTCCCCAACCAACCCGCGATCTCCGAATAGTCATGCTCAAAGGCTTCTCGCAGCACAAAAACAGCACGTTCCATGGGGGATAGACGTTCCAGCATCACCAGATAGGCGTACGAAATCATTTCTTTTTGCTGTATCGCTTCCTCTGGCGTATTTATCGTTTCATACACACCTAATGGCTCGGGAAGCCATTCTCCGACATAATGCTCTCTCTGGTTACGGGCAGAGTTCTGCAGATTCAGGCAGCGGTTCACGATGAGTTTTGCAAGGTAAGCCTTGGGTTGATGAATATCCTGAATATCCTGATTTTCCTGATTCACCATACTTTGAAGTCCTGCAAAGCAGTCCTGAACGATATCTTCTGCCTCTGTCACTGTGCCCAGCATCCGGTAAGCGATGGAGAAGGCATAACTTTTATACATTTTATATAACTCACCAACATCCAGAGAAGACGGTTTCGGCATATATTTATTTTCATTTGGATCAAAATTGAGATTGGACTGCATGAGATCGCCTCCTCTGGCTTGGTTCGTTTGTCATTTTAGTTAAAACAACCGGGGTACATTCCTGTCGTAATGGCGATGCGATTCCAGCTATTAATGGAGTTGATCGCCATGATCAAATTAACGATCTCTGTTTCACTGAACTGTTCACGCGCTTTATCGTATATCCCAAGAGGAACTCCATGTTCCGATATCCGCGTCACAGCCTCGGCAAGTTCAAGCATAACACGTTGTTTCTCCGTAAATAAAGGCACTTCATGCCACACACTCAGCAAAAGAATATGATCCCCGTAATCGCCCAGCTTCATCAAATCTTTAGCATGCATGTCCAAGCAAAAAGCACAGCCATTGATCTGAGACACCCGGATTTTCAACAGCTCATATAACACCTTATCTTCAAATTGTCCGGATATATGTTGCTCCATCGCCATCATGGCTTTGAAAGCACCCGGGTTTGCCGCCCTGTAGTTCATACGTAAATTCATTATTTCATTCGCCTCCATCATTTGGTCTACATACTGAAGACAAACAACACATGTAGTTTGTGACAGCATTATAAAAAATAAAAAAAAAGGCGCTCTAAGTTGAACGCCTTTTTATCGTTATGGAAGCTGAATATGAGGATTAGAATGTGAGGATTATCGTCATGATTACAGAGATGAATAGACGACTGCATACTGTAATGAATTGAGTATGTTTATTGAATTCACGCCTCGTTATCTGATTTCAACTGTACGGGTAGTTCCGTATAGTATGGACATCCTGGTTCGTGGATAATACGCGGATCTACCCAGGTACCCCAATGTGGAAGACGATTCACATATGGAACCATATTGGGTTGCATATTGGGTTGATTGTTAGGCAGCATGTTCGACTGAATGCTTGGTTGTACGTTGGGCTGCATGTTCGGTTGATTGTTAGGCTGCATATTCGGTTGATTGTTGGGCTGGATATGAAGTGGTTCGATGTTAGGTTGGAGGTTTGGCCCTACATTAGGCATATGGTTTGATGACGGAGCAACCTGAGTTTTACAATCTGTCGGCGGGCCGATAATTACCGTTTTTTGAATGGGAGCCAAAGCTTCCTGCACTTTGTGTTCATCCAGACAATAGGTATGAGCCAGTACGCTTGCAGGTGTCAGTCGCAGAATATCGGAGCCAAATATCGCTTCGGGTACAGGTGCATCAAAGATCGCGAGCAGATGTGTGTGATTTGCCGTTGCCACTTCATAGTGCCACCAGCCTTGAGGTACGTTAGCCGTTTGCCCCGGTGTGATCGGGAAATGCAGCAATTCATTTGTAAAGGGGTTAATGAGGGAAACAACCGCCGAACCACTAATGCAATAAACAAGCTCGTTTGCGTTCTGATGAATTTGAGGTTCAACGACATTGCCTGCACTGAGAAAAATATCCAATAACGAGCTGTTGCCCAACGTATTGAGCTGTTTCACCGAAAGTGCATTAATGTAATTATATTCATCTTTCTTAAAAAGCGGATTTTTGCTCAGATCATACGTAAACTGTGTGGTCGGTACAGTGAAATCCATGTACGAGGTTGCCAAAATAAAACGCCTGCCCTTCGCTCTCGGTTTAGGTAATAACCTATACCTCAGCTTATGCCCAGTGCCCAGATCTGTGCCCATTTAGACTGGGCTAAATCTCTGTGTCAGCAAGTGATGAATCTGCATAGGCTGATATCATCAATCCAGACATTGGAGGCTTGTGATATGTCAATTGTTCCAGGTTCTACATCAACCCAGCAGTTAGGTTATCCTTATCCTTATTATCCGCCCCCTCCACCGCCGTACCCTTATCCATATCCCTACCCTTATCCGCCAGTAGTGCCTTTTCCTCTTCCTTTTCCTATCGGGGGACTTGGGCCTTGGTGGCACGGAGGTTATCCGGGACATTACCCTGGGTATCCGGGAGGGCCACACGGCGGCGGACCGGGCGGACCCGGTGGACCAGGAGGTCCCGGCGGGTTTCATGGTCACCGCTTCTTCCAGTGGTAGAGACTGAGAGTTTCACGTTCTAAGACCAAAATCTAGAACTTACCACAGGAGCTGTTAAAGTAGCTCCTGTCTTTTTTTAATTTATTTTTTATATCTGATATCATTTACATTGAGCATCTAGTATTCAATTTCCTGGATTAAATTCAGATTGAGGTTGGACATCCGAAGAAGCTCCGTAAACGAAGATGTAACGTAATAAACAAAGTCTGGATCATGCACATACATAATAATCTGCCCATATGTACCTGCCTCTGTTGGATCAAAATCAAGCATCAAGTAGAGTGAACCCCCAGCCATTGAGGCAAATGGAATCCATGATTTATGGAACAAGTACGGTTTTATTTCAGGATCCAACTGGCAAATCTCTTCCTCCCCGTAATGCTCCTCCAGCTTCTCGTCTACATCACAGAAGTATTGTTTGGTCTCCCGAATCTCATGTAGCGACATCAGATAGAAAGGATTGCATGAGCCTTGCTCCGCATCACCCGGGTACAACACATGCAGACCATAACCACTGCCATCCGTATGACGGTAAAAAGCACGGAAATCATCTGGTAGGCGAACCTCATACTGTTTTTCAAACTGATCCAGTTCGGCCTCCGAGGCCCCTTCCAATTGGAGATACGTGTCATACAGCGACCGAATCTCTTCATCCTGTATTTTCCGGTCTAACAATTGGTTCAATTCTATCCGTAGATCGTTGATAACAGTATCCACTCCAGACTTCATCTCCCTTCACCTTCACCTTTCTCCACAATGCAGTCCAACACATATTGTTCATATCCCCAGAACGCTTCTTGCTCATCGCCGCCTTCAATCAGGATCATGACTGCATAGGAGAACAGATTAAGCCATTCTTCCATCACCGTAACCTGCTCATCCGAGATCAAATGATTACTGCGAAGCATACCCTCCGGTTCTAAAGCCCAAGCCCTCGCCAGATGAGTAATACTCCACAGACAAGCCATCACTTCACGATCCAACGCTGGATTCGAAAGATCCGGAGCGAGCACGCGTAATATGCACATCAGTTCATGGAAATTCGCTTCAAGCAATTGACCACGAAAGCGACGCAGGCTACCGAGAAAACCATGTTCCATGGTGGGATGATTCACATCATCGTGAGCAAAGGCATGACATTTTAACAACAGCACAGCCTCTTGACGTTCCATATCATCACCCTTTAGTAAAATCATTCATTCAGACCGTCACCAGCCCATGCTACCAGCGCAGCGGCTCTTGTTCACGCCACAATACATAACGCTCCCTTTCACGCAAAGCACCTGTGCCAATGCCGTATTCATCCATACGGTCCGAACGCAGATCAAGGATATGCAACATACCGCCATAGGTTCCCACGGCAAGCTGAGACTGCTCAGGTGAGACCATCAGGGAATAGATTGTTGACCCTACAAAATGACGCCAAAGCTCTTGTCCTTCGCGGTTGATACAGTACAAATAACCGTATGCATCACCGATTACCATACCTGCTTCAATCTCAACCATGGCATACACACGCGCATTCTCGTCCATGATTGGCCATTCCTCTTTCTGTTTACTAACCGACATGTTGTCTAGCGGAACTTGAATCGTGACCCCATTGTAAAAGTGACAGGCATTAAACCAGACAACTTGGCTGTCCCGGCTGAATGCCACGCAATGCGGATAACTGGATTCCGGCTCCACTTCATACGTCTTATTGGACTCCCGATCCAGCACGGTATGGCTACTCATCTGGCTACCCCAAGCAATCTGGCGCTCGTCATAGGATACTGCGGTATGTCCCATAGCAAGCTGAGTATCTTCATACTCATATTCCTGAATCTCAGACGCGTCGGGATGAAGTATTGTCACCTGCTCCTGTGCGATCAGATAGATACCGTACCGGGATTGAAGTAGTAGCGTCTGCCCTTGATCCATGGGGATCAACTTTTCAAGCGTGCATTCGGGGTGTGTAATATCCGCCAGGGATTCAATTTCTGGCAAATTGGCTTTTATTCGATCCTGAATCCCGTTCCAAGGGTAGAATGAGACCTGCTCTCCTTCAAGCCTGCAATCAGGCTTGAAAACGACACGTACACCTTCCCGATTCGCCAGAGCAACGTAAGCACCGCCCTCTGAACAGCCTGCAAACGTATATTCCGGACTACACCACCATCCCTGCTGATCCATCGTGTATACTTGGCCGTTATTCGACAATATACCTGTGTTACAGAGCACCGTTTCCTCATTCAAATAACCTGCAACCTGTACAGCCTGCATGGAATCCTGAAAATGATTGCTCAGCGGCCATGTTGCCGCAGGTAATTCTTCTCGAAGTCGTTCCACCTCACCCTGAAGATTAGCCTGTTTCACCATCTTCATGACTTTAGCACTCATGGCATGGCGGGTATCATCTGCCAGTTCGGATTCATTCGGCTGCTCTCCTTGAAGCATTTTATGTACAAACGCATTGACATCGCCCGCGTACCGCTTGCCTTCATTTCGCCACTGGTCTGCAATTTTTGTATTTAGCCACTCCATCAAATCACCTCTCCTTCTAGTGTGTTTACTCCTGTAAGGTGCAATGATGTACCTGCAAAAATTGTTGTAACTCCTGCACTTGCCTCTGCGCTTCTTGTGCCTCAGTCGGATCATTATTTTCATAGAACAGTGCAATTTCCCGCTCATATGCGTAATTAAAACGAACATATC
Source organism: Paenibacillus amylolyticus (assembly GCF_051136285.1). Classification (GTDB taxonomy): domain Bacteria; phylum Bacillota; class Bacilli; order Paenibacillales; family Paenibacillaceae; genus Paenibacillus; species Paenibacillus amylolyticus_F. Next base: position 6,540,510 of record NZ_CP194938.1, on the reverse strand, counting down.
CGCCAATTCCCGATTGGAACAGCATGCATGTATATTCGTTCTCAATGACCAGATCCCATGAAAAGTTCGATTGGCACAGATCAGCCAGTTCCTTCATAGAGACACCATGTTCTTTTCCCGTAAAATGATAAAAAATATGCTGCCGCTCCTCGTTCCACGGTTCGAAATATGCCGGCCTTGAAGGTTCGTCTCTGCGGTAATATCCGCAGTAGATGTGGTCGAGAATTTCAGGAAATGACTCATTGTTTGCCGGCCACACTGAAATCTGTTCATCATGCCGTGGAAGCCATATAAGTCCTTCCACATCGGCATGAACAGCCAGGAAATCTCCATCTACTGAACTTCCAATGCTGATACACTCTTGCAATTGATGCTGGCTGATTACCGTTTCTTCTGTATGTTCCCAGAGATCATATTCTGCAAATGGTTTTAACACCTCGGAATCCGGCCGTTGAATGTTTATCCAGCCCGAATAAGTCCCTTCCCCGTATTGTTGCATCCAGCTTTGATAAGCTAAAGGCAGAGAAACGGAGTGCTGCTGCTCAACTTGCTGCAACTCCTGAGGCGAGACAGTCTTTAATACACGAGACACGGTATACATTCGGAATCAGCTCCTAATTATAGTTCACAACAGGATTTACACGATGGATTGAATCCATCAGATGCCATTATATTGATTGACGTATCACATTTAAGCCAACTCTTCCTGTACAATTTCGGTTTCTACACCTTTCCGATTGCGAATACGAATGGCAAAAGCATCATAACCATTACGTTTAACTTCATTAAAATGTACACGCTCGCCTGTAATCAGTTCGTATGTTCCATCTTCCTGGGCGTCCTCACCAAACTCCTCATCCCATGGCACATTGTAAAATGCTGTCAGATGAACTTCGAATGTATCCTCACCCTCCACATCGAGATAAGGACGAAGCGGCCTTTTATTCACTTTTTCCTCCGGATATGTTTCACACAACATCGCATCGTAACCGTGCTTCGCCGCATCAATGAGCAGATAACGTTCACCTGTTACCGTATGTTCTGCATAAACCAACAACGGTGTCATATCATGCCACATAATTAGATCATCTTCATCCAGGTCACCATAATAAAAAATATGAAACTGATCATGTCCGTCAGCTGTCTGCAGTTTTCCTTGCCATTCCACATCATGTGTTTTTTCTGCCGTCACGCTCTTTGTCAGCCCTTGCAGATATACAGGCCCACGCTCTACACCATACATATTCATTATTTCGCCTCCATTTTGTTCATTCGAATGGTGACGACTTTATGCTCATCATCCACCGTCAGTTTTACATCGATGCCCAGCTTTTCACGAAACAACGCCGTAATATTCAGGTAGGGATCACGAGCGGCTTCCGTGCCGTGATTGCTTGTACGGCTCATGCCTTGATGAATGATAGACTTCACCAATTTGCCGTCTCCTTTTCCCGTTTGTTCATAGGTATATATTACCTTTCCCTCGCGATCTACCAGGGTTAGTACTGTAACAAAGTCTTTTGCATTGGTGTATTTGTTCTCACTCCGCACATACTTATGATCCGTTTGCGAGAAGTTAACTTGACCGGCCAGAAACGGATTGTCTCCACCCGGTGTAACCTCATACTCCTTGTATGCCAGCTGAAACAAGTTTTCAAGACCACTCACGTCGATACGGTAATACAGCTGGCGATCTTCTTCTCCTTTGTCCATCGCTGTAAAGCTGTTGATCAGCGGCCATGCCTGGTATGATTCCCCTTGCACATCCACCGCAATGGCGTAATCAGATAACACTTTTTCTTTTTGAAATACACCATAGGTCTGCATAATAAAATAAGCAGGAATGCAGAGCATGGCAAACACAAACAGAGTGATCCCCGTGACAATTCGTTTATTCATCTTTTTCTTCCCCTGTCCCTGATGATGATCTTCATCGGATGTTATGCTGCATTTTGGTCAAAATACGAATCACGGCCTCCCTGTTCTTGGCATCTTTGATATACGCCGGTATGCTGTGAGATGCTGTCTTTATCATGACTCCACCATACTTCACCCGCAAATCAGCAGAAACATAAGCCATCAGATAGTTCAGATGCTCACGATTCACAGCCCAAATCTGCTTGCCGCGGATGTAGTCCAGAAAGTACAGTTCCAAATCAAAGATCGGGTCTCGACCTAGCCGAATATCCCGGTAATACCCCCGACTAACCGCCCGTTTATGCAGTTTAGCCTGATTACTAGCTCCGCAGTGTGGACAGGTAATATGTACAAGCGAATGTGATGTCATCTTCTCGTCCGTTACCACTACATTAAACCACCGCTCACATATAGCACAGTATCCTTTGCCCGTATATTCATAGTCTTCTTCTTTGACCGCATGAGCGTAGCACTCGTTACATTTCCAATGCAATTCTCTATTACGACATTCAATATAAGCATGCCCGCCGCATGATGGACATTTGACATCGATTCGCTCTCCGCGGTGAAGCACGGCATAATAGCTGTATTTGAATGCAGGTTCGTCTTCGAAACGTATCATATGCAACCTCTCCCTTCTTCTACGGTTTCTGTTATATAAGTTAAACTAAAGATTTTACACAGGCCACTCCGATGACAGAATAACCTTACAATCGCTGTTATCCCCAGATTTTTTAGATTCCCTTTCCAGAGGAGAAAATCCGGTGACAAGCATATGCTTCCGATGTAGCTTTCTTACAGAAAGCTTCTAGGCGACCGCTTCGCTTTCCAGGTTTTTTCTGTCCTCTCCGTTAACGTGTAAAAGAAAAAATCAACTTATATACATCCACTGCATAATCCCACATCGTTCCATATAACCGTCTTTAAAATTATATGAAACTCTTTACCCAAGCACAACAAATGCAGGCGGACTGTCTTAAAATAACGTCCATAGTCCTACACAAGTGTGTGCCTTATCACACCCATCATCCCATCGATAACGTAATCTGAACGTAGGACATTCTTGTAACCCTCATTTCTCCAATCTATTTTTGTGAAAATCATCACTTGTTAACCGAAAGGGTTGTGATTATATGCTCTCGTTTCCTAACATCTATAAATACACGTTAATCTTAACCATCTTTACGTCCGCTCTATCTCATTGCAGTTCCACAAGTCCCGTTCAGCACAACTCAAATGAAGCGGTTTTCTCCAGCTCTGCGCCAAGTCAGCCACCCGTTGATCCGATTATCCGCAGAGAAGGTCAAACCGTCTATATCGAAATGACCGCCCAAGTGACCGATATCGAAATTGCGAAAGGTATCATCTATAACGCCTGGACCTTTAATGGGACTTCTCCTGGCCCCGTCCTGCGTGTGAAAGAGGGGGATACGATTGTTTTTACGTTAACAAATAAAGATGCCCGCATGAACCATTCGATGGATATGCACGCTGTTCACGCTTCTCCGAGCAGTAAGTTTATCGATGTCATGCCGGGAGAAGAAGATACGTTCACTTATCCGGCATCCAATCCCGGCGTATTTATGTATCACTGCGGAAGCAAGCCGACCCTCGCCCATATAGCCAATGGCATGTACGGCATGATTATCGTTGAACCCAAAGCAGGATACCCTTCGGATCATCTTGTTGACCGTTCGTATACCCTTGTGCAGAGCGAATGGTACAAAGAGCATGATTACAATTCTTTTGTGAACGGGGAACCGGAGTATGTTGTTTTTAATGGTAATACCTACACCTTGAAAGAACATCCACTGCTGGCCAAGGTAGGAGATACCGTGCGCATCTATATCAGCAACGCGGGTCCAAATGAAGTCTCTTCCTTCCATGTCGTAGGTACGATTATGGATCGGGTGTACACGGACGGTAACCCAAGAAACATCGAGTACGGAATCCAGACGGTTATGCTTCCCGCCAGCGGAGGAGCGGTTGTTGAGTTTACGGTCACCGAGGAAGGTGACTATCCCATCGTAACCCATCAATTCAAACACGTGGACAAAGGTGCCTCTGCTGTACTTCGTGTAACGAAGGATGGCAAAAATCACGGTGGTGAGACCATGGCTCATTAATATACAAGAGGTGACTAAGAGATGATCTGTATCCATGAAAAAAACGACGCCTGTTTCACCAAAGTTTCGCTGTTTCAGCATCGGGACCCTGCGGACGCTGCATTGCTGACCTCTCTTCTCCATACCCGGAAATATCATAAAGGCGAGTATGTTGTAAAGGAAGGCGAACGTTCAGATACCCTTTTTGTGATACATCAGGGCAGTGTTAAACTATCCAAATATAACGAGAACGGCAAAGAACATATTATCCGGTTTCTGTTCTCAGGCGATTTTTTCGGACAGAATTCATTACTGCATCAGACACCGCATCAATCCAATGCCGAGGTTCTTGAGACCTCGTCGATATGCTCTATCCGCAAACAGGACTTTGACCAATTACTTGAGCATGACCCCAAACTTGCTTATCATTTTTTGCTTGCCATCACCCGTCTGCTCCATGAGACCGACGAGTGGAACAGCTCCCTCAGCGCAATGACGACGGAGCAAAAAATTGCGAAGTTGCTCCTCGACTTCCATACCCGGAATCATGCAAACCATGAGATCCGACTGCCTGTTTTCAAAAAGGATATGGCCTTGCTTTTAGGAATTACACCAGAGACGTTAAGCCGGAAATTAAACATGATGCAACATCAAAGGCTGCTTCAGGTAAACGGCAATGAGATTCGGATTCTGCAGCTGCAGGAGTTAAAAGATATGATCTCCTGATCGATTCATCGCCTGCTCGCATATGTAAACTACTTAACCCAGGTTGTGAGTATCGTCACAGTGAACGTCTGATTTACAGTATAAAGTGATTAATAAGAAAAGAATTTCAGGAGGCTAACCTTATGACGACTACCGTTGTTAAATTGGACAAACAAATCATTATGCATAAAATGCAGGAGCTATGCTCCCTATTGTTACAAGATGAAGGCTACAAAGAGATGCGTGAGATGATCGATCAATTTGCCGCAGACGAACAAGCGACAGAGCAGTATGAGTACTTCATGGAGAAACATCAGGCCCTTGAAGAGAAAGAGCGTCAAAATATTGAGTTGCTCGAATCGGAGATTAAAATCTACGAAGAGGAAGAACGTGCGCTCTATGATCATCCGCTGATTCGCAGATTTATCTATGCACAGCGTGAATTCAGCCAATTACACCAGCAGATCAGCAACTATTTTACAAAATCGGTTGAATTAAATCGTCTGCCCGAAGCCAAAGAGCTGGGCAAAGAAGCCTGTGGCTGCGGCGGAAGCTGCTCCGGTCACTAATTGCTGTACAACCTCTAAACGATAATAACTAAACGATATCTACCTATATGAAAGAGTATCCGTAACTCAGAATAAATCTGAGGGGGATACTCTTTTTCTTTACATACATAATTTACATACATAAGTCGGAAGGTGTCACAACATGTTCAGGATTATATATCCAGCAGCAAAGAAACCAGTAATCCCATCGATGCAATCAACCCTACGACAGGGCCGCCTTCTTCAAAAGCCTCTGGCATCATGGTTGAACAGAGCATGGCTATAATGCCTCCTCCGGCAAAAGCACCAATCGCTGCTCCCATCTCTTTCGGTAGCTGTTCCAGGAATAAATAACCGCCCATTGCGGCAAGTGCTGAAATCAGCAATACACCGAGCCACATCAATAGAATTTTGCCTTTGCTATACTTGCTATTCTTCAGTCCTGCGGTACTGGATAAGCCTTCAGGGATATTGCTGACAAAAATCGATACCACCAGCACCACGCTGACACCGTTACCAGCCAACAAACTGGCACCCAGCATGATTGACTCGGGAATTGCATCCATCACCGTGCCTGCGAATATGCCGAGCCCGCTTTGCTGGCTTGAGTCTTTCTTGTTGGAACGTTTACGATCCGAACCACCTTTGGACGAGATAAGCAAATCAAACAACGTGTACACCACAGCTCCAGCGGTAAATCCGATTGCTGTTGGCAACATGCCTCCATCGTTCAGTGCGTCTCCGAGAAGCTCGAACGTAGCTGCACCAATCAGCGTACCTGTCCCGAAAGCCATAATCCAACCGATAACCCTTTTCGGAATCTTCATAAACAAGGCAGCAAGTGCACCAATCACAACCGCTGAGGCGGAGATGCCGCCCCACATGAATGCAATCCACATCCGGGAAGGCTCCTCTCTTGTTCCAGATTGTTTTATCTCCCATTAACCCGGGATAACAGATTAAAAACAATCACTTGATCCAGTGGTCTTTATTTTCATAAAACAGTCGGTTAAACGAGCAGTGCTTCTCCCTATAATTCATCATTCCATGTCAATCCGCTGACGGTGTGACCTATGTCACCTGACGTGGACTTAAATCACGTTATGATAAAATGATGTCATTTACAGCAGGATGAGACAGACCAAGGCAATCGTGCCGTATATGGCGGCCCACTGATATAAACGCTGCCGATTTGCGTTTCGTTTGAGTGATTGCAACAAAGGATATGCGGTCAGATAGAGACCAAGCCAAGCCAAAAATAGAGGCACATGAAGCCACTGAGGGCTGCTTGCCGCCACTCCGACGAGAAAGGGTACGCTGACCATTGCCCATCCACCATGCTCATGAGGGATAACGATCGGTGTTAAATTTGTACTTCCATTGCTTTTCAATTCAATCATAACCTCCTGTCCGATTTGTCATTACAAAATGAGGCTTTAAGCACTGATGGTATGAAGATACGAAAATACGATGATAGATCAAGTGAACATATTAAATAAAAGCTCTACTGAGAGGATGAATTCATATGACCAGGGTGAACAAAGAAAACGCAGCAGAATTTCTGCAGCAATTCCCAATTTTTCAGGATCTGAGTCCCGAAGAGTTGAAACAGGTTGAAGAAATCGCCATATCCCGAAGCATCAGCAAAAAAACAGTGATTTTTAGTGAAGGCAGTGAAAAAGAAGCGGTGTTCTTCATCCGTACTGGCATTGTCAAAGCTTACAAAACGGACGAGAACGGACATGAACAGATTGTCTCCTTTCTCAAAACGGGTGATATGTTCCCACATACCGGCTTTTTCAATGCACATCCATATCCCGCTACTGCTGTCGCGATCACGCCGACAAGTCTGCTGGCGATTCCTGTCCGTCATTTTGAACGCCTTATGCTTAGCACACCTTCGATTGCCATCAAGATCATGCGTGTATTAGGCGACAAGATACGCGAGTTACAAGACAAATTACAAGTGCTTTCCGGTCAGGATGTTCGTAATCGTGTGCTTTCCTTTCTTCTCATGCTCGCAGAGCAGCACGGTCAGCAGCAAGCCAATAAGGTTGTCATCAATCTCCCCATGACACACCAGGAGTTTGCCAATTCCATCGGAACGACACGGGAGACGGCCAATCGTCTGCTGAATCAGCTCGCCAAAGACGAATTCCTTGAGGTCGATCGCAGCCGCATCATCATTCACAACCTGCAAGCTTTAAAGGAACAACGAGACGCCTGAGCAAGAAGGCAAGATTGTTTCTTGCCTTCTTTTCCTCCGTCTGCTTCTTCTTCCGATTACTCTTAATCACAGCTCCACACTAGATCGATTTCATCTGGAACACGGATCATCTACTCCCGATTGAGACTGCCCTTTGTACAGAAAGAGACCTTACTACTGTAAATCAAGTTAAGGTCTCTTTCTGTATGTTGGATCACTTTTCATCGATCCGCAACCGATATACGCAAGTAATAATGGTATTCCTTTTCCGAACAGGATTTCAACTCAAATAAGGCGAGATTATGACAAAAATAAAGGTGTGAGCAGGCTCACACAGCTCTCCTGTCTGCTTTTCTATAATCAAGTTGCAACACACCACACTAATCCCAATTTGGAGGAATGACATATGAACACATATGCTGCAACCATTAATGCCACAGAGTATCCACCTCATTTGAAACATAAAATTATCTTTGAAACGTTTGAAGCCCTTCAGCCCGAGGAAGCTATGCTGCTGGTTAATGATCACGATCCAAAACCACTCCGCTTCCAGTTTCAATCGACACATCCTGACGGTTTTGACTGGGAATACATCGAACAGGGTCCTATAACGTTTCAAGTCAAAATCACTAAACGATAGATTGGAGTTGAACGGGAATGGCGCATGTTGAAATCATTAACGATACTACACTGCGTCTGACGCTGGGACTCGATGATGCTATATCCATGATTCAGATCGCTCAGCGTGAGCAGGCAGCCTATGCACAAGAAATCATCACACTTTACGAGAAAATGCCCGTGTTCGAATTTACTCATTTTTGCTTCTATGCCTATGACAGTGCGAGACTGTTTGAGCGTGTGCTTGAGATGGATCCCAAAACCTATCTCTCCTTCTCTCTTGATGCACCCGACACATTCTTCTATGCCTTGTACGGCGGCATGGGCGCCTTGTATGAGTCTTCGATCAAACTGGTTCAGCAAGAGAGTGCAGCTGCGACAGTCAGCACTGAAACGGATGTGAACGCTAATGTCTGAAACCGACGTTAAGATTGTGGAACTGGACGTACGTGCTCATCTGAGCAAAAAACTGGAGCCTTTTCAGCTCATTATGGATACTGTTAAAGAACTGAAACACGAAGACGTATTCGTGCTGCATGCGCCGTTCAAACCAATTCCCCTGCTTGGCATTCTTAAGATGAAAGGATACTCCAGTACATCCGAGCGTCTTGAGTCCAATCATTGGGTGACTACATTTGTTCATAAGAAAAATAAAACCGCTGCAGCGAAAGTCTCTGCGGCGGTTCAATCCAAATCTTTGGATCGGCAACCATTATCTGCATCATCGATTGAAGACTTGGCCTCTAATGATGTCAACTCTTCCTGTGAGGGGCAACCTCCAGCGATAGATGCAACTTCAGAATCCGAGCTTTCAGCACAAGATACAGCACCCGCATTGCAGGAGCCGAACATCGTTCTGGACAATCGCGGACTGGAGCCACCTCAACCGATGATGCGCACATTAGCGGCTCTCGAACGCTGCAAACCGGGAGAAGTTGTACTGATTCACAATGACCGTGTCCCTGTTTTTTTGATCGAGGAATTGAATCAGCTCGGTTGTCTCTACACCGTTGAGGATCAGGCGGATGGTACAGCCAAAGTCAGAATTGAAAAAGGGTAAGGGGGCGAACGCCATGTCCAGACTGCCATTTCTTTTTATCATCACGGGCATCTTTGGATTTGTAATGTATCATGCATTCTCCCTGCTCTCACTAACAGGCTGGCTTGGTGATGAATTAAGAGGACCCGAAGGCTGGTTTCATGCCCATTTGTTCGTGCTCGGGTGGGCCACTATGCTGGCGATGGGTGCTGTTTATCAGTTGATACATGTCATTTTGCAAACGAATATCTACAGTACAGTGCTCGGTTACTGTCACTATTTCTTGTTCACCATCGGCGCTACCGGCATGTTAATTGGTTTCACTCAGGCTGATGTGATCTGGATTGCCTGCTCAGCGACGCTTGCACTATTCGGCATCTTGTTATTCGGTTTGAACATGGTTATCACCCTCCTCCGTGCTTCAATTTGGAACCCCGTTACGATCAGCGCAGCATGTGCCTGTCTGTACCTTGTACTTACCGGATTATCCGGCATGCTGATGGGACTGAATTTTCCTTTTGGCGACTGGAATGGTCTGCATCAACGATTGTTTGGCGCACATATCTGGATGGGAACCCTCGGATGGTTTGGCATGTTAATCACTGGATTCAGCTACAAAATGCTGCCGATGTTTTATTTGTCCCATGATTTCTCCATCCGAATGCAGAAGCTTGTTCTGGTCCTGTGGAATGCCGCTGTTATCTTCGGAGTAATCGCATTCCTGACTGGTATAAAGGGCGGCCTACTCTGGTTTGCGCTTTTGCTTTTGACAGGAGCACTGATCTGTTACGTATGGCATCTGGAGGAAATTCAGGAGAAACGGCATAAAAGCAACCCTGGTCCCGGAATCCGCTGGACGGTCTATGTAAGCCGTGCCTTGCTCGGATATTCCATGGCTCTGTTAATCTATAGTGCGCAAGGGATGGAGCAGTTACTTGATTCACGCGTTGTGCTTCTGACTGGTTGGGTATATCTTGGAGGCTGGGTATCCCTTACGATCCTCGGGTATGCTTCCAAAATAGTGCCTTTTCTATGGTGGACCCATAAATACGGTAAACTCGCCGGACGTCCTGGCACTCCACTCATGGCTGGTATGTTAAGTGAAAAAAGGATCAACCTTGGAATACTTGCGATGGTCGCAGCCAGCCTGCTGTTAGTCAGCGGTATTCTGATCAATTTGGCTGAAGTCATGATGGTTGGCGGAACGTTATTGTCTATCATTTCAATCGTGTATATTTCAAATATCGCCTTGGTATTCAGACGTTAACAAGATGGATTGGAGCGTGGAAAAGATGGAACAAACCTCACATTTACTCGAGCATTTAAAAGAAGTCTATGACCCGGAGCTTGGTGTCAACATCGTTGACCTCGGGCTTGTATATGAAGTAAAGGAAGAACCTGAACGCATTCAAGTGCGTATGACACTTACTACACCAGGCTGTCCACTGCACGACACCATCGTTGGTGCGGTGAAATGGGTTTTACAAGAAAATACTGACAAAGCCGATATTGACGTGCAGGTCGTATGGGAACCGCAATGGTCTCCGCAGCTGATGTCCAGAGAAGCCAAAGAAATGCTCGGATATTTTTAAACAGGTGCTTAAAATTAAGGATGTCGGCAGAAGGATATATGTCCAAACAACTCAGTCTGATGAACATCAATTCCCCCAAAAAACGTACTCAAGCTCTGATCCAATCAGGCCACGGTACGTTTTTGTTTGTATTCCGTTTCGCACGTATATGAGATGCTTTTTTCACTTTCCAATTTCCATTTCCATTTTCATTTATTCTATTTCTATTTCTATTTCTTCTCTTTCGCTTTCTCTTACGCTCACTTCAGCACCAAAGAAAAAGAACTCCTCACGGAGTCCCCATTCCCTATTATTCATCCACTTCTATTGAATATTAGATATCCTTGGCATAAGACGCTTCCGGCACTTTATTCAATACCACGAACAAACGGACCTCCGCATCACTCGTGTTATGGAACGCAAATTCAGTCTCACCTCCGCAGGACACCACATCTTCTGCCTGAATCTCATGCTCTTTTCCATCCAGAATCAGTGTACCTTTGCCTTCAACGACGAGAAGTGTGAGGTCTGCACCAGGATGTTTGTGAACAGGAAGCTGTTGTCCTGGCAGAAAATGAAGTATAAAGGTTACACCGCCTCCTTGTTGAAACAACACCCGTTTTGTGAAACGTTCTGTATTGTATGCTTTAACTTCTTGTAATGACGTAATACTCATGATCATCATCCTCCTGTATTTGTTCTGGTTATGCATCCATCTTAACGCGAAAAAACCTGCATCTCCTTGATTCAAATCAAGAAAATGCAGGCTGTAGTGCAGCGATTGAATTACTGTCTGTTTGATAATTAGAAAATATAGCATAGATCCATATTATAATAAAAGAAACTCATTCATATCACCAAACGACCTCTCTTCTCCGCCAGGCCAATCGTTGCATGCACCCCCGAATTAAATTCCAGAAAATCCTGCTCCACCCCGTCGCTGAAAATAACCCCATCCTCCGGCATCTGTGAAACGATATGCAGCGGTTGCTTCGCATGAATCTGTCCAAACACGAGATTCGCCGCTGTGGTTCGACTCGGGAACGGCTCACGTACCGTAAAATATAAATAAGGGGAATCCCACGAAAATTCGTTCTTGTTCGATCCGCTCTCAGAAGCCGTTCCTTTGAAGTCAACTGCTCTTTCATCACTAGTCAGTTGCTTCCGTTCTCCCCTGTTCACATGCTGCCACGCCGCCGAACTGACAATGCCTGAAGCACCAGCCAGCACACTCTTGAACCATCCGGTCGATCCCATACCTGTAGATACAATAATGCCGCTGGATGATTGATTTTCAGTGGAGGTTCCCAATCTAACTTCATAACGAGCGGATACATGTGTCTTCCGACCAATAAACAGATCATTGACACCGTACAGAACCTGTCCGTCATTCAGCTCAACCTTGGCAAGTGTGACTTCCTTGAGCGCACGCTGCTTACGAATCACATCCGGAATAATGAAGCTTAAATCCTCCACTGTAAAAGGTAACAGCACCCCATCCCATCGCATCGGGTCTGGATTCACACCAATGAGCGGCTGCTCCGTAACATATTTCAACGTATTGGCGACCAAGCCATCCTGCCCAACGACAACGACAATATCCTGCTCTCCAAATATAAAATTCGGCACATGTTCTCGGTCAATCATCTGAACACGTCCAAGCTGGCTCAATTGCTGCTGGGCAAGCTGGATCGATTGTCGGTAACGACGGTCTTCGTCGATGTAATCACTGAAGTCTGCGCCAAGACGTTCAATGTAGAACTGCGCCTGTTGTACGGTATTGTAGCGAACAATCAATTCCTCCAGCCGGGTTCTTCGCTTGATCAGAATCAGTTTGTGCTCACTCATGGGTTCTTTCATCTTAGCCATCCGTAATCCCACCTCCCGCCTTCCCTCCAACTTGAGGAAAAGCCTTGTTAATTTTCTCGACTTGTTGACTTGTCTCGCTAACTTGTTTCACCAGATTGGCTTGAGTATCTGACCCTTTCTGACTAACTTGGCTGGATCGTATAAACCGTGTTCTGGAAGCGGATAGATTGGTTGGTTTACCCCATCCAAGAATCATCGTGCTGCCCCTCCCTTACCTCTTCCTTCTGTTGGAGCCATTAGACCCTGTAACAGATCTGGCGAGATATTCAGTTGCCCGATCTTGCCAGCATTCTCGGCCAGTTCCTGGAACGCAAGGGCAATCAGTTTATCTGAATTCATGCCCATATTGGCCATGGCTTGCAGCACATTCGGTTGAACATGTTGGAGCGAATTCATAACTGCTGCAATCTCATACGCTTTGGCGTCCGCTTCGGCATTCTTATTCGCAATCGTAAGCTCAATCAACTGCTGCTTACGCTCCTCCATCGCTGTATTAAACTGAAGCTGTTCCTGCTCCATCTCGTTCTGCTTCTGTTTCACCGAGCGTTCTGCCTGTAATTGGGTTTCCCGAATCTGTTGCTTCTTCGTCTCTACAGCAATCTCGGTATTCAGTTCATTTTCCTTCACGCGGCGTTCCTGTTCAATGGAAGCATTGCGCCGCACATATAAAGCTTCGTCCGCCTGTTTCAGAATTTCTTCCCGCGCCTGTGCTTCCAGCGCACGCATCGTTTCCTTATTAGGCAAAATAGCCAAAATGGATAGATTCATCAGCTCTACGCCCAGCTTTTCCAGCTCTTCATGCTGCGCGACCTCTCGTTTCATGCTGCTGGCGAGCCGTTCGCTGGATTGAATCGCTTCTTTTAACGGCAACTGCTCCAAATATTTCTTCGTGAGCACTTTTGCAATGGTAATCACCCGCTGATCCAGCTTGTGAGGATCGTCAGACATATATTGATTTTTACGTAAATTGTACGTGTAATTCAGGCTTTGTGTAATTTTGCTGTAGTCCATGATGCGATAGCTGAGTTGTCCCTGTAGGGTAACCGTCTGATAATCCGCTGTAATCTCCTCAAACATAAAGGGCACATCCACCGAAGATACAGGCAGTACAACCACCGAAGTCGTTGGTTCATAATAATAAAAGGATAAACCCACGCCTTCGCGCTGTACCTTGCCGTTCTTCACTTTCATAACGTATTCACTTGGTTGAAACTTTACAAATCGGAATCCAAACATGGTTTATTCCCCATTTCATAATAATGTCGTTTTGATATTATCGAAATGATAACAAATGATTTTGATATTGTCAATACGACATTAATGAATTTCATAAAAAAAGGCCGAATCATGGATTCGACCTCTTTTTATGACTTACATGTTCGTATTTCATACATTTTATAACTAAAACTGTAGCTCTTAATACATCTGTTCCAGCAATCTTGCTGCCGCAACGGCACCTTGTGCACGATTTGCAGTTTGCTTTGGAGCAAATGTGCTATCAGGCAGACCTTTTAATACCCCAAGATTTAACATGGATGCCACCGCACCTTCTGCGTACCCGGCAATGTCGGCTTGATCTTTAAACTTAAGCTGACCAGCAACTGCAGGAGCGGAGCTGTTTCCTCGTTTGGCTGCTTGCATTGCACGATACAGCATCACTGCCATATCTTCACGAGTAATACGATCATTCGCACCGAACGCTCCATCTACTCGACCTTCAACAATATTCATCGCAAGACCCATACGAACAGTCTCGGCATACCAATGATCTGGCTTCACATCCCGTGGCAGCGTAATCGAATGGTCAGGCTGACTCACATTTCCTGATATTTTAACAAGCATCTGCAAAAATTGTGCACGTGTAAGTTCACCCTGTGGATCAAAATCTGTTGCATTCATGCCTGCAAGTACACCTTTGGCATAGAGGCTCTGTACTTCCTGAGTAGCCCAGGCATGCTGCTGCATATCCGACAAAGGCACTTCAACATAGCTAATCACATAACGACCAGCTTGAATCGGCTTGAATGCAATCGTCGCCGAAGATTTATTATATTGCGAGTGCGTTACAGGTTGTAGCTCACCACCAGTCGAGATTGCATTCACAACCATCACTGTATCTTTTGTTTTCACAGGCTCTACATCAGATAAAACCACTTCAATGGCTCGATCCGACAACGAGAAAGACTTTTTGTTTAAGCTCATATCTACCTGAACAATCGGTGAGTTGCCAATCCTTGCTCGTTGTGTAGCAGACAGCATATCTACTGAACCTTCCGATACAACGACATCCAATGTGCCTGCTGTCTCGGCAATGGTCAGTGGCAATGCATGTAGCGGTATACGAATGGTCGTGTTGCCCACAACCACTTCGATGGATTGCACTTCCTCCGAACGAACCCATGTAGAGAGCTGACCTGTTGGTACTTGGAACTTCACTGTTTTGGAACTGTCTGGTACATCGGCCACCAGCTTCAATGTACGTTTGCCTGTGTCCATTGATTTCAAGGCCTGAGTAAGCTCAGTTGTACTTAGACGCACTGCATATGCGCCATCTTCTGTTGCCGTTCCTTTTACAGTAATAGAACCGCTCGCTGTTTCGCTCCCAGGTGTTGGCTGAGATGTCGTTGCCGGATTGTTCGTACTTGTTGAAGGTGCCGATGACCCGGACGGATGACTTGGCTGAGATGGCTGTCCTGTGCCCGGGTTTGTCGTCTGACGTGCCAGTTGTGCAATGGCCTCCTTCAGAAGCTGATTTGCATGAATTAGCTCTTGTTCTGAAACTTCAACATCCAGAACAAGCTGCTGAGCTTGCCCAAGCATTTTACTGAACACACTCCAACTTGAAGCTGTGTAATCGGCTTGTTTCAATGCTTCCGCAGATGTAACGGTTGATTTCAAAGCGGTTTTGTCAGCCGGGAAGGTACCATAAGCTTCAAATTCCATGAATCCAACCCAATTGGAACCCGCGGTAATGGTCACACGAACGTAACGCCCCTCTGTTCCCTCAGGGAGAACGTGACTTGGGGATGTAGATACGACAACATCGCTGGTTGTATCCACTACCGTCTTGAAATGCTCATTATCGTTGGATACATCAATTCTGTATTTGATCCCGCCGCTCCACATCGACATTTCAATTTTACGGAGATTGGCAACGTGTTTAAGATCCACCGTCCACCAGGGATTTTCATTCTGTTCCCGTTCTGTCCCCCAAGACGTATTTGGATTATCGTCAATTGCACCTGACGGTGCATTGTCTTTACCGCCACCATTTCCAGCACTACTGTATGCAGTAGCGGTTTTACCTGTGGTCAAGGCTTCTAGTTTGACCAGATTTGTAAAGGCTTGTTTTAATGTATCCATTGCTTCGTTTACCTGAGATTGCACAGCAACAGCATTGTCTCTCACCTGAACTGCATGCTGCAAAGCTTGCTGTAGAACAGACCAGCTACGATGAGTATATGAAGATTCACTTTCCAACTGCATGAGCTGAATGTATTGGTGCAGCTCTGTTTTATCTACGTCAGACAAACCATTAATGGCTTCTTTAAGACGATCTGTTGCTTTATTTGCATCCGTCTGAGTAGCTCGTGAGTTAGCCTCAACGGATTTTGCATGTTCCAGTGCTTTACTGAATACACTCCATGTTGCATCCGACCAGTTATTCTGTTGAATCTTCTCTGCCTCTGCAATTGTCGCTTGAAGTGGTTCCAGTTTCGGTGTAATCACGCCGAGCTGTAACATTACATTTTCCAAAGATGCTGTTGCAGCATTGGTTTCCTCTTGACTCACACCACCTGACGTATATGCTTTGGCGTATACCCCTTTAGCTTCAACAATAGCAGGAGCCAGACTGACCCAGGTTTTTGGAGTAAAATCACCTTCCACAAGCGAGTTTGCCCGTGTCAGTGCTGCTGCCAGTTGTTGCCGATCTATCGGCATTTGTGTAAGCCCTCTTTTAAATACGTCGAGAGACCATAACGCTCTGCCCTCTTTGGAATACCCGCCATTGGCCGGATACTCATCATAATCAAACATGCCCTGATTTTCCCACGCATCGCCTGCCGTATCAATCCAGCCTACACCTGCCGGAATCCATGCAGGCTCCCAATAAAAGAAACCTGCCCCGCGATTATTGGGCACGTTGGAGATCAGATCCATAATACCCGCAATCGCATCATATTGACCTTGAATCGTTGCCGGGAACGTTGCCCCTCCAACATGGAGCGCTTGGTCCGACCCGATGATATTTCCATGCTTGTCCCCGTTTTTATAAGTGAACGGATAGGATGTTTCAGCGATGATCACATCTTTACCAAACGCTGCGGATACTTCATTCATCGTTCGCTGCACATCAGCAAATGTTCCATGCCAGAACGGGTAATAAGACAGTCCGATCATGTCATACTTCAGATCTGGTTCTGCTTGTTCCAGCTCTCCGAAGTACCATTTGATATCATTCGTCTTGCCACCTTCCGCCAGATGAATCATAATCTTCGCCGGGTCACCAACATTCCCGTTTTCCGCTTCCACTGCACGTACAGCGTCAATTCCACTTTTCAACAATGCTGCATTATCGGCAAAATTAACGCTAAGGTTCGTGCCGTTTAAAAGCCCACTGTTAATCTCATTACCGATCTGTACCATATCCGGCATAGCGCCTGCCTTGTTCATTTCCTTAACGAATTCAAAAGTATATTTGTATACCGCTCTCTTAAGTCCTTCAAAATCCAGATTCTCCCACGCTTTCGGTCTCAACTGCTGACCGGGATGAGCCCACTCGTCCGAGTAATGGAAATCCAGCAGTACCTTCAACCCTTTTTGCTTCGCACGTACAGCCATTTTGATGACATCAGCTTTATCATTATAGCCACCTGATTTTTGTGGATCATTCCACAAACGCAGACGCACATAATTGACACCGCGATCCATGAGGATATCAAGCAAGTCCCGCTCGGTGCCGTTGCTATCCAGATACTTCCCACCCTTAGCTTCAATCGCCGTAAGAGTCGAAATATCAACGCCTCTGACATAATCAGAACGATACCCTTGTACAACAACCGTTGCTACAGGCTTTTTGTCTGTCCCATATACGGCACCCGTTACAGAGAATTCACCTGATTTTTCATATTTCGATGGGTCAATGCTGTCCCAGGTTACAGGAACCAAGCCAGACTTCTTATTTGTATAGTTTGCTTTGACTTCCGCTGGCAGAATCGGCGCACTTCGTGGAAGTGTACTTAATTGAACGGAATCAAAACCGGTAATATTAGCTGGCTCCATACCCTCCGATTCCCCCCACACTTTGAACTCCAATATTTGGGGCCATGCTCCGTCCTCTTTATAAAAAGATATGTTGAGCTTAATATAACGTACATTATTTTGCTGAAAAGTCAGATCCGAAATCTGTTTTGCATCCGCATTATCCTGTTGATCGGCAACAGTAGACCATTGCTGCTGGTCAGTAGAAATTTCAAGCGAATACTTTACAACCGTATTCTCTCTCCACATGATTTCCGCTCCTGAGAGATTGTACGTGTCTCCCAGATCAATCATGACCCACTCCGGCTTTTCCGGGGTCACTCCAGCTTCAGTACTCCAATGGGTACTCAAATCGCCATCGACCAGATGTGCTTTATCGCCTCCCCACCTTTTTTCATCCGAACTCACCGTTACCGTCTTGTTCAGCGCCACATTATTTTTTGCTGCCTCCGCAGGTCTGGCGATCAGACCCAGATCACAGAATAACAACATTAAAACAAGACAGCCGCTTATGTACCTCTTATTCACTCTTGATCTCCCCTTCTCGTGTTTGTTTGTGCTTGGATCAATGAATGTATTGAATCCTCCCCATTGTAAGCGCTTCATGATCCTTAACAACACGGTATTATCGAAAGGAAACAGCAGTTATTTCAACCATGTCGAATTTTCTAACGACTGTCCTGTCTAGCCTAATCCTTATTTTCCAACCTTAGGGAGATAAGCAGAAGTCATCTTTTTTCAGCGAACCTATCAAAAGTAAAAAATCTGTTCATCCGCCCGAAGGCGAACAAAACAGATTTAGTAGCTCACTCTATTCAATTCTACGATATGGATGCGATCTATTATTTCGCCAGCTTCAATTCAAGACGAACCTGGATATCATTTTCTGTAGAGAGCACCACGGAGTGTGGATTTTTCATGCCAAAATCTTCGAACGTAACCATCGTTGTGCCTGACAGCAACACTTGATTATCTTTATAAGCCGCTTTGGCGTCAAATGTAACTTCCTTTTCAATACCTCTTACGGTAAGTGTGCCTTTCATTTTCAAATCAGCTGTCTGTCCTTCTGTCCATTCGGAAGGCATACCTTCAATTGAAGTAGCTTTAAATGTTGCTTGTGGATGTTTAGCCATATCGAAGAAGTCTGCACTTTTCACATGCTCGTCCCGCTGGCCATTACCGGAATCAATGCCTTTTATCTCGATTGTTCCTTCTGCTTTCGACTGAGCCGGGTCATCCACATTAATGGTCCATTTCCCGCTAACCTGCTCGTCCACAAAATTCACGGTCTCCTGTGATGTGGTCACTGAGAAGTATACTTTCGAACCTTGGCTGATATTCCAGTCCCCGTTCAGTTGGTCTGCTCCAACCTTTTTATTTTCCACTGCTTTTACCGTGCCGCTATCTGCGGCTGTAGTTGATGCTGCCGTACTAGCCGGAAGAACCTGCTCAATCTCAACATTGTTTCCCAGGTAACTATTTGCAAAGTAATAACCGCCTCCACCAATAATGGCTACTGCTGCTACCCCTGTAATAATCCATGTTTTAGTCTTTTTACTCATCTCTATAATTCCTCCAGTACAGTATGGTTATCGTTGCTTATTGATATGGATCATAACAGTCCAATGTGTCAGGAAGAAGTCAAGATGAACTTCTTTTTCATTTTTTTTCAAAACGTGAAAACAGGATTGGCTTTATGCCTCGCCTCATGTAAAATCAGTACACAAGCTTGTCTGTGAAAGGAGAACACCCTGTTTGAAATCTGTACTTATCGTTGAGGATGAGCAGGCAATCGCACGTGTTTTGGCTGCCTATCTGAGAAAAGCTGAATTTGAAGTTCATCATGCAGCGGATGGCCAGGCTGCTTTAGCCCTTTTCGATTCTGTAAATCCTTCCATCGTATTATTAGACATCATGCTTCCCGGGATGGACGGGTGGGATCTGCTGCGAATTTTTCGAGAAAAGAGTGCTTGTCCCGTCATTATGTTAACCGCACTGGACGATATCACAGATCGACTCAATGGTCTGAATGCCGGTGCTGATGATTATATGAGTAAACCGTTTGTACCCGAGGAGGTGGTCGCACGCGTCAATGCTGTACTGCGGCGGAACCCACACTGGACTTCCGGTAGTCAGGACAGGCGTTCCTTTGGCAACCTGGTCATTGATCTTGCTTCCAAGCAAGTCCTGCTGAATGGCGCAGAGGTTGCACTTACACCACGTGACCTGTCTCTGCTTATTTTTCTATCCGAATATCCCAACCGCACGTTCACGAGAGATCACTTGATTGAACAAGTATGGGGCTTGGACTATGAGGGCAGTGATCGGGCTGTAGATTTATCGATCAAACGACTGCGTCAGGCACTCTCCCACTGGGCAACAGACACAGGAGAAATCCGGACACTGCGAGGAATGGGGTATCAATTTTGGATCGCCAACTGACATCAACCAAACCAAAGCGAACGACCTCTATTTTGTCACACTGGACACTGCGCTACTTCCTGATTTTGTGTATCGGCTTCTCGGTGATTGCAGCTGGTGCACTCTATTGGATACGGACAACTTCTATCGAAAAAAGTTTAAAAACAGCTGAGTTGCTTGGTTGGGAGATTGCCGATCGAGTGACAGTAAAGAATCACCAACTTCAAGTTCCACCTGATCTGAGTACCGTTGTAAGCAGTCGTGAGAAACTTTTTAATACCGATCAGTATTTTTGTGTCATGGTACTGGACAATAACAACAAGCTGATTTTCTCTCAGCCTGAAATGGTGCAAGATGATGTCTATTATCGACTCTCCGATGATTTTCTTGAACCGCGTAATAGCAAATATGCTGGTGTAACGGTGGATATTACAGATGGCAATCAAACACTTGGGAAAGTATGGGTCATGCAGTCCAAACAATCCATCACGTTCAGTCCTGAAACGCTATGGCTTGTTGTTCTGATTTTTGGAGGCCTTATTCTCTGTGGTTGGTTTACAATTTACCTGTTGTCCAGTAAGTTATCGAGACCCATTCGTCAGGTTGCTTATGCGGCAGAGCAAATTCGCGGTGGTAATTACGATGTAAGCCTTGATATTAAAACACGGGAGCGGGAGATGACTGAGCTTGTAAGCTCCTTTGGCGATATGGCAACACGTCTGCGGCAGCTTGAAGAATGGCGTACACTTTCTCTTGCGGGAGTTAGTCATGAACTCAAAACACCTGTCACCTCAATCAAAGGACTAGTAATGGCTGTACGGGACGATGTGGTCAGCCCGCAGGAAGGCAAAGAATTTCTGGATATCGCCCTGAAAGAATCCGAACGCATGGAGCGGATGATTGCTGATCTGCTGGATTATAATGCCATGACCGCCGGGAGTGTCACTGTTCGTAAAGAAAGAACCGATCTGAAGCTGTTGGTCGGGGAGATCATTTACCAATGGAAAATAGCGTATGAAGAACATACGCCCGAGGTTCAGCTGCATGCGCCGCCTGGCGCACTATATGTAATGGGTGATGCACTCCGTATCCAGCAGATTATTGTGAACCTGCTTAATAACGGACTTCATGCCACTACGCCAGGCCATCAATCTGTATTCCATATACATTTGCATGTAGAGGAAGACATGTTACATGTCGATGTGCAGGATAACGGCACGGGGATTTCCATTGAAGATCAGCCTAACATATTCGAACGATTCTATCGGGGAGAGCTGAAAAAACGTCGCAATCGCGGTTTGGGTCTTGGATTAACCTACAGCCGCCTTCTGGCGCAGGAGCAAGGCGGTGAGTTAGCCCTCGTATCCAGCAGTCCGGAAGGAAGTACGTTTAGATTAAGCCTGCCACGCTGGGTTTCTCAGCAACAAGTACTTATGCCGGATAAAACCTATCGTTCACCTGTCAAAGCGAAGTCCGCATTGTAATAAAAAAGAACCCGGCATTCCTTATGAGTAAGGAAGCCGGGTTTGTTCTACTTTTATCCTTGCAGCACTCGTGGCCTGTATTCCTCGTAGGCATCAGAGATCAGCTGTTTATGCAAAGCACTGCTGCCAATAATCGCTTTACGCTTCGCTTTTAACACAATCTGTTCCACATCTGCATAACTACAGCCAGCCAAACGTTCACAGATGTAATCCTCCAGCCTGTTTTCCTGTTCAAATGATCCCACCAGTTTGCTAATATACTTCCTGCGGTTCTCTTCATCCGGCATGCCGTAAGTCATCTTGGTATCAAATCGGCGCCAGATCGCATGATCCAGCTGTGTTTCCAGATTCGTGGCAGCCACCAAGATGCTATCTCCTTCGAATTCATCCAAACATTGCAACAGGGTGTTCACTACCCTTGCCATTTCTTTGACTTCGTCGTTACTCTCCCGTGTCCGGCCGATCGCATCAAATTCATCCAGAAACAAGACACAAGGATTAAGGCGAGCATATTCAAATAATTTGCGTACATTACTGCCTGTTTCCCCCAGATGGCTGTGGATGAGCGCATCCAGCCTTACCAATACAAGTGGCAGCTCCAGTCTCTGTGCCAGATACGATGCGGTTAATGTTTTTCCTGTACCCGGAGGACCAAACATCACCATTTTATTCGGAATGGATACATCATGCTCTCTGAACTTTTCCTTCATTCCCAGGATAGTAATGAACTCTTCAACAATACGTTCGTTCTCAGTCGAGAAGACAATATGTTGTGCTCTTCGTCTACATTCCTTTGGGGTGTAAAATGCTGCCATATCAATTCCCTTCGCACGAGGAATTCGGTTTGTGTTATTCATTTTGCTCATGTGTATGTGTAGCTCCTTCAAGAAAAATATACATCTGTATTATCATTTTTCAATACCTTATTTTCCATAATGTTTGCTTGCTATTGTTTCTTTATTTAACATCGGATTTTAATCGTAATTTTTACTATTAAATAATATCATAGTGATGCCATTTTGCAAAGTGTGCAATCCTTGTCTGCGTTGAAAACTCTTATGCGTCAGCGTTTGGTTGCAGCGGCCAGGAAAATTTGCTATTCTGAAAGTGCATCGTTGTGTACAACACAAAAAAGCCCTCCAGTTTCATGAGAGCGTGAAAATTGTTCCAGATTAGCAAGCGGCAACTTGTGTATCCGGATCTCTTTGTACCAACGAATGTAAATCCAACTACAAGTGAGGTTACAATCATGGCAAAAGACGTATTGTGTGAAGTGAATTCCTGTCGTCACTGGGCTCAAGAAAACAAGTGTAGTGCATCTTCAATCTACATCGTGAGCCACGCTTCCAAAGAAACAAGTGAGTCTGCTGAAACAGACTGCAAAACGTTTGAAGTCAAATAAATAAAACTGTTTCATTCAAGGAGCCCTCTGGGGTTCCTTTTTCTTTATTTATTTTAGCAAGAATGATAATTATTATCAAGCCCTTGATTCAAATTTTTCACCCTGGGTCTGTAGCACACAGAACAGCTGCCTTACGTAGAATAGGGATAGAAATGAATGTGCTCATGAACCATGACCAAGAGGTGAAGAATAATGCCCGTTAAAACTGGCCTACAGTATTGTGAACGAATTAACGCCCAAACCGTACCCTGCTGGTATAAAGGAGAACTGCTTACCGGTAAACGCTCCGAGCATATCGCCTTCTCCGGCTTGATGAAAACCCAGATGAATATGTATGATCTACAGTCTGATCCACAGCTGGCAGAACGAATGACGTACGCGTCCCCGACCGATGGCAAACCTGTAGGCATGTCCTTCCTGCCTCCAACCCATGTCAACGATCTTCGTAGACGACGTGAAGCCATGACCATATGGGCGCAGGCCCATCACGGTTTTCTGGGACGTTCGCCTGACTACATGAACACCGCAATTATGGCGTTTTTTACTGCAGCCGACCTATTGACTGAACTTTCTCCCCAATACGCTGACAATCTAAAAAATTATTATGCCTATTGCCGCGACAATGACATTACGCTATCTCACGCCTTCATTCAGCCGCATGCGAGTAAAATTTCAGGACAGTTGGACGCCACAGAAGATGCCATTGCTGCCAAGGTTGTCGATCGGACAGATGAAGGGCTCATTATTAATGGTGCGTTTATGATGGCAACACAGGCCGCCACGTCAGACGAAATTTTTGTCTACCCTTCGCCTTCCCCTGCACCTTTCGATGACGAGAACCCGTTTGCTTTTTCTTTTGCCGTTCCCAATGACTCACCAGGCATCCGTCTGATCTGCAGAGATACGTACGCCGCAGCATCGAATTATAATTATCCCTTAAGCTCCAGGTATGAGGAAATGGACAACATCGTTATTTTTGACCATGTGCTTGTGCCACATGACCGTATCTTTTTTGCGGGTAATGAGAAGATGTCTTCCACTCTTTTCAGTCAAAGTAACTTCCATATTCACGCCGGACATCAGGTGTTATGCCGTTACATTGCCAAAACTGAATTTGTGCTCGGTACAATCCAACTGCTAACGGATACACTGGATCTGAAAAACGAAGCCCATGTGGTGGAGAAGACAGCACGTGCTCTCGCAGGTCTTGAATCGTTAAAAGCACTCGCGCTCGCTGCGGAAGCAGGTGCTGTACCAGATGGAAGGGGATATATCCTTCCAGCCCCCAAACCGCTGATGGCAGCCAATTTTCTATATCCGAAGCTTTATCCTGAAATGATCGAGATTTTGCAGTTGCTCAGTTCCAGCGGCATGATCATGGTTCCTCAGGAAGAGGATTTCCACTCCGGTTCAGCTGAATCATTAAACGTTTACCTCAAAGGCTCAGATATGGAATCCAGACAACGTAATTCATTGTTCCGCTTGATTTGGGAACTTGGTGCGGGATCTTTTGGAGGCAGACAGACACAGTTCGAGCGATTTTTCTTCGGTAATGCCATTACTGTCTCAAACCGCTTATATTCAGCCAGCTTGAGGGATGACTCGCAGAGAGAACGCGTTCGCCAGTTCCTCGGCAATTTTGCACGGTAGCATGTGTACAACAACGCAGTGAGTACAATGGGCAACGACGATGTCAAACTCGTTGCCCTTCACACCAAATGGTCATATACCGTCATGAGTTCAGATGCGGGTCTGCCTTCCGCCACACCGGGTAATCCGCACTGCTCTCCGTAACCGATGTGAAATACACCCAGCACCCTTTCATTTGATGTAAGTCCCATCAGGTTCATGAACACCGGATGCTGCTGATAATCATTCATCTTCCAGACGGCATGTAACCCTTGTTCAGCAGCCAGAATGCAGAATCGCTTGCTCCATGCCTTCGCGGGCAGGACATGATCCTCCGGGGTGTTGGTGGGGGCGACCACAACCAGGTGAGCAGGGATAGCTTCCGTATATTGGTGCGCCGCCCAGCTTCCATGGGAATCCGCAAGATGAGGTGGATAGCTCTGTCTGACAGCTTCCATATAAAGCTTCCGCCCTTCACCAGAGAACAGCATAAAACGCCAAGGTGCCGGACTCATCACATATAAAGATGGATCAGCTTCATCCAGCAGTGTTCTTATGACAGATTGAGGTACGGGTATGGAGCTAAATTCATACATTCCTGATCTTCTTTTTCCATGGCTTGTATCTTGCCTGAATACAGTCGTCACCTGCGTCCCTCCTCCGAAATAGATGCTCTTTCACTTCCTTGAAATGTTACATTAACCACGATTTTTGAGGCTTGGTCCCTTCGGCTCTCCACCGATCCACTTCTTCATGCACACGGATTTTGTCCCTTGATGTAAAGTGCTCCGACACTTGCTCCTCAGCTTTCGGCATGCTGTCCCGTACCAGACGGATATAATCCATGGAACGCTGTAATGATCGGCGACTCGGAATATACCTGATCTTACGACCTTCCAGCAGACAATAAATTTCAATCATGCCAGGCAACTTGCCAAATGCTTCCCAGCAAAATACACTGACCATATGCTGAAAGGCTTCCACAACGTTGGCGTCGTACACCACCATATATTTCTGAATGAGTAGTGTGTCCCAGCCTTCCGGCTGCCACGCTGCCTGAAAGATGATCGACAGAGACATCTGTAAAGAAGGTACTTCTGTTTTCCATTGTTCAAACAAAATAGTTGGTCGTTTCAAGTCATCATTTGCCGAAATGGTGAGGGATATTTCATCGATCATTTTCTGTTTTACATCCCAATAGTGAAGAACGGAATCAAAACCATCGGTTTTTCTAGGCCACCATTTTTCGAGTACATACTGAATCGGGATTTCTTTACGTACTTCAGGGTCTACACTGTAAAAGTGATTAATAGCGTGGCTCACCGCATATTGTACGCGATGTCTCCATTGCAGCACTTGGTGCTGCTCAGCCGAAGGTTCAGGGCGGATGAACCGGTGCGGGCTGCGCAGCATCTCTTCCAGCTTATAGTCTTCAAGCAAACGTTCGGGAAGCGCATTGTCCCCCTGAGCCGTTGCAGTACAGGCATCACGCTGCAGCATTTCGATCAGGATACCTGCGCATCAGCAGTAACAAAACGTCTGCCGAAATCCCGGCACGTTTCTTTTTCCTGCTCCAGCGGGCTGTATTCAATTTTCAACATCTCTGGTGATACTTTCGCCCCGCGCTCCTGTAACTTCTCCGCTGTGAGATCAACAGCCCCGCAAAATTGTTCATAGGATGTATCACCGCTTCCGAAGACCGCAGCTCTCTTTCCATTCAGATCAAGCTCATCCAGTTCTTCATAGAAGTCCAGGAATTCATCTGGCAATTCGCCATCTCCCCACGTATAGACACCAATCATAAAACCGTCATAATTTAAAATATCTGCGGCATTGAAGTCGGTAACAGACTTCAGGTCAACCTCATGACCACCCTGTGTTATGCCTTCCACAATGAGCTCCGCAATCTCTTCTGTA
The DNA here is from genome assembly GCF_051136285.1 of Paenibacillus amylolyticus. Classification (GTDB taxonomy): domain Bacteria; phylum Bacillota; class Bacilli; order Paenibacillales; family Paenibacillaceae; genus Paenibacillus; species Paenibacillus amylolyticus_F. Next base: position 6,513,817 of record NZ_CP194938.1, on the reverse strand, counting down.
TTCCCTGTCATACTGGCGTAAGCCACTAACCATTTAGCCATCTATTGTCCCTCACTTTAGTTTCGTTATGTTCATCGGAGTTCTCTGGAAGCTTCTCCGGATCGTTTAAATCTTACCCTATCGAAATCATAAGTGATAATGATTATCATTGTCAAATTAATTTTAATCAGATCTTCATTATATGATGTGCGGAAATTCGTCCGTACATTGCCCAAATCCCCTGAGGCTAACTGGCGTACAGCCCCTTTTTTGTTGTACAATAGTATCCAAATGAATTTTGAAGGATGGATAAACCACTATGTACGTAGCTAAGAACTGGAAAGACTATGAAGTGATTGATACTGGAGGCGGCGAAAAGCTGGAGCGCTGGGGAGATGTCATCTTGCGTAGACCTGATCCACAGATCATCTGGCCGCTTGAACAAGAAACCCATGAATGGCGTGAAGCTCACGGTCATTATCATCGCAGCTCTTCCGGCGGCGGTAACTGGGATATGAAAAAACCGATTCCTGAGCGCTGGACGATCGGATACGAAAACCTTAAATTCCATATTAAACCAACTAGCTTCAAACATACGGGACTGTTCCCTGAACAAGCCGCCAACTGGAGCTGGATGATGGATAAAATCTCCAATGCAGGTCGACCCATCTCTGTTCTGAACCTGTTTGCATACACAGGCGGAGCAACGGTTGCAGCGGCTTACGCTGGGGCTTCCGTTGTACACTGCGATGCAGCTAAAGGTATGGTGCAATGGGCCAAAGAAAATATTCAATTATCCGGACTTGCTGATCGTCCGGTTCGTTTCATCACCGATGATGTGTTCAAATTCGTACAACGCGAGCAACGCCGCGGCAACAAATACGATGCGATTATTATGGACCCTCCTTCCTACGGACGTGGCCCGAACGGCGAGACATGGAAACTGGAGGAAAACCTCTATCCTTTCCTGAAGTCCTGTATGACAATTCTTTCGGACAACCCGTTGTTTATGCTCGTAAATTCCTATACGACTGGCATCTCTTCCACGGTACTGCGCAACATGCTGACGATGACGATGTCTGCCAAGTATGGTGGAGAGATTACAGCAGGAGAGATCGGATTGCCGATCACACGCAGCGGTCTGGATCTGCCTTGCGGTATTTTGGGCCGCTGGGAGTCCTGATGATGTCCATTGATGTGCCAAAAGGTGGAGACATCGAAATTTTGTTTGAGGATAATCATCTGCTCGGCATCACGAAACCAGTGAATGTTCCTACTCAGGAAGACGCATCTGGTGATCCCGATCTGCTCTCTTTACTGAAACAGGATCTGAAAGAACGTTATAACAAACCCGGCAATGTGTATTTGGGATTGGTACATCGTCTGGATCGCCCCGTTGGGGGAGCCATGATCTTTGCTAAAACTTCCAAAGCGGCTTCACGTTTGTCCGAAACGGTGCGTGGACGTCACTTCCGTAAAATCTATGCTGCCGTTGTTCACGGTCAATTGCCGGCACGTAAGGGCACATTGAAGCACACCCTGCTGAAAGATAGCAAAACGAACACCGTAACCGCTGTGCCCAAAGGTACTCCTGGCGGTAAAGATGCTGTTCTGGACTACGAGGTCATCGGGGAAACTGATCGTTACAGCCTGGTTCATATCGAACTGCATACGGGTCGATCTCATCAGATACGTGTGCAAATGAAAGAAGCTGGCTGTCCACTATTCGGTGATCAGAAGTATGGCGCCAAAATGAACAAACCAGGGCAGCAGATTGCGCTCTGGTCTGTCATCGCAGCGTTCCCGCATCCGGTCACCAAAGAGGAAATTGTGCTGCAATCCCTGCCTGCACGAGAATTCCCTTGGGCTGAATGGCCTTTGAATATATACGAGCAAGCTTTCACATTGAAGATATAAACTGCATATAAGCAGATTGGGTTAACTAGAAGCAGTAGCTGTCTGCACCTGTAACTTGTCGTTCGGATGCTACATCCGGGCGGCACTTTTTTTAATCAAAAAAATCATATAATAACTCTTCTATCTGCGTTCATTATTTTAGACTTCAAAGACAGGAGCCGATATTCATGACCCCGTTCACACAACAGGTTGTTGCAATGATTTCCTCGATACCTGAAGGGAGAGTGATGACTTACGGACAGATTGCAGCTCATGCAGGAAGCCCGAGAGCGGCAAGACAAGTGGTTCGTATTCTGCACTCCATGAGCCGTAAGGAACGTCTACCCTGGCACCGGGTCGTCAATGCAAAAGGACAACTCTCCATACCCGACGAAGAATCACGCATGATGCAGGAAACCGAGCTTGTCAGTGAAGGCGTGGAATTTCAGCTCGATGGAAGCATAGATCTCAAGGTCTTCGGTCATGATCCTGGACCAGACTTGCTGCATGATTTGACTTCAATCAAAGACGAGGATGAGTAACAACTTATATATTATTTTGCTTAGCGATATTTCGTTTGCCAAACCAAAAAGAGAACTCTCGCTACCCGTAGAAGATGTCTCCTACCGATAGCCGAGAGTTCTCTTTATCTTATTGATTCGTTGAAAATTTTAAATCTAATTAAGCTGTTGCTACATTTTTAGCCTTTTCCTTCTCTGCGTTTACTGGCTCGGAAGCCGGTTTCGTTTTCCGAATGAAGAAAGCCATAATCAGGGCTGCAATCGTCATATAGGTTGCCACTGTGAAGGCATAGTTAACACCATAGATCGTTGCATCTGCGGTAGCAGCCAGTACCGCTGTTTTGTTGTTCGGGTCAACTGTACCCGTAGCCATCGTTTCCGCTAGATGCGTCTTGAGCTTGCTGCTCATGATCGTTACAAGAATCGCTGTACCAATCGCCCCAGCCACGGTACGCAATGTGTTCGACATCGCTGTACCATGTGCATTCAGACGTTGAGGCAGTTGATTCAGACCAGCAGTCTGGATTGGCATCATGAGCATCGACATTCCGAACATACGGGCAGTGTAGATAAACATCATGTATTCATATGTGGTGTCAATCGCCAAACGGCTAAGTCCCCACGTAGTGATAGCAGTTATCGCCAGACCTGCAACCGAGAGCCAACGAGCCCCCACTTTATCGAAGATGCGACCTGTAATCGGAGACATAATCCCCATCAGAATGGCACCTGGCATCATGAGCAAGCCGGAGTCGATCGGCGAGAAACCACGAATATTTTGCAAAAAGATTGGAAGCAGAATCATCCCTGCAAACATCGCCATCGTAACAAGCATGTTAATGATCGTTGTTAAGGTGTACATGTTGTATTTGAAAATACGGAACTCCAAAAGCGGATGATCCGTCGTCAACTGACGAATAACAAACAGAAGCAGGGAAATGACACCAACGACAAGGCAGCTGATGACAACAGCACTACCCCATCCGTCTGTACCCGCATCACTAAAACCATACAGCAAACTACCAAATCCAAGTGTGGATAGAACTACGCCAACAGAGTCCAGTTTCGGCTTGGATTGACGTGTTACGTTTTTGACAAAAGCAATACCAATCGCTGTAGCGATCACGGAGAAGGGCAAAATGATGTAAAACAACAATCTCCAGGAATAGTGCTCAACGATATAACCCGACAATGTAGGCCCAATCGCTGGTGCGAGGATCATCGCAATCCCCATCGTACCCATCGCCTGTCCACGCTTCTCAATCGGGAAAATAGTCAGAAAAACAACGGTCATCAGCGGCATCAGAATACCCGCACCTGCAGCTTGAATAACACGACCAACCATAAGAATCGAGAAGTTCGGACTAAGTCCACAGACTAGCGTACCGATTGTAAATAATGTCATGGCTGTTATAAAAATTTGCCGTGTTGAGAATTTGGCAATCAAGTATGCCGTAACCGGGATTAATACCCCATTGACAAGCATGTAACCTGTAGTAAGCCACTGGGCTTTGTTCGGCCCGATGCCGAGATCCTCCATAATTTTGGGAAGAGCCACGTTCATCAGGGTCTGGTTCAAAAATGCCACAAAGGCACCAATCAACAAGGCCGCTACAATGGGGCCTTTCTTGATGTTGTCCATCGCGGAGGACGGAGCTGTAGCAGTTGATGTGCTCATAAGTTGTTCATCTCTCTTCCTTGTAACTTTTCAATCATCAGACTATGAGTGCGAAGCAGGTGCTCAAGATCTTCCTTCGGAATCTCCAAAATAGGTGATACACGTTCCATCCACAAATGTTGTGTCTCATGCTGAGCCTTCTCTCCTTTGGCTGTAATCTGCAGCATGACAGAGCGGCGGTCTGCATCAGAACGTGTTCGCACGATGTATTCGCCTTTAACAAGGCGTTCTACAACAGCGCTCATCGAGCTACTGCCCATATGGCACAGATCAGCAACATCATTAATCCCAAGAGAAGGTCGCTCTTTGAGAATGGATAACACCATAAATTGGATCGAAGTCAGCTCGATCTCCTTGTTTTCATTCCAGAATGCCCGGAAAAGCATCTGATTCACTTGTCGAAATGAGTTGATAATGTAAAATACTTCGTACGTATCCGTCATTGTTTCACCCTTTTACTTATGGAATATAATATTTCGTACACGAAATATCAGGGGAACAATTACTTATTATAACAAAAATATTTACATAGTCAACTCTTTACATATGATATTAAAAAAATAATATTAGGACATATTATTTTTGATATATACAATATATAAGCACACTTCGTAGCAGCTAATCAAATCGATTGTAGCTTTTCCCTGAAAATTGAGATTATGCAACAATAGTCTTGATCTTTGACTTTGCTCTAGTTCTTGGGTTAGAAAAAAACCTCCATTCCACTTGAAGTGAAATAGAGGTTTAGTTGAAATTATATTTTTATTGAAGTGCTCAACGAGAGGCTTTTGAACAAAAATTTGTGCTTGAACCAGAAAATTTATATAAACAAATTATGATTCGCTTGATCCGCCTGTCCGAGATAATAACCAACGCCGCCAATGACTGCCTGATCCATCAATTCCTCACGTTGTATGCCCATCAGATCCATCGACATCTGACAAGCTACGATCTCAACGCCTTGTGCGATAGCCGATTGCATGAGTTGTTCCAGCGAAGCGACATTATTTTTTTTCATCAGACCTCGAATCATCTTTGATCCGGCACCGAACATATTCATTTTGGAGAGTCCGAGTTTCAGGCTGTTGCTTGGCAGCATCAGATCAAACATACGTGCCATGCCTGTTTTGACAGGTGCCTGCTGCATCTCTTGCTTGCGAATGATATTTAAACCCCAGAAGGTAAAAAACATCGTTACTTTACGCCCGCTGGCTGCTGCTCCGTTGGCAATAATAAATGAGGCAATCGCCTTATCCAGTTCACCACTGAATACAACCATTGTACTGGCTTTTTCATGTTGGTGTGAAGGGTTTATAACTGTTGAAGTATTCTTAGACAAAACCGCCTCAATTACACCGCCCTTGTCACGCTCCAGCTTGAGAACGTCAGACCCGGACAGGGTTGCCCAAGCCTTCACATCCTCATAGAATCCCGGATCGGAAGCTTTCACCCGCAATGTCTGTCCATCCATCAACTGATCCATCTTTTGTTTAACCTCAATCAAAGGGCCGGGGCAACTCAAACCACATACGTTCAGTTCATTATCAATCCGAAGCTCGTTAGAGGATTCTGTATGCATTTCTTTCTTTTCCTTAGTTGATAAGGTTGCGGGTTTGAATTGTGCCTGACGATACGTTTTATAACCTCCACTCAAGTTTTTCACCTCATATCCATGCTGACGCAGAATTTGACTAGCGGTATAACCACGGAGTCCTACCTGACAATAAACCCAGATCACTTTAGCAACATCCAGCTCACTAAGACGCTGACGAAGTTCATCTACCGGAATAGACATCGAACCTGGAATGTTTCCGTTTCGGTGTTCCAGATCACTCCGGACATCCAGCAATATGGATTGTTGAGGATCACGCTCCGCCAGCTGGTCATACGTGTAAGTGTGCACACGACCGTCGATGATGTTTTCGGCAGCATAACCGATCATATTAACCGGGTCTTTTGCCGATGAATAAGGTGGTGCGTAGCTCAGTTCAAGTTCCGTCAGATCTTTTACATTACCTCCATAACGAATCGCCACCGCAATATCATCGATTCGTTTGTCCACACCTTCGTAACCAACTGCTTGTGCACCTAAAATTTTCCCTTCAGGAGTGAAGAGCAGTTTCAACGTAACTGCACTGGAACCTGGGTAATAGGAAGCATGTGATGCCGGGTGTACCGTAACCGTACGATAGTCCTTCTGCATTCGTTTGAGCGTTTTTTCATTGCTGCCCGTAGATGCTCCCGTTAACCCAAACACTTTGATGATCGACGTTCCTTGAGTGCCTTTGTACGTGGTTGAAAGACCTGCGATCTGATCCGCAACGATTCTTCCCTGTTTGTTCGCAGGCCCTGCAAGCGGGATGGCTGTCTGCGTCCCATGAATGTAATCCTTCACTTCAATGGCATCGCCTACCGCATAGATATGTGGAACACTACTCTCCATCTTTTCATTGACAAGAATGTGTCCACGCGAACCGAGAGCTACTCCGCTGTCCTGCAAAAATGAGGTGTCTGGTGTAACACCAATAGCCAGAATGACCAGATCAGCTGATAACACAAGGCCGTCCGACAGTTCTACACCAATTCCTTGTTCCAACGTACGGAAACCTTGAACTCGCTGCGAAAATAAAAGTTTTACACCATTCTGCTCCATCTCTTGAGCCATTGCAGCTGCCAGTTCAGGATCAAAAGGAGTTAACACCTGATCATTACCTTCAATCAAAGTTACATCAAGGCCTGCTTCCCTCAAATTCTCAGCCATCTCCACACCAATAAATCCGCCACCTATAACAATGTAACTATGGTTGTTATCAGAATTTATTTGTTCTTTGATTCGATCGATATCCGGAATGTTTCGCACCGTATAGATCAGTGGATTCTCTTTACCTGGCAGTTCCGGCACCATTGGACGAGCACCGGGCGACAAAATTAGTTCATCATAACTTTCTTCGTACAAGCCACGTTCAGCACTTCGAACTTGCACGGTGCGTTTGTTTGAATCTACAGCGATGACCTCACTCAGTGTTCGAACATCGATATTGAATCGATCCTCCATTCCTTTCGGTGTCTGTACAAGTAGTCGTGCACGTTCTTCAATCGTTCCTCCAATGTAATAAGGCAAACCGCAGTTGGCAAATGAGATATATGGCCCTTTTTCAAACATAATAATCTCGGCATGTTCGTCCAGACGCCGAAGGCGTGCAGCAGCAGAAGCTCCTCCTGCAACACCTCCCACAATCAATACTTTTTTAGTTTTACTCATCTTCGCATTCATCCTTTCCAAATAAAATCATGACCAACTGTTCTACACGCGGATCGGCGAGCACGTAATTAACTTCAAGCCCATTCCGCTCCGTCGCTACAATACCTGCACTACGAAGCTTCTGCAGATGCTGCGACACCGTTGATTGCGGAAGATCCAAACATTCCTGCATATATGAAACATTACATTTCTTTTTACGCATCAATCCACGAACGATACATAAACGCACGGGGTGAGAAAGTGCCTTGAGAAATTCTGCTGGTTCGTCAAACTGTTTTAAATCCTTCCGATCAAAAGCTGGCAAATCCAAAATGACCCCTCCTAAAACGTTATATTGCAATATTACGATATTACGATTCAGTTGTCAATTCTATGTTTGTGAAAAAGGAAATACACCATGAACATTTAACTTTGTTTGCTGATTTTTTTATGAAAAGTATGACTCCATACAAACAAACTCCCGGCCTAAAAAGCCAGGAGTTTGTTCAGTGAAGCTGGTATTCATTTATCACTGTAATTAGAGTTATTCATGATCTTAACCCGAACTGGTTAAAACAGGCTCTTGCAACTTCGTTTTGGGCGCCGTCATTTTCCCAAGTAGATAGATGAGCAGTTGTTGATTGTGCATCGAAATGTTGCTCAGAACGGAATTCATAAACTCGTTGCGTATGGTAACGCCACGCTTTGTTTCCATTCTTCCCTTGTCTGACAGCGAAACCCATACAATTCGCCGATCCTGGTTATCGCGTTCTCTGCATATGAGACCATTTTTCTCCATACGATCCAGTAGCATCGTTACAGCAGCAGGCGTTGTCGCTAGAAATGGAATCAGATCGGACGGTTTCATCTTCTCGTGATCCCCAAGCACCTCCAACACGGCAAGTTGAGCCTCTGTTAATGATGGGGCCAATTCCTGATCCATATGCAATTTATAATCCTTCGTTAATCTGAACCAACACTTGGCGAAATCGGAATTATACATGTAATATCACTCCTCCCGGCAACAGATAATCATTTCATTTGCTTAAGTTTTCGCGCTTCAAAGCTGCATTCCTGCTACATTTTTTCATTTTCCCAGCGATCGACTGTAATCGACGAAGGTTGTTAAACTTCGCTTGATGGCGCGCTTCACATCCGCCCAGGAACAACAAAAAAAGACTCTTCACCCGACAGAATCAGCACTGCCTGTGAAGAGTCTTTTATTCCTTTTTTAGGAGTTCGATCCCGATTGACCCTCATTAAAATCCTGAATCAACTCAGTAATTTCGTCCTGTTTATCCACCGAAACAATCAATTTACCGATATGCTTACGCTCTGTAATAGGTACACTTTCGGATGAAATCGAATGCACATGTCCTTCTTTGGTCATTACCGTCAACTGACGTTGCTCTCTGCAATAGAAAGCACCGGCGATACGGCTTCCGTTCGGCTTGACACGTTTACCTTCCTTAAATTCAAAGGTCACCAGTCCTTTGCCTCCACGGCTCTGCAATGCATAATCCAGAAGCAAGGAACGTTTACCGTAACCCAGGTCAGACAATACAGCGACCTCGCCCTCATCTCCCTCTACCCATAAAGCAGAGACAACTTCATCCGTATCTTTTAACTGGATACCACGGACACCACCAGATACACGTCCCATCGGATTCACTTCATCCTCACGGAAACGAATAGCCATCGCTTCTTTGGTAATCAGCATGATATCTTTACCGCCTGTACTCAAATGTACGGACATGACTTCATCATCCTTGCCCACCTTACATGCGGCTACGGCACCCGATCGCTTCGTAATGTACTCCTTGAGTTCGGTTCGTTTGACCTGTCCCTTGCGAGTCACAAATACCAGGCTGTGATTAGCCTGCTCAAACGATTTGATCGCCAGCACACTAGTGATCCGATCATCCTTCGCCAGAGGAATCACATTAACAATCGCTGTACCCGGGTCTTTCCATTTGAACTCTGGAACCTGATGTACAGGCAGAAGGAAGTATTGGCCTTTCTGTGTAAAGACAAGCAGATTCTCCAGTGTGTTCACTTCTAACACCTGAGAGATATAATCTCCTTCTTTTACACCGCTAGCGCTTCTCTCTCCGCCGGAACGTGTGAAGGACTGCATACTAGAGCGTTTGACATACCCCTCTTTGGACAAGGTTACAAACACATCTTCAGCATTGACCAGCACTTCGAGATTTACCTTGAGTTCCTCTACTTCACCCTGAATGGCGGAGCGACGCTCAATTCCGTACTTCTCTTTAATCTCCAGCAGCTCTTTGCGAATGACTCCGATCAACTTGCGATCACTGTCCAGAATAGAGCGTAAATTTGAAATTTTCTTCATAAGCTCATTCAATTCTTTTTCCAGAGAGTTAATCTCCAGATTGGTCAAACGATACAATTGCAACGTGAGAATAGAATCGGCTTGGCGCTCCGTAAATCCAAACATCCATGTCAGATTATTCTGAGCATCCTGACGATTCTTCGAAGCTTTAATCGCTGCGATCACTTCATCGAGAATGTTCAGGGCTTTCACAAGCCCCTCCAGAACGTGAGCACGGTCCTCCGCTTTCTCCAGCTCGTACTTGGTCCGGAACGTTACAACTTCGCGTTGGTGAGCGATATAAGCTTCCAGAATGGCTTTTAGGCCCAGCTGCTGCGGCGCTTTGTTCACAATCGCAACCATATTAAAGTTATATGTGACTTGAAGGTCGGTTTTTTTTAGCAAATAAGCCAAAATACCTTGTGCATCCGCTTCTTTTTTCAGCTCCACAACAATCCGTAGTCCTTCACGTCCACTTTCATCGCGAACTTCTGCGATACCTTCAACTTTTTTCTCCAGACGGATGTTTTCCATCGCTGTAACGAGACGGGATTTGACCACTTGATAAGGAATCTCTGTAATGACGATCTGCTGTTTGCCACCACGCATATTTTCGATTTCGGTTTTGGAGCGTATGTAGATTCGTCCTTTACCTGTCCGATATGCATCCAGAATACCGTCGCCGCCCATGATTAATCCACCTGTCGGAAAATCGGGGCCTTTCATAAACATCATGATCTCGTCCAGTTCAATGGATGGTTTCTCCATCAAAGCAATGCAGGCATCAATCGCTTCACGCAAATTATGTGGTGGAATTTCGGTTGCAAAACCGGAAGATATTCCGCTCACGCCATTCACAAGCAGATTGGGATAACGGGAAGGCAATACAACCGGTTCCTTGGCTGTATTGTCAAAGTTATCTTTAAACAGCACAGTACGTTTCTCAATATCACGAAGCATTTCCATCGCAATGGATGATAAACGAGCCTCTGTATACCGCATCGCTGCAGCCGGATCATCGTCCTGTGAACCCCAGTTTCCATGTCCGTCCACAAGCATATGTCCCATTTTCCATGGCTGAGCCATCCGTACCATACCTTCATAGATCGAGGAGTCGCCATGCGGGTGATAATTACCCATTACGTCTCCGACCGTTTTGGCAGACTTCCGGTATGTCTTCTCGGGTGTATTACCCGAGTCATACATCGCGTATAGAATACGCCGTTGTACTGGCTTTAATCCATCTCGTACATCGGGAATCGCCCGATCCTGAATGATATATTTAGAATAGCGACCGAAACGGTCACCCACGACCTCTTCAAGAAAGGCCGGCATAAATTGTTCTGATAGACTCATTCCAAGCACCTTCTATTCTTCGTACTCTGTAAAGTCGACATTCTCTACAATCCAGCGTTTGCGAGGATCCACCTTGTCACCCATCAATGTAGATACACGACGCTCCGCTTTGGCTGCATCGACAATCTCCACTTTTAACATGGCACGTGTCTCAGGATTCATCGTTGTTTCCCACAATTGGTCCGGATTCATCTCACCAAGTCCTTTATAACGCTGCAATTCGACGTTATTGCCGAATTCTTTCATATAATTTGCGAGCTCTTCATCCGTCCAAGCATATCTTACGGTTGCCATTTTGCCGGATTTACGTGTGAGTTTATATAATGGCGGCTGCGCAATATATACTTTACCCGCGTCAATTAGAGGTTTCATGTAACGGTAAAAGAACGTAAGCAAGAGCACTTGAATATGCGCACCGTCCGTATCGGCATCCGTCATGATGATGATTTTGGAATAATTGCTGTCCTCTACTGCAAATTCTGTTCCGATTCCTGCTCCGATCGCTGCCGTAATTGCACGATACTCTTCATTTTTCAGAATATCCGCCAGTTTGGATTTTTCCGGGTTAAGCGGTTTTCCCTTTAACGGAAGAATAGCTTGTATTTTGGAATCCCGCCCTTGTTTGGCTGATCCGCCAGCGGAATCACCTTCCACAATGAACAACTCATTACGAGTAAAATCCTTCGACTGCGCCGGCGTCAACTTGCCATTCAGGTTAGAACTTTCACTACGTTTCTTCCCTGTACGCATCTCGTCACGTGCTTTCCGCGCAGCTTCTCTCGCCTTGGAAGCCTGAACAGCCTTGCGAATCAAGGTCTGTGCAACCTGAGGATTCTCTTCCAGGAAACGTTGAATGTTATCCGATACAACCGAGTCCACTGCGCTTCGGGCAGATGCACTTCCAAGTTGATCCTTCGTCTGACCGACAAATTCCACTTCCGACATTTTGACGCTGATGACAGCCATCATGCCTTCACGCAGATCATTGCCTTCCAGATTTTTATCTTTTTCCTTAATCATGCTGGTACGACGAGCGTAGTCATTCATCACACGTGTATAGGCTGCCCTGAATCCGGTCTCATGCGTACCACCGCCGCGAGTAGGAATGGAGTTAACAAACGATGCAATCGTCTCGGTGTAGCCTGCGTTGTATTGAATCGCAATCTCTACTTCAATGTCATCTTTCTCCGCATAGAAGTGAATGACATCATGCAGCACATCCTTGTTTTCGTTCAAATACTCAACAAACTGACTTGCGCCGCCTTCATACATATACTCATCCTGATTGCCTGAGCGTTCATCCTTCAGCACAATTTTCAAACCTGAGTTCAGGAACGCAATCTCCTGAAGACGCTCTGCCAGCGTATCGTAATTCAACTGAATTCCATTCTGAAAAACGCGAATATCCGGTTTAAACGTAACTTTGGTACCTGTGCGATTGGTGTTACCCAATACTTCAAGCCCACTTACAGGTTCCCCTACATGTTCTATGCCTTTTTTATCCTGCCAATATTCAAAACGTTGACGATGGATCTTGCCATCACGGAAGATTTCGACCTCAAGCCACTCCGACAAAGCGTTGGTGACCGAAGCCCCTACGCCATGCAGACCACCTGACTTTTTATATCCTGATCCACCGAACTTACCGCCTGCGTGCAAAATCGTAAACACGACCTGGGGAGTGGGAATCCCTGTTTTATGTATACCTGTCGGAATTCCCCTTCCGTTATCTTGAACCGTAATAGAACCGTCCTTATGCAGCGTGATATCGATTTTGGAGCAGAATTTGGCAAGGTGCTCATCGACAGCGTTGTCTACGATCTCCCATACCAAATGATGTAGACCTGAAGAACTGGTGCTGCCGATGTACATCCCCGGCCGTTTCCGAACTGCTACCAGTCCTTCAAGTACTTGAATGTCGTCCGCGTCGTAGCCCGAGGCGCCCTGTCCTCCGCCTGTCGAACCTGCCGACATATCGATTTGCTCGACCATTCATGCTCCCCCTTCTTAACTTGCAACTACAAAATTGCCTGAAATGCAAACAGATGTTTTCTTATCCTTGTCCATTTTAATTCAAGATATCCCGTTTCGTAAAGACAAGGAATGAGACAATAAGAGATGCCACCCCCCAAACGCTAAGTACAATAAGGGAAAATCCGAGATTCATACCCTCGATTGGCGGTAGTCCGCCAGATAAATATTTAGGTAATTCCAAGTTGACCATGAACAAATATTTCGCCGTCTGCCACGAAGCTGCCATATTGGTTAAAATCGTTCCTGCGATGAGCGCAGCCATCATAATAACAATACTTGCCGCTGTACTGCGTACAAGTACCGATACCATAAACGCCAGAATCGCCACGATAATACTCACAAACCAGATTAAACCTGCCTGCATCAACATATACTGCCACTGGCTTACCGCATGAACAGCAGACATATCCACCTCGGTGCCGACCACTTTGAATCCAGTGAATACAGGCATACCGAACCCTTTGTAGCCAAAGACGGCTCCAGATATAACATAACAGATCACGTATGCAGAAACGACAATGATCGAGACAAACATAATCAATGTAATCAGTTTGCTAAGAAGTACTTTCCACCGTCTAACAGGGCGAGTCAGTAACATCTTGATCGTACCTGTCGTCCGTTCACCAGATACCAGGTCTGAAGCAATCGCCATAATTAAAAGAGGAATGAACAATCCAACGGCATTGTTCATAAACTCCCTCGTAAACGTCACTCCACCTGGCTCCTGGGGATTAATATTATTTTCCAGATAGTATTGCATCTGCTGAATATAAACGGTTCTGTACTTTTTGTACTCTTCAGGCACCCGGTCACTGCCCAGGGAGTTCTGATTATCAGTGATCGCTTGCTGTATTTCAAGCCTCCAGTCACCACCAAACTTGTCTTTGTTATTTTGAGCCGATTTCATCTGTGCATACGTGAACATGGGTACAAGGATGGCCAGAACGATGAAAATAATATAAAGACGTTTCTTCTTGACCATCTTGATCGTCTCGTTACGAATCAGCGGCATAATATTATTCAATAGATTCACCTTCTGTCATTTTTAAGAATAGTTGTTCAAGTGTAGGCTGAATCCGCTGCACACCTTCAACCTGAATGCCTGCCTGAACCATCTGCTGGACCAGATTCGGAATCCGGTCTTCATGCATCTCGGCAACTACAGCATTGGCACCAAGCCCTGCAACAATCGTGTCATCCATCACTTCAGCAGGACGGCTGACCAGCTTAATACCCTGATCGAGTAAAAACTGTCGGCCTGCCTCAAACGGTGTAAGGTGCCATATTGCCACTTCGGAATGGTCTTCAATCAGTTCATTTACACCACCAACTGCAAGCACGCGGCCCGAGCTGATAATTGCAACTCTGTTACAGAGAAGCTGAATTTCACTCAACAAGTGACTGCTAACAAATACAGCCATCCCCTCACTGGCGAGTTGTTTGATAAACTCCCGCAATTCCTTAATACCTTTGGGATCAAGTCCGTTCGTCGGTTCATCCAGAATGAGCAGACGTGGCCTTCCGAGCAATGCTTGCGCAATCCCAAGCCGCTGACGCATCCCAAGTGAATATGTTCTGACTTTATCATGAATCCGTTGATCCAAACGTACAATGTTGACCACTTCCTGAATACGGTCATAATCAACACCTGGCTGCATTCGTGCAAAATGCTCCAAGTTCTCCCACCCGGTCAAATATGTATATACCTCGGGATTTTCAACAATCGAACCGACATATTTCAGTGCCCGTTCAGGGTCCCGGTTCACGTCGTAACCACAGACGCTGATTTTTCCTTCTGTAGGTTTAATCAGATCAACCAGCATACGAATTGTTGTTGTTTTCCCCGCTCCATTGGGGCCCAAAAAACCGAAAATCTCACCAGGTTTGACGTCAAACGTGACATCTTTAATAATCCATTTTCGTCCGATTTTTTTCTTTAAATTCTGTACGGACAAGACGGAATCATACTGCTTTTCTTTTTCTGCCATTTATTTTGCGCTCCCCTCTGCCGGTTTAGTTCCTTGATATTCCTGTGCAATTCGAACAGCCATCTGCTGATACCCTAGTCCATTGGGGTGGAAATGGTCCGATGAAAGATACTCATCCAGATGATTTTCAAACAGGTCAAAGGTGGGCACAAGAGTCATTTTATCTTCATTGTTCAAAATCGACATAGCCGCATCGTTCCAAGCCGCAACAACCGCATTTCCTGGCTTCTCCAGCTCTTTCACATTGCCAAACGGATTATACAATCCAATGTAAGCAATCTGGGCATTCGGATTGATTTCTTTCACTTTCTTCAAAATTTCTTGCAACCTTTTCGAAGTCTCAGGCAATGCAGCAGCCAGTTTCTCAGCAGTTGGCGGGTCTTCACCCTGAAGTACCTGCCCACCCTGGAACAGGTCATTCGCACCGATAGAGAGCAAAATAAAGTTGGATTGCTGCAAGACGTACTTGACACCTTGTTCATCCAGCTTTTTTAACAAAGCATCTGTTCGGAGACCATTGACTCCCAGATTGTTAAGCACCTGCACATCGTAACCCTTTTCTTTGAGCAGATTACCTGCCCGTCTTACAAAACCCAGTCCTTCATCATCTCCCGTACCTCTGGCAAGGGAATCACCGATGACAGCCATTCGAATTTTGCCGTCTTCTACAATGGCTTTATTTCCAGCATCTTGTGTAGGCGCAGAAGTTTTTTGTCCATCATTTAACGTCGAATCCCCTTGAGGAAAAATAACATCTTTTATCGCGTAGCCAAATCCGAATATTAGCAATAATGTGGCTATTATGGATATGGTGCTTACACTTCTCCAGATCCAAGGTGCTGAATCAAGATTTTTGTTCTTTTTCATCCATCACATCTCCAGTCAGGTGCGTATAATTGATAATGGCTTTTGCATCAAGATATTGCTTATTCTAAATAACATAAGTCTTCTGTCGTTAATTTGCAAATTTTGCAGCTGTATTCGAAAATCAGATGTTTACACACCTCAAAAAATGGGAAAAAGCCATATCACACATAGCATTGCGGCCATGTGTGAATATGACTTTTTTATTATAACTTAATTTATAGGTTATTCATTTCCAGTTCTTATTTACCGATAAACTCTTGAGCCCAATAGCCATTATAGAACCCTACACCGATATGCGTGAAGTTTTTGCTCAGGATGTTTGCACGATGACCCGCACTGTTCATCCAGGCAGTGACAACTTCCTGTGGTGTTTTTTGACCTTTGGCAATATTTTCGCCAGCGTAGCTGTAAGTTACTCCGAATTGTTTCATCATATCAAACGGAGAACCGTACGTTGGGGACTGGTGATCAAAATAGTTATTGTTGCTCATATCTTTAACTTTTGCCATAGCGACTTTGTCCAGAAGTGCATCGGATGCCAGGGAACCCAGACCTGCTTTGGAACGTTCTGCATTCACCAGTTTCACCACTTGTGAAGCAAAATCAGATTGTGTGCTTTGAGTACCGTTATTACCTGTGCTTGAAGGATCTTTGGCTGGTGTTGTCGTTGCCGGTTTCTCTTCTTGTACTGGCTTGGCAGGTGTACTTGGTTGTTCAGGCTTCGTTACAGGCTGTGCTGCTGGTTGCTCAACGACTTGCCCCTCAGTAGCCTTGTACCCATTTTGCTTTAGCCATTGCTGGATATAAGCATTCAAGCTATCTGCATTCACAACTTTGTAGGTTGTAACCGTAGTTGCTTTATATGTTGAATCTGCAGCAGACGCGGAGGCGGGAAGCATAATCCCTACGGCGAGTGCAGCTGTCAGACTGCCTGTCACAACGGTTTTCATCCAGTTCTTCTTCAAATTCATTCATCTCCTCAAAATTAATTATTACAACTTTGTAATCACTACTCTAGCAGTATATCAATTCATAAGGAGATTGTGAACCCATAAATAATGGAAAAATGACTATTTTGTCATTATTACTTGTTTCAAAACAGATTAGACAGTTTATACATACAAGCTGTACCGCAGGCGTACAATGTACTTTGTTAACTCAACGCCTTTCATATGTACGTTTAAGATATTAACGTGATATAACCTATAAAAAAAAGGCACTCAGTCAAGTTCACGCTTGCTGAATGCCCGTTTCATCTATTATAAAAGAACCTTACTAAAGCGATAGCCTCTTTTCTGAAAACCAATATGCTCATAGAAGGAATACGTCGTTGAAGTCACTTCACGATTCGCACCTGTGACAAACAATTGCTTACCACCCTGCTTTTTGCTCCAAGCTTCAGCACGAGCCATAAGACGACGACCAATTCCACTGCCACGATGCTCCTGACCCACAATTAAAGATGTAATTTGGGCAGCTGGCTCCGGATAGGCATGACTTTGAACACATTGCAAGCCAATCACACCAATAATCTGTTCATCCACTTCGGCGACAAGCATGCACGCGTTAGGATTGCTCTCCAAACCTTCAATGCGTTCTTTCATAACATTGGTTGTTGTTGGGTAGCTGACCTCTCGCATCAATCCCGTTACCGCTTCAGCATCTCGCAGTTCACACTCTCGGATCATCAGTACAGGGGCCTCCACATTATTGGACATGATTTACCTCCACTTTCAGCATATTTGCGGCTTGAACCGCTGTTTTACGGGCTTCTTCCACATCTGTTCCAGCACTAAGGGCTACAGCCATCCTTCGTCCTTGTTTCGTTTCAGGTTTGCCAAACACACGAACCTGAGTACGAGGTAAAGCCAGTGCATCTTCAATTCCACCTATGGTGAAATCAGATGTTTCAACATCGGCCTTCAGCGTTGCTGAAGCTCCCGGTGTAAGCAAATGTACTTCTGTGACGGGAAAACCAAGAATGGCACGCACATGAAGTGCGAACTCTGAACTATCCTGTGTAACCATTGTGACCATACCTGTGTCGTGTGGACGCGGTGATATTTCACTGAACACCACTCCATCACCAGTAAGGAAGAGTTCAACGCCAAAAAGCCCGTACCCTCCCAGCTCATCCGTAACCGTCTTTGCGATGTGACAAGCCTGTTCCCATTGCTCAGAAGTCATCGCATGAGGCTGCCATGATTCGACATAATCCCCATCTTGCTGGATATGGCCAATCGGCGGACAAAACACGGTCCCTGATGCAGATCTGACGGTAAGTAACGTAATCTCACTCTCAAACTTCACAAAGCTTTCCACGATAACGCGTACGGATTTTCCTCTCGCTCCCGAGAGTGCAATGTCCCAACAATTCGCTGCGTCCTCTGGTACACGGCATACACTCTGACCTTTACCTGACGAACTCATCAGTGGTTTGATAACACAAGGTGTACCTAGCTCACGAACAGCTTCTTGCAACTGTTCTAAACGATCTGCAAAGAGATAAGCTGCTGTAGGAAGATTCAATTGTTCGGCTGCCAGACGACGGATGCCTTCGCGATCCATAGTCAAACGAGCAGCTCGGGCCGTTGGTACGACACAAAAGCCTTCTTCCTCAAGTTCAAGCAGTGCCTCAGTTGCAATGGCTTCAATCTCAGGTACGATGTAATGCGGTTGTTCCTGACGGATCAATTGTTTCAATGCATCGCCATCTAACATGTCGATGCAGTAAGATCGATGCGCGACCTGCATGGCTGGTGCGTTCTCATAACGATCAACAGCGATCGTTTCCACGCCCAGACGTGCGGCCTCAATCACGACCTCTTTACCCAATTCTCCGCTGCCTAGCAGCAGCATTTTTTTGGCTTGAGCCGAAAAAGGAGCACCCCACATGTTCTTTCCAATCCTCCCAAAGAGAAATCTTCTATATCTATTTCTCTATTTTCGGGGTTTTGGTTAAAGATTGCAAGAGTACTCCCTATTTTTCTTGTGAATTTTACAAGATTTTTTGTGTTTTTTCGATCAAATTTTACAAATTACATTTCCGGATTCGATACTCTTTCCATTCCTCCCAATTTTAAGAAACTAAAATTAAAAAAGCCTTCAATTCTGTTTTCCATTTCATTTAACGCTTACATTGGAAGAGTTCATCCATTCTTCAAATCACGATTTTTCTCCCGAAACAGCTCGTTGTGAGACGAAACATACGCCATCTCGTCAGCAGTGGGTTCTACGTATATTTTGGCACTGTTAACCGCAACAATCGCATCATTAAAAGCACCTGCAATCAAACGCACCTTGCCCTCTCGATTCGCGCAGTCTCCTGCAGTAAAAACACCTGATATGTTGGTTTCACCCAGGTGATTCATCGAAATCACCCCTTCGTTCATAACCAAACCACAGCGAGCAATATTGCTTGTTTGACTCGTATAACCATGGCTTATAATTACTTCATCTACTTCAAGACGTATGTTTTCGCCTGTAGCTTTATTACAAATGGCGACTTGGTCTATACGCTCCCCATTGCCATACAAGCGCTCAACCTGAAATGGTGTAAGTACCTTCACCTTTTTTTTCATCTGCTTCACATTGTGTTCCATCGCACGAAAGGCTTCCTGTCTGTGAACTACGGTTACTGTGTGAGCCACATCTGCAAGCTCAAGAGCCCAGTCCACGGCGGTGTTGCCGCCGCCCGAGATCAATACGTTCTTTCCTGCAAAATAATTCAGATTCTGCACTGTATAATGCAGATTACTCCGTTCAAAATCATGTGCACTGTCCAGCTCCAGCTTCTGCACCTCGGCGATCCCTCGGCCAATGGCAACAATAACACTTCTTGTATGATGTGTTTCACCCGTAGCCGTATGTAATGCAATCACTCCATTGTCCAGTCGGGTTAATGCATCCACACTCTGGTTGAATACAACAGTCGGTTCAAAAGTACCTGCTTGCTGAACAAGCCAGTCAATGAGCTTGGCACATTTCATCGGGGGTAGTCCACCTACATCCCATATCGTTTTATCGGAATAGGTGTGCAAAAAACCACCCAACTGATGCTTCCCTTCAATCAACTTCACTTTCATTTCGCGCATGCCTGCATAAAAAGCCGCATACATTCCTGCTGGCCCACCGCCGATAATCGTTACATCAAAAATGTCCTGATCATGCATTTCAAAACACATCCTATCTGTTTATTACCGTTCCGTTCAAAGCTGTATCAAAAGCTATACCTCGGATGTCTATTTGTTTTTCTCTTCAAAAGCCGCAACAATATCATCAATTACATAATTATCTGACATCGGTGCCATTCCAAGATTAAACCATTCTTTGCCACCTGCGAGATATACATGATTGTTTTTGACAGCCTTCAGGTTTTTCCAGATCGACGTGCTTAACAATTCCTTGTATTTCTTCTGAATTTCTTGATTTTCTTCATCATCTAGCTGAATGATCAGATGATCAGCATCGTATTCCGGCAACACTTCCATCGAAATGGACAGACCGGTTTCATCTTTTGGAAAGTTGCTTACAGGTTTTAAACCCAACCGCTTATGAACAAAAGCACCCCGTGAAAGATTGGGACCATTCAAAATAATCTCCTTCTCCATCACCCTGACGTATAAAACGGTCTCATCACCAATAAGGCTATGCAGCTTGTCTGCACCTACTTTCTCATGCTGCTTCAGATCCTCCATGACCTGTTTGGCTTCCGCCTCCTTGCCAAAAATCACAGCAATATCCTGTAACTCCTCAGGCCATTCTTGACGCTCAGGCAGGAGCACGGTTGGAGCAATTTGCGAAAGCTGATCATAATCCTTCTTTGACCACCATGCAGGTGCAATAATTATGTCGGGATTAGCCTCGAGGATGGCTTCAAAATTGGGTGTTTTCCCAATGCCCATCTTCATGGTGTTTTTAAACGGTTCCTGCAGATATTTAGGAAAATCATCATGATAATTTTGTACAGCGACAGGAACAATGCCGAGTGAATATAACAGTTCTGGATATACGACGGATAATCCGACCACACGTTTAGGAGATTTAGGAATCGTTATTTCGCCCATCTCCGTCTGTACGATTTTAACTTCACTATCCTGTGCTTTTTCAGAACCCGTTGTATTCGCTGCGGCACTGGATGAAGTTTTTCCACCCTCTCCGGAACCAGAAGTTACTGGCTCTGCAGCCTGTCCACAAGCGCTCAGTAACAGTAACATCAGAATAACACCTGTAATCACCCACAATTTTGACTTCACTTCTTATGTACCTCCTATATATGAAAAGTAAGATAAATACCAATTAATAATAATTATCATTATCAATTAGATATAGGAGTAGTATATTAAATAATTGCTCTTCAGAATATTGACGATAACGACTTTATATTATGGACGATGTTGCCATAGCTTTAACACTTCATCCAGCATTAATTCATGGGTGAAGGCCGTATAGTCTAGTAGAACACCTGGAATCAGCATATCTATACGCTTGTTTTGCACTGCTTTTGTACCCATCCATACCTCAGACTGTTGCATTTCAGCCCATGTCTGTTTCGATTCTACATCTTCACTTACAATCACTAACGCTCTATCTATAGATAATCCTGCCAGATCATGAATATGCAAATTGTGTTTGTGCCAAAGGCGCTCTATTCCCTCTGGCGCCAAGAGCTGCAGATCAGAATAGAACACGGAGGCAATCGTCTTCGGATTCATTGCCTGTATGACGTCACCCTGCACCCGAAGCACAATCAGCCGATCTTGACGAATCTGCTTCGATAGCTGTGATTGTACCGCAGCAGCTTTTTGGTCGTACCTTTCCAACCAAACTTCAGCAGCCGCAGGCCGATTCATAAATTGAGCCGCACATCTGAGATGTTCCCGCCAATCCCCTTCCGACTGCGAGAGTACACAAACAGGTGCCAGTGAATTTAAACGCTGCAACATGCTGGAGGACATTTCTTCACGAACCGCGATAATATAATCAGGACGGATGGCCTTCAATTGGTCCAAATACCCCTCCTCATCTTCAACTAGAGGTGTAACTTTATCCGTTTCATATTTTCGCCTGTAATACGCTGTCCATGGGTGATCTGCCTGGGCAGCGTAGGGTACAATCTGAAGCGCCAGCAATATTCCAATACCAAGCGAGTGAACTGCAACAATACGCTGTTTGCTGTTGCGTATAAAGGCTGCTGGCGGAAGACCTGAGATTTGTTTAAATTTCCGGCGGAAATACATCTCGTCCTGAAACCCGACACAGGCTGCAACCTCTTTTAATCGAGGACTATAATCATTCCTCATCATCATCTGAGCCTGCTTGATCCGATATATGGTCAAATAATCCATTGCACTACAACCATACATTTTCTTAAATAATCGCATGAAATGACGAGAACTCATCCGCGCAACATCAGCCATATCCTGTATCGTAATTTTTTCCATATAATGTTGTTCTATATACTGTCTGACCTGTTCAATGGGCAAAATGGGGTCGTTTGCTTGTAATACATGAACCATATCACTGAACATCGTGTACAACAGCTCCTGAAAACGTATCTGACCATAATAACGCCGTACCCCATTTTCATCGCGCATTAACTGACGGATCTCCTGACATAACAAATTCACAGCGGCTGGTGAGCTACACCTGATTGCACCGTCGTTCATGCGCATGAACATCTGCTTCATCAACGTATGAGTGGATTCTTCGCTCGTCTCTCCATCGGAAAAAACGCTGAATTGGATCTGGTACAGTCCTCTTTCACCTTTTCCGCGGACCTCTGCCTCGACCAGTTGTCCGGGCAAACCTAGATAGATCACTCCGCTTCTGAGTTCAATAAATTGACCGTCCACGGTGAGCCATCCTTCGCCTTCTGCAATAAACAACAACATATAACTATCGAGAAAATGTTTTCCTAGCCGCCAGCTCGATTCTGAACAGCTTGGTTCTGCCATCTCCAATTCAATCAACTTGAAATGCAGCTGATCCAGCATATCAAAAGATGGATATAAACTAGCCTGTTCTGTGGCTTTAATCTGCATGCTTTTCCTCCAGACATCTCTACTCTAGTACCCAATGTATGATTTAAAATATAACATAATTTCGTGTTGGTTTCTGATTACGATAAAATGAAACTCATTGAAAACAGATCATGGAGACACGTCTGGCGATTAACATTCAAAAAAAAACACTTCAGCACTTTTGCTCCTGTGTTTTCCATCAGGGCAGCCTGATGAAAAAGTCACAAAGAACAAAATGAGCTGAAGTGTCGTCAACATCCAATACTACTAATGATGTTTTATAAAAACCGATACTGCGCTTCAATCAGACCATTGTATACCCCTTGTTTCTGGATAAGTTGTTCATGATCGCCCTCTTCCTTGATCTCCCCGTGATCAAGCACAATAATGTGATCTGCATTGCGAATGGTAGAGAGACGGTGCGCTACCATAAAGGACGTGCGCCCTTTGAGCAACACCTTGAGTGCTTCCTGAATCTTCAGCTCGGTTTCTGTATCGATGCTGGCCGTTGCTTCATCCAGAATCAAGATACGGGGATCAGCGAGCAGTGCCCGGGCAAAGGATAACAATTGCCTTTGTCCCATCGACAGCACATTACCGCGCTCTTCAACTTCGGTGTCATATCCACCTGGCAGCTTCATAATAAACTCATGAGCATTAACAGCTTTGGCGGCTTCTTCCACTTCTTCATTGGTGGCATCCAATCGACCAAAACGGATATTATCCCGAATGGTTCCCGAGAAAATAAATGTATCTTGCAGTACAATGCTGATCTGACTGCGCAGGCTTTCCACAGTCACATCACGCACGTCATGTCCGTCGATGGTCAGACGTCCACCCGTAATGTCATAAAAACGGCTGATCAGATTGATAATTGTACTTTTACCGGAGCCTGTATGACCGACAAGGGCAATGGATTGCCCCGCTGCCGCTGAAAAGCTGATGCCTTTCAGCGCCTGTCTTCCTTTTTCATACTCAAACACGACGTTATCAAATACGATATCCCCTTTAATAAAAGGAAGCGGTTTGGCTCCCTCTTTATCGGCGATATGCGGCTTCTCATCCATGAATTCGAAGATACGTTCAGATGAAGCCATCGCAACCAGCAGCTGATTGTACATCTGTCCCAGACGGTTAATCGGATCCCAGAAGTTCCCCACATAGTTGGCGAAAGCGACCAGCAGACCCACGGTTAATACTTCATTCTGAATGAGAGTTGCACCATACCAGAAGAGAATCAACGTTCCGAATCCACCTGTGATCTCAATTAAAGGACCGAATCCCTGGTTCATCGCGGATGCTTTGTCCCAGGACTTTTTGCTGGACAGGTTCATGTTGTCAAAGTATTTCATGTTTTCTTTTTCTTGTGTATAGGCCTGCGTTACGCGGATTCCTTGAATGGATTCATTCAAGTGAGAGTTGATGCGTGAGTTCTTCATACGCACATCCTGCCACGCCCGGCGAATTAATACCCGCAATTTGGTGGAAATAATGAACATAATCGGCACCGTAATAATGACGGCCAGCCCCAGTTTCCAATTGATTAACAGGAGAATGACAATGATACCGAGCAGTTGCACACAGTCGATCATGACGTTGACTGCACCGTTCGTAAACAAATCCTGCAAGGAGTTGATATCATTCGTAACACGGACGAGCACGGAACCTGCCGGTCTTTTGTCAAAAAAGTTAAACGACAGCTTCTGAATATGTTTGAACAAATCGGAGCGTAGATCATAAATCACTCGCTGTCCAATAATATTCGTCAGTTTGATACGATACGTGTTAGCCGCCCACTGGATGAGATATAAAAGCAATATTGAACCTGCAATCAGATACAGCATTGTCATGCTAGGTAGCCCGTTTTGTGGAGCAATAGCTCTATCGATGGCAAGACTGATTAAGAAAGGTACGGACAATTTCGTGATCGTTCCGAGAATCATCATCAGAATAACGAGCGGCAGGAGCTGCCTTGCATATGGTTTCATGTAAGCAAACAATCGACCGAATTCTTTCCAGTTAAACGGTTTTTCAATAATTTCATCGTCCTGATAGACAAATCGTTCATTCAGTTTTTTATCCGAGGCCCCTTTGGCCTCGCGCCTGTCTGTTATCGTTTCGGCACTCATGAGTTCACCTGCTCCCCAACCTCCCGCTTGCCGCGGGCAATGTAGTCTGCATATTGAATGTTATACACATCCTGGTACGGTCCAGGTATTTGAATAAGCTCCGTATGTTTGCCACGTTGTACCACACGACCTTCATCCAGAACTAATATTTCATCTGCATGCCGCAGAGAAGAGATCCGGTGGGCAATAATAAACGTGGTTCTACCGCGCATAACCTCCTGGAAACCTGACTGAATCTCATGTTCGGTTTCCATATCGACAGCACTCGTGGCATCATCGAGCACAAGAATTTTCGGGTTTTTCAACAGAGCCCGAGCGATAGCAATACGCTGCTTCTGTCCCCCAGAGAGTCCCATACCGCGTTCACCAACGACTGTATCATATCCTTCGGGGAACTCCATGATAAAGTCATGTGCCTTGGCTAATTTTGCAGCACGGATAATCTCCTCCATCGTCACATTTTTCAGCCCGTACGAGATGTTGTTACGTATGCTGGAAGAGAAGAGGAACGTTTCCTGGAACACGGATGCAATCTGACTCCGCAAGCTACGAATACCCATATCTTTGATGTTTTTGCCATCGAGCTTAATTGAGCCGGAGTTAACGTTATACGCCCGCATCAAAAGCTGAATAATCGTCGATTTCCCTGAGCCTGTTCCACCAAGGAAACCGATTACAGAACCGGGCGGAGCATTAAAATTAATATCCGTTACAGCAGGCATTTTGTTGCCGTAGGCAAAGGTTACCGCTTCAAAAGTCACATGACCTTGCACCTGATCAGCCTCCACAATAAGTGGATCTTCCGTTTCTTCGACATCGACCGGTGTGTTCAGAAGCTCAAGCACCCTTTCGCCTGAAGCTTTGGACTGCGTGTAGTTATTGATATGAAAACCCAGACCCCACATTGGACCGATTATGTACCAGATCAAACTGAAAAACGCAACGAGTTCACCCAAGGTGAGCGTCTTTTGAATAACCATTCCTCCACCAATCACAAGCAGAAGTACAACACTTACCGAAGCCAGAATCTCCATAATCGGAAAATAACGGCTCCACAACGTGGCAGCATGAATTTGGTTTGTTTTGTAACGTTCATTCCGTGTGGAAAACTTCTCCACTTCATAAGGCTCTCGTGCAAACGATTTAACCGTTCGAACACCTGTAATGTTTTCTTGCACCGCTGTAGTCAGCGAGCTTAACGCCAATCGCATTTCCTGAAATGCCGGATGAATTCTGGATTCGAATCGAAGCGCAACGAAGGCAAGCAGAGGAATGCAGATGAGTGTCAACAGCGTTAACTTCCAGCTCATCGTCATCATCATAATTGCGCCGAATACAACCATTAGAACCATGTTAAGAATCTGGGCGAAACCAAATCCGATAAAGTTACGGATGGCCTCCAAATCTCCCGTGAGGCGGGACATCAGATCACCTGTTTTGGCCGTATCATAATAACGGAAGGATAAAAATTGAAGCTTTTCATAACATGCATTACGTAATCGGTATGCCAGATAATTACCAAGACGTCCGCCATAGAAACCGTGTAAAAATTGCATGCCCGCTTTCAAAATAACGACTCCTAACACAGTCAGGGCAAGCATGGGAACGTCTTCAAAATTTCGCGGCACAATGACGTCATCAATCAGGATTCGCAGCAGGTTCGGATATACGAGTCCAAGTGCGGTCGCTATGGCGAGAAACAAGATCGATACCAATAAATACGTTCGCTTCTCCCAAAAATAGATTTGCAGTTGCCTGAGAACATCCATGTTTCTCCTCCTCTAAAGTTGCTTAAAATGATATGAACATTTATGAAGTTTATCACCGTCCCTCATTCGCGGCAAAGCGAATAATAGACCATATTCAGGCTACTTTCAGCTTATTATCGCATTGACGGAGACCAATACCCGACTTTCAATCAAATGTTTGAATATTCTCTTTATTTCAGGTTGTTCATGCCAAAAAAAGGCTCCCCATATGCCTTTGCGGCGGGAGCCTTTTCTGATGTTTTTTTGCAACATTTTCAATGGATTGCGGAAGTCATGAATTATTTTACAAACGTTTCCAAAATTTTTACATATACAGCTGACCATTCTGCTCGTAAAGCAGCATGCCATCCGTTGCCTGAAGGTACACATCGTAATGTAAACTCCGTGACCTTCTACTCCTGCATTTCTGTCAATTGAGCAGACAACGCTGCCCATTGCTCCGCTGCAATGCCACTAGCGAGGGTATCTTGTATGCCAGTGACTGCTTCTTCCAGCCTGTCGGTAAGTTGACGAGAGTGATGCTGTACCGATTGATGAACCTGTGTATCATAAAATTGCACCAGCTTCTGTTCTGAAGCCGGAAGCACTTCAATAATCATCTGTTTGAGAACAGGCTCAAATGCATCCTGAAGGCGCTGACGTCCGTCCCCTTCAAAAAACTGCTTCGGATTGCGGAAATAACTCCAATAGTTTTTCCAGCCCGACGGTTCTTCAAGCCGGATTTCCTCCAGTACAGGTGTACTCCACTTCTCATCCAGTGTTAAGAACAAGTCAATGCCACCTGTCAGCTGTTTTACGTCATCCATGCATTCCCTCACTTGCTTGGCAACCCAGGCGTGCCCTGTCTGCTCCAATCGAAGCGTTGTAGCAAGTAATTCCTGCTCCAATTCTATGCCAATGATGCGAAGCAGCTCCCGGCCACATGCTGCGAAAGCCGTTTTCAGGTTACCCTGATCCTCACGCAATACCGATGGATGGAAGGCTTCAGCCATAAACTGACCAAGTCGAAACGAAAGGCGCTGTCTGACATGGAAAAGTAATTCGTTCGTTTCCTGTGACAGTTCTTCCTTCATCGACCGCTGTGCCAATCGCTCAATCCGCTGACGGGACTGTCCCGAGATTGTCTCCAGTTCATCTCGCCGCTGACGCAGTGCTTCTTCTCCTTGTGCCGCATCATCTGCACGCTGCTGCAACCGCTGAATGACACGTGCCATCTCTTCGGACGCTCCGCCCACTGCCAGATCAGCCAGTTCTTTGCCTGCAAATTGATTAAATTCTTCTTCAAATCGGACAAAGCCGGATTGCTGCAGCAGATCCGTTTTTCCTTCCATTTTGCCCTCCATCGCTAGCATGCTGGATACCGGGAAAAGACGTGGCGAACGAATACCGTTGCTCCGTAGCTCTGTACCTACATGATCAAGCACCTGCTCCAACTCTTCGTCCGAAGATGATAAGTCACTCGCATTCACGACAAAGAACATCTGATCCATTGCGGAGCTGTCTTTAACCCGTCCGAGTTGATTCAGGAATTGTCGATCTCCCTGAGAGAAGGCGTGATTATAATAGGTTACAAATATAAGCGCATCGGCATTCTTCATATAATTGAACGTTACCCCTGTATGCCGGGCATTAACCGAATCCGCTCCCGGTGTATCCACAAGCACAATCCCCTGTTCTGTGACATCACAGCTGTAATACAGATCAATGGAATCGACAAAACAGGATTTCTTCTCATTGGCGACAAAATTACGGTAGCCGTTTAAATCCACCAGCACATCCTGCCCAAGCTGATCCGCCGTCTCTTCCCAACCAGCCGCAGCTGCCTGCAAAAAGCTGTAATGCGGACGTCCTGCCGGATGCACATCTTTGGGCGTGAGCGATTTCACCCGCTTCTGCCATTCCGTATCCGGCTCCCCAAGCCCAAGCAGGCGGAAGGAATACGCCAGGTCTTCCTGGAAGGCATCCCGGGTCTTCATGCGAACCCGGGCAGTGCCATGCTCCGCGCCGCCGGCCGGAGCCATGATGCGGTTAATCGCCGCTGTCGTTGGATGCGGCGATACGGGGAGGATTGCTTCGCCCAGCAATGCGTTGGCGAAGGAGGATTTGCCCGCGCTGAACGCACCGAATAGCGCGAGGGTGAACGTGCCGCCCTCAAGCGAAGCTGCGCGTGCACGCAAATCCCGTACCGCCGACCCCATGGCGGGGTACGGCTCCACCAGCGCAGCAGCGGCTTCCAGCCTTGCCGCTGCTGCGTCCAGGCGCCGGCGGCGTTCCGCGCCAGCCGCCGCCGGTGCGCCCTGCGCCGCTGCTTCGCGCGGCGGCGCAGGGGCCAACGTCTGTGGCTGCGCCGCCACAGACGCGGACGTGCCCGCCTGCGAACCGGAAGCTTCGCCCGGTTCAGGCGCGGGCACGTGCGGGCCCTTCACCTCCGGCAATAGCCCGGAGGGGAGGGGACCCGCAGGAGGCAGCAGGCTGCGCAGCCCTGCTGCCTCTTCGGCGGCGGCGCGCTGGAGCGCCGTGTAGCGTGCCGCCGCCGCGGATTGCGCCAGCAGCGCTGCGCGGCTGGCGCCCAGCGCCTGGAGCGCGGCTTCGCCCTGCGCAGCCAGCGCTTCCAGGATGCGGTCGGCCAGCAGCATGGCCGACTTGCGGTACCGGGCCTCAATCTCGCCCCGGACATCTTTGCTGAATTGCAGCACATACTCGGGCGAGAGCTCTGCACTCGCGCTTCGTTTCAGTTCAAGCAATTCTTCATCTATTGCAGGCAGCTCGGTGTTAAGCGCCTGCTCCCACGTTGCATCCCACACTTGATAGGTTTCACCTAGCTGTCTGAGCATCGTGCGGATGTGCACCTCCACTTGACTGGAGGTCTGATCCTGAAGCAGTCTCACCAGTTCCGAAGTACGACGCTGTTTCTCCTGCTCCGTTTTGCCACCGGAGAAGAGCAGACCTACACGGAAACCAGGCCTGCGACTCTCCAGATAGTCAGCTGCCGAAGTACGGATATCTGCTGGAGTAAGGTTGGCGTTGGCAAGTAGCGAATCAACCTCTGCTCTGAACTTCTCACGAACTTGTGAGGGTTTCGTCCGAAGCTCTGCAGCTTGTTCATCCAGGAGTGCAAGCTCGCGCTCCAATCGTTCAATGCCTTCTTGTCCACCAATTTCCTCAAGCAGCGCAGTTTCCTCGTCTTCTCTCTTTCCAGCCTCTCTCGCAAGATACTGCTCGGTGATATGACTGGCCGAACTTACCAAACTGTGTGAAATCAGTTCTTCCTTCTTTTTCATCAGCTGTGTAATCAGCTCTGGCAACTGACTCCACTGATTATATCGATGCTGCTGGTCACGTAAAGAAGTGAATAACAGGCCGTCATAACGTACTTCCCATGCAGCAAAGATCGCCTCTACCCCTTGCACATATTGATCAAACGAAAGCTCCCGCTCCCGATGTTTGTCGATCTGATTCACAATCAGAAACAGCGGCTTGCCCCAGTCGGACAAACTTTTGGCAAAGGATAGATTCGTCTCCGACTGAACATGATTGTAGTCCATCACATAAAACACAACATCAGCCAGATGCAGTGCCGAATGTGTAGCCAGACTATGTCCGCGATCCGTGGAATCCACCCCTGGTGTATCCAGCAGTACGGCTTCATCTTGCAACAGCGGAATGTTATCCCATACTTCGATGGAGCTGTAAGCCCCTCCATTTTTACAATACGCTTCAAGTTCCTCTGGTGAAACCTCCAGCGTGCCTGCTTTATTGTCAGCGCTTACGTTCGGTGACGTATAAATAAGCGCTCTCGGCTTGCCGTTGCGTATCGCGACAACATTGGCACTGGTTGGCACGGGACTTGATGGCAGTACCCGCTTGCCGCACAAACTGTTGATCAAACTCGACTTGCCTGCCGAAAAATGTCCACAGAACGCAATCGTCAGATATTTCGTTTCAGCCTTGCTGATTAAATCCGTTAGTGCTTCTACAGCGGTATGGTCTCCAGACTGTTTCATTGCTTCACGCAGCGGTAACAAAGGTGTGGCCATTTCTGCTGGGTAATCTATTCTGGACATGACTGGCCTTCCTCCTGGCTCCTCTAATTTGACATCCGTTTCGACGTCAATCTCTGTTTTATCTCCATATAGTTTAACATCATCATGTTTGAATTTGAACGATTTGACCCGAATCTGCATGTAGATGGATTCCAGATCAATATAAGTTCAAAACGAGATGATTTGCCCTCGCGATGCTATCAAAGTTTCTTTTGAATCAACGCATCATCCCATGTTGTGCGTTTCCGTATCGTTGTCTTTACCTCAGTCCCTTATGTATCTATAAAAAAATAAAACCGACATGTCGGTTTTATTCAGGTCATGCTTTTAACTCCCACACTAATCAGGGACGTTTATCATCAAGTAACTGGCTGCATGACAGCTTACACTAACGATCGCTTCTCGGCAATGTCAATGCAACCAGGTTCTTGATCATATGTTAATTAAATTTAAGATACTGCGTTTTCCATTGTAGGCAACAAGATTTCAAAAACTTGACCATGCTGCAAAATCGTAATGCCACGGCCTTTGTCTCTCATCACAACAACCTCAGGTTTTGTAGACATACGCTCCAGATAATGCTCAGGCACGTCGCCAGAGTGGCTTACAGTAATGCCTTCCACTTCTTTTTCTTCGTTCTCAGCCATTTCCTGCTCAACGATTTGCTCAAAAATATCGGAGAAGGCTTCAAAATTGTCAGTGTATACGGAAATGCATTTCATTGTTATTCATCCTTTTCTGCTTAAGAATTTAATTTTCGTTTTCGAGTGGTAACACGTTCCTTATCTTTCCTGATCTGGGACGTTTTCATACGTTTTTTCCCTTCCCTGCATATGTCCAGCAACGGACAGATATGACATTGGGGAGTTTGAGCCTTGCAATGGTAGCGTCCAAAAAATATAAACCGGTGATGAGTAATAGTCCACTCATCCCGAGGTACGCGCTTCATCAGTTTCTTCTCAACTTCAAGTACGGAGTCATCCCAACCAGCGAGCCCCAGTCTCTTCGACACACGTTCAACATGAGTATCTACCGCAATAGCTGGTACCCCAAACGCATTCGAAACGACAACATTCGCAGTTTTTCGCCCCACACCTGGCAGGGTAACAAGCTGATCATGTTCCTGCGGTACATCTCCGCCATACTGCTCTATTAAAATTCGGCACATGTTCTGGATATGCTTCGCCTTGTTTCGGTACAATCCGATTCGCCGGATATCCTGCTCCAGCTCTTCAAGAGGAACTGCCAGATAATCCGCAGGGCTTTTGTACTTTTGAAACAAATCTGCAGTGACCTTGTTCACCGTCTCGTCTGTGCACTGCGCAGATAAAAGCACCGCTACTGTTAATTCAAATGCATTGCTGTGATTTAATTCGCAATGTGCGTCAGGAAACATGGCTTCCATTGTTTCGAGTATATGTCTTACCGTCGCTGCATTCATGAAGAGCTACCTCCCACAAGTCCGCTCCACGAACCGGAGCCTTACTTCAAGCTTCAGCCAAGTAGCTTGGCGGGGATCGAAAAAGCTTGCAAAAAAAACGTCCTGATGCGGGAAAGATCCCGTATCAAGACGGTCATTCTTTTGATCCTCGAAAAGAAACGATTACTGTTTTTGGATCTCCATAACCACATTGTTCAAGAGATACAATACAATATTATCATTATCTCTGAGAGATTGCACGCTTAAAGTGTTGTCACCCTGGTGAACAAATACGTTAGAGCCCAGTGCAAAACGATAGTTCATGTCTGATGTTGTCTCACGTTTAACCAAAATCTGGTTCCCTACTCCATCATAAGACCAGAACTGTTTGCTCATGACAGTAAGCACTCTGAAACGTGTGGAATTATCCGTATCTTTCGTCATTTCCACACGGTCACCGACCGTTAAGTTACTCAGAGAGGTTAATGTCGAACCGGATTTCATAACTTTAACCGGGCCGCTCACAGACACTTTATCTGTCGAACCGTTAAATTGTTTCAGTGTAACCGAAGTGGCATCAACTGCAGTAACTTCGGCCATCGTACGTTTGACCACTTGTACCGCCTTAGGTGTAGTTCCTTCGAATGTTACGTTGATCAAATTGCCTGACGTCAGCTGAGACGCCGTAATGGATTGACCATTATCTCCAGTTAGTACCGCTTGATCCACGTAGAACTGACTTGTCAGCAGATCCGATTTCACACGAACACGACCATTCGTCTCCATCGCAACGACTTCAAATTGAGCCACCGTTTTCAGAGCAATCTTTTGCACGACATCCTGGTTTGCACCGAGCGTAATCGTAACATTGTCACCAATCTTCAAATCAGACAGACTAGCCGATGATTTGTTGTACATTTCAACCGCTGGTGCCGTTGTGTAAGGAACAGTAACTGTCTGACTACCAGATAACAAGCTGATTTTTCGGTTTGTTGTATCGATGCTGCTGATTGTTCCCTCGTATTTATAAATCACCTTCACAGACAACGCACGAGTTCCAACATAAGTCAGATCCAGTTTGCGTCCGTCATTCAGCAAGGACTCCAGTCCTGCCAGTGTCGGCTTGGCTGCGTTATAATCCATTTTTGTTTTTTCATCAAGTGTAAATACATAAGGCTTTTTATTCGCATCCAACACAGTAAGCACTTTGGTTTTACTGTTGTAGGATACAACGGTCGCCCCGTTCAAAGGCTCCATTTGTCGTCCAATCACCTGAATACGTGTTACCTGATCATCACTGTTTAATGTAAGCTCAACCTTGTCACCATTGTTCGCGTCTGTAATCAGATCGTTCAACGTAGCATCCTGAATACCGTTAATGATCACTTCTGGCTTCTCGCTGAGCAATTTTGCTTCAAGAGAACCTCCATCACGCTTAAACGTCAGAGTCGATTGATTTCCTCCAATCTCCACCAGCGTGCCACGAACGGATTGTTCAACGCCCTGGCTCAACTCAATCGTTTGCAGAACACTGTCTTTAACCGTGTACTTCACAGTGCTGCCTGCTTTCAGGTCAGCCAGGGACAAAATACGGTTTTGATAACGAATGATCAGATTATCCGTATATGTATACTGCTCTGTTGCACCCGCAGTATTCACCAGCTTGATTGTTTTTCCGGAAGTACCCACTTCCGCAACCACACCACTGTCACTTTTGTTAACGATACCGGATTTAACCCGGATCACAACGGTTTTTTTGTCAGCCGAGAACGTCTCACGCTGTACTTCAATGGTGCTGTCCACTGTAATATCAGACAGTTTAATCGCTTTTCCATTCTGATCAATGAATGCAGTATTCTCATCATAAGCATATGTTTCATAGTTTTCGCCTACGAACAGGCCGATTTTATTACCTGATAATGAACGTGCAAACGTACCTTCAACGCTCTCCACTTGAGGTTTCGCATCAATAACCTCCACATAGGAAGCGCCAGCTGCTGAACCCACAATGAGAACTTTGGTATACAGCTTCACATCGGATGCAGATGCACGTGTTTCACTATCCTTGGTAAAGTATGGGGTACTGCTGTTCACTGCATAGTTAATGGCTTTGCCTTCAACAACCAGCGTGATCTGCCCATTCTTCAATCCGGTTACGTAACCCGCCACCGTATTCGGATACTTCGTATCTGTTAACGATTCACCGCGACTAAAGAACGTCGCAAGCTGCGCACGAGTTACGGAACCTGTTGGATTGAACTTATTATTTTCCAAACCTTTGGCCAGATCCAAACTAACAGCTAAATTTACATACCCTTTCGCACTGTCAGAGATATTTGCATTGTCTGCAAAACCTGTAGACTGGTTGTTTTGAGCCTTCGCTTCAGCATCTTTGTTCAGCGAGCGGATTAACAATTTGGTAATCCATTCGCGAGTTGCCGGCTTCGTGCCCCATGCTGTTTTGGACACATCTGTTGAAGCCTCTTCCGTTTTATCCACAAGACCCAGTTGAAGTGCAAGCGCGACATATGGCTTGAAATAGTTTCCCACTTCCATATTTGTCGGTAATGCCGCAGCCGTGTTCGTGTTCAACCGAGATTCCATATTCATAAAACGGATGGCCATCGTTATCGCTTCTTGCTGCGTTACCGCGTCCCCTGGACGGAACAGGCCATTATTACCGAGAAGAATGCCTTGATAAGCCAGCTTATATACATGTTTCTCAGCCCAGTATCCAGCCTTGATATCACTGAACAAACCTGTTGGTGCAGCCGTATTACTTACCCCTGCAGCCTGCCCCTGTCCTGTTACTGTTGAGTCTGCTGCCATAGCAGCTCCACCGGCGCTCAGGGCCATCATGCCTGCAAGCACGGCTGATACTACTTTTTTAGAGTGTGATGAATGGTTATATTTAAAAGTCACCTATGATTCCCCTCTCTCATGTAAAACGACCTTATCCGTGAGTCCACGGTAACACACTTGAAGCACAGATTAATTGGATCTTGTCATTGGATGCTCAAGATCCACATGTCCCATCAAACTTTCAGTTGATTTACCGTCTACCAGCAGATCAAGTGATTTCACTTCGTCAAACTGGAAAAAAGTTTGTTTCAGCGCATCTATTGCAAACGACTCACCGCCCGCACCAAGACGTGCCGTATCCGGCATATGAATGTCCAGTGTCAGTGCTCCATCCTTGAATTGAACCGATTTCAGTTCAATATCTTTGGACCACAGTGGGACGAGCTTTTCATCTTTGCTTTGCTGCAAGGACGCAAAAGCAGCCTTATATTTGTCATCTTCAGATGCAAATGTGATTTCGGCTGATGCTTTATGCAGTTCAAGCTCCTCCGGATCGGTATAGAACACTTCTATGGATTTCTTCTCCTTGCTATCCGATGTTGAAGGTTTATCCGTGGATGTTTCACCAGAAGAAGTTTTTCCCTCCGAGCTTCCGTTCGCCGAGTTGGATGGTGTTGTATTATCCTCGGAACCGGCAGTAGCAGGATCGGTAATCACCTGACCATCCACCTCTGTAACGCCGTTCCCTGTTTGTGTCTCTGATCCCGCACCTTGTGTCTGACTTGGAGCAGCTGTCGGTTTACTTCCACATCCAGCTGCTACAGCCATGACCGTTACCAGCAAAGCTGCGATCCATATTTTTTTGTTCATTCTAACTCAGCCTCCTCAGCATAAGGGTTGTCCCTTATTGAATTCCCAGATACTCCTTGATCCCAGCAACGATACCTTTGGCTACATTGTTCTGGAAATTTTCCGTAAACAGTACGGCCTCATCACTCTTGTTGCTGAGGAACCCTCCCTCTAACAGCACGGCAGGCATTGTTGTTTCACGGGTTACATGCAGACTAGCCATTTTCACACCGCGGTCTTTCAGTCCCGAAGACTTCAAGAGGTACTTATGCATCACATTAGCCAGTTCCTTGCTTGCCGAGCGGGAATAAAAGGTTTCTACTCCCGTTGCCGCAACAGGACCGCTATTCGCATGAATGGAGATAAAGATATCTGCATTTATTTTTTGTGCAACTTTCACACGTTCTTTAAGTGCAAGAAATGTATCGTTGCTGCGAGTTAATACCACATCGATTTTAGGTTCTTTTTTCAGTAGTGCCTCTACTTTCAATGCCATGGCAAGATTGAAGTCTTTTTCTCTTTTGCCCGAGACACCAATCGCACCAGGGTCCTGATCTCCATGTCCCGCATCGATGACTACAACCTTCTTGCCATTACCGCCAACGGGCGGAGCAGGTGTGCTACCTTGATTGTTTAGGTCAATGATGAGCAATCCTGAATCGTTCTGCACACTGTACCCCTTGGCACCTGTCAGATCAATAACAAACCGAATGGTAGAAGGACTGTTGCTATATAAGGAATAACGAATTTGAGACACATCTGGATAACCGCTAACAACGAGCTGACCATTTTGATTGCTATCCAGCGCCTGACCTTGACTAAACGAATCAGCAAAAGCCGTATTGGGTAGATCAATTACAATTCGATCCGGGCCGTTCATCGTAAATACGTTCGGCTTTGTGCTTCCACTTGTAGCAATCATGAAACGGTTGTCGCTAAAGCTGATGCCGTTCACTTGTACAAGACCTTCCTGACCCGATCCTCCACCATCGTTACCAGAGTTCGGAGGAGTAGTTGTCCCGTTTCCGGAACCTTCATTCTGGGTAACTAATGTTACCGTCTTCGTGGTGTTGTTCCAACCCACCTTAAGACCCATTTGCTCTCCGATGAACCGGAGTGGTACTAAAGTCGTACCATTTTTTACGAGGGGCGGGGCATCCAGGTCTACGTTACTGCCATTCACTGTTGCCGTCTTCTGTCCAACAATCATCTGCATGGCAGTGTTGTCTTTGCTAATCGTCACCGTTTGCGACCGCTGCTTCCAATCTACGGAATATCCCAGACTCTCGGAAACCACACGAATCGGTACCATCACCTTGCCATTGATGTTTTCCGCTTTTGTATCCGAAGGTTGTACGATCTCGTTCCCGTCTAGGATAATCTTCGTGTCTGCTGCTGCATGACTATAGCCCGGGAAAACGAACCCGAAGACAAATAACAGTACCAAAAAACCGAACTTCTTCATCCTTCACCCCTACCAATCTCATATTTTTTTGCCGCATGTTGTAGACTTGCAACTTTCACTTCACACTTGGGCATTACCAGACACCTATTAGACGCCTCCCAATCTCAAAAGTTGCGAATATATTCCAACATAACAGAAAAAAAACGTTGTCAGATCAAGCTTTTTTTACATGTTTATGTCTTATTTTTTCCTGATTTATCAAATATGCATCTTGAAACAACGGACTTCCCTAATCTGCATATTTACGAAAAACGCTGGTCTACAAGCTCAAATAATCTAAAATCCCGTCAACAATCGCCTGTGCACACTGATCCTGATAGGACGCTGTAAACATTAGAGCTTCATCTGTTGGATTACTCAAAAAACCTAATTCAAGCAGCACAGCCGGCATCGTTGTTTCACGAGTCACATGTAGACTCGCAACTTTAACGCCTCGATCCTTAAGTCCTGTGACAGGTAGTACGTGCTTATGAAGTGTCTCAGCAAAATTCTTGCTCTCTTTGCGTGTAAACAGTGTTTCTATTCCGTTGGGAACAGGAGTTGTAAATTTATTTCCATGAATGGACACAAACAGATCCGCCTGATTTAGCTTGGCTATATCTACACGTTGCTGCAAGGAGAGTTCCGTATCATCCTGACGTGTAATCACAGTCTGTATGTTGGCTTTCTGTTCCAAAAGAGCCTTCACTTTGAGCCCTACAGCCAGATTAAAATCTTTTTCGTAAGCCCCCGTCACACTGACCGCTCCGGACTGGCGTCCACCATGCCCAGGGTCAATTACAACCACCATTTTACCGTCATTCTCGGGTAAAGCTGGTTGACTGCCCGAAGTTCCATTCGCAGCCGAGAGGTCGACAAGTAAAACATTATTCTCTCCAAGTGACCAGTTCGCTGTTGCACTTTGAGTAAGATCCAGCACAATTCGCACCGTCGAAGGTGACTGGCTGAACATGGCAAAGCGAACTTTAGAAACCAGAGATGAATCCGTAACAACGAGTTGGCCGCTTCCATCCGGACTTGAAGCCTGTCCCTGCACAAAAGTCTGTGAGAAGGTTGTATTCGGCAGATCCACAATAATGCGCTCAGGCCCGCTGATACTGGACACTTTCGGACTGATGTTTCCATTCGTTGCTATGATCAAACGATCTCCACTGTAACTAATGCTTTGCAGTTCCGTCTGACCAACCGGGGCAGGAGTGACCACTGGATCGCTGTCAGGCTCCGTATCCACAACAGGTGGAATACTGAAGAGACTGACCGTTTTAGTACTATTGTCCCAGCCCACACGCAGCCCCATGCCCTCACCTACGAAACGCAGAGGGACTAAGGTCGTTCCTTGTTTAATCAGCGGAGGAGCATCCAGATTGACGACATTTCCATTAATCGTTGCTGCATCTTTCCCAGCCGTCATTTCAATGGAGCTATTGCCTCGCTGAACATGAACCGTTTGCGTTGCCTGTTCCCACTTCACATCGTAACCCAAATTTTCGGATACAATGCGAATCGGAACCATGACTGTTTTACCAGTATTCTCTGCCGGCGCTCCTGTCTTCTGATCAATGGTCACTCCGTCAAGCACAATAGAAGGGGTACGATCTGCATGAGCCATCAAAGGGAAAAGACAAAGGAACAGGAAAAAAACGACTGCTGCCGACCATTTCTTCATACGTCATCCACCATTCTTATTAAGTTATGAATTCTATATAATTGGGACTGTGTAAATAAATCGTTCAACTTATATAGATTTGTGTCCTGATTCGACACCTGTATCACGTTATGTACCCTTCCATAATCTACTATCCAGTCTATCAGATATTGTCTAGTGATCCGGTTACAACGTTGTCATATTTAGTCGGAAAATAAGATTAAAAAGACCTCCATTTAGCAAGGAACGTGAATATTCCTTTTCTAAATGGAGGTCTTGAATTGAGTCACTCTTTAGCCAAAAAGCTTAGCTGCATGACGTTCTTCATAAGCTGTGATCGCATCATCATGTTGAAGTGTCAGGCCGATATCATCCAACCCTTGCAACAGAAACTGACGACGGTGTTCATCCAGATCAAAATCGATATGCAATCCGTGTGCATCTGTAATCGTTTTGTTTTCCAGATTCACATTCATCTCATAGTTCTCATGGTTTGCTGTACGCTGGAACAGATCTTCCACCTGCTCTTCGGACAGTTTGATCGGCAAAATGCCGTTTTTGAAACAGTTATTATAGAAGATATCCGCAAAAGACGGTGCAATTACACAACGGAATCCATAATCCATAATAGCCCATGGTGCGTGCTCACGCGAGGAACCGCAGCCAAAGTTGGCACGAGAGATCATGATAGATGCCCCTTCGTAACGAGGTTTGTTCATCTCAAAGGAAGGATTGTTGTTCCCCTCTTCATCAAAACGCCATTCATAGAACAAGAACTGTCCAAATCCGGTGCGTTCGATCCGTTTCAAAAATTGTTTAGGAATAATTGCGTCTGTATCTACATTGACCCGGTCAACCGGTGCAACGATGCCTTGCAGTGTTTTAAATGCTTCCATATGTTCCATTCTCCCTTCTGGCAATTATCGATTAGATAGCCGCTTCTGTTTTGAAATTCCAGTCACGTACGTCTACAAAATGTCCTTTAACCGCTGCCGCTGCCGCCATTGCTGGTGACACCAGATGCGTACGCCCTCCGCGTCCTTGACGTCCTTCAAAGTTACGGTTGGAAGTAGATGCACAACGTTGTCCTGGCTTCAGTACGTCCGGATTCATCGCAAGGCACATACTGCATCCTGCATCACGCCATTCAAAACCAGCTTCAGTGAAAATTTTATCCAAACCTTCTTCTTCTGCCTGGATTTTAACACGTCCAGAGCCTGGTACAACAATAGCAGTTACATTACTGGAAACGGTGTGCCCTTGGGCCACTTTTGCCGCTGCACGCAGATCTTCAATCCGTCCATTCGTACAAGAACCGATAAATACATAATCAATCGGAATCTCTGCAATCGGTGTTCCGGGTGCAAGGCCCATATATTCAAGCGCTTTTTCAGCCGCTTTACGCTCATTTTCTGTAGGCAGTTCTGCTGGAACAGGAACTTTGGAAGAAATATCGGTTCCCATACCAGGGCTAGTACCCCAGGTTACTTGTGGGATCAGTGATTCCACATCAATTTCAACGATATGGTCAAACTCGGCACCTTCATCCGTCACAAGCTCTTTCCACGCTGCAACAGCTTCATCAAACTTTGCACCTGTAGGAACATACTCGCGTCCACGCAGATATTCAAACGTTGTTTCATCCGGAGCGATCAGTCCTGCTCTTGCTCCACCTTCAATAGACATGTTACATACAGTCATACGCTCTTCCATGCTCAGTTCACGGATGGACTCACCTGTGTACTCGATAACATAACCTGTGGCAAAGTCCGTACCATATTTGGCAATAACCGCAAGGATCATATCTTTCGCTGTTACACCCGGGTTACGTTTGCCGACAAATCGAACTTCCATCGTTTTTGCTTTCGCTTGTTGCAAACATTGTGTTGCCATAACGTGTTCCACTTCACTTGTTCCGATACCAAAAGCAAGTGCACCAAAAGCGCCGTGTGTGGACGTGTGGCTGTCGCCACATACAATCGTTTTACCTGGATGAGTCAGACCCAGCTCAGGCCCCATAACGTGAACTACACCCTGGTCAATCGTATCCAGATCGTACAGTTTCACACCAAAATCACGGCAGTTCTGAGACAGGGTATCAATCTGCTGTTTGGAGATCGGATCTGTAATGTTAAAACGATCCTTCGTTGGCACGTTGTGATCCATCGTTGCAAATGTCAGCTCTGGACGGCGAACTTGGCGTCCGCTCAGACGAAGGCCTTCAAATGCTTGTGGAGAAGTTACTTCGTGCACCAGGTGCAGGTCAATATACAGGATGCTTGGTTTTCCTTCTTCCTGATGAATTACGTGGTTTTCCCAGATTTTCTCAAACATCGTCTTTTTACTCATCATTTTCACCTCATCATAAGTTCGATCCTTGGAAGAGCCTCGTGTATCTTCGGTAAAAGTGAAGCTCTTGAATGACATAAATATATCATCCTGTCCTTCATTGTTCCAAGATATAATATCTATAGATGTTATAGGTTTAACCTATAATGAGAGTGACGACAATAAGCCACTGCAGTAAACAGCGGTTTCAATTGATAACAATTATCATTATCACATAAAGCTAATACTACTTGCCTGTCCTGCCTCTGTCAATGCTTTAATTTTTACTTATTGGAGTCTATTCATGGGTTCCTTCCCTGCGGTGAATAACGAATCTTTCTGTTTTAGTGTTATAATAACGGCATCAATGAAAGGAATGACATAGGACTATGGAATTCAGACAACTTCAATATACACTGCAGATTGCAGCGGAACGAAACTTCTCAAGAGCCGCGGAGAAATTGCATATCGCTCAGCCTTCTCTGAGCCAACAGCTGTCGAAGCTTGAAAAGGAGCTAGGCGTTTTATTATTTCAACGTAATACCAGCACAGTTGAACTGACCCACGCGGGAGTTACTTTTGTAGAGCAGGCCCAGAAGATTGTTGATGCCGTTGAACTGCTGCGTCAGGAAATGTCAGATATCTCACAACTTCGGAAAGGTAAGGTCGTTGTGGGCAGCATGCCAATTACCGGTTCTCATCTGCTGCCGCATGTCCTTCCGGCCTTTCAAGAAGCATACCCCGATATAGAAGTAACTTTACTGGAAGACTCCGGGATTACACTTGAAAAACTAACTGCTAGCGGCAAAGCTGATCTCAGCCTGCTCTCCCTGCCTTTGCAGGAGCCCAGTTTATCTTACGTTACGATTGGCGAGGAACGCATTGATCTTGCCGTACCGCCAAACCACCCCCTGGCTCATCGGGGAACCCCTGGCCATCTGCAACCTGTGCGAATCGATGAACTTCGGAACGAACCCTTTGTTGTACTAAAAAAAGGACAGGGCTTCCGCAAGCTGACCTTTGACCTCTGTGAACAAGCCGGTTTTGACCCGCAGGTCGTTTTTGAGAGCACCAACATTGAAACGGTACAATCGCTTGTGGCAACAGGTATGGGTATCACCCTGGTTCCTCGTTTTATCGCCCGTGCACCGCGCAGTGAATTCGTGCCTGTGTATGTTCCGCTTGCTGAGCCAACCCCAAGCCGCACTCTTGTTGTAGCTTACCGCCAAGGTCGAGTGCTGTCGAAAGCAGCTGAAGCCTTCATCAAGACTTTTCAACAAACGGTTGCAGCACTGTCTAAGTCAGATTAACTCAGCGTTTAGACCCTTAACATACTGTCCGAAAGCCAATACATCGGAAATCTATCTCTTTCATATAAAACAGATCACCCATTATCGCCAAAAAAGCTGTCCAAGTCGCATCACGACTACAGGACAGCTTTTCATATTTACAGGCCAGCCAAAACGGCTGACCTGTAAAGCAATACAGCATATTTTGTTACAGTACAATGTTGATTGTTCATGTTTTGAATTATAGTAAGGAACACTCACTATTCATCCAATACACCTTTATTTTACTGTCATGCTGATTAAAATGTTGGGCTTACTTATTACATATATACTTATAACCTTTATTTATCCTGTTTCACATCATCTGGTTCGTAACCTTCGACTCATCTGCACTAGCTTGAATCCGGAATTCTGTAAACCTTACCTTTGCAGATTCCGATCACTTATCAGCCTGTTCTGTTGATCCATGGTACGGCTGCTATCATCTTGCGAAGGTTCTGGGGGTGATAAGCCTCCTGTACCATTCTCTAAGAATGCTCTTAAGTGATCTACCCTTCTGTTGCCTTGTTCCAGTCTCCTGAGCGTGTCTTTCACATGGTTGTCCATTGATTGATCATCCTCCTTGGTGACGGGATACTTAATATTACCCGCCTCCTGGAACGGTAAACAGCATATTCAAAGTTTTCAGATCAAAAAGTGGCTGGCAGAGTAACGTTTGTGGTTTCCAAATTATTTGCCGCTAAAATAAATGCTTGGTCTGCGATCCTCAAACACCGGGATACGTCCCCGGACTTCATCAACCAAGGAAGGGCGGATGACTCCAGATACAATTTCCTCTCCTTCGCCGCCTTCGGCTACAATCTCTCCCCATGGGTCGATGATCAAAGAGTGACCAAAAAATTCAGTATCTCCCCCTTTGCCGACGCGGTTACAGGCAATAACATACATCTGGTTTTCAATAGCTCTGGCGGTTAACAAGGTACGCCAGTGATGCAGACGGGGATTCGGCCATTCGGCAGGTACGATTAGTGCACGTGCACCATTCAGAGCAAGAGTTCTGGCTAATTCAGGAAATCGAATATCATAACAGATCGATGCTCCCGCGGTCAGACCGTTACCTAGTTCAAACATTTCGGGTTGTGCACCAGGCTCCAAATACTTCTCTTCATCCATCAACCGGAACAAGTGAAGTTTATCGTAACGTGATACTTCTGTTCCTTCCTGATTATAGACATACATGGTATTGTAAATCTGCCCGTCACGCTTTTCGGCAATGGAGCCGCCAACGACCGAGATGTGATGTTTTTTCGCAAAAGCAGACAACCATTCCCTTGAGATTTGACCTTCCGGCTCAGCAAGTTCATGAATTTGCGGCAAAGCATATCCTGTATTCCACATTTCAGGAAGCACAACCAGTTGTACATCCGGATATTGCTCCACTGCGCGTTCCAGCAGCATCTGCATATGTTGATGGTTAGCTTCTGGATCCCCCAGCTTAATATCCCCTTGAATCAAAACAACCCGCATTTCTCCTTGTTGTTCAGTCATGACCCAACACTCCTCCGAACCGTAATACTTGATATCATAGCTTGATCCCTGGAAAAATCGCAACCCGTATTAGACCAAATGAGCATATAACCGTTCAAGCAATATCTAAGCCGGGTGGTCACACATCTGTGCATCACCTGAATTCTAGACCAGTTTCTCTAAAGGATACACACATTTCTGTTCCAAAGCCTTAAGAGCTCTCCACTCTGGACTTTGCATCAACTTCTCTGTGGCCTGTCGTGGAACTGGCTCCTGAGGCAGCATGAGGAAAAGATGGTCTCCAGCTTGG
Organism: Paenibacillus amylolyticus; assembly: GCF_051136285.1. Lineage (GTDB taxonomy): Bacteria > Bacillota > Bacilli > Paenibacillales > Paenibacillaceae > Paenibacillus > Paenibacillus amylolyticus_F. The sequence continues at coordinate 6,469,321 of NZ_CP194938.1, read as the reverse complement.
GAATTGTAAGCGAGAGTAGAAACAATGCACGATAATTACTGCTACTGATGCTTTCTTCGCTATTCATTTTTAAATTTCAGGGCGCAAACAATTCTACTAACTCTCTGCTCACAGACTACTACTCCTATGCAGCATCAAATTTATATTACATTTTAAATAAAATGTAATATAATCCTTTTATTTACAAATATACGTTATTGATCTATACTAAAATTGTAACCAAATAATAGAAAAGGAGTACTTAATATGAAAAGGAAAATGTTAATCGGATTGTTAACTGTTGCTGCATGTTTTTCTGTTGGATCAACGTCGTTTGCTTCAGACAACTCAACAACGAGTCAAGCTGCACCTTCTCCTTCACCAGTGATACAACCCTATCAGGATTTTTCAGCAGTTATTAATTTAAACGTTGGTCAACGCACTTGGGCCACTGGCTATTCATTTCAGATCATCACTACCGATGGGAGCGTTATCATTGAGCCATATAACGAATATTCATTTTATGCTCTCAGACCAGGGGTTACCGTTATAAGAGCTGATTTTGGTAATGGAAATTGGATGTACTATTCAGTAGTCGTAAAATAATTTAATTCGTACTAATCAAAAATAGAGTACCTTAATCACCAATAATGGTAATATCCCCTCAAGTAGGCAAAAAAAGAGATTTTATTAAGCGGCGACTTTTTTTCCCGAAAATCAATCGTGGGAGAGGTCGCCCAGTTTGTTTTGGAAACGTTCCATGTTGTAGAACGAATCGGTCTTTAAGTGGGAGAAGAACGGCTCCACACCGGGAATGGCTTCCTGTAAGCCTCTTTCAAGTAACTTGGCATAGGCTGTCTTGTATACTGAAATCCTTGGTCCGAGTGGAGCAAGGCAAGTCCACATTTCAGTTTCTTTACTGTGTCCGTAACGAGTTTTAAGTCATTTCACTCAGAGAATTCCCGATTTAGGACAATCTCGGCAAACCCCATCCCCTCGTCCAATAACTTCTGGATTCCCGGTAACTTCTCCATACTAGATTACACCTTTGAGGGGTGACATGCACGGTCAAGGTATGACCTGTCCAATCCTTAAACTGCCTTGTCTGTCCTTCGTTATCTTAATCCACCGAAGTCTGGTTTCATGTTTCGGTATCTTTGCCTGACTGGTTAGCCGACGCAATGGTCTAATTTCCCTATGCTACTTCCCGTGTTGGTGTCTGGTTTCCGCATGAAAGTAAAAGTAAGGATAACGCTTTAAATGTAAATAAAACAGCCGTATTTCTGAATTTGTTTTGGGATTTGTTTTGGAACTTGCTTGCATCTCTATTTCTCCCTCTATTTGATGTGTTCCTGATTTCTGAATATAAATGATAGTTATTATCATTATGTATAAACTGTGTTTTTCCCGATCTCAATGGACAAACTTGAATTTTCAAATTTACTTTTCTACAAATGTTTTATCTTACTTCTATCTCCCTCTATACAGCTCGGGATTGACGTGATAAATTAATGAGAACGTTTTGCCATAAATGAACATCCGGAGTGATGATACGATGACTAATTTTGAAAATAGACCTTCTTCTTCTGCGTTTCCAATCCCGTCTGCAAATGTCATGTCACAGCTACCAACGCAATTTTTTGCGACCCTGGTACAGAATGTTAACCGTGAGATTGCAAGCGGTCATGATGTGATCAATCTGGGGCAAGGTAATCCTGACACCCCTACACCGCCGCATATTGTTCAATCCTTACAACAGTCAGCTGAGAATCCGCTATATCATAAATACTCTCCGTTTCGCGGTCATCCCTTTCTGAAGGAAGCCGTCGCCAAGCGTTACAAAGAAGATTACAATGTCGATCTGGATCCTGAGACAGAGGTCGCTATTCTCTTTGGCGGCAAAACCGGGCTTGTGCAATTACCACAGGTTTTATTGAATCCGGGGGACGTGTGTCTTGTGCCAGATCCAGGATATCCTGACTATTGGTCTGGCGTGGCTCTCGCGCAGGCGCGAATGAGCTTCATGCCTTTACTGGCATCTAACGCATTTCTACCCGATTATGAAGCGATCTCCGCCGAAGATCGGCAACAGGCCAAGCTCATGTTCCTCAATTATCCTAACAATCCAACCTCGGCAACCGCTCCGTTGTCCTTTTATGAGGACACTGTAGAATTTGCAATTCAAAATCAAATTGTCGTTGCGAGTGATTTTGCATATGGCGCAATTGGATATGACGGGCATCGTCCAGTCAGCTTTTTGCAAGCTCCAGGAGCCAAAGAAGTCGGCATTGAGTTCTATACACTATCCAAAACGTATAACATGGCTGGATGGCGCGTCGGATTCGCGCTGGGCAATGCAGAGATCATCTCCAAAATCAACTTGCTGCAGGATCATATTTATGTCAGCCTGTTTGGCGGTATCCAGGCTGCCGCAGCAGAAGCTTTAACCGGCCCCCAGGACTGTGTCTCTTCGCTGGTTGCAAGATATGAATCCCGTCGTGATGCGTTTTATGAGGCACTTTCCACCATCGGTTGGCAAGCAACCAAACCGGAAGGTTCATTTTTTGGATGGCTACCTGTGCCTACCGGTTATACTTCCACAACCCTGACTGAAATTCTGCTGCGTGAAGCGAAGGTTGCTGTCGCGCCAGGTATCGGATTTGGCTCCCATGGGGAAGGTTATGTACGTATAGGTCTTCTAAGTGACGAACACCGACTATGTGAAGCTGCAGAGCGAATAGCCAAGCTTCATCTCTTCAAGTAAGTTTCAACTTAACACATGGCTACAATCCCTTTGCATATGCCAACTTTCCATGGTATGTTATAAGAAATAGTGAACGAAACGTGATGACGGGACCAGTAAGAGAGAACAAGCCGCGTACAGAGAGTAAATTCCATCTGGCTGTAAGGATTTACCGCGGCTTCTCTACGAAACCTACCCCTGAGCGGCCTGTTACGCACAGGACAGTGCCTTCTGTTACAGGGCATGAAGCCGGATGATCTGATCATCAATAAAGGTGGTACCGCGGAAGTAACGAACTTTCGTCCTTTTTAACCAAAGGACGAAAGTTTTTTTTGTACCTGAACAGGCTGCTTTGCAATCACTGATTAATTATGTTTAAGGAAGTGAAATCATGACTTCACGTATTGTCGTTAAAATCGGAAGCAGCTCATTAACTACCGAGGAAGGCGGCCTGGATCGCCAGGCGATAACCTTTTATGCAGATGAAATTGCCTCTCTTGCGGCGCAGGGCCACGAAGTTTTGCTCGTCACCTCTGGTGCAGTTGCTGCCGGATTTCGAGAGATCGGGTACCCTCAGCGTCCCAAATTGTTACATGAGAAACAAGCAGCTGCTGCTGTTGGGCAGGCTTTGCTGATGCAGGCATATCAACAGGCTTTTGCGGCGCACCGCGTTACTACGGCGCAAATTTTACTAACACGTACCGACTTCCACAGCCGCAAACGCATGGGTAATGCCGGTATGACCGTTGAAGAACTGTTGAAACAGCGTGTCATTCCGATTTTCAACGAAAATGATACGGTATCTGTCGACGAATTAAAATTCGGCGATAACGATCTGTTGTCTGCGCTGGTTGCCAATCTGGTCAAGGCACAACACCTTATTATTCTCACAGATACCAACGGATTGTACACCGCAGATCCACGTAAAGATCCGGCGGCCAAACGCTATGATCGTATCCCTGAAATTACTGCTGAAATATACGCTTATGCTGGCGGTTCAGGATCAGCTGTAGGTACAGGCGGTATGCGTTCCAAGGTGGATGCAGCCAAAGTTGCTACCCGCGGTGGGGTTCCTGTTTTTGTAGGAAGTGTGAAAGAGTCAGGAGATATGCAACTAGCCGTCGATGGAACGGGCAAAGGGACTTATTTTGAGACCAAGCTGGCTTCACTCTCTCGCAAAAAACAGTGGCTTGGCTTCATGTCCACTCCGCTTGGAACCGTTGTTGTTGATCATGGTGCCGAAGAAGCACTGGTTCACGGCGGGCACAGTTTGCTTCCCGTCGGCGTGAAACGTGTTCTGGGAACATTCCATGCCGGAGACGTTGTCGAAGTGCTTGGCCCGGATGAATCACTGTTAGGACGCGGGATCGTCAATTACGATGATGACCAGCTCCGTCAGATTGCCGGACTACCAAGCGGTGAGGTCATGAAACAGCTGAACAGCATCCATAGACTTGAAGTCATTCATCGCGATGAATGGATTACGCTAAAATAAAGACTTAATTTAAGAGGAGGATTTGAAGATGAGTGAAGTCCGAGAAAAAGCAAGCAAAGCCAAATCTGTCGTCACCGAACTGAACCGACTAACTACGGAACAGAAAAATACTGCACTTCGCGTCATGGCTGACGCATTGATTGCATCGTCCGATGTCATTATTTCTGCCAATACGGAAGATCTGGATCGCGGAAGGGAACAAGGCACTCCTGAATCCATGCTGGACCGACTGGCACTGAACAAGGAGCGGATCACAGGCATAGCTGAAGGATTGCGTCAGATTGCAGAACTACCCGATCCAGTTGGTGAAGTGCTGGAAACTTTTACACGTCCGAATGGCCTGCACATCGAAAAATCAAGAGTTCCAATCGGCCTGATTGGCATTATCTATGAAGCGCGCCCCAACGTAACGGTTGACGCAGCGGGTTTATGTCTCAAAACAGGAAACGCAGTGCTCCTGCGTGGTGGCTCTTCTGCCCTCTCCTCCAATCGAAAAATAGTTGAAGTGCTGCATCAAGCGCTGGCAACAACGGCCATGCCTGCTGATGCACTGCAGCTGGTAGAAGACGCAGACCGTGCTTCCGTTGACGAAATGCTCAAGTTAAATGGCCTGCTGGATGTCATCATACCACGCGGCGGCGCCTCTCTCATTCGCACTGTCGTTGCTAATGCAACTGTACCTGTCATTGAGACTGGCGCTGGCATCTGTCATACCTATGTAGATGAATCAGCGGATGAAATCATGGCAACAGATATTGCAATCAATGCCAAGGCACAACGTCCATCCGTATGTAACTCTATGGAAACTTTGCTGCTGCATGCGAATTATGCAGAAAAACATCTGCCATCTCTGGCTGAGCGTTTTCGCGAAGCGAATGTTCTGCTTAAAGGCTGCGAAACCGTTCGTCGCCTTGTTCCGACGTCACTTGAAGCCACAGAAGAAGATTACGCAACAGAGTATAACGATTATATTTTGAACATTCGCGTTGTAGAAAATCTGGATGAAGCATTGCAGCATATTGCACACTATGGAACGAAACACTCTGAATGTATCGTAACTCGCGATACGGCACATGCAGAACGCTTCATGCATGAAGTCGATGCAGCGGCTGTCTATCATAATGCTTCCACTCGTTTCACGGACGGATTCGAATTTGGATACGGTGCCGAGATTGGAATCAGCACACAGAAGTTGCATGCACGAGGCCCGATGGGCCTTCCTGCTCTGACGTCAAGTAAATACCGGGTTACCGGCAATGGTCAGATTCGCCAATAAGTTTTGAGCAACCAGTTATATAGGAGGAACGATATACATGAGCCAAGAGCAACAGACACTATTACAACAGAAGATTACTTTCCACGGAGCAGGCGCGATGGCTGAAGCCATCGTGCGTGGACTCATATCCCGTCTTGTCGTTCGTCCTCAGGATATTACCATGCTGAATCGCAGCAACCTGAAACGTCAGGAGGAACTGGGCACCCGTTATGCCGTGCATACCGGAACGGCCTCGCAATCGCTGGATCTTCTTGCCTCCTCCCCCGTGATTGTACTGTGTATGAAACCCAAAGATGCCACTGCAGCACTGCGTGAACTAGGCCCCTTGTTGTCCCCGGATCAACTGATCGTATCCGTCATTGCTGGCCTGTCAATCCGTACGATGCAGACCCTGCTCGGCCGCAAACAGCCTATTGCCAGAACCATGCCTAACACCTCGAGTACAATTGGACTTGGTGCAACGGGAATTGCTTTCTCTGCGGAGATTACAGATGAACAACGTAGCACAGTCATGAGCCTATTCGAAGCCGTGGGAATCGTTACCATTGTGCCTGAAGACAAACTCGAAGTACTTACCGGCATTTCTGGAAGTGGACCTGCCTATGTATATTATCTAATGGAGGCTATGATTGCAGCCGGAATCCGCGGCGGCTTGTCCGGTCAACAGTCTCGTGATCTAACGGTCCAGACCGTGCTCGGTGCAGCACGGATGGTGCAGCAGACCGGTTTGGAACCGATGAAACTGCGTAGTGACGTAACTTCACCGGGGGGAGCCACTCAGGCAGCCCTGAAAACACTGGATGAAGGAGATTTCTTTGAAAATGTCATTGCAGCAGTAAATCGCTGCGCAGAGCGATCACGCGAGATGGGAGCTGCGTTGGGAGGAGATTTAAAACATGAATAACATGTGTACTGCCACATATCGTCTGCATGATGATCATGCCGATTTTCACAAGAAAGCCCAATCTATTGCCATCGGAATGACCGTCGGCAGTTGGACTGAACTACCTCAGGCTCAGCGTGAAGCCATGCAAAAGCATCTAGGTGAAGTCATCAAGGTCGAGGTTCATGAGTCAGAAGGCTTAGCACCTGGAGAGCGTTATGCAGATATCACGATTGGATATCCAGATATCAATTTTAGCCAAGATATCCCTGCCCTGCTTGTTACCGTTTTTGGTAAAATCTCGATGGATGGGCGCATTAAACTGAACCATCTCGGATTTTCAGATGGCTTCCTGCGCGCTTTCCCTGGACCAAAGTTCGGACTAAACGGTGTGCGGGATCTGCTTGGTGTACATGATCGCCCTTTACTGATGAGTATCTTCAAATCCGTTATCGGTCTCAATGCTGAAGAATTGCGGGAACAATTTATCCGTCAAGCTCTTGGCGGTGTTGATCTGATCAAGGATGATGAAATCCTGTTTGAGAACAAGCTGACACCCATTGAAAAAAGAGTAGAGGTCTGTATGAAGGCTGCCGAACAGGCACGCCAAGAAACAGGTAAAAACCTTCTGTACGCTACCAATTTGACAGGACCTACTTCTCGTTTGAAGCAGCAGGCTGAACGTGCCATCGGCGCAGGAGCCAATGCTCTGCTCTTCAATGTACTATCCTACGGTTATGATGTACTTCACGAACTAAGCAGTGATCCGGATATTAACGTGCCAATCATGGCTCACCCTGCTCTTGCCGGTGCCTTGTATCCATCGCCGCATTACGGTATTTCTGCGTCCGTCGTATTAGGACAGTTAATGCGCCTTGCCGGTGCTGACCTTGTGCTCTTCCCTTCACCATATGGTTCCGTCACAATGCCAAAGGAAGAAAATATGGCGATCACCGAGCAATTGTTGACGCCGGATCTGCCGGTGAGAACAAGTATGCCAGTACCATCAGCGGGTATTCATCCAGGACTCGTTCCGATGATTCTGAGAGACTTCGGCAAGGATGTGATCGTCAATGCCGGGGGCGGAATACACGGACATCCGATGGGAACTGAAGCAGGTGGACGAGCGTTCCTGCAAGCAATCGAAGCTGCTGGACGCTCCGTTTCACTCGCACAGTATGCTGCCGACCACCCGGAGCTGAAAAGCGCACTGGATCTGTGGGGTGGTGAACGATGAGAAGTGATAAAAAAACAGCGATTTTCTGTGATTTTGACGGAACGATAACGCTCTCAGACAACATTGTTGCCATTATGAAACATTTCAAACCAGAAGGCATTGATGCCATCATGAAAGACACCATTGAACAAAAAATCTCTCTGCGTGAAGGTGTTGGAGCCATGTTTGCTCTCCTGCCCTCATCGCAAAAAGACGAGATTATCGAATTTGTTCTTGGACAAGCAGGGATTCGCGAAGGATTCCAATCGTTTCTGGAGTATGTCCGCAGCGAAGGCATTGAATTCAATGTAACCAGCGGTGGCATGGACTTTTTCATCGAGCCGTTACTTGCCCCCTTCGACATTCCGCAGGATCATGTGTACTGTAACGGTGCAGATTTCTCCGGTGAATATATTCGCATTGAATGGCCGCATCCTTGCCAGCCCCCTTGCAACAATGGCTGCGGGATGTGCAAAACGTCCGTGATCCGCACGTTCCCGGAAGAACAGTACAACCGGATCCTGATCGGAGACAGCCTGACGGACTTTGAAGGAGCCAAAATTGCAGATCTCGTCTACTCCCGCTCCATCCTGACGGATAAATGTGTGGAACTTGGTGTAGATCATGTGCCTTTCACAACCTTTTACGACATCATCGAAGATATGAAGCAGAAGCAATTACAAGGAGTGCTGTAGAAATGGGTTTTGAAAAGATTACACTTGAACATAAACGCCAGGTTCTCGAAGAATTGGCCGATGTCAAAGCATTGTTTGCAAGCCGGAACTGGTTTCCGGGCACAAGCGGCAACCTGTCGATGCGGGTCGGTGAATTTGATCCGGAACAATTTTATTTTGCGGTAACGGCCTCAGGCAAAGACAAGTCTCTGCGCACGCCGGAAGATTTTCTTTTTGTCGATAAAGAAGGCAAAGCGATCGAAGCTACTTCGTTGAAACCAAGCGCCGAAACGCTGATTCACTGTGAAATCTATCGTTTGACGGGCTGCGGCGCAGTCTTCCATGTGCATACGGTATTTAACAATTTGATCAGCGAATTTTTCGGTGAGGAAGGTCATGTGCCGATTCAGGGCATTGAATTAATCAAAGCCTTTAACATTTGGGAAGAAAATGCCGCCATTCGTGTGCCCGTTCTGCCCAACTTCGCACATATCCCTTCCATCGCTGAACTGGTGCCAGATGTACTGGATGCCAGTGTTCCAGGAATTCTACTCCGTAACCACGGGATCTATGCGTGGGGTAAGGATGCTTTTGAAGCGAAACGTCATCTGGAAGCCTTTGAGTTTTTGTTTGAAGTGATGTACCGTCAGCTCTTGCTGAAAGGCGCACAAAAATAATAGCCCGTTTCTGACAGGGCAACACAGATCAATAAGCTTATACATTCGTTTATACTAATACAATAATTAGACATGAAAAAACACACCAACGGCTTTGGATCAGCCCTGGTGTGTTTTGCTTTAATACTGTTTCTTGTAAACTTATCCTCGTTTATCCCGATCCTTGAACAAAAAGAGACTTTCCAATTCCTCATCCTTCGTGCGATCCGTACTGGAAATCCCTGCTACAGCAGTAGACTCACGCTGTTTTCCAAGTAACAATCTCAAGCCACCGAAGATGAGTAAAAATGAAACAATAACCGTATTTAAATACGAACGAATCTCATATGTCAGGAACACATTCGGGAACATCTCGTTTAGTTGCGGGATAATCAAGCGAATCGTTAAATAATACAAACCGAGAGCGGCGATCCCGAATCCAATGAAACGTTGATATCGCACCCAGTCTTTGAAGATCGGCTGATCACTAAGCGGTTCACGTCCATACCGACTGGAGCACTGAAGTCCGTCGAAGAAGCTGTAGAACCAGATTAACGGAATCATAAACAGAAATACGGATAGGCGGAGCAAATCCAGAATGTAGATGCTGCCAAGGAACAGAAACATCAGCTGCAGGCCTCTTTTTTGTAATCCCAGATACATATGTCCTGCTCCCGGAAAAGCGGAGAGTAAGGTAGCCAGCACTTTGCTGCGTTTGCCCATAATTCGGCCTGTCTCCAACTCTTCAAATAACGTTCGATCCTGTAGCACTTCACCCGCCTGTTTCCGATGTACATGCTGTACGGCATCAAACATACAGTATACCCAGATCACGGGTAGAATGAGCAGAAACATCAGAAATACAGATTCGTTCGTAATGGCGGACACAAAAACCATCATGGCAAATGAACCAAAAAATGCGATCAAAAAGGACAAACCGCGATGAAGCAATCCGAGATGCAGATGTCCAAGACCAGGAACAAACGAAAGCAGAATCGTGAAAAACCGTTCCCCTTCACTGCCCTTTCGATACATAGGCGGATGCCCTGCATAGGCTGTGCTACCGGGATATCCAGCATATTCATGCTGAGTCTCAGCACCCTGATGATGAATGTCATCCTCACTTCTCGGTTCCATTGGTTCTTGCTGTCTAACATAACCCTCTCGATAGGTAGAACCTTGAGGATGTCCAGGAGGATGTCCATAATACATACCTTGTCCGTGGTAATGTGTCTCTCGGACGGGAGGTGCAGAGAGCAGCACAATGATCATGTCGAGCATACTGAGACACCAGACAAAGATCCCCCCTACTAATCCAATGACTAATAAGTCTTTGTCACCGACCAAATAAGCCAACATGAAAAAACCAATGCCCGTACCAAAAAATAATAACGGGTAGACTACAGCCCGAACAGTTCGTCGCCAATAGAGGAACCCGAGCCCGGGAAACAGGTTTAATAAAAATGCAAGTAATTTATTTCGATCTGAATGCACAGTCGTCATCCTTTCTATTCAGGCCATGTGAAACCAATCAAGGTTTGGGTTTGAAGTTATCAAGCCATGAGGTAGCTGCTTCAGTCCATTTCTCAGTAAATGAGCCTGTAGTGTTACCTTCCTGGAATTTATGATAAGGGGCGACCTTGTCAAACAATCCGGAAGAGAGAAAAATCAATGTCAGACAGGCAGCTACGGTGTAGTGAAATGCTCTATGCTCAAACCATCGGCGGCTCCGTCCCCCTCGAGAGTTACGTGCGTTGCCCTTGGACGCCGAACCATCAATTCGGTTCATCACGGAATTGGTAAAGTCATTCGAATTCGGTAATACAGGGTATTCTCGCGCCATCCCCAATGCTTCAAGGTATCCATCCATCGCATCAGGTTCAGTCAGTAGAACCTGCTCCATCTGAATCACCTGATCTCCACGAACTCGGCCTTCGATATAGTCCATCCATTCCTGAACGGTATACACCTCTTTTTTACTCACGCCACTCCTCCTCCTTCCAATGATTTCGAATCCACTGTCTAGCCCGATATAACCTTGATTCTACTGTTTTTACAGCCACCTGAGCCTCATGGGCAATTTGTTCATAGTTTTTCTCGCTCAGATAATACGCAGTAATAATATCACGGTGCTGAGCAGGCAACTGATTAATTCGTTCACGAAGTTTCTCCTGTCGTTCTTCACGAATGACATGGGTTAGAACGTCTTCATCCCGTCCCGGCAGATTCACGATATGGTCTTCTCCACCCAGATCTTCAGCACTTCTTCTACCCAGCTTGCGTTTGGCATCAATGGCTTTATGAAAAGCAATTCGTGTTATCCATGTTTTGAAGCCTTCGGATCGGTAATCGGGGAGAGATTTATAAATCTGTATGAACGCCTCCTGGGCAGCATCCTGGGCATCCTGATCATTACGTAAGACAGAATACGCAACATGATAGACGTGTTGACTGTATTTGTCGATCAGAACACGCATCTGGGATGCATCCCCTTGACGGATTTGTTCGATTACGAGCGCTTCGTCAATAACTCTCCCCTCCTCTCCACTTCATTAGACGACGACTGGTCAACTGACCCCTGCATTTTTATCAAACTTTTATTATAAATAGATGAACACCAAAAAAAAACAGGCACAGAATGACTTCTGGCCTGTTTAATCCATTAACGTCCGCCATTACGGAAACGTTGCGTATACGCTTTGGCGTCCTGCACATTTTTAACACGATTCCTGCTCCACTCCAGCAAGATTCGATCAATGTATCTGAAATGCACTTTCCCTGCAAAAACAGCTTCCTTCAAAGCCATCAGAATCAACTCTTCCTGATAGCGATCCTGATCCAGCCAGCTGGATATCGTCTCACACTCCATCGGCGAGAGAGGCCGGCCAAATTCTTTTTCAAAAATAGAGAACATATTCCGCTCTTCCTCTTCTTTTTGAACACTGTTCGAATCTGGACGTGAAGCGTTGCTTTTTTGTTGTTCAGACCGGATATGGGCTGCTTCTTCTGCAGTACACATGGCAAGCTTGGCATACAAGCCGTGCAGGTCATACCGTTCATACTGAATATCCCGCTCTTCGTCCCGATGCTCATCTATGGTAATATAACCATCTCTCATCAGACGCTGCAGCATTCTGGCAATACCTTCGGGAGCAAGTCCCATCCGGGTTGCAAGCTCTTCAAGAGTTGGGAATTCATTGAATTCTGCCTGACGGAACCCCAGCAACTGAATTAGAAGCAATACCTCTGAATCGGATAAACCCAGCTGATGATAAAAACGCAATAAGGCATACGGCAATTGAGCTGTACCTGCGGCCATACCATAGGCTGCTCCACTTAACCATGCTTTGGAGGACATGTCTTCCATATATTCTTTTCCGTTCAACATTAAGGATACAGACGATAGAGCATACGAGGGAATGCAATGGTCTCACGAACATGGTCAAGTCCACAGATCCAAGCTACCGTGCGCTCCAATCCCAGACCGAAACCGGAGTGAGGAACCGATCCATATTTACGCAGATCCAGGTACCACTGGTACGCTTCATCTGAAAGGTTATGCTCTTCAAAGCGCTGTTGCATCAGTTCCGGATCATCAATACGCTGTGACCCACCAATAATCTCCCCATAACCTTCCGGTGCAATCATATCGGCACATAGAACAACCTCTGGACGATTTGGATCTGGTTTCATATAAAATGCTTTGATTCCAGCCGGATAGTGCGTAATAAATACAGGTGTATTATACTTTTCGGCAATCGCTGTTTCATGTGGTGCGCCGAAATCTTCTCCCCAAGGAATGTCAAAGCCTTGTCCGTTCAAGAACTCAATCGCTTCGTCATACGTAATGCGCGGGAATGGAGCAGTAATGCCCTCCAGTTTGGATACATCACGTCCGATAGATTCCAGTTCAGCACGGCAATTTTTCACCACGGATTGAACCACATGTGCAATGAATTTCTCTTGTACGCGCAAGCTTTCCTCGTGATCAACAAATGCCATCTCCGGTTCGATCATCCAGAACTCAATCAGGTGACGACGTGTTTTGGATTTTTCTGCACGGAATGTTGGACCGAAGGAGTACACTTTACCCAGTGCCATCGCTGCGGCTTCCATATATAGTTGTCCACTTTGCGTCAGATACGCATCCTCGTCAAAATATTTGATATGGAACAAGTTGGTTGTTCCTTCCGCAGATGAAGGAGTCAAAATCGGCGGGTCCACCTGCGTGAATCCGTTACCATCAAAAAATTGCTGAACGGCGCGGATAATCTCTGCACGAATCACCATTATGGCGCGTTGCTTCGTGGAACGAAGCCACAGATGACGATGATCCATCAAGAAATCAACACCGTGCTCTTTCGGTGTAATCGGATAGTTTTCAGTGAGATGAATGATTTGAACCCCTGTAACGGTCATCTCAAATCCAGATGTACTACGCGGCTCTTCACGAATAATACCTGTAACGTAGACAGAACTTTCTTGCGTCAAGCTTTTTGCATCATTCCAAATGTCTTCGCTCACTTCACTCTTTACAACAACACCTTGAATATATCCCGTTCCATCGCGCAGCTGCAAAAACTGAATTTTACCGCTGGAGCGTTTGTTATTAATCCAGGCGCCGATAGTTACCGTCTCACCCACATGCTCGTTCACATTACGAATTACACAATTCGTATCCATGTCCACATCTCCCCTTGGTTCCATAAATTTGAAAATGCAGCGGACAGGTGTAACCCTGCCCTCTGCACTTCCTTGTCATCTTGTATTTACTTTACAGTTAGATTACTTAGAATTCAATACGATTCGATGTGTATCACGTGCAATAACCAATTCTTCATTCGTAGGCACTACAAGAACGTCCACTTTTGAATTCTCGGTTGTGATACGGCGAGGTTCACCCGAACGGATTGCATTCAATGCATCATCCAGTTCAACACCAAGGTATGTCAGTTGCTCACACACTTTTTGACGAAGAACAACGGAGTTTTCACCTACACCTGCAGTAAATACGATCACGTCTACACCGTTCATTGCCGCAGCATACGAACCGATGTATTTACGTAAACGGTATTCGTACATTTCAAAAGCAAGCGTTGAGTTCGGCTCGCCTTTCTCCATACCTTCCGTAATTTCACGCATATCACTGCTGATCCCGGAGATTGCCAGAAGTCCACTGTGTTTGTTCAGCATGGAGTTCACTTCACTTACACTCAGTTCTTCTTTGTTCATTACATAAGGCACGATAGCTGGATCAAGGTCACCACTGCGTGTTCCCATCATCAACCCTTCAAGTGGCGTCATTCCCATCGATGTATCTACAGATACGCCACCTTTAACTGCCGTCACACTACCACCGTTACCTACATGGCAAGTGATGATTTTCAAGTCTTCTAACGGACGACCAAGATACTCAGCTGCCGCTTTACTTACATAATCATGCGATGTTCCGTGTGCACCGTAACGACGTACTTTGTATTTTTTGTAGAGTACACGTGGAATAGCATACAGATAAGCATGTTCAGGCATCGTTTGGTGGAAAGCTGTATCAAACACCATCACCTGAGGCACACCTGGCATATTCAATTCAGCCGCACGGATACCCATCATTGCTGCCGGGTTATGAAGCGGAGCAAGGTCGAACAAACGACGAATTTCCGCTTTTGCTGCGTCGTCCACCAGCGAAGATTCTTTAAATGCTTCACCGCCGTGTACTACACGGTGACCTACAGCCTGAATTTCGCTAACGGAAGCAACCACACCATGTTCTTTATCCGTCAGAAGATCAATGACTTTACGGATTGCGGTGGTATGTTCCAAAATCTCGCTTACTTCCGTCACTTCCTCACGGCCGGTCGGTTTATGCGTCAGAATGGAGGAATCCATCCCGATTCGCTCTACCAAACCTTTCGCAAGCACCGATTCATCTTCCATATTATACAATTGATATTTAAGCGAGGAACTCCCCGCATTAATTACGAGTATATTCACAGCCGGTCACCATCCTTGTCGTACTTGAAGAATCCTTCTCCTGATTTCACGCCCAGATGACCTGCACGCACCATTTTCTTCAGGACAATTGAAGGACGATATTTCAGTTCTCCGAATTCACGGAACATTCTTTCGAGTGCTGCTTCAACAGAGTCAAGTCCGAAACGGTCGGCCATTTCGAGCGGTCCATGCTGGAAGTTATAACCGATACGCATTGCATCATCGATATCCTCAGCAGAAGCTACACCTTCTTGCAGGACGTGCAGCGCTTCGTTGATCAGAAGGCAGATCAGACGGGAGGTTACAAATCCCGGAGATTCATAAATCATAACGCCTTTTTTGTCTACAACTTCTTCAACAAAGCGGCGAGTTTCTTCGAATGTAGTATCCGACGTTTTTAGTCCGCGAATAATCTCTACAAGATCAACCCGGGATACCGGGTGAATAAAGTGCATACCAATAACACGCTCCGGGTACTTGGTCGAGCTTGCAAGCTCGGTCAAACTCAGCGTGGACGTATTACTTGCCAGAATAACATTGCTTGGACATACTTGATCCAATTGATTAAAGACTGCTTTTTTAGCTTCCAGATCTTCCGAAATCGTCTCAATAACCATATCGCAAGAGCCGAGTTCAGCCAAATGTCCAACTTTGGTAATTCGGGAGAGAATCAATTTCTTCTCCGCTTTGGTAATGGCCCATTTCTCCAGTTGTTTATCCAAGTTCGTCTCAATCATGTCATATGCATGATCCAGCTTTTTAGTGGTATGTTCCACCAGAAGCACATCAAGTCCTTTGGCTGCAAGCATCTGGGAAATTCCTTGCCCCATCGTACCGCCGCCGACAACTCCTATTTTTTTGAAAAACATGGTTCTGCTCCATCCTTTCGGTTCTCTATTTCTCTATTGTACCCTGTTCGCCGAAAATTACAAATTTCGACCCAACAACTAATAATATCTTAGCACGACTGAAATGTAAAAAAAAATAACCAGCATAAAGAAATTATGCTGGTAAACGTGCACTGTCACGAAATTGACAACGAAATTGTTCTCCCGATAGAACTTCCTCACGTATCAGGATGTCGAGTGAATTGTCGAATATTGTCCGTTGCTCCTCAAGTCGACGTTTCGTCTGCTCCATCAGTTCCTGAAGGATGACTTTATTTTCTCGCATCAGCTCTTCGGTAGTCACCATATCCATATTCACGATCCCTAGTGATGTCAAACCGGAAGACATCATCGTCTGAACGACGTTGGTTGCCTGTTCAAAGTCATTGCGCGAACCTGTGGAACGACCGCCATAATACATCTCCTCAGCCGCTGCACCGCCGAGTGCAATCATAATTTGCTCCTCCAGGAATCGTTTCGTATATAGAAACTGTTCCTGTTGCGGGTTATGACGAACATAGCCGAGTGCCTGTCCACGTGGACTAAGCGCAACCTGACTTACACTTCCCGGGCGTACAAGCTCTGCCATGATGGCATGTCCCAATTCGTGAATGGCGACCCTTTTCTTTTCCTCCACGCTCGACTCACGATCCGTTTTCTCACCCATCATCACTTTATCAATCGCAAGAGATAAGTGACGTTGTTCAATGGTAAGCAATCCCTCACGCATAGCATAGATTGCTGCTTCGTTCATGACACTTTCCAACTGCGCACCTGAGAATCCGTAGGACTCTTCCGCCGTTTTTTCCAGACTCACTTCCTGTGTCAAAGGTTTGTTGACGGCGTGCAGCTCCAGAATGTGTTTTCTGCCCTTTTTGTCAGGCAAATCCACCTGAATATGACGGTCAAAGCGCCCCGGACGGGTCAACGCACTATCCAGCATCTCTTTGCGGTTAGTGGCCGCGATAATCAATATTCTCGGGGTTTCAGAAGTATATATTCCATCCATTTCGGTCAGCAACTGATTTAAGGTCTGATCATACTCTCGCTGCTGCCCGCCTTCACGTTTACCGCCGATCACATCAATCTCATCGATAAAAATGATAGCATTTTCTTTGTTTTCCTTCGCAGCCCGTGCCCTGGCATCCTTAAACAAGTCTCGAATTCTGCTGGCACCTACACCCACATACATTTCAACAAACTCACTGCCTGATGCAGCTACGAAAACCGAATCGGTGTAGTGGGCAGCCGCTTTGGCCATGAGCGTTTTGCCTGTTCCCGGAGGACCCGTGAGCAAAATCCCTTTGAGCGGGCGAATCCCAAACTTCTTTATTTCTTCATGGCGGATCAGAAAGTCCAGTGCTTCTCTTAACTCTTGCTTGGCACTATCCTGACCTCCAATTTCTTCAAAGGTTAGTTTCGAAGGTCCATTTTTCTTTCGTTTACGTTCTTGTCCAGCCCCTACAGTGATTCCTCCGCGCATCTGCATCATGAATAACAGACCACCAACGAGCAATGCAGCGATCAGAATCGGAACAATATTCACACCAATAAAAGCAAGAAAAATGATTACAACTGGAACAACTCCTATGGCTGCTTCTTTTGTCCATTTAGGCATTAGGCCACACTCCTATCTGACCGGGTACACGCGGCAGTATAATGAACTTGCTGGCATCTCCGTCTCTCAGACTTACGTAAACATTGTTGTCATCCATTGCTGTGTTCACTTGAATACCTCCCGTTGCCATCTTCGACAACGTCGGTGTAATCTCGGCATATTGTTTGTTCTCCATGGCTTGCGCTACCGTAAACATGGCATCACCCCACCAGTTTTCAAGCGCTTCATTGGAGTGATCGATGACTTCCAATCTGAGCGCACGGGAGCCGATCAGATTCTGACCTTCCCTATGAATATATTGCACGAGTCTACCTAAATCTACATTGGGCTTCAAATCAAGTTTCATTTGCACGTCATTGCGGTTAATAGTTAACTGAACGCTGTTGACTCCTTCGTACTTCGTAACCATCTTTTCAATCGGACTCTGGACGGCTACTTGACGATATATGAACCAACCTCCAAACAACAGGACGGCAGAAACAACGGCAGTTAGAACAATAGGCAATACTTTCAGCTTCAAATGAATTACCCCTCCCAAAATGAGCCCATCCTCGTTCTACAGGCTTATATATATTAGTTGTACATCATTCTCTGCAACGTTCATTGCAGATTTGTTTGCGTTTTTCGTTAACATCAGTACATATCTGAGTATATCACATCGTATATACAATATCGAAGGTGAAAATATGAATAAATTATTAATTTTAACTATTTAATTCTCATTCCATGGTTGGAATGCCAAAAAAACCGGTTCAGGCGGTTCCCCGTCTGCCGGTTTTTCTTGATTTTATCGTTGCCATCTTGCCATGTGTTGAGCCGTAACCGTCCAATGACCGCCGCCGAAGATAGAAAAACTAGCTGTTCGGTAACGTATACACCAAATCTACTTGCTCTCCATTACTGAAACGGTAAAAACGATAATAGTTGTGCGTATCATCGTTATAGTACACTTGCCATACGTAAATATTATTCACGACACCTGGCATGATCCGTTTGATCTCACCACCAGGCACGTCAGAGCTGAAACGATTGCGAATCTGCGTCTCGGACATCCCGTTCTGCAATAGTTCGCTGTGCACCCCTGCAGCCCCTTTGACGGGTTGGTTGTTGTTATCAAACTTAACCCACACCATGAGATCCTGATTGTCTTTGTTTTTGGCTAACATTGTCCAATAGATGTTGTCAGCATCACTCTTTTCGCCCCACACGTACTTTCGCAGTTCATCAGGCGATGTAACGCCAAGTTCAGTCTGCGCCGCCTGAATAGCCAATGCTTCTTCCTTACGTTGATCCTGCGTGACGTAGACGTAATATCGCTGAAGTCCAAACAAGATCAGAACGAGAATGAGCAGCGATATCCATATCCACTTCTTTTTTTTCTTCAAGAGTTGAACTTCCTTTCCCTAAAAACTGCCCATGGCAGCTGCTTCTTAACGCGCAAGCAATTGATCAAAGGCCAACTGGGATTCCCGCAAAATACGCTCTTCATCCATTGTCAGACATTCACCATGTTTCACGACTTGTTTCCCGTCTACCCATACATGTTCCACATCTTTAGCTGATGCCGAATAAATCGCATGTGATATGAGGTCTGTATGCGGATAAAAATGAGCCTGTTCAATATTTAGAGCAATAAAATCAGCCTTTTTACCAACTTGCAAAGCTCCAGTATCGTTCAGGAAGATGGACTTCGCACCGTAAGCTGTTCCAAGAAGCAACGCTTCCCCAGCAGGAACGGCGGTTGGATCACCGGATACTCCTTTATGGATTAAAGCTGCAAGTCTCATTTCCTCAAACATATCCAGATTGTTATTGCTTGCCGGTCCGTCTGTTCCCAGGGAGACGGTAACTCCTGCTTTCAACAATGCAGGAACACGGGCTACACCCGATGCAAGCTTCAAATTACTACCCGGATTATGGGATACAGCGACATCATGACGTGCCAAAATCTCGATCTCTTCATCGTTCAGATGCACAGCATGCGCTACGAGTGAAGGACGTGAGAAAAAGCCATGTTTCTCCAGATGCGCCACAGGACGCAGGCCGTAATCGGTCACATTCTGCTCCACTTCACGTAATGTCTCAGACATGTGCGTGTGAAGTGGCAGGTTTAAATCATGTGCAACCTGTACAAGCTTCTCTATGTAATCTGGAGGGCATGTGTAAGGTGCGTGTGGGGAGATCACGGTTGTGATGCGTCCATCCGCCTGTCCATTCCATTCACGTGCAAATGCAGCCGACTCTTCCAGCTTGCGCATCTGCTCTTCTTCAGAGCAAAGTCCAATCACGCCGCGAGCCAGCGCAGCCCTTGCCCCGGACTGTTCAACCACTTTAGCTACCTGATCCATGTGGTCATACATATCCAGGAAAGCTGTCGTTCCGCCTTTCAGCATCTCAAGCACGGAAAGGGATGCGCCCCAATAGACGTCTTCTGAAGTCATCTTTGCTTCCATTGGCCACATTTTTTCTTGTAACCATACTTGAAGTGCCAGATCATCTCCATGACCCCGGAGCAGTGACATGGCCGCATGACCATGCGTATTGATCAGACCCGGCAGGAAGAGCAGTCCTTTTCCATCCACTTTGGTCAGGTTCTCGTCTCCATCCGGCAGCGTCTCACCAATATGCACAATCTTGTCATTCTCAACAACCATATATCCTTGAACCACGTTCCAGTCTGCACCTTCATTTACAGCGAATTTACCATTGTGAATCACCCATCTATTCGTTGTTGTCATCGTGCTCTTCTTCCTTTCCATTTTCCAAATAATAAGCCAAACTGAGCAAATCTGTTGTAAAATCAGCGTGATGAATGCGAACATGCGAAGGTGTTTTTAGAATCGTTGGCGCAAAATTCAAGATTGCCTCAATTCCCGAATCAATCAGCTGGTCAGCAACGTTCTGTGCTTCTATGTCCGGCACCGTAATGATACCGATGCGAATGTTATCTTTCTGTACAGCTTCCGCAAGCTCCTCCATCGGTTGAACCGTAAGACTGTTAATCTTACTGCCGATCTTCGGACCAAAGGCATCAAAAATAGCGACAATCTTCATATTGTCCTTCAGATATGCATTGTAGTTGGATAACGCTTGTCCGAGATTACCGGCTCCCACCAGAGCTACATTAATTTGCTGATCGATTTTTAGAATGTGACGAATCTTCTCAATCAAGTAAGAGACGTCATACCCGATCCCTTTGCGGCCAAAATCCCCGAAATAAGCCAAATCTTTGCGAATCTGAGCCGGGTTCAGATCCAGCCGCTGTCCGAGCTCTTGCGAGGAAACCGTTGTCACCTCACGCTGAACCAACTCGTTCAAATAACGTAAATATACAGGCAGACGCCGCACTACCGCTTCTGATATTTTATCCGATTTCATTCTTGCTCCCCCTTACCATTACCACGATAAAATAGAATAAATATTGAAAAGATGAGCATTCTGTATACATGTAAAATCCATGCATCATTCCTCATACAGAATGCCCGTATTGTTGGGATTATAAGTTCATATATGCGCTGCCTTCTCGAAGTCTCCTTCGAGTTTAACGCCATGGTGAAGTACAATGCAATGTTGTAGCTTACAAAAATCGTTAATTTTGCTTCTCGGCAGGTCGATCCAGCCATTCGGCAATGCGCGGAACCATCTGTTCAGTGAGCATATGTTCCATTTTGGGTCCCGGCAATGAATACAGGAAGTACTTTCCGTAATAAGCCTCAATCACTCGTGTATCATACACAATGACGATACCGCGATCCTTCCCCGTCCGAACAAGCCGACCGAATCCCTGCTTGAAGCGAATGACCGCCTGTGGCACAGACAGCTTCATAAATGGATTTTTCTTCTGTTCTTGCAACAACTCACTCTTCGCTTCCAGAAGCGGATGGTTAGGAGGCTGGAAAGGCAGTCTCACAATCGCAAGACAGGTCAGCGCTTCACCCGGAATATCCACACCTTCCCAGAAACTGCTCGTACCCAGCAGAACAGCAGCTTTGGCATCCTGGAATCGGCGGGTCAGCTTGGAGCGATTGCCGCTGTCCACACCCTGCCCCAGTAGCGAGATGTCATTACCGGACAAGGCCTCCTTCAAGGGTTCGTACACCTGGCGAAGCATTTTATAGGAAGTAAATAGCACCATCATGCGCCCTTGTGTTGCAATGGCCGTCTCGGCAAGAGACTGCACCAGCATCTGTACAAAGTGTGCATCTCCTACACTGCCTTTCAGACTTGGAAAATCACGCGGGATCACCAACAATGCCTGTTCGCGATAATTGAAGGGAGAAGGCAGCATTGAAGTCAGAAGCCGATTATTATCCGCGGCTTCTTGCAAGCCAAGCTGCTCAATCATGAACTGGAACGACTTATCGACCGATAGCGTAGCCGATGTAAGTACAACGCTTTTCTTTTTATCAAAAAACATCTCTTTCAGTTGTGCACTTACATCTACCGGAACTGCATACAACTGAAGGGACTTGCTGCGGAATTGACCGCTCGCCTCCATCCAGTACACCGTCTTGGCGTCATCCATACGCATGAAGAACCTTAAATTCTCCTTCATTGTCGTCAGATCTTTCAAAAGTCCGGTGATATCCGTAATCAGACTGTCGGACTGATAATCGTCCTGATCCTCTTTTACTTCAAGCAGCAATTTATCCCCTTTGCGAACCAAATCACCCAAGGTCACATAAATCTGGTTCTCCAGCTCCTGTAGATCCTGCCATTTCGCAGGCTTCTGTGAAGCTTTGATCCGTAGCGAGAATTGTCCCGTTTCACCTGGAGAAGCATCACTCCGTTCAGGTAACAGAGCAAACAGAGCATCGCTCAGCCGATCCCACATTTCCTTCACCTCAACGGCAAGCGGAAACATCTGATCTACCATTGAACCCCACTGTACCGCATTTTCATGCCCGGATAGCTGGGAGCGAAGCATCGGCAGTTGACCATTGCGGCTGTCTTTAAACAAACGTGTCAGTGTGTGTACGAGTGTAAAGTACTTCATATGAAGACCCAAATGTTTACCCGCAACATCCTCCAGATGATGTGCCTCATCAATAACCAGACTTTCGTATGCCGGCAATAACTGATGGGCAGCCTTCACATCGGTAAACAGCTTGGAGTGATTAGTAATGACGATGTCAGATAGGCCTGCCTCATGTTTGGCTCGATGATAGAAGCACTTGCGGAACCACGGACAAGATCTACCCAGACAGGACTCAGACTCACTCTGTACCGTTTCCCAGAAGTCTCCTCCGCGTGCGCTAAGGTTCAGTTCTTCATCATCACCTGTTTCCGTTTGTGTAAGCCATACAATCATCTGTGCTGCCGTGAAGTAATCCTCTTTTGGCGTAGCAAATTCACGTTTGTTGATTTTGTGTTCGAATTTGCGTAGACACAGGTAATGACCTCTACCTTTGAAGACAGCAGCCTTGAACGGAAATGGAACGACCTGCGTCAGCATCGGAATATCCCGTTCACGCAGTTGTTCCTGCAAGTTAATGGTATGAGTACTCACCATCACCTTCTGCTCCTGTTTTACACTTTCATAAATAGCGGGCAACAAGTATCCAAGTGATTTCCCTGTTCCCGTTCCGGCTTCCAGCAAAAGGTGCTTCTCTTCGTCCAGCGCCTGCCGCACGCTGCCAAACATCTGTGTCTGTGCTTCACGCTCTTCATAATGATCCAGCGTTTCTTTGAGGTTGGCTCGCACTTGATCCATGAACTGATCAAAGCTCACACCGTCCAGCGGATTCGCTTCTCTCTCATCACGAGGTGCTCCAATTTCCGTCCAATCGCTGACATTCAGTGCGAGCTGGCGGTAATACGTATGACCATCAAGGTCTTGAATCGGTTCAGCTTCCTTCTCCGCTCGCAGCCCGTCAAAAAACCAGCCCAGATCACTGTCCTCTGGTGCAAACAGATCGCTAAGGCGCTGAATTGTAATTAACGGTAGTTCTCTCAGTTCATCCAGACATTTAAGCAACACATGAGCTGTAGCCAGTGCATCACTGTCTGCCTGGTGGGGGCGGTCGTGCTCAAATCCGAATTCAGACGAGACATACCCGAGCTGGTATGAACCCAGCGACGGAAAGGTGATTTTTAAGAAGTCAATGGTATCCAGAATGCGGCCTGTAAACGGTAAATATCCGCAACGGTCGAGCGCATTCTGCAAAAAATGAAAATCAAATGCAACGTTATGGCCCACCAAAACCACATCGTCAAGCAGCGGCACCATCTCCATCATCATCTCTTCAAGAGAGGGAGCATCTGCGACATCTTCTTCTGTAATACCAGTCAAGCCCGTAATAAATGGCGGAATCGGTACACCCGGATTTACATAAGAACTATATATTTGAGTTATGCTGTAATCATGGTCTATGATGGCAAGTCCGGCCTGAATAATCTCACCGTCGGACTGCGTGCCGGTTGTTTCGAAATCCAAAACGGCAAATTTCATTGCAATATACGATCCCTTCCATTCCAGTCTATGTTACAGCATAGCAAAAAAAAGGACATTTGAAAATTAACTGACAAAAAAGCGGTGTTTCCGCCGCTATGCCAAAGGAGGAAACACCGTTCTTTTGCTGCCAAATGTCCATTTAATTCAGGGCAATTAGCTGGTTTGCATATTGCAGTTTACCTCTGTTCAACCTGCAAGCTTCCATATTGTACAGAGGTTCGGTCAACGTTGGGTCGTACTGAAGAGCCTGTGCAAACAGAGAACAAGCTGCTTCGGGATTGGAAAGCTTCGCCTGAATGCAGCCCAGAGCGTTACACACAAGGCCTTTGAGTCTTGTTGATCCCTTAAGTAGCATAATCTGCTGTAAATGGGTTTCAGACTCGTACATCTGCTCCAGACTTAAGTGAGCGAGTGCCAGATAAAAGCGGGCTAAAGCGCTATCCGGGTAGTCGTTCACCACTCGTGAGAATTGATCAATGGCTTGTGGATACATCTGAAGTTTGAAGTATCCTTGCCCGCGGCTGAAATATTCCAGATGAAGTTCAGGCAGAGCTGTCACCGCTTCTTGCTCCGGTTCAAGGGAACCCGGTTTTTCGAGTTCCCGTTCCCGGATCTGACTCATCTTTTCTTCAAACATCAGCCATTCATCCAGCATCCCGTCACTCATGCGTTTGAGCAGACTCCATTTCTGTTGCAGCTCCTGTTTGTTCAGACCTTCAGCGGAAGGATAGCTCTTGATAATTTCATCTAACATGTCGTTCATTTCGGCGAAAACATGCTGGAACATCGATGCATCCCCACCCTTGGAAAAATGAATTAGTGCAGTGACCTGTACTCATTTTTTGCTGGATGGGCCGATTTCATTCTCCTTCCCAGTCGATTACAAGATCGTGGCGTGAACTTCCTTTTTCATGGTCTGAACCGGTTTGTTCTGACCATCCACAAACACCACCGTTGGTTGATGTGTATTCGCTTCTTCCTGAGACATCATGGCGTAGGAAATGATAATCACCGTATCTCCAGGCTGTACAAGACGTGCCGCTGCACCGTTAAGACAGA
The DNA here is from genome assembly GCF_051136285.1 of Paenibacillus amylolyticus. GTDB lineage: Bacteria > Bacillota > Bacilli > Paenibacillales > Paenibacillaceae > Paenibacillus > Paenibacillus amylolyticus_F. Next base: position 6,444,390 of record NZ_CP194938.1, on the reverse strand, counting down.
TGACTCCGCTGCCACGAGGACCTGGGATCACATAAGTTTCAAGCCGTGCACCATTGTTGTTGTTCACAATTTGTACTTTTTCGTTTTCCATCAAATCCGATGTTTCCATCAGATCTTCGTCAATGGTAATGCTACCCACATAGTTTAAGTTGGCTTCTGTTACGGTAGCGCGATGGATTTTGGATTTCATCAGTGTTCTAAACATGGGACAGCACCTCCAATTTTTGAATACGTATATTGTCAATCAATCTTGTTTTTCCAAATTTCACAGCCAGCGCGATCAGCAGATCGTCATATGCCTTTATATCCTCATGATCTGCAAGTCGCTCCAAGCTTGGAAAAGCCTGAATCTCTGCATAATCAATGATTGCATGCGCGGAGTTGCCAATATGTTCTCGCAACAAACGCCGAATATCATCCGCTGTAACGGCTGTCCCTGCTTCTGCTGCTTCTTGTGCCGCACGCAGTGCCTGAGACAAGACCAGAGCCTCCTGGCGCAGTTCTGTGCTCAGATAGACATTGCGTGAGCTGAGAGCCAAACCGTCCTGCTCCCGAACGATGGGACAAGGTACAATCTCAACAGGCATATTCAGATCATTCACCATTTGCTGAATGACAGCTACCTGCTGCGCATCCTTCATGCCAAAAAAGGCTTTCTGCGGTTGCACCATGTTAAACAGCTTGGAAACCACAGTAGTTACCCCGTTAAAATGTCCCGGCCGGGATGCACCACATAAACGCTCTGTGATCCCGGATACGGTGACTGTGGTTTGTGTCGGCTGTGGATACATCTCCTCGACGGAGGGAATAAATACGATATCCACTCCTTCAGCACGAGCCGTTTCAACATCCCGTTTCTCATCCCGTGGATAACTTTCAAAATCTTCGTTCGGGCCGAACTGAATCGGATTAACAAAGATACTTAGTACAACGATGTGACTCTGTTGTCTCGCTGCCTGCATCAGGCTGGCATGGCCTTGATGCAGGTATCCCATGGTTGGCACCAATCCTACCACAGCGTCTTCGGAATGGATAGTTTGGTTTCTGCGCATCAGGCTTAATTCCTGTCTTAACTCTGTGATCGTGCGTATGACTTTCATCAGCGAATTTCCACCTTTTCTTTACGTTGTCCATACAACCCATCCAATACACCATCGGCTGCACTGAAGACATGTTCTTCGGCCGGGAAGGAGCGATCCTTCACTTCTTTTACAAAAGATTCGATACTGCTGCGAATCAAACTTCCTACATCACCATACGTTTTAACAAAACGTTTCGGTGTGTAAGGAGAAGCATATTGAACGACATCATGGAAAACGAGCACTTGACCGTCACATCCCCGTCCTGCTCCAATGCCAATGGTCGGGATCGACAATTCCTTCGAGATCGCTTCGGCTACTTCTTCGGTTACGAGTTCAAGCACAATGCCAAACGCCCCCGCTGCTTCAAGCGCTTTGGCTTCATCCATCAGACGTTTTGCATCTGCTGCATCCTTGCCTTGAATCCGATACCCTCCGATCTGATTCACCGATTGTGGGGTCAGTCCAATATGTCCAAGCACAGGTACACCTGCTTGAACTACCGCCTTGACCGTCTCCGCGATTTCAACGCCGCCTTCCATTTTGACCGCATGTGCATGGCCTTCCTGCATAAGCCGGCGCACACCTTTCAATGTTTCATCAATGCTGCCGTGATACGTCATAAAAGGCATATCTGTAACGATAAATGTATGTTCAGCACCACGTACAACCGAGCGAGTGTGGTAAACCATATCATCAATTGTGACTGGCAAGGTTGAGTTGTAACCCAATACGACGTTTCCCAGTGAATCTCCCACCAAAATCATGTCAATGCCAGCTTCTTCTGCGAGCAGAGCAGTCGGATAGTCATAAGCTGTAATCATGCTGAGCGGAATGCCATCCTGTTTGTATTTTTTCATCTTCACAATGTTTAATGCTTGTTTGTTTGCCATTAGTCTTGTACCCCTCTCACCTTTTCAATTAAACGCAACAAAAAAAACCTTTTAGTTTCCCACTAAAAAGTCCCGAAAAGTCAAAAAAGAGTCACTTGCGATCGTCCCTTCTGTCTCGGTCCTCTTCGGCTCAGAGCAGAATCCAACAACACATTTGTGCTTATTCCATTGTTTCTTGATCTTGTTGTCTGCCTGCGTAAACGCATTAAGCAGAACAAAGGTTACTTCTCTCCGGAGTGCAGCTCGGTATATAACCCGATACCGCCTCACGAACACAGTATACCAAAGTTCTGCTCAAACTTCACGTCTAATGTTTCATAACCGGTGAACATTCGACAAAATGTCAGCTTTTCCAGCTCACTTCACCGGAAATAACGAGTTTACGTTCTCCATCCTGTGTCTCAACCACCAGCGCTCCTGAAGAGTCCAGCCCCACAGCGATTCCCTCAATGACGCCATGAGGATTCGTGACAGTAACCTGCCGATTCGGCGATACGGACAATGCTTCCCATAGTGACGAAATGACTCCAAATCCTTCTTTTTGATATAAAAAATAGAGATGCTCCATTTCCGTCAAAATCGCGGCTGCCAGCCCTGTCCGATCAACCGTCTGTCCTGTTTCTATCTGGATCGAAGTGGCGATTTGCTTCAAATCTTCAGGGTAATCCTGGAGATCAAAGTTCACATCTACACCAATGCCCGCAATGCAATATCGAACCTCATGATCCTCCACCGCAGATTCAAGCAAAATACCGCATATTTTGCGTCCATCAATCAACAGGTCATTGGGCCATTTGATGCCAGCCTCTGCACCTGTATAAGCTCGAATGGCACGACATACAGCCACACCAGTCAGAAGGGTAAGCTGGGGCGTGTGCTGCAAGGGTAATTCCGGGCGCAGCAGTACGCTCATCCAAATGCCCTTCCCAGGAGGAGAGAACCATTTTCGGCCGAAACGACCTCTGCCCCCTGTCTGTTCTTCTGCGAAGACAACCGTTCCTTCCCCCTCGCCCTCTTCAGCTAGCTTGAGAACATCAGCCTGTGTAGATGAAGTTGAGGTCAGCATAATCGCTTTTCGTCCAAAGGTTTTGCTCTTCAGTGCCAGTTGTAGAGCTGTCCCATCGATACTTTCCGGCTTGGTGATCAGACGATATCCTTTGCGGGAAACCGCTTCAAACTCATATCCCATGTCCCGTAGTTTATTGACATGTTTCCATACCGCGGTTCGGCTGATGGACAGATGCCGGCTAATTTCCTCGCCTGACACAAACTGTCCTTCGGCATGAAGCAACATATGTAATAAGTCCTCATGCTTGGTCATTCGCAGCCACCCGTTTCACTTCAGCACGTAATGTTTCATGCTGATTCATTATATTTCCAATCGCCGTTTCCCTGAGCAGATGTTTCATGAGCTGCCCAAGCCAAGGTCCACCCTTGCGCTCCACCAGCTGCAACACCTGTTCACCGGTGATTTCGAGTTCTTTTATTTCGTGTACTGGCATGGATTGACTCCAGCCTGCAGCGTGAGTTTGAACCTTACGCATCCGTGCATGTACCTCTTCCGAACCGTCACGCCAATGTTTCGTTAATTGCTCTTGCAGCAACAGCCAGTCGTTGGCAGCTTGAGCGCCACAAGTCAGCACCGTAACAATCCAGCTTTCCCGCAACATTCGTTCATTCTCGCACTGCACTACAAAATCGGTCACCAACTGCTCCACCTGAAGTACGCCTGTAATACGAACACGTTGTTCATTGGAAAAGGTCCACTGTCGCAATAACTTGTCAGCTTCTTCCCGGTTGTATCCGCCAGCTAGCAAAACACATGACCAGCGCAGCAATACATGCTCCCCTGACAAAAGCTGCAAACCAACCAGCAGCTCCTTATTGAATCTGGAGGAATCCACTGGAGCTTTGACATACTCCAGCGCCTGACTGCGGAACAACAATTCTAATCCCTTGAGCGGATGAGGTCCCGCCATCATTTTCACCATCTCGGTACGAACCCGTTCCATAGCGATATGTTGAAGTAATTCTCGTTGATTAACCAGACCTCTCCAGGTATGGTGTGCAATCCTGAAATCAAAGACGGAAGCGAACCTTACACAGCGCAGCATACGTAACGCATCCTCGCCAAAGCGCTCAACTGCCAAACCTACACAGCGCACAAGCCCTTGCTTAATATCCTTTTGTCCACCAAAAGGATCTACAATTACTCCATTTACGTCCATTGCCAGAGCATTCATAGTGAAATCACGCCGTTGCAAGTCTTCCTTGATATCCTGCACAAATTGAACGGCTGCTGGTCTGCGATTATCCTGATACTCCGATTCTGTCCGAAAGGTCGTTACTTCAAAATAATAACCCCCCGAGCGAACCGTTACCGTCCCATGCTGTAATCCCGTAGGAATACAATCATCAAATAAGGCCATGACTTGCTCCGGTGAAGCAGAGGTCGTAATATCCATGTCATCCACGGCACGACCCAGCATTTCATCACGGACACATCCACCAACCCAATAGGCTTCGAACCCGTGTTCATTTAATCGATGGAGTACATTCTCACTTTGTTTTGCCATTTCAGCCTCGGCTTGTGTCCATTGAACCACCACATATCACCTCTTTTCTTACCTGCTGTGGTTCATTCCCTAAATTATCCGCAAACTGGATTCAGACTGGGGATCTCTCTTCCAAGCACACGATAATAGATCTGTTCATATTGCTGACGGATGGAGTCATTGCAGAAATCATGGTGCGCACGATGAAGACAGGCCTCCCGGAGATCGGCAGCCAGACGCTCATTAGTCAGCAGACGAATTGCATTCTCAGCCATAGAATTTGTATCCCCAATTGGCGAGAGGAATCCTGTTTTCCCATGTAAAACAAGCTCCGGAATACCACCCGCCTGCGAACCAATCGTAGGTACACCACATGCCATCGCCTCAAGTGCTACGAGACCAAAACTTTCTTTTTCGGACGGAAGCATTAAAATGTCCGCCATAGATATCACATGAGCGATATCATCCTGTTTGCCCAGGAAATGGACCTTTTCACTCAAGCCCAATTCTTTAATTTTACATTGAATTTTGGGTAAGTCTGGGCCTTCGCCCACAAACAACAGCTTCGCAGGTACCTGTTCCTGAACTTGACGAAATACTTCCACAACGTCTTGCGTTCGTTTAACTGGACGAAAGTTAGAGATATGCATCAGTATTTTTTCATTCGGTGCAGCAAAATCACGACGCAAACTTGCCGAATCTCTTGGATAATACACACGCTTATCTATAAAATTATAGGTCAGGTCAATCGGGCGCCGGATGTCTAATAGTTCAACCGTTTCACGAATCAAATCTTGGGATACCGCTGTAACTGCATCACTCTCATTGATCGCAAGGCGAATCAGGTCTTTCAAGGTTTCATCCTGAGCCAGTACCGTAATATCCGTTCCATGCAGGGTCGTAACTACTTTAAGATTGTCTCCGACCATCTGTTTAGCGAGAAATGCACACACCGCATGCGGAACTGCATAATGTACGTGCAACAGATCAAGCTGTTGTGCCTTCGCTACCTGTGCCATTTTGGTTGCCAAAGACAGGTCATAAGGAGGATAACGAAACACGTAATAATCGTTAACCTCTACTTCATGATAAAAAATGTTCTTCTGAAACTTTCCTAATCTGAAAGGAATGCTGTTCGCAATAAAATGAACCTGATGTCCTTGTTCGGCCAACAATTTGCCGAGTTCCGTTGCGACAACCCCGGATCCTCCGAGAGACGGATAACAGGTGATTCCGATTTTTAGCTTTTGATCCATCCGGTTGGACGCTCCTTTGATCTCCCGCATATTGCAGGTTGATATCATGCAACGGAAATAGATTGATGCTATGATCCGTTTATGTGTTATTACATAGCTTTATTTATATATTCAGATGTTAATTTGGTTTAGACGCCAAACTGTTTCACTACATAAGGTGTTATCGTTGCAAATCCTTCTGCAAATGGAATTAAGCTACGCTGTCCAAGCAAGGAATCACGTGCCCTCACCCGTTCGATATAACCTTGATTCAGCGGTGTAGATACAATGCCTTCGCCCTGCTCGAACTGAGAACGGTAGCAGCGAAGGGATGTTTCTTTTTGTTCATAGTGTTCCGTTATATCTACAATCAAATCCGTAGGACCGATATCGTTAATAAAGTAAAAATAAGTTTCCTTCACTTGCACTGCGGGCATGTCCGGCATATAATTTCGAAGCTTCGCATTAAACACTGCTTCCTGCACAAGTTTACTGCACATAATATGATCGGGATGACGATCCTCCCAATACGGTGCAAAAACGATTCGTGGTGCATGTCTGCGGATCTCAGCAGTAACCGCTTGTACATGTTCTGGTGTAACATAGAGTCCACGGTCAGGTAATCCGAGATTTGTTCGACACGAAAGACCGAGGACGCGTGAGGCTTGCTCCGCTTCCTCGGTTCTGCGCTCCACGGTGCCATTGGAGGACATCTCCGCACGAGTCAGGTCACATACACCTACCTTTAACCCGGCAGCCGTATGTTTCGCAATCGTTCCAGCCATACCAATCTCGGCATCGTCTGCATGTGCACCGAAGATAAGAATATCCAGACTCATTGAGAGTCACCTGTATTCAATCCCGCTTCTGGCTTGTACTTATGTACTAATTCCCTCCAAGCAAAATCACCACGATCAAGGGCTTTTACCAGAATCTCGGCTGTTGCAATATTAGTAGCCAGCGGAATTCCCTGCACATCACACAGGCGAAGCAGTGCATTAATGTCTGGTTCGTGCGGCTGTGCCATTAACGGGTCACGTAAGAAAATGATCAGATCCATCTCATTTTGTGCAACCAGTGCTCCAATCTGCTGGTCGCCTCCAAGCGGTCCAGATTCAAAACGATGAATCTGCAGAGATGTGCCTTCCATAATACGGAGACCTGTCGTACCCGTGGAATACAATTGATGGTCTGTAAACACAGGCTCATACGCGGTAACGAAGTTTACCATTTCTTCTTTTTTACGATCATGGGCAATAAATGCGATTTTCAACATGACAATCTTCAATCTCCTTTAGTCGATAAAGTGGTCAAAGCCGTAAACGAGTCCTGTATATTCCATCACCTTTTGTACACCGATCTTGACTCCGGGCATATAACCAGCACGCTCATATGAATCATGGCGAATCTTCAGCGACTGTCCGTAATCACCAAATACCACTTCCTGTTGTGCAAAAACACCTGGCAAACGCACACTGTGGATGCGGAATCCATTATAGTATCCACCACGCGATCCCTCAATCGTTTCTTCTTCGTTCGGATTACCTTGACGAATCTCCTCACGATTGGCTGCAATGAGTTCAGCTGTTTTGATTGCTGTTCCTGAAGGGGCATCCAGCTTCTGATCACCGTGGTATTCGATAATCTCCACGTTAGGCATATGTTTGGCTGCCTGTGCTGCAAACCGCATCATCAGGATTGCCCCGATCGAGAAATTAGGCGCGATCAACCCGCCGATGCCTTTCTCCTGGCATTGCTTGTCCAGCTGTTCAATCTGCTCCGGCGTGAAGCCGGTAACACCCATGACAGGTCTCACGCCATGACGGATCGCAATCTCTGTATGAGCAAGGGCGAATTGAGGTACTGTAAAATCAACCATGACCTGCGGTTTGGTCTCAGCAAACGCCATCTCGATATCATCTGTTACCAGTACCCCACACTCTGGCAGTCCTACAAGTGTTCCTGCATCCGTGCCTGCTCCGGAGCGGTTAACAGCGGCTGCAAGCTCCAGATCCGGATCCTGCAGTACCAGTTTCACAACTTCTCGACCCATCCGTCCAGCCGCTCCGATCACGGCAACTCTTATCACTTCACTCATCTTGGCTGCATCTCCTTCACTGTGTTAGTTCTTCTAATCGTCTTAACCCACACTTTCATCCATTCCGCATTGCTTAGCGGTGATGACTACTTACTGCATGGATTTCAAACGTTGCTTCGTTTGTTGTAACATCTGATACAGCTGCCCATTCAGTGGATCAAGCAAAATCGCGTCCTGTAACGTCTGAAGAGCTCCTTCATATTCATTCAGATCACTGTAAGCCAGCGCCAGCATCACATGTGCTTCCACAGACAATGGGTCCAACCTGATTGCTTCTTTAAGAAGCAACGAAGCTTCAACATACGGCTTAGGAGTCTCCTTTGCTGCCTGTTCAAGCAGTACTTTGGCCTTAACTGTCAATTGCTTCGACTCGAGTGTCTGCAGATGCAGCACATATTCTTCGGCATCTTCGGATAGTTCTACTGCCTTGCGAGCATATTCCAGCGCAGGAAGCAGATGTTTGCTTCGCGCGTGTGTGATGGAACAGCGATAATATAACTCGGCATGTTCCGGGTGAGCATGAATAGCTGCTTCGAACCAGCGAATGGCCTGCTCAAAATCATTTTGCAATATACAGCGGTAAGCCTGCTGCATATAATCCTCCGGTTTCATCATCAAGCTGACCCTCCCCGTGCGGGTGATGGTACAGCATATGTAATCTACGCCTAATCGGTGTTTTTTGGAGTCCACCGATTTGCGTCGCGGGTATTAAATTTATGCATGACTTTATCATGCGCCTCAGCCAAATCAATACCGAGCGAGTTTGCGAAACATATGGTGATAAATAAAATATCACCAAGCTCAAGTTCAATAGAATTGTCAGCTTCAGAGGCTTTCTTCGGTTTCTCTCCGAATTCGTGATTCACTTCACGGGCAAGCTCTCCAACCTCTTCAGACATCCGGGCCAGCATGGCCAGAGGACTGAAATATCCCTCTTTAAACTGGGAAATATAGAGGTCAACCTCACGCTGCATTTCCGCCATACTTTTCTCCATGAGAGCAGGTTCTCCTTCTATTCTGATGTCGTGTTTGTTCCTAATAATATCAGTTATTGAAGTTTACTTCCACCCATCATATAGCACAAATCATTTTAATATCCGGTACAAATCATTTTTAAAGATGATAGAAACAGGTATACTAAGATGGGAATGATTGCTTCCTCATTCTAATCCAAATACAGAGAGGGATCTTATGAGCACTGCCAAAACATGGATTCAACTAAAACTCGTGCTGCCTATATTGCTGGGTACAGCCTTGTATGCCTTCGGGCTTCTTTATTTTATTATCCCCAATCAGTTAATGGAAGGCGGGCTTACCGGAGTTACCGTATTAATCAATTATGCCTTTGGTATATCCCCATCACTCACTACTCTGATTTTAAATGTTCCGTTATTTCTGATTGGTCTTAAAGTGCTCGGCAGCAGACAGATGATTTACACCGGAGTCGGGATCGGAGCATTGACCTTTTTTCTGTGGCTGTTTGAGAAAATGATTCATCAAGGCTGGATTGAGCCATTACATACCGAGAATGACCTTCTCTTGGCCGCATTATATGCAGGAGTTACCTTGGGAGCCGGCCTTGGCATCGTATTTCGCTGGGGTGGAACGACAGGCGGTTCTGACATTATCGCGCGTATCCTGAATCGAAAATACGGTTGGAGTATGGGACGTGTGCTGTTAGGCATTGATTTTGTCATCATTGGGATTTCTCTCATCTACATCCCCAAGGAAAAAATCCTGTATACGCTGGTAGCCGTGTTTATTGCATCGAAAGTTATCGATTTTATTCAGGAAGGTGCCTATTCAGCCCGTGCATTTATGATCATCAGCGATCATGCTCCAGAGATTGCCGATCAGATCACCAAGGATATGGATCGCGGCGTTACGCTCATTCCAGCCATTGGAGCTTACTCGAAGCAAGCAAAACATGTGGCCTACTGTGTCATTTCCAGGCAGGAATTCCGCAGGCTACAGACCATCGTTCGTTCCATTGATCCCAGGGCATTTGTCATTATCAGTGATGTTCATGATGTGCATGGCGAAGGGTTCAAAGAAAGCTAACGCCTGCTCTGCCTTACTGAACATACAAGAGAAAACCTCTTTCCACATCTCATCGCCAAGTCATTGGCTGCTATGTGGCAGGAGGTCTTTTTAAAAAATTTCATGATCGGTGCTGAAGACGACAACACGACTACCGTCGATATGTAAAAATATCCTACTGCTGGGCACGATACTTGCGATACCCCGCATAACTAAGCACAGCAACGATAACTGAACTAATTGCCAGTCCAGCAGCCCGGCGGTCAGGGCCCTGCACAAAAGGTACAAAAGCACTCTCATCTTTCTCTCGTCCAAACAATTGATTCACCAATTCTTCTCCGTGAGAGGTCATGCTCCTAAGCTGTGATACATCAGACTGCTTTGCATATGTCAGCCCTTTGAGATGAGATAACCATGCATCCATCTGTACGATCTGATATGGCTCAAGACGAATGATTGCCGCCGGACGGATCGTTTCATAGTGTTCCTCAAGAACGATAAAGCGATTAGCCAACGTTGTTGCACCTTGATTCTGGTTGGCTGCCAGTGATAACGCATCCAGATCATTTTTCACAATTTTATAATATTGAAGCCAAAGGGGTTTCGCCGGATTGGCGAGACTGTCCACAGCAAGCCTTAGTTTGGCTGATGCCTGCTGAAGAAAGTGCTTATCTCCTTTAAATTTAGCTGCAGCCTCCTTGACTTCTACCACTGTTTCAGATAGCGCATGGATGCCCTCAACAGAGGTTTGACCCTCAAACGAGATATGCCCCAGACTATTACTTATACGTGTAATGCTGGCGCGTACCTCCTCCATATTATTTTCGAGTGCTCGGCGATATAATACCGCAGCCTCTTCATTCAATTGTGCAATGGTATAACTTGAGGACACTCCCTGGTTCACATTTCGTCTGGAATCATCACTTTGCGCGGATACCCGGTATGAAGCATTTGTCCAAAGCAGCAGAGCCATGAGTGTTACCACCAACCATCCCGCTATACTCCTCAATGTTCCCTTCATGGACATCCCTCCCATCATCAATGTATGGCAAGGGAAAGCGAGTTAGAACAAGCCAAGCTTGTACAATCAAGCTCTTTTGGCCTGCTTTAATGCAAGCCAAGCAGCCAGAATGCTTGCGATGGTCAGCGTAAACGTGAAATTGCGAACAGCCTGTACATGTTGGTACATTGTTGCAGGTAGCCACGGGTAAATGTCGTATGTATAATCCATCGTATCGTTCAGTAGTGTCCAGAGACCTGCCACAATCAACGATAACCAGCGGAAGCCAAAGAAACGTACATAAATCAGTGCTTCAATCGCCATTGCACTGTGGGAAGCGATGAGCATCCAGTCCTGCCAATGCTGCGTGCCTCCTTGTGCCCAGCCAGCAAAGATGATGGCTACAGCCCATACACCATATTTTACAGACGTGACCACAGCTAGAGCCTGGATCACATGTCCAATCCGCTGCAGGACTGCCGACTTCACAGGGTACAACACCCACAGCAGGGATAATGTAAAAAACAAACTCGCTGTGGGGCTATCCGGCACAAATATGACCTGCCACACCGGTTGCTGTGTAAGTGTCAGCTTCATTTGCTCACCATACCAGATATAACCATAAACCGTCCCCAGCGCATTACACCAGAACAGAAGCCACAGGAAATACCGATTGGTCAGAAACTCCCTGCTCCAAAAAAACGATAAAGCCACGTCCATTGCACCTGCTTTCTCCAAAAGACTTCAAAAAAACCTGACCGCATAACGATCAGGTTTTTCATTAATTCGATTTTACTGTTCTGCCTTCTGTTTCGCAAGCCATTCGGCTAGATGAGTGATTTCCTCATCGGTAACACCTTGAGCTATAGCTTGATCATACATTTCAGGCATTCCATTGTAGCCCTCTTTAATAATCGTTACGATCTCTTCCTGACTGTGCTTGTCACCAACGCCACGAAGAGAAGGTGCGTTGCCTTGGCCTTTCATATCGGTTGCGTGACAGCCAATACATCCAGCCTTTTTGTACGTTTCCATCGCAGGATCGTCCTTATCAACAATCGCGACTTCCTCCTGCTGCTGTCCAGGTGCATTAGAAGTAGGCAGACCCTGCTCATGTTTTTCCAGAGCTTCTTCCTCCCGCTGAATATGCTCCGGCTTCTGTCCTGACGCTTCAAGCTCGTGCTCGTAGTGTGTCCATGCTACGTTTGTCAGATAGAATACCGAGATAACGGACAGTAACATTAAGGCCGAAGCAATCGGACGTTTGTAGAAACGACGTTCTTTCCCCGTATCCAGGAAGGGAGCCAGCAGCAGAGCTCCGAATGCAACACCGCTGACACCCAGTACACCTAGTAGGACATAATCTCCAGATGCATAAGGATATTTCAAATACTGATACAGGAAAAGAAAGTACCAGTCCGGCATCGGGATAACCGATGCACTTGGATTAGCCGGATAACCGAGAGGTGCGGGTTCCGAGATGGTCAACACGAGAATGCCGACCAGAACAACAACCCCGACCATCCACTCTTTAAGCAAGAAGTTAGGAATAAATGCTTCCGATTTGCCGGGATACGCCGTGTAATCAGGTGGAGTAATGAACCCCGACCCTTTGCGAACGCGTGAATCACCAACAAAGATAACCTTTTCCTCATCATTGCTCTTGTGTCCGTGAGCCATTACATTTCCTCCCTTCTTTGATTTATAGTGGTCCCGAAATGCCCTGTCTGCGGATCATGATAAAGTGTCCGACCAGAAGCACTAGAAGCACCGCAGGGAGGAAGAATACATGCAATGCGAAGAATCGTGTCAGTGTCTGCGCACCAACAATGGTTCCTCCTTGCAGGAATTCTTTAATAATCGGTCCAAGCCAAGGTACGGTGTTGGCAATCTCCAGCGTTACTTTTGTTGCAAAATAAGCTTTGTTATCCCAAGGCAGCAAATACCCTGTCAGACCGAGTCCTAACATGACGAAGAAAATCAGCATGCCAACAACCCAGTTCATTTCACGCGGAGCCTTGTATGAGCCTGTAAAGAATACACGCATTGTATGTAGGAACATCATGACGATAACCAGACTGGCCCCCCAATGGTGCATACCGCGTACAATCTGACCAAAAGCTACTTTCGTTTGCAAATACTCAACACTTGCATACGCGTTAATAATATCTGGCACGTAGTACATCGTCAGAAACATACCTGACAGAATTTGAATAACTGTAATAAAGAACGTCAATCCGCCAAAACAGTATACGAATGCGGAAAAGTGATGCGCCGGGTTTACGTGCTCAGGCACTTCATGATCCGCAACGTCCCGCCATATTGGCGTGATGTCAAGACGCTCGTCAATCCAGTCATAGACATTTTTAAACATCTGCGTTCACGCCTCCTATTTCACTCGGGTGTTCGGAACAATCTCGCCCAGATAAACCCAGCCTTGTTCTTCCTTAACCACATATTCATCCAGCGGTTTCGGGGCTACGGCAAGATTCTTCCCTTCCTTGTCATAGTGCGCGCCGTGGCATGGGCAATGGTATTCATTCGGATAATTTTTGTCGCTGTTCCAGCCTACTGTACATCCCAAATGTTTACAGATGGGTGAAAGCGCATAAATTTTCCCTTGTTCGTCCTTGCGAATCCAGGCCACCAACGAGGCATTACTCAAATACCATCCATCCTGTTGTTTCAGTTCAAACGTAAATTCTTGAGGTTCATTTGTAATTTTGCTGATCTCAGCCACTTTGACAGAAGTACCTTCTCCCTTGTGCTGCAAAATAGGGTCCACCGCAAAACGGACCATAGGAAGAATTGCACCGGCGGCCATGTAGGCGGTAGCTCCACCAAGCGTGTACGTCAAAAACTGCCTGCGCGACATCTCCATTTTGCTTGGCGGTTTAATCGAGGCTTCGTGCTGGTCATGCTCACTGCTCATACTGTTTCCAACCCCCTTTTTAAGCCAACTCTCTCAATCGTTTTCATTATCATAAATTCCACGACTTACTAGAACATACATAATCATATAGTAGCCCTAGAACACCGTCAAGAATTTGTCACACATTTTTAAGGTTCAATTGTAAGCGTTGTTAAAAAACTGTTGGAAATTTGTCACATTTGTCGTCAAGATGTCACTTTCTCCACAACTCTCGAATGCACTCCCCGACATGTCGCGCTATTGTTCCTTCTTCAAGTTTTTGATTTAAATCCTGTTGACTCAAAAGCAAATCCGCAGCTGGAATATCCATCTCCACAAATGATCCATCTGCTGACATAATTACTACATACTTGAATCCAGAAGCTTTGAGTTCAGTCGACAATGTATTTAATGTCATTGACATTTCCGAACTTGTATAGTGATAGGCCGGGTATGTCATAATTCTACCTTTAAAAGGGATTTCGACCATATCCAGAAAATCTCTTAGCCGTTCTAGCGCTTCAGTCGCTTCAACCGGTGACTGTGTACCACTCATAGCCGTGAACGGAACAAGGCATGTATCCAGATAAAGTTGCAGTTCTGCCCAGCTGTCTTGATTCATCTCACTGAATTTCAATTCCCTATATCCCCTTCCTATCCATTTTATTCCCATATTATATATGAGCGTATGTTATAAAGCCAGATATTCATTCAGTTTTAAGTTAATATTAAAAAAACTAAAAAAGGAATGCGCGACTGCGCATTCCCTTATATTCCAATATTCCATCTATATGGTTTGTCATTGATCTGTTAATTGATCGTTCTCAGTTCATCCGTCAGACTCCGGAAAGCTACTTCGTCTCCGGTAGCTAACGCTTTGTCGATTTCCAAATAAAGCTTCTCACTTTTCTGCTTGCGAAGCGCCTCGTCCCAAACCATCTCAGCTGCCAGCCCCAACATGACTTCATACGTAACTTTCATTTTATCCAATAGGATGCACCTCCAAAACGGATTTAAGAGCTCCTATATTCTCTTCCTTTGATGACATAACCCAGTGAAGTTCTCGACATCCGCTGCAGATCAGCTTCAGTCAATTCACGAATCACTTTGGCGGGTGTTCCCAAAGCGAGAGTATAGGGCGGAATTTTACAATTCTCAGTTACCACAGAACCAGCTCCAATCAGCGAAAATTCACCAATTTCAGCTCCATTAAGCACAATGGCTCCCATGCCGATCAATGCCCCCGTTCCGATGGTACAACCATGAATGATTGCAGCATGTCCTACGGAGACATCATCTCCCAGAATAAGAGGTTGATCAGTGTTCACATGTCCTACAGCATTATCTTGAATATTACAGCGCTTTCCAATGATGATAGGTGCCAAATCAGCCCGCAGAACTGCATTGAACCACACGGAAGACTCTTCATCTATTTGCAGATCACCTATCAATTTGGAGCCTTCAGCCATGTATATGGAAGGGTGTAGCTGCGGCTTTATACCTTGGTATGGAATTATCATTTGTATCACTCCTTAATTTGGGAGTGATTGTAGCAACTTGTCCTTCACTTGTCAAACGTAATCGGTGCAACATCAGCTGAGATAGAGCGGCAGGATGCAGCAAGTCTTGAACCCCATGCAGTCATCTGTATTGTTTTTCCCTGCTCATGTTCACCTGCACGAATCAAACCCAGATGCAGCATCATTTTAATGATACGCTTGTCATAAATATCTTCTGCAGTGTCGTAGTAAAACGGCTGGATAAACGGCCCAATTTGCTTAAAGAGCGATTCCATCGTAGACCATTCGCTGGCACAATCACCTGTCCAGTACACAAGCGAGGATAGGTTTGGAACAGCACCTTTATAAAGTCTTAACCAAAACCGAAACAGCTGTATCATCTCAGCCGCTTTCTCGGCTCCCAGCTTCTCTTCACCAGATTCTGTCAGCCTGAGACAGCCCTGTTCTTCACGAATCAATCGGTGATGAAACGCATAGTCATACAACAATGCAAAGCGATCGGGATAATCCTTGAACGAACGGCCGTATCCAAAGCGCCATCCAGCTCTGCCTACCAGTTCCTCAGGGATATGCAGATGCTCCATAAGCTGCTGCTGTGAGCGACGGTACATCATGCCTTCGGCATTCACAGCGATCTCATGATGCTGAATAAATTTCAGGAACAACTTCATATCGTCTGCCAACAGATGATACTCTTCGCGGTACATGGACGGTTCTGTCGTTTTAACGATGCCTGCCCGCAAATGGGTAGATAACACATCTCTGAATCTTAGTTTAAGGTCTTGAGGCACTTGATAGAGATATCTTGTCTGTTGTGTAGTCCCATTGAAAAGCCATCCGCTTTTGGTGAAGCGGATAATGAGATCACGCGGACTCGAACCTGCCTCACTCTCCTTTTTGTCCATCGATTGACGAGCTATGGCGATGAGCTCCTCCATACCATAAAATTGGCGGGGGTCAAATAAAAGATTGTTCAAAAACCTTTGATCTGTCTGGCTCAATTGACACACCTGCTGCTCAAAGAAAGGTTTGCTACCCAATGTCGTAAGGATGCTCTGGATGAGTTCATGTTTGGAATTAGGCTTACATTCACATTGATAGTAGTCTGCTATTCGATTAAGCTGGCCAATATCAGCAAAAGTTAGCATATCTGCTAGATTCATGGATCCATCGCCTCGCCCGTTCACTGCTTTTAGGTTGCTGATCTGGCCTGAAACAGTGTGGTTTTGTAAACATGGTTGACGGATTCGCCACAATCTAAACCTCTTTTTGTGATTTTTTTTGATTTATCTCATCTTATGCCTCAAAACGATCAATCAGAAGAGAAACAATAGAGTTCATTCACAGTTCTGCACATTCTTTCAAAAGTAAATCATATAAAAAAAAACAACCTGAGCTTATCACTCAGATTGTTCAGCAGTGTCCATAGTTAGATGTTGCGTGCAATTGTATAGGAGTGGAATCCAGTCGTCACGTTCTTTCTCCAAAATGGTTAGCGACAGATTACCAATGCGCTCTGTATATTGGTCCTGATATAACGCCGTTAACAAGTTGGCCAGAAAAGCACCATGCGTCACAATGAGTATATTCTGACTCGCGCGGGAGAACCATAGATCCTCCAGAAACGCCAGCGCACGCACTTGAATCTCTGAGATATGTTCTTGCCCAAGATCAAGCGTATCCCATGATTTCCCCCAACGCGCAACCCGTTCGTCGGAAGTAAGGCCTTCAATCTGACCAAAACCTCTCTCCTTCAATCGTGCGTCCGGTTCAAGCATAGGTACACGCAGCATCTGTGAAAGGATCTCTCCCGTCTCCTGCGCCCTTGATAAGCCACTCGTCACAATATAGTCCCACTGGTAGGATTCAGACTGCAGACGTCTACCAAGACGTTCTGCTTGCTTACGTCCTTCCTCATTCAAAGGAATATCGGTCTGACCTTGTATGCGGCCAGATGCATTCCAATCTGTCAGACCATGACGAATAAGTCCAATCCGCACGTTCATCCCTCATTTCTCTACACGGCGAACGCCAGGTTGGAAACCTATGCACCCACACCTTGTTTACGTTTAGTTGTTGATCGATGCATACGTCCAAGTGAAAACAAAGCCATTCCTATTGCCAGTAGTGACAAAGCCATCCAGTATTGAGGATAAGCTGGTCCCATACTCACAACAAAAGGTTCAATGATGCCGCCTTTATTTGCTTGCGGAATGTCATACTTGTACAATCCCGAGGATGAAGCTGTACTTCCGGCAACCCCGGTCTCAAGTATACCCGTCGTCATAACATTAGACTTCTCAGCTTCTGATACCTCTGGCTTAAACATCGCCATGTACAGGAAGCTGCACAAAAAAATAGCCAGGAACGCTGCAATCCATAAAGACATATGTTTACGGATTGCCGCAGAGAATCGATTAACCTTTGCCTCTTCCGGCAATAGCCATGGAGACTCCGCATAAATCCGGTCCATAACGTTTCGATTGACCCTCTCTGCCTGTTGCTCTGTCACTGGAACCGGGATGCTGTGAAGCAGCATCTGGGCTTCCTCCCAGACTTCAAACTGCTCCGAACACTCTTCACAACCAGCAAGATGTGCATGAAACACAATTCGCTGTGGATGAGATTCCGGCAAGTCCCAGACCAGTGCAAACAGTTCCTGGGCTTCATTGCAATTCATCGGTTCTTCATCCCTTCATATGGCTCGTACATCGGCTCGAAGAAATAAGGCTCCAACTGTGTTTTTACGCTTGACCTTGCCCTGAATAACAGCGATTTAACAGAACTTACGCTCTGCCCCAAAATTCCCGCAATTTCCTGATAGTCGAGCTGATCATACTCACGAAGTATAATCGCAGAACGTTGCTTCTCTGGCAGATTGTTAATCGCGTCTCTAACCAGCATTACCCGCTCGCTACGCAGAACAGCATGCTCAGGAGCATTCTCCATTGGAGCAATAGGAACTACACCGCTCTCTTCAAGCGGAACATTTCCACTACGCTGTTTGCGAAGCTCACTCAATACCGTATTTCTAGCGATGGTATACAGCCAAGTGGAAAATGAAGCATCCACCTCACGGAAAGAGTGTAAACTGCGGAACGCCTTGTAGAATGTCTCAGAACAGAGATCTTCCGCAAGCAGCTCCATATTGGAACTTTTCAACATATGATATACGAAAGCCAGTATTTTACGCTGATAACGACTCATCAGCTCGGAATATAACTCAACGTTACCTTCCTTGATCTCTCGAATCAACTGGGAATCCGTCATTTGAGTGCGACCCCTCCTCGCCCATCCATGTGCTTCTCCCCGTTCGACTCTATCCATGTATTACCGAACAGGTGTAAAAAAGTTGCGGTTTCAACCGCATAAAAAAAGCGTCCAGCGCCGTTCTCGGCCCTTCCGCCAAATTCCCCTATGTAATGGCAATTTCCCCAACGTTTCTACATAACAGTAACATTGTACAACGGTCTGCATCATCCTGGCAAATCCATTGCTATCCACTTTTGCCCGACTTAACATTCATATGCCATCGATTTCGTTGTCATGACTTCCTTATACAGCTTCTTGGAAAGCCTTGCAATTTATAGACGTGACAACCTCTAAAAAGGTTACAAAAATGAGATAACTTTCTCAAAAAAATTTCACTTTGAGTAGTAAGATACAATAAAAAAAGAGATAAAACATGTTATTTTCTTTTTTAGACAAAAAAAAGACCGCTTACATAAGCGGCCATTGCTCACGTGGAGCAATACAGTTATTGGATAGGAGTGGAGAGAAACCATACTGTACTTTTATTATATGTATACGTTTTCATTTTGTCAACACTTTGGACAAATTTATTTGTAAAAACTTAGATTGTAAGGAAGAACATTTTAAATCCATCCTTTTTTCTTAGTTAATGATTGATATTTTAATATAATTTCTCTATAAAAAAGAGGGCTTTCGCCCCCTTTTTCTGCTTAAATCCAGACCTGATATCCAAGATTATCCAGCAATACCTTCGCCCGTTCCATATCCTCTTCCTGACGGAAAGACAAGCGCATAATCCCCGGTACATCGACCCGATTCTCAATAATTTCCAGGTTACTTAAGTTGATATCATTCGCCCCAAGCTCTGTTGCGATTTTACCGATCATACCCGGAGCATCCTGCACATCGGTATACAGATCAAATAATGGCGAAATCATACCCTTGCGTCGCTCAGGCAACACACTGCGGAACTCCCGTGCCTGACGGAATGCATCTTCGATGGCTTCGCCGTTCTTCTGTTCTAACATCGTTGTAAAAGACAACATTTGGCTGTTCCAGTCCTTAAGCAGCTCCAGCAGGACCTCTCGGTTACTTAGCAGGATATCTCTCCAGACAATGGCATCACTGGACGCAATGCGTGTTATATCCCGGAAACCACCTGCAGCCAGCATTTTATAGAGTGGATTAGTTTCATTGTATTCGCGCACCTGATTTACCAGAGCAACAGCAATAACATGTGGCAAATGGCTGATGGCGCCTACAATATCATCGTGCAGCAGAGGCTCTACCCGAACAATTTGGGCACGAGTGTACGCCAAAAGCTCGGACAAGCGGCTGTACGCCTCCTCAGGCACATGCAACGACGGGGTCAGAACATAATAAGCGTTCTCAAACAATACGGCTGAGGCCGCGTCCACGCCTGCACGTTCTGAGCCTGCCATTGGGTGCCCCCCGATAAAGTAGGCATCCGTTAAGCGGATATGTTCAGCACAAGCTGCGATCGAAGCTTTCGTACTGCCAACATCTGTAATAATACAGCCCTTTTTCAACGGTAACCTGGACAGCTTTTCAAAATAGGATTCAAGTAAGCCAACAGGCACACACAAAAAAATGAAGTCGGCATCCTGCACCGCTTCTTCCAAAGAGAGCGTCGCAGCATCCACCACTCCGCTCGCTATGTACTTGTCTTTTAATTCTTCCTGATGTGCGTAACCCATCACGGTAATCCCAGGCATGCCTTTAAAACAAAGCGCAAGTGAACCGCCGATGAGCCCGACACCAATCATTGCAATTTTTATTGTCATGGGTCCTCACTCTTTTCATCGCCAGTATTAAGGGCGTGCTGCCACATTCTCCGCCAGTGTGTTCTCCAGCGCTGCTACAAAAGCACGATTCTGCTCCGCTGTTCCGACAGACACCCGAATGTACGTTGGATAGACGTGAAAGCCCGAACGAACGATAATGCCTTGCTTCAACAAAGACTGAAACGCGGTAGCGGATGGCATGTCCAGATCAACCAAAATGAAATTCCCCTGAGTTGGAAAATACGTTAATCCCAGTCGTGAAAATTCATGTTGTAACCATTCCCGATCAGTTGCATTACTCTTAGCACACTCTTGCACAAAAGCTTGATCCTGAAGTGCGGCCTTTGCCGCAACCTGACCGAAGCGGGAGGTATTGAAAGGTTCACGCACACGGTTAATCAGATCGATAATCTCCGGACGTGCAATCCCATACCCTATACGGAGGGATGCCAATCCATAAATTTTGGAGAATGTCCGCAAGACAACCAGGTTCGGATAACGTTCAATCAGTGAAATGCTCTGCGGATAAGCATCGTCCGTTACGAATTCATAATAAGCCTCATCCAGCACAACCATTACATGGGACGGAACCTCATCCATAAAGGTGACAAGCTCCTGTTCGGAAACGATTGTACCGGTAGGGTTATTCGGATTGCATATCCAGACGGCTTTGGTTTTGTCATTGATTCTTGCCAACATAGCCGGCAGGTCATGAGTTCCATTTTTTAAAGGCACCTCAATCGTTGCAGCACCTTCGATGTCTGCATTGCTTTTATATACGGAGAAGGTTTGATCTGCCATAATCGTTTCATCTCCAGGGAGAAAAAACGCCCGGGTGATCAGTGCAATGATCTCATCCGACCCGCATCCAAAGATCAACTGGTCTCTCCCCACACCCAAATGCTTGGCAAGCACCTCTGTCAGTTCAGCAGAGCTCCCGTCAGGATAGATACTCACATTAGCCAGTTCTCTCGTAATCGCTTCAAGCACAGCAGGAGAGCTGCCATACGGGTTCTCATTGGAGGCCAGCTTGATGACGTGCTCCAGCCCCAGCTCACGTTTTACTTCTTCAATCGGTTTGCCCGGCTTATACACCGGCAGATTGACAATCTGGGATTTCGGTTTCAACTCAACCGCCTCCTATTGTTCATATTAGAGTAAGTGAAAATGAATAGTTCAACTTATATCGTTATCCTTTTAATTGTGCCACAAAGTTGCGAATTTGCAACAGTCCTGCTTCCCGCGTATCTGCATTTTCAAGCAACGGAATCGCCTCTTCCACCTGCCGTACAATCGCACTACCCACAACAACACCATCACAGATGCGGGAGAAGTGGGCTACCTGCTCATGACTAGATATGCCGAAACCAACGGCAACAGGAAGTTCAGTCAGACTTTTCACTGTTTCGATAAAACTTTCTACACCATCAAAGAAGGAAGCACGTTCTCCAGTTACACCCAAGGAGGAAACACAATATATAAATCCACGCGCTCCGGTGACAATCCGCTCAATCCGGGCATTGGATGTAGGCGCCACAAGCGGAACCAGATGAACCCCTGCCTGATCGGCACGACGACGCATGTCTTCAGCTTCCTCAATCGGTAAGTCCGGGATAATCATGCCACTGATGTCATGTTTAATCAGCTCGTCAAAGAAAATATCCAGCCCGGTTTGCAGCACCGGATTATAATACGTAAACAGGACAAATGGTAACTTCACGCCTGCTTCACGAGCTTTCGCTGCAGTCTCCATCACCGTACGAATCGTAATTTGGCTTTTCAATGCACGCTCGGAAGCGCGCTGAATGACAGGGCCGTCTGCGAGTGGATCGGAATACGGAACACCCAGTTCCAATATATCTGCTCCAGCCTGCTCCAGCTCTTTGATAATATCAATGGTGGTGTTCACATCGGGGTCACCGACGGTAAGAAATGGAATAAGGGCTGTGCGATTTTGTTCTTTTAATTGCTGGAAGGTTTGGTCCATCAGATTCATTATAAGTTACCTCCCAAATACTTCATAATGGATTCCACGTCTTTATCTCCGCGTCCAGACAGACAGATAACGATAATATCATCCGCTGACATCTCAGGAGCCAGCTTCACAACCTGAGCAACTGCGTGAGCTGATTCCAGCGCAGGAATAATGCCCTCGGTGCGGCTTAACAGCTGCAAAGCATCCAAAGCTTCCTGATCCGTAACCGGTACATATTTTGCCCGTTCGATATCTTTAAGATAAGAGTGCTCCGGTCCAACACCTGGATAATCCAGACCAGCTGAGATCGAGTGCGCTGGCTGAACCTGTCCATATTCATCTTGCAGCAAATAACTCATGGAACCCTGGAATACACCATGTGTCCCCTTACTCATCGTTGCCGCGTGGTAATCCGTATCCACACCTTTGCCCGCTGCTTCAACACCAACCAATTTTACATCCTGATCACCGATAAAAGGATAGAACATCCCGATCGCGTTACTTCCACCGCCAACAGCCGCAACAATGACATCAGGCAACCTTCCTTCAATCTCCTGAATCTGACGACGTGTCTCGTCACCAATCACGCGCTGGAAATTTCGCACCATCATGGGATAAGGGTGCGGCCCAACGACAGACCCCAATACATAAAAGGTATCTTCTACATTGCTGACCCAATAACGAAGAGCTTCGTTGCCTGCATCCTTCAATGTACGTGTACCTGATGTCACCGGGATCACCTCTGCTCCGAGCAGTTTCATACGGAATACGTTTAACTGCTGACGTTGTGTATCTTCCTCACCCATGAATACTTTACACTCCAGACCAAGCAGTGCCGCTACTGTTGCTGTTGCTACACCATGCTGGCCTGCGCCGGTTTCAGCAATAACTTTCTTTTTACCCATTCGTTTAGCGAGTAGCCCTTGTCCAATCGCATTGTTGATTTTATGTGCACCTGTATGATTCAAATCTTCACGTTTGAGATAAATTTTAGGGCCGCCCAAGTGACGGGATAATTGTTCTGCATGATAAAGCGGTGTCTCCCGCCCGGAGTATTCACTCAGTAGATAATTCAGTTCCTTGTTAAACTCTTCATCTTCTGAGAAGCGACTGTATGCTTCTTCTAGTTCAATGAGTGCGTTCATTAGTGTCTCGGGTACAAAACGGCCTCCGAAGGGGCCGAAACGTCCATGTTGATCCGGCAATTGGTGTGTCATGCCTGCTTCACCCTTTCTACAAATGTTGTAATTTTGGTTATATCTTTAAGACCTTCCGTTTCCACGCCACTTGATACGTCAACGCCATAAGGTCTGTACGTTTGGATTAAGTGTTGTACATTGTCCGCCTGAAGTCCGCCTGCAACAAACATAGCCACATCATTTTTCGCAGCCCATTCCGCATATGCAGGTATTCGCTCCCAGGCAAATGTTTTGCCGGAACCCCCACCATATAACGGGTCAAAGGTATCAAGCAATATCGCATCTACGAATCCCGTGTAGGCATCTAACCGTTGCAAAGCCACATGATCGGCATCCTGTCCCGTATCGTCTTGTGGAAAAGAAACCGCCTTGAACACATTCGCATTCCAGCGCTTTTTTACTTGTTCGCAAAATTCAGCACTTTCCTGTCCATGCAACTGGATTACATCCAGAGACACAATTTCCATCACATGCTCCAATTCATGAAAGGTCGGATTTACAAAAACGCCTGCAAGCTTTGGCCGCTCATTCACCGACCATTCCAACAAAACTGATTTCAATGCTGCTGCCTGTTCAGGAGTGATTCGCCGACGAGAGTTGGCAAACACAACACCGATATAGTCCACAGGCAAGTTTATCATCGATTTTAGCACTTCAACGTCCTGAAGTCCACATATTTTTACGGCCGCTGGCAGCGAGTGCCCTTGGTCGGGAGAACTGCTGCCTCTACCGTTATTTAGCGAGTGATTCATCATTTGGGTCCCATCAGATCATAAACAGCAGCTTCCACATCATCTTTTCGCATGAGATGTTCCCCGACCAGAATACCTCGCACACCAGCTTCAATCAAGGGTTTCGTCGATTCCGCCCCGTCGATCCCACTTTCACTGATCAGCGTCACACCGGATGGAATCAGCTCCATCAGATCCAGCGTAGTGTTCAGACTGGTTTCGAACGTTTTTAGATTCCGGTTATTGATGCCAACAAGTGTCGCCTCGGGAATATCCAGTACCGTTTCCAGTTCTGCCCGGTCATGTACTTCAATCAGAGCGTCCAGTCCGAGACTTTTTGCATACGTCAGATATTGACGAATCTGCTGTGGTGTAAGAATGCTCGCAATCAGCAATATAGCGTCTGCCCCAAGAAGTCTAGCTTCAGCGATTTGTAACTCGTCAATAATAAAGTCCTTGCGCAGAAGCGGAATGTTCACTGCCTGATGAATGGCCTGCAAATATTCGTTACTCCCCTGGAAATAGGAAACATCGGTCAGAACGGAGATGCAGTCGGCTCCCGCCCGCTCATATGCAGAAGCAATATCTACCGGATGAAAATCCGGACGAATCAAACCTTTCGACGGCGAGGCCTTCTTCACTTCGGCAATAAGCCCCAGCTTGCGATTGCGTCTGCTTGACAGCGCCTGCTCAAACCCGCGTGCAGCAGGTAATTGTTCAATTTTTTGCATGGCATCATCCATATTAAAGGTCTGTGCAAGAGTCTGCACTTCTTTATGTTTTGTTGCAACAATTCGATCAAGATACATGATTGTACGCCTCCGTTGTATGAATTAACTGCTCCAGCTTACTTGCCGCTTTACCTGAATCCACTGCCTCCGCAGCGATTTTAACACCATCTGCAATGCTGTCAGCAAAGCCGGATACATAAATACAAGCCCCAGCATTCAGCAGTACAACATCCCGGTAAGCACTGTGTTCACCCTGGAAGATCCGATGTATAATTTCGGCGTTCTGGGCCGCATCTCCTCCAAGCACCGCTTCAAGCGGATGCAAGGATAGTCCCATGTCACGTGGATCGATGTCATATGTTTGAACTTCCCCATTACGTAGCTCAGAAACCTGAGTCGGTGCAGAGATACTAATTTCATCCAGTCCGTCATGACTTGCGACAACCATCGCTCTTTTCAAACCAAGTCGGTTAAGCACTTCTGCAATCATCGGCGTCCGGGAGCGATCATACAATCCGAGCAATTGACGATCTGCTCCAGCCGGATTAGTTAATGGTCCAAGCATATTGAAAATCGTGCGCACACCCAGCTCTTTTCGCGGAGCCGCTGCATGACGCATGGACGGATGGTACACCTGTGCAAAGCAGAAACAGATTCCGATCTCATCCAGACATTGTCTGGCCTGTTCTCCATTCAGGTGAATATTAACACCAAGCGCTTCCAGTACGTCCGCACTGCCTGCTTTGCCTGAAGCTGAACGATTGCCATGTTTGGCCACTCGAACCGAGACGGCCGAAGCGATAATAGCCGATGCTGTAGAAATGTTGAATTTGTGTATACCTGATCCGCCAGTGCCGCATGTATCCAGTAACCCTCTGCCATCTGTCAATATCCGTCCACCCTGCCCGCGCATGGCTTGTGCAAAACCGGTGATCTCATCCACCGTTTCGCCCTTCATACGCAGCGCCATCAGCAAACCTCCGATTTGAGCCGAAGTGGCTTCACCTCTCATGATGGAATACATCAGTTCACGTGCCTCGTCCTGTTCAAGGTGATGACCTTCGAGAATTTTGGCGAGTCCTTGCTTCATTCCTTCTTCCCGGGAAATCGCTGCTTCAGGCAGCACCAGGCTGTCATTCATGATTGGGTTCAAGTTCATTTCCAGTCTCTCCTCTCTCAGTTCGTTGTCGAAGTGGGTGTAACAAAATAATCAGCGTTAGCCAGACTTAATTTTGGATCTGCAGCTTTTACAGGAAACATCGCTTCAGCCGTACGAATCGCCTTTAACAATGCTTTGGCTTTGTTTACGGTCTCTTCATATTCCTTCTCAGGCACCGAATCCCATACGATCCCGGCTCCGGCCTGCACATAGGCTTTTCCCTTTTTGAAAATAATCGTGCGGATTGTGATACATGCATCCATGTTTCCGGAGAAACCAAGGTAACCAATCGCTCCTGCGTAGGCACCCCGTGCCTCCTTTTCCAGTTCCGCAATAATTTCCATCGCACGCAGCTTCGGCGCACCTGATACGGTTCCAGCTGGCATACATGAGAGGAAGGCATCGAAAAAGTCCTTGTCTTCTCTTAGCTCACCTGTAACGTTCGATACCATATGCATCACGTGAGAGTAACGCTCGATCTCCATAAACATGTCACACTTCACACTGCCAAACGCAGATACACGACCCAAATCATTTCTTCCCAGATCCACCAGCATCAGATGCTCCGCGCGTTCCTTCTCATCCTGCAACAAATCTGCCGCAAGTGCACGATCCTCTGCCTCTGTTGCTCCCCTTGGACGTGTGCCTGCGATCGGGCGTGTTTCTACACGATTGCCGTCAACCTTGACCAGTGCCTCCGGTGAGGTTCCTACGATGATCTCATCATCCATTTTCAGATAATACATATAAGGTGACGGATTCAGTGTCCTCAGCACCCGATACACATGTAAGGGCGAAACTTCCGTATCAATATGAAACCGTTGGGACAGCACAACCTGAAAAATGTCACCTGCGCGGATATACTCTTTGGCCTGCTCAACATTGCCGATAAATTGTTCCTTCGTCAGATTGGATCGAATGTCACCCAGCTCTACATCACCCGGAATCGAACGCGGATTCAGGTTCTCGCCTGGTCCTTGCTGCTGCAGTCGTTCTGCCGCCTGCTCAAGCTTCTCGGAAGTGGCTGCATACGCCTGACGAATCTCTTCATCTGTTGCACCATCCTTGACGTGAACATTACCCACGAGCAACATATGCTGCTTCACATGATCAAACACAACGATCTGATCACAGAACATAAACCGAATGTCATCCATATTCAGATCATCCAGCGCATGTGCTGGAAGCTTCTCATAATATTGCAACAGATCATATCCAAAAAATCCAATTGCACCACCCGTAAAAGGGGGGAGTTCATCCAGCTTCGGGCTCCGATATTTGCGAAGTAAAGCTTTCAATTCTTCTATCGGTTTGCCTGACAGTTCACGGGTCTGCCCTGCTTCCTCAACCACAATCCGGCCTTTCTTTGCCGAAATCATCAGGAACGGATCTGTACCGATGAAGGAATATCTCGCCCATTGAATGCCACCCTCCACACTTTCAAGCAGAAACGCACGGTCATTGTCTGCATAACGGCGAAAGATTCGAATCGGGGTCTCCATATCAGCCAGAATTCGTTTTACGACCGGAATGAGATTATATTCGTTTGACATTTTGAGTACTTGGTTAACGTTTGGTGCTATCATCAGATCACGTCCTTTCAGATCTAGGTAGAAGAAGGTTATTAAGACAAAAAACCTCTACCATCAGGTAGAGGTTTGGTTATAAGCTGTATTCAGGCATGCTGCTTCATAAATAACAAGTCCCTATACATCTGCGCAGGATGAATGACAGGCAATTGATCCATGTTATACCATGGTTTCAACTTGTTTAGAGAGAACATACATATAACAACATCTCATTCCTACTGTCTTCATCACTTGAGAAAATCTAGTGAACTCCCAAGAATATCTGATGTGAAATGTTCCTTTAGTTATATGTGAATAAACGATATCCTCTGACACGTCTACTCTCTCTTCCTGTACTTCATCTTAGCAAGACGTACCGTGAATGCGTTGACCGACTTCAGAAGCATCGGCTACCAATCACTGGACTCTGCTATATACTAGGCTCAACTCAGCTGCTCTCAGCTCAATCTAAACTCTACTCAACTGTTTCTCACTATACATGATATCCATCGGTTTGACAACCACTACAAATCAAGAAATTTAACGTCCTGCCAGATCGGGACGTAATGCCTGTGCACCATTCAGATATACATGATGGATTTCATTTTGAGCTTTGGTTGTGTTCACATGCACCATAAACCGAATGCACTTCGCCAAAGCCCCTTTCACGGGTACCTCCAGTGCACACATCAAAGGTACAAGCTCCCATCCATCCAACTGACGGATCACTTTCGCTGGAAAAGCTGCGTCCAGATCCCCGGTCATTGTAATCCATACGCTACAAATGTCCTCAGGTACAATCTTGTTTCGATCAACAATTTCTTGAAGCAGCACTGCCGTTTCTTTCAAAATCTCATCTTCATTATTCTGCGTGACCGTAGTCGCACCGCGAATTCCCCGTGTAATCATGCTGTTATTCTCCCTTCCTAAGCAGCTCGATAACTTCACGAACAACTGTAACTGGCACATCCTTCATGATTCTGGCAGCTCCAATCCGATCAGGAACAATAAAGACCATATGGCCTTCACGGAATTTCTTGTCATGCATCATCGCTTCCATCAAAGCATCTGTGGCGAGGTGTTCCGGCAACGTTACCGGAAGACGAAGAGAACGAAGCATACGAACGGTATCTTCATACAATCCCGCTGGCGCTCCAAGCTTCTCACCAAGTAGTGCCGAACCCGCCATGCCAATCGAAATCGCTTCTCCATGCAGAAACTCACCGTAACCAGCAATCGCTTCAATGGCATGTCCAATCGTATGACCCAGGTTAAGGAGGGCACGTTCTCCATTCTCACGTTCATCATTGGAGACGATCTCTGCTTTGATGCTACACCCGCGTTCCAGACCGTATCCGAGTGTATCGGGGTCAAGCGCAAGCAATGCCTCCGCATGTTCTTCACACCAATGAGCAAATGCTTCATCACGAATGAGTCCATGCTTCAACATCTCGGATAAACCGGCTGAAACATCTCTTGGCGGCAACGTTTGCAGCGTATCTACATCATAAAGCACAAGTTCCGGCTGATGGAATGCGCCTATCATATTTTTTGCAAGAGGATGATTGACCGCCACTTTACCGCCAACGCTACTGTCATGAGCAAGAATGGTCGTTGGGATCTGTATAAACTTCACCCCGCGCATATATGTAGCTGCGACAAAACCAGCCAGATCCCCCACGACGCCTCCCCCTAGAGCAAGGATCGCTGAACTGCGGTCGAGTTTGCCTTCAATCGCTACCGTCATCATATCCTGATATACAACAAGTGATTTCGAAGTCTCACCAGATGGCACGACTGCGGATACGACGGAATATCCCGCCGCACGCAATGTCTGCTCCAATTCTGGCAAGTATTTCGGTGCCACATGATCATCGGTAATGATCAGAAGAGGACTTTTTTTAGTCAGACCATATTGTTCAAAATATTGCGGAGCTTGAGCCAGCAGACCGCTGCCAATCAATATGGGATATGAGCGTTCCCCGAGCTGCACTGTCAACTGACGCATATTAGTAACTCTCCAATTGTGCCTGGTAGCTGGCAACGTTCGCCCGAATCTCCTCCATGGAATCCCCGCCGAATTTCTCCAGGAATGCCTTGGCAACTTCCCAGGCAACAACATGTTCCATAACGACGCTAGCTGCTGGAACTGCACAAGCATCGGAACGTTCAACCTGAGCTGTAAAAGCTTCTTTTGTATCAATATCTACGCTTTGCAGCGGTTTATACAACGTAGGGATAGGTTTCATCACACCGCGTACCACAACCGGCATACCGTTTGTCATACCACCTTCAAATCCGCCAAGACGGTTCGTTGCACGGTGGTAACCGCGATCTTCCGTATGCAGAATCTCATCATGTACCTGTGATCCGCGAATTGTACCAGCCTCGAATCCGATGCCAATCTCCACACCTTTGAACGCATTGATGGACATGACCCCTTGAGCGATACGAGCATCCAGTTTGCGATCATATTGTACATGGCTTCCCAGACCAATAGGAACACCTTCTACGATACATTCCACAATTCCACCGATCGAATCACCTTCCTGCTTGATCTGATCAATGTACGCTTCCATCTTCTTCTCTGTCTCGGCAT
Organism: Paenibacillus amylolyticus; assembly: GCF_051136285.1. Lineage (GTDB taxonomy): Bacteria > Bacillota > Bacilli > Paenibacillales > Paenibacillaceae > Paenibacillus > Paenibacillus amylolyticus_F. The sequence continues at coordinate 6,414,040 of NZ_CP194938.1, read as the reverse complement.
CCGTTACACGAACAGAGGAAGCCTCAGTCACCGCGATCAGTTCATCAATCGGAAGCTCCTGGTATGGTGCTTCAATCTCGCCGATGCGGATAACACGTCCCGCCACTTTAATGCCGAACTCAGCCAAGAACTGACGTGCAATTGCACCGCATGCCACACGTACGGTTGTCTCACGCGCACTGGAACGTTCCAGGACGTTACGCAAGTCTTTGAGATTATACTTCAAACCACCGTTCAGATCGGCATGTCCAGGACGTGGACGGTGTACACGACGTTTCTCTTCATCGCTGCCTTCAATCGGCTCAATGTTCATAATATTCTGCCAATGCTTCCAGTCATTATTTTGAACAACTAGCGCTACAGGAGCACCTGTCGTATATCCATGACGAATTCCGCCAACAAAATTAGCTTGGTCTTTCTCAATCTGCATCCGACGTCCACGGCCATAGCCTTTCTGGCGACGATGAAGCTGGAAGTTCAATTCTTCAAAATCAATATTCAAATTACTTGGCAGTCCTTCAATAATGGCTGTCAATTGGGGTCCGTGCGTTTCCCCTGCGGTTAAATAACGTAAACTCATAATACGTTCCCCCTTTAAACTGTTAAACTTCACATTGCTAAAATCCCATAATTTCTTTGCTTATTATAGTATAGCTGACCAGCTTTGACAAGAAAGCAGGTCTTTCTTATGCAAACAACCGCCTGAGCACATCTTCATGCACCTCAGGCGGTTGATCTTTATGCTGATTTATTTTTTCCGATAGAAAAACGTCTCTGCCGTCTCCAATCCGTATTGTCCCGGAGAGAAAATCTGTTCGGTACTGCCTACAAACAACATCCCGCCTGGACGCAGACTTGCTGCGAATTTGTGATACAAGAGGTTTTTCGCTTCCTCTGTAAAATAAATCATAACATTCCGGCAAACGATCAGATCGTATCCATCATCAAAACGGTCAACCAGCAAGTTTTGTTTCTTAAAGTTGATCGAACTTTTTAATTTTTCATCAATACGATACATTAAGCCATCTTGCTTAAAGTATCGACTCGCCGTCTCAGGAGGTACATCCTTCAGGGATCGTTCCATATATCGGCCTTCCTTAGCCTTGGCCAGTGCCCCTTCATCCAGGTCACTTGCTGTAATGGAACTTTCTTTCAAAATGCCCATTGTATCCAAAATCATTGCAAGAGTGTATGGCTCCTCACCAGTTGAACAAGCAGCACTCCATACCTTGACCTTGCGTTTGGAACCCAAGAGCTCAGGCAGAATCTCATCACGTAGCACTTCCCAGCGATTCGGATTGCGCCAAAATTCCGACACGTTAATGGTCATGCGATCAAGAAACTCGTAAAATAACGTCTTGTCCTTCTGCATCGCATCGAAAAAGATAGAAAATGTATTAAACCCGTTTTTGTTACGCAATGTGGTCAGCCTTCTTTTCATCTGGCCTTCCTTGTATTGAGCAAGATCAATGCCTGTGCTCTCTTTAATTTTACGAATGAATCCGGCATAATCCGGGTCTAGTTGTTCTTGCTCCAGCATCGTATATCACCCTTTGGCTAATAATTACAACCAGGCTGCGATGCTCTTCTCATAACTTACCAGCTCGTCGGGACTAAAGAAATTGGCAGCTTCACGAGTTGCACTTTCCGGTGAATCAGCACCGTGAATGAGATTATGTGGTGTATGGCTAGCGAAGTCTCCACGGATTGTACCTGGAGCCGCTTCCTTCACATTCGTTTTGCCAATGACAATACGTGCAAGTGTCACAATATCGTCGCCTTCCCACACCATCGCAAACACCGGCCCAGATGTGATAAAACGAACCAGATCATCAAAGAACGGCTTGCCTTCATGTTCAGCATAATGGCGCTTAGCCTGTTCTTCTGACATCTGAACCAATTTCCCTGCCACCAGTTTAAATCCTTTGTCTTCCAGACGACTGATAATACGGCCGATCAAACCACGCTGCACACCATCCGGTTTCACCATCAAAAATGTACGATCCATTGCCAGTTCACTCCTCACTCACGGTTCAAAGTTAATCACTATGTAAACGCAATCTCTTTGATTGTAACATACAAGTCCAAATCCTCCCAATGAGGAATTTCACATTCGTATTTCACAGGTTAGTTAAAAGTTGTGAGCCGGGCCTGAAAGCAACTTTTTCCACTCAGCGGAGTTTTGAGCATCAAATTACACACGATTAATGTGTCCGTTTGACTACAAAATGAGCAATGTCTCGCAGATTTTTAGTTGTCTTGATGTTGGGCAGCTGATCGAGAGCATCGAGCGCTTTCTTCATATATCGGTCAGCAAGGGCTTCCGCTTTAGCAATTCCTTGACTTTGGCGAATCATTCCAATCGCATCCGATGCACTTGCACGTCCTTCTTCATGATGAACACGCGAAATTTCCTTGAGCAGCGGCTCTCGCAGATGATCTTCTCTAAGCGCATACAGTACAGGAAGCGTAATGTTTCCTTGTTTCATATCACTCCCTGGAGGCTTACCAAGTTGCTTCTCCGTGCCTACCAAATCCAAGACATCATCCTGAATCTGAAAAGCCATACCCACATTATATCCATAAGTATACAGCAAGGATGAAATGTGCTCAGGTGCACGAGTAGCGAGTGCTCCGAGTTGGCAGCTCACTGCAATCAAGAGCGCGGTTTTGCGACGAATGCGTAGCAGATAGTTACGCACACTCTGTCCTGTATTAAAAAAGTCTCGAATCTGCTCCATCTCGCCGATCGACATCTGTACCATAGCTTTGGCAAGGATACGGTGAATAGCTGGATCGGATAGTCCAGCCGTCATCTCCAATGCCTTGCCATAAATATAGTCCCCTGTGTACATCGCAATGCGATTGTCCCATTTTGACTTGACGGTAGGTTTGCCCCGACGAGTCTCCGCATTATCAATGACGTCATCATGAACGAGGGATGCAGAATGAATAAGTTCGAGTGGAACGGCTACGAGCTTCAAACGCTCAATATCATATGTACCATACTTGCCGCCTAAGAGTACAAAAACTGGCCGCAGTCGTTTCCCACCTGCTTTGAGAAGGTGAAGAGAAGTTTCACTTAGCAGTTTCTGTTCACCTTGAACACTGCGATACAATTCTTTTTCAACGTGATCCATGTCCTTTTTTAACAATCCGAAAATGTCCAGTAGTTTCATTCGTTCACCCGTATCAGCGTATTGTCAGTCCAAAAATCCATGCTTACCTTCCCCTCCAGCAAGCCCGAGCCTGTAGGCAAAAACGTTCGCCTTAGGCTTGCCGCTCCTGCTTGTGTTCTTCTACAGCGCACACCATGAAGTTTACCTTCGAATGCCAACGCCGACATTCGGGATTAAACGCTGCGACTAGTTCTGAATCAAAAGCACAGAAGTTGCCGGAGCATGGGTCAAGACTGTGGGCAAATTCACCTTGCCATCAGCACTCACCGACACCCCGGGAGTCAGGGGACAATGTCCAGAAAGCGCATATTTCTGATCCTGTTATCCAGAAAAGCGCTATTAGGCAACATTATCCCCGTTCATCCGGTTCTCCCCATCTTGTAAACAGTTGATGCGGGATACGCAAGCTATCCAGCACTTTACCCACCAAAAACAGAATCAAGTCTTCCATACTCTGAGGTTTGTAATAAAAAGCAGGCATCGCCGGTATCATTCGCACACCAAGACGTGAAAGCTTCAACATGTTTTCCAGATGAATGGCATGAAGAGGCGTCTCACGTGGTACAAGAATTAACGTCCTGCCCTCTTTCATCATCACATCCGCTGCACGTGACATCAGATTATCTGATGAGCCGCTTGCAATGGATGAGAGAGTGCCCATGGAGCAAGGCATGATAATCATGCCTTCAGCCAAATATGATCCACTCGCGATCGAGGCACCTATATCACTTACGGGATGATAGATTAACGAACCGCCGCGAGAACCAAATTTTTCTTGAAGCAAGTTCTCCCGGTTTGTCACATCCCAATCCATTTCTTCTTTCAATACACGCCAACCAGCATTAGAAATAACCAAATGAACGGTATACTCCAAATCCAGCAGCGTTTCAATTAATCGGATGCCATATATGCTGCCACTCGCTCCGGTAATTCCGACAACAAGTCGTTTATTCTCCGGTTGATGCATCATTACTTCACCGCCAGATCAATGAATGTAAACGTAAATACAACCAGACTCAGCACACTATTCATAGTGAAAAATGCCGTCTGTACACGACTCATATCATTAGGGGATACAATATAATGCTCGTAGAGCAGAATGCCATACGTAATCAACATCCCTGCACCATACCACCAGCTCAGATCAGTCATTAACAATAACGCAAGAAAACCAATCGCCGTGAGGACATGAAAAAACTTTGCAATTTGCAATGATTTAACAAGTCCGAACCGGGACGGAATCGAATGAAGTCCTTCTCCCTGATCAAACTCCAGATCCTGGCATGCATAGATAATATCAAAACCTGCAGTCCAGAATACAATCGTAACGTACAGGACAATCGCTGTCCAATCCATTGTGCCCGTTACCGCCACCCAACCTCCGAGAGGAGCAAGACCAATCGTCATACCAAGTACGACGTGACACAACCAGGTGAAACGTTTGGTGTATGAATAAAGCACCAGCATGAAGACCGCGATCGGTAACAGCTGCATAGATAATACATTAAGATTGGATGAGGCCCAGAATAATAAGATAAACGATACGATGACGAAAATGATAACCTCGCCATTCTTCAGTAAACCTGCTGGAATAGCTCTCATCGCCGTACGCGGATTTTTAGCGTCAATCGCCTGGTCAATGATCCTGTTCAGACCAAATGCGGCACTGCGCGCACCAACCATGGCAAGTAACACCCACATAATCTGCATCCAGCTTGGGAAGGTGTTATTGACAACCATCGATCCCAAAATGGCGCCCATAAATGCAAAAGGTAAAGCAAAAAGCGTATGTTCAATCTTGATCATTTCTAAAAAAATGCGAATTTTCCTAAACATTCTGATTCTCCTTGGTTCCAATATGCAGTGCCGCAATACCTCCGGTCAGAGGATAGGCCTGCACCTGCTGCAATCCAGTTTCAACAAAAATGTCCGCCAGTTCCTTTCTTCCCGGGAAAAGCGCCAGAGAGTCCGGCAGCCATTTATACTGTTCATAACGTTTGGCAAACAATTTAGCCATATTAGGCAACATATGCTCAAAATAAAAATAATAAATCCCTTTAAACGGTTGCCATGTCGGTTTGGACAATTCCAGACAAACCACCATACCGCCAGGTTTCACAACACGTTTCATTTCAGATAGAACTTGTCTTAGATCCGGCACATTACGTAATCCGAAACCAATCGTCACATAGTCAAATGTATTGTCTTCAAAAGGCAATGACATTGCATTTCCCTGAACAAGCGTAATCTGCTTCGAAAGGTTCACAGCATCTATTTTGGTCTGGCCTACTTCCAGCATGTTGCTGCTGAAATCCAGCCCGTGCATGTGCCCCGTTTCACTTGCCTCTGCCATAGCGAGCGTCCAGTCACATGTACCGCAGCACAGATCAAGTCCAGTATCGCCTTTGGACATATTCATTTTCTTCATTGTGAATTTGCGCCAAGCCTTATGCCTGCGGAAACTCAGAATATCATTCATGACATCGTACTTGCCGGCTATACTCTGAAAAACCGAATGGACAAATTCTTCTTTTGGTTTGGTCTCTCCGCTACCCATTCGTCTCTCTCCCCCTCAATCTTCCCTAACTGCCGCATGTGAAGGCTGCACATAGGACAGGTAAGGTTCAAGAATAGCATCAATCTCCTGTAGGCCTTGAAGCTCTGCTTCATCTTGTAACAAAAGCTGAATGCGGTGTGTGCTCTCGCGAAGCTTGTCCAGAAGCACTTCGCTTACGCTGTATTTCAGCACCAAAGCACTCCATATACGCGGTTCAATCTGCATTTGACGCAAATGACTACGTTCCTCGTCATTACTGTTCTCATACATATGCCAGAACGCATAGCTATGAAGCATCTGCTGCTCATCACGCATTCGATTCATCTCATGTGCAATCGTTTCACAAGTGCTGAATTCCATCAACAAGCTGTTCCATAACGACTTATCCTCGTCACGCATCATGTCTGTAAATGAAAGAAACAGCTGCATTCTCAGCTGTACCGTTTCACGCAAATATTCATCAGCAGAAACGAGGAGCTTTTTCATCCGTTCATACAGCGTCATCTTACGTGCGTTCACTTCGGAAACAGCACCACTAAGCTTGCCGATCATCTCAATTTTGCCTGCGTGAGCAAGCAACTGATAGAAACGACTACTCAGATAATCTCCAGCGAGAACATTTAACTGACGTGAACGCATCTCCTGTTCTCCCCGATCGCCGGATATCGTATCGATTCGATCATGAGTATCCATAGCCAACTGAACGAGCGAGGTCGCCAGAGCGAACAGTTCCTGATGCCCCTTCTCGTCTGTACGGCCCACAAATACCTGTAACAGACGCGCCCGGCTATCCGGAAATGACGGGATTTCCGTATGTTGTCGAATCATGTCGTAATCCGTATATTTCTTTGCTAGTTGGGGTACGCGATATGAATTCATTCTCATCCTCCGAGGCTTTGCTTTGTCAAACCATTTCTGCACTACAATCTTATATATTATAGCATATGTTTATCGGACACGCACTGAATCCTGCTATTTGATTACCCCTGACTTGTCATTTCGAACTGCTTCTTCCACAGCTCCGTCTGCATCAGATGAAACCAGTCCTTCAACTCGTCTGAGAAAGTGGTGCTTTTCCAGGTGCGAAGCGTATCAATAGCATACATCGGCCATTCCCCACGCCGAATGTCCGCAGCAAGAAGCAAGTGACGGTTATGCAACCATTCATCCTCAGCCATGACTCGAAGCAGTACCTGCTCAATATTGTCCACACTGCGAAAACTGAGATCAGCAACAGCTGCCATATTTTCATATATTTCAGTATAGCTGATGTCCTTTCCTTTTACTTTGAGGTCAAGTGTCAAAATGGACTGCTTCCATTCCACTCTAGCGATTGGCGTCGACATATGAAGAGAACTTAACACGTCAACCAGATTATCATTCGTCAACTGGACTGCTTGATGAGAAGCCGTTACCGGCTCCGCTCGATCCCCGCCCCATGTACGTGTGTGCAAGCTCTGAAAAACCACCAGCAAAACGACTGCCGCAATCGTTGACAGCAAGGATGCCGTCACAATCATTCCCGGTTTCATATGCGCCTCCCTGCCTCTACCTGTTAGTGTAGTCTGTCCGGTAAAGGCTCATACCTCATTGTACAATCAAAAAAAGCAGGCTATGCCTGCAATTTTATCTGATCCGCCCATGCTGTCACTATACCTAGTCAAACTCTTTCAACTTTAATCTAATTCAATACTTCGTTTATCCTCTGGGCTAATCTGATTCGATCTCTCCATGCTTCGTAATCAGCGTAGCTTTTCCCCGAATTTTAATGGCTGAAGTGTGTGTAGTAAATTGGGCAATCATCACTTCGCCTTTGTCCAGTTTCTCCGTATGATGAAAACGCGTGTCCTGTCCGCGGGTCAAACCAATCACCTGAACACCGTTTTCTTCAGCTTTAATTACGATATAGTCATTGCCCGTAGAGTGATCCATCGCGCACGTCCCCTTTTCTAATTTCATAGCGTTAATGATGATCAAGATTGTTCCATTTGTCAACCAGTGTCTCGGAGGGAATGTACCGCAAGAAACCGTAGTTCCCGGGTCATACTATAACGGTAACGGAACAGCTAGGAAAGGAGAGTTTTTATGAAATACACCCCTGCTGTGCTCACAAAAGAGCATGTCCATCAGTTACAGGAGATTGAGCATCAGCTGTCTGCCGTTACCGGCAAAGAATTGATTTTAATCGCTTACAGCGAGCATCCGGAACTTTCGGAAGAAAGTGGAGAAACAGAGCAGCAGAATGAGAAAATCCCCCGTTTATAGGCAAAAGAAAAGGCCGTGAACAAGTCACGGTCTTTTTGTTGACATATGGAATATGTAGAAATCTTATTTAATTCCGTCTTTGAGCGCTTTACCTGGTTTGAACGCAGGAATTTTGCTCGCAGGAATTTCGATTTCTTCACCTGTTTGCGGGTTGCGTCCTTTACGTGCAGAGCGCTCGCGAACTTCGAAGTTCCCAAAACCAACCAATTGCACTTTATCTCCGTTTTGAAGAGCCTCAGAGATTGCTTCGAATACGGCATCAACCGCTTTCGTTACATCCTTTTTGGACAATTCAGTAGCCTCGGATACGTGTGTAATCAAGTCTGATTTGTTCATTTGTTTTTCACCTCCTGAATCAATGTCCTGAATGTTATACTGTGTTTCCGTTTTATAAGGAAATATACGTTCATCCGCAAAAAACGTTGAGCATTTTGTGCAATGAATATGTATTCCATCTGCGGCTCACAGTCATTTCCGGCAATTGTCGCCAGAAAACATTGGTGTTTCTGACGCCGAACAAATTTTATACTAATACAGACAGCTCACAATTTCAAGTGCGGCTACGGTTTAACACATAAAATGTGACTGCCAAAGCCAGCACAAGTACCCCGCCTTTGACAATATCATGTGTAAAATACTGAACGTTCATCATCGTCAAACCATTAACCAATACGCCGATCAGAACCGAACCAATGAAGGTACCAATGACGTTTGGTTTACCCGCACCAAAGACGGAGAAACCAACAAATACAGCCGCTACGGATTCCATTAACAATGGAGATCCGGCATCAATCTGTCCTGATCCAACTTTGGACGCATAGATGATACCACCAATAGCTGCAAATATCCCGGCTGCTACATAAGCAAGTGTACGTACCTTTTTCACCTTGATTCCTGAGAGCCGAGCCGCTTCTTCATTCCCGCCTGTAATATACATTTGCCGCCCATATTTGGTGTAGGTTAAAAAGATATGGACACCAATCACAGCAATAAGCAGCAGAATAACGGAGATCGGCATTCCCAGCCATTTACCTTGTCCAATCAGCAGAAACGTCGGATCCATCTCACCGGCAGCTTTGCTTCCATCCGGGAACTGCATGTGGTTATAGATGGTATACCCTTGAGCATACGTTTTGTGAATTCCACCGATGATGTACATTGTTGCAAGAGTTGCCAGCAGATCTGGGATACGTAATTTAACGATAAGCAGTGCGTTCAGCAAACCAATAACAGCCCCGATCACGAGCGGTACAATAATAACAACAGCGAGGGGCTGCTGATACCAGATCATTAACGATGCTGTAACCACAGTTGTCAGAGAGACCGTTGCTCCCACGGAGAGATCAAATCCATCTACAATGAGAGATAATGTTACACCAATCGCCACGAACGTTACGATCGAGATCGAACCCAAAATGTCCGTCAAATTGCTGTAGGTAAAGAAATAAGGCAATTTGATTCCGAAAAAGGCAATAACCCCTATGATAACAATGATTGCTCCGTACCGGAACGCAAAATCCAGTGATTTATCCTTCATGCTTCCACCTCTTGTCCACCGCTTGCATAGTATAGCAGCTGTTCTTGATTTGTCTCGCCACGCTTGAATTCTTTTACGATAACCCCTTCACACATGACCGCAATTCGGTCTCCGATGCCCATCCCTTCGTCCAGTTCACAGGTGAAATAGATGACCGCCTTTCCCGCAAGTGCCAGTTCATTGATGATGCGGAAAATGTCACTTTTCGCCCCGATATCTACACCTTTGGTTGGTTCATCCAAAATAAATACATCGGCATCGGTATGCAGCCACTTGCCAATCGCTACCTTTTGCTGATTACCGCCGCTTAAATACTTCACTTCCTGTTTCACGGATGAAGTCTTGATGCCCAGCCGTTCTACAAGTGAATCTGCATGCTGACGCTCACGTTTTCGGTTAACAAATCCAAAAGTGCTAAGTCGGGAAAGCAAAGGGAGGCTCAGATTACGTTCCACATTCTCCTGAATGAGAATGCCCTGTTTACGCCGTTCCTCTGGTACGGAAACAATGCCCAGAGCGGCAGCATCTGCAGGTTGGGAGAGACGAATATTACGTCCTTGAAGCTGAATTTCTCCTGCCTCCAGCGGGTCTGCACCAATCAGCAGACGAGAGCATTCCGTTTTGCCTGCACCTACAAGCCCCACCACAGCAAGCACTTCACCCCGATGAACCTCAAGATCCACATCTCTCACCTTCACTCCACGCCGAAGACCGCGAGCTTGCAGCAGCAGATCACCCACTGGTGCCTCTGTTTTTGGAAACTCCTCCTCGAACGGTTTGCCCAGCATTTGCGTAACCAGTTCATTCATCGTTAATCCACTTGTTTCACCTGTAAATACATGGCGCCCGTCCCTCATGATCGTAACCCGGTCACAGTGGCTTGTTACTTCAGCAAGTCGATGAGTAATAAAAATGCAGGCCGTTCCGCGATCCTTCAGCAGATGTACAATGCGAAAAAAAGCATCCGTCTCCTCTTGACTCAGGGGAGCTGTGGGTTCGTCAAAAATAATGACTTTGGCATCCTGAATCAGGATTCGAGCGAGCAGAATCATCTGTTTCTCTGCCAGCGTCAGCTCGGCCACCTTACGGTGAATCGATATGTTGTCAGCACCTAATTGCTTCAGAGCTTCCTCGGCACGCTGCTGCAGTGCTTTTGGACTTTTCCACCATCCTCCGGCAGATGAAGCTAACTGATCCAGCATAATGTTCTCGGCTGCAGTCAGCTGCGGTACAAGTGCGGCATCCACTTCCTGATATACACAGTGAATCCCACTAGCCTTGGCATCTCTTGGAGAACCGAGGTCGAGCTTGTACCCATTCAGACGAATCGTGCCCTGATCCAGTTGATATGCACCCGACAGTATTTTCATTAATGTACTTTTGCCAGCTCCGTTAGCTCCCAGAAGGGCATGGATCTCCCCACCTTTTACTGAAAAATGTACGTCCTTTAGCGCCGGTATGCCAGAAAACTGCTTATGGATATGCTCCATATCCAGGGATATCGGATCCTTCATAATGTTGCCTCCAATCAGCTGTATTGCCTGTTATCGCCTGAAAAAAGCGCGCCGTCAGGCGCGCTTTTAGCGCTGCTTACTTCGCAGTGATTCCGTATTCGCTCATCCAGTCCTTGATGCCTTGTGTACTGCCTCCCCAGCCTTTTACAAACTCAGACAACTCTGACGTGGAGATTTGTTTGTCAGGTAAAGCTTCGCGTTGTACATACACCGGATTAAGGACAACCGCATCTTCGGTTTGGTCTCCATGCAATTTCTGGTAAGCATAACGTACTTGCACACGTCCAATGTCAGTTGGATCGACAGCGGCTGAAGCAACCCAAGGATTTTTCGGATCCTGAATCATTTGCAAATCCTCGTCACTCATGTCAATTCCGTATACTTTGATCTCATCACGTCCTGCTTGTTGAATAGCTCGCGCTGCACCTTTCGCAAATTCGTCCCAGGCCGCCCAAACGGCTGTAATTTCACCTTTTGGATATTGTTTTAGAATCGCTTCCATTTTCGCTTGCGTATCCAGCGCCGGGTTCTGTGCAGAACCAAATGTGGCAATCTCTTTGATCTCCGGATTAGCTTTCAAGAATGCTCCATAGGCTATTTGACGACGTTCCATTGGAGCAAAACCGGCTACCCATACTTTCACAATATTGCCCTTGCCGTTGATATCTTTTTTCATCTGCTCCAGTGTCAGTTCGGCCATCTTCTGGTCGTCTTGTGACAACACCGTAGCTCCCGGCACGCTGATCGCTGCATCGAATACAACAACTGGAATGTTCTGCTCAACCGCTTTTTTCACCCCTGGCTCCAGAAGGGAATCACCGTGGTCTGTCAGAATGACATCAAATTTCTGGTTAATTGCACTATCGAGCAAGGATACCATTTTCGCTTTATCGTTATCTGCAACAAAGGTAGTCAATTCACCGCCAAATTTGGCAATCTCCTCTTTTACACCTTGTACATACTGCTGTGAGAAAGTCCCTGTGTTAAATTCCATAATCAACGCAACCCGTTTACCGCTCAAAGGACCCGTAACGGCTTCCGTCTTCGGTGTCTCACCTGCTGAACCTGATGCAGTAGGTGCCGCTGGTTCTTTTTTAATTCCGCAGGCCGACAGCGCCAGTGTGAATACCAGTAATACGCTTAGCCATACCCATTTTGAACTTGTTTTCTTCATCTCATTCTCCCCCTGTATCACTCGCTGTGACTTCAATCACAATAGTTGAATATTAATATAACGGCTAATCCCTAGTATGTAAATAGGTTTTAGCGATTTAAAGCTGAAACTTACTGCATTTTTCAAAAATAATCTTGATATACATCCATTTCATCCATATTCAAGAAATAAACCCAAAGAAAAAGACCATGAGATCATGCCTCACGGTCTTTTGAAAGATTACAGTATGATGGCGATCAAACCGCCTGATCCTTCGTTAATAATCCGTCCCAATGTTTCTTGCAATTTATATCTCGCATTGTCCGGCATCATCGCAATTTTACCCTGGATGCCTTCACGCACAATGGAGTGTAATGAACGGCCAAACATATCTGAATCCCATACCTTGATTGGATCGTTCTCGAAGTCCTGCATCAGGTATCTCACCAGTTCCTCGCTCTGTTTCTCCGTACCGATAATCGGTGCAAACTCCGACTCCACATCGACACGAATCATGTGTATCGACGGTGCCGTTGCTTTCAGGCGAACACCAAATTTCGTGCCCTGACGAATCAGTTCCGGTTCATCCAGTGCCATCTCGGCAAGTGAAGGAGCAGCGATACCATACCCCGTTGTTTTGACCATCTCCAGCGCCTCTGCGAAGCGGTCATACTCTCTCTTCGCATGGGAGAATTCCTGCATTAATTGTAGCAGATGATCCTTGCCCCTTATTTCGATACCGACAACTTCTACGAGAATCTGATCATACAGTTCATCCGGTGCATAGAGATCAATCTCGGCTACACCTTGCCCCATATTCATGCCACTCAGACCTGCACGGTCAATAAATTCATACTCCATGAATTGTGACACTACACGGTCCACGTCACGCAGCCTGCGAATATCTTTTACAGTATCCCGCACCGAGTTCTCATAGTTGCTACGAAGCCAGTGTGTATCATTCAATACCATAACCCAGCTCGGCAGGTTTACATTCACTTCATGTACAGGGAACTCATACAATACTTCGCGTAGTACACCTGTGACATCATCTTCTGTCATGGTAGCAGCACTGAGCGTCATCACCGGAATATCATACTTGGCTGCCAGTTCGCTCCGAAGCTGCAATGCTTCTTCACTGCGAGGCCGGGTGGAGTTGATAATCAGCACAAACGGTTTGCCGACTTCTTTCAGCTCCGCAATGACTCGCTCTTCCGATTCTACATAGGAACTGCGGGCAATCTCGGCAATCGTTCCGTCTGTTGTAACCACCACGCCAAGTGTAGAGTGTTCCTGTATGACTTTTCGTGTACCAATCTCAGCTGCTTCCTGGAATGGAATCGGCTCCTCGAACCAAGGCGTAGAGATCATACGTGGACCATTCTCATCCTCGTACCCTTTCGCGCCTTCCACCGCGTAACCCACACAATCCACTAACCGAACATTGACATCCAGGCCTTCAGCCACTTTGATCTGGACTGCATTATTCGGTACGAATTTAGGCTCGGTTGTCATGATTGTTTTGCCTGCTGCACTCTGTGGAAGTTCATCCACTGCACGGGCACGATCAGCCTCACTTGCGATGTTAGGCAATACGATCGTTTCCATGAATCGTTTAATAAATGTTGATTTCCCCGTCCGGACTGCGCCGACAACCCCGAGATAAATATCCCCTCCGGTCCGCTCAGCTATGTCCTTAAAAATGTCCACTTTCTCCAATGAAATCCCCTCCTTAAATTACTCCGAAGGAAAAATGCTAAAGAGCATCCGCTTCGTTTTTTCAATCAGAAGACTGAAATCCCTGCAACGGTAGAGCCGCCTTTGTGAGTGCCCGGAAGTTGTCCGCCGCCGAACGTTGCATTCTGATGAAACCGGCGAGAGCGGCGTTAACTCGTACATGCAATTGGACTAGTATCATCTTATGTATCCGTATGCGGCAATATGACGTGTTTTTTTGTTTTTTTATCTCATGATGGTGACATGAAGAGCATCCTCCGATCCCGGACTGCGCGTCTTTATTTCAATCTACTGTATGAGCAAAATCCTCTGTTTATGACAATTCTTATCTTGAATCCTCTTCTTCCTGCATAAAAAAAGAGACACCCACGAACAGCGGCATCTCTCATTGGACTTCTATAATAGAAAAGGATTGCTCTAGATTGATGTTTGTTCTTTACTTACATTCCTTCGTTTACTTACATGCTTTAGTCTCGAACTACCTGTGCAACGGGTGTGTTATCCTTTAGCATATAAGGGACGGATTTAACAGGTACAAAAAACGATTGTGAAAGCAAATAATTACGCAAATCCCCTACATTCTGGTCTTCCTTAGCATCAGATGAGCCATCTGTTTTTTCCAATGCCTGCATAATATCAAAAGCATAGTCCACATAGACCGTACCCTGTGCATCCATCATAAAAGGCAGCTCCTGACCCGAATAAACACTTTTCAAAGTAATCGAAGGCGAACCTGCCTGTGCTGCCAGTTTCATGTCCACCACATGGAATCCCGGATACAGTTCTTCGCCCGCAGGCATCTTCTGATTATGTACGGATTTGTACTGATTCACCATACGTTGCACGTCATTAACTTTCTGTACCGTCTGCAGATCCATCACTTTCACCGTGGGCTTCACTTCTTCATTTTGCACTAAAAAGTAAGCGCTACCACCACTCTCAAAGGCCGTTCCCGGTATTTCATCGAGATAACCTCGCTGCTTTAATTTAGGCAGGTCTACTCTGAATTTCTCATACTTCGGTGTATCTGCGTCCGCGTTCAGAATCGGCAGAATACCTTCGTCCTTTTGAAACGCTTCAATTGCGCTCTGAATTCGGTTCACACTTTCGCGATAAGCTGTTTTGGGCTCTGTATTGCTCTGAGCCGGATATAAGCACCCACTCAAAGTAAACATGAGCAACAGAAGTAAAGAAAGACACTGCATCTGCTGCTGCAACCTCAGAGGCAGCCTTCCTCTATTGGGTCTTCTCTTCTCTTTAATCATTCGCACCCTCCTGGAATAACTCAAAGTATAGAATCGAGGTTGTTTTATTGTTCAGGACATTATAGAAAATCTTCAGACGTTATAGAAACCAGTCCTCATCTTGCTGCTGCCGTTCAAGCTGTTTCCGTATAGCCGCTTTCAGTGGGTCTTCCGGGATATGCACCGACAGTTGTCCACACACTTTAGCCTGACACGAAAGTCTTGTTCCATCCTCAAGCAACAGTCCCAGCTTCCGCTTCTCAGCATCCGTAGGTGGAAGCAGCGCATGCAGCTCGTCCTGCCCCACCTTCACCTTACACATCAGACATGCTGCTTTGCCATCACACCGGGTTGATATTTGAACACCTGCCCTGCGTGCGGCCTGTAAAATAGTTGTTCCCGATTGGACTTTAATCGATTTGTTCATCGGTAAAAATGTAATAACCTCTTGCATCATTGTTCCTCCCTCGCTTCTTCCGACCAAGTAAACCCAACCAGTTCTTCAACTTCTGCTCTAAAGCGGGATGTCCATATATTATGTTGACTTAAGGCCATCATTGCAGGTTGATGAGCTTCCGGCTCTTGACGAATTCGCAATGAGATTGGCACATACCGATCTTCACGTCCACGGAGCAGATTAAATAACAACTCATGCGCAAGCGGCATCAGCCGCAAGGGGTACGTATCCACCTGAGCTTCAGACGCATAGAGAGCAAGTACATGTTCGATCTGGGTACGATACCAGCTTCCACGTGCCCATACTTCAAAGCCGCCTACCAATTCCAGTGAACATGCTCCTACTTGATAATGACTCAGCAGCGAAGCATATGGCCCTGTTTTGTCTACTCCAGGCTCGTCCAGACTATTCCCCGGAGCACAGACATGCAGACTCTTGGCTGCAGCAATATCTGCATACACATCAATATCTCTAGGTGCTTGTTGCAATTCCACCCCTTGAAGCAGCAAACCGCAACTACCTCCCAATAACCAGGTATGAGGCTGACTATTCCAGGCTTTTGCCGTATCCAGCAAAGCCTTGTGTAATTCCGGATAACGCGCAGTCCAACCCTCCGTCTCATGCGGTTCCATAGGTACGCACTCCTCCCATCCGTCTTTTCATTGTGTCCGTTCTTATGATGCGCTTATGCGGATGTTCTCTCTCTCCCCTAAGGAAATCTAAGTCAGAGAAGCTATTCCACCAAAAAAACCGATGAGCATAATTAAAAAAGCAATGATCGAAAGAATGCCCCGCACGAAACCTCTTGTTTTGGCACGAGCAAATGTAATCAAAAATACAGATAATCCCATTATGAGGACGGCAACCAAAGACAGCCACATCTTGTCCATAGCGTTCATAACCCAGCAGTCTCCCCTTCAACCCGATATTCATCACGAAATTGTGACAATTGCAATTATTATAACATGAAATCGGGTGTATTTTTCCAATAAAAAGACAAAAAAGCAAGCCAGCATGTGCTGGCTAACTTTCGTTATACTCGATCCCTGTGTGAGCAGGTACGATCTATTATTTTTTCATCATCATCTTCATCAACGATTCCATATTGTTTGGATTCAGTCCGCTCTTCTTGACTGCATTCACAATATCCTGAACCGTATCCTCAGATACCGGTATTTTCGCCATAGCGGATACTTGTTTGATCAACTGGCGCAACTGAGCCTCATTCTGCATCGTTGTTGGTTTCACCGTGCTTGCCAGCTTTTTGACGGCTCCTTCAGTGATCGTTTTGCCTGTTTTTTTGTTGATGGCTTTCAGCGCTTCTTTCGAAATGTTGTTACCCATTCGTCTCCCCTCCTCCGGCAATACTCATGTGTATCATATGAGCCTGCTGCGGAAAAGGTGATAAGCTGCATCATTTAAAAACTAGGCTTTTGAAACGATATTAAAATGCTCAACTCAAGAATGCCATTGCTCCCAAGTTTCCAGCTTCATAACTTCCATCTCCGTTTTTGGGTCACGTCCCATCAAAGCTTCAACAGCATCACGCGGCTGCCGATTCTGGAACAACACATGATATAATTGATCCGCAATCGGCATCTGAACACCATATTTCTGTGATATAAAATAGGCGGCCTGTGTTGTTCGAATCCCTTCGACAACCATGCCCATAGACTGAAGTACATCATCCAGCTTCTGTCCTTGTCCCAGCATCGAACCCGCTCTCCAGTTCCGGCTATGCTGACTTGTAGCTGTTACAACCAAATCACCAATTCCCGCTAGTCCAGAAAACGTTAATGGATTCGCTCCCATCTCTACACCAATACGTGTAATCTCGGCGAGCCCGCGGGTTAACAGTGCTGCCTTCGCATTATCCCCAAACTGAAGGCCATCAGACATGCCTGCCCCAAGCGCGATGATATTTTTGAAGGCTCCCGCAAGTTCAACACCGAGCATATCCCGGTTCGTGTACACGCGAAAATAGGCATTCATAAATAATCCCTGAACTGCCTCAGCAGATGATTTATCCAGTGAAGCCACAACAACGGTTGTTGGACAGCGCTTCACCACTTCCTCCGCATGACTTGGCCCAGACAATACGACGATACGCCCTTCTTCACATTCAAGTTCTTCGGAGATGACACTAGACATCCGTTTCAGACTTTCCGTCTCAAAACCCTTGGTTGCATGAATGATCAGCATGTCAGGTTTATAAAATGGTTTAAATTGATGTGTAACCGCACGCATCGCAGACGAAGGCGCAACAATTAACACAGCTGTCGCACCTGCAACCGCAGCTTCCATATCACTGGTCGCTCGAATGCGAGGAGACAGCTCTGCACCAGGAAGATATCGTGCATTCGAATGCTGTATATTTATTTCAGCTGCCTGTTCTTCACTACGTGTCCACATTACCACATCTAGCTCGTTTGCAGCGAGTACACTGGCCAAAGCAGTTCCCCAGCTACCTGCAACCAGTACAGCAACTTTTTTAGACAACGCGCTTCCCCCCTCCAGGGTTCTTCGATCCCAGTTTATTTTCCTGTCCTTTGGCGAGCTTCGCAATGTTTGTACGATGTCTCCAGAATGCAAACAGACAAATAATCAGACTGCCCCAGAAGATACTCATGGAGTACCCCGGCAGGATCAAGATGAAAACAGGAGTCAATGCTACAAAAATTAAAGAGCCGAGCGAAACATAACGTGTCAGAACGATGGACAGAATGGCAATGACACCGGCACAGATCGCAGGCAGAAAAGCTAAGCTTGCCAATACACCAATCGCGGTAGCAATGCCTTTACCTCCACGAAAATGGAAATAAAGCGGCCAATTATGACCTGCTATGGCAGCGATACCGCTGAATGCAGCAATCCAAGGAGACCCTCCACTTAACCATATGCCAATCCATACTGCAGCAATACCTTTGATTACATCAAGCAAAAGAACTGCAATAGCTGGCCCTTTACCCAGAATACGTAACGTATTCGTTGCCCCGGCATTGCCGCTCCCATGTTGACGTATATCAATCCCCCGTATTGCTTTTGCAAGAAGAACACTAAAGCTGATCGAACCAAGCAGATAACTCAGTATGATCGCTGCGATTGATAAAATCACAAACTTCTCCCCTAACCTTCGTCGGACTTCCTCCGAGTAAATATGCGAATTGGTGTACCTTCGAAATCAAACGCTGCCCGGATTTTATTCTCCAGATAACGCTCATACGAGAAGTGCATCAACTCAGGGTCATTCACAAAGATAACCATAGTCGGCGGTTTAACCGCTACCTGAGTCACATAGTTGATTCTCATTCTCCGCCCTTTGTCGGTTGGCGGTGGATTAATCGCAACAGCATCCGATACAACATCGTTAAGCAGATGTGTCTGAACGCGCAGAGTATGCTGTTCTGCTACTCGTTGTACCACAGGCAGCAATTTTTGTAAGCGTTGTTTTGTCAATGCTGACAAAAAGACAATTGGAGCGTACGTCATAAAGAGGAAGTGATCCCGAATCTTCGTCTCAAATTCCTTCATCGTTTTATCCGTTTTCTCCACGACATCCCATTTGTTCACCACAAACATGGAGGCTTTACCCGCTTCATACGCATAACCCGCGATATGCTTGTCCTGCTCAATGATACCTTCTTCACCGTTAATGACAATCAGAACTACATCGGCACGTTCAATAGCACGCATCGCACGCATCACGCTGTATTTTTCTGTCGTTTCATATACTTTACCGCGCTTCCGCATACCCGCTGTATCAATCAGCACATAGCGTTGCCCGTCTTTTTCGAAAGGAGTGTCAATTGCATCACGGGTTGTCCCGGCTACATCACTGACAATAACACGTTCCTCGCCCAGAATTGCATTCACCAGTGAGGACTTGCCCACATTAGGTCGTCCAATCAGAGCAACACGAATTACATCCTCATCGTATGTCTCTTCCTCAAGCTCAGGTAATTTCTCCACAATCGCGTCAAGCAAATCACCGACACCTGTACCGTGACTACCAGATACCCCGATCGGATCGCCAAAACCGAAGCCGTAAAACTCATAAATGAGCTCACTACGTCCAATATTATCCACTTTATTTACAGCTACAACGATGGGTTTGCCAGAACGGTATAACATCTCTGCAACCTCTTCGTCAGCCTGCGTAATGCCAGCTTTGGCATCACACATAAATACAATAACATCCGCTTCTTCAATCGCAAGTTCTGCCTGCATGCGGATGGATTTCATTATGACGTCTTCGCCATCAATTTCGATACCACCAGTATCAATAATACTGAATGCCTTTCCGTTCCATTCACCGATTCCATAAATCCGGTCACGCGTAATGCCCGGCTTGTCTTCCACAATGGCCAGTCTGTCGCCAATAATCCGATTAAAAATGGTGGATTTACCCACGTTCGGTCGGCCGACAATTGCCACAACTGGTCTTGCCATACATCCCACTCCTCCTGTCCATACTTACGTTACTCATCATAGCAAAAAAGATATGTCTTGGCTAACGTTTCGTAACGAATTTCTCGCAATAACAACAATCGGCGAACCCGCTGGGGCTCGCCGATCTTGCTTTATTTATTCAGCAAAATATGCAGTATTTAACTAAGAACCATGCATGTATAACTTATTTGAATTTGCTGAGTTTGTCACCAAACAGTTCGCCAAGTGTAGTGCTCATACCTTGGTTGTTCATGGAAACGTTTGGATTATTGATTTCTTCACGTGGAGCGTTGTTTCTTGCTGGACGCTCTGATTTTTGTGGTTGTGCAGGAGCTTCTTCTGTTTCTTTGATGCTCAAGCTTACACGTTGCTCAGCAGGGTTCATGTCCAAGATTTTCACTTGTACTTCTTGCCCTTCTTTCAGTACTTCATGCGGAGTACCGATATGTTTGTGGGAGATTTGTGAAATGTGTACAAGTCCCTCAACACCAGGAGCGATTTCAACAAATGCACCGAAATCAACCAAACGTTTTACAACACCTGTTACGATGTCACTTGTGTTGAATTGGTCACCGGCTGTTTCCCAAGGACCTGGTTGAACAGCTTTCATGCTCAGGCTGATTTTGCCTTTTTCAGGGTCAACTTTCAGCACTTTAACATTTACTTTGTCGCCTTCAGACAGAACATCGGATGGTTTTTCAACGTGAGTCCAAGCCAGCTCGGATACGTGTACCAAACCGTCAACTCCGCCTACATCAACGAAAGCACCGAATTGAGTCAAACGTTGAACTGTACCTTCGATCACTTGACCTTCTTGCAAACCAGCCATAACTTGGATTTTGTTTGCTTCGAATTCTTGCTCCAGAACGTCTTTTTGGGAAAGGATCACTTTGTTGTTCTCACGATCGATCTCTTTCACTTTAACGCGCAGTGTGCGCCCTTTGTAGTCACTGAAGTCTTCAACGAAATGACGCTCAACCATGGAAGCCGGGATAAATCCACGAACGCCCACGTCTGCAACCAGACCGCCTTTAACAACATCGCCTACAACAACTTCGAATACGTCTTGGTCTTCAAAATGCTTTTGCAATTGCTCCCAAGCGTTCTCACTGTCAATGGCACGTTTGGACAAAACGAGCTTTTCTTTCTCGTCGTCGATGCTAAGTACTTTAGCTTCAACTTCTTGTCCAACTTCTACTGCATCAGACGCGCTGTCTACGTGGAGCGAAGACAGTTCACGAACTGGAATAACACCGTCATATTTATATCCAATGCTTACATAAGCTTGGTTATCTTCCAATTTGACGATGGTACCTTTTACAGTATCTCCTTTTTTCAAGGAAACGAATTGATCCAACTCATCTTGGGTTGCTTCTTGATTTTTCATTTCTTCCGACATGTCAAATACCCTCCTCAATTCAAAAACCCCATTATATTCAAACCTGCCTTAGCAGAGTTCAAAACACTTTCATGCGAATGCACTTCACTAGTTTTCCTCAAAAAAATGGAAACATGCACTCCCTGCAGACTGCCTTATTTACTAGGCATTCCTGTTTTCACCATTTCATTAATTTTGGACATAATTTTCTCGGTCGCTCTTTCCAAAGCATCTCCGGAAGTATCTTCCTTGAACTCGTCCAAATTAACCGGTGCGCCGTAAATTACTTTCATCTTACGAAACGGCGTGTAGTTGCCGATAATAGCAGTAGGAACAACAGTAGCACCACTGCGGAGAGCAAAACTCGCTGCTCCCTTTTTACCAATTCCCCCATCATTGTGACGGCTTCCCGCCGGGAAAATACCAAGTACTTCACCACCACGCAAAATATTGAGTGAAGTTTTGATGGATTCTTTGCTGACGCCTCCGCGTTTCACCGGGAAGGCACCTACAGCTTTGATGATTGGGCCTAATACCGGAACATCAAACAGTTCGCTTTTAGCCATGAATCTCACTTGACGGCGAATTTTGATGCCAACGGTTGGCGGATCAAAGTTACTAATATGATTGGAGCATAAAAGTACGCCGCCGTCTTTCGGGATGTTTTCCCGTCCAACTGCCTCCAGACGAAAAAGAATGGTATAAATGATCCGCAGTAATGTTTTGCAAAAGGTATAAATCATAGACTGCTCTCTCCTCTGACCATTGTGCAATAAGATACGATTTTGTCAACCACTTCATGGATATTCATCTTCGTTGTATCCAGGACAATGGCGTCCTCTGCACAACGCAGTGGGGAAACTTCCCGGTTCTCATCCAATTTGTCGCGGGTGGCAATATCTCGCTCCAGTTGCTCCAACGTCAGCCCTTCGGATGGTTCCAGTTCTTTGAAGCGGCGAAGCGCACGCTCCTGCACACTGGCAGTCATGAAGATTTTCACTTCCGCATCGGGCAATACAGTTGTTCCGATATCGCGCCCATCCATTACGACGCCCTTGCGCAAAGCCATTTGCCGCTGAGTATCCACTAATTGCGTACGCAGCCCCTCGATTTGCGCATATCGAGACACGATTCCCGTTACTTCACGGGAGCGGATTTCCGAGGTGACATCCTCCCCATTACATAACACTTTCTGTCCACCCTGATCCGGTTGTAAATCAATAACCAAATCTTGGGCTTCCTGAAGTACCTGAGTCATATCATCCGGAGATATACCTTTCCGAAGCATATGCCAAGATACTGCACGGTACATCGCGCCTGTGTCAACGTAAATGTATCCGAGTTCCTCTGCAACCAATCGGGCCACCGTGCTTTTTCCGGCACCAGCAGGTCCGTCAATTGCAACGTTCATCTTCCCGTTTTCTGATGTGTTCTGGCTAGCCAACGGGGCATTCCTCCTCAAACGATAAACCTCAATAAAAAAACAGGCATGGCCTGCATCGTGAAAATTATACCACACTCTACACATGGATGCAAAAACAGACAAATCAGCCAATGTGCTCTTTGGTGTTGGTTTGCATATGAATCGGTGTCCCCTCAAGCCGATCAATTGTTGTCATTATTTTCTTCAAATCAGGTACCAGAAGTAACAACTGGCAGAGGATAACGAGGATCAGGAGCACCCCAATGAATAGCAGCGCTCTCTGTTCTAACCGTTTAGAAAACATAAAGTAATTGTGTTCAAATCCCCGTGCATCCGAACGTTTATCCATAGCAACATTCTCCGTTTTTGCCTTACGTTGCCCAGTATAGAATCGATTTATGCTTATACACGCTTATTTCATACGATAATCCAGTTGCCGCTCAAAACAAAATTTGATCACTTTCTGACGTTCCGAATCTGTAATCTGCGAAAACTTCAGCATGCCCAGCTCACGACCTGATTCCAGTTCCTTAATACGCACCACCTCAGCCTCAAATTGCACATGATCAATGGCGCCATTGCGATAAGGAACGAGCAGCCAGCATTTCAGCTTTTGTTCTTCTTCCACTTTTAAATCAGGCTCAATGTAAATGGACAATCCACCGCCTCCAATATCTTCAGTCAGCACAACTGCACGTGTCATGTCTTCACATTGAAATGCCAATTCGAGACTGGCATGAACACGAAGGAAACTGCGGCGCTGAATTTTGGAAATCTCGTCGGGAAGCGGTTTTCGAATGCGAACCAGACGAACGACATCTTCCTCAAAACCTGTCACATAGGTGTTAAAGTAATGCCGTACACCACTCTCGTTGATATAGGATATGGACAATTCTTCTCCGAAAAAAAGTCTTTTCAAGCGACTGTTTCCCTGCTGCATCGGAACTTCAATCAGAAAACTACTTTCATCCGTATCTGCGATACGCGATTTGTATTCTTTATGTTCCTCTTTTTCGTCAGCCGATGCGATTTGGATATACAATACTTCGTTTATTTTAGGAAACAATCGGTTCACCGCCACTTATGTATTTATCTTCGTATTTTACAGGACTATTATACCATGACCTTTCTCACATGGAATAAGAAAAAACAGACCATTACCATGGTCTGTTTTCACATCTTTTTTTCTGAGTATACACGCGTTGTTATGTCGCTTCTAAGAAGTTGCATTAACCGGTTTGATCTCCTCAACGGCTTCTTCCATTCCTGTATTCGCATTAATGTAGATCCGGTAACGCGAGCCATTAATTCGTCCACCGAATTCATAACAAAGCACTTCTTTACTGTAGTCATTCTCAATCAAGGATTTGCGCACATAATTTTCCTTGAAATCGGAATTAAGTTTTTCACGCGCCTGCTCGGCCGTAAGTTTTGCTTTTGGAATCTGACGTTTGTCGTTATGCTCATACACGTAGTCGCTTGCCTGAAAGCCAGTAACTTCACCCGTATCGAGACCTACACGCACAGACATTTTTTCGGGGTATATCAATGTGTCTCCTTGCTTTCGCACATACGTAAGGTTTGCCAAATTACCGAACTCATCGTAATTGACAGCTTTCATATCCTTATATCCCTTATTTACAAGAAACTGATCCGCCTGTTTCATCGCCTCTTGGCGGGAGACTTTTTTGGCTCCAACCGTTCGAGTGTCACTGTACGAGATAAGCTTTCCGCCATTGCGTGTAAAATCCATCATCAGCTTTCCGTTTCTGGCATGTTGAACGGTCGCTGTATATGACTCCCAGTCTGTCCCTTTGCCATTCTCCTGAATCTGAATCTTGCCGCTCTCCACATCTGAAAATTTGGCAGCCTTCTCTTGAATCTGCTCTTTGGTTACAGGTAACCCGCTAAGCTTCTTCACGGAACGTTTGGTAAACATATTGGAGACAGAAGGGCCCCAATCCAGTTCAGGATACTCCTGAACCTTTTTATTTACCATTCGGAAGCCATCCACGATGGAGTTATCATTGGTTTGATCCTGAGTCGCCATAACGGTTTCAGCATCCATCCAGCGCAGACGATCGGACAATACTTTCTGCTGCACTTCCTTCAGACTACTCTTGATCTCTGAAGAATTTTGATACAGCGTCTTCAGATTACCCATTTCCTTTTTACTGAGCGGCTCGTTTGTCAAGTCACGCATGGATGCCTGGTACGCAAATTTTGAGATCCGTGAAAGGAACTCCTCCGTCTCATTGAATGGAAGCATACCCAGCGGCAGCTGATTGATTTCATTCTGCGCTTCGCTAGTAAGCCTCCATACATTCATTAACCCTTTGCGATGCATGCCTTGTGAGCTTGAATGAACAGCCAACGTGTTCCCAATCTCCGAATGTAATTTATCCATATGGAATGAGAGGTCATGAAACGCACGTTGGTATTGGTTCTCCGCCTTAATCAATATCGCATTCTTCTCCTGATTCTCCTGATAACCCCACACAAGTGCGCCGACCAGGAGAACTGCAAATATCGGAAACATGACTGAACTTAATCGTTTATACACGGTAGATTCTCCTTTCTTCTAACCACTGCCTTTATTGTGGATCGAAGAAAGACCTCTTATGCATGCGATTTCCAGTTGGAACGAAATTTGCCTTTAACTAATAAGCCTCAGCTTATATTCTGCCAGAGGTGCAAGGCATTATCTAATTTAACAGATAGCCCGTGGCCATACCTTCTTCCTCAATGTCAAATTGGTCCTTGTTATCACACAGACACTGTTTAAAGCCCGTATCAATGCGCCCTCGTTCTTTCCTGCCTCTCAACGTAAACCGTTCACCACATTGCTTGCATCTAATTTTTATTTTGATTCTTGTCATCTTACATCCCCGTTTCATATCGTCGTTCCCCGGGTATCTGTAACACACAAAAAAACACACCGGGGTCTGCGTTTAACACGCTTCATGTCCACCAGTGTGTCCGTATTTTTTATAATTTAATCTCTTCCTCTCGTTTCACGAAACGGAAGGGCGAACGGTTGTTAGCCCGTGTAATTTTGCCTATTGCTCCATACCACAGACCCGCCATCAGAGGCGCGATGAACCATAACCAGTGATTCACCATCATATTCATAATGACATCGTACAATGCATGCCAGAAAAATGGAAGTATCAGAGACAAGCTGAGATACCACCGCTTTTTCTTAGTATCATCAATAAACTTGGCCTTACCCATGTAATACCCCATAATAACAGCAAACATCGCATGGCCTGATACGGGCAGAAGGGCCCTTAGAAACATTCCTGATACGGAGGCATTGCCTGCAAAAGCATATAGCACATTTTCCACCGTTGCGAAGCCCAATGATACAGCTACGGAATATAATATCCCATCATAAGGCTCATCAAATTCGGTGTGATTATAAATAATGTGATAGATCACAAACCACTTAACAAACTCCTCAACCCCGCCCGAGATCAAGATAGATTCAAGAAGAGGGTTCTCTCCAAACCACAGCATCATACCTCGTTGAATAATCATCACGGGCAGAACAATCAGAAAACCCATAAGAAATACTCTTAAAACGATGTGAAGCGGTTCATAATCGTAGCGGTCTTTAAGATAAAAGTATGTTAACAAGGCGAGACCCGGAGCAACTGCTGCAGCTAGTAGCGAAAACAAAAGCACCGAAATTCCCTCCTCTGACTAGTGAAACGAATATTACAGAAGTTTACTCTTGACGTTTGAAGTGGGTGCAGATGACATCAATCGCTTGTTCCGGAATAACTACCTTTCCATACTCTTCCATGACTGCTGGTGTAACCGAAGAACCTTCCCCAAACTCGGCGAGCAAGGCAATCAATGCTGCATGTTTGGTGGAGTCCACATCATCCGGTTCAAAATGTAAGAACCATTTATTTTTGTAAGAATACAGTTTCCCCGCATCCGTAACATGTTGACGTAACATATGGGCGGCTTCAATCAGCACCTCAAAATCCTTAAATGCGTATACGATGGAGTCACTTTGCTCCAGTGTAACTTCCATTTCATATACTTCTTCAGGAAGATCATCTTCATGACCTGAACCATATTGTTGCGGATCATATTTTCCACGAGTAACAATGACAACCATCCCTTGAGCGGGAAGTGCGAATACTTCAACAGCCAGCGGACCTGTAGCATCAAAGCCAAGTTCAGAATAAGCCTGGTCCATCATTTCAGTGAACAGTTCATGTACCTTCGGTAACTCCTGCCACATATCTTCTTTTTGTATTCCGCGCTCGCTCAGATCGTCAAAGGTCAGGAAAATCCGTATCTTATCGTGACTTAGTCGTTCTATTTTCATACAGGATCTCCCCTTTATAAGCAAGTCTTATAACAGATTATGAAGCACAAAACAATATGTGCTGAAAATAAATCTATGTAGTTATGTTATCATTTTATACCTGTAAATGCACGAAGTAAAATCAACAAAAAAAAGAATCAATCCACATCAAATCAAGACTGTGGATGATTCTTAATGGATGATGAGGGTTATAAACCCGGTACCGTTGTATTTGTTTGACTCAAAATTTGCTCCACTTCATGTTTAACATCCGGGTTGGTCCGAATAAAATCTTTAAGCATGTTCATATTTTCTTCTTTTTCTCGTGGAGAGATCGTTCTACCGGCTTTCGCTGCCGTCTTATGGGGTTCTACATGATGATCCGGTTTGTTGCTGAAGCTATCCATACCCGGAAATGTCATCTCCATCATTTTATGTTTGGCCTGGTCAACCATGTTTCGGGACGAACCTGAAGACAACATAGGCATTCTGCCCTTAGCTAACCAAGAACTGGCTGCAACGCCAACGACAATACCCCAGAAAAAGGATGACGCCTTCATTACACCAACCTCCTTTAAGTGTTAAAATCAAAAGTAGTGTTTGCTGTAGAAGACAATCTCATTCCGTATAAATACAGGAAAGTGAGTTGAAAAAATATTGAAACATGCCATTTCATTGTTGCTCATCGTAAGTATGTCGCTGTCTGCGTGCAGTTCGCAGAACCAATCTTCACCTGAGCTTGAGGTTAGCAAAGAAGAAACTGCTGTAATCCATTCTGAGGAAAAGAACGAATCAAACGTAAGTACCGAGCCCCAGGTCGATCATGCTGAGACGGATACATTAAATCATCCGCTGGAGGAAACGAATACAGAAAAAGCTGGTTCACAGCATATTACTCCCTCCACAGATGAAACTCCAAGAGAAGTACTCGTTAAGAAAACATATCATATGAATTCGAATTATGTTATTAAACCCAATGATGAGTCCAGCCCTGCTAAAGTTGTCTTGTTAACTTTTGACGATGGGCCAAAGGACAAAAAAATGATCACATCACTTATCGATACATTGGATAAACATCATGCCAAAGCGATATTTTTCCTTAATGGTAACCGAGTGAAACGTCAACCTGAATTGTTGAAAGTGATTCATGAACGCGGACAGATTATCGGGAACCACGCTTGGGACCATGAGGATTTGAAGAAAATGTCAAGTTCAGAAGCCAAGAAACAGGTCACTGACGTTCAACAGATTGTGAAAGATACCATTGGAGAGGAACCTCGGTTTTTCAGACCACCTTTTGGTTCCGGGAATGATGCACTGAAAGATACAGTCAAAGAACAAGGCATGTTGTATATGACATGGTCCAACGGCTCGCTGGACTGGGATAAGACCACCAAAAACAAACCGGATAAAGTCATCCACAATGTTCTGGATCAGCTCCATCCTGGAAGTAATATTTTAATGCATGAATTACCTTGGACAGTCGAGGCTCTGGATGGGTTGTTAACAAAACTTGAGAACAAGGGTTATTCTTTTGTTGATCCTCGTGCAATCGAGCTGCAGACCCAATAAAAAGCCAAATAAATAACTGGCTCAGGCGATAACTGTTATACGATAAAAAAAGGGGCTGTCTCATAAGTCATAAAAAGACTCGGGATAGCCCCAGTTTTCAAATTTACACAACAAAAAGAAGCCTTTCCTTGGTAAAATGGAAGTGTCGAGCAACCACTTTAAGGAGGGCTTCTTTTGTACATTCAATATACCATGGATCAACTGTTCTTGCCAATGGATTTGGAGACAGATATCCCCGAAAATCATCTTGTGCGTGTCGTGAATGACGCAGTTAACCGCCTGAGCGACTCCATTTTCAACACCGCATATCCTGGTGGTGGCCGCCACAGCTATCATCCCAAAATGCTCACTAAAATCATCATCTACGCCTACACCCAGCGCATCTATTCTTCCCGGCAAATCGCCAAGGCAGTTCGCGAAAATATCATGTTCATGTGGCTCGCCGCACGCCAAAAACCAGATTTCCGTACCATCAATCGCTTTCGTTCCGAGCGGATGAAAGCAGTGCTCGAAACCGTGTTTGCCCATGTGCTGGAGCTGTTGGTTCAGGAGCAATACGTATCCTTGGATCACTATTTTTTAGACGGAACCAAGCTCGAAGCGAATGCGAATCGCTATACCTTTGTGTGGAAAAAAGCCGTCGTCAAGCACCAGGCCAAGCTGCAAGAAAAAGTAC
Organism: Paenibacillus amylolyticus; assembly: GCF_051136285.1. Classification (GTDB taxonomy): domain Bacteria; phylum Bacillota; class Bacilli; order Paenibacillales; family Paenibacillaceae; genus Paenibacillus; species Paenibacillus amylolyticus_F. The sequence goes on along the minus strand of NZ_CP194938.1, from coordinate 6,384,575 downwards.
CTACCTTGTTTCAAGCCATCGAAGAGGCAGAAAACGAAGAGGATGCCGTCCATACCGGGGCCGACCTGCCTGAACTTGGTGAAACCTCGGCGCTCACGGCGGAAAAGCTGGAGCAAGCCGTGAAGCACTTAGAAGAAAAACTCAGCGAAAAACCCAAGGACAAAACCCTCAAAAAAGCGGTGCGCCAGTTGCGGAAGGACTTGCTGCCCCGGTTGCAAAAATATGAGCATCAGCTTCAAACTGTTGGCGAGCGAAACAGCTACAGCAAAACCGACTCGGATGCGACGTTTATGCGAATGAAAGAAGATCACATGCGAAATGGTCAATTGAAGCCTGGATACAATGTACAGATCGGAACAGAAAATCAGTTTGTTTTAGGCTACAGCGTCCACCAGCGGCCTACGGATACCAAATGTCTGAAGCCCCATCTGGATCATCTGGAAAAAATGCTAGGCTAGAAACCCAAGACCGTCATTGCCGATGCGGGGTATGGTAGTGAGGAAAATTACAGTTATCTGGAGGAAAAAAACATTCAGGGTATCGTGAAGTACGGGACATACCATAAGGAAAAAACAAGGACTTTTCAGCGAGCTATGGGTAAAGTAGACAACTGGAGTTACAACGAAACGTCAGATACGTGGACCTGTGCGGCTGGACAAACATTACATTTTCGCGTGGAACGTCAGACAGTGACAGAGAGCGGCTACCCGATTCGCACCCGTCATTACCTGAGCGAAGATTGTAGCCAGTGCCCCATGAAATCGATATGCACCAGGGCCCAAGGAGATCGGGAAATTGCCATAAGCCTGACCTACCTGCGGCAAAAAAACGAGATGCGAGAACGCCTGCGCAGCGAGGAAGGATATCGTCTTTCCGTTCGGCGCATGATCGAGCCTGAAAGTGTGTTTGGACAAATGAAAAACAATCGGGGATTCCGAAGATTCCTGCTTCGCGGCTTGCAAAAAGTAAGCCTGGAGGTCGGGTGGCTTTGCCTTGCCCATAATCTGCTCAAAAAAGCGACAATGGCGGAAAAACGTAAACGAGACCAAGCAGGATGAACCTCTGCTTGGTCTCGTTTGGACGTATCGATGTTCCTTCTCTTCACCGATGTTCTTTTTTAAAGGCTTTTGAGACAGCCCCTTTTTGCTGTAGAAACACGAAGTGTGATGAGATGTATCTCTGCGGGACAACATAACCTGAGCGGAAGATGGTTTGTACCAAACCCCCGACTTACAAGTAATTTGCCATCTCGAAAATCATCATGACTACGTTTCAAGGAGAACCAGCCGCTCCGTACGGCACGATAAGCCTTACTCAGTAATATTGGCCCCAACAATGGCAAGACCAGTTGTCCTCCATGAGTATGACCGCTTAGTACAAGGTCAACATTGAGTTCTAATCGCAGTGCTTCCAAAGGATCGTGAACCAATACGATTGTAGAACAGCTACCCTCAGCATTCTGAAGCAATAACTCTCCCTGTTTAGACCGGTAATCTAAACCAACCAACCGGATCTGTTCCATTCCCTTTTGCAAATATACAGCTTTGTCTTGAAGGAGCAGCACGTTGGAATCTTTCAACAGCTCAGACAAAGAAGTGATGCCGGCCTTTTTGTCATGATTTCCATAAACAGCAAAGGTCGGAGCCAGACTCGACAAAAGTCTCATATTATGTCTGACAATTGACCAGGAAATCCCCTCTTCAGCAAAATCGCCCCCGATGAATACCCAATCCACTCTTCCCCTCAACTTCTCTATATCTGTTGTCTTGAGCAAGCGTTCATGTGTATCTGACAAATAAACAATCGTTGCTCCATCGAATGAAGCCGGAAGATGTGAAAGTTCCACTTCATCCTCTGTTATTACAGTGGTGTGAGCCTCACGCCACATATGCAGGAAAAGCATCATGGCTCCCGCTAACATGACAAGACCTGCAGTAGCTAGCATTACCACGGTAATGGAAGGAATGTGTTTAGCGGAGGAGCTCCTTTTATCCCCCACCACACCAGACCAACCGTTAACATGAAGAAAATAAAAATGAGCGAGTTAACAAATCTTTTGCTCAATCGCAAACGCCGCGAAGGATACAATTCGGTTCGAGTGGGTAAAGAACTAGCCTCCGAAACTGAACTTTCCTTTTGATTTGCCGTTTTTTTGGAGCGACTTGGCGCTCGCTGCGGTAATACCGGACTTTCCAGTGAGGCAGCATTAGAATGCCGTTGTGACCGCGGTAACGAAACGGAAGTAATTGGCGGAATTCCTACTGTTTCGGCAGTTGCTGCCGTTTCAACAACCAGACTGGTTTGAGAAAGTGTGCGCCGCTCTCTTTTCTCTTTATTGTCCGAGTTTCGATGACGCTGGCTGCCGTATGTTTTCATCCTACTTAATGGCTGACTCATGATCCCCTCCGAAAACGTATCGCTAATCCGGATACCAGGTCAATAATAAAATGACACAGAATAGGTGCCCATAACGTACCAGACTGTAAATAGATATATCCCAAGCCATAGCTCGACACAAACACCCATCCTGTTGGAATCCAGTGGCGAAGATAACGAATGTGAATAACTGCAAATAAAATACTCGTCCAATATGGACCGATCGCATGTTGTATCGCGCCGCGGAACAAGAGTTCCTCACATACAGCTACCAAGGCAGCTATGCATACAATGTGCCAGATCGGGCGTCCGCGAAACAGTAGCTCGTTAATCCCCCCATCATCCATGCTTTCCTGAGGAATCACATGGGACAGTACCAAATCCATGATAAGCATAATAGCAGCAAGCCCCAGACCCCACCATAAAAATTGAAGATGATCAGGCAAAGCCAGAACCTCAAATAAATCCCTTTTCTGCAGCAGAATCCATACGATCCCTATGATCAAAGTTAACCCCTGAGTGAAGTATAAATTGATCAACAACAACCGTTCAGTTAATTGCTGCGGTTCTGCCTTCTTAATTTTAAACTTCGGAAATTTCTTTTTTTTCATTGCATGCGTCTGTCCTCTTGAGTTATTTGATAAGAATAAATATTTCATTGAACAATCCCATAGTATACTAAATGATAGCCAAAAAACCAATCTGGTTCAAGACCTGTCCCAAGTCCCGGGTGATTACCCCGAAACGTTACTTCATTAATGCGGTGAATTTCCTTTCATGAAACAGCTTATTTAAGCGGTTTAATCTATATACAGATTCATTTTAAAGCAGAATAAATACACGTTGGGTGTGCGTTGGCACGTTCAGATTAAAACATTTAAGCCTATTGACATGCTCATGTAAGCCATGATACATTATGAAAAAATTAGTCACGTAAAACACGATGATGGAAAAAAGACGTTGCTTTGTCTTTCAGAGAGCCGATGGTTGGTGGGAATCGGTGGCGGGCAGATGATCTTGAGCGCTCCTGAGTTATTGCATTGAAATTGGAGTAGGTGCAATCGGTTTAGACCCGTTATCCTCTTCGGTCTTCATTGACCGCTAAGACTGTCGTTGCGAAACGGCGGTGAATTAGGGTGGTACCACGACAACTCTCGTCCCTTATTGCGCAAGCAGTATGTGGATTGAGAGTTTTTTGATTATTTTCGATAAAAGAATCCTGTGGAACCATCCTTTTTGTTCACCCTACCCCTCTGCTACGACACCGCGTTGTTGGAGGGAAGAATCATTGGTTTTAAGGAACGTCTCTAGTCGGAGACCAGACCTTGACGATTATAGATATACAAACCTAAGGAGGAAGAAACCATGTACAAAGTGTTAGTATCGGATCCAATCAGTGATCTGGGAATTCAGCAGTTGGTGGATGCAAGTGATGTCGTTGTCGAGAAGAAAACCGGACTTAGTGAAGATGAACTTGTTGCCATTATCGGTGATTATGATGCTCTCCTCGTTCGTAGCCAGACCCGTGTTACTGAACGTATTATGACCGCTGGCACCAATCTTAAAGTGATTGGACGCGCAGGAGTTGGTGTGGATAATATTGAGCTGGAACCTGCTACACAACGCGGAATTATTGTAATTAATGCTCCTGACGGCAATACAATTACGACGTGTGAGCACACCTTTGCCATGATGATGGCACTCGCACGACACATTCCGCAGGCATATGCAAAAACCATTCAAGGTACATGGGATCGGAAAACCTTCCTTGGTGTGGAACTAAGAAATAAAACTCTCGGTGTACTTGGTATGGGAAGAATCGGCAGCGAGGTTGCTAAACGTGCCAAAGCATTCGGAATGGATATACTCGCTTATGACCCGTTCCTCACTGAGGAGCGTGCTGAGAAACTTCAAGTGAAGCTGGCTAGTGTTGATGATATTATCCGGAATGCGGACTTTATGACTGTTCACACTCCACTTACTCCAGAAACACGCCATATGATTTCCCGTCCTCAATTTGAAGTGATGAAAAAAGGCATGCGCATTATTAACTGTGCACGCGGCGGTGTAGTTGACGAGATGGCGCTTGTCGAAGCGATTGATGAAGGAATTGTTGCTGGCGCTGCATTCGACGTATTTGAAAGTGAGCCACCTGCAGCCGATCATCCATTCCTGAATCACCCAAGCATTATTGTTACGCCTCACTTAGGTGCATCAACTGTAGAAGCTCAGGAAAATGTAGCTATTGACGTATCTGAACAGGTTCTTCACATTCTTCGCAATGAACCGTTCAAAAATGCAGTAAATATGCCAGCTGTCGCACCAACAGTTATGAATAAACTGCAGCCATACTTTAAACTGGGTGAAACGCTGGGAAGTTTTGCAGCACAAATCACTCAAAATGCAGTACAAGAGATTCGCATTGATTATGCAGGTGATCTGTCGGAAGTGGATACATCACCACTGACTCGTTACATTGTAAAAGGGATTCTGGCTAGACATTTGGGCGGAGAAGCCAATATCGTCAATTCCATGCACCTGGCTAAAATTCGCGATCTGAATGTAGTTGTAAGCCAAACCTCGGCTACAAAAGGATTCACAAACCTGATTACCGTAACACTCGTAACAACTCAAGATGCTGAAGAACGCCGCGTGGCAGGTACACTTCTCGCAGGATACGGTGAGCGGATTGTTCGTCTTGACAAATTCCCGGTAGATATCGCGCCGGAAAGTCACCAAATTTTGATCTCACACAACGATAAACCGGGTATCATTGGACGTGTAGGTACTTTGCTTGGTCAAAATGATGTAAACATTGCATCGATGCAGGTTGGTCGTAAAATTATTGGTGGTGCTGCGATCATGATTCTGACTGTTGATAAAGAAGTTCCAAAAGATGTACTGGTTCAGCTCACAGCACTACCTGAACTGAATACAGCTGTAGAAATTGTGCTAGGTTAATACGAAGGATTTATTAAATGTTACAAAAAAGAGACGGGAACGACAATGCTCCCGTCTTTTTTACGTTCTGTGGAATTAAGGATTGTTAACTTAATTGAATAATCGTTAACGTTGCACCTGGTGGTGAAAGTACAGCCGTGGCCACAAGGCCGAAAAGCTGAAGTTGAATGTTCGAACCCGCAGTAACCGAGACGATGAATTCTGTTTGCAACTGACTCAAGGATAACGCAGGCGAGACAACACTCGCTGGAATCGCTGCGCCATTGAGCAAAACCCGAGACTGTATTAGAGCTGCAGCAGTTAAACTGATTTTGTAAGAAATAAAGTATCTTCCTGTGTTAGCCAAAGTAAACGTATCGTTAGATCCATTGACCGTAATACCTGTTCCGATGTTTTGATTGTTTGGCAATGGGATCAATGTACCGCCCAAAAGAACTAGGATCGTACCACTCGTATTTTCAGCAAAAGCTGAGGTTGCCGTTACGGACGTACCTGTGGCTCCGGTCACCCCGGTTTCACCCGTCGCACCCGTGGCTCCCGTAATGCTTACACCGGTTGCTCCTGTGACCCCGGCTGTTCCCGTGGTTCCGGTCACCCCGGTTTCACCCGTCGCACCCGTGGCTCCCGTAATGCTTACGCCGGTTGCTCCTGTGACTCCGGCTGTTCCCGTGGCTCCGGTCACGCCCGTTTCACCGGTCGCACCCGTTTCTCCCGTAATGCTTACGCCGGTTGCTCCTGTGACTCCGGCTGTTCCCGTGGCTCCGGTCACGCCCGTTTCACCCGTGGCTCCCGTAATGCTTACACCGGTTGCTCCTGTGACTCCGGCTGTTCCCGTGGCTCCGGTCACGCCCGTTTCACCGGTCGCACCCGTTTCTCCCGTAATGCTTACGCCAGTCGCTCCTGTGACTCCGGCTGTTCCCGTAGCTCCGGTCACCCCGGTTTCACCCGTGGCTCCCGTAATGCTTACACCGGTTGCTCCTGTGACGCCAGCTGTTCCCGTGGCTCCGGTCACGCCCGTTTCACCGGTCACACCCGTTTCTCCCGTAATGCTTACGCCGGTTGCTCCTGTGACTCCGGCTGTTCCCGTAGCTCCGGTCACCCCGGTTTCACCCGTGGCTCCCGTAATGCTTACGCCAGTCGCTCCTGTGACCCCAGCTGTTCCCGTAGCTCCGGTCACCCCGGTTTCACCCGTCGCACCCGTGGCTCCCGTAATGCTTACGCCAGTCGCTCCTGTGACCCCAGCTGTTCCCGTGGCTCCGGTCACGCCCGTTTCACCGGTCGCACCCGTTTCTCCCGTAATGCTTACGCCAGTCGCTCCTGTGACTCCGGCTGTTCCCGTAGCTCCGGTCACCCCGGTTTCACCCGTGGCTCCCGTAATGCTTACACCGGTTGCTCCTGTGACGCCAGCTGTTCCCGTGGCTCCGGTCACGCCCGTTTCACCGGTCACACCCGTTTCTCCCGTAATGCTTACGCCAGTAACTCCTGTGACTCCGGCTGTTCCCGTAGCTCCGGTCACGCCCGTTTCTCCTGTTGATCCTGCACCTGCAAGTAATGTGTAGTCTGGTGACGTCCCTGGCGTTCCTGTTGGCGAGGCAACATTAGTGATATACGTACTACCATTGAAAGTGATCACCTGACCTGCGGGATACGTTGGCGCCACAGCAGGATCAAAAGCCACAATGCCGGTTAAACCTATGCCTGTCGCTCCCGTGACTCCCGCTGTACCGGTTGCACCCGTCACGCCCGTTTCCCCAGTTATGCCGGTAAATCCTGTTGTACCTGTCACACCAATTGCTCCTGTTACCCCTGTGGCTCCTGCACTTGCCAATAATGTGAAGTCTGTCGAGGTTCCCGGTGTTCCTGTTGGTGAAGCCACATTAGCTACATACGTACTACCATTAAAGGTGACTACCTGACCTGCGGGATACGTTGGCGCCACAGCAGGATCAAATGCTACAATGCCCGTCAAACCTGCACCTGTTGCTCCCGTTACTCCTGCCGTACCAGTTGCACCGGTGGCTCCTGTTGCACCAGCTGCAGCGATCAACGTGTAGTCCGAAGAAGTACCAGGTGTACCAGTCGGACTAGCCACACTTGTAATATAAGTACTACCATTAAAAGTAACGACTTGACCAGCAGGATAACTCGGTGCAAGAGCAGGGTCAAAAACAACCGCTCCAGATAGCCCCACACCCGTTGCACCTGTTGCCCCCGTAGTTCCAGCTGCCAGTAAAAGAGTGTAATCTGGTGAACTTCCTGGGACACCTACCGGCCCATTCACATTGGCCACATAAAGACTGCCATTATAGCTTACTACCTGACCTTGTGCATACGATGATCCAGTCGCAGGGTCAAAGGTTGTAATGTTATTCAACCCTACACCCGGAGTGCCTGCCGGCCCTTGTACTCCCTGTGGCCCTACTGGACCAACCGGTCCAGCTGGCCCTACTGCACCTGCTGGTCCCGCAGCCCCTCTCACTCCAGGAACTCCTGGAACTCCCGGAACACCGGGAGGACCTGCTGGGCCTGTGTCCCCCCCAGCGCCCAATGCCGTTGAAGCTCTACTTAAGGAAATGGATATAGATCGAATTAATCCTACCAGACGATCCTTCACTACAGGAGGTATCTCTAAAAGCAATATTACACTTAACAAATCATCCAGTAGACTTTGCAGATTTCCCGCAAAATTAATCAGTGGGACAGGAACAACCTCAGAAGAAGCGATGGTCAGCTCTAATACAGATTGAAGTTCTGCCTTTACCCCGGCCCGGAACTCCGATTCGTTCACAAAGCTAAGTAGTTGACGTAATCCGTTCTGTAATGCAAGTATATTTGATGCACTCGGCTGACTAATTGCGGTAGGAATTGTTACACTGAGAGAGCGAAGAATAGATTCAAATTGCTCAAGTTCACTAGCAGTTATCGGAATAAATGGCGAACCTGCTCGAAAGGATCCCCCTTCTAAAAACGCTTTAATGTCAACTCTTTTTCGTCCATCGGACATGCTTGAATCACTCCTCCTTTAAAACCTACTTGTTCAATCTTATGAAGGAAGAGATCAAAAATTATCTTGGACATTTTTTACGAACGAAAAATTGATACGATGTTGTTCCACGTTGAACAAGATTAAACGGAATACTTCAACAAAAAACACCCTCCATAAGAGGGTGTTTCGGCATTTTTTGTTTGAAATCAGCCTATTTCGAAGAATCTACAGGAAATTGTAAAATAAACTCCGTGCCTTCACCAAGCACACTGTTGACATGAATCGTGCCCTGATGCGCATCCACGATGTTTTTTACGATCGCCAGACCAAGTCCTGTCCCCACGGTTTCTCCCCGAACGCGAGCTTTATCTGCTTTGTAGAAACGTTCAAAAATAAAAGGCAGGTCTGAAGTGGGAATGCCCACGCCCTGATCTTTTATACTTACCTTCGCGAAAGGAGCACGCAGGTGGGTGACAAGCTCAGCAGAAATCTTTACACTTTTACCACCAGGTGTGTGTCGGAAAGCATTATCCAGTAAATTCGTGAATACCTGCTCCAGCCTGTCTTCATCTGCCTGTTGAAGTGGGATCGTCTGTTGCTTGCATTCAAACTGAAGCTGAATCTCCTGTTCCTTTGAGCGAACCATAAATTTTCGATAGACGCGTTCAAGAAGTTCACCAAGCTCAACTTCCTTCATATTCATATCAGTATGTCCTGCATCCATACGGGCAAGATCAAGTAAATCTTTGACCAGTCTACCCATCCGCAGTGACTCATCGTGTATAACTTGGATCAGCTCTTCGCTTTCTTCCGGTGATGTTGCCATCCCGTCAAGTAACGCCTCACTGTATCCCTGCATCATCGATAACGGTGTACGAATCTCATGAGATACATTGGCAACGAAGTCACGACGCATCTTCTCCATTTTCACTTCTTCAGTAACGTCTCTCAAAACCGCAACAGCGCCCCGCACCACACTATCAGCATATAAAGGGGCCATCTGAACAGACCACACCCCTTGTTGCACATGAACATTGGAATTCTGGTCGCCACCTTGCTCCATTACCAATCTGAATAAGGGAACCAGCGGTTCCGGAACATCTCGGGACGGATTGGTAGAAGGATATCCATCCAGTCCTTCATCCTCCTGAGCCCAGTCGAGGGCGTACCAGGCCTGCATGATTTTTTCACCAGGCGGATTCGTCAAGATCACCTTACCTTCACCATCAAAAGTAATCACGGCATCCGTCATGCTTCGCAGCACACTCGCCAAATGTTCCTTCTCATGATTCAGATTTCGAATGGTATCTTCCAGTTGAACAGCCATGTGGTTAAATGTGTTCGCAAGTTCACCAATTTCGTCATTGGTACGAAGAGAAAGTCTCGTTCCATAATTCCCTTTGCGGATAGCATTGGCTGCTTGAATTAATTGCTGCATGGGCTGTGTAATTTTGGTGAACAGAAATAATGCAAAAAACGTTGTTAGACTGAATCCGACAATGCAGATATAAGTAAACAGCTTTTTGATGTCCCTGGATTCAGACTCAGCAAAGTTAGTATCAATATAGGGTAACAGAAAAAGACCCAGCGCAATAAGTACGCAACCCACAAGGCAAATAATCGTTATCCATAATTTTCCAACCAATGATCTCCAGAAAGCAAAGTTATTTCGGTACTTCCAGTTTATAACCCACACCCCACACGGTTGTTATCATCGCTGCCGATTCAGGGGACACTTTGTTCAGCTTCTCACGAAGACGCTTCACATGTGTATCCACGGTACGAAGATCACCAAAAAATTCATAATTCCATACATCTTTAAGCAGTTCTTCTCTGGAGAAAACTTTGTCAGGTGATGTTGCAAGATAATGCAGCAATTCGTATTCTTTCGGCGTTAGACTGATCTCTTCGCCACCCGCGGTCACACGGTGAGCATCATGTTCAATAACCAGATGCGGAAATACAATATTGTTGCTTGAGTTGCTTTCCTTAGAAAGGTATGCCGTTGCCGAAGAACGACGCAAAATGGCCTTCACCCGGTATATTACTTCACGCGGACTAAATGGCTTCACTACGTAGTCATCTGCGCCTACCTCAAAACCTTGCACACGATTAATCTCTTCCCCTTTTGCCGTGAGCATTAATACAGGGGTAGATTTTACCTGACGAAGTCGGGTACACACTTCAACACCATCCATGCCTGGAAGCATGACATCAAGCAAAATCAGACCATAGTCACCGGCCGTTGCTTTACGAAGTGCTGTTTCTCCATCTTCCGCTTCATCAATTTCATAACCTTCTTTTTCAAGATACATTTTAAGCAGTCTGCGGATTCTTTCTTCATCATCCACGACCAAGATACGATTCTCATGTTCTGACATGCCCACTCAAGCCCCTTTACAATACTCCTCATCACTTCTATTATGTTCGATCTTGCGAACAATATTTGAATACCCTGTTTTCGTGAAGGGTACATCATGGATTTATCGTTGTTTTGCCCACGATTTTGAATGCACTTTACTAGTCTGCTCCCGCATAGGAATGTAATCCCGCGATAATCAGATTTACGCCAACCAGTGTAAACATGACGACCAGGAACCCAAGCACGGCGAGCCATGCAGACTTCTGACCCTGCCACCCTTTGGATAAACGCAAATGCAAATACACACTATAATACAGCCATGTAATCAATGCCCATACTTCTTTGGGATCCCAGCCCCAAAAACGACTCCAGGCAATCTGTGCCCAAATCATGGCAAAAATTAAAGCTCCCAGCGTGAAAATCGGGAATCCGATCGCGATAGCTCGATAACTGATCTCATCGAGGTCATCCGCATCTATTCCATTCATCATCGGCTGTAACGCTTGTCCAAGCGGTCTGCGAACAATTAAACGAATAAGTCCATAAAGGATTAGACCCGTAAAGATAGACCAAACAACTGTATTCAATTTACGTCCTGCATTTACACCTTTCATCCAGGAAGGCGTTTCAAGTAAAGGCTCTTTCATGCCGAGAAACGGTTTAATGCTCTCTACTTCACTATTATATGGAGCAAAAATAGGAGGCATGCGATAAATCACTTTCTCTATTGTACTATTTTCCTCTCCCTTTGTGTCAATGCTGACTGTTTTCTGCGTAAACACAGCTTCATAGCCAGCTGCACGGAAGGCAAATACCGTTCCAATAAATCCGATGACTACCACTATCGTAATGAGAGTAAATTCAACCCACCCGCGCTGACGGCGAGAAGACTTGTCTTTTCCACTAAAATCAACCGTACGAAGCAGATACATGAATCCCGCGGCAAAACCTACAGCGAAAAATGCCTCACCTAAAGCTGCCAGCGTAACATGAATTTTCAACCAGATCGATTGTAATGCTGGAATCAAGGGCTGAACTTCCTGTGGAAATACGGCTGCATAAGCCATAATGATAATGGTGAGTGGAAGTGCAAACAAACCCAGCAGTGATTTCCGATAAATCGCGTACACGACAATAAATGCTACCATGATCATCATGGACAAAAAGGACATAAATTCGTACATGTTACTAACCGGAATATGACCTGCACCGATCCACCGGGTTACGAAGAAAACAAAATGCCCAGTCAATGCCACAGTAGATGCTATGAAGGCGCGTTTTCCCCAACGGTTCATATGATCCAACGGATCACGATTACTCCATTTCTTGCCCATAACGGCAACGGCATATAATAAAAATGCAGCACAATACAGAAAAAAAGATACGATAAATGCATCGCTGCTGAAATCGAGTATACTCATGCTTGGTTCCCTCCGTTATCCAACGACTTCTCATCCACTTCCAGGTTCATCTGTTTCAAAATACCGGCAACTTCTCGCCTGAAGCCGAACCAGTTTTTGTTCGTGTGCCCGCCGAGCGTAATTCGCTCATTATCGAATCGAATCCAAATCCGACGATGATGCCAATAAAAGCCCATGACAAGACCCAGCATGACAATACCAGCCCCAACCCATACAAATGGCATCGCTTTGTCCACGCGTATATTCAGGTAACTTACCGACTGTATAAGGTCAACCTTGTCCATACTGTCAACCTCCAGTTGCAAAGGAAGCTCCCCTCCTACAAGCTGACGATTGATTGCATCTTGCTGAAAACGTTGCTTGTCAATTTGTTTGGCAAAATACAAGTATTGAATTCCCTTCTCGGGAAGATCTGGCCCTTTAATATGGAAGAGAAATGCAGGTGCATTGGGTGAAGGTGATTTTGATTTGGGTTCGCCTTTATCATCCAGCGCAAAGTCCATAAACTTCTCCTTGACAGTCAATGTATAAGGACCGGCCTCAAAGGAGCGCTGCGTATCCATCATATCAATCTTTAAAGCGCCGTAAACTTCCCCAGTCTTCGTATTGACCAGATCCGGTGTGACCGAGCGTATAGTCGGCGTAAGATCATAGTCAAACTGGTATGCCTTCAGACCTTGGTAATTCAGAGGATGATTCACTCGAACATCATGTCTTGCAACCTCTTCAAGCTGAGGTTTTTTGGACAGATCCGAGCAATCTGCTGTGCATTCATATAAAACGACCTTGGTTTCAAACAACTTGGGAACCGTTTTATTCAAATTTTTGAACTGCTCCGGCACTTCATCTTCACTGTAAAACTCTACACTAAACTTTTCGTTTTTCAGATACATGGACGTGTTCGGAATTTTTTTGATTTCCCCTTCGGGAAAAGCCACATGCTCGTCCAGATTTAAACCTGGAAGTCCACGTGCGAGTACAGCGAGCAGGAAAATTATAAGTCCAATATGAATGACATAAGGACCCCAGCGGCTGAAACGCTGCTTCTCAGCAAGCAATGCATCCCCTTGTGTATGAACACGATACCCTTTCTTACGCAGCGGCGTAACCGCTTTCTTAATCCACTCTTCAGGCGCCTCATCGACGGAACCTTGATACACGAGACGTTGTCTCGTCAGGAATTGTAAATGTTTCCGAATACGCTGCTTGTTCAGCGCTTTATAAAGCGGAAGCACCCGATCCAGACTACAGATGACTAGTGAAGCTCCAATCATCACCAGTAGCGAAATAAACCACCAAGATTCATATGTATGAGATAGACCCAGAAGATAATAAATATGGCCTAACTGACCATAGGTTTCTTTGTAATAAACGGAAGGATCCATATTCAGAAACGTACTCTCTTGCGGGTAGATCGTGCCCAGCATAGAGCCAACAAGTGTAAGAACGATCATATAAACTGCAATCTTGACAGATGAAAAAAAGTTCCATATTCGATCAATAACATTCGGATTGCTGCGCTGTGAACGCCGCGCCATGCCATCATAACGCATCTCCAGCACTTCATTCGATTGAACCTCTTCTTCCAGCAGCGGCTTACCGCATGCCTCACATAATACGGTTCCTACGGGATTCTGATGACCACACTCACACTTCGTATTTTGGAACACAAGTAGACCTCCTGTCAGGGCTGCTTCGTCAGCTGTGAGATTTGAGTGTCAAGTGTGTCCAAATCCAATTGTCCGATATGAATAGTAGAGATTTTGCCCGTTTCGGACACAAAAAATGTTGTTGGCATGGGTGAGATTCCATAATCCCGAACCGAGTTCTTGTCCCGGTCTAACATAATCGGGAATTTAACGCCCACCTGCTGCACAAAATTCTCTACTGTCATCTGATCTTCTCCAACGTTGATCCCAACAAACTGAACACCTTTATCTTTCCATTTGTCAGCCTGCGCTTGAAGTGCAGGCATCTCTTTCACACAAGGTTCACACCATGTGCCCCAGAAATTGATAACCATCGCTTTCCCTTGATACTCATCAGACGTATGAACTTGACCATCCAGGCCCAGCAGTTCAAAAGAAGGGGCTTGATCCCCTTCCTTTGGCTTGCCATTCGAGCCGGATACCGATGTTGTAATCGCGTATCCGCCCAACACCAGGATCAAACACAAAATAACGATTTGCACCGTTCTTCTTGATTTCCCCATGTGCTGCTCCCCTTTAAAGTGACGATTTCATTAACTAGCCTTCTTGTTATAGAACAGAAACTGTGAACATCCTATGAACAATTATAGCGAATTTCGTCACAAATCTGCGGCGGTTTTATGAAAATTATGTGTCCTCACATTACCTTTTTTTCATTTTTTTGGCGGGTTCGGATTTTGCGAGCGTAATCAGATTGTTAACTTCCTCTTTGGTCAGGTTACGAGTAAGTCCGCGTTTCAGATTTTGCAGCAGAATACCCCCAAACGAAATCCGTTTCAGACGAGTTACTGGATGGTTAATCGCTTCGAACATACGTCTTACCTGGCGGTTCCGTCCTTCATAGATCGTAATGGAGATCACAGCTTCATTGGTAGCAGTGTCCACATCCTTGTACTCCACTTCTGCTGGAGCGGTCATACCATCCTCAAGCATAATACCGGTCTTGAGCTTCTCCAGAGCTGAACCATGTGGTACACCTTTAACCGTGGCCAGATATGTTTTAGGTACGTGATGCTTGGGATGTGTCAGCAAATGCGCAAATTCGCCATCATTGGTCAGAATGAGCAGCCCTTCTGTGTCATAATCAAGACGCCCTACCGGATAGACACGTTCCTTAACACCTTTCAGATAATCGGATACAATTTTTCGGCCTTCAGGGTCTGATGCACTTGTAATAACCCCTTTAGGTTTGTTCAGCATCAAATACACTTTTTTCTCACTGCGGATCGGCTTGCCATTTACCGTAATCATATCCTCTTCGGGGTTCGCTTTCGTACCCAGTTCGGTTACGACCTCCCCGTTAACTTCCACTTTGCCGGACAGGATCAGTTCCTCACTTTTTCGGCGGGATGCAATGCCTGCCTGTGCAATAATTTTTTGTAATCTTTCCATGTTTGTCATGTCACCTCACACTAATGATACCCATCCAACCGGGAAATCACAAGGATTATCCGATGTTTTTGTGAACAAGCAGGCTATATCGCTAATTTGTGTGTTAAAGAATTAATATTTTCTTCGTCCGGATACAAAAAAGCTTACCCCCGCAACGTCTACTTTCAATCAGACCGCGCAAAGGTAAACCTTCAACATTTCTATATATATTTCATTTTAATTTGAAACTTTGCCTGCAACCACAATCGGCTTTTTCGCCGGAGCTGCAGTTTCTTTCACAAACGTCTGCAATGTCTTTGATGTAATATAATACGTCCGTCCACCATACACAAACGTCATCATGCCGATTACCCGATTATTCTGATCAAGTACAGGTCCGCCTGAATTGCCTTGTGCCATGGCTTTAACGATGCTTCCAATGCCTTTTTTACCCGGCACATCCGCAGCCTGCGAACTAAACACCCGACTCTTGGCTATCGTGTTATATTTCGAAGGGAAATCATCATCCAAAATCACGAGATCTCCGGACGGATTTTTAGGAAATCCAATGGTGTAAACCACCTGATTATCTCTGGCATCGGCAAACTTCACCGGTTCAGCATTAATCGGTTTGTCCAGCTTCAACAAAGCCATATCCGTTACCGGATCGGTTTTGATAATTTGAGCTTTAACTGCCTGATTGAGCGCGCCAGGGCTCGCAACCGTTAATGTTCCTTTATCCGCACCAGACAGCTCAGCAAATTCCTGAACAACATGATAATTGGTTAATACTTCATCTTTGGATATTAGAATAGAAGTTCCTACATCATAATAAACCATATCCGGCTCATCTGCTTTGACCAAGCGTACGTTCACAACAGGAAAAGAATCGGCTGTGACCGCCATTTGCGCACGCAATGATTTGTCAAAGTATCCGGTAAAATGTATCGTCTGCTCAGCCTGAGCACCTGCTAACCCCGTTGAACCTGCAAGGATCGTCATGGCAAGCATACTTGTCAACCCGTAACGGAGCATTCGTTTCCAACTCTTCTGCATGTCCCACTCTCCTCCGTTATTATTCTAGCATAACTAGTATATCGGAAGGAAAGGAGCATTCGGTTAACCAAAAACGATCAAACAAATCGCCAGTGCAGCAATAAATCCAACGACGTCAGAAAACAATCCAACTTTGAGAGCATACCGCCCATTCCGTATGCCCACTGCTCCAAAATATACGGTTAGCACATATAACGTTGTATCTGTACTCCCTTGAATGGTAGATGCCATTCGGCCAATCATAGAGTCTGGGCCATATGTTTTGATCAGATCCGTGGTGAACGCAAGCGAGCCTGTCCCAGTTAGTGGACGTAAAATGCCTAACGGAAGCACTTCTCCAGGCACACCCATCCAAGAGACGAGTGGGGTGAAAAAGTGAATCACAAAATCTAAAGCCCCCGAGGCACGAAAAACACTAATGGCAACCATCATGCCCACAAGATGTGGGATGATGCTGATTGCAGTCGAGAAGCCATCCTTGGCCCCATCAACAAAGGACTCGTAAACTGGGACCTTTTTGGTAAACGCATATAATGGAACAAACGCGATAATAACCGGGATGGCCCAGACGGAAATCCAGTTAATGAAGGTTAACAAGGCTGCTCATCCTTTCATGCCAGGATTACCGCTTGGAGATATATGCGGTGATCTGCGGAGAGTTCTGTTTCGATACCAGCGATCTGCCATAATAGCAGCAAGCGTAGCAATAATCGTAGCCATCAAGGTGGTCCCTACAATCTCTGTAGCATTCGCAGAGTGATAGTTCAACCTGATCGCAATCAATGTTGTCGGAATAATTGTAATACTGGCTGTGTTCAGTGCCAGCAACGTACACATGGCTGGAGAAGCGGTCTGCTTGTCAGGATTCAGTTCCTGCAACTGTTGCATTGCCTTGATGCCCATTGGAGTAGCTGCATTCCCAAGCCCGAGCAAATTAGCGCTCATATTGGACAGTATGTAACCCATGGCGGGGTGATTTTTCGGCACATCGGGAAACAGAAATCCTACAACCGGCCCAAGCAGCTTCGCAATCCGCCCGAGTAGTCCGGCTTCTTCCGCCATTTTCATCATTCCCATCCAGAATACCAATACACTAATTAGGCCGAAACATACCGTCACCCCGGTTGCTGCACCATCAAATGCAGCCTGGGTGACCACTTCAATTTTCCCGTTCACTGCTGCAAAAACAAATCCGATCAAGATCATCATCAACCAGATCAGATTGATCACTGGAATCCCCCCCCTTTCCTTAACCTCCAAGCACAAATTTTATCAACTATATTGGATCAGGGGGATAACAGTCGGCTTAACACCGTTTTCCACGCTGAAATCCATGTCGTGGCATCTCTGAAGCTGCCCAGTGTAACATCTTCCATTTTGGGCTCTGGTGGAATGTAGCTGCCTTTGTAATACACAGGTATAGAACCGATCGTTTCGCCTTTCAATTGCATATCAATTCGCCCTGCCAGTCCAAACGAAGCATTACCTGACTGACCACTCTCGGCTATATTAGTTTGTGTACGTTTATCGCGCAGAACCAACTTTTTGGTCAGTTCGTCTTCTTCCCCCTTGGCCAGTGGGTACTTAAATCCACGCCCCGTGACAAGTTCCATATTCTGTACAGGCTGTTCCTGCCTCGCAATCTCAACCAGCGGGAAATTTTCAAAACCAAAATTCAACATCCTCGCATGATCATTCCAGTCATCGCCATCATTAAGCGTCACTGCTGCCAGTTGTTGCCTATCCCGAGTCGCCGAACTGACAAGACAGCGGAATGCCTTCTTGGTATATCCGGTTTTCACCCCATCCGCACCTTCATATAAACGAAGCATTTTGTTTTTGTTGTGCCACGAATATTCCCAGCTTTCATTGGGATTGGGAGCCGATTTATTCTCGGTTGCAACGATGCGTTTGAACACTGGGTTATGGAGTGCGTAAGCCGTTAACCTCGCCAGATCATTCGCTGTGGAGTAATGCCCCTCTGCATCAAGCCCATGTGGGTTCATAAAATGGGAATGTGTCAAACCGATTTGCTCTGCCTTTTTGTTCATGAGCAGAACAAAACCTTCCTCCGAGCCGCCGATATGTTCGGCGATGGCAGAAGCCGCATCATTGCCTGAGCGCAGCATGAGACCGTATAACATATTTTCGAGGGTCATTTCCTCACTCAACTTGAGGTACAGCGAAGATCCCTCTTTGGCAAAAGCAGACGGCGTTACCTTGACTTTTCTATCTAACTCTCCTGCTTCAATCGCAACGATGGCAGTCATAATCTTGGTCAAACTTGCAATTCGTAGCTCCTTGTCCCCATCCTTACTGTACAGAATTCGCCCAGATGTCACATCGATAAGTGATGCACTTTGCGCATGGGTAGACGGCCCAGCAATCGTTGCCTGAACGGAAGGTGTACCCATCGTTGAGAACAGCAATACAGGCATAAACATACCTAGAATAGCTTTCATTAATTTTCGCATCCACATTCCTCCGGGTCGCTTGGAATCTTGTACTATCCTATGTTCGGACAACCTGGAGTATGTCCCGCACAGATAAAAAAACAGCAAAAACCCCTCTTACACCGCAGTGTCGGAGGGATCTGTAATAACGACTCAGCTCTAACTGGCTCCATATTTCTAATGATGTTCTATATGTACTTTTTATTAGACTGATTCAACATCTTAGCTACTTTTCTCATAATTCTGGACACTCTCATCTGACTAATATCTTCCATGTCGGCTGTTTGTGTTTGGTTGAATCCGTCTACACGATGTTTCAGCACCGCAGCCTCTTGTTCACTAAGCTTACGCTTCACCGAATCAAGCACAGCATCAACGTACATTTTATCCAAAACATTCTCTTCAATATTCTCTCCACTATAGATGGTATCTATCAACGTAACCGATTGAGGATGCTGATCATCTGACCCTACAGGCTCATCCAGATACTTCACACCCTTGCCCACTTGAAGTGCCTTGTTCACTTTTTCTTCTTCTTCATCAAGTAGAACAGCAATTTCATGTGGGGCCGGAAGATATCCCATATCATGTTCCAAACGATTAATACGGTAAATTAAATCTGTGGCAGTGCGTGTTGGACGAATGATATTAGCACTATCTCTCAGAAAACAACGGATCTCTCTAACAATAGCAGTGACCGCAAATGAACTGAATTTCACACCACGAGAGATATCAAATGCTTTAACTGCTTTGAAGAATCCCATACGGCCCAATTGCAGAATATCATCTTTCTCCACACAGTGAATTTTAGTCAACATTTCAGGTTTACCAATGTACTTGTGTACGGAGTGCCAAATTAGATTTTCGTTGACTAAAATACATTCTCCAAGAAATTGCTCGTCGGACTGACAGCGTTCAATATTATGTATATCATCCATGCTGTAATATTTCTTGTTTTCTTTTAACTTACTATGAATTTGTTCCGAAAATTTCACCATCTGGATCTCCCTATTTCCGAATCTTTATATATTTACTATCAAGTACCTCACACATCTTTTTTTGAAGATGCTTATTAAATTCCTTACAATACCAAATATGTGCTTTACCTCGATCCACATAGCCTTCTCCATGAAGATTGATGTGTGTTATGATTACCTGTCCCCTTAACAAAATTATTTTCTGTACATGCTCTATACGTAGTATTTAAAACAAGGTTAAGGACTGCTTCTCAAATATGTAAGTGTTAAATCTAACGTTATTTTTCCAAAACTCTATTTAAGGCTATAAATTGCCATTATAATATTACAAAGCTTCGTATTTGTTACGAATCCCTTTCCATATTTGTGATATTCGTGCTTTGGATACTCCCTGTATGACTGCAATCTCTACAAATTCATATCCATACGTTCTAAGTTTAAAAATCTCCTTCTCTCGATCATTCAGACTCATGTTCTCCATAATATCCGTAAGAAATTCGAAGTTTTCATACGCAAAACCAGTATGTCCAAGCACTGGAGTCATAACTTTACCCGTTCCTTCTTCTCCCCCATGATCCGTAGTCATAATCTGAGCAGCGTTGACTACACTAAGATTTTTTTCAGACATGCATTTACGATACATATCCTTAATTTTGTTATCGATTAAATGATCCACAAATGTCGACATTTTAGCTTTGTCCGCATCATACTTATCCAGTGAATTCACCAGTTTGATTAAAATTTCCTGAGTAACATCTTCCTTCTCCATTCCAGCGAACGTTTTACCTCTCAACTTGTAACGACATTTCTCCTGTGCCTTGTTCAGGAACATATCCATATCCTCAATCTCAAATAACTGATCAAATCCCATAGCTGTTGTAGCAAACATCATACTTTTCCCCCATTAATAAAATAATAATAATAATAATCAGGATACCACCTTAGCTTCCTATGCATGCTTGTAAACTTAGTATTCATGTTACTCCAAAAATCTTAATAGATACGTTTAGTTCTTCAGCTATTCACATACAAACCTATCCAACACCCTCTTCCATTAGATTACATTCAGGATAACAAATACGAACTAATGTTCGCAAGTTATTTTTTTGCATTATGTTCGGCCTCATTTACATCCTATATACGAAACATCTTGATGAAGGTAAAGAGGATTAAATAAAACTAAAAAGACCAACACAGATCACACCACTGAAAAAAACAGAATGGTGGAATGTGTCGGCCTTGGTCTGACTTCTTATTTCGTTCCAATTACCGAGAGTATGGTCTACAAATGCGTAATACAATTATAGGCTTCATCAAGATTATTAATCTATCCAATCGCCATAAGGGTAGTATAAGGAAATATGTAGGATAATGTCAACAAGAAAAATACTTCCCAAGAATCCAGTTTGGTTGCACAAGCATCCTTGTAGTTCTTAAGGCATGTTTATCTCATCATTTTTCAGCAAAACTTCAATATCCTTGTTCATCTTAAAAACCGTCACTTGCTCTGTAAAGTCATGTCCGAAAAATGTGGTTTCGATGTCTTCAATTTTCAGTCCCATATGGATATAAGAGAAAACAGGATTGAAATTCTCTTTCATCAAAAGTGCAAGCTTCATTTTATACTCCGTGAAAACTTGACTTGAGTGTGATTGCATATGTTCGAGCATGAAAGCTTCGGGCTTCGTGAACTTTGCTGTAAACTTTAAAATGATGAAATGATTCATGATGGAGACCCTGGTATCTACCGGCCCGCGCTCCGTTATGTTTTTTCTGACTCTAGATGCCAGTTTGGCGAGTTCTCTTTCCAAGTCCTTTATCTCAATGTTCCCATCGCCTCCTGCCTAACCTCCCGGCCTTGTACTACCCCTGGATACATGAATCCAACCTAATTTAATCAAAAGTCCTTATGCAAGACAAGTTTCCTGTGAATCAGAGAACCAGTTTCCGCCTACCTTTACACGAAAAAGGATCAGCCCCCAGATCTAGGCTGAGTTTCGATTGTTCTTCTGGTCTCATGTCGATGCAGCATATACACAAATGGAAAGCTCAATCCGAGGGCTGAGAATCTGTTGATAAAATAAACTATCTGCCTTATTATTGTTAAGACTCCTAATCTAACCTGGTTTAGACTTGCATCATGAGGAGTTCTGCTAAGATTCGAACTGTTGGAGGGAAAATAATGGCGTACTCGCAGTCAAAGACCGAAACCGTAGCAAATCATTTAAGAACAAGATTTATGGAAGGTAATGTAGAGGGACACGAGATCGTCGTTGCCTTAATTAGTATGGTAAAAGCCGAAAAAATTGACCTGGACGAGGTAGCTCCCATTCTTCAAACTGTTTTTTTTGAACAGCCTCAAGGAATCTTGCTGGCTCTGGAAAAAGCAAGTACGCTGATCGATGATCAATTGATTGATTCCATCCTTCAGGAAGTGAACGAGTAGATTTATTTTTACATACCAACCTTAAAATTGGCGAAAGATTTATATTTTCACAAAAGGGAACTTATTCTTGTCTCATCTTCCCGTTAGTTTATTTCTCCCCCGGACTTACTCTAATCATATGGAAAGTCACTTTCAATAGAAACATATTTGAAGTCCTTCAATATCAAGAAGTAGATCAAACAGAGCTTGTAGAATCACTGGTCTTGTCAGGATTCAATCCTACGATACTTCTTCATGAAACGAATACAATTAGAGCGTTCCAGAAAATATGCAAACCCTTTGCTGATCTTCAGCTTACCGATAACGATCTTGCTACTTTTACACAACCGGATGCTCCTGCTTCTTCGTTGGAGTAGATCAAATTTAAAAAGCAGAACCACACGTCAACAATCAATGTGTGGTTCTGCTTTTTATTTGTTTGGGATTAACTTTAGAAGATAGAGTTCGTATAACGGTAAAAGGATCGGGCTTTCATCTCCAGTAGCTCCGAATCAGTTCAGTTGTACACAGAAAGGTTGATTGTACTATTGCATTCTATCACACCAAACGAGAAACGAACCATGGATTCCCACTCCGTAATCGGAACAATTGAATCTTCTTCTATTTATCTTCGATATGAACTGGAACATCCAGAGCGCATCGTAATTATACAAGATTATTACTTCCTGAAAGATGCCGCTCACTTCAACGCTTGGTTAACAAACCAAGTTGAATCTACCATAGTCCTGTGTTAGACATTTGGGCTCTGAAGCAGAATGCTTCCCTCCTTCTCGATTCACATCTTAATACCTACAGTACTGTTATTAGGATAACTCCCGAGTTGCTCAAAGCTTCTAATATTTAGGTTAGCCCGTTCACAGACTTCTGTCTCAACCAAAAAAAATCCCTCTTGCACCGCAGTGCCGGAGGGATCAGGGTCAACATTATGGCTCAGCTATACGTCGTATGATCAGGAGTATCCCGGATATCATTTTCCGTTGTTCCATGATTACGGTGACGGAACATTTCCTGAATGCGATCAAGCACATACGGTGTCGAATCAATCAGTTTTTCGAACAAATGCGTCGAATTATCAAGCGGCACGATGTGCACACCTTGTTTGCCAACGACCAGAAAAGCAATCGGACGGATGGATACACCGCCGCCGCTACCGCCACCAAACGGGGAAGCAACTTTCGCGGAATGAGCATGCTCCGTTGTGCTTGATGTACTGTTTCCTTTTCCATCACTTACGTTAAAATCACTCCCGCCTGCAGCAAAACCAAATCCCACTTTACTGATCGGCAGAATGACCGTACCATCCGGTGTCTCAACAGCATCGCCAACAATTGTATTGACATCCACCATGGCCTTGATATTTTCCATTGCAGTTTCCATTAAGCCTTGAATTGGATGATCTGACATGTGTATTCCCTCCAGTTTCAATATAAGCTATATCCGTTGACTAAAATAATTAACACAAACATGCTGTGCCAATGCGAAGTTCAACTTATATAGGATTCTGATCTAACCATATCATCTCCAAACTTTCGGAGAGTTATGTAATCCATGCACGGAATCCCGGCGTATGCAATCTCGAATCGTAACGACATGTTCGATTAAACCATCCGGAAGTTAAGTTCCTGACTTGCGAGCTTCTTTATCCACGATTTTCCTGTGCTTCTTCTTTTCCTTGAACTTGCGCCGCTGCTGATGAAGGAGCCTAAACCACATTCGCCATCCTCCCTCAACTTGCAGCACACGTGTAAGCAGCCTCACTCCTGCAGCCACAATGGCCATCACCCGAATACGCAGTTTAAAATCCAGTTCCGTTCGGAATTCCATCTCATCAGACCAAACTGGAATCACTTCAAGGTCAGGCACCGTTCTGAACCGCACTTGGTACGTTAAGAAACCAACAATCATCGACTTGATACTCCACAACCAGCCTGACAGCATCGCTGTATATGCGGCGTCTCCCACGCCAACCGCAGTAGACCAGAACAGATTCGTTATATACACACGACTTAACGTCTGTTTAACCCATACTTTCAGAGCTTCCGTTGCTCTAAGCATCACTTTAACTTCTTTTGCCCAGTTTTTTACTTTTCGTTTGTTCACCTGCTGACTTCCCAATACCTCTCCTCGGGAATGGTTCATGGACTGTTCTGTTTTAAGCAGGAAGCCTTCTTTCATATTTCGAAAAACAATGCTCGGAATCTCGTAATTCATTCGCACGAAGCCGTACAGCAGCCGAACATTGATATTCGCATAGTCATCGCTTTTATGTTTACGAAATATAATATGCACATGAACATTTGAGATGAGGACTGCGGTAATCAGCAGTGCGACGAACAAACCGATTCCTCCAAGCCAGATCCACACAGGCCTTACCTCCAAGCCCTCAATTCTTTTCATATCTAGTATGGCATTCCTTACTGGAAAAAATTCACGATCCCAATGAATTACTCCAATTTTTACCGAAGATTGCTATAGAAGTTGAGCTAAAGATAAACAAAATCACAAAAAGGACAAAGCGGATACCTCTCCACTTTGTCCCTGAAATTTCTTACCGTCGCCTAGAATTACGAGGATGAACCGGGCAAATCATCCTCTGGATCAAGCATGATATCTTGCTCCGTGTCAACCGTTTCCTCTTCAAATTCAAACGTACGCTGCACATCACTATCCCCGGTACCTGGATGCTGCATATCCAGCTTGTTGAATAATAACTGCGTTTCTTCCTCCAGATTCTCAGAATCTTCAAACAACCCTGGTTCTGGAAGATCTTTAATCGAGGCCAGTCCGAAATAATCCAGAAATGACTTCGTCGTTCCATACAAAATGGGGCGTCCAATCGCTTCCGCTCTCCCCACTTCAACAATCAGATCCTTGTTCACCAATGTATGAATCGCACGTTCGGATTTCACTCCACGAATCTCCTCGATCTCAACCCTAGTGATAGGCTGACGATAAGCGATGATAGCCAGCGTCTCCAATGCCGCTTGAGACAGTGAAGTACGTGCAGGAGAATAGGCCAGCTTCTCAAAATACGCTGCATGTTCCGGTAGCGTTCCAAGCTGAACAACACCTGCAAGTTTCATAATCTGTACGCCTCGCCCCTGCCGGGCAAATTCACCTATCATCTCCTCAATAGCATCCGTAACCAGCTCGACACGCTGATCAACAATTTCAGCAATTTGTTTGACACTCAGACCTTCTTCTCCGGACAAAAACAGCAGGCCCTCAATAATCGACTTCAATTTCGGAAAATCCATGGTTCGTTGTTTCCCCTCTCCACTCCATAACGATATCCTCAAACAAGCGCTCCTGATAACAAACAATCTGTTTCATCTTCATTAGCTCCAGCACTGCTAGAAACGTCACGACGATCTCATGTCGATAGATCTGATCATCCATCAATTTGGAGAACAGCAATCGGCCTCCAGGCCCTAATTGTTTAAGCGAACCGATGACATCTCGTATCCGGTCTTTGACCGAGATTTCGTCCCGTTTAATCCGTGTGACCGTTGTCCGCTTCTCAGCCTTCCGTAATGCTTTCTGAAACGCCGCAATGAGATCAGAGGTATGCAGACCCTGCACCGGATTGGTTTGCTCCTGGACAGGCATATAGGGGCGTAAATCCTCGGGCTCTTTGGAAAAAATAAGACTGCGCTCCCATTCACGTTCATGGAGATGCCGCGCAATTCCTTTATATTTGCGATATTCGATAAGACGTGCAATCAGTTCGGCACGCGGATCATAATCTTCATCTTCCATGTAATCATAATCCTCGAAATCCTCGATTACCGGTGGTTTGGGCAGTAAAAGTTTGCTCTTGATGGACAGCAACGTTGCTGCCATCACCAGAAATTCACTTGTAATATCCAGTTCCAGCTCCTGCATGGAATGCAGATACGCCATGTATTGATCGGTAATATCGCTGATGGGAATATCCTGGATATCAATCTCAGCCTTATCAATCAAATGCAACAATAGATCCAAAGGCCCTTCAAAAGACTCCAGTTTGTATGTAACTACCGTCACTAGACGAATCCTCCCGCCAGAAAAATAAAAACCCTGCCAGCCGTTCGAAGCCAGTCTCCCGATTTCGTCTGCGCAAAGCAGGGCACTACTATTAAATAAGCACTATTTTAGCTGTTTCGTCAAGTTCGCCATTTCAATCGCAGCTGTAGCTGCATCCCAGCCTTTGTTGCCTGCCTTCGTTCCCGCACGCTCAATGGCCTGTTCAATGTTCTCTGTAGTAACCAGTCCAAAGATGGTGGGTACGCCCGTTTTCAGGTTAATTGCCGCTACCCCTTTCGCCATCTCGTTGCAGACATAATCATAATGTGTTGTTGATCCGCGGATAACCGTTCCCAGTGTGATGATTGCATCATACTTGCCGCTTTCGGCCATTTTCTGCGCGATCAGCGGGATTTCGAAAGCTCCCGGTACCCAGGCTACATCCACTTCATTGTCCTGCACGCCGTGACGTTTGAATGCATCCAGCGCTCCGCTGAGCAACTTGCTCGTAATGAATTCATTAAAACGTCCAACAACCACGCCATATTTTAAACCTTCCGATACCAAATGTCCTTCAAAATAGTTAGGCATTATCGTCATCTCCCTGTCGATATATGATGTTACAGGTTCTGCAATGGCCCCTGTAAAATACCCAATATTTACATATCAGATACCAGCATGATTAGCTGTAATTATTGTTCATTCTGCTCGATATCATCAAACTTGAGCATATGCCCCAGTTTGGCTTGCTTGGTGTGAAGGTAAGCTGTATTATCTTCATTTTCCTTCATCTGAATGGACACACGCTCTACCACTTCCAGACCATAACCTTCCAAACCCTTGATCTTACGCGGATTATTCGTTAACAATCGAATCTGACGAACGCCAAGATCCTTCAGAATCTGAGCGCCTATACCGTAATCACGCAGATCAGCAGCAAAACCAAGTTTCAGATTGGCATCTACCGTGTCGAGACCTTCCTCTTGCAACTTGTAAGCCTTAAGTTTATTAATCAGACCGATCCCGCGGCCTTCCTGTCTCATATAAAGCAGTATGCCGTTACCCTCATCATGAATCTGTTTCAGAGCCGCATCAAACTGCGGGCCACAGTCACAGCGATGAGAGTGGAAAACGTCACCAGTCAAACATTCGGAGTGCACACGCACCAATACAGGCTTTGATCCGTCAATCTGCCCTTTGACCAAGGCAACATGTTCTTTATTGTCTACCGCATTGGTATAAGCCACCGCCTGGAATTCTCCGAAATCCGTTGGCATACGCACGGATACCTCACGCTGTACCAGCTGCTCTTTCTCATTCCGGTAACGAATCATGTCCTGAATACTGATCAGCTTCAGATCATGCTTGCGTGCAATCTCCTGCAAGTCCGGAAGTCTGGCCATGGTGCCATCTTCCTTGATCACCTCACAGATAACACCTGCGGGGTAAGAACCGCACATGATCGCCAGATCTACTGCCGCTTCCGTATGTCCAGCACGACGAAGTACACCGCCGTCTTTGGCAATCAGCGGGAACATGTGACCTGGTTTGCGAAAATCACTGCTTTTGGCATTCGAATCAATGAGGCCTTTAACTGTAATCGAGCGCTCATGTGCCGAGATGCCTGTTGTTGTATCCTTGTGATCTACAGAGACCGTGAAAGCAGTCCCGTGAAAATCTGTATTTTGCTGAACCATTGGTTTCAGATTTAATTCGTCTGCCCGCTGCTGCGTAATGGGAACGCAGACCAAACCTCTACCTTCGGTAATCATAAAATTAATGACCTCCGGTGTCGCCTTTTCTGCCAAAGCAATAAAATCGCCTTCATTCTCCCGATCTTCATCATCTACCACAATCACGGGTTTCCCCCGCATCAAATCATATATTGCTGCCTCGATTGAGTCCAGAATGGATTGTTCTGACATCAGTCCACCTCCTGTAACCATTGTTGTTATAAAAACGTTCATCAGAGACATTCATTTTCCAATTAAGCAAATCCGTGATTCGAGAGGAATTCTTCACTAATGCTGCGCGGCTTGCCTTTACTCGTTTCTGCATGGCCCTTACCGTACTGCAACAGATGGTCTACATATTTGCCCAGAATATCACACTCAATGTTGACGGTATCTCCCGTTTTTTTGATGTTCAGCACAGTTTCTCCAATCGTATGAGGAATAATCGAAACCGTGAAGGAAGTTGGAGTCGTCTGCACCACCGTGAGGCTAATCCCATCCAAAGTGACCGAACCTTTTGGAATCAAATATTGGAACAACTCACTCTCATCCGGCCTGATTTCAAATACAACCGCATTCTGATCCCGTGTGATGCTGCCAATGACCCCGGTTCCATCCACGTGTCCCTGTACAATATGACCACCAAATCTTCCACCGGACAACATGGCCCGTTCCAGATTGACTTTGCTACCAGATTGAAGCTGGCTGAGATTCGTGTGACGATATGTTTCAGGCATGACGTCCGCTGTGAAACCTCCGCCCTCCAGTGTTGTTGCTGTAAGACAAACCCCGTTAACCGCAACGCTGTCACCAATCTTGAGATCATCCATAATGACAGAAGCTCCGATGTTCAGTACCAGGGCTTCGCCTTTACGGCCAATGCGCCGGATCTGACCTACTTCTTCTACCAAACCCGTAAACATGCTGCCGCCTCCCTAATCTAAAGCTGTGTACATATCGTCTTGTTTACCTTAATTATTTATCATGCTGCACCGTCTTGGTTCCAGAGCAGTAACGTCCTATTCTGGCCAAACGGGAATGCCGCCTATACTGATATTATCTCCAACTTGTTCAATTTCCAGCTGATGCAATTGGACAGCCTGACTCATACGCTCTACGCCTTCGAATCGGAAACTTCCAGGTGTGTCATATCCACCTACAATCTTCGGAGCGATGAACATAAGCAACCGGTCTACCAGCCGCGCTTCCAGCATCGCACCATTTAATGTGCCGCCGCCTTCGAGCAGAATGGAACCAATATCCCGCTCTCCTAGCTTGCTCAGCCCATGCAGCAAATCTACGCGTGGCCCAGGGCCGCAGCGGATCACTTCAACACCATAAGCTTCAAGACGCTCTGCTGCTTCCTGGCTAGCCTCATCCGTCGTGAGTACCCATGTTGGTGCAAGACCATCCTTGACCATTTTGGAGCCAACTGGCAGACGCAGCTTGGAATCCACTACGATCCGTACCGGACTGATGCCCTCTACTTGCAAACGAGTGGTCAGCTCCGGATTATCGGCAATAACCGTATCCACGCCAACCATTATGCCTTGATGACGATGACGTAGCGCATGCACAATTTCACGAGCCGGCTCGTTGGAGATCCATTTGCTGTCTCCGCTGCGCGTCGCAATTTTGCCATCCAGCGTAGACGCCGTTTTCAGGGTAACGAAAGGCAGGCCTGTTGTAATAAACTTGATAAACTTTTCATTCATACGTCTTCCGCGTTCGCGCAAAACTCCCACTTCAACCTCAATGCCTTGTTGACGAAGCATACTGATGCCTGTGCCAGACACCTGTGGATTCGGGTCTTCACAACAAACGACGACCCGTTTAACCTTCTCATGAATCAATCGTTCACTACATGGCGGAGTTTTACCGTAATGACTGCAAGGTTCAAGCGTTACATAAACGGTGCTACCCGCTGCGTCACTTCCAGCCATGTTAAGAGCATGTACTTCTGCATGTCCTGTACCTCTCTTCAGATGACTTCCCAGGCCAACAACCCGTCCATCCTTAACGACGACACATCCCACGACAGGATTAATTCCAGTCTGTCCTTGTGACCGTTCTGCCATATCCAGTGCTAACGCCATATAAAATTCATCATTGATCATTTCCATATATTGTTCACCCCACGGTTATAATCTTGAACTAAAAAATCCCCACCGAACAATCCGTTCCGGTGGGGATGATGAGAGACTACTGTCATCTACAGGAGTGAATGTTGTACAACCATACCGACACACTTTTACCGTATAACAGGCAAGTGAAAACAAACACATACCTTGTTGGATACAACAAACAGGTAAAGAGTTTCTATATGACGGTATTATGTAACAGAAAACTTATTAAAAACAAGTCTTCCCGCACAACATCAGATCCATTGCTGAATGCTGTGCAACATCACTCCTGCGGAGTGCAGCCGCTTGGCATGCACCCACTCCTTCTCCCATCCAGACTATACTGTCGGTTCTGGAATTACACCAGATCAGCCATCTGCCACAGGCAGACAGGTCACGGACTTTGCTATATCGATGGAATCCTCGACATCATGCATCACCGCCGGTAGGGAATTACACCCTGCCCTGAAGGATCGCTTTCGTTATTAATTGGATGTTAGCACTTTAATGTCAAAAAATCAATTCATTTTTGTTTCTTTTTGTCACATACTAACTTTTAATAAGCATTTGTGTCATAAATTCTGCATTTCACACGAAACATGGATCGGATCTTAATTAGCCATACAAAGACAGATTCTAAAGGTCAGGAAAACACCAGCTTGCCATATGCTTCAAATCTTTGGCAGAGTGGAATGGAACACGATCCGGTTTTGGCTGGGAAGCAGCAGGAGTAGGCAAATCTCTGGCGACCCTTCTAACCCAGCTCGTAGAGTCGATCCCGATGGCCGAACACTGCCAGCGTTCATCTGGTCTTGGACGAACGGTCAGAATAAGTTCATCTTTTCCTGGCATCTCAGGGAACACACCCTCCAAATATTCTACGATAACACGTTTGTCCTTCACTTCATGACAGTATACGGTAACCCAGGCACCACTAAGTACTTTCACAGCATATACGTCTCCTGGTTGCACCTCACCTGTACCGGCATCTGGAGATTTTTTCGGTACCTTGGCTTTGGAACCAACACCTCGTCTGCTTTCAAACGCACCAACAACGGTCTCCATTGCTGGTGGATTCGGTTCAGGTTTGTCCTCAAGCGACACATCACTATAATCGTAATCAGCGAAAATTTTGGACAGATTGTGCTCGTTTATTCCTACAGATGAATCCCACCATGCCAAGGGAGCTTGTACTTCAACGCGGGTATTAGGTCTCTTATCGCGTTCAGCATACGAAGTGAAAGCCGTAATCATTCCTGGCTGTTCTGGTGTGTCCAGAATACCGATCAGTGCCAGCGTTTCAAGCAGATCACGATACACATATATCTTTTTGGAGGGCAGCAGTTGTGCTTTTTTGAGTGCATCCGCTGCCTTGCTGTACCGAGTTTTGGGCGGCAAATTTCGCAGTACCCTCATTACGGCGCGCAGCGTCCAACGATCGTACTCATTCGGAACAGGAAGCTCCTGCGAAGCGGCCATCTCTTTCAGAGCCAGAACATGTCCAAAAATATCTCCATCCAGCGGTGTGCCGTTTGTCATCCGCCAGTACCATTGAAGCGATGTATCCACTCCATCGTCAACGGCAACACCACAGATTTGGCACGTCGAACTGGATGGGTACGGTGTATATTCATGATCCGGCATGCTGCCTGCAATCAGTTTACCTGCAAGAAGTGAACGCCAGATCATCGGAGCTGACCATAACGAAGCCACAAAAGCCTGAGCAGCGTCCTGAAGTGTCCAACGCTCAGCCAACGCTCTCAGTTCGTTAATGGTCTTCTCATGCTGTGGACTCACAAAACGATTGGGTTCATGTCCAGCTGCCTCTAAAGCCTGCAACTGCTCAGTAGTTACATCCTCAGGCACGGTGTGTCTGGAAGCACGCAAGTCCTTGTCCCAAATCGTATTTCCACTATAAAGGTGCTTAAGTAATTTAAGCTGCTGTACATAATCCAAAGTTAACAACATCCTTTCAACATGTTGATGAAAGTAAATAAGAACAGATACACTACTCTCCATTGTGCCGTCAAACCTCATGTATTCGGTTTCAACAGTCTGCACCTAGCCAGAATAACCCAAGATCACTTGGCTCGCCAGTTTCTTTAAGCTTATTTTTGACAAGACGATCTGAGGCAATCATACAAAAAGGCTGCAAAATGCACAAAACCCCTGGTACTTCTGTAATAGAAGTATCAGGGGTTAGATAACTGTGTCTGATCTGTTGCAGTTTGAATTAAACTTCTACAACTTCAACCGTTTCCATTTTATCGCGACCTTCGAATGCATCAACAAACTCCATACCTTTGCTTACTTTACCAAATACGGTATGTTGTCCATCCAAATGTGGCTGTGGTTGGTAGCAAATATAGAACTGGCTTCCGCCCGTGTTGCGACCAGCATGTGCCATCGCCAGCGTTCCACGCTCGTGTTTGTTCGGATTGATCTCACAGTTGATTGTGTAACCAGGGCCACCTGTACCGGAACCACTAGGGCATCCGCCTTGAGCTACGAAACCCGGGATAACGCGGTGGAAAACGAGACCGTTATAAAAACCGGAGTTTGCCAGCTTTTCAAAGTTTGCTACTGTATTTGGAGCTTCTTGATCGAACAGGTCGATCACTACTTCTCCACCGTTTGCCAATTTAATTTTCGCTTGTTTCGCCATATGTAAATGACTCCTTTCAATTTTGAGCATAGTAAATTGTGACGCAACACCAAACTTGGGGTCAAGCATTACAGCACTTTTCTTAGTGTACACCGAAAAGAGCTGAATCGCAAAAGGATAAGATAAAATAGGATGAAGTTTTTAAATTTAAGTTGAATCAAAATTTAAATTTCTTCCAATCGATCTGATTAAATGCAAGTATAGTTAGAAAACAATTGTTGATAATATTAGAGAAATTAAAAGTAGCGCTCTGTTCATAAATGAGTCCAGAAACATTGATTATAACAAAAACCAGCAAATAGATTATATTAATGTGCGATTTTAGTAAATCATAATTATATTCTTCAGAAATTTTTTTTTGATTCATGATCTTTTTTATAAAAAACTTATTTAATTTAACTCCTGTTAATTGAAAGATAATTAAGAATGCTGTTACTAAAGTATATAGAAATATAGATGGGTTGACTTGAAAGTTTAGGCCGAAAAATTTAACAACTAATAATAATATGAAAAGGTATATGTATGATGTTACTATAAGAGTTGTTATTGTTGAATAGAACTTAAAAATTATCACAACTATACCAAATACTATTAACTCAGCCAAAAAAGTCATAATAATATTTCTTGTAAAATCACTATACATACTTACACCAATCAATACTCCTAAAAAAAGAACCATACATAATATTACAGCAATATTTTTAAAATTAAAATGTGCAAGAATCAAAATTAGTCCTAAAATTAAGCCTGTCGAGCCAAATACAACAACTATAATCTGCTCTAACGAGTTGTATGAATTCTCGATATTGAAATTTGAAATCGTCTGACTACTGTAGTAATAAGATAAGACAAAAATTGCTATCCCTATTAAGCTAGAAATCCCTTTAAATTTGGTTGTAGTTACTGAATTAAAAATTTGACGTTTGATATGTATCACTCCAATAAATATTTTTTCAACCGAATATTAAATATTAGCATAACAAAAAGGTGACCTAATTTCAGTCACCTTTTTGTTATGCTGGATTGTTTTTAGCGAGTAACCGGCTGCTTGCCAATACGCGCTGGAACGAGGTCATTTTGGATAATGTCTTGATACGACTCACGGCGTACGACCACATCACCTTGACCGTCTTTGACAAAAACAACAGCTGGACGACGAATCCGGTTATAATTGCTCGCCATCGAATAGTTATATGCCCCTGTGCAGGCTACGGCAAGCAAGTCCCCGCTTTCCACTTTTGGCAAGTCGAGATCCCAGATCAGCATGTCGCCACTCTCGCAACATTTTCCGGCTACAGAAACGGTTTCTGTTGCTGCTTCGTTTGCACGATTCGCCAGTACAGCTTCATACTTGGATTCGTACAGGGCTGGACGCGGGTTATCCGTCATGCCGCCATCTACGGCTACATATTTACGCACGCCTGGGATATCTTTGCTTGTTCCAACGGTGTAGAGCGTTGTACCTGCTTCACCCACGATACTACGGCCTGGCTCAACCCAGATTTCAGGCACAGCATAGCCGATTTGCGCAAAATGATTTTTCACCGCATCCGTAATAGCTTTTACGTACTCAGCCACTTCAAGAGGCGTGTCCCCGTCGATATAACGGATTCCGAATCCTCCGCCAAGGTTTACGACTTTGAATGCCACATTCAGGCGCTCGTATACACTTGCTGCAAATTCAGCAACACGTTGAACTGCCATCTGGAACCCTTCAACCTCAAAGATTTGCGAACCAATGTGAGAATGCACACCGAGCAGTACCAGATTTGACTGTTTGGATGCGAGCTCAATCGCTTCGAATGCTGTACCATTACCGATATCAAAACCGAACTTGGAATCCGTTTGCCCTGTCGAAATATATTCATGTGTATGTGCCTCAACACCTGGAGTTACGCGAAGAAGAACATTCACTTTACGATTTTTGTCCGCTGCAACCGCTTGAAGCAAATGCAACTCGTTAAAGTTGTCAACCACAAAACATCCGATCTCTGCATCAAGCGCCATTTCGATTTCTTCCAGCGTTTTGTTATTGCCGTGGAAATGAATACGATCTGCAGGGAAATCTGCTTGCAATGCTGTGAACAACTCTCCGTCAGATACGACATCCAGCGAAAGACCTTCCTCTGCTGCTAGGGCACACATCGCCATAACACAAAATGCTTTGCTCGCATACGCAACCTGGAAGCCCAGACCGGAAGCGCGGAATGCCTCCATATACTCTCTGCAGCGCTCGCGAACCAATTGCTCGTCCACAACATAGAGCGGTGTTCCGAATTGCTCTTTCATATCTGTAACGTCTACTCCACCAATTTCCAGATGACCTTGCTCATTTATTCTACTTGTACCGTGTAAATACATCGTCTGCATTCCTCACTTTTTATATACTGGAACAATTATTATTCCATTGATTTTACACCAGTATATCAAATTAAGCCGGGAGATGAATGGATTTTTCGGCACATCATTTGTGTTTTTTACTTTTTCGCAGCTCACCGTCTGGATCATCCGACATCTTGGTATTGTCACGTGTTTTGTTGAACGATGGACGTTTCTTGCTGACAAGCAATGGAACCCTAAACAAGAAGTTGCCAAATGCCTTTGCATTAAACGGTATAAATGGCCACAGATACGACGAGTTGTATGAACGGTGAATGGTCAATGCCACAATCAGCAACGTTGTTCCGACCACCAGACCAGGCACCTTAAATATTGCAACCGCAAGCAACAGCATCAATCTGACTAGTCGATTCGCCAGCCCTAACTCGTAACTCGGTGTAGCAAACATTCCAATAGCTGCAATCGCCATGTAGAGCACAACCTCATTGACAAAATACCCCGTTTTCACGGCGATATCTCCGACTAATATCGCAGCAATCAGACCCATGGCTGAAGCAAGTGGTGTCGGTGTATGAACAGCTGCCATCCGTAACAAATCCACACCCAGCTCTATGAGTAGAAACTGCAAGATAATCGGCAATTTTACATTTTCCTGTGGGCCGATAAAATCCAGTCCGATTGGTTTGAGTGAAGGCTCGATGACCATCAACATCCACAGTGGCAACAGAAACAACGAGATCAGAATGCCTGCAAAACGTACCCAGCGCAGATAGGTTCCCATAAGTGCGGTTTGCCTGTTCTCCTCCGCATGCTCGCACAAATCAAAAAATGTCGTGGGTAAGATCATCACACTGGGCGACGTATCAACAAATATGACTACTCGTCCTTCCAGCAGATGGGAGGCTGTAACGTCCGGACGTTCCGAATATCGGACGAGGGGAAACGGATTCCATCCTTTGTTGATGATCGCTTCCTCCAGCTGTTTGTCGGCAGCCGGAATACCATCGATATCGACACGTAATATTTTTTCGCGCACCGAGTCAACCTGCACCTTATCCACAATATCGTCAATATACACCACACATACATCGGTTTGTGTTCTTCGCCCAACCTGCATGATCTCAAACTTCAGTCCGGGGTCTCGTATCCTGCGACGTACCAGTGTTACATTCGTCAGTAGTGTTTCGGTAAAACCATCCCGCGAACCACGAACCACACGTTCAAGCGAAGGCTCCTCGGGGGATCGAACCGGATAACTCCGGGTATCCATAATGAGAACAGAGCGGTCTCCCTCAACAAACATGGCACTCATTCCGGTCAGTACTTTACTGATGACAGCACTCATTTTCTCCACACGTTCCACCTGGATATGGGGGATGTAACATTCGAAATAGGACTTAAGCGCATGTTCGGATATCTGATCGGGTGAAAGGTAGGTGAGCCTTTTTAACACTTCGAGCAGAATTTCGTCCTTGGCAAAACCACTTAACATCAGCAGCCCTACATGCTTGCCGCCAAGCACCATCTCCCTCAACGTAACATCAAAAGACTCACCAAGACCGAGCACTTGCTTGAGTGTATTTTTGTTATCACTCATGCGAGGGGAAATGTCATCGTTGTGCTGCCAATACTGTACGGATTCCTCAATGCTGTCGGACATCTCGTTTTGTTTTTTCTTCTGATGTCTTCTCTTCTCTTCTTCCTGCTGGATCTCATAAGCCGACTTGCGCATGATATCCTCGGTAATTCCCTCACCTTGTTCATGACCTGTTTGATCCGTATGTTTGTCCATATCCATCCTCCTTTGAACCTATCATGCCGCTTTATCTCTGGTATATAAAAAAGTCAAACAACGAACCTGTCATTTTCCCTAAAATCATCGCGAGTAGAAGCCCAAACAAGTAAGATCTCATGCCCAGCCTTTTCGCCAGAACGGGCAACACATTTAATACTTCCGTTAGCGCTGCAGCCAGCAAGCCAATAAATACACCGCAGAACAGTCCAACAATGGGACTGAGCAACATGACACCATGCATTTTCCAATGCCAGAAATCAGCCACCGTGCCCAGCAGCGAACCTCCGATGAGAGCCCCCTCGTACCAATGCGTTTTGTCATAGGACTGCGTAACTTGCGCCAGTCTGGGAATCATGTCCAGGACAAGGATGAGGGCAATAACACCACTCCCTACGGCGATCCCTCCGGCAATGCCAAGCACAATGCTGATTGCTCCGTTAAGCACGCTCATCGTCACTCAGCTCCCTGCCATTCTGCTCATGCATGCGCTCACTTTCTTCAATCACGACATATTGATCTACATTTTGCTGGTAAAGAAACATCTCCACTTCGAGCGGCGTAGGCTCCTCATTCCATTTTTTCTTGAACAGATGGTTAAAAAAAACAGCCATGCCGAAGCCGATTCCCAGGGAATAAGCGAGCTGGAATAAGTATGGATGCTCGTCCCGCTCCCCAGTCAGCATCTCCACAATGCGAATCTGTACTTCCTGCATATTCACATCTGCATGAAAATTCATAATAGTCAGAGCTGACCCAAAGAACAACAATAGCCACACCAGAATAAACAGTGATTTCGAGGCCTGACCATTACCTACGATCACCTCAACTAACGTATGCCCTGACCCCATCAATTCCACGTTGACGTCTGGCAGCAACTGCCGGATTCGGGGAATAATCTGCAAGATGTCAATGAGGATCAGGTTGCCGTCCTCCGGTCCGGGCCGCAGCAGTTCCAGCTCCAGCAGCCTGTCCTCCTGATCCTCGGATGAGGCCAGTACGTGGGCAATATCTCGCAGTTTGACTGCTCGCCCTCTCTGGATACGAATGCGGCTGCGCATGCGAACATAGACCGTTGGAGTGGGTGTCTGAGACATCCAAAGCACTCCTTTACTGCGTAATTTAGGTTAGTATTTGAAGATTGTGCAAATTTATTACATTTAAGTTGGAAAAGAGGGTTGAGGGCGGTGGGGCGCTCCGGGATGGATCGGCATCGGGCGCTGGTTATCCCCGGATTTCTGGTTCTCTCCTTTTCAAGGAGGAAATCCTGTGATAAACGCGCACGCTTCGCTCCTTTACCGATTCCATCCCTCCGCTGGCTTGCCGCCCTCTCTTTTCCAAACCAAATGTAAGAAACCTGCGGGGAGGGGCAGGGGGAAAGAGCTTGGAAGCTTATCCGCGGAAGGGAAAAGACGTAGTTTGGCAGGGGGCGCTCCGGGATGGATCGGCATCGGGCGCTGGTTATCCCCGGATTTCTGGTTCTCTCCTTTTCAAGGAGGAAATCCTGTGATAAACGCGCACGCTTCGCTCCTTTACCGATTCCGTCCCTCCGCTGGCTTGCCGCCCTCTCTTTTCCAAATCAAATGTAAGAAACCTGCGGGGAGGGGCAGGGGGAAAGAGCTTGGAAGCCTATGCACTAAAGTAAACACGATGGGGAATACTTCTCGCTTTGAGAGGAAGGGAAAAAAATCTGGGGGCGCTAGAGAGGTAGCAACTTCACTACATATCATGGATAGAACAATGAATCTTTTGATTCTTTTCATTCAAATTAAAACAATTATCAGTCCATATCCTTCTTGACTCCCTTCTCCTGTAAAAATTAAAAACGACAATTAACCCCATCGCCAACATGCGCGAAATGAGGTTGTTAGTTGTCGTTTATTGAAGAATTTACACACACAAGGATGACACTTAGCCATCGCAATACACTACATCACTGCGCGATTTGATCGCGGATGGATTGCAGTATTTTTTTCTCCAGACGTGAGACCTGCACCTGGGATATACCCAGCCTGCTAGCCACTTCGGATTGTGTTTGATCTCGATAATATCGCAGATACACGATAAGTCTTTCCCGCTCACTGAGGCCGCCGATCGCTTCATTCAGCGCGAGTTTGTCAAACCACTTCTCCTGAGATTCATCCGCGATCTGATCCATCAGTGTAATCGGATCACCATCATTTTCGAATACCGTCTCATGAATGGAGGTCGGCGGTTTGTTCGCTTCCTGGGCGAATACAACTTCCTCCGGGGTAACACCGAGTTCAGCGGCAACTTCCTTAATTGTGGGCAGTCGATCCAGATGTTTGGACAATTCGTCCCTCTTCTTGCGAACTTTATTGGCCATCTCTTTCAGCGAACGACTAACCTTCAAGGTTCCGTCATCCCGCAGGAAACGCTGAATCTCACCAATGATCATCGGTACCGCATACGTCGAGAACTTCACGTCATAACTGAGATCGAACTTGTCCACTGACTTGAGCAGGCCGATACAACCAATCTGGAACAGATCCTCCGGTTCATATCCCCTGTTCATAAAACGCTGCACGACGGACCAGACGAGTCTGATGTTGCAGTTCACCAGCGTATCCCGTGATACATGGTCACCCGACTGACTGAGCGCAATCAGCCGTTTGACCTCGGCATCGTCCAAATAGGTCTGTGAAGATGGTTTCACTTCAGCATCCATAAGAACACCAACCCCTAATTATACAATGCTTTCTTGGATTCAATCCTTTTTTTCATCTTGATGGAGGTGCCTCTGCCGGGCTCACTGCTGACTTCGAATTCATCCATAAAATTTTCCATAATCGTAAAGCCCATGCCCGACCGCTCAAGTTCGGGTTTGGAGGTATATAGCGGTTGTTTGGCCAGATCAAGATCCTCGATGCCTTCGCCGCGATCCTCTACAATAATCGTGATCATATCATCACGAATCTCGGCCTGAATGGTCACAACACCTTCCGGATTGTTATTGTATCCGTGGATGATGCTGTTCGTCACCGCTTCGGAGACAACCGTTTTCAGATCACTGAGCTCGTCCATCGTTGGATCAAGCTGAGAGATAAAAGCTGCAACGGCCACCCGCGCAAACGATTCATTCTCCGACTTGGCCGCAAATTGCAGATTCATGAAATTTGTCCCTGTTCCTTCATTCATGAGACGACCTCCAGACC
The DNA here is from genome assembly GCF_051136285.1 of Paenibacillus amylolyticus. Lineage (GTDB taxonomy): Bacteria > Bacillota > Bacilli > Paenibacillales > Paenibacillaceae > Paenibacillus > Paenibacillus amylolyticus_F. Next base: position 6,344,623 of record NZ_CP194938.1, on the reverse strand, counting down.
TGAGAGAGCAGTTCCCTCATTTTCGTATATCGGCATGATCTTGAACAATCCCGACATTTCCAGCAAACGGTATACTGGCGGATTCACATCACAGACAACCATTTTGCCACCTTTATTTTTGATCAACTTGTATCTTCCCAAAATAACACCCAGGCCTGAGCTGTCCATAAACTGCAGGTCTTTCAAACTCAGCACCAAATGCTCACATTGTCTGCGCTGTATCGCTTCATCCATCTGCATTCGTACCATGTCAGCTGTATGGTGATCCAGCTCCCCGGATAATCGCACAATCAAAATCCCGCGGTGATGCTCCATGTCCACATTCAAGTTCACGTTTGCCCACTCTCCTCCCTGTCTTGAACAAGGATTTCTACGTTGCCAAATGCTTTTCCTGCCCCCCGACAAAACTAGAAGAAAACCCCTATTTAACTACAAAAACCGTTCGAGTCACAAGGAGAAAGGCGTATCTTGCCGCTTAGTCAAACAAGCTTGAGGTTGTACGCTTGAACAGCTTCCACCAGCCTGCTTTACCCACGTCCTGCGGAGCCTGAATGTCGAATTCTTTAATTACTTCGTTCCCTTGATAGACGACGAGTTTACCTACACTTTGACCCGCCTTGACCGGAGCTTTCAATTCTTTGGCTACAATCAGTTCATGGCGGATATCTGTTGACTTCGCACCTTTGCGCATCAAAACACTGTAGTTCTGAGCAGCATTGAGCGGAAGCTCGGCAACATCCCCTTTTTCAATCTTCAGACTACCCAGCAGATCTCCTGCTTTGTATAGTGCCTTCATGGTGTATTGACCAAAAGCATAATCAAACATCGAGGATACTTCACTGTTCCTTGTTTTCGTATTCGGCTCACCAAGCACAACCGCAACGACACGTAACCCATCTTTGGACGCCGTAGCCGACAGACAGAATTTTGCTTCGGACGTGTACCCCGTTTTCAACCCATCTGCTCCCTGATAAAAACGCACCAGCTTGTTCGTATTTACGAGCCAGAACGGCTTCTCGGAGTCTTTACGCAGGTAATCCTGGTAAGCACCCGTGTACTTCGTAATACCTTGATATTTCAGTAATTCACGGCTCATCACCGCGATATCATGTGCAGAGGAATAATGATTAGCAACCGGCAGACCGTTCGCGTTGGCAAAACGGCTATCCTTCATACCCAGTTCTTGTGCACGTTCATTCATCATCTGTACAAAAGCCTCTTCCGAGCCGCCGAGTTTTTCGGCCATAGCAACAGACGCATCATTGCCTGAAGCCATTGCGATGCCTTTTAACATATCATCCACGGTCATCTCTTCACCGGGCTCCAGAAAAATCTGTGAACCGCCCATTGAGGCCGCATACTCACTCGTTCTTACCTTATCCGTTAACTTCAGCTTGCCTGAACTAATCGCTTCCATGGTGAGCAGCATCGTCATAATTTTCGTAATACTCGCCGGAGGCAGCTGATCATGGCTGTTTTTTTCATAAATAACGGTTCCCGTATCTGCATCCATCAATATAGCCGAACGTGCTGATGGAGCCAAATCCGTTCCTCCAGCAGCTTTAGGTGCTTCCTCAGCCAAAGTCGGTGAAGCCATTAAGGGCAGCAGAATACAAATGGTCATGAACGATGCCATTATTCTTTTTTTCACTAGGTTCCCTCCTCAAATGAATAGCTCGGTGGTTATTCCTCGCATGTACTGCTAACCATTGTCGGCCCCTTCGCAGTAAATTATTCCATTCTCCACAGGTTTTCCCTAATTTTTTTTATCCAAAGAGAAGATAGATGGATATTCGTACGTATTTATCTCATCTGCAACGGGTACAAGCTGATGAGAACATTCTTTATAGGATTTACCTATGTATGTAATCGTTTATATATATTTCTCCAATGAATGATGTTGACTTATGATGTATATGTCACAATTTAAATATTTAAGGAGGAGGCATCTTCAAATGTCTTTTGATGATATGAAAGTCCATTTCATTGATGGTAGGCCAGCGGATTTAACAATATACCGAGGGAAAGTACTTCTTGTTGTGAATACAGCCAGTAAGTGTAGCTACTCTCGTCAATTTGCGACTCTTCAACAATTGTACGAAAAATACTAGCGTTATGGTTTCGAAATTCTGGCCTTTCCGTGTAACCAGTTTAATGAGAAGGAGCCAGGAGACAATTCAGAAGTAAAAGCTCACTGTGAAAATCAATTGAAGTTAACGTTCCCGTTATTTGAGAAAATAGAAGTCAGGGGGAGAAACACCCATCCCCTATATCAGTTTTTAACCTTACAAGCGCCATTCCAAGGTTTTGACATGGAAACGGCCAGCGGGAAGTGGATGAACGATTTTCTAAAGGAGAAATTTCCTGATATTCATAAGGATGACGGAATCAAGTGGAACTTCACTAAGTTTTTGATCGATCAGAGCGGTCAGGTGTGCGGAAGATTTGAAACAACCACTGAGCCATTTGAAATCGAGCCAAGTATTACCTCATTACTTACGATGTAATTGACCATGAATAAACGTACGTGTCTGGTCCTTGATCTGAAGATAATACACTCATCTCATGCGTCATATTATAAAAAAGGAACAAATCATTGAGCAAACATCATTCAATGATTTGTTCCTTATTCAATGTGTCAAACAACATCCATTCAGCTCATTCTTCTATGCCTCATTACATCTTAGGAATAACAGCCAGCACCAGGGCCAAAAAGGCTTCACGAACACGCTCTGTGGTTTCCATAACCTCGTCATGGGACAGAGGCTGATCCAGTATGCCCGCTGCCATGTTGCTAATACAAGAAATACCGAGAACTTCAATACCTGCATGACGAGCTACAATAACCTCGGATACAGTGGACATGCCGACAGCATCTGCACCCAGGGTACGAAGCATTCTGATCTCTGCTGGAGTTTCGTAGTTAGGTCCGAGCAGACCGGCGTACACACCCTCTTGCACATTAAAACCTTGAGTTGCTGCCGTATCCTTGGCAAGGGCACGCAGACGACGGCTGTAGGCTTCAGACAAGTCAGGGAAACGTACACCCAGTGCGGCATCATTTGGTCCAATTAACGGGTTTTTGCCTGTCATATTCAAATGATCCGAGATGAGCATCAAATCGCCCGCTTGATAAGATGTATTTACGCCCCCAGCTGCATTCGTTACCAGCAGGCTGCTTACGCCCAGCTCTTTCATGACACGTACCGGGAATGCAGTCAATTCGGGTCCATACCCCTCGTACATATGAAAGCGACCTTTCATCATTACAACCGGGCGGCCTTGGATGGTACCGATCAGCAATTCCCCTTCATGTCCTTCTACCGTGGACACCGGAAAATGAGGAATATCCTGGTACGCAATGCTCACGCCATTCTCAATTAGTTCGGCAAGTACGCCTAGGCCTGACCCAAGAATCAAACCTACTTCCGGCTTGATGGAGCTTTTACTTTGAATATAAGATGCCGCTTCTTTGATCATCTGTTGGTTTAGTGCTGTCATACGATGTTGTCCTCCTTGAGTAGTAACGATCCGTTCATGATTCAACAGGGGTGCACTGCCTACGCCTGTGTTTGGCGCAAAAAATCAGGCATTCAAACATGCAGCCCGCGTATGTATAACGGCGTTTTAATGGTTTTATTTTGCCCGTGGATGATGAGTCTCATAAATTTCTTTCATCGTCTTACGCCCATGCTGGCTATACTGCTGCCCTGGCTGTTCGACATGGCCAAGCATGTCCTGTACCGCACGAGTGTCGGCTCCGCTGGCAATCAGGTGGGCTGCAAATGAATGACGTAACGTATGCGGCGTAATTTCTCCCGAAATGCCCGCATCCACGGCGGATTTTTTCAGCAGCTTCCAGAATCCCTGCCGGGTTAAACGTCTGCCTGATACATTCACAAATAGTGCCTGCTCGTCCGTTCCAGCCTTGAGCAATTGATTACGGAACCCGTCCATATATACACTCGCCCAGTGAGCAGCTGGTGCACCAATCGGTAAAATGCGTTCTTTCCCCGCCCCGCCGCAACGAATGAAGCGCAAGGACGGCTGTACGTCCCGTACATCAAGTGCAATCAGCTCTGACACCCGAATACCCGTAGCGTACAAGAGCTCCAGCATGGCCCGATCTCGAACGCCTTGCGGAGAGCTGACATCAGGAGAGGCAAGCAGCAGTTCGATCTCCTCAATAGTAAGAACTTGAGGCGGTGTCTTGTCAGCCTTGGGTGCTTCCACATCAAACGTAGGGTCCTGTACAATCTCGCCACGCCGCATCAGAAAATGGAAATACGATCGCAAAGACACGATGCTGCGGGCTATCGTTGCATTCGCCCGACCATCTTGCTTAAGTTGACCCACAAACAATACAACATGCGTTCGTCTAACCTCTCCCGCTTCGCGAATACCATATTCCTTTTTCACAAATTCCACGAACTTGTCCACATCTCGCAGATAGGATTCCAGCGTGCTGCTCGACATGCCCTTATCTTCCTCCAGGTATAAAGCATAGGCGTGTATGGTTTGGTTCATGTACAACACTCCTCATCTGTCAGCAATGCCAACCGGCAGGCTGCTTCCGTATTTGCATCCCTGGCTGCCGGAGCTACTCTCCGTGCTAGCAGCTATTATTCCCCGTACCAATAGAAGAGGCGAAGCCGCTCAGCCATTGTAGGACGTGCTTCTCCCATGCCTGACCAATCCGTTTCCTGAAATACTTTAACCGCATTGCCAGTCGGCATCTGATACTGATCCACGGGTGAGATCCAGCCGTTAAACAGATCCAGTACATGATAGAACAGATAAACCAGCGCAGCAAAGAACACAATGAATCGTATCAAACGGAGCCCTCTCCGCACAGAGATAATCATTGGAATTGTCCCCTTCCCTATTCAAGTCCAGTATGGTTCTTGAAACAGGGTATGTCCGTGCATCCGGGAATATGCCTTGGCGGGCGAACCTCAAATAGGGTTCGGGACCAAAAAAGCTCCCCCGTCAAAACCGCCGGTGAGAGCTTGAAGATAGGCTATGTTATTCTTCTTCTTTGGGCTTTTGTTCATTTTTAGCTTTGCAACGATAACAAATTCCATGAAAGTCCAGTCGGTGATCTACTACCGAAAAGTTAAATTCCCGCTCCAGTCGTTCTTCAAGCGGTCCAAGCCAGTCTTCACGTATTTCATCCATACTTCCGCATTGCACGCAGATTAAGTGATGATGGTGATGCTTGGATGTATCTCCGCGCAGATCATAACGCGCTACACCGTCGCCGAAGTTGATTTTCTCTACAACATGCAGCTCACTCAGCAGTTCGAGGGTACGGTACACGGTTGCCAGACCGATTTCGGGAGCCTTTTCTTTAACGAGCATGAATACATCCTCTGCACTGAGATGATCTTCTTCATTCTCTAAAAGTACTCTTACGGTGGCTTCCCGCTGGGGCGTTAATTTATAACCTTGGGACTGTAGTTGCTGCTTAATTTTATCAATCCGTGCTTCCATTTTCTCCCTCCCCCTAGGAAATCACTGCACACTGCAACTTAACCCACTCTTTTCATTATAGGGGGAGTTCAATATTAAAGTCAACATTTTAGGACATGCAGTGCAAGCTAGGCAGGAAGCAGCATCGGCGTGACCCAGCGCATCATTGCGGGGGTAACCCAGGTTTCAAACGAAGCTACCCCAAGCAGCAGTACCGCCATCACTATCGTCAAAATAACATAGGAAGCAAACGGCCTTTGGCGGCCTGGTGCACGGTACATCAAAACACGATTACGAATGATATATAACGAGAACGTCATCGCAGCCACACTACAGATCAGCAGGATCGGAATGACGAACAGATTATGCGGCGCTACGGATACAAGTGCAAATAACAACCCTTTCCACGAATACTGTCCAACAAGGTAACCTACGGTAAAACCGATCAGCACCCCTTTCAGAAAATCCAGAACCAATATACCCGGTAAACCTACAACGGACAAGCCGAGAATAAAGATCAACCCGACCCATTTCAGATGAAGCATGGCAATATCCCAATAGGCGGTGTTGTCTGTTCCTTGCGAACTATGCTGCACCGTCATAAAGAAATTTCCCAGATAGGCTTCAAGATCCTGGCGCTGTTCCAGAGACAGAGCATTGACCATCAATGCCCCGAAGATAACACCGACGAGAAACAAGACAGCCACGAATACATATAACGAAGTTTGCCCTTTGAACGTAAAATAGGAAGAACGCATACAGGTACGAGTCCCCTTTCCGGTTATGCTGCTGAAGGAGATACTTCAAACTTTAGACTTGATCATCCTTATAATTCAGCTTATGAACCGGGGTTCGTCCGTATGACTTCTTGTCCGAATTGTTAAACCTTGCTTGTCTTGCTAGCTTTACTATTTCTGTTCTTTCACCGCAACCTTGCCGTATGTGCCTCCACCGCCAGAGGCTAACGTCAATTCACCCTTGCGAGCCGCTACGATCAGTTCGGCGAGTACCGGACCAACCACCTCGGCTAGTTGAGCTTCATCTGTACGGTGCAAGACAGCCATCTCCGTACCAAAACGATCCAAGAGTTGACGCAGTTTGGCTTTCCCAAGACCCGGAATGAACTCCAGTGGAACCTGATAATAATAGGGTGGCCGGTCTGCAGGAAGCTCCGGTTGCTCTCGGTCTGCAATAGCCAGAATACGATCCAGCACCCCCTGAACCAGTTTCTGACTGCCACAAAGCGGGCAACGCTCTGCAGAGAGATCATGTTCGTCCATAACGCTACCGCAAGCTGCACAATACGTCCGGTGATATTTACCCAGTCTTGGATTCAAGCCATAATTGGCCGCAACCCTTCTTCCTTCTTCCCCTTTAAGTGCCAGTTGAAATTCGTCAAAGGAAGGAGATGCCATGTGCAGTTCATTGTATTCTCGTCCAATTTTACCTAGCGAATGTGCATCTGAATTCGTCAGAAATGGAACCTGATCCAACTCCCGAATGTAACTCGCCATCGACGAGTCCGAGCTAAGCCCTAGCTCAATCGCATCCACAAGGCTTGTGTCCAGCACATCCGCCATACGTGGCGCTGTGCTGCCGTAAATGCCCTTGTGCGGTGTGAACACATGAGCGGGTACAATCAACCCGCCGCGTGCCTTGATCTCCGCTTGCATCTCAAGAGCAGGTACGTATACTCGCTGGGAGCTGAGGTTTACATTTTTCATATAACGTGTCATCCAGGTTGTAAAAGACTTCATTGTATCCAAATCCCGGAAGTAGGCCAGCATATGGAACTCACGCATCTCGGGCTCACGCAGCTCAATTTCGGTTCCCAGCAGAATGGTTGTATCCTGATACGCAATACCGCCACCCTCAACCTCAGACATCGTACCGTTATCCAGCAGCTCCTCAATATCTCTCTGCACAACTGGTGAATGGCAATCGATAACCCCAAGCAGATGAATCCCTTTACGGGTGGACGCCTCACGGGCAATATTCTCAAACGTTAAGTCGCGGCTACCGCTGATTTTAACTGCCTCACCACGGGACGTGCGTCCGATGTGGATATGCAGATCCGTATAACACGGCTCCCACAGCGGCGGCGTTCCCTTTTGATTTGACATGATTAAAACCGTCCTGTTGTTTTGTAAATATCCCACGCGTATACAGCCATCATCGTTTTGGCATCACTGATCCGATTCTCATCCATCAGTTTGTAGGCTTCCTCCAGCGTAATTTCGGATACTTCAAGAAATTCGTCCTCGTCCAGGGCCATATCTCCGGCTTCCAACTCTTCGGCGATATACAGGTGAATGATCTCATCCGCGAAACCTGGTGAGGTGTAGAAAGACCTCAAATGACGCAGCGACTTGGCTGTATATCCCGTTTCTTCCTTCAATTCACGGGCTGCTGCAATTTCAGGCTGTTCACCCGGGTCAAGCTTCCCAGCAGGAATTTCTACCTCGGTACGTCCCATCGCCTGACGGTACTGGTCAACAACCAGCATGCGATCTCCCCTTAACGCCAGCACCGCTACCGCTCCCGGGTGTTTGATGATCTCCCGGCTTGCCGTCTGCCCGTTTGGCAGTTTTACGGTGTCTACCTGAAGTGAGATCACTTTACCTTCAAAAATTGGCTTGGTGGATACGGTCACTTCATCAAGCTTGGGATTCGCAGGTTGCGGCGCATAGATGGATTCAGCAGATGTTCTGGATTTCATGTGTACTTCAGCTCCATTTCATTTGTGATGAGTTCAAGTGAACCGAGCTAATTTACACAGACACTCCGATGACAGAGTAAACTTTCAATCGCTGTTATCCCCAGATTTTTTGATTCTCCTTTTGCAAAGGTAAAAAATCCGGTGATTAGCATATGCTTCCGAAGCAGCTTTCTTTCAGAAAGCTTTTAGGCGAACGCTTCGCTTTTCCAGTTTTTTCTGTCCTCTCCGTTGATGTGTAAAAAATTCGTTCAATTGAACCGAGATGTATAAAACTGTGATTCAGGGCATATGGTGAGCCTATAGGAATTTTATCGTGTGTACAAGTCTAAGGTGTACTGCGAGAAACAAGGGGGACTTACCAAGTGAAAAGTTATCTCACACCTCAATCTGCATGTGTGGTCGGACAAGCCAAACAAGTACAGCTTATTCTCAAACAATGGATACGTGAATGGGGACCTGAAACCAAATTAAGCGACATGCTCGCCGGGCGGAAGGGCTAGCCCCACCGTTGTTCAAAAAGTCCGAACCCGGCGTGAACCGAATTCGGACTTTCATTTTCTTTTTTAGCCAACGCTTCGGTTACATGATAACATGACCAACTTATTTTACCTTTGCGTTTTCTTGCACAATCGCAATGACAACTTGAGACAACTTCACAATATCCGCTGCTCGAATGCGCTCTTTGGTCGTATGAATATCCTCATATCCTACAGCCAGGTTAGCCGTTGGAATGCCAAATCCGTTAAAAATATTCGCGTCACTGCCACCGCCAGAAGCAAACGTGCTTGTTTCCAGACCGATACTACGAATTGCCCGCTGCGCAAGCTGTACAACCTCATGATCGTCATGGAAGCCAAAGGCAGGATACTTGATTTCACTGCGGAACTCTGCTGTTGCGCCGAATTTTCGACATGTCGTTTCGAGTGCTTCACGCATTTGGGCAATTTGCTGCTCAATTTTCTCCTGCACAATACTGCGAGCCTCCGCATCAATCTGAACAAAGTCACATACCACGTTCAGTGCAGAGCCCCCTTGGAACTTGCCAATGTTCGCTGTCGTCTCGTTATCAATACGTCCAAGCTTCATGGCTGCAATCGCTTTGGCTGCAACCTGGATCGCACTAATTCCATCTTCCGGATTTACACCGGCATGTGCTGACTTTCCATAGATTTTCATCTGAATTTCAGCTCTTGATGGAGCAGCCACGCAGATCGTACCCACCGCTCCGTTGGAATCCAGCGCATAGCCAAATGTGGCATCGATATCCTGAGGATTCATGGCACGAGCACCTACAAGACCGGACTCCTCACCCACCGTGATCACGAACTGAATTTTACCATGCGGAATGTTGTTCTCCTGAATGACACGAATGGCTTCAAACAGGGCCGCAATGCCCGCTTTATCGTCCGCACCAAGAATCGTTGTTCCATCACTGCGAATCCATCCGTCCTCGCTTAGCTCCGGTTTGATCCCCTGCCCGGGGGTTACCGTGTCCATATGACATGTAAAGAGCATCGGCTCTACACCTTCCACTCCTGCAGCTTCCAGTGTAACGATCAGATTGCCCGCACCATGACCGGTTTTGTCCATCGTATCGTCCTCGTAGACGTGAAGGCCAAGACCCTCGAATTGTTCTTTTAACACCTTGGATATATTTTGTTCATTTTTTGTCTCACTATCAATCTGTACCAGTTCCATAAACTGCTGAATAACACGCTGCTCATTAATCATTAGACTTTCCTCCCTATCGTAGATACGGTACAATACAGATACTATGGCTTGTTCAAAAGGTCTGAAAGGAGTTCTCTCTTCATGCAAAAAAAGAAATGGTTCAAAATTGTGATCTATCTCATGCTGGCCGCCATGATTGGCTCCACCCTTTTCATTGCGCTGGAACCGTTGCTGTTTGGATAGTCACCTGACCTGAAGCCCTTCTAACGCGTTGTTTACAGCCGCTGGAGGGCTTCTTCTTCTGTACTCCAAGTCATGTCATACGGGAATATATGTTGAAAATAAGGCACGATATCCCGGGCGACCTGCTCCACTGCGTATGACTTACCCGTGATATCCTCCAAAGAGGTCACACCATACTGTTCAATTCCGCACGGTACAATTCCTTGAAACCCGGCATGCTGAATACCTGAGGTAATGTTGAAGGCAAACCCGTGACTCGTCACAAAACCACGCCGATGCTTACACCGGTTAAACTTGATGCCGATAGCAGCGATCTTCAGATCACCGATCCATACGCCTGTGTACCCTTCTTTACGACTGGATTCAACACCCTGATCCGCCAGATAATCAATCATCACCTGTTCCAGCTTGCGTAAGTAACCATGCAGATCCAGTTCCTCATCCCGACCAAGTACTAATAAAGGATAACCTACCAATTGACCCGGTCCATGATAAGTAATATCACCGCCTCGGTCAATTTGAAACAAAGAGATTCCCTGTGTTTTCAACTCTTCCTCGCTCCAAAGCAGATGCTCTGGATGATTCTGTGATCCAATCGTATAGGTTGGCGGATGCTGTAAAAGCAACATCTGTTCAGGGCCTTCGCCTTCGTCCAGTTGCTGCACAATTGATTTCTGAAGATTCCATGCCGCTTCATAATCCAGCATCGGTATGTATGCCACATTCAGCGGTTTGCCCATGTTCCCCACATCCTTCTGCCCATGGTTTAATATATGAAGATACGTCTGTATCTAGACAGCCAGAAAAGTGCACGGCCTGAGGCACATACACTTTCCCGTCTTTCTATAATAAACTTAATACACTTTCGTTTCCATGTTGTACCCTTCCAGGTTCTCTTTAACCCGTTGCAAGAATCGGCCGCAGATGACGCCATCCAGAATCCGATGATCGAGGGAAAGACACAAGTTAGCCATGGACCGAACACCGATCATATCGTTAATGACCACTGGTTTCTTCACAATAGATTCAAATGTAAGAATGGCTGCCTGTGGGTAGTTAATGATCGGTTGAGACAAGATGGAACCAAATGAACCTGTATTGTTCACCGTAAATGTACCACCCTGCATGTGATCCAGTTTCAGCGTGCCTTCACGTGTTTTGCGAGCCAGATCATCAATCTCACGAGCCAGACCTGCAATATTGCGCTGATCCGCCTGTTTGATTACCGGTGTAAGCACAGAATCCTCTGTACCAACAGCCATGGACAGGTTAATGTCCCGCTTCACGATAATTTTATCAACCGCCCATACCGAGTTCATGATGGGGTAATCTTTAATCGCATTCACGACACCCTTCATCATGAAGGAAAGATAGGTCAGGTTAATGCCCTCTTTCCGTTTGAACTCATCCTTCAGCTTGTTGCGCAGCATGACGAGATTCGTTACATCCACTTCAATCATCGTCCATGCGTGAGGGATTTCGGATACACTTTGACGCATATTCCGTGCAATTGCATTACGGACAGGGGTCACATCGATAAAGTATTCCGATCTTCCCTGTCCGCCGCCCTCCACTTCAATCTGCGGAATTTTGGGACTTTCGGTCAGATGAATACCAGAATGACGCACAGGAACCCCCACATCGGAAGCAGGAATAGTCTGCCCGGTTACACCGCTTGCAGCGACGGAACCTGTAGTTATACCTGTATCCCTGATTCCACTGAATGGTGAAGACGATGTTGACTGTACCGACTGATTGGCCGCAGCAGATGTTTGTGCAGACGCTGATGATGCACTCGCCTGACCACCTTGCGCAACATAGGCGAGTACGTCTTTACGTGTAATTCGACCGCCAGCACCTGTTCCCTGAACCTGCTGCAGATTCAGTCCATGTTCTGCTGCCAGGGACTGTACTGCAGGAGAATACCGATGACGCATCGGCTGATTCGGATCAAATGCAGCTGCACTTGAACCTTTAGCTATAGCAGGAGATTGCCCAGCATTCTGCTGAACTTGAGCTTGCTGAACTGGGTCCTCCTGATGTGCAGCAAGTGTTACCTGTTCAGCTATATCTTCATCCGAAGCAGCAACTTGCATGCGGCAGATGGCTTCACCTACAGCAATTGTTGTTCCTTCTTCCACCAAAAGATCACCCATAATGCCATCCACCGTAGATGGAATCTCGGCATTGACTTTATCCGTGATGACTTCACAGATCGGCTCGTACTGTTCCACACGGTCACCCGGTTTTTTCAACCATTTGCCTATGGTAGCCGAGACCAACGATTCCGCGAGCTGCGGCATAATGACCTCGATCCATTTCATACGTTCAGCCATTGATTTATCACTCCAAACTTTAATCTATCTTCATCTATCAATACTCTGCAAGTTCGCGCATGGCTGCTTTGGCTTTATCCTTGCTCAGCATATAAAATTTCTCCAGCGTTGGGCTGATTGGCATGGCTGGTACATCCGGACCGCACAGACGCTGAATAGGTGCATCCAGATCAAAGAGACATTCCTCACTGATGATGGCCGCCACCTCTGCACCCACACCACCGGTTTTGTTATCTTCATGTACGATGAGCACCTTGCCTGTCAACCGCGCAGAAGCGATGATCGCTTCACGGTCGAGCGGCTGTAATGTACGCAGATCCAGTACATGTGCCGTGATGCCCTCTTCCCGTTCCAACTCTTCAGCGGCTTGCATGACAAAATGCAGTGGCTGACTGTACCCGATAACTGTAATATCCGCACCTTCACGAAGCACATTGGCCTTACCAATTGGAACGATGTAATCATCCTCAGGCACATCTTCCTTGATCAGCTTGTAACATTTTTTATTTTCAAAAAAGAGTACAGGGTCCGGGTCGCGGATAGCCGCTTTAAGTAATCCTTTGGCGTCATACGCCGAGTAAGGAGCAATAATTTTAAGCCCCGGTGTACCAAAGAAAATCGATTCCGGACACTGGGAGTGGTAAAGCCCACCGAAGATACCCCCGCCGATTGGTGCACGAATAACAATTGGACAGCTCCAATCATTGTTAGAGCGATAGCGGATCTTGGCAGCTTCACTAATAATCTGATTCGTTGCCGGCAACATAAAGTCCGAATATTGCATTTCAGCAATCGGCTTCATACCGTACATGGCTGCACCAATCGCTACCCCAGCGATTGCAGATTCGGATAAAGGCGTATCCATGACACGCATTTCACCAAATTGATCCTGCAACCCTTTGGTTGTGGTGAACACGCCACCCTTTACACCTACGTCCTCACCAAGAATAAAAACATTCTCGTCCCGTTCCATCTCTTCTTTCATCGCGAGACGGATTGCATCAATATATTCCATCATAGCCATGATTACCGTCCCCCTTCTTCGCTGTCCGCATAAACATGCGTCAGTGTATCCTCAGGTTTCGGATATGGCGCGTTGTCTGCATATTCAGTTGCTTCCTTCATTTCCAGCGCAAGCTGGGAAGCCAGATCAGCATCCTGGGTTTCATCCCAGATGCCACATTCGATCAAGTAATTTTTCATGCGAAGCACGCCGTCTTTCTTCCAGTTTTCCTCAACTTCTTCCTTGGTCCGATAGGCCAGATCATTATCCGAAGTGGAGTGTGGGGACAGACGATACATCATCGCTTCAATCAGTGTTGGTCCTTCTCCTGCGATGGCACGCTGGCGCGCTTCCTTCACGGCCGCATATACCTCAAGTGCATCATTGCCATCGACACGCAATCCTGGGAAACCATAACCCAGCGCACGATCAGAGATTTTGCCAGCAAGCTGCTTGTGAATAGGAACCGATATTGCATATTGATTGTTCTCACACATGATGATAACTGGCAGCTTTTGCACACCTGCAAAGTTTGCCCCTTCGTGGAAATCGCCCTGGTTGCTCGAACCTTCACCAAATGTAACAAAAGAAACGAAATCTTTCTTCTGCATTTTGGCAGCAAGAGCGAATCCTACCGCATGAGGAACTTGTGTAGTAACCGGACTGGAGCCGGTAACGATACGCAGCTTCTTGTGACCGAAGTGACCTGGCATCTGCCGTCCACCGCTGTTCGGGTCTTCCGCCTTTGCAAATGCAGACAGCATCAGCTCACGCGGCGTCATGCCTACCGCCATAACGAAACCGTAATCGCGATAATAAGGTAAGTAAAAATCGTGATCTCGATCCAGACCAAAAGCTGCGCCGACTTGAGCAGCCTCCTGACCTACACCGGATACGTGAAAGTTAATTTTGCCAGCTCGCTGTAAGAGCAAGCACCGCTCGTCAAACTTGCGTGCAAGCAGCATGTATTTGTACATATCCAATACTTCTCCATCGCTAAGTCCCAGCTGTTGATGCCGATGAACCGCGTCTGCAGTACCTTGTGAACTCATATGAGGTACCTCCTTTTAATCAAAGCCTTTGCAAGTCCTACTACCCGATCTTATAACCTGGTACTAAGACTTGGCTTAACCTTATTATAATCCCTTTTACCCAAAAAAGGAAAGGACCTTTCTCACTAGGGGTGTCCGGCTTACATTCCAATTGCTTTTCCATCCACAGCCAGCATAGCTTCGCCCATGATTTCTGACAGTGAAGGGTGCGGATGAATGGTCTGTCCAACCTCCCATGGCGTTGCATCCAGCATCTGTGCCAATGAAGCTTCAGCAATCAGTTCCGTAACGTGGGTGCCAATCATATGTACTCCCAAAATATCATTCGTTTTGGCATCCGCAATGACCTTCACGAATCCGTCACGACTTCCGTGAATCAGGGACTTGCCGATTGCCTGGAACGGGAACTTGCCGGTTTTGATCTCGTACCCTCGTTCTTTGGCTTCCTTCTCGGTAAAACCGATACTAGCCGCTTCCGGACGTGTATATACGCAACGCGGGATACGATGTGCCTCAACCGGATGCGCGCTCTCGCCAGCAAGATGATTCACTGCCAGTATGCCTTCGTGACTTGCGGCATGTGCGAGCTGTAATCCGCCAATGCAGTCACCAATCGCATAGATATGGCCTTCCCCAGTCTGCAGATGTTTGTTGACCGCAATAAAGCCGCGTTCAACTTTTATATCCGTGTTCTCCAGTCCGATATTTTCTACGTTAGCCTGACGTCCTATAGACACGAGCATTTTTTCAGCAGTCAGCGTTTCTACCTTATCTCCCGCAAGCTGCACATCGATGTTCACGTTCTGATCTTCGGTACGGTAGCTATCCGTCATCAGTTTAGCACCAGTAAGGAAACGCACGCCACGTTTGCCCAGTAAACGCTGCATTTCTTTCGCTATATCTTCATCTTCTGCAGGGAGCACATGAGCTGCCGCCTCAACTACCGTCACACTCACGCCAAAATCATTCAGCATGGAGGCCCATTCAAGGCCGATGACTCCACCACCCACAATGAGGATTGAAGTAGGCAGCTCGTCCATGCGAAGCGCTTCATCACTGCTCATAATATATCTTCCATCCGGCTCAAGGCCCGGCAGCACACGCGGACGGGAGCCCGTAGCTATAATCAGGTTGGTTGGAACAACCGTGTCCATCTCACCATCCTCGAATTCTACCGCTACTGCTCCACTCTGCGGTGAGAAGATGGAAGGCCCGATTACACGTCCTTTGGCGTGTATAACCTCAATTTTATTTTTTTTCATCAAATACTGAACGCCCTGATGAAGTTGCTCTACAATTGCATCTTTACGTGCCTGAACTTTCGGGAACACCAAGGTTGCTCCAGTCGTCTCAATCCCATAGCTCTCGCTGTCCTGAATTTCGGCATACATCTCGGCACTCTTCAACAACGCTTTGCTCGGGATACAGCCACGATGCAGGCACGTTCCACCAAGCTTGTCCTTTTCAATAATAACGACCTTTTTTCCAAGTTGCGCGGCACGGATGGCAGCAACGTATCCTCCCGTTCCTCCGCCTAGTACAGCAACATCACATGGTATTGGCATCTCTATGTCTCCTCTATATACTCATTTTTTTGAATATATAATTTGAACTAAAGCTTTACACAGCCCACTACGATGACAGAATAACCTTTCAATCGCTGTTATCCCCAGATTTTTTGATTCCTTTTTCAAAAAGAGAAAATCTGGGGATAAGCGTATGCTTCCGATGTAGCTTTCTTTCAGAAAGCTTTTAGGCGAACACTTCGTTTTTCCAGGTTTTTTCTGTCCTCTCCGTTAATGTGTAAAAAATAGTTCAACTTATATAAATAATAATAAAATGATTGTTGGCACCTTAATATATTGCATACCCTCTATATACCATTGTACTCTCCTTGCGCAGTCAACTCAAAGTTTGACCATTCTCGCATGGACAAGTTGATACATTCCAAGCTATGATATAAGCAGGGATTCCCTGTAAGCGTAACCTTTATTTTATGTCTACTCTGGCAGAAAGGGTATAATGCTCATGAATACAAAAATAGTCTTTGCGCGATTCCTCGCGATAATTGTACTTGTCATTCCCGGATTAATGGCCATGAAGGGTTTTCTGATGATGAAAGATGCCCTGTTTCTATATTACGCTGAGCACGGTAACGACCTGGCTGCTCCCGGCTTCCAGTGGCTTTCCTTCCTGGGCGGGCTTGTGCTTTTTGCGGCAGGCATGAGTTTTCTGGGCGGCTGGATTCTGTTTCGTGACCGCAAACGTAATTATGTTGGCCCCCGTTTCCGCTCGAAAAAACAACCTGAACAGATTGAAACACCCGGAAGCAGTTCATGATTCCGGGCTTTTTATTTTTTCCATAGTATATTCATTTTGAAGATAAAAGAAGACGCGGAGTAATTTCCGCATCATTGGCAAAATTCATTCATATAAAGCATCCCGCAATTTAGTGGACATACGTGACTCTTTCGAAGAGGATTTCAGAATCGTTCTGCGCAGCGTGAGATTGCTCGCCTGCAGCCGTTCAGCTTCTGTCAACAGCTCCATAAATAAAGCCTGTGCGGCCTCATCCAGCTTGCCCTCTTTGTTCAGGTCTTCATAACGCTGCTTCAGTGTGGATAATGCTTCGTTCATTCGTAACACCTCTTTTCAGATAACTCCTTGGACTCCAACTTTCGGAACCTACATCGTAACAATCCATATAGTAACACAAACTGCTTCATATTAGTTCTGGCTCTTTCCAAAGAAGATGTGGTAATCTGTAATGGTCGCTTTTTTTGAATTCCGTATGCGAGAGGGGTAGCAACACCGTGCAAACTGGACGTATTACCGTAATTACTGGACCCATGTTCAGTGAAAAATCCGGTGAACTTATTCGCCGTTGTCAAAAACTTATTCAATTTGGCCGTAAAAAGGTCGTTGCCTACAAACCAGCCGAAGATGATCGTTTCGCTCAGGATGAGATTGTAAGCCGAATCGGCTACAGACTACCCGCCCATTCCATTCCTCGGCAATTAACGCCGGAATCCGTGCAGACAATTCTGAACCAAACCATAGATGCCGATGTTGTTGCCTTTGATGAAGTTCAATTTTTCAGCAGTGCGATCATGGAACTTGTCTCCGAACTGGCATACTGTGGCAAACATGTGATTGTTGATGGACTGAACATGGATTATCGCGGAAAAGAATTCGGATATATCGGCGGCCTGCTCGCCATGGCCGATGATATCGAGAAACTATCTGCGTTCTGCGCAGTCTGCGGCAGCCCGGATGCTGCTTTCACTCAGCGGATTGTCAACGGGGAGCCCGTTACTTTAGGTCCAGTTGTCATGATTGGTGATTCGGAGGCTTATGAGCCCCGCTGTCGATGCTGCTTTATTCCTCCTCACAAAGTGGAATGTTCGTCATAAAGCACTACCCAGTTTTACAGCAAAAGCCCATATTGGGCTTTTTTTATTGCAATAATATCATCAACATTTCCATGACTTCCACTGTTATTCAAGGAGCAGGCACAAAAAAGCACCGCTGTATGCGATGCTCTCCATATCATTTCCCGCTAGTCACGAGAAACAAAATATTTGTTGGTCATGTAATATGCGTCGCCACGAGACGTTTCAACCATTCCTTTTTTTGCATCCAGGAATACGATCTCTTTACATTTCGTGCAATACCATTTCGTACGCTTATAAGGAGATTCCGTGACGTAGGCCGTGCCGCATTTACAATCAATTTTCATCAATAGCTCGGTGGATTTATAAGCACTGGACAGACGTTCCAAGTTATCCTGCTGCTGCGTAGGCATAATCGTTTGCTGATAATCGGATAAATGATTTTGAACCTTAAAGTCTGCGACCAAGCTTGCATTTAATCCAAAAAACTCTTTGCCGATCTCTGTTACGAAGCGTCTCTCATTTCGATAACAATCGAGCCATTCAACAATCTGCTTATTTGACAGTGGAACCGTACCCTTGATACCGCTGTTTAAGGTGTAGGTCATGATGTATAAAGTATCGTCTTGTCTTCCTGAGTACATTAGAATCCTCCTTCGAATACATTTGCTAATGTACTACAAAAACGCGCATAAATCAAAGTAATGTTGTTTCGTGAGCGCATTTCTTCTTATTAAATGGGAAACATACCTCTCTCGTCCGCTAAAGACTTACAAGAACTGCATACACCTGTAACATTTCCCTGAGGAGCTGTATAATAAATAACACTTTTCACATCTTTCCTGCAAATGGAACAGTAGTTCCTCCTTTCCTTTTTTGGAGTGTAGTCCGATAGCTTCACTACGTTTTGCTGCCGTCGAAACCTTCGTAAGAAGCCCAGCCACTTCAAGTTCGCCTCACTCTTTCTTGTTCGCCTACCTTGTAGTCGTTTTTCTTGACCTGGGGAATTAAGTTACCTGTTATGTATACGATTCCAAGTTGTGCGCGCCCATCTCATATTTTATTCGACGTTTTAAGTGTTTTTCCTGTTTTAATCTCAGTACATATTAAAAAAACCGGCCAAATCTGTCCTCTCACGCTTGAGAAACAGCTGCCCAGCCGGTCTTTTTTATGATTTCATTTATAAAATGTGCCCAGTACTTCCAGATCGGATGAATGCTCGATCCGAAATGGGTAGATGAAGCCCTGCTTCAGTTTAGTAAACCTTCGCCCCCACAGATCCAGTCCGGATGTAAACTTATAGGCCTGGTATATAAATTTGGAGCAATAATTTCGCTCGATACTTAGAAGGTTCGTTTGCAAACGATAAAACTTCACCTGCTCATAATGCTCCTGAACCCATTCCGCTGCGCGAGTTCCAACCTGACAAAGCTTGGAGCGAAACACGATAAAACGATCTCCTTCATAAAAACGGGTAAGATACCATTCGAGTGTATCGGCAAAAACCGGTCCATAAGGATGTACATGATACACCTTTCCATCCAACCCAATAATACCCATGTGTCCAGCATAATAGGTTGACTCCGAGCTTGGCGTATAGACGATGTCCCCTGGCTCAAGTCTCATCGACGTCAATGCGCTGAGAGGCATGTCTTGCTGCATTCTTTTCACGGCTGAACGTTTACGACGCCCCTCTACCAATAAACGATGAAGTGCTCCGGCTGTGGCAAGATATACTTCCGACCATTTAATCCGTTTCATATTCGCGCGATGAAGCAAGCGCTGAATAAACGTAGCAGTTTTTTGCCCAGATGGTGAACTTTTTTTCATATGCTGCACTCCACTCTTGTCGAATTGTAATCTGGTTGCAGAGTCTTTGGATCCGTTTATTCAAGCTGTGAAAGCTTTCATTAGTCGTGTTAGTCTGTTATAGATTTTGATTATAATCTGTTTGGGGCTGCTCTTCAAATCAAGACTATTCTATCTTGTGCAAACCTCCCTCTTCATACCCGCATGATACAAAAAATAACCCCGGAAAATTTCCGAAGTTATCCTAAGACCTGCAATATAACTTATTCCACAACACCAAGTGCTTTATTTTTCTCTTTGAAACGACTGTTATGAGAAGAGACATAGGCTACTTTCTCTGCTTCCGGGTCCATATACAGCTTTGCACTGTTAACAGCCAGAGCAGCATCCGTAAATGTGCCGGCGATCAAATACAGCTTGCTTCCATAATCTACGAAATCACCTGCAGCAAAAATGCCAGGAATATTCGTCTGCAGCCTTTCGGTTGTGCTGACATGCCATTCTCCTAAATCTAATCCCCAATCACGAATAGGACCAAAATCACTCTTCATCCCATGATTGACGATCACTGCATCCACTTCAAGCATCTCGCTCTCTTCAGTTTCCATATGTGTAATGGTTACCTGTTCGATCATATCACCGCTCAAGCTATGAAGCTTCTCAATAGCGTAGGGCGTACGTACGTCAACTGAGGATTCTTTCATACGCAGCACGTTCCGTTCAAGTCCTCCAAAATAGTCGCGTCGATGCACTACCGTCACCTGTTCGGCCAAGCTCTCCAGCTCGTTCGCCCAATCCACAGCCGAATCTCCCCCGCCCGAAATCAGGATACGTTTGCCGCGAAAAGGCTCAAGTTCCTGCACCGTATAATGCAGATTAGACACTTCATAACGGTCCGCACCTTCAATCTCCAATTTGGCCATTTTGTAAATCCCGTATCCAATTGCCATAATGACGGTACGTGTCCAGTGCTGCTCCCCTGTAGCAGAAGTGAGTATAATGGTGCCATCCGGCCTACGTTCGAATCCTTCGATCTGTTGTTCAAATACGATTGTTGGTTCAAATGTGCGCGCTTGCTGTTCAAGCTGTCTAATCAAGTCTTCACACAAGATCGGAGTCACACCGCCAACATCCCAGATCATCTTTTCCGGATAAAAGAGCATCCGTCCGCCCAGTCTGTCACGCGCCTCAATCAATTTTGTCTTCAAATCACGCATACCGCTATAAAAAGCAGAGTACATGCCCGCCGGGCCGCCTCCGATGATCGTTACATCATAAAGTTCCAATTCTTGATTCATCTTTATAGGACCTCCATCCATTCGACCCCTAACGTCGACTATATGATATTGATTCTCATTATCGTTTAAGTCTAATGGAAATTGATTCAAATTACAATGGCTATATCATTTTCGCTCCTATATAATCTTATGTGCTTGATTCCCTCTATAATTAGCGTGCTCTGGGAGCGGCCAACAGTTTATCTACAACAAAATCGAGTTGTTTATTAATGGAATAGATATCTGAATAATAAAAGAAATCAAAATCAATTTCGATCAGACGGCCTTCTTTGACCGCCGTAATGTTACGCCATATCGGATTATCTGTTAGATTGTCTGCTCCTTCATACACGGAGCGAAACACATAGTCACCTATATATTCCGGGAGAACTTCCATCGAGATCGAAGAGCCCGCGGCGTCCGATACTACATCAATTTTGTTTTGCACTACTGTAGGAGCTTTCATTTCCAGATATTCATAGATCGCCTGAGACCCCCGACCAAATTGCTTGCTCTCCACAACGACCATCCCTTTTAGACCACCTTCAATAATGGAAATGGTTTTGTCTAATATGCCTGCATTTGCAAGAGTTTTTTTACCCTCTTCCACTTTGCTGTTAAGGTTGTTAATCAAGACTTCAGCTTCCTTCTCTTTGCCAAAAATGCTGGCTATGCTGTGAAGTCGTTCTTCTGTTGTCATTTTCTCATATGGAATATACACCGTTGGTGCAATATCTTTTAAAGTGTCATATGTCTCTTCTGAGGGAACAATAATGAGATCCGGATCAAGATCAATCACCGCTTCAGGATTCGGCTCAAACCAGGTTCCTAGTGAATTTACACCTACAAGCTCGCTCTTGTAAGCTGCGCCGCTGTATACATCTGAAGTAGCGATTGGCTTAACTCCAAGTGCAACAACATCACCTTGGAGATACAACACCACAACCCGTTTAGGATTTGCTGGAACAACAACATCTCCTTTAACCGTCGAGACGGTGCGTGTTTCATTGTCTTTGTTCGTCTGGCTTCCTGTGTCTGATGACACTGCCGTACTGCTGTTATTGGAACTGGCACCCGTTCCTTCGCCAGCTGCTGGTGTTGTTGCTGTACCTGAGGAGCAGGCTGCGAGGAGCATCGTTATGCTCAATAATGCAATCATAATCATACTTGAACCTGTTTTTCTTCTTTTCATTGGTGTAGACCCTCCGTCTATATATTGATAATGATTCTCATAATCAATATATCCCGACTTCCATCTTCGGCCAATGGACGATTCAGATATTTGCAATGGATGATCTTCTTTTCGTCCCGCTTCTCTCGTCTTCCGTTGATATAAGATCGGAGAGATTCCCACATGTTTTTTGAAGATGCGACTAAAATAATACACATCCGAATATCCCACTTCTGCTGCAATTTCACTCAGTGTTGCATCAGATCGTACAAGCAGAGTACGAGCCTTGGCGATCCGAGTCTGAATTAGATAATCAATTGGACTGTAACCCGTTTTTCGTTTAAATTGCATGGAGAAATGACGAGAACTGTAGTTAAATTGTTCAGCCAGAGAATCAAGCGTGATCTGTTCCCTGTAATGGTTCTGTATGTAACGAAGTGATTGTTTCACCGGATCAGCATGTTCTGTTTTGATCTCTTGCTCTGTTAGCTGAACCATCAATTCATGAATGAATTGGTAAAATAAACTTTTCGTATGAAGCAGATCCAGACTTCCAGACTGTACCCATGCATCTTCAATCTCATCCAGATAACGTAACAGTCTAAGCGGACTACTTGGTGTAAAGCCATATTGCAAAGAGAACGGTGCAACCTCAGACTGTGTCAATAACCACTTTTTGCGATAACTAGGAAAGGCAAGAAATGCTCTGTAATAGAGCAGAAGATATTCGAAATCTTCGTTGGCTTGGATATCCATTGAAGACCCTTTGGCCCCATGAAGCATGTAAAATCGCTCTGCCTTGTATGCTCGTCCATCCAATAGGAGGTCAGCCGACCCTCGAATCGTATATATAAAACCATTTGCCGGAAGTGTATAGGAACTCAGTTGTTCACCTGCCTCCATAACGATCCGGCGTATATCCAGAACCTTAACAGCAGCAAGATTCCAGCATTTCATCTGTTCGTCTAATTGCATCAATTACTCTCCAATCCTAGCCTCAAACGGAACAAAGGCCTTACAAGGTCATCATTCTTCCACACATCTGATAACATATGCGTAGCAGAGTTTCACTATTATACCTTATTATAAATGATAATAATTTTCATTATCAACTGTAATTTTAGAGTGGAATTGGATTTCATCTCATTAAGTGTTACGCTTATTTTGTTTCAGAGATCTTCGTAAACCACGCGGCCAATTCCTCTGTTTGATCCAATGTTGCAATCGGATCAAAGTACCACGAACGATCCGGACTCCAGATAAACACACGATCATTTTTAACCGCATCCAATGAGCTCCAGACCGGTTTGGATTTCAACTCTTCCAGTGTCAGATTATCTGCTGTTAGAATAATGTAGTCACCGGCAAATTCAGGAATCGCTTCCGATGATACTTCAACCAGTTGATCCTTCATTAAAATCTCTTTTTTATCTGCAGGAGGATTCAAACCAAGCGCATTGTAGACTGCCTGACCTCCCCGACCAAAATTATCACCAAAGGCCAACGGTCCTTTATCATAGAACTGCATGACCGACACCTCGGCTGCTGGATCAATTGCCTCACCGACGCGTTTTTTAGCATCTGCAATTCTTGCGTCATAATCGGCTAACCAGGCCTTGGATTCTTTTTCTTTATTCAGCACTTCTCCAAAGTAGGCGATCTCTTCATGGGTGTTTTTCAACTCCCCATAAGGAACAACCAAGGTAGGTGCAATTTTACTAAAGGAATCAAATAAATCAGGATTACCTGTCACAATCAAATCTGGTTCAAGTTCCAACACCTTTTCGAGAGAAATGGTTTCATATTCACCAATATTTTGCACACCCTCAAGTGATTCGATAAAATAAGGATTCTTCAGGTTCATCTCCGGTGTACCCACTGGTTTGATTCCCAGAGCAATCAGGCTTCCCAGATACAAGTCAACCACAATCCGTTTAGGTTCAGTGGGGATTGTAATATCTCCTTTAACTGTTGAGATTGTACGCGGTTCCGATTTTTTGCTTGGATTCTCCGCCGTTACTATCTTCGTTGAACTTGACGAACTGTTGCTTCCGGATGCATCTCCGCTTGAATTACTGGCAACTCCTGTAGAGCAGGCACTTAACAGTAATGTAAGACTTAGTAGAATACTCAGCAGCATTCCCGTTCTTGTCTGTCTGTTCATATTGATTGACCCTCCATGCTTATATTGATAATGATTATCACCATCAGTATAAACATACCTTCCACTTCCACCTCTGAAAATGTCATTTCGCGCCATATCTGATGTCAGATCAGGCCAATATAGGGGAGCTGAGGTCTTTTCTTTGAATTGCAAAGGAGAAAGACCTGTACGTTTCTTGAACATACGTCCCAAATAATATCCATCAGGATAACCGATGCCGGCGGCAATCTCATCCAACGTGGCGTCCGTTTGCAGCAACATCTCCTTGGCTTTGAACAAACGAAACTGAATCAGATAATCAATGGGACTGGTTCCAGTCGACTGCTTGAACTTGCGTGACAAACTTCTTGGGCTGGTGCCAATCATTTCTGCCAAAGTATGAAGCGTAAGTGGCTGGGTGTAGGAAGACTCTACAATTTCAATGACTTTGCTGACCTGATCCGTAATACTTGGATAGCGATTGGATACCCGAGGAATCTGTGATGATACCTGCTCCACAAAGGGATAGAACAAACTCTTGGCCTGAAAGTGCTGAATGGGGTTCTTTTGCTCCCACAAAAAGTACATCTGTTTCAGTTGCTCATATAAAATGGTTGGCATATTGGGTGTAAAGCCATAGTTCATTTGGAACGGATTGGTACGCTCCATTAATCTTCCCAGATCATTTCTCCCTCCACTAGGCAGGTTTGCTTTATACATCAAGTAATATAAGTGCAATCCGGATTCGCCTGCTTGTATGACCAACTTACTCCCTTTTCCTCCATGGAGAACATAAAAACGACTCACTTCATACGTTTGGCTGTCAATCGTCACTCCCGCTTCACCTTGAATGGTGAGTACAAAGGTACTTGTTGGAAATTTATATTTCATCTCTTCATATGCCTCTAATTCCATGTAACGGATATCTGTTATACTCACCGCAGCATAGTTCCAAAGGATATAATAATCATTCCACATTTTGCTAACCCATCTCCGTATACATAGATTGTGTCTGTACTCTACTCACTTATTGATAACCATTATCAATTATTATGACAAGATACGCAATACAACCGATGTAAATAGAACCATGATAAAGAGAGAAGGAAAACGAGGATATGAATTCAATCTCATCTGCAACCAAAAGTAGTTTCACTCCTTTATTTCTGAATTTAACTGTTATGGGTAGAGAGGAAATGCTTAAGCTTCTGAAGAAGCATGCTTACAGAATGCTTTTAGACCAACTTCTTCAGGTTCCTTCTGTCCTCTACGTTCTCGTATACATGTGTATTTTACTTCTAACATGGATGACTGATGGTATCATTTGCACAGATAATGCTGCCGGCAATCGCTTTACAACTTTTTTTGATCCGTGTGACCTCATCAATAATCTGATCTATGTTTTCATATTTTTGCTTCCTGTTGGTAACAACGGCGATGGATACTGACACCAGAGGAATAGGCCGCATCAGCCCGGAACGTCCTTCCCCCAGAACATATTGATTATGCCAATCATGTTCGTTGTAGAACGACTTTTTCATTTCCTCAAAACCTGAGATGACTTCTTCACTAATCTGTTGATAATCATGGTGATTCAGGATTGTAATAAAATCATCACCACCGATATGTCCAAGAAAAGCTTCAGGGAAACCAAAAAGCTTGCGAAGCAAGTTAGCTGTCGACTGAATAAGCAGATCCCCCATTTTGAAACCGTAGCTATCATTGTAGGATTTGAATTGATCGAGATCAACGTATAGTACGCTAAAATGGTCCATCTGAATCGCCTGATATAGCCGTTCGTCAATGATATGGTTTCCTGGAAGACCTGTCAGCGGGTTCATAAAAATCGCCATTTCAGCCCGCACATCAGCAACAGCAAGCAGTAAACGGCGAATACTCACAGCTCCATAAAAACTTTCCCCTGACGTGACCAGTACGAGATCATATATTTCCCCTTCATCTCGGTCCATTGCTAGAACACTGACATCTGTGATCTGTTCCGAGTAATCCAAGACCAGAGCCTGCGTGTTCATCACCAGTTCAACTGGGCGTCCCATATACAGGTTATAGCCATACTGGGTGCCAATCTGTTGAAAGAATCGAGGGCGCATCATCAATGACACACCCTTCTCCCCCATAACAGCTATACCTTCCAGACTGGGATTGGACTTGAAAAGATGATAGACAATATCACATTTTGTATCAGATTGTACTACAGGAATTGGTGCAGCAATCTCGCCTATTTGCGTAAACATACTATTCTACTCCTCTGTTCGTAGCCTCGAATCCATACTTTTAAATATATATGTAGGTCTTTGTCAATGGTCACATCGTACCACTTTCTACTTGAAAAAGCGTTAACTGGAGGTAAAAATTCATGAAATATTTCCTTTTTCTGAATTTTACTATAGGGTGCTTTCTTTATTGCTTAATGTGAAAATTTGAAAACAATCATGCAAAACTAAATTTCATCATTATGACCTTTGTTATTTCGTTATGCGAAAATACCGTCATTTACTGGATATATCTTAAATCCAATAAATAACGGTATTCGTTGGCACATATTACAGAAGTTAATCGGCTTGAAATGAACCAATTCAGATATAGGCCGCCAAAATTCATTTGGCTAGAATCGAATCTGAATTTTAAAATTTCCATTGCCGGATCACTGCTCCGGATCCTTTCAGCTAACCTTATGCTCAATTCTCAGCTTGTCAGCAACCATCGCGATGAACTCGGAGTTCGTTGGTTTCGACTTGCTGATGTTGATCGTGTAACCGAACAGGTGGCTGATGCTGTCGATGTTGCCACGTGTCCAAGCCACTTCAATGGCATGACGGATGGCACGTTCGACGCGGGACGGCGTTGTTTTGAATTTTTCAGCAATTGCCGGATAGAACGTTTTCGTAATCGCTCCCAAAATTTCGATATTGTTGTATACCATTGTAATGGCTTCGCGCAAATACTGATATCCTTTAATATGCGCTGGAACTCCGATTTCATGTATGATTGACGTGATGCTTGCATCCAAATTTTTGTGTTTGCCCATTGGTACAACATTGGACTTGTTCATAAACATAGAGGAAGAGCTGCTGCTTGTAGACATTGTTGTTTGCGTTCCAACAAGCTGACGTACCCGATTTGCTAATACTTCCATGTCAAACGGCTTAAGAATGTAATAAGAAGCCCCGAGTTGCACGGCACGCTGAGTGATGTTCTCTTGGCCGAATGCAGTAAGCATTATTACTTTAGGCTGCGGGGACAGATTCAGACCGCGCAGACGCTCCAGCACACCGAGTCCATCCAGATGAGGCATGATAATATCCAGAATCAACACATCCGGTACATCCCGAGTTTGTTCCAGCAATTGCAGTACTTCTTCACCATTGTATGCAATACCGGTTACTTCCATATCTTCCTGCTCGGATATATATTCGGCAAGCAAATTCGTAAATTCACGGTTATCATCGGCCAGCAATACCTCAATTTTTTGCAAAACGGTATCCTCCTTTTAATTAAAACCTTTTCTTTTACAATTACGTACATTTCCTTACACGTTAAATTTTCGACACGCCAAGTGAAATTCCTTCTGTCGAAAATTATTTTTCTTTATTTTTTTTTCTTGATCCTTTATAATAAATATTTTATTTCAACAAACGATATAATATGTTCACTTTCGACAAAAAAACCTTAAAGCTGTTTATCCAGCTTTAAGGTTTTTTGCTTGATCTTTTTTCATCATTACACCGGCATCCTGCAGCATCCACTCAATAAAGCATCCATAACCTGATTTCGGATCATTCACAAATACATGGGTCACTGCACCAATCAACTTCCCCTCCTGAACGATTGGGCTGCCACTCATCCCTTGAACAATGCCGCCCGTCTTATCGATCAGCTTAGGGTCTGTAATACGGAGTACAAGCCCTTTTGTCGCTGGCTCCGATTGATCGGCAACATGCACAATATTGATCGAGAAACGTTCTATCTGCTGCCCATCCACCACAGTGAGAATTTCGGCCGGCCCTTCCTTCACTTCATGTGAAAAAGCAACGGGAATGCCTTGGGAATACAAACTGTGGTCCGGGTTTTGAGACATTTTACCGAAGATGCCAAACGCCGTATTACGTTCAATATTGCCTAAGATTTTGCTTTCCTTAAGAAAATGGGCTCTTTTTTCACCCGGATCACCATTCTCACTTTTCGCAATGGATGTCACATTAGACTGTACAATTTGACCACTACCCACAACGATGGATGTTTGAGTATTCATATCCGTAATAACATGACCTAACGCCCCATATACCCCTTGATCAGGTGCATAGAAGGTAAGCGTACCAACACCAGCCGCTGAATCCCGAATGTACAATCCAAGTCTCCACGCTTTATCTTCTGCATCGTACGCTGGAGTTAACTTGGTTTTAATCGTTTCGTTGCCACGTTTTAGAACGACATCAATCCCCTGATTACGTTTGCCTGCAAGTTCGACGGCCTCGGATACACCAGCCACACCATCGAGCCGTTTGCCATCCATATGAGTGATCAAGTCACCCAATTTGATACCCGCAGCTTCACCTGGGGATTTTTGTTCATCCGGATTAGAACGTACCAGATGATGTCCAACAACCAGAATACCTGCAGATTTAACTTTAACGCCAATGGTTTGACCCCCGGGAACGACACGTAAATCAGGAATCACTTTTACATTTACGGTTTTGACAGGAATTTTCCCCCATAATTTCAAGGTTAATTTGGCATGTCCCGTCTGTTGAGGATGAAGATGCAAGGGTTGCTGCCGAGTGAGCTTCGACGCAGATTGATGATCCAGTCCAACGATATCCGGTCGATCAACGACTGCGCTTGAACCGGCAGGTACTGCCAGCCTGACGTCTGCTTGCCTGCCTGCGAATACCTGAACTTCATCAGGCAAGGAAGCATAACTTTGCATCGGCTGAATAACCTGGCTGAGTACACATAGAAAGAAAGCAAATAAAAGACCTAGCAATTTTCTCCTGAGGGGGGAATTCAATGGCTGTCACACTCCCTTTGCTTCTTTCGCTTGACGAAAGGTGGTCGCCAATTGCGTACCTTTAAGATAACCCTGCCCCCAGGCTTTTATTACTGTCAAACATTACGCCAGCCGTTCGTTTCACCCTTTTTTGGCTTCCGCCAAATTCAGCATTTCCTGTGCATGATGCAATGTTTTTTCTGTAATTTCCACACCACCAAGCATACGTGCCAATTCCTTCACTCGTCCTTCATCAGACAGCGATTCCACTTGAGTCATCGTACGTCCGTCATAAACATGCTTCTCAATCAGATACTGATGATCAGCCATACAAGCCACTTGTGGCAAGTGGGTAATGGAGAACACCTGGCACGTTGAAGACAAACGGTGAAGCTTCTCTGCAATGGATTGTGCTGCCCGGCCGCTAACCCCTGTATCCACCTCGTCAAAAATCAATACCGGAATCCGATCATGTCGAGCAAAAATACTTTTCATCGCCAGCATCATTCTGGATAATTCTCCACCCGAAGCGATTTTGCCTAATGGACGGAGTGGCTCTCCCGGGTTTGGTGAGATCAGGAATTCCGCACTGTCGGCACCATGGCGGCTTAATCGAATTCGGCGTCCATTCCATTCAATGCCTTTTGTATCTTCAGCCGGCACAATCTGAACCCGAAGTGACGTTCTCTCCATCTGTAAGTCCTTTAGTTCGCTCTCCACCTGAGCAGCCAGTTCCTCTGCACATTGCTTGCGTACTTTACTAAGCTCCTCAGCCGATTCCATCACAAGCAGCAAAAATTTATCTCGTTCTGAACGGAGCTTCTCCAATCGTTCATCCTTGTTTTCGAGCTGGTCGGTTTCATAGCTGATCTGTTCATAATAATTCATAATAAGTTCTACACTGTCCCCATATTTACGCTTCAGTCCAGAGAGAAGATTCAATCGCTGCTCGACTTCCTCTAATCTGCCAGGATTGAATTCGATGCGTTCGCGGTAATCCCGCAACTGAAACGCGGCATCCTCCAGTTGATAAAAAGCAGACTGTAATTGCTCCAGAATAGGCTGCAATCCTTTGCTGTCATATCCTGAAATATCCTCAATTCGGGATAAAGCGATACTTACCGCCTCTAACCCTCGTTGACCACTCAGCAGCTCATATGCACCAGCAACGCTGTCCATCATTTTCTCGCTATGGGATAGTTTGACCCGTTCTTCGCCGAGTAATTCATCCTCCCCGCGGGTAAGGCCAGCAGCAGCAATCTCTTCAAGTTGAAAACGATACATGTCGAGCAGCTGGTAAGCCCGCTGGCTTGACTCCTGAAGTGCGCGCAACTCTTTCTCGGCCGCGATAAATTTGTTGTATCGCTCCTGATATTCGGCTTTAACCGGACCGATGATATCGGAGCCATACGTATCCAGTAGTCCGAGATGACTTTCTGCACGCAGCAGACTCTGATGCTCATGCTGACCATGTATGTTGATCAGCTTCTCGCCCACTTCTCGTAGCATCGTTAAGTTTACAAGCTGCCCGTTAATCCGTGATGTACTTTTGCCTTGTGTGTTCAATTCACGCCGAATCACCAGATGCTCTTCAGGCTCACAATGAATACCCAGCTTTTCTAACGTGCTCCACACCGGATGACTAGGTTCCATCTCGAACAGCGCTTCCATCTCTGCCTTGTCACATCCATAACGGATCAGATCGGCTGAACTTCGTCCCCCGGCAATCAAACCGAGAGCGTCTATAATAATGGATTTACCTGCACCGGTTTCCCCGGACAACACATGAAATCCCGGATGAAAGACCACATCCACTTCTTCCACCACGGCGAGATTGCGAATCGATAACGTAACTAACATCTGCAAAAACACCTCCGGCTGATTTAAGCAATATATCCCATGATGCGCTCAATAACAGTGACACTGTTTTCTTCTGTACGGCAAATAATAAGGATGGTATCATCTCCACAGATCGTGCCCATCACTTCAGTCCACTCAATATTGTCAAGCAGTGCAGCAATGGAGTTCGCTGTTCCCGGCAAACATTTCATGACCACGAGATTGTTTGTGTGATCAATGTGAAGAAAGTTATCCACGAGAGCACGCTTGAGCTTTTGAATCGGATTATAGCGTTGATCAGTGGGCAAGGAGTACTTATATCTCCCGTCATCCATTGGAATTTTGATTAACAGGAGTTCCTTGATATCCCGAGATACTGTTGCCTGTGTAACCTGAAAACCCGATTTACGAAGCGCTTCAACCAGATCATCTTGGGTTTCTATTTCATTTTGGCTAATAATTTCACGAATCTTAATATGTCGTTGTCCTTTCATATATACCTCCATTTAAAATATATTGCAATTCAGCGGCAATTGCTCTACAGCAATGCTTTTCAATCCAGTATTTTTGCTTACTATATATTAGTCCAAGTCCTCTCCATCATACACGTCTTCCTGATAATCCATAAGCCTGATTACAATAATATCGGAATCTTCAAGGTCTACATACAGCAATCCTTCACATCCGGGATATAATAACAAATACGGAAGGAAACGATCCCTGATCGCAGGCCCGCTCAGTTCGAGCGGCTGTCTGCGACGAGATGTTTTGACCAAGTATCTGGCATCTTCCCGCTCCGCAACATAATCAATAAATAACCTGCTGTATAATACAGAATCATCCGCTTCAAAGGCTAGTGGTACTTTCATTTTCCCGCTGATCACGTCATACCCATTTGCTTCAAGCAAAGACAGGGCTGGAGAGTCTTGAATGTTCTCATTGAGCTGCAATTCTGCCAAGCTTACCGGAATGGGCCGATTCATCCAACTACGCAATCCGAAAAACAACCATACGATTAAACAGACAGCAAAAACACCAATAACGATGGTGTCATATTGACCATTCATCACGGCTCACCTCGATGACATATTCGAGATCGAACAACCGTTTTCCTTTATCCCAAAACATCTTTCCAGCGAAAAGAAACCCATCCTATGATGAGTTTCCCGTAAAAGTATGTGCGGCTTCTTTGGCCACTTGCTCTGCAAGTGCATCAAGTGAAGCCTCGTCGTTCTCTGGTTGTGTTGCCTCTGGTGCTTCCAGACGCCAGTGTGCGAGAAATTCGATATTGCCTTCCCCGCCTGTAATAGGGGAGAACGTCAGACCTTTCAAATTCAACCCGAGTTGATTCGCAAAATGTAACATCGTCTGCAAAACATCTTTGTGCACCTTTGGATCACGAACAACTCCGGATTTCCCCACTTTATCTCGCCCAGCCTCAAACTGTGGTTTAATTAACGCCACAATATCCGCAGGTTGCTGCAACAAAGCTAGCAGAGGTGGAAGTATAATACGCAAGGAAATGAAGGATACGTCAATGCTTGCAAAGTTTGGCACAGGACCATTTAAATCCTCAGGTGTGACATAACGAAAATTCGTACGTTCCATAACGGTGACCCGCTCATCATTACGTAGAGACCAGTCCAGTTGGTTATATCCAACATCAATAGCGTATACGTGGGATGCACCATGCTGAAGAGCACAATCTGTAAAACCACCGGTGGATGAACCGATATCCAGCATGACAAGATGATTCATATCCAGGCTGAAGTGACGGATTGCCTTTTCAAGCTTTAGTCCACCTCTGCCTACATAAGGATGCACCGAGCCTTTTACCTTCAGTTCAGCATCCCTGGGAATTTTCATGCCCGCTTTTTCAATCGGTTCATTATTGGCGTAAACAAGTCCAGCCATAATCGCAGCCTTTGCCTTCTCACGGCTTTCGTAGTAACCCTGTTCCACCAACAGCACATCAATTCGTTCTTTCGGGAGTGACATGTCTTTCTCCTATCCGCTAATAATTCATTACGTTTGATACCATGATTAGGAAGGGAACCGTGTTTTGGACATTCCGTATGAAGATTGAACCGCCATTTTGCGCAGTTCGGCGCATACATTCTCCACCGTAAGACCCACTTCTTCACGCTGTTCCTTGATGCTGCCATGCTCGATAAAACGATCCGGGATGCCCATCAGATGCACATGAACATCATGCATTCCTTGCTCAGCATAAAACTCCAACACCGCACTTCCCATACTTCCCGCTTGAGAGGTCTCTTCAAGTACAATCAGTTTTGTCCCCCGGACAGCCAGATCACGCAGCATTTGTTCATCTAACGGCTTGAGGAAACGTGCATTGATTACGCCAGCATTCATTCCATCACGCTTAACTGTATCTGCTACTTCCTCAGCCAGCTGAACCATCGATCCTGATGCTATAATGGCATACCCTTCTGCTGGCCGTAGCTGTTCCCAAGTTCCAATTGGAATTGGCACCAGAACATCGTCCAAAGGTACACCCACCACATTATTACGTGGGTAACGATACGCAATCGGACCTTCATTATAATCAAGCGCCGTTTTCATCATGTGGCGCAGTTCATTCTCATCTTTTGGCATCATTAGTACGATATTCGGGATGTGACGCATAAACGCAACATCGTATACCCCTTGATGTGTCTCACCGTCCGGCCCAACGAAACCTGCACGATCAATTGCAAATATCACATTTGCATTATGGCGACAGATATCATGAACGATCTGGTCATATGCACGTTGCATAAACGTAGAGTAGACGGCATAAACCGGTTTCAGCCCTTCCATTGCCAGTGCGGCGCACATTGTGGCTGCATGCTGCTCAGCAATTCCCACATCAATCATGCGATCCGGAAACTCTTTGCTGAATGGAATCAAACCTGAACCTGTAGGCATAGCAGGTGTAACGGCAACAATACGTTTATCCTGTTTGGCAAGTTCAATCAGTGTCTGACCAAACACTTCCGTATACATCGGTTTACCAACCGCTTTAAGCACTTGACCTGATTCAATTTTGTATGGCGAAATACCGTGCCACTTATGAGAATCGGCCTCAGCAGGCTGATAACCTTTGCCCTTGGTAGTGAGCACATGAACCATCACAGGACCATCTACATTGTCAGCCTGTTTGAATGCCTCAACTAATTGTGATATGTCATGACCGTCAATTGGTCCTAAATACGTAAAACCCAGTTCTTCAAAAAGAACACCGGGAACCATCATATATTTGACGCTATCCTTAATCCAACTTGCTGACTTCGCCAGACGATCACCAATGGCCGGAATCTTTTTGAGAATTCCTTCTACATCATCTTTTGCTTTCAAATAATGACGATCTGAACGAATTTTACTCAAATATTTGTGCATAGCTCCTACATTTGGTGCAATGGACATTTCATTATCATTCAAAATAACCATCAGCTTCCGCTGTTCATGACCGATATGATTCAAAGCTTCAAACGCCATACCACCCGTAAGCGCTCCATCACCAATGATCGCGATAACTTGATTATCCTCACCTTTTAGATCACGAGCGAGAGCCATACCCATAGCAGCTGACAAAGAAGTGCTGCTGTGTCCGGCTTCCCATACGTCATGTTCACTTTCGTTCCGTTTGACAAATCCGCATAATCCGTTCTGTTGGCGCAAGGTATCGAAGCGATCCATTCGCCCCGTCAGAACTTTATGCACATATGCCTGGTGCCCTACATCAAAAATCATTTTATCCGTTGGACTATTGTAGCAGTAATGCAGGGCCACCGTGAGCTCAACCACTCCTAAGTTCGGCGCAAGATGCCCACCTGTAACAGACAGCTTCTCAATTAGAAACTGCCGGATCTCTGCTGACAAAAGAGCAAGATCATCCTGGGACATCACCTTTAGATCACTGGGTTGTTTAATTTGTGGAAGCAGCACGAGAATCTCCCCGCTTTCCTAGAATGTTTGTTTATTGGATGTATATCATTTATTATGCGTAATGGATTGAATAACATTGAATCATTATACCATAAAAGAACAAGAATCATAATTTACAGCCCATTACATCCGATTACGAGTTATTCGTTCACGGATCATATCCGACGCTCTGTACTATGTATTCTTGAATGATGTGAAAAAGCTTGCGTTTTTATGACATGAAAAAGGCCATTACTATCATTACACCGCTCATTTCACATTGAATCAGCTGACTTCGTCAAATCTTAATGATCACGACTCATTAAGTAGTCGGCAATCTCCATTAACCGTGAAGCATCCTGCAATTGCGCTCGTTCAAGTGCATCTTTAGCAGATTGCGTGAGTGATTTCACCTCGGCGATTGAAGCTTCCATCCCAATAAAGTACGGATAGGTTACCTTCTGCTGATTGACGTCACTTTGCGTTTTTTTCCCCATCTTCTGCTCGTCGCCTGTCAGATCCAAAATATCATCCTGAATCTGGAATGCCAGCCCTAAGTCACGCCCGAATACTCGCAGCGCCTCAAGTTGACCTTCTGTCGCTCCACCGATTCGGGCACCTGCAAGAAGTGAAAAAACAATCAAATCGCCTGTTTTATGCAAATGAATGTACTGGAGCTGTGATAGATCCGTCATCCCCTGCTCACCTTCCATATCAGCAACCTGACCGCCAACCATACCTCTGGCCCCCGCAAGTTCTGCCAAATCCTGGGTAATAGCTAACACTGCCTCAGCACTTACCCCACTATGAAGCCCCGCCTGAACAATGCTGTAAAAAGCATGAGTCAACAGTGCATCACCTGCAAGAATGGCTGTAGCTTCGCCATAAACTTTGTGATTCGTTAATTTTCCCCTACGGTAATCATCATTATCCATAGCAGGCAGGTCATCGTGGATCAAAGAATACGTGTGAACCATCTCCACGGCGCAGGCTACCGGCATCGCAGCTGTCCGCTCCGCTCCGAAGGCTTCCGCCGCGGCAACGACCAGAAGTGGACGAAGACGTTTACCGCCGGCCATCAAGGAATACTGCATGGATTCCGTTAGCGAACGCGGCACATCCCAGTGTTCAGGAAGGATATGCTTCAGCGCTTCGGTGACTTCGCCAGTAATCTCCTGAAGATAAGCTTCGAATGATACACGGTTACTCATGAATCACACCGCTCTCATCGTCAGCCGTGCCAAATGGCTTCTTGCGAAGCTCTCCATCTTCTTCTACGATCATCTCGATCTTACGTTCCACTTGTTCCAGCTTCAGACCGCATAACTGGGAAAGTTTCATTCCGCGCTGAAACAAATCAATCGCCTGCTCCAGAGGAACATCCCCATGTTCCAGTTGACCTACGATTTCTTCCAGTGCCGCCATTGCCTCTTCAAAATTCAGTTCCGGTTCATTCGCCATGGTTGTTGTCCTCCTTCATTCCCCAGACCTGACAGTCCAGCTGTCCGTCCGCTAATTTGATCTTCACCGAGTCACCCGGCTGTACATCATTTATGGATTTGACCAGTTGCTGTTCGTGCTCATCGTAGACGAGACTGTAACCACGTGACATTACTTTCAGCGGACTAAGCGCATCAAGATGCCGAACTACTGATTTCCATTGTTGCTGCTTGCTACGCGTGATCGACCTCATCGCAAGTTCAAGCTGCTTTCGCGCCGCCGTATTATCCCGGCGAGCTGTGTTCACCTGTTCCCGAGGATTGAAGCGCTGCAAAGCTGCTCGCAACCGTTCTTGCTTTTCCACTGTCCATTTCATACGAGTATCCACACTACGTTGCAAGCGTTGATGAAGCATATCCAGTCGTTCCGTGTGCTGCATCAACGTCCTGCGCGGGTGCACCAGTACTGGCGAGCGCTGGAGACGAGTTAACCGTTCACGATGATATACAGCACGTTGCTTTAGACTGTTTTGTAACTGACGCTGTCTTCGCTCAATCTGTTCCAACAACTCAGCACGATTCGGAACAGCGAGTTCCGCTGCGGCCGTTGGCGTTGCAGCACGCAAATCGGCCGCAAAGTCTGCGATGGTAAAATCTGTTTCGTGACCAACCGCAGAGATCACCGGAATCGTCGATGCTGCAATTGCGCGAGCTACCAACTCTTCATTAAAGGCCCACAACTCTTCCAGTGAACCCCCGCCCCGGCCAACGATAAGTACATCTGCTTCCCCCATGTGGTTCAGATGATCTATCGCTTTAACGATGGATGGAGCTGCTCCCTTGCCTTGGACGAGTACAGGATATAATACAACTCTAGCCGATGGGTATCTCCGCTGGAGTGTGATCATGATGTCACGAACCGCAGCTCCTGTAGGGGACGTTATAACACCGATCGTTTGTGGATAACGCGGAATAGGTTTTTTGCGAGCAGGAGAGAACAAGCCTTCATCCTCAAGTTTCTTTTTCAGTTGTTCATAGGCCAAATACAGACTACCTATACCATCTGGCTGCATATGTGTCGCGTAAAATTGATACTGTCCGTCCCGTTCATACACCGAAACATTGCCACGCGCAATAACCCTTGCACCCTCCTTCGGTACAAAGGGTAAACGCTGATTATGGGATGCAAACATGATCGATTTAATCCGGCTGTCCTTGTCTTTTAACGTAAAATACATATGGCCGCTGGAGTGATGCGTGAAATTGGAAATCTCTCCACGCAGCCAGACGTCCGACAGAACCTGATCCGATTCCAGCTTCATCCGGATATATCGGTTCAAGTCTTTGATCGAATAGATTTTCTGATCTGCCACAGATAGATACCTAGGCCAATTCGTGAGCGCGCTTCGCGGCGATCAAGGTGTTCTTCATCAGCATTGTGATGGTCATTGGACCCACGCCACCAGGAACAGGAGTAATTGGACCAGAGACTTCTTTTACACTTTCAAAATCCACATCACCTGCGAGTTTTCCGTTATCCAAACGATTCATGCCCACATCGATAACAACAGCGCCTGGTTTTACATAATCTGCATCCACAAAATTGGCACGACCAATCGCGACGACAAGAATATCAGCCTGACGTGTAATTTCTTTCATGTTGGCCGTACGGGAGTGACACATCGTCACGGTTGCATTTTCACGCTGTAGCAGCAAGGATACCGGTTTACCTACAATGTTACTGCGACCGATAACAACTGCATGTTTACCGGACATTTCCAGTCCTGTGCGTTTAATCAGTTCGATGACACCTGCAGGTGTACATGGCAGCAAGCTGTCATCACCAATAACCAGGTTCCCTACATTGACAGGGTGAAATCCATCCACGTCCTTCTCTACAGCAATCGCATCGATAACCGCTTTTTCTTCAATATGGCCTGGCAGTGGAAGCTGCACCAGGATACCATGGATCGACTTCTGATTGTTCAGCTTGTCCACAAGAGCAAGCAAATCAGTTTGAGATGTACTTGCATCCAAACGATGCACTTCGGAATAAAACCCGAGGTCTTGACATGCTTTTTCCTTATTACGCACATAAACTTGAGATGCCGGATCTTCACCAACGAGCACAACAGCCAGACCAGGTACTACCCCCTGTTCGCTAAGCTGTTTCACTTCTGTAGTCATGCTTGCGCGGAGCTCTTGGGATACTTCTTTACCGTTAATAATAGTTGCTGTCATTGTACTCTCTCTCCCTTATATGAACATATATTAGATAAAACGATCTAGATACATTCTTACAGAAAAGCTCATCTGCCTACTCTACTTTATCGAGGACGTTCCCTTAGGATAATTTTTGCTTGATACTATCCACTTCTTGAATCATACGGCCAAGAACACCGTTGACGAACTTTCCAGACTCATCTGTACCAAAATATTTCGACAGGTCAATCGCTTCGTTAACCGATACTTTGGCCGGAACATCGTCACGGAACACCATTTCATACGTAGACAAACGTAAAATTTGACGGTCTACACGAGACAAACGGCTGAGCTGCCAGCCTTTCAAATAATCGACAAGCAAACCATCAATCGCTTCCTTATGACTCCAAGTACCTTGTACTATTTCAGTAACATAACTACGCATGACTTCTTCATCACGAATGACAACTTCTGTTTCATTATCCTCAGCCGCTTCTGTAATCAGCATGTTCACCGCTTCTGCTGCGCTTACTTCGTTCATTTCCATCTGATACAGACTTTGTACTGCAATTTCCCTCGCCAAACGTCTTTTCATGTCCTGCCTCCTGCAGCGCTCTATCCAGAGCGTCATCATGCTTATTTTAAATTCAAGAAACCACTTCATTCCCCTACCCTATACAGGATACCCATGGCTCTTTCAGATATTGCGATCTCTTTTCACAAAAAAACCTGCAAAACGTTTCCTCCGAAAATCGGGCAACTCAAACTACAGTTCTATTTTCGGAGGAAACATATTGCAGGGTTCTGATAGGTTTATTTGAACGGACGCCAACGATCCCCGAGCCATTGCCGTAACTCCCCCCAGGGAATAAACGAACCAAGCTTCTCATCGCTTCGTCTGCCAAATGTATAACCAATGAACACCAAGAGTGCAAAGAACAACATATCCCAAAAACCGATCCATACATAAAGAAATCCTAGCAGGATACCAAAGGCAACGCCAAGAATCCTTCCCTTGTAGCTATCCCAAATCTCTCTCCACAACATCAGTGAAACTCACCTCATTCCACGCGACTCTTGTAGTTAGGCGACTGGGTCACATTAGCGATATACACTGTTACAAAAGAAACCGGAATCCCTGTAATCTCCTGAACATGATCGTGTATCGCCTTTTGTAGATCCGTGGTCAGTGCCGGAATAGGTGTCTCCCCATCCACAACGGCCCGAATCTTAATTTCCAGTCCTGACTCAACCACGCGAATGCGCGCTTTGACGTCACGTACTCCACGAAAGCGGGATGTTGCCTTCAGACAGAGGTTCTCAATCGTCTCCATCGAAATCTGCACATCCCCGAACTCGGTACGTTGATCCACAGACGGCAACGAGCCGCGCTCACGCCGAATCGAGATGTAGAAAAAACGTAAACTCAGGACAAACAAAATCGCAGCTGCGACAATGGACGCAACAATGACATTTTGTTCCTGCTGGTAATTCAATTCGTATGGCAGCACACCGCTAATCAGTAAGATGACAGCTGCCGATATTGCTCCTACGCTTATGCTGTATATAAACAACAGAAGCCGATCCAGTATTTTAGCCACGAACTGCACAGCCTCCCTTGCTCACTCACATTGCTTAACTTGCTGAATGGCATAACGTTCATTACCTTGTCCAGCCGAAGTGGATAACCAAAGACCTGTCCAAGACGGGATAACCCCCGACAAGAGTGCCGGGGGAAATCTGTCTTTTTTATTTTACACGTTGCGTGTTCAGGTCGATCTCTTCCACTTTTTCAGCACTCTTGAACTGAACGTCGTGGATGTGTACATTCACTTCATTCACGTTAAGTCCTGTCATGTTCTCAATGGAGCGCTTCACGTTTTGTTGGATTTCAGTAGCAACCTGTGGCAGACGATATCCATACTCAATAATAACGGAAACGTCCACTGCAGCTTCGCGTTGACCTACTTCAACTTTAACCCCTTTTGAAAGGTTTTTGCGGCCCAGCAGTTCTGCGAATCCACCTGCGAATCCACCGCTCATTCCTGCTACTCCTTTTACTTCCACTGTTGCAAGTCCAGCGATCACTTCGATCACTTCAGGTGCGATCTGGATTTCACCGATATCCGTACGTTCAAATTCTGTCGGTAGTGTACTCATAATGTTTAACACACCTTTCGCGAGATAAGTTTGCGGCCATCCGTCAGGGCGCCGGTTCATTTTCATAAACGCTAGAACCCCTCCGGTCCGGCTTTACCGGAACTCCTGCAGCCCTCCGCTGGTGTGCGGGCTTATCCGATGCAGGAGACATGCGCTCTTATTATTCATACTATATCATTTGGGCTGCTTTATGACAAACAAGCCCAATATGACTATTAAATCTCGTTTTCCTCAAGGAATTTGATGTCAAAATCTCCGCGGATAAACGTTGGATGCTCCAGAAGTTTCTGATGGAAAGGGATCGTTGTAGAGATACCTTCAATCGCAAACTCTGCCAAAGCTCGCTTCATTTTGGCAATCGCTTCATCACGGTTTGCACCCCAGACGATCAATTTCGCAATCATGGAGTCATAGAATGGTGAAATCGTATAACCAGGATAAGCTGCGCTATCCACACGAACCCCCGGGCCGCCCGGTGCAAGATAAAAACCAATCTTGCCCGGTGCAGGCATAAAGTTACGATCAGGATCCTCAGCATTGATCCGGCATTCAATCGACCATCCATTGATGACGACGTCTTCCTGACGGAAAGAGAGCGGGTTCCCTTCGGCAACAGAGATCATTTCACAGATCAGATCCACGCCCGTTACCATTTCGGTTACCGGATGCTCAACCTGAATACGTGTGTTCATCTCCATAAAGTAGAACTCGCCATTTGGGCTAAGCAGGAATTCCAGTGTACCCGCTCCGGAGTAATTCACCGCGAGGGCAGCGCGGACAGCAGCGTCACCCATCTGGCTGCGCACTTCCTCGTTCAGCACAGGGCAAGGCGCTTCCTCAACGAGCTTCTGACGACGGCGCTGAACGGAGCAATCACGCTCACCAAGATGCACAGCATTGCCATGTTTGTCAGCCATAATTTGAATTTCAACGTGTTTCATACCAGTCAGGAATTTTTCCAGATACACACCGGCATTACCGAATGCTTTCTGAGCCTCCTGCTGCGCAGCTGTAATCTGTTTAACCAGTTGATCTTCGTCTTCAGCGATCCGAATCCCTTTACCTCCACCACCAGCGGTAGCTTTGATAATGACAGGATAACCGATATCACGGCCAATCATAATCGCTTCTTCCGTTGTTTCTACAAGGCCGTCTGATCCAGGAATTACAGGCACGCCTGCATCTTTCATGGTCTGTTTGGCTACAGCCTTGTCACCCATTTTAGTGATGGCTTCCGGTGAAGGGCCAATAAATGTAATGTTGCAGGAATCACAGATTTCCGCAAAATCAGCATTCTCGGCCAAAAAACCGTATCCCGGGTGGATGGCATCACATTCCGTCAAAGTAGCTACACTCATCAGGTTGGTAAAGTTAAGATAACTGTCCTTGGACAGCGTTGGTCCGATACAGTAAGCCTCGTCTGCCAGACGGACATGCAAGGAGTCCTTGTCCGCTTCCGAGTAAACAGCCACTGTCGATATGCCAAGCTCGCGGCAAGCACGAATAATGCGCACAGCAATCTCGCCACGATTGGCAATCAATATTTTATGAAATTTCATTTCGTTATTGTCCTCCTTCGAAGCTCATGCGGCTGCTGTTAACCAGTTATACCGTTATTCCGGTTTTACAAGGAACAGGGGTTGTCCATATTCAACAAGCTGTCCATTTTCAACCAACACCTCAACGATTTCTCCCTTGATGTCCGCATCAAGCTCGTTCATCAGCTTCATAGCTTCGATGATGCATACCGTTGTTTTCTCAACAACTTTATCACCCACGCTCACAAAAGAACCTGCTTCCGGTGAGGAAGCTCTGTAAAATGTACCTACCATCGGAGATACAATTTTATGTAAATGACTTGTTGTATCGGCTTGTGGAGCAGACTCACTCACAACTGCAGCAGCAGGTTGCACCTGTGGAGCAGCAATGACTTGCGGTTGCATAGGAGCAGCTTGTACAAACTCCGTTTTACCCGGTTTGCGGATCGATAGACGCGATCCTTCATTTTCAATTTCCAATTCCTGAACGGAACTTTCATCAACCAATTTGATCAATTCTTTAATTTCACTCAATTTAAACATTTCCATTATTCACTCCTTCGGCATCATGCCAGTCTCACTAGGACGGTCATATGGCTTTTAGTATTATATCATAATCATTAAAAATGGAAAGAGCCCGAGAGTCGAACAAGCTCCCGGGGCTTCCTTATCACATTTCTACTTACTGTTCCGTGACATATTGCACGCTAATTTTGTTCTGTGATACAGCAAGTTCCTTCATGACCAGATCCACAATGGAAACTGCCTGTTTTACGTCCAATTTATCACTCAAAACCACTACTTTATACTTATCCGCTTCCTCCTGAACGATTGCATTTGCGTACTGTTGGGAGAGCGTCTCTTCAATACCTGTAATTTTGGCCTGTTTATCTTCCAGAACTCGTAACTGCTCTGTCGCTTTTGCATTTTCTTGCGGTGTTTTACTCAGATCACCTGCAACGGTCATCAATTCCTCATATTTGCGGTTGTTACTCTCCTCACGTTGCCACTGATAATTTTGGAACTGACTGCTTGCGGACACAGCGGTATTTTGCTGTTCCATCTCTTTGAGCACTTCCTCGTCCGTCTTGGCAGCCTCGCCCCCTGTTTTCCCTTCGGTTTTCGGCGTGGTCACTGCTCCTTTTTCCGCACTATTCTCTGAATTTTTGTCGGTTTCCCCTTCTTTTGTGCCTGGCTCAGCTACAGGTGTTTTTTCAGCATTTCCTGCTTCCTGTCCTTTCGCACCCGTCGTATTTTCAGCCGGATCGGCTACACCCGAATCACCCGTTACTTCTCCGCTATTCACAACTTCGTTAATGACCAAACCCTCAGTTGGATCGACAATACCAGCCGTTTCCTTCGCTTCTCCCTGTTTCATACCATTCACTTGCTGACTATCAGCAACAGGTGGATTGATGGGACCCGAATCTTCAGTAAACAGATAATATGCGGACAAAATAACCATGAGACTCAGCATGGAGACGAGCCATATCGTTTGACGTTTGTTATTCATTTAGTACATCCTCCTCAAAATAGGGTTGACTCTGGCAACACTTTTCATGTGATCCGTCGTGAATGATTGCTTCAATCCTGTTTGCGTGGAACGACCGAGATCCGGTACGCAGCAACGTTTAAACCTTTTTCAACAGCATCTGTAATCAGGTCTTTCACAACCTTGTTCTCTGCACCTTTTGCCACGACGAGTACACCACGAATCTGCGGTTTTAGTTTTTTCGTGACAATCGGCGTCTGATTTCCTGATAATTCATACGTAATGATCTCTCCGTCACGGGTATATTGGGTCATATGTCGTTTGCCACCATTGGCATCCGTCTCTTCGGTAAGCTGCTGTGAATCTTTTACGTTCCGCTGCACCACCAGTTCTTCCGTGGAATCCACGGTGACCATCACATCAACGGTGCCTACACCAACGATATTTTCCAGCACCCCTTTGATCTTGTCTTCAAATGCAATTTCGATCGCCTGAAAAGGATTCTCCTCCAATAAATTATTCTGGATGGCTGACATGGAGGACGTTTGTTCCGGTGGTTCCCGACCGATGTTTTCGGAATCTATTTTCTTGACGTTGACAAAAGAATTAAACAACATGATGCCCACGCCGATCAGTCCCAGAATGATTAACCACCGCAAGGTTTGACTGCGCTTTGCACCACCTTCACCGCCGCCCATCCAGGTTTCCAGCTTTTTGAACCATTGTTTCATCGGATCCCCTCCTTCTCAGAGCACTTCTGCATTTTTCGTCTCAGTCACCTGAACTTGACTGGCATCAATCTTCCATTTTTCTTGTAGCAGTTTAATAATCTGTACAGCATGTTCAGACCGTGAAACACTTGTTTTCTCTGCGTCGGAATGTTCACTATCGCTGCGTGTAACAGGTGATTCGGATAAAGGATTAGCAGATAATTGATCCTCATCTGTATTCGACTGCTCACCGTTCGACTCAATCTGTACATTAGCAATTTCAATTGGATCAATCTGGATCGATGGAGCACTCCGCTGGTTTCC
Organism: Paenibacillus amylolyticus; assembly: GCF_051136285.1. Lineage (GTDB taxonomy): Bacteria > Bacillota > Bacilli > Paenibacillales > Paenibacillaceae > Paenibacillus > Paenibacillus amylolyticus_F. The sequence continues at coordinate 6,299,693 of NZ_CP194938.1, read as the reverse complement.
ATCCTCTTCTGCAGGTTCTTTTGTTTCTGATATCGGATGACTATTGACAGGTTCTGCCCCTCCTGAATCCGGTTTGGATGTAGCCGGCTTACCCGCCATCTTAACCACAACTTGCTGAATGACAGGCAGTTCAACAGAAGTAGTTGCTCCAGTATCCACATCTTGTTTTTTCATTGCCAACTGCACCTCAACAGACTGGACTTTAGCGCCGATCATTTCTTCAATCTGTCCTTTCATGTTGCTTGCCACTTCCTTGGCCGTCCACTTCAAAGACTGCTGCTGCTCGCTCGCTTGCATTTGCTTCCCCTGAGCAAGTATCTGTTCTAGTGTTGCGTGGCCATCTGACGGAGCATCCATGGCTGTCATGGCTCGTTTCAGTTCGCCTACCGGATCACTTCGCAGCAGTTTGGTGATGGGGGATAATAGAGTCAGCAGGATGAGAAGGCTCAGCACAAGCTTGACGTACCGTTCCATAGAACGATTTGGAAGCAGCATATCTACAAACGTTGCGAGTAGAACGATCATGATCAGATCCTGCAGCCAACTGCTCAGCCACCCCATCCTCTCCAGCTCCTTTCTCATGGAAGCACTAACGCATCATAACGGTCAGGTTACCCGCGGTCAGCAGAATTGTAATCGCCAGGAAAAACATGAGTCCAACCGCAGCTAGCGCAGCGAATACATAAATCATGCTTTTACCAATCGCTTGCAGGCACTCTACGATCGGAGTATCTCCCAATGGCTGCATAATCGCTCCGGTCATGTTGTAGATCAAAGCTAGAGCCAGAATCTTGATGGCCGGGAAAGCACACAGGAACAATATAATAATGACGCCCGTCAGTCCGATCGCATTTTTCACAAGCAGTGATGCCGTGATGACTGTATCTGTTGCATCTGCAAACGTCCTTCCTACAACAGGCACAAAGTTTCCTGCGATGTATTTGGCTGCTTTCAAACTGACACCATCGGCAACAGATCCCGATGCGCCTTGTACTGAAATAACACCCAAAAACATCGTCAGCAATATGCCCAGCAAGGCTACGCTAATGTTGCGCAGCAAGTCTGCCATTTGTGTCAATTTGTATTTATCAGAGAGTGAACTCACCAGATGCAGTACAGCCGAGAAGAAGAGTAGCGGGAACACCAGCAGATGGATCAGTGTACTTACGAGATGAATCATGAAAATAATCAACGGATGTGTCACCGACACGGTGACGACATTTCCCATCGAAGCTAGCAATGTGAATAGAAGCGGAACCATCGCCATCATAAAGTTGATCATGCTGGATATCGCTTCTTTCGCGTACCCTATCGCCACGCTGAAGCTGTTGATAGCAAGAATGATAATGACCATATAACAGATAGAATAGGCGATTTTACTAATATTATTTTTCTCAAATGCGGTCTGTAGTGTCTCCAGAATCATACTCAGCACGGTTAACATGACGATGGTAACCAGAAGTTTGCCGTTATACAAAACCTCGTGTAGCGCATACGTACCAACCGCAGTGAACACTGATTTCAGACTGAATCCTGCATTTCCGGGAATTAACATATCCATGAAGGATGGCGTTTTTCCTTCTGGAAAAAAACCACCATATTGTTTCATCAACTGGTCCCAATATTTCTCCACCTGATCCTTCGGCAGCTGATCTGCCTGTTGCTGCATCCACTCATTTGACGGGGGACTAGCTGCAACCTGTCCAATTACAGCAAACATTAAACAAACCATCAGCACAATCATGAGACGCCAGCGCGGCTTGTCATGCAAGTATTTCATCTGTTATCCGCACGCCCTTTCTACACCGGCATCAGTTTCATGACCGTTTCGATAATGATGCTGATAATCGGGATGGCAAGTACAAGAATCAACACCTTGCCGGCCAGTTCAATCTTGGATGCGATGCTCTCTTGTCCTGAATCCCTGACAATCTGTGCACCGAACTCCGCAATGTATGCAATGCCTATAATCTTCAATACTGTTTTTAGATAGATGCTCTCCATACCGGAATTTTCAGCAAGACGTTTCAACACCTCGATCACTGCACCGATCTTGCCAATCAAGAGCATAAAGATTACAACACCGGTTGCTGCCGCGATCAGAAAAGCAAACATTGGCTTCTGTTCCTTAATCACTAGAATCAATACGGTAGCAATAAGTGCCAGACCAACAACTTGAATAATCTCCATGGGTCACCACCATCCGGCTTCATGACCATTTTTATTGAAAAAGAAATATGGATTTAATCTCCTGTAGCAGGCTGTCCAGCATCCGGACGACCATGAACAGTACAACGACAAATCCGATTACGGTCACCCAGTGAGCCATATCTTCCTTTCCCATTTGTTTCAGCACGGTATGAATCATCGCTATAATGATCCCTATGCCCGCAATTTGAAAGATTGCGTTCACTTCTAAATTCATGACCTTGGCACCTCGCTATCCCGGCTATTTCAGAAGATCAGAATGACGATTAACGCTCCGACTAGCATCCCCAGGCTGCGGCTCATTCGTTCGTATTTCACTTGGTCGGCCTGTGCGCGGGATTCCTCATGCATGAGTTGCTGAATGGCTAACGAAATATGTTTCGTCTGATCCTGACGATCACTGGTGCCAAGGCTGAAACTCAACTGCAGCATAACTTCCCGCTCGTCTGACTTCATGGCAGATCTTCCCCACGTGTGTTCTACACCGGCCTGGAGACTCTCTCGGGCAGTAAGGCCAAGTGGAGGTTCCATCTGTGCAGCTGCGTGCAAAAAAAGGGTCTTTATCGGGTCTTTGGTCTGAGCTCCCATCTTCTTCATCGCATCAGGGAGCGGTGTTAAGCCATAATTAATCTCTGTCATCAACCGCTGCAAGGCAGCAATCAATTCACGCAGCTGTCTGGGTCGCAATGCATATTGTCTGGCTTTGTAAAAACCGGCAAGTGTGCTCGCTAACATAATCAGCAGCGCGCCAAGCATATTAACCAAAGGCTTCACCTCCAGCTCCGGTTTGCTGCAGTCCGCGCATTTTACTGTCCGCCAGTCGGAAGCTCATACCTCGGCTCGTCCTTTGCAACATTACATAGCGCTGAAACATTTGCTCTGTAATCAATGTTCTCAGAGCAGGTCTTGCAGACAGTTCGGCTAGATCCCTTCCATGGGCAGTGGCAATAACGGATACCCCTGCATGCAGAGCTTCCATCACAGCTTCAGCATCCTCCGGGCGGCCAATCTCGTCCACAATCAAAACATCCGGTGACATGGAGCGAAGCATCATCATCATGCCTTCTGCCTTCGGACATCCATCCATGATGTCTGTTCGTGGACCTACATCGAAACCAGGGACACCTCTGTAACTTCCAGCAATTTCGGAACGTTCATCCACAATTGCAACTTTTAGCCGAGGACGTAAGCCTTGTTTCCATTCTTCGCCGCTAGACAGCTTATTGCCATTGCTGATCTGTCTTGCCAAATCTCGCAGTAATGTTGTCTTGCCATGCTGAGGTGGGGACAGAATCAGCGTATGCAGCACCTGTCCGCTTTTCATATCCAGCAGATATGGAAGGATTGGATCTGCAATTCCCTGCACTTCTCGTGCAACACGGACATTAAAACCGTTGATGTCCCGTAAATATTCTACACGCCCTCCGCTGAGTACCGTCCGGCCAGCAAGCCCGATTCGGTGCCCCCCCGGGATCGTGATGAATCCCTTTCGCAGCTCTTCTTCCAAGGTATAGAGCGAGTGATTGCTTATCAGATCAAGCAGTCTGTGCGTCACTTCTTTTTGAGGAACATACGCTTCCTCAGGTTTTCCTGTGGCTACGCCTTCTGATGTAAGAAAGTGATAATTGTTCCCTGCATTAATTTCCAAGGGCCTGCCTTCTCGAATACGGACTTCTTCCACTTGTTCCAATAGAGCGGGTGGCATTCTGCCCAAGATGGTTCGGATGGGTTCCGGAAAAAGATCCCTCCATTTCACTTTCATGAGTAGGCTCCTCCAACTTTATAATTCATCATGATTGCATCTCTGATCTTGTTCATATCTCAAGTTTATGCCTATACATTCATTTTATGACGCTGAAATCTATCATTTCTTCAACACGGGGGTGAGAGCCGAATTCATAGACACCTGTGATCTAGGCACCTGTCTAGGCATGCATGCATATAGTGCTTACAGACAGATTGGACTGTTCCGGTTGAGAAGCAGGTGCATCACTACCTGGGACAGAAAGGAGTTGTGGAGTGTGCGTGTCGACGTTGTAGGGAATGTGAATGAAGTGCGTACTATAGATATTGAGGGTCGGAGTGTGGTAGTGATTGATGTTTTGCGGACGACAAGTACGATTGTGACTGCCCTTGCCCATCAGGCCGCAGGTGTTATTGCTGCTGAGACTGTTCCGCAAGCCAAGCGGATGGAGGTACGGAACAGCATTCGAGGTGGTGAACGTTTTGACAAAAAAATTACCGGATTCGAGGCGGGTAATTCCCCCTATGAATATATGAGCCCTGACATTGCGCACAAAGTCATCATCTTAACCACAACAGACGGTACAAGAGCTCTGATCAAGGCATCCAGGGCCAGACATATTCTTGCCGGGGCTTTATTAAATGCAAAAGCTGTTGCTTCCGCTCTAATTGAGTTGCAACGGGATGTATTGTTATTGTGTGCAGGTGAGCAGGATGAGTTTGCATTAGAGGACGGCTTATGTGCTGGATGTATTATTGAAGAGTTGTATCGTCAGACCCGTTCTCCGCTGCAACTGAATGATCTTGGTATCATTCTTCATCAAGCCGTATCTCAATGTCAGGATCGAATTACCGATTTGGTTCGAACATCATCCAGTGCGCAAAGGCTCGATAAGCTGGGGAAAATGCATGATGTTACCTACTGTTCCCAATTAAATCTATTGGATTGCGTGCCGGAGATGCGGGGAGGGAATGAGTTAAAGCCTTACCGTAAATTACGAGGAGGTCATATGTGCAAACAGCTGTAGTTACAATAAAAGAGGTGGACTGCGGCCCAGTTGGCAACAGTACACCTCTTTATATTTATGACTATATATCTTTTATCTGCGAACTTGTGGTCCACCAATGACAGCTTGCTCTGCAGTATCCAGATCATACGCTGTATGCAGTGCTTTAATTACATCGTGAAGCTTCTCTCCATCAATAACACAGGACACCTTGATCTCGGACGTGCTGACCATCTTGATGCTCACGCCTTCACCAGAGATAACCTTAAACATTTTGGCAGCCACACCTGGATGACTCACCATACCTGCACCAACAATCGAGATTTTAACCAGGTTCTCTTCGGAAGTCACTTCACGGTAAGGCAAACGGCTGTGCAGACCTTCGATGACACGAAGTGCCTTCTCACGATCAGACAACGCAACCGAGAAGGAGAAGTCTGCTTTGCCATCCTGTACTCCGCTCTGAACGATGATATCTACATCCAGCTGCTCGGACGCCAGTTCGCCAAATACTTCAGCGAGAACACCCGGGACATCCGGCACACCCAGAATACTGATGCGAGCTACGTTTTTGTCATAGGCAATGCCACTTACTACTACCCCTTGTTCCATTGTTGCTTCCTCCTTCACAACCGTTCCTTCATTATGGTTAAAGCTTGATCTAACAATCAGAGGCACACCGGAATGCTTCGCGTACTCTACAGCACGAGGATGCAATACCGCTGCTCCCAGGTTCGCAAGCTCCAACATTTCATCGTAAGATATTTCCTTTAGTTTGCGTGCCACTTTGACGATTCTCGGATCTGTAGAATAGATACCGTCCACATCCGTGTAGATCTCACAAGCGTCAGCTTGAATGGCTGCTGCGAGCGCTACAGCTGTTGTATCCGAACCACCGCGACCCAGAGTAGTGATCTCACCATCTTCTGTCATGCCTTGGAAACCGGCAACAATAACAATATTGCCTTCAGCCAGAGCTGCATTGACACGCTCAGGACGAATATCCTGAATCCGAGCTTTACCGTGCACCGGCTCTGTTCGGAAACCGGCTTGCCATCCTGTAAAGGATACGGCCTTGCGCCCAAGTGACTGAATTGCCATGGACAGTAATGAGATCGAAATCTGTTCCCCTGTCGTTAGAAGCATATCCATTTCACGAGCAGGCAAATCACTGTTCAGCAGCTTCGCCTGATCAATCAACTCATCTGTAGTATCCCCCATGGCCGAAACCACAACGACACATTGATGTCCTTCATCCGCTTTTTCCACAACACGTCCGGCCACACGCTTCATGCGTTCTGTATCTCCGACCGAGCTGCCCCCAAATTTCATGACGTACAATGACAACGCAAATCCACTCCCTACCTTGTGCAGTATGCATCAATTGATATCATTCGTCATTATTCTCTACGAGAAATGACTTTAACCCAGTATATTACGAAAGCGCCTCTTAGGCTAATCTTTTTTCAAAAAAACCCTTTGCCATATGCATGGCAAAGGGTTTTCATTCGCACCTTCAAGCTTACAGCGAGTGAAAGTTACGCACGGGAAGAATATTTACCTTCACGTGTATCAATCAGAAGCACATCGCCTTCATTGATGAACAAAGGAACTTGTACATTCAGACCTGTTTCTACTTTTGCATTTTTAGTAGCACCTTGTGCAGTGTTACCTTTAACGCTTGGCTCAGTTTCAATAACTTTCAACTCAACGCTTGTAGGCAGGTCGATACCCAGGATTTCACCTTTGTAGCTAACGATTTTCACGTTCATGTTTTCTTTCAGGAAGTTCAATTCCCATTCCAACTGCTCACTTGTCAAAGTGAACTGATCGTAAGTTTCGTTGTCCATAAACGTGTGCTCTGAACCACTTGCATACAGATAAGATACACCACGATTTTCGATAATTGCACGGCCAATCGTTTCACCTGCACGGAATGTACGCTCAACGGTGTTACCGTTACGCAGGTTTTTCAATTTGGAACGTACGAAGGCAGCGCCTTTACCTGGTTTTACGTGTTGAAAGTCAATTACAGTGAAGATGTCTCCATCTACTTCTACGGTCAAGCCTGTTTTAAAATCGTTAACTGAAATCACAAAAAATCCCTCCTGAATATAAATAAAAATTAGCTGGTCTATTTACCCAATAACGGTGAACTTTTTGTCCGATTTCGTAAGAATATGGATACCTGTCTCGGTAATCACAACGTCATCTTCAATCCGCACGCCGCCAAGTCCATCGATATAAATCCCCGGTTCAACCGTAACCACCATGCCCGGTTTCAATACATCATCGCTAAGCTTGGACAGACGCGGAGCTTCATGAACTTCCATGCCCAGGCCGTGGCCTGTGCTGTGTCCAAATTGTTCTCCATATCCATAACCTGCAATGATATCTCGAGCAAGTGCATCCGCTTCCCGTCCGGTCATACCTGGTTTCAGGTTCTCCAGCGTATGTAACTGTGCTTCCAGTACGATGTCATAAATCTTGCGCAGCTCAGGTACAGGGTTACCCGTTGCAATCGTACGTGTCAGATCTGAACAGTATCCGTCCAGCAACGCACCAAAGTCAAACGTAATCAGTTCGTCCTGTCCAATCACCTTGCTACTTGCTACACCGTGAGGCATCGCAGAACGTTCGCCTGAAGCGACAATCGTGTCAAAAGAAGAGCTGGTCGCCCCATGCTTGCGCATGAAAAATTCCATTTCCAGATCGACTTCACGTTCAGTCATACCCGGTTTGGCAAATTGCAAAACGTGGCTGAATGTGGCATCTGCCAAATCTGCAGCTCGCTGCATTACTGCAATTTCGTCTGCATCTTTGAACATACGAAGCTGCTCAACAATGCCGGATACTGCGGTAAGTTTAACCGATTGCAACGATTCCGCATAAGAAGCATGCGTACCGAATGTGACTGAATCCTGTTCAAAGCCAACCTCGTTGATATTCGCTTTAACCAGTAAATCACGTACGGAATCCATCGGTTTTGCACCGTGTTCCACAATGTTGAAACCTTGAGCTTGTGAGGATGCCTGTGCCATATAACGGAAATCAGTAAGCAAATAAGCTTCCTGCTCTGTGATAAGCACATATCCCGCCGAGCCGGTAAATCCCGTCATATATCGACGGTTAATCGGGTTCGTAATCAGCATTGCTTTGAGTTCACGCTCAGCCATTGCCTCGCGCAACTTGTGTACTCGTTTGTTTTCCATCGGTAACCCTTCTTTCTCTCACATTCCCGGGTTTCCGGCTCAGGTTTGTTTGTCCAGATGACGCACGAGAGCCAGCAATCCCAGTTCATAGCTTACTTCGCCAAATCCGGCAATCTGCCCGATCGTTTCCGCTGCAAGTACTGAATGATGTCTGAACGCTTCGCGTGCATGAATGTTGGATAGATGAACCTCCACGGTAGGAACTTTTACGGCATTGATTGCATCACGTATAGCATAGCTGTAATGGGTAAACGCCCCGGCATTTAACATAATCCCGTCGGCCTCACCCATTGCGGCATGAATGCGGTCAATAATGTCCCCTTCATGGTTGGATTGATAAAAAGCGATGGAGACTCCCAGTTCTTCAGCCTGTCTGCGAATTTTGCCTTCAATATCCTTCAGACTAAGCGTTCCATAAATGCCCGGTTCACGTACGCCAAGCATGTTTAGGTTCGGGCCATTGATCACAATAATTCGTTTCATCGCTGCTCCACCCTCTCTGCAAATAACCATCTGCTATTTTAACACAGCCATGACCGGATTGAGAAGCTTTTTTGCGTCTAGGCGCCTACGTGCTCCGGCTCCCGCTTCCGCTCGTCGGTATACTCCATCGCTACGGTATAACCGATGAACAGTCCCCAAAGAAGAAAGAAACAAATTTCTGTGAAAATTGAATCCCATGTCAAATGGTTTAGCGTCTTCATCATACCCAGTTTGGGACCGAGCAATATAAAGAGGATGATCCACCAGACGATCCCGTACACCATTCCAGGGAACGGCCCTTTTAATTTTCGGATGGTAAAGGTATATAACAGCGAAGCAAAGATCGAAAACACGATAAAACATAACCAGCCCGTTAAATGACCTGCCGGAGTATAGATATATTTATGTTTGAAGAACGGCTCCGCCAGAAAACCGACAGGTACTACGGTAAAATGCAGCAGATGGAACAGCCAGTGGATTCCGCCCCAGATCAAACCGGCAAAGAACCCCAACTCTAGTGCAAAGGAAAACCGGTTCGTATAATAGTGAGCATCCCCCTGCTTTGGTGCGGAGCGCCGCTTCATCTCTTTATCGTCACGTTCTTGCGAGTGTTGCCCATATTTATGCTGATCTGATTTTTCTTCGTGATTATCATTCGTGGATACTTCCTCATGATTATGATCGTTCATCACTAACGTCCCCTTCTTCGCCAGATGATCTCGCAGGCATGCCAGATATTTTCTCACAGTTCTAGGCCGTAGTATGTTCAAAACAGGACAATCTTAACAGCTTCTCCTGCGGATTGGTCTCTAAACTAGAAATTGCTCTCCAAATTCGATACAATAAGGATATTAAACTGCCTTTCACTGTAAAGGCTTAGAACAGAATAGGAAGGTGAATAATTTGCCTCAACAATCCAAGCCTGTCAGCTACGGGGGGCAAGCCGTTATCGAAGGTGTAATGTTCGGCGGTAAACACGTCAATGTTACGGCTGTTCGCAGAAAAGACGGCGAAATTACGTATCTGGAAGTTCCCAAGCAAGACAAGACCTGGGTCATGAAATTGCGGCGGATTCCTTTACTGCGCGGAATTGTCAGCATTATAGATTCAAGTGTCAAAGGCAGCAAACATCTTAACTACTCTGCTGACGCTTATGCTGATGATGAACTGGAACCGGAAGAAAAATCCAAACAAGAGGAGAAGCAAGGGTCCGGCTGGAGCCTTAGCATGATTATTGGGGTAACGGCTGTTGCCATTCTGTCCTTCCTTTTTGGCAAAATTGTGTTGACGCTGCTTCCTGTCGTGATCGAGGACTTCTTATTTAAAAATGTATTCGACAATCAATTTTTGCATAATGTATTGGAAGGCATTATCAAATTAATCTTGCTACTCGCTTATCTGTGGTTAATCTCGCAGACGCCGATGATCAAACGTTTGTTTCAGTACCATGGGGCAGAGCATAAGGTCATTAGTGCATATGAGGCTGGAGAAAAGTTGACGCCGGAAAATGTTCAGAAGTACAGCAGATTGCATTACCGTTGTGGAAGCAGTTTTATCATGTTAACCGTTATTATCGGTATATTCCTGTATTCCGTGTTCACCTATGATAATTTATGGGAACGGATGGGACAGCGTCTGCTGTTGCTGCCAGTCGTGCTGGGTGTTTCGTTCGAATTACTCAAGATTACGAACTCGCTTCGTGATATTCCTGTTCTTCGTTATTTGGGGTATCCGGGCCTGTGGCTACAATTGCTTACAACAAAAGAACCAACCAACGCTCAAGTGGAAGTTTCCATTGCATCGTTTAACCGCATGCTTGAACTGGATGCCAAGCTTGCCAACGTTTCATCGACAACTGAAGTTCCTGTAGCTACATTTGATCCTGTGAAAGGGTGAATGATATGAATAAGCAGGCTATTGTATTTTGGGCATTCATTGTACTGGCTGCTCTTGGAGTCATCAGTTTTTTGACTAGAGCCTCATTGACCAGTATTCTCATCCCTCTGATTGTGTTCGGAGTGGTGTTCCTGTTGTACAAATATCCGCCTGCCCGTTGGTCGCGAAAAGCAAAGACACCAAAGATCAAACCTTCGGCTAAAACGATGGCTAAAATGAATGCACAGAATAATGTCCAGGCCAGAAAAAGCAGTTCGTCCAAGAAACGAAAGGACTATCCTTTCCAGGTGATTCAAGGCCAAAAAGGGAAAAACAACGACGAGGACATTCCCAAGTATCACTAAGTTTTCATCGTGCTGAAGGCGCTGTTCCAGTTTTACAGTAAAATAAAACCCAAAAAGCAATTCTCCTCAGCAAAGGAGAATTGCTTTTTTAGTCTTTATACTGAAATCAGCGGCGGTACATCCGCCTGTTTCTTACGAAGTTCTTTTCGCTGCTTCTCCAATTGCTCGTTATAGATCTTCGTATTCCACGTGTTGAAAAACTCCAGGCCAGAGGCAACGCCAGACCGATATAAGTTAGTACTGTCCTGAACGGAAAGATTAAACTGGGTCGGTTTAATGCCAAGCGTCGGAATCTTGACTGTACGGAACCGGTTAATCTGCTCAATGTAACGCTCATCGTGAGCGGTCAGCATTGTCTCGACAAGCGCTTGTAGCATAGTTAGCGGCCCTTTGATCCGCGTAGGCTCCACTTCGGTTTTGCCTACCATCTTGAAGCCGACTACCGGAATGATAGCACCGCCTGACTCTGAGCGTTCTCCATCAAACAACCAGAGCGGAAAATTACTAAGCAGCCCCCCATCCACGACATACACAAACTGATCCTGAAAAGCTAATCCCTTCGACATGATCGGTGATTTCCGGATAATAACCGGATCGAAAAAATAGGGAATGCTGCAGCTCATCCGTACCGCCTTGGCAACCTCAAGTTTCGTCGGTTCGATCCCAAAGCGCCGGATATCATCAGGCAGCACAAGAATGTTGCCATTAGTAATGTCGGAAGCGGTAATCAGCAACTTACCGGGTGGTAAATCGGCGAAGGTTCGTATTCCTTTTTGCGCCAGCATCTTGCTTATCCATGATTCCAGCGCTTCTCCCGAATATAGACCTTTTTTCAAAAACAGCCTTGCTGCCGGGCCGATCCAGCGGGTATTAAATATAGGTGACCGTTGCAATAGTGAAGCAAACGGCGTGCTCTCAATAATCACTTTCATCTCTTCAGCCCGATATCCCGCAGCCAGAAGCGCAGCAACAATCGAACCGGATGATGTGCCGGCAACCCGATTAAACTGCATTCCGCAGTCCTGTGCTCCCTGTACAGCCCCTGCAAGTGAGATTCCTTTCACGCCTCCACCCTCAAATACTCCGTTAATTAACATACCAAAAACCCCCGTTCTCCAGGCAGCCATGCTTGCTACTGCCACTGTATGAGAACAGGGGTTGGTCATATAACTATGATGTGATGAATAAGACAATGTTTATACGGAAACGTTAACGTGCGCCCCTACATTCCATAGTAGGCTTTCAGTCGGTCGATCAAACCCAGCGGGTTTTTGGTAAGATACTGGGAACTGAAATAGATATCTCCACCGATGGATGGATACTTCTTATTATAAGTCAATTGATCAATGATCTCTTGGGAGGTCTGCCATCCAATCTCTGGTGTGCCCAGTTTATAAGGAGAATGGCCGATGTACAGTTTTACATTGGTATTCGCTACCTCATTAACCCACCAATCTACAACCTTATCGTATCTTGCAGCACTTAGCGTCATACTCCAATACACTTGAGGTGCCACGTAGTCGATCCATCCTTGTTTGATCCATGTCCGAACATCTGCATTCATGCTGTCATATGCCGTCACGCCTGCTTTGGTGTCTGATCCCGTAAAATCATTTGCTTTGTTACGCCATACACCAAATGGACTGATCCCATACTCTACTTTCGGTTTCACTTGATGGATGCTCTGTCCAAGCTGTTGCACAAACTGATTAATATTGTCACGACGCCATGCTGCGCGGTCTGTAGTCTTTAACGTATTATACATTTTGTAGGCAGCATCATCATTGAAGGTAACATTTGATGGGTAGAAATAATCGTCCAGATGTACACCATCAACATTATACTTATTCACAACTTCCATAATGGTATCCATAATATGCTGCCTTGCTTCTGGAACACCTGGATTAATATATAATTTGCCTGATGCATTTACAATCCAATCTGGATGCAGCTTAGACACGTGGTTTGCTGCCAGATTAGTTGTTGCTGCCGAGTTGGTTGCCCGGAATGGATTGAACCAAGCATGGAATTCGAGCCCGCGCTTGTGTGCTTCCTCGATCATAAAAGCCAGTGGGTCGTAGCCAGGGTCTTTACCTTGCGTGCCTGTCAGGACACTATTCCAAGGTGCGAGGCTAGAAGGATAGATGGTGTCAGCATTTGCTCTAACTTGTACAAATACAGCATTGATACCCACATCCTTCAATTGATCCAGTTGACTCGTATACTCCTGCTTCTGTTTCTCTACATTACCTTTTGCTCCAGAAGAAGGCCAATCGCCATTAACCGTCGAAATCCAGGCTCCACGCATCTCTTGGGTTACTGGCGTTACATTCCCTCCTGGCTCTGCCGGAATTGCTGGTGTTGGTTCAGGTGTTGACGTTGTTCCATCTCCAGTATACAGATCAATCGTCTGAGCAGCCTGATTCCAGCTCACTTGAATCCCCAAATTCTCACTTACAAAACGAATGGGAACCATGACACGCCCCTGTTTTAGTTGTACAGACGCATCCAGATTAACCATTGTGTTGTCGACGGTCGCTTGCTGGCGTCCACTCGTCATCGTAATCGTTGAATCCGAATTCTGAATCGTCACCGTCCGGGTTGCCTGAGACCATAACACAGAAGCACCCAATCCTTCACTGATGACACGCAACGGCACCATCGTGACATTCACCTTTGGTAGAATGTACGGTGAAACATCCGATTCCAGACGCTGACCATCCAGAAAAATAGAAATCTCTTTCGGAGATGCCGCCTGTGCAGTCAAACCTGCTGTCTGCAGACCAAGGACAAAAATAAGCAGAAGCAATAAACCTTTACGCAATTTCATCAATACAATCCTCCAACATCATTAAATTTGCGGTAAATTCTACTAGTTTAATAGACGCTTGGGAGACCGGTTTAGTTGCGATATTGACCAATTATTGGGCGGATTTAATTAGCAAGACAAAAAAATGCTCCTCACCTTAGCACTGGGTAAGAAACATCTCTCTGTTTGTTAACGTATGAATTCAAAGTTCAAGAGTCCGTGTTGCTCATGATATCCTGAAGGTTTTTGAGATCTTGAAGGCGACTCTCATCCTGACGGAAATATTCCACAAGAGTCTCTATACAAGTAATGGAATCCCAGCTCAAATGATGCTCAATACCTTCTACATCATTGTAAATGTTCTCTTCCTGCACACCGATGGTAGTTAAAAACTGCTCCAGCAGATGATGGCGTTCCATCAACCGTTTGCCCATCTTTTTTCCTTTTGGTGTCAACACCAGTCCGCGGTACTTTTCATAGATCAGGTACTCGTCCTTGTCCAGCTTTTGGATCATCTTCGTCACGGATGAAGGATGCACTTCCAGTCCTTCAGCTATATCAGACACACGAGCATAGCCCTTTTCATCAATCAATTTGTATATACGCTCCAAATAGTCTTCCATACTGGGCGTTGGCATCTGCTTCCCTCTCTTCTCTCTGACCGGTTCTACGTACCTGGTCCCTATCTTCTAATGATACATGTTATCAATACGCATTGGCAAGTCCTGCCGAATTCAGGCCATACAGCACACAAGGATTTGGCAGGCGTGACTTCTCTTCAAACGAGGCAAACTAATTTCAGATTGTACTGAAAGGAGTGATTCTGTGAGCACAAGCGTTGCCCAGCCCCCTGTTCGAAAAGCAAAGGGTACTAAACCCTTTATTCCCGATTTGGTGTATTTTGAACCCGGAGCGCTTGAATATGATAAAGGCAAACGGATTATGGCATGGGTGACATCTCAAAATATTCCTTATCAGATGACCACATCGCACAATCGTATCACAAACCTGCCAGGAGAGACGGAACAGGAGAAATATCGAATGGCCAAACGAACTTTGGTTGTTGGCGTACGCAAAACGCTTAAATTTGACCAGTCCAAACCTTCAGCAGAGTATGCTATTCCGGTCTCAACGGGTTGCATGGGTCATTGCCATTATTGTTATCTGCAGACCACTTTGGGCGCCAAACCTTATATCCGCGTGTATGTAAACACGGAAGAGATTATTGAAGCTGCCAAAGGATACATCGAGGAACGCAAACCTGAAATCACCCGTTTCGAGGCAGCTTGTACATCCGACCCTGTTGGTCTGGAACATATTACGGAAAACCTGAGCGATCTCATTCGTTTTATGGCTGATGAGGAATACGGCCGTTTACGCTTCGTTACGAAATATCATCATGTTGATCCGCTGCTTGACATCAAGCACAATGGTCACACGCGTATCCGGTTCAGCGTCAATTCGGACTATGTTATCAAAAATTTCGAACCAGCAACTTCCCGTTTTGAAGAGCGAATTGAAGCTGCAGGCAAAATTGCCCGTGCCGGTTATCCGCTTGGTTTCATCATAGCTCCCATCATCTGGTACGATGGCTGGCAAAAAGGTTATGCGGAATTACTGCAAAAGCTGGCAGAAACCTTACCTGAAGAAGCTACCAAAGATCTTACGTTTGAGATGATCCAGCACCGTTTTACCAAAACGGCGAAAGCCACCATTGAGAAGCGATATCCTAAAACGAAGCTGGAGATGGATATTGAGAAACGAAAAATGAAATGGGGCCGCTGGGGTCAATACAAATACGTTTACAAAGATGATCAGCAGGATGCTCTGCGTGAGTTCATTACAGAACGCATTTTTGAACATTTCCCATTAGCTAAGATTGATTATTTCACCTAACTGAGGAGTGCTCCCGTTTCTCATGAGATTAAAAAGCAGGTCGCATATTCCAGAATCGTTCTGGTTTATGAGGCCTGCTTTATGTACTTTATTGAAAATTAGTCCTTCGTATTTCATCTCACATGAAATCTCACATGATTAGTGTTAAATGATCATCCACTGCGGTGTAATTTCCTGAAGCCATATGGTTATTTTGGTCATCTGATTCGTGAACAGCAATATGCCCATTAACAACATTAATGCTCCGCCAATCTTCATCATGATATTTGAATACCTTAGAATCCATCGTGTAGATCCGATGAAAAAAGCCAGAACGAAGAATGGTAGCGCAAATCCAACGGTATAACCTGTGATTAGTTTAAGCCAAGTTGATGGTTCGCTCGCAGCCAGCGCAATAATAGTTGCAAGGATTGGTCCAATACAAGGCGACCACCCAGCTGAAAAACCGATACCAAAAATAAAGGAACCTACATAACCGGCTGGTTTCCACTTCATGTCAAGTTTTCGTTCTTTCATCAAAAACTGCGGTTTGAAAATGCCTAACAGAAACAGGCCCATCAACATAATCAAAATCGCCGACAATTGACGAATCAAATCACGGTTATCGTTAAAGAATTGACCAAACAATCCTGCGCCAAGACCAAGCGAATAAAATACAACCGAGAAACCGAGAATAAACGCCAGTGTATGCGTTAACGTCTTGAACCGTACTTCACGCTGATTACGATCATCCTTCAACTGCTTCACGGTCATTCCCGTGATGTACGAGAGATACGAAGGATACAGCGGAAGACAACATGGAGATATAAAAGAAGCGAGGCCGGCTACAAAAGCCAGCCATACATTAACATCAGGCATGAGGCAATGTCTCCCTTCCTTGGGCTCACTTGCTCGTTAATCGTTAAATGTTAAACATTAGAATATCAGGCACGAAAGCCTTTTTTTGCAATCATCGTTAGAATCAACATGCCAATCAGTAGCAGCACAATCGTTGCTCCCGGCGCCAGGTTCCAGATTCCCGCCGTAACCAGTCCAATCACAACAGCAATCTCTCCGATCATGACAGACAGAATGATCGCTGATTTGAAGCTTCGAGCCAGGAGCAGACTGACGGCTACGGGAATAGTCAACAATGCAGATACCAGCAAAGCACCCACGATTTTGATCGCCGTACTGATCACTAATGCTGTCATAACCGTAATTAACATATTCAGCATTTTGACTGGCAATCCCGTCACTGCAGCTGCATCCTCTTCAAAACTCAGCAGGAAAAACTCCTTATGTAAGAAGGCCACCACAATAACAACGATCAGTGTCACGACTCCAACCAGCTTCAGATCCGTTGCATCCAGCGTGTAAATACTGCCGAACAAATAACTCATAACATCCGCGTTATACCCTTTACCCAGTGTGAAAAATAGCGAAGCCAGCGCTACGCCTCCAGACATAATAATTGCAATAGACAACTCTGCATAAGTTTTATATGCTTTACGCAGCTTTTCGATGGCAAATGACGCCAGTACCGCAAAAATCAAACCTACACCAATGGGGTACACCTCTATCAGAAAACCTAGCGCTACTCCCGCAATCGTTACATGGGACAAGGTGTCCCCGATCATCGACAGTCTCCGCAACACCAGAAAAAGTCCGATCAGCGGAGCGGTGATGCCGATAAGCAATCCGCCTGCAAGGGCACGCTGAAAAAAATCACTCCATAATATTTCCAAAACAAACACGACTCCTTCAGCCTGGTTAATCTAATGGCGTGTACAAACAAAACTAGCGAACCTGTGCGGTAGTAGTATGCTGCAGGTTAGTTTCTGCACAATCCTCGATCTCATGCGAATGACGCACATGGAAATGGATGTTGCCATTCGTGAGGGCCGCTTCCGCGCCCAGATAACTCTCCATTCGATCCATATCGTGAGACACCATCAGGAACGTCATTCGATGATGTTCATGCATGTGGGTAATCAGTTCAAAAAAACTGGCTTGTGACTCTGCATCAATCCCTACGGTAGGTTCATCCAGGATCAAGAGATCCGGGTGATTAATTAACGCACGAGCCAAAAAGACACGTTGTTGCTGACCGCCGGACAGTTGTCCAATACGTTTATGCGCAATATCCTCAATTCGCATCACCTGCATCGCATCAATGCACTGTTGCTGCCCTTGACGAGAGATACGGCGAAACATGTTCTTGTTGTTATATAAGCCAGACATGACAACTTCACGAACAGTCGCCGGGAACAGCGGATTAAACGCATTTTTTTGGGGCACGTATCCGATCCGGTTCCAATCCTTGAATCTGCGAATCGACTGTCCAAACAGCTTGATATCTCCTTGTGCAGGAGGCAGCAGTCCTACCAGCATGCGAAGCAACGTTGTTTTCCCCGCTCCGTTCGAACCGATAATCCCTACAAAATCCCGCTGCTGAACCATAAAATTGAGATTTTGAATCACACGCTGGTCCCCGTAGGAAAAAGACAGATTCTCAATCTCGATAATCGGATCATGACATAATGGCATGATTTGCTGCATGGCAAAGCCGCCCTTCGTAATAAATAAATGTACGTAAATATACTGCTGAACATTTCAAAAGTCTTCGCCGATGGGACAGCAAAGACTTCTGGATGTTTACCTTCATTCTTCTTATTTTAATGCGATCAGCAGATTTTGCAAATTTTTCTCCATCAGGGTGAAATAATCATCTTTGTTGTTAACCTGTTCTTGGGTTAAGCCCTCCACCGGGTTTAACACCATGGTTTCAACCCCTGCTTCGCTGGCAAGCGTTTTGGCTAATTTGTCCGATACAAGCTCTTCAAAGAAAATATACTTGATCCCTTCATCTTTCACCAGCTTAGCAAGCTTCACAATATCTTGCCCTGTTGGCTCAGCGTCTGGGGAGAGCCCCATGATGGCATGTTGCTTCAAACCATAATCACGTGCGAGATAACCGAACGCCTGGTGTGACACCACAATTTCCTTCTTTGGTACTGACGCCAATTCATTGGTAAAATGCTGGTCAAGTGCTTCAAGTTTTGTACGAAGCTCCTCGTAACGCTTCTCATAACCTGCCTTGTGCGCCGGGTCGACTTCCGTCAAACTATTCTTAATATTTTTTGCCATAATTAATGCAGATTTAGGGCTCACCCATGTATGAGGATCGATATGATGGTCAGCGACCTGTTCCTCGTTGCCATTCTCGTCTGCATGGTCATCTGCATGTTCCTCACCATGTCCGTGACCGTCATCCCCTTCTGCCGATAAAAGCTTGACACCTTCGCTAACCGCAACGGCTTTGACCTTGCTATCACTGTTCAGCGATTTCAGAAAGTTCGGCACCCATCCTTCCAGTCCTGCGCCATTGTATAGGAAAAGCTGTGCTTTGGACGTGTTCACGATGTCTTGACTCTTCGGTGTCCAGTCATGCGGTTCTACCCCTGTAGGCAGCAGGTTAATGACATTGGCATCCTCCCCGCCAATCGCCGCAGTGAATGCATATACCGGGTAAAATGTCGTCACTACATTCACTTTGCCTTCCACAATCTTCGCTGTATTCTCGCTGTTCTGTCCACAAGCGGACAATACCAGCAAACTGAGTATCAGCAAACCGCTCCAAAGCAGCTTCATTGTGCCCCGTTTACTGCGTTTGTTGGATCGATCCAATTGAATCTGTCTCTTCTTCTTAACCAGTGTCATGTATAATTCACTCCGCATCACTTAATCGTAATTATTACTGAAAGAATTATAGGTAACATCTCTCTGCTTGTCAAGGTCACGCCCTATTCATTCTTTCCTGAAGTCCGGAGTTCATAACAATATATGCTTGTTCTCTTGCCAACAGATCTTTTTTTTCGGCATAAAAAAAGCGGTCCGAATCACTTCGGACCACCCTTGGTTCCAACTTGTGACAATCTCTGTAAGATTGATCACCCTAATTGTGTTATCCTGCTCTTGGGAGCTGTTATTTCACTTGCGCGCCGTTAGGCATGCTGTCCGGTACGGTAGCCAAGGTTAACTGATCCCCATGCGAAGCTGCCAAGATCATACCTTGAGACAGCTCTCCACGCAGTTTTACTGGTTTGAGGTTGGTCACACAGATGACTTTACGTCCAACCATCTCTTCTGGGGAATAAAACTTCGCGATACCAGATACAACCTGACGTTGCTCATAGCCAAGATCCAGTTGCAGTTTGAGTAGCTTATCTGCCTTTTTAACAGGTTCACAAGCGATAACTTGGGCCACACGTAGTTCAACTTTGGCAAAATCATCAATACCGATCTCTTCCTTGCCTTCAGGTGCAGTTACCGGTTCTACTGCAGCCGAAGCTTCCGATCCTGCTTCTGGCTGGCTTGCATCGGGCTGTGCAGCCTTTTGTCCACCTGTCATCGCCTCTGAGATATAAGCAATCTCCTGTTCCGCATCCAGACGCGGAAAGATTGGCTCACCTTTGTGCAATGCGTTACCTGCAGGCACGATGCCCCATTGCTTCGCTGAATCCCAAGCGGTAAGTTGCCCTTCCTGGATACCCAGCTGCTCCCAGATCTTACGCGGCGCACGAGTCAGGAACGGCTGCAACAGAATGGAAGCAATACGCAAGCTTTCAATTAGATGAGACATTACGGATGCCAGTTCCTCACGTTTCGCTTCATCACGTGCCAGAGCCCATGGTTGGGTCTCGTCAATATATTTGTTACTGCGGCTAACAAATTGACTGATGGCCGTAAGCGCTACAGAAAACTGCAAGTTCTCCATCGCCTGCTCCACTTTTTCCACCGTTGCATGCCCTGCTTCTTCCAGCGAAGCATCAAACTCGGTTACATTGGAAGCAAAAGCAGGGGCTTTCCCCTCAAAGTACTTATCTACCATCGCTACGGTACGATTCAGCAGGTTGCCCAGGTCGTTCGCAAGATCGGAGTTCACACGCTCTACGAAGCTTTCCGGTGTAAATGTACCATCCGAACCAAACGGTACTTCACGCAGCAAATAGTAACGAAGGGAATCCAGACCGTAACGATCGATCAGGGTTACCGGATCTACCACATTCCCTTTGGATTTGGACATTTTGCCATCTTTCATCAGTAACCAGCCATGAGCAAATACTTTTTTCGGCAAAGGCAGATCTAGCGCCATCAGCATGATTGGCCAGTAAATTGTATGGAAACGAACAATCTCTTTACCCACCAGATGAACATCTGCAGGCCAGAACTTGTCATACAATGAAGCATCCGAAGAACCGTAGCCCAGTGCTGTAATGTAGTTGGACAACGCGTCAATCCATACGTAAACGACGTGTTTCGGATCGCCTTTAACTTTGACACCCCACTCAAAGGTTGTACGCGATACAGCCAAATCCTCAAGTCCTGGCTTGATGAAGTTGTTAATCATCTCGTTTTTGCGGGATTCCGGTTGGATAAAACCAGGGTTCTCTTCGTAATATTTCAACAAACGATCTGCGTATTTACTCATACGGAAGAAGTAGGATTCTTCTTTGACAAGTTCAACCGTGTGGCCGCTATCCGGACTTTTGGCCGAGATAATCTCACCTTGTTCATTTTTTTCTACATCCACCAGTTGTGTCTCTGTGTAATAAGTTTCATCTGGAATGCTATACCAGCCTTCGTACTCACCCTTATAGATATCACCCTGCTTCAGCAAACGGTCAAAGATATCCTGTACAACCGTTTTGTGACGCTCCTCGGTTGTACGAATGAAGTCATCATTGGAGATGTCCAGCTTGTTCCATAGTTCCTTGATACCTACTACAATCTCATCAATAAAAGCCTGTGGCGACAGACCTTTCTCTTGAGCTTTGCGCTCAATCTTCTGACCATGTTCGTCGGTACCTGTCAGATAACGCACTTCGTATCCACGTAAACGCTTGTAACGAGACATTGCATCCCCCGCTACCGTTGTATATGCATGCCCGATATGTAGCTTGTCGCTTGGATAATAAATCGGTGTTGTCAAATAAAATGTTTTTGGGTTCGTCATGAATAACTTCTCCTCCTTTAATTGCTCTCATAAATACATGCAATGACTCGAATGGTTACCTGTTCCTGATCTGAAAATGAACACAAAAAAACTCCCGCCCTGTATGGGACGAGAGTATCTCTCACGTGTTACCACCCAAATTCCCCGCATTTCTCACAAAACACAGGCTCTTCCGGTCCTTCGACCGCCCATTAACGCTGGATCACGCCTCAAGCTTACGACAATAGCGACAATTCGCTAATTGCACGCTCGAAAGAGGTTCCTCCGGGACCATTTTCCATCCTCCTCCCAGACCGGTTCTCAGCTACTCCGGCTCTCTGCACTGGGGGTGTGTCTGTACTTATCCCTTCAATGGAAAATCATATACAAAAAATATACTGAAATGCTGACCTTGTTGTCAAGTATATCGACGATCAGAGCGGAGTTTCCCGATTCCAATTACATGCCCTTTAAACACCTTGATCAGTTAATAAAAAATGAAAACCAGGCTCGTCTGCACGTTACGGTTCAGATATCACTACATTTTTCTCCACCTTGGGTGGAACCAGATCTACACCGCCTGGATGAAACGGATGACATTTGGCAATCCGTTTCGCCGTTAGCAGCGAGCCTTTAAGTGCACCATGTACTTCTATTGCCTCCATCGCATACGCCGAACAGGTAGGATAGAATCGACATGTCGGCGGTTTTAATGGAGAGATATAATCGCGGTACACCCGGATCGGAGCTTGCACAATTCTACGCGAAAGTTTCATCTTCAGTTCTTCCCGTGGCTGTGCACATGCTGGTGTGCAGATGTCTTCTTGGCTGGAGCATGTTCGGCACAGTCCTTACAGTAACCAAACACTTCAAACTTGTGATCCACGACCTGAAACTGCTCTGGCGCATCAGCAAGCTGCATCGGGCAAAAAACGATGGGATATGTCTTCTGACACTTCAGACAGATCATGTGATGATGATGGTGGCCCTCACTGCAATGCGCTCTGAATTTCACACCATCTTCAAAGATAACCTGCTCCAGCACACCCAGTTCCTGCATTACACGCAGGTTCCGATACACCGTGTCAAAGCTTAATCCGCTATAAGTCTTGCCCATATATTCGTAGACGTCCTTGGGTGTAAGATACCCTGGAGACTCGGCAAATAACCGCGCAAGTGTCTTGCGTTGGTCCGTTATACGAAGTCCCTGTGAGGACATGGTTGTTATAATCTGTTCTGTCGACAGCATGATTTAGAGCACCTCCTGTCATACAAACCTTTTGCATTTCTCATCATGCGACTTTCTTTTGGCAAAAGCTTCTGCTTCTGCTTTTTTATCTACTACTAATAATGCATGAAATGGAGATCAGAGTCAACGAGGCATAGAGCCCATTGGCATTTTGACGTAATCCTAATAAACAAAGGACCCCATAAACATGGAGTCCTTCGTTGACGATTCAAAAGATGGATCATACAGGTGACTTTTGGGGTGAACGGGTATATAAGATATAAGCTTTCACTCCAGGCCTTTCGTTGTAATTCAAAAAAAATTATTTCTCAGCCGGAAGTGGTGTAAACAGAATGTTTACCGGCAAGTTGCTGCCCGGAGCAGCAGAGAAAACAATGGTTACACTCTCACCGTAAGACCCTGTGCGGTACAGCACATTTTGTTCATTCGGTGCACTCAGGGATTGGTTGTTATTCGACAACTGTACCAACTGTCCGTTCACAAGTGCTGAACCATAATACTTGCCTCCACGAGGATTGAACGAAATCAGTGTACGCGGAGCAACATTGTTCAGCGTGATTTTGTACAGCACACCGAAGTTACCCGCGTTAGAAGCGCTTGTGAAAGCCATCGGATCTGTGCCGTCGAGATTTGGATCACTTGCATTATCTCCTAATGGGAGACGAGAAGGCTTCGTGCCGACTTCCTGATCATACGTGATGATCCGAGTAGCATTCGGATAAGTCCCTCGGTTATGGACCCCGTCGCGATCCAAAACTGGCAATGAGGACAGTACGGCCATCGGATCTTTGTTTTCTTCAATCATGACAATGTTGTAGTCAAGTGTGTAGTCACTGAAAGTATCCGAATAAAGGGAAATAACCTGTCCTTCTTTCATCGAAATATTGTTCAGTTCTGTCAGAATCAGCTTACTTTCTCCGGGCTGGATGTATACTTTCTTCTGATCTGCTCCAGTTTGCATGGATTTGAACCATTTATCAACGGACAGTTTACCCGCCACAGTAGCAAATGGAGTCGGTCCTGCAAAGCCCATATTCTGCTGCTCGAATACAGCAGTGTATGGATTATTATTGGTCGCAATCACATACATTTTCACTTTTTTTCCGGTATTGTTGACATGGTGAATCATGAAACGCGTCTGTCCAAAGGATGATTCCTTATAGACGATACCTTCCTGATTAACGGTCTCCGGGCTGTTACTGCGAATAAGCAGGCTTGGCTCATCCGTGTACGTAAATGGTACTTTCTCCATAGCAGGTACTTCCCCGCCATTGAATGTAAATTTGTCACCTACCGGTGTGAACAACTTATTGAAATCAGACAGACTGTAAAGCGTCTCGCCTGTAATATTAATTACTTTGGTATACGTGTCGCTCAGGCCATGTTTATCTGTAACAGTAAGGGATACGGTTTTGGGTCCTGGAACGAAAAATGCTAACGCATTGTTGGTCCAATCTCTTTTTTCGATCGCATCCTCATCATCTGTACTTTGGTCGACGTAGGAGATTTTTTCACCCATTTTGTATTCTTCCTTGTCCGTTGTAAACATTGCTACTGGTGGAAGATTAGGGCGATCTACCTTGATGGTAAGCGTATACGGGTTACTCCACTGGCCGCTGGCATCTTGAACGGTGTAGGATACTGTGTAAACCCCTGGCTGATCAAAGGAATCTTGACGTCCAGTCCAGCGTTCATCCACAATGGGAAGGCCATTCGGCGAGCTGTTTTTGGTCGTGTAAATCACTTGATCCCCTGCAAAAATTTCCTTTTGAACGGTAAAGCTAGCTACTGGCTTTGTATTAAGCTTCAACACAACCGTCTTCGCAGACTGATCGACAGTATATGTGATATTCAGCGCCTGTGTAATGGAAGTCAGTGGAATCATGAAGGTGTTTTTTTCTTGATAAGCTGCACCTTTCATCATTCTGGATTCACCGTTTACGGTGTACATTTTGCTGTTTGTTTTGAAACGAAGTTCGTCCGTACCACTTTGAATGATCGTCTCTTTGGTTGTATTATCATATTTCACGTTATAACCTACACGATCCACCAGAGCCCGAATGGCTACGTATGATACGCCATTTTTCACGGCCATAGGCTGTCCAGCCACATAGGTTTTTCCATCCTGAACCATCTTGTTGCTGTTCATATAAAGCGTCAGGTCTCCGCCAGATCTTACCGTTGCAGACGTTCCACCTGTCGTTGGCTGTTGAACTACAGCAGGTGTTGGTGTAGTTGTCTCCCCACCTGCCCCTTGCTCCCCATTTGCTCCTGTTTCAGGATTAACGGGTGCCGCTTCTGTTCCAGAAGGAGATGTTGTTCCCGGATTGGTCTCTATTGTGCTTTCATTGTTTGCGGGTGGTGTGTTGTTGGATGGATTGTTAGCAGAATCAGCCGCTGCTCCTGATTTCACTTCGGACTCAGCGATCGTCTGTTCTTTCTTCACAACCTCAACGGATTTCACTTTTGCGGTATTCACTTGCGTAGTTTCGCTTGATTCTGCTGCTTGTACATTCGCAGGAATAATTGCAAACGCTTGAAAAACAGCTAAAGCGGTAAGTATGGACAACTTCTTCTTCAAATTCATTCTTTGTCTTTGGCTCCTTCTGCTCCCATTTTATTAGTATCCCCTCTAAAAGTCATATGATTAGACGCTCAAAAACGGGAAAAGTTGCTAAAAATAATGAATAAGAATTGTAAACTTTTAATAGAAGTGAAAAACTATGAAAATAGTTATCTGTTAATATGAACAAGCTTTGCTGTAAACGAATACGTTCAGAAAGCTCATCTTTTGTATTCAGTATCTTTTAACAGCCTCACTCTCGAAAAAAATAAAAAAACAGTCCTTACGACACAAGGTTCGTAAAGACCGCTTGATAAATAAGTGCTTATTTCCCTGAACAAGCCATGCCTGCTGTTTCCGCACGCCCCTGCTCAATCAGGCGATATGCCCGTTCAACTTCTTCTTCGGTTGGTGAAGGCACACCATCCAGCGGATAAACTTTCCCCAGTGCCTCCCATTTGTAGATCCCCATTTGATGATAAGGAAGAATTTCGAACTTCTCAACCCCGTTTAACGTCCCAATGAAACGTCCAAGATTCAACAAGTCCTCCTCCTGATCATGAATGCCAGGTACATACACATGTCTGATCCACATTTTGCGGCCATTGTCCGACAACCACTTTGCCGTTTTTAAAGTACGTTCATTCGATTTTCCCGTCAGCTTGATATGTTTCTCATCATCAATATGTTTCAGGTCCAGCAATACAAGGTCTGTGTTATCGAGCAGCTCATGAATGCGATCCGGTTCATTGAATCCGTTGCTATCCAGTGTCGTATGAAGACCCCAGCGACGCTTTACTTCCTTGAACACCTCAGCGACAAAGTGCGCTTGCAGTGTGGGTTCACCGCCAGATATAGTAAGTCCGCCGCCAGAGCTGCGGTAGTAGGACAGGTACGGCTGAATCTCAGCCAGCACCTCCTCCAGTGTCATCTCTTTCCCACCATCCAGTGCCCAAGTGTCAGGGTTATGGCAATATTGACATTTGAGAAGGCATCCTTGCATAAAAAGCACGAAGCGGATGCCTGGGCCGTCAACCGTCCCGAAAGTTTCGAGTGAATGAATATGTCCGTTAACCATGCTGCCTCTTCCTTTCTTTTCGCATCCGCTATGCGCCTGATTTTTATTTGGAGTCAAATACCTGTCTGGATTACTGCAAAAGTGACTTACATCGAGCCGTGGAATGTACGGTTAATAACATCCAGCTGCTGCTCACGTGTCAATTTAATGAAGTTAACCGCGTAACCCGACACCCGTACCGTCAATTGCGGATATTGTTCCGGGTGATCCATCGCATCAATCAGTTGCTGACGATCAAATACGTTCACGTTCAAGTGATGCGCGTTTTGACCGAAATATCCGTCCATCATTGCTGTCAGATTGGATTTGCGTGTAGCATCTTCTTTACCCAGTGCTTTAGGCACGATGGAGAAAGTGTTGGAAATACCATCAAGGCTGTGTTCATACGGCAGTTTCGCTACAGAACCGAGGGATGCCAATGCACCTTTTTTGTCCCGTCCATGCATTGGGTTGGCTCCTGGTGCAAATGGTTCGCCTGCTTTACGTCCATCTGGTGTTGTTCCTGTTTTCTTACCGTACACGACATTGGAAGTGATCGTCAGTACCGATTGTGTTGGCACAGCGTTACGGTAGGCTTTGTGTTTGCGAATCATACTCATGAAGCTTTCCACCAGCTCTACAGCAATGCTGTCTACACTGTCATCGTTGTTGCCGTAACAAGGGAATTCACCTTCGATTTCAAAGTCAACGGCAATGCCTTGTTCATTGCGGATCGGTTTTACTTTGGCATATTTGATGGCACTGAGTGAGTCCGCTGCAACCGACAGTCCCGCAATACCGCAAGCCATCGTACGCAGAATGTCACGGTCATGAAGTGCCATTTCGATCCGCTCGTAGCTGTATTTATCATGCATGTAGTGGATCACATTAAGAGTATTCATGTACAGTTTAGCCAGCCACTCCATCATCGGTTTGAAACGTTTCATGACTTCATTGTAATCCAGCACTTCACTTGTAATGGCAGGATACTCCGGACCAACCTGTGCTCCCGATTTTTCGTCACGTCCACCGTTGATGGCGTAGAGCAACGCTTTTGCCAAGTTGGCACGTGCTCCGAAGAATTGCATCTGTTTACCGATCTTCATTGCAGATACACAGCAGGCAATACCGTAGTCATCGCCGTAGATCGGACGCATCAGATCATCGTTCTCATACTGGATGGAGCTGGTTTCAATCGATACTTTACTGCAATAATCTTTAAAGGCTTCAGGCAGCTTCGTGGACCACAATACAGTCAAGTTTGGCTCCGGTGCAGGTCCCAAGTTGTGCAGTGTGTGAAGGAAACGGAAACTGTTTTTGGTTACGCGTGTTGCACCGTTAACGGACATCCCGCCGATGGATTCAGTTACCCATGTTGGATCACCGCTGAACAATTCGTTGTAATCCGGCGTACGCAGGAATTTGACAATCCGCAGTTTCATAACAAAGTGGTCAACCAGTTCTTGAGCCTGTTCTTCTGTGAGGATGCCTTCTTGCAAATCACGCTCAATATAAATATCCAGGAATGAAGACACACGTCCAAGGGACATCGCAGCACCGTTCTGTTCTTTGATTGCTGCAAGGTAGCCGAAGTACAACCATTGGAATGCTTCTTTGGCCGTTGTTGCTGGCAATGAAATATCGAAACCGTGCATTTCACCCAGTTGTTTCAGTTCTTGCAATGCCCGAATCTGCTCGGACAACTCTTCACGCAGACGAATAACATCTTCATCAATCACGTCTACTTCCAGTGCATTAAGTTCACCTTTTTTGTTACGAATCAGGAAGTCTACCCCGTACAGAGCAACCCGGCGATAGTCACCAATGATCCGTCCACGACCGTAAGCATCTGGCAGACCCGTGATAATACCTGCTTTACGTGCTGCACGCATATCGGAAGTGTAAGCATCAAATACACCTTGGTTATGCGTTTTACGAATGTTTGTAAATATATCAATGACACCTTGAGGCATTTCGAAACCATATGCTTCACAAGCATCAATCATCATGCGAATTCCGCCGAATGGTTGAATGGAACGTTTGAATGGTGCGTCTGTTTGAACCCCGACAATCTGCTCTTTGCTTTGATCCAAATAACCTGGTTGGTGGGAAGTAATGGTCGCTGGCGTATTCACATCAACGTCAAGCACACCACCGTTATCCCGTTCTTTTTTGGTCAGATCGGATACAATATCCCACAATTCTTTGGTATTTTGGGTTGCACCTGCAAGGAACGCCTCATCACCATAGTATGGGGAAAGGTTATGTTCCAGAAAATCATTCACATTAACCGTCTTGGTCCATGTTCCTTTGGTAAAGTTTCTCCAGCCTGTTTGTTGTTTAACATCTTTTTCGATCACCGACATCATAATCCCTCCGCTATTTTGGATTTCTGGACACATTATATTGTTGCAATAGACGTATCATCGTGTGTCCAAAGCCGCGATTTATGTGAATTGTTTCACATAATCCGGAACACGTTCTCTCTACTAGGGAACCGGAACCGCGGAATGAATGTTTTTCTTATATTTTCAGTATACGTCGTGCTGCTTTCATCATCTGTGATTTTTGTCACAAAGTAAGCAATCTATGTCACTCCAGTTGGGTGTTGTCTTATTGCACGATACGAGGGTTGTTCACACTTGACCACTCCGCGGGCAGAACAACTTCAGATCGCCGTTATCCCCAGATTTTTTCGATTCACTTTTCCAAAGTGAAAATCCGGTGATAAATGCGAACGCTCCGCTTCTTCCGTCTGTCCTGCCCGCTCCGTTATCGTGTGAACCACTATTGTGCAAACAGCCGCCTCCCTCCTCCGTTCCTACCATTTTGGGGAACCATTGCTCCGCTATGCCCGGAGCAACTTCAGGATTGAAGGAGGTTCCTGAAAAACGGATGCTTCGCTCCTCCGTTTTTCTGCCCATTTTTTTGCTGCTTACGCGGGCTTCGCCTTGGCTACAGCTCCACTGGTGCGCTGTCGTGTTGTCCTCGTTCATACAAACGGCTAGAACGTTCCTGAAAAACGGACGCTTCGCTCCTCCGTTTTTCTGCCCATTTTTTTGCTGCTTACGCGGGCTTCGCCTTGGCTACAGCTACACTGGTGCGCTGTCATGTTGTCCGCGTTCATACAAACGGCTAGAACGTTCCTGAAAAACGGATGCTTCGCTCCTCCGTTTTTCTGCCCATTTTTTTTGCTGCTTACGCGGGCTTCGCCTTGGCTACAGCTCCACTGGTGCGCTGTCGTGTTGTCCTCGTTCATACAAACGGCTAGAACGTTCCTGAAAAACGGATGCTTCGCTCCTCCGTTTTTCTGCCCATTTTTTTTGCTGCTTACGCGGGCTTCGCCTTGGCTACAGCTCCACTGGTGCGCTGTCGTGTTGTCCGCGTTCACGCAAACGGCTAGAACGTTCCTGAAAAACGGATGCTTCGCTCCTCCGTTTTTCTGCCCATTTTTTTGCTGCTCACGCGGGCTTCGCCTTTGCTACAGCTTCACTGGTGCGCTGTCGTGTTGTCCGCGTTCACGCAAACGGCTAGAACGTTCCTGAAAAACGGATGCTTCGCTCCTCCGTTTTTCTGCCCATTTTTTTTGCTGCTTACGCGGGCTTCGCCTTGGCTACAGCTCCACTGGTGCGCTGTCGTGTTGTCCTCGTTCATACAAACGGCTAGAACGTTCCTGAAAAACGGATGCTTCGCTCCTCCGTTTTTCTGCCCATTTTTTTTGCTGCTTACGCGGGCTTCGCCTTGGCTACAGCTCCACTGGTGCGCTGTCGTGTTGTCCGCGTTCACGCAAACGGCTAGAACGTTCCTAAAAAATGGATGCTTCGCTCCTCCGTTTTTCTGCCCATTTTTTTGCTGCTCACGCGGGCTTCGCCTTTGCTACAGCTTCACTGGTGCGCTGTCGTGTTGTCCGCGTTCACGCAAACGGCTAGAACGTTCCTGAAAAACGGATGCTTCGCTCCTCCGTTTTTCTGCCCATTTTTTGCTGCTTTCGCGGGCTTCGCCTTTGCTACAGTTACACCGCGTTGCCGTGTTGCCATCGTTCTTGCAAACGGCTACAACGTTCCTGAAAAACGGACGCTTCGCTCCTCCGTTTCTCTGCCCACCCTGCCTCACCTCCTACGCTATTCTCTCCATGCTCACGTTCACTTCCCCTCTTTCTCACCTCCTTTCCTGTTTCTCATTTCCTTTCCCTTATCTATACGGCAATCGGGGCTCCCCAATGTGGGGAACCCCTGAATCTATTGCCTCAACCTGAAATGGTTATTTATTATTTATGCTGCTTGTTATTCAAACTTGCCGTAGAAAGCATTGCGGTACACATCGGCCAGTTCTGTTACCAGCGGCAGTTTTGGATTCGCTGTTGTACATTGGTCTTCGAAGGCACGGTCCGCCAGGTAGTCTACACGCGATTCGAAATCTTTGGCGTCAAATCCGATTTCCTGGAACGATTCCTCGATGCCCAGTTTTTTGTTAAGATCACGAATGGCTTTGATCAAGCTATTCACGCCTTCTTCGGTTGTACGTGCCGGCAATCCGAGAATACGGGCAATTTCGGCGTACCGCTCATCGGCTACAAAGTGCGAATATTTCGGGAACGATGCAAATTTCGTCGGTTTTTTCGCATTGTAACGAATTACGTGTGGCAACAGAATGGCATTGGTGCGTCCGTGTGCAGTGTGGTACTGACCGCCCCATTTGTGCGCCAAGCTATGGTTAATGCCCAGGAACGCGTTGGCAAAGGCCATACCGGCAATCGTGGAAGCATTATGCATTTTCTCACGTGCCAGTTTGTCACCTTGCAGTGACGATTGCTCCAGGTATTGGAACACCAGTTGGATCGCTTTAATCGCCAGACCATCGGTGTAGTCATTTGCCATGACGGATACATATGCTTCAATCGCGTGAGTCAGTACGTCCATACCGGTATCGGCTACTGCCGTTTTTGGCAAACTGTATACGAACTCTGGGTCTACGATTGCCACGTCCGGTGTCAGCTCGTAATCAGCCAGTGGGTATTTCGTATTGCCGTGCTCTTTATCTGTGATTACCGCAAACGATGTTACTTCTGAACCTGTACCGGATGTTGTCGGGATCGCTACGAATTTCGCTTTGACTCCAAGTTTTGGATATTTGTAGATCCGTTTACGAATATCCATGAATTTTTGTTTCAAGTTGTTAAAATCGGTGTCTGGATATTCATAGAACAACCACATCGCTTTGGCAGCATCCATTGGTGATCCGCCGCCAAGTGCGATAATACAGTCTGGCTGGAAACGTTCCATCATGGCTTTACCACGGTCTACTGTTGTTGTTGATGGATCTGGCTCAACTTCAGAGAACACTTCAATTGCTACAGGTGTTTGACGTTGACGCAGATAATGCTCTACTTTTTCAACATATCCGAGTTTGACCATCACCGCGTCTGTAATAATCGCTACACGAGTAATATCCGGCATTTTGGCAAGGTATTGTGTTGCCCCTTTTTCGAAGTAGACTTTGTTCGGCACTTTGAACCATTGCATATTCACGGTACGGCGAGCCACCCTTTTCACATTGATTAGGTTCACAGCAGTTACGTTAGAAGATGTTGAGTTACGTCCGTACGATCCACAACCCAGAGTCAATGACGGCATGTTGGTATTATAGATATCCCCGATGGCGCCATGTGTGGATGGTGAGTTCACGATAATCCGTCCCGTTTGCAAGCGATCCGCAAATTGGTTAATTACTTCCTCATTGTTGGAGTGAATAACGGAGGAGTGACCCATTCCGCCAAAAGCAACCACTTCTGCTGCACGCTCGATACCATCTTTTGCAGATTTCACTTTGTAACATGCCAGCACCGGACTCAGTTTCTCGGCGGACAATGGGAATTTGGTGCCTACGCCTTCAATCTCGGCTACCAGAATTTTAGTGCCTGCCGGTACTTCAATGCCGCACATTTTTGCAATGTTCACAGCGGACTGACCTACGATGGATGGATTAACCGCACATTTCTCTGCGTTGATTGCACCTGCAGTCAATTTGACGGCTTCCTCTTTGTTTACAAAGTAACAACCGTTTGTGATCATTTTCTTTTTCACTTGGTCGAAGATCGGTTCTTCAATAATGACCGCTTGTTCGGATGCACAGATCATACCGTTATCGAAGGATTTCGACAGGATCAAATCCGTTACAGCCTGATTGATATCTGCGCTTTTTTCGATAAAGCAAGGCACGTTCCCTGGCCCTACACCCAGTGCCGGTTTACCGCAGCTGTACGCTGCCCGTACCATCGCTGATCCGCCTGTCGCCAGGATGAGAGCAACATCATTGTGGTTCATCAGTGCGTTGGTACGATCCATGGATGGGTCATCAATCCATTGGATACAGTCGGCTGGAGCACCGTTTTTCACAGCAGCTTCATGCAAGATTTTCGCTGCTTCGCGGCTACAGTTCTGTGCAGAAGGGTGGAAGCCAAAGATAATCGGGTTACGCGTTTTAATCGCAATCAGTGCTTTAAACATCGTTGTGGATGTCGGGTTGGTTACCGGTGTGATCCCCATGATAATCCCAACTGGCTCCGCAATTTTCTGGAAGCTGTCGTACTCATTGTCTTCAATAACGCCTACTGTTTTTTCGTATTTAATGCTGTTATAAACATACTCTGTCGCGAATATATTTTTAATAATTTTATCTTCATACACACCGCGTCCCGTTTCTTCTACAGCCATCTTGGCGAGCATCATATGTTTATCCAGTCCCGCAAGCGCCATAGCCTGCACAATCCGGTCAATCTGCTCCTGATCCATGGACATGAATGCTGCGTGTGCTTTGTTCGCTTTGTCAATCAACGTTTGAATATACTGACCTGCTGTCGGTTCTTTTGTTGGGGCGACTTCATTCTTTACAGCCATCTCCCTCATCCTCCTAAAGGTTCGTATTGGTTTGTCTCTCTTCTTTACATCCACATCGTATCATGGGGAAAATATATATTATGTGATTTTTTTCACAAAGTATAAAAAATTTTAGTTAAGTTTTTAACATCCCTTTTTAGACAGTAAATCTCGTTCTATTTAAAATAGTAGATCAACAGCCTCATCCTTCCCCTGTAAAAGTGAATTTAATCACAATGTTTGGAATTTCGCCATTTTTAAAGGCTTTCCATGCCCCTCAAACGGTAAGTTTAGGTATATACTGAACTTAAAAATTGAACCACCGCAATTTGTACCGTACCTCCACACGGCCGAGATGACCAGATCAGGATGGCACAGTTTGCGGCAAACCTCGGGGGCAACTTGTAGCTAGACTTGCCTGACCGGGGAGACAAAGGGGAGATCAACGTATGGGAGAACTAACAAACGTACTGGAAAAACGCGGAAACACTAACTGCTTCTCAGAAGTGAATTTTAATCATCTGCTCGTGACGATGAAAGACCGAACTTACCCGGAAGGAACACATCTGTACTGGGAAGGTGACGTCTCTGACAAACTTTATTATATGAAACGGGGACGTGCCCAGATCACCAAATCGACCGATGAGGGTAAGGAACTGATTATGTACATGTACCAGTCGGGCGACATGATTGGTCAGGCTGATCCGTTCTTCGGTTCCAGGCACAGCTTCTCGGCGGAAGTTCTGGAGGATAGCGAGATTGGTGTGCTGGAACACAAGGACTTGGAAATGCTGATCTGTCAGCATTGTGACTTTGCGATTGATTTTATGAAATGGATGGGCATTCACCATCGTTTGACCCAAACCAAATTCCGGGATCTGATGTTGTACGGCAAACCTGGGGCACTCTGTTCTACCCTGATCCGGCTGTCTAATTCCTATGGAGAAGCGCATGGAGACCATGTGATCATTCATAAAAAAATTACCCACACGGACTTGTCCAATATGATTGGAGCTACCCGTGAAAGTGTAAACCGCATGCTCAGCGATCTTCGCAAAAAAGATGCGATCGAGTAT
Source organism: Paenibacillus amylolyticus (assembly GCF_051136285.1). Classification (GTDB taxonomy): domain Bacteria; phylum Bacillota; class Bacilli; order Paenibacillales; family Paenibacillaceae; genus Paenibacillus; species Paenibacillus amylolyticus_F. The sequence continues at coordinate 6,265,298 of NZ_CP194938.1, read as the reverse complement.
GATAACGGCATGATTGTCATTAAAGACCTGAAGATGTTGCAAGGGATCTGTCACTGCGAACTATGCCCAAATGAAATCTGCCGCATCTGAGGTCAAACCGCCTCCAGACTATAATCGTGTCGTGCAAGCAACTTGCACAACTGACTTAAAAAGATATCCTTACACGTAAAAAAAAGCCCAAATGTACTGAATCAGCATTGGGCTTTTTGTGCTTTATTTATATGCTCAAGATGCATTAATTAGCTCAAGCTTCACTGCATCACGAGGACTTAATTTCATATCCAATCCGTTCTCCATTAACTCTTTCTCATTCACCTTGATCACCCAACGTTCGTTCATACGGGGCATTACGTTCTCGACTGCAACAACAAATTTGTTATTCTCCGACAACCGCACAACCCCGCTGGATTTTAATACGTCACGAACAGTACACTCCTGCACATAAATACCAGCATATTGCCGATTTAAATTCGGTTTGATGCTGCCTCCGCTCACCTTAAGCAGGGTTGTCTGATATGCGACACCTTCTCCCCCGCTGTCAGCAGCTTTGACGTATATAATAACCTCATCTTTGGCGTGAAGCTCGGTACCCCAATTTTCCGGTTTAATATCCTTACCATTTAACTTTACTGCCCAGGTCAGAGATGAATCAAGAGAAACCTCACCCACCGACTGTATCCGTTTGCCATCTGCGGTTAAATCAACCAGGCCGCTGTTTAGCAAAGCTTTCCTGAGCGTCAATCCTTCACTGAAATCCCGTTTGATGGACTTAGTAGCATCGGGTAAAAAGGTGCTGCCATCAATGGCAACGGTAATCGTATTGGCTGAATCTTTCTCTGAGACAACCGGTTGTTCGGAAGGCTGTATCTCTCTGGTACACCCCGTCAAAATGACAAGAATTAATAAACATAGACCTATGTAACCGGGAATTTTCTTCATCATGTAGGTAACACCACCCTGCGTAAAATCATTCACCATGTTGTCCATACCCTTTATTATGGCACATTCTTCGATAAAAAACAGTGTCAAAGCCGTTACTTTTACCCGTTTCCTTGCTTGAGCACCTATTGATCAAAAAAGGAGAGCCTGCAAGTGGGCCCTCCTGTTCAAGCCTTAGTATCCTTTTTGTCTAAACCATTATTGAACAAAAGCTTGCATATAGGTACGGCCTCCGTCGCCGTCCTTCACATACGGATTGAGTCCAAACGTTTGGTTGTCTGATACAAAAACACCAGTAAGCAAACGACCTTCGAGCAATGCACCGTCTACCTGTACGCAGCAGGAGGGAGCATCCACGTATTCCTGATATATCGGAATATGACCGTATGGCTGATGGATTTTGAACAGTTTGCCCTGCTCATGTAGTGGCCGATCCGAAAAATACGTTGGTACAATATACCGTGCGATAACATCCAGTTCATCCGCTGTATAGAATGGCTCATCACCAAGCCAAGGTGCGAACATGCGGATTTTTTCATATTGTGACCAGACGACAGCTTGAATGAGCATCTCGATCTGAACCAACTTACCGTTACCTGCCTTCAGACAAATTCGGTCGTTGTACGTTTGTTGTTTTACATGCGATACACGATCTGGTAACCGCAGCTCACAGCCGATACATTTCCAGCCACTGGGCGCTTGAATCCACTTCTGCAGCACCGCCGGAGACGATCCTGAGCCAGCGCTGTTCAACAAAAAATCCTCTAATTGAAGCGGGTGATCACTACCCGAATGTGAATCTGCTGAACGTTTGAACAGTTCCGCCGTTTTCTGATAGATCAGATGTACCTGAATGGATGCGCTCTCAAGTTCTGCAATATCTTTTTTGCCGTAGCGTATTTCACGGGATAAGCTTTCTTCTCTCATGACAAGTGGCCTCCTTCGCTCCGGCCTTCTGCGGCCATTTTCTATAGATTATACTACATCTCATGACAACATGTGCACAGGAAGCAAGGAAAAGTAACAAGTAAACCGCCCCAGAAGACAAAAAACTCCTGATTTCATAGGAAATCAAGAGTTTTTGTGATTACTGCAAGCCGAATACGCCTGGGTTTATTCCACCCAATGCTCCGCCCAGTCTTGAATCTGATTCATAACAGGCTGCAATGCCTTGCCCTTCTCGGTGAGCTCATATTCGATTCGAACCGGCGTTTCCGGATATACATGACGCACCAGAATGCCTTCACTCTCCAGGTCCTTCATCCGTTCAGATAACATTTTGTCACTCATGGACGGTATCAGATTAGAGATGTCCTTGAATCGCTTTGAACCACTCATCAACGTTTGAATAATCAAACCGTTCCAACGCTTGCCCAAAAAAGAAAACGCCGTCTCAAATCGCGGACACATCCGGATATCTTGATCTTCCACTTTCATCACCTCTTTTAGAGATCACTCTACTTACGTTTTGTTAGTATATTTCATAATAACACATTTGGGCTTCAAAGAAAATGCCTGCCGCAAAAAACTTCAAATTATAGATTCAAGAGTTGCAACTAAGCGTTATATATTCAGTATACAACACGTCATGGCAGGTAACCATACGAAATATCGTTTAACAACTAATATCATTATATTACCCAAAAAGAACCCTTCTACCACAGTCAGACGACCTGGAGAAGGGTTCCCGATATTACTTAATTACGAATTTGTCCATGAGCGAAGCTACAGCTGCTGCCGTTTAGACCAGCACGCCACCAATTGGTCTTACAGGTTCACTCTTGCCATATTGTGGCTTCGAGCTACGGGCAGGGTAGGCCCATTTTACAGCGTTGCTGATCACTTTCAAAATTTCCGGCTTGTAATAAGTCGGGTACGTCTCGTGACCGGGACGGAAATAAAAGATTTTACCTTCGCCGCGACGGAATGTGCATCCACTACGGAAAACCTCTCCGCCCTGGAAGTTACTCACGAACACCAGCTCATCCGGTACAGGAATATCGAAGAATTCACCGTACATCTCTTCTTTTTCCAATACAATCTTACTGTCGATCCCTTCGGCAATCGGGTGGGATGGATTGACACACCATACGATCTCTTGCTCATCGGCTACACGCCACTTGAGATCACAGCTTGTGCCCATTAGCGCCTTGAATGGCTTCGAGAAATGACCCGAATGAAGCACAATCATGCCCATACCATCCAACACGCGCTGTGTTACCTTCTGTACAATCTCATCCCTAACGCGATCATGTGCCATATGTCCCCACCATATAAGTACATCTGTGGAATTCAGCACCTCATCACTCAAACCGTGTTCAGGCTGATCCAGTGTAGCTGTACGAATCGCAAATCCCTCGCCGCCAAGTCCATCAGCAAGCGCACGGTGCAGACCGTCCGGATAAACTTCCTTGACTTCATCATGTATTTTTTCATGGACAAATTCATTCCAAATGGTGACGTTAATCATAATCAATTTCCCCCTAGTATGGCTCTAAACCCACCACATATCGCCCAGCGGTTCCTCAATCAATACTTGCTGGAGATTTTGTACGGCTTTAGAGAATCCTTCTTCAACCGACATCAGACCGTCTTCATGTTCAATACTCACAACATAATCATATCCAACCAGACGCAAGGCACTCATAATGTCTGCCCATGTTTTGTTATCATGTCCGTAACCCACAGAGCGGAACTGCCAAGCCCGATCCAGCATGTTGGTATAGTCTTGCATATCTGTTACACCGTGTTTGTTCACGTTTACCGGATCAATCGTTGTATCTTTGGCATGGAAGTGATGGATTGCATTTTCCCGACCCAAAATGTGAATCGCCTGTACCGGGTCAATGCCTTGCCACCACATGTGGCTTGGGTCAAGGTTCGCACCAATGACTTCGCCTGCAGCTTCACGCAGTCTCAGCAAGGTTGCTGGCGTATGCACGGAGAAGCCACCATGTAGCTCCAGACCTACTTTTACGTTACGATCCGCAGCAAATTTGCCCCACTCCGTCCAGTAAGGGATCACTTTGTTTTCCCATTGCCATTTCAAGATTTCCTGAAAATCATTCGGCCAAGGCGCAACAGGCCAGTTCGGATACTTCGCATCCTCGTGGTCTCCCGGACAGCCGGAGAATGTATTAACAACAGGCACTTCCAGCTTTTCAGCCAGCTCTACCGATTTTACAAAATCATCATGGAAGCCCTTTGCAATGTCTTTTTGCGGGTGCAACGGGTTACCGTGGCAGCTCAGAGCGCTGATCGTCAGACCGCGGGATTCTACTGCATTTTTGAAATTTTTAAGTGCTGTAGGATTGCTTAACAATTCATCTGGTTTACAGTGAGCGTTCCCTGGATGTCCACCTGTTCCGATCTCTACTGCTTTGAGTCCCTTGGAAGCTACATAATCAAGGGCATCCTCCAATTTACGTCCACCGAATAGTACCAAAAATACGCCGAGTTTCAAGTGCAATTCCTCCCTGATTTAGATAGTGTATGATTGCTGTGTTTTGCTCTCCTATACATGTTGAACTAAAGATCTTTACACGGAGCACTTCGATGAAAGAATAACCTTTCAATCGCTGTTATCCCCAGATTTTTTGAATCCCTTTTTATAAGGGGAAAATCCGGTGATAAAGGCGAAGTATATGCTTCCGATGCAGCTTTCCTTCAGAAAGCTTTTAGCTCCGCTTTTCCAGGTTTTTTCTGTCCTCTCCGTTAACGTGTAAATAAAATGTTCAAACTATATAGTTTATCAAACCTGTCGCTGTTCCGTTCTCATGCTTGTTTAGTTATTGTGGAAAAACAAGCATGATTCTATCCCGAAAATTAAATGTGGCCACTAATGGATATCCAGACCTGAAACGCCATTAGTGAGATTCAACTGCCTCGTTTTCAGACTGGGTTGTTACAACGGTGTCATAAGTGCTCTCTAGATGAATGTGCTTGCCTTCGAGTGAAGAACGCTGAAACGCATGCATGGCCTCAAGCACATGATATGCCAGCTTACCGCTTGCTTTGTGCTCACGTCCGGCACGAATGGACTCCACCATCTCGGTCACACCGATACCTCTCTCGTTGTGCCCACTTTCAAAATCCGGCTTGACCGTCTCCCATGTGTCTTGACCATAACGGCGAAGCTTCACTTCACCATTAAAGAAGTTGGGATCAGGTACACTGAGCGTACCTTCCGTACCATAGATTTCGATACGTGGCAGATCCGAAGCCCCGCGGATATCAAAGCTTGTAATCATCGTCACGATGGCACCATCTGCAAAATCAATGGTTCCAGCCAAATGGGTCGGTGTTTCAACACGAAGCGTGGTCCCCTCTTTGGCGCCTGAGCCGATCTTGCGATCCGCGATCTGAATACCTGCAGATGCACTGATCCTGCGAATTGGACCAAGTAATGTAATCAGAGCCGTCAAATAATACGGTCCCATATCAAACATCGGCCCGCCCCCTGCTGCATAGAAAAACTCTGGATCAGGGTGCCATGCCTCAGGCCCTCCACCCATGAAAAAGGACGTTGCCGCAATCGGCTTGCCAATCAAGCCTTCTTCAATCGCTTTACGAGCAGTCTGGATGCCTGAACCCAGGAACGTATCCGGCGCAGAGCCAACGTACAGTCCTTTTTCCTCGGCAAACTCAACTACTTTTCGTCCATCTTCCAGTGAAATAGCCAGCGGCTTTTCAGCATACACATGCTTGCCTGCCTCCAAAGCAGCCAGATCGGTAATCGCGTGACTGCCAGGAACCGTCAGGTTCAGCACAAGCTCAATCTCCTCATGTTGTAACAACTCATCTACATTGTAAACGTTTGCGATATTAAATTCATCTGCCCGTTCCTGAGCACGCTCACGGATCAAGTCAGCGACCGCCACAATTTCGATATACGGATTCGTTTTGAAATTTTCCAAGTAAATTGCACTGATATTACCGCATCCAATGATGCCTGCTTTCATTTTCTTCACAATGATGCTCATCTCCTTACGCGCATGTAAGAGTCATGTTCAGCTGTTTAAAATGCTTGTTGTAACCATTGTTCGTTTATGTTGCTTAACACTAAGTCTATGGTATTCTGTTTACGCTTCAATTAAAATGAATAATATGATTGAAACATGAACTATCTGGTCATAATTTTGAAATCACACAAGGAGTACACTTATGCCTACAGACTTTTCCTGCCAAGTTCTTACAGCTGGATTTTCATTCCATCGTAAACCTTATAGTATGGTTCAACTGGACGGGGTGAAGAATTACCTGATGCGACTGCAAACGGATGGACGGTGCCGTGCTCGTATCGATGGATCCATGTCGATGGTGGACGCAGGAGATTTGCTTCTTTTTGACCCGGATGAGCCTTATGAACTGAGAATAGACAATGAGTACAATCCTATGGGGGAGCGGCTTGTCGAGAGTGGGGACTATCATATTTTCTTCAACGGTTCCTGGGTGGATGAATGGTGGACACGCCATAAACGGCCTACTCGCATCAAGGTTGAGTTGTCCGAGAGCCTGTTAACCTTGTTCAGGCAGCTGACTCTGGAGCAGCGTCGCCTGTCCAATCCTTATCCTGAGATTTCAAGTTACTACATGCGTATTCTGTGTCTTGAAGTGGATCGATTGTTATCGGAGCACCCAACCAATACAAAAACAAATTATGTGGCTCACGAAATTAAAAATTATATTGAGGAAAATGCTTCTTCACTGTTTAAACTGGACGATGTGGCAACACATCTGGGGATCAGCGTCTCGCGTGGGGTGCATCTCTTTAAAGAAACATTCGGCAAAAGTATCATGCAATATACGCTGGATGTGCGGCTTAATATGGCTAGAGAACGGATTATTTTCAGTCCGATGACTCTGGAACAGGTCGCTGAATCCTCAGGCTTTAACAATTATACATACTTCCATCGAGTATTCCGCTCCCGGTTCGGCATGTCTCCGAAGGAATTTCGCCTGATTCACCGGGAACAGATGTAACGGTATCCTTGATGTGAGAAGTATAATCTCGAATCTAATAATAATCAGTTCCATGTATATACCGTATTGGTAATGCAATAGTATATCACATGAAACTATTTGCGCGCGGCGATGGCCTCGGATACTACCATGGCGAGGTCTTCGTTGCCAAACATAGAAAGCACACCAAGCACCGTATCGTCCGGAATATCTCCGGCTTCTTCTTTGGATACAATCAGCTTCTGTACTTGTTGTAAACGCTCATTGCTGTGCTGATCCGGGTACGCTTGCCGGTACATCTCTTCGGGGTCAAGTTCGTTGTTCACACACCACTGGGCAAAGACCAGAATCATCATCTCTTCTTCCTGCTTGTATGTCTCAATGACGGCTTCCTCAATCTGTTTGTTGCGTTCCTTCTGATACTCATCCATGCGGTTCCGCACTCCTTTACCTGATTAAACTAACTTGCCTTATATAAAATGAACCCTGAAACTTATTCGAAAATAGACTGTACTTCTCTAATGTTACTTGAATTTACTCCTTAATCAGCCGTTCAGCCAGCTCATGGCTGTCCATCACATAACTTGCACTGATCTGGCAATCATCCGATGTATCCAGACATGCAAGGAAATGATCTACAGCTCCGGCAAAACCTCTGCGTGCCAGCACCGTTTCCCAGCTTCCAAATGTCTCTTTTGTTTCCAAGTTTCCCTGTTCTGCATAGAAAACCGTATCCATATTCACAACTTCTACCGATCTTCCCCCGCCGTGCATCTCTACCTTCTCCAGATCCACACCTGCGGCACGAATCATTTCAAATCGGGCGAGCGCAGTCTTCCCTTGCTTGACCGTTCCAGCCGCATGCATCAATCGGCCCTGATCATCTTGGCGAAGCCAATTGTGCACCAGTTGCACATCGTTATCTGCGTACCATAACATCAGATCTAGCATATGGATGAGATCATCATAGATCGTCTCGGCAGCCGGGCGATCCTGTATGCTTGTGCGGTGTTTGGTCAGGCTGAGTGTTTCGTAACCCTTTCCGCCCTGCATCCATTCTTTTGCTTTTTGATACATCGGTGCGAACCTGCGGTTGAATCCGACAGCGAGCAGCAGCCCCTGTGCCTCTGCAAATGCAGTCATCTCTTCCGATTCCCGAAGTGTGTAGGATAATGGTTTATCTACATAAACCGCCAGCCCCTGTTCCAAGCACGCCATTACAATCTCAAAATGAGCTTCCGTTGCTGTATGTACAAATACCGCATCCAGTTCCCAGGACAGCAGCTCTTTCAGGTCGGTTGTGCCTCGTTTAATTCGATATGCCTGCCCAATCTCCTTTACCGGTTCAGGTGACCGGTTCATGATACCAACAATATCTACAAGCGGATGAGCAGATAACAGTGGCAAATATACTTTACGTGCGATTCCTCCGAGTCCGATAATGGCAATTCGGGTACGCTTGATCGTTTCCATAATGAGCATTCCACCTTCAACTAAATTCATTCTTCAGCCTGATTTCGAAATCCGACCTATGACTTTCCACGTCCTATAGTGTAACCTCTCCGTCTCTAACTTGCCAGTGATCCGCGGTAAAGGTTGTCTGCATTGTTCACAGGATGGCCTGGCGTGGTAAACTTATGAAGGACAGCAAAACCGGATGAGACTTGGTGTCATCCAAGGGTCTGAACCGAAAGGAGCGTTTGACTTTTGCGAAAATGGTTATGGCTCCTCGTTTATGTTTTACTTGCCGGAGTCACGTTTATTTACAGATATGAACTGCTGGCATGGGCCGATGACCATCAGTCCATCCCGCTTTTACTTGCCATGGCGACGCTGTTCGCCCTCGTACCTGTCATTCCATACAAGATCGTTATTATCGCTTTTGGGTACAGTTACGGAATAATCATGGCGGCCTGGATTTGCTGGCTCGGCACAACGCTGGCGGCAATGCTTGTCTATGCCGGGGCAAGAACCATTTTCCGGGAACAGGCTCGGGGCTATCTTGAACGTATTCGTGGGTTGAATCGTTTTACCGCCTGGATGGAGGCACACCCATTCACGGGCGTCATGACGATGCGTTTGCTACCCGTTGTGCCTCAGATGGCCGTTAATATCTATGCAGGTATAACATTCACCCCCTTCTGGGTGTTCATGGCCGCGACAGCGATTGGCAAAATGCCCGCAATCTTTGTATTTGCCTACGCAGGTGCACAAGCTGGATCATCGATCTGGCTGAGTTTGGGGATACTGGGCGGATATATGATTTTTATGGCCGTGATCCTCTTATTGTTCCGTTACCGGTCACGTAAAAAAGCCTGAGTAATGGCTGGCCTTCTCCAGTCTGATTCATGCTTGCTACGTGGTCCCGCTTGGTTGACTTGACCATTCGGGATATAATAGAAGAGTAAGTCAAAACTTTATATTTCAAAATTTAAATATAACGAGGATTGCTGGAGCGCATCTTCGAATTTGAGCGAATGTTTTGGGGTATGTATACAAGCGAAGCAGCGCAATAGTTCGAGTGCAAGCGCCAGATCTTCGTCAGAAATGGAGTGAAAATCGCATGGAACAACAATCATTGGACAAAGCAACATTTGCAGGTGGATGCTTCTGGTGTATGGTATCCCCTTTTGAAGAACTGCCCGGTATTCATAAGATCGTTTCGGGTTATACAGGTGGACATACCGAGAATCCAACCTATGAGGAAGTCTGCTCGGAAACGACAGGTCATGTGGAGGCGGTACAGATCACATTTGATCCCTCCATTTTCCCTTATGAGAAACTGGTCGAGCTCTTCTGGCAGCAGGTTGACCCGACCGATGCAGGCGGACAGTTCCATGACCGCGGATCATCATATCAAACAGCGATCTTCTATCACAATGAAGAACAGCGCAAGATCGCTGAAGCTTCCAAAGCTGCGCTGGAGCAGAGCGGGCGTTTTGACAAACCCATCTTTACTCCGATCCTGCCAGCCAAACCGTTCTATGATGCAGAAGAGCATCACCAGAATTATCATCGCAAGAACCCTGCTCATTACAAACGTTACAGCAAAGGTTCAGGCCGACAGGACTTTATTGAGCGTAACTGGTCGGGTAACGTGGACAAAAGCGGGCTGAAGGAGCGTCTGACTCCGCTTCAATATGAGGTAACACAGAACAATGCCACGGAGCCTGCGTTTCATAATGAGTTCTGGGATCATCATGGCGATGGCATCTATGTAGATATCGTATCCGGGGAGCCCTTGTTCAGCTCCACTGACAAATACGATTCCGGCTGCGGCTGGCCAAGCTTCACACGTCCGCTTCGGGACTACAATGTGAAGGAAAAGACGGATCTAAGCCATTTCATGATTCGTACCGAAGTACGAAGCCGTGAGGGAGATTCCCATCTCGGACACCTGTTTAATGATGGCCCTGCTGAAGCTGGTGGTATGCGTTATTGCATCAACTCTGCGGCACTTCGTTTTGTACCGAAAGAGGATTTGCAAAAAGAAGGCTACGGCGAGTACACCGTCCTTTTTCAATAAGAGTAATTCAAAAAAGAGCAGTGGGATGATGTTCCCGCTGCTCTTTTTATATACATCCTTATCTAAATAAAATGCAGAGTTCCCATAGTCAAACACTTACGTTACGGGGGTCCTGCATCATGGATGAGGCTAAGATGCTTAATGCTGTGGCCTCCTCTACACGCAGACTTATGTTCTTGTTACACATTATAATCACTCATTACACGGGTGATCTGCTCCGTGATCCGGTTATACTGCTGATGAATGAAGAAGTGATCCCCCGGATAGACACTTAGCGTACAGCTCCCCTTCGTTACTTGCTTCCATGCATGCATGTGTTCCATGGGAATCGAGTCGTCAGCCCCGGCAAGAACGGTTATATCTGTATTTAGCGGTTCTCTCGTCCGTGCCCAGTGGTAGCCCTCCACGATCTGCAGATCTGATCTGAGCAAAGGAACAAAGATTTCTGCTAATTCTTTATTTTCAAATACTTCTCGTGACATGCCGCCAAGTTGAAGCATTTCCTGTACAAACTTATCGTGAGGCAATGCATGTAGTTCTTTTTTATGTCTTGTTATATGCGGAGCCTTTCTCGCGGCCACAAAAAGATGCGCTGGATCTCTGCCCTGCTTTTCCTTGATATAATGAGCCAGTTCATAAGCAATAAGACTTCCCATACTATATCCAAATAAAACGATCTTCTCCTCGAACAAGTGGGACGGAATTGATAAATACGCATCCTCCACAGCCTGTTCCATGGATGTGTACAGAGGTTCATTCATTCTTCGGCCTCTCCCGGACAATTCAACCGGATGTAACTGAATATGAGAAGGAAGGTTATTACGCCAGCGGTAATACATCATGGATGAACCCCCGGCATAAGGAAAGCAGATGAGATGTATACAATTCATGAACTTCCTCCAATTTTCTAGTCTACGGCCTGATGTGCAACTTCCGAATTCAAGGTGTTCACAGGAGTATTTTGTTTACTGCCAAATTGAATTCTCATACCTGGAAGAATACTCAGTATCATCACGGTAACCGAGATGATATAGACGATAAATAAGGATGTACTATTCATAATTACACCCGCCATGGAAGAACCGAGGAGCATGGCTCCCATAAATAATGGGGTGATGGTACCATTAACCCTCCCAATCAAGCGCTCATCAATCTGGGTAACTAAATATGTGGAGATAATGACGTTGATAAAAGCAAGACTAATGGAACTCAGGAAACTTATGACCAGAGTCAGCCAGAACCAACTGGATAATACCTCGCCCATGGTAGTTACTACCAGACACATTACACCTACTATAAGTGTTAGTGTTTGATTCAATTTGCCACTGAAAGCAGCAGCAATTCCTCCACCGATTAAAAGTCCCAATCCAGATACACCAGACAAAAACTGTAACGACGTCTGTTCCAATCCCAAACGTTCAGTGATCAGAAATATTTCTAGTGGGCTGATGAGACCTGAGGAGAGTCCTACACAAATGAATACCAAACTGAGCATTTTTAATGAACGGGATTGCCCGACATATTGCCAGCCCTCCTTGATATCCGCTAGTAATGAAGTGTCCGTTTCCTGCTGAGCTGAATCCTTCGGCAGAAACGTAAGAAGAATAGCAGAAGTTATAAACAAAATAAGTAATGCATACATTGAAGTTTGAATCCCCATAACGGTATATATAAAAGTTCCGACGATAGGGCCGAGAATCAGGAAAAGTGATTGACCACTCTGTGTAATGGCAATTGCGGACTGCACATGCTCTTCCTCTACATTACGCTTTACAATTTTAACTGATGATGGCTGTGAAAACTGACTAACGATAGAGGATACAAAAGTGGCAACATATAGAATCTGCCAATAACCGGAAGATAAAACGGCAATGATCATAACAATCGATAGTGCACTAAGGATGTCACCTAGTATCATTGTACGTTTAGGATTCCAACGATCAGCAAGTGCACCGCCAATGATGGAGAAAACGAAAATGGGCGCATATTCAAGTACAGTAATTAGTGAGACCGCTATCGGATTGCCCTGAGTTTGGTCCATAACATAATAAAGGATTGCCATATTCCGTATCCATATAGCCAGATTCTGCAGTAGATCAGACCCCGTGACAATAAGAAAAGCTTTGTTCCTGAATAATGTGCTCATTCTCCATCTCCCTTTAAACCGACTGTCCGGTTTATTAATTTTCAAAAGAAAAACTGATTATACATCAGCTTTTCATGGTTGAAGTTGTTGGATGCCCACTAACATACTGGCAATCCCTTTTTTGTAGAGACGTCTGATATCGTTCAGATCCTTCTCATAATAAAGGGTGCTTAATCCGTTAAAAAGACCGTTAATAATGTGCATTAAATCCTGTGGATCCTCCGGTTTCAATTCGCCATCCTCAATACCTTTTGAAATGATCCGCTCATACGTCATATAAGGAATACGGATCAGAGACAGCATCTCATCGAGCATCTCTTGACTGACCACCTGCCCTGAGACAAACTCGTTAATTGAATGATTGAGCGGATTCGCCAAATCGTCAACATAATGATCTGCAAGGCCATATAGTTTATCTACGGATGTCTCATACTGATGTTCCTTTTCGAGCCATGAATCCATCCACTCTTCGTTATTGAGTTTGATGAGATACATGAAAAGTTCTTCCTTACTTTTGAAATGATAGTATATACTGCCTTTACTTCGATTGTTAATCGTACATATGTCCTCCATGGAGGTTGCACCATATCCCTTTTGAGCAAATAACTCTTTTGTATTACGAGCAATATCTTTCTTGATCTGAGCGACATCTTTTCTCCGTTTGACTTCGATTGAAGACCCCTCCATAAAAAGACTGACCATTCAGTCTAATAGTATCACACCCAAAATTTTCCGTCAATGCACTTTATGTATGTCCCCTCTTACATATCTCATATTTTTCTAAGATTTGCAAGAGGGGAGGTTAGGAAAAAATAAAATTATTATTAATCCGTTATTTTTTACTTCTCATCTTCTTCTTTGAAGGCGTCACTTAATTCCTGTCTAATCGTCTCAGGCAGCTTTTCTGTTGCTTCCACCAATTCATTGATCTCTTGAGGCACCTCTTCGTCCCTTACAACTCCGAATTTGAAAAATTTGTTCATCTTTTTCTCCTCCTATGAATGGTTTATATTAGTGTATCACAGAATCTCTCCAATGGTTGATTTGATTCAGTTCATCAATAAGAATATGAGGCTTCTCCAAAATATGTTCGAATAATTTACGATACTGATTGGTAAACTGCTCCATTTCTTCCCGGCTGAAACTTTTTACACGATAGTCAAAATGGATACTGAAATGTTCTTCAGTTTTTTGAGCGGTAACATAGACCTCATACTCACTGAACTTCCATTCATACTTGAATGGAGTGATCTGAATTTCAGAAGTTTCTACAGAGCGATCAACAAAATTATTCATGTTAAACATAGTATCAAACAACAATTGTTCATCGGGTTCAGAAGAGTAGCCTGCATCTTCAAGCATTCTTTCAAATGGATAATTCTGATGATCAAATGCCTGCAATTGGTTAGCCTGAATCTTAAGGAGATATTCATAATACGTATCGGCTGTTGATATTATATTTCGCAAGGGAATTGAATTAATAAATAAACCAACCGTGTCCTGTAATTCAGGTCTACTTCTGCCAAATGCATACGTTCCAACAATCATATCCGTTCTCTCCGTCTTCTGATGCAACGTAAGCAGATATACCGAAAATAAAATAGCATAATCCGTTAAACTTGAATCATGGAGTTTTTCTCTAAGTTGTTCGAGATGACTAGCAGGTAGCTTTACAACTATCTGATCTCCCTCATAAGAAGTGATGTCCTCTTGATTTATAGGCTTGCCTCTTACCGTAAACGGATGGTAGCCCTGAAGTGTTTCCTTCCAAAAGATTTGAGATTCGGCATATCCTCCCCGATCAAGTCTCTCTTTTTGCCAAACAGCATAATCTTTATATTGTAACTGAACAAGAGGAAGTGTTGTCCCCTGATAGAGTTGAACCAATTCATTCATCAAAATGCCCACGGATGTGCCATCAGATATGGCGTGATGCATATCCATCAGAAGCACATGATCCTCTTCTCCCATTTGCAGAAGCTTCGCACGAAGAAGTGGTGGTAGCTTTGTATCGAACGGTTGAATGAAAGATTCCATAATACGTATTCTTTCCGACTCTGACTCAACCTTTTCCTGAATCAGATCAAAATGAGTGCTTTTGTGAATACACTGGACAACTCGTCCTCCCTCTTTGTGCAAAGAGGTACGAAGAGCTTCATGGCGTTCTATTAGAGTCCTAAAGCTATGCTCCAGCCGCTCCGCCTGAAGTCTTCCATTGATACGAAATGCCATTGGCATATTCCAATGATTATTACCCTCGCTTGCTTCATAACCGTAAGCTTGATAAGGCGTTGCAGGATAGATGCGCTGTTCAGGTGCAGGCTGAATACGCTCATATTTATCATGATAAAAATTTGCTCCTTGCTGCTGAATATAAGCGGACAACATCTTAATTGTCGGATACTTAAATACATCCTGCAGATCTATCCGGATATGAAGCTGCTCTTGTATAAGCGTATTTAACATCATGGCTTTCAGTGAATGTCCACCATGTTCAAAGAAATGATCCTCTGTACCTGCACGCTCAATACCCAGTACCTCTGCCCAGATTAATGCTAACTCCTGTTCAAGTGTATTTTGAGGCGCACAATAACCAGTTGTCAGTTGATTGCTTGGTTCCGGCAAGGCTTTGCGATCTATTTTTCCATTGGAGTTACGCGGCAGATTACTCAAAAATTCAAATCTAGACGGGATCATATACTGTGGAAACATTGAACTTAACTCTTGCCTGATATGAGCCAATTGTTCCTTTCCAGCCTGTTGCTCCCGCTGCATTACAACGTAGGCCACAAGGTAGGAATGACCTTGTGTGTCCCGTTTGGGAACAACTACAGACTCTCGCACTTCAGGTAGTGATATCAAGCGATCCTCAATTTCCGAAAGTTCAATGCGATTTCCACGAATTTTGACTTGCTGATCCAGACGATCCAGATACTCCAAATTCCCATCAGGCAACCATCTGACCAAATCACCAGTACGATAAATAATCTCTCCAGGTGTAATAACACTTTCAATAAATCGTTCTGATGTCAGGACAGGCTGATTGAGATATCCCAAAGCCAGGCCATCTCCACCAATATAGAGTTCCCCCGGAACACCAATCGGCTGTCGTTGTCCCCAACGGTTAAGCACGTAAACTTTGGTATTGTGAACTGGGCGCCCAATAGGTACATTTCGTCTATCTCTTAGTGTTTCATCCACAGTATAGGTTGCAGCAAAGACGGTCGTTTCTGTAGGTCCGTATCCGTTAGCCAATCGGTGTGGACCCAGATAATCCAGAGCCTTTAGAACATGACTTCGTGAAGCTGCTTCGCCGCCGAAAAACAGTTTGCGAACATGTTTCAGACAAGTCACATCATAATCTACAAGGGTATTGAACAGTGAAGCTGTCATAAAAGCAGAGGAAATCCGCTCTTTAATCAGCGTTCTGCCAAGTTCGGCTGTGTGTACAACGTCCTCCATGGGAATCAGTATCAGGACAGCACCATTGAGCAAAGCACCAAATATTTCATAGGTAGATCCATCGAATGCATAGTTAGACAACTGCAACACCCGATCTTCCGGCCCCATATCCATGAACCCATTATTAACACTTGTTCTCATGATATTCCGATGCGTAGTCACGACTCCTTTGGGTGCACCAGTCGATCCAGATGTATACATGACATAGGCAGGCGAATCAGCCGTCCAGGTCTGAACCTGATCTGACACAGCCTGCTCCTTAACCTCTTCACTCCATAAATGTTCGTCAAGCATTATCGTTGGACCCTGAAAATCAGATATGCCCAGATTAGCTTCAGCTATCAATAGTTGGGCTTGGCTATCTTTCAACATGTAAGCTAACCTATCTTCCGGAAATGTTGGATCAAGCGGCACATATGCGGCTCCCACCTTCAAAATCCCCATAATGGAGACGATCATACCTATAGAACGATTAGCCAGTAATCCTACCACTTCACCCGGGACGATTCCCTTCAGTCTGAGTAGCTCTGCAATCTGATTGGCCTTTATCTCCAACTCGCCATAGGTTATCACCTCTGAACCCATCACAACGGATGGACGGTCCCCATATCGCAGCACTTGCTTGTCAAACCTTTGAGATATCGTTTCTTCCCTCGGGTAGTCTACCATCTCTCCTTCGAAACTTGCCAGGTGCAGTCTTTCCTCTGGAGTACATATCTCAATCTGCATGACTTGCTCATAAGGACGAATCACCATTTGCTGCAGGATATGTTCATAATGATGCATCATGCGCTCAATCGTTTCAGAAGAGAAGAGATTTTCATTATACTCAACAGTCAGGCTTATGCCTCCGGCGTGCTCAACACTTCCCCATGTCATATCGAACTTCGGCTCACTGGATCCAGAAGGTACCTGACGGACGGAGATCGAACTCGTTTCAGGTGAGGAGTGCTCCATGTTCTGCAATACAAACATCGTATCAAATAGCGGATGTCGGTTCAGTTCTCTTGGCAATGCCAGTTGTTCAATCAGCTCCTCCAGAGCATATATCCCGTGTTCGTAGCCCTGCATCAACTGGGCATGAACTTGTTGAATATAATTCTGAACTTCTTTCTCTCCCACTGGCCTCAATCTCAATGCCAACGTATTTACAAACATGCCAACTATGGATGCAGTATCCGCATGTTCCCGTCCGGCTGTAGGGACACCGATAACGATATCCTCCTGTCCGGCATATTTGGACAACAGGATGGAATAGCCTGCCAACATTACCGTATACAACGTTGTTTTGTACTCTTCTGCCTGAATCCGAAGCTGCTTAGTCAGTTCTTCATTAAGCTGAATTTCTACCCGTGCCCCAGTAGCTCTATGGGTTCTACCATAAGAATCATCATAAGGTAGATTTAACATCGAAAGTTCACCTTGGAATTGATCTAACCAGAATTCCCCACTACTTTGATAGCTTCCCGCCTTCTTATATTCCTGTTCCCAGACAGCATACTCCTTGTACTGAACTGAAAGCGGCTCAAACTTTTGTTGTTCATACAACTGAAACAGTTCAGTGAAGATAATACTGGTCGATGTGCCATCAGAAACAATGTGGTGAGTATCTACAACCAAAATATGCCTTTCTGATGAAGTACTTAACAAGCCTGCACGAATAAGCGACTTGTGAGCTTTCAGATTGAAGGGACGAACGAACGAATGAACATACGTCTCTATATCAACTTTTCCCTTCCCTTCAGCAAATGTATACTCCATCCCCCATTCCAGATCTCCCGCAGGCCATATACGCTGTCTCAGATCACCTTGAACAAGTTCAAAAGACGTACGCAACGCTTCATGTCTATGGATCAGGGAAATAAAAGCTTCCTCGAGTCGGTCAGCAAAGAGGCGACCTTCAATTTCAAATATCATTGGCATATTGTAACTGGTGCTCTGCTGATCCATATGTTGAATGAAAAATAATCTCTTCTGCGCTGACGATGCGGGATAGGTATCTTGAACCGCCACAGGTTGCAAAGCTGCATAACGATGGAATCTGGTAGCTTTCTGAATAAATTTGGACTGATCCATCACGGAAGTGTAGGTAAACACATCTTGTACCGTCAACTTTACATCAAAAGCTTTATGAATCTGGGCAATAAGGGACATAGCCTTGAGAGAATGTCCTCCAAGTTCAAAGAAATGGTCGTGAATACCTACTTTTGATAAACCCAGAACACTACTCCAAATCTCAACTAATTCAGCTTCGAGCGAATTGGTTGGTGCAACATAACTTTCGGATACAAGGGGCTGCGGCTTCGGAAGCATCCTTTTATCCACTTTGCCATTACTTGTGAGTGGAAAAGAGTCAAGCAAGGTATATGTGGAAGGCACCATATAATCTGGAAGAACGTGAAGCAACTGTTCCCGAATAATTCCCACCAGCCGAGGTTTGGATGTCGAATGAGGAACGATATATGCTGAGAGAAAGGAGTGACCTTGTTCATCCCGTCCAGATGTTACCATCGCCTCTTTAACTTCCGGCAGAACCAGAAGTCTGCCTTCGATCTCTGTCAGCTCTACTCGATTGCCACGAATTTTGACCTGTTGATCCAAACGGTCCAGGAATTCCAAGTTTCCATCAGGTAGCCACTTCACCAAATCCCCTGTACGATAGAGTTTTGTTCCTGATTTCAGCGGACTCTCGCCAAACCGCTCTGCCGTCAACACTGGTTGATTCAGATAACCCTGTGCCAATCCTTCTCCCCCGATATAAAGTTCTCCGGGTACCCCAACTGGCTGTCTCTTTCCCCACGGATTAAGCACATATACCTGTGTATTGTGAACCGGACTGCCTATTGGCACATTGCTTCTGTCCCGCATACTCTCATCCACCGAGAATGTTGTTGCAAAAACAGTCGTCTCCGTTGGACCGTAACAATTAATAATGCGATGGGGACCCAGATAATCCAACGCTTTCAGGACATGTTTTCTGGAGCCTGGCTCCCCACCGAAAAATAGTCTTCGCATATGTTTTAGACAACTCATGTCGTAGTCTACGAGCGTATTGAACAATGCTGTCGTCATGAAGACAGTTGTAATTCGCTGTTCATCCAATGTACGAGCAAGTTCTGTAATATGCAGCATATCCTCTCTGGGAATCAAGATTAGCGCTGAACCATTCAACAAGGCTCCGAAAATGTCATAAGTCGATCCGTCAAAAGCATAATTGGACAATTGAAGAACCCGATCCGTAGGCATCATGTCAATAAACCCGTTTTGGATACTATTCTTCATAATGTTGCGATGTGTCGTTACGACTCCTTTGGGCTTCCCGGTTGAACCCGAAGTATACATCACATAAGCTGCATGATCCGGACGGATTTCTCGCTCTTCCCCAAGCTCTTCATTAAGAGTTTCACTCCAGCACTGTTCATTTAAGACCATCGTTTTCCCTGAGAATCCTGAAACTGCTCGACCTTGTTCAGCAATGAGCAATTCGGCCTGGCTATCTTCAAGCATAAAGACAAGGCGCTCTTGCGGAAAGCCCGGATCAAGTGGAACATACGTGGCTCCGGATTTCAAAATACCGAGAATGGACACGATCATTCCCATAGAGCGATCCGTTAACAATCCGACTCTGTCTCCCGGACGAACTCCTTCGTGTTTTAACGTTTCAGCCATTCGTTTAACATTCATACCCAGTTCACTATAGGTCATGCTCAGGGAGCCCATGATCAACGCAGGACGATCTGCATGCTGTCTCACTTGTTTTTCAAACCGCACGGGTATTGTTTCTTCTCTTGGATATTCGACAACTTGTCCTTCATTCTTCTCAAAGTACAGGGTTTCTTCCAATGTACACAATTCAATATCGTTGAGGGTCCGATGGATATCGTTGACCATCTGTTCAAGAATATTCGCATAATGGGAAGACACTTGTTGAATCCTGGCATGGGAAAATAAGCCGGTATTATATTCAATCGTCATGGAGATGTCTTCTTTCAACTCATGTCCAGCCCAAGTCATCTCAAACTTGGATCGCCCTGTTGTTGTCTCCATCTGATTAATAGTAAGCTGATCCGCCTTTAGCTGAGTCATGTTCATGTTCTGTAGTACAAATAATGTTTCAAAAAGGGGATGACGACTCGGCTCCCTGACCATTTGCAGATGATCCAGCAGCTCTTCAAGTGGGTACAGCGCATAATTGGAGCAATCCAGTACACGTTGCTTTAATGAAGCCAAGTACTCTGCAACCGTAAGTTCCGGCATGATTTTGCTGCGCAAAGGTAAGGTTTTAACAAACATCCCCACCATGGAAGCCGTTTCGGCATGATCTCTGCCTGCGATCGGTGTACCCACAATGATATCTTCCTGTCCGCTATATTTGGATAGCAGAATGTAATATGCAGCTAACAGCAGTACATACAAGGTTGTATCGTGGCTCGCCGCCAGTTCGGTCAAGCGCTTGGCAAGAACGTCACCCAGCAGGAATGTATGTTGTGCTCCTTCATAGCGCTGTACTCGTGGACGCACGTACTCCAGAGGGAAGTCCAATATCGGCAGCTCACCCTCATACAATCGATGCCAATAATCTCGAGCAACACTGTAGGCTTCCGTTGATTGCTGTAGCTGCTCATAGGCAGCGTAATCTTTATACTGTTTATGCAGAAGCGGTAGCTCTTCATCTTCATATAATCTGAATAACTCATCGTACATAATCGCTGTTGATATCCCATCCGATACGATATGGTGAACATCCAGCAATAATAGATGCTGTGTATCCGATTGCTTGCGGATATACGCTCTAAACAAGCTAGGAGCTGACAAATCAAAAGGAATAATACATGATGCAACCCATGACGCCTCATCATGATCGATAGACCCGTATTGTAATGTGCCATTATTTACTTCTGTCAGATCCAGTTTCCAGTCCAGTTCGCCCAGCGCGTGTACCTGTTGTCTAACCTGATCATCTTCCAACAGAAAAGAAGTTCGTAAGGACTCATGACGCTCAATCAACTGAAGCAGAGCATTTTCGAGTCGTTCCATACTCAGATGACCTTCGATTCGTAAAACCATCGGCATATTATAACTGGTACCCATATTTTCATTTTGCTGAATAATATACAATCTTCTCTGAGCAGAAGTCACATTATAACTTGTATCCTGATTCACAGTAGGCAGGGAGACATAACTGTGAAGCTTATCGTGCCCTTGAATAAGCATTGCCTGCTCCCGAATGGTAGAATGGCTGAAGATATCTTGAAGACTTAGCTTTACATCAAACATCTGATGTATTTTGGCCACCATGGTCATCGCTTTAAGCGAGTGTCCTCCAAGATCGAGAAAGGATTCCAGCATGCCTGGATAATCCTTCCCGAGAACTTCGGACCAGATATGCTGCAACTGTTCTTCATACGGGTTTTCAGGCTGTATGACCTCCACTGTATTCCATTTAGCCGAAGGCTTGGGAAGATTAGCATGATCCACCTTACCATTGGATGTCATCGGTATGGTGTCCACAATGAGAATAAATGCAGGAATCATATATTCCGGAAGTGACTGTCTCAATTCACTCTTCCACTTAGAAACCAGATCGGAGCTGTCCATCTTCTTCATCACAAGATCTTCGGGTACTACATATGCACAAAGAAGAGAACCTTCGCCACGCTCCTCTTTACGTGCCACTAACACTGCTTCATTTACGGATGGGATTTCTTTCAATTTGGTTTCAATCTCGCCAAGCTCGATCCGATTGCCTCGAATTTTGATCTGATTGTCCATTCTTGCCAAGTACTCCAGTTGACCATCCTCTCTCCAAACTACCAAATCCCCTGTCCGATATATCATTTCTCCAGGGACAAATGGATCTGGAACAAAGCGTTCTTCCGTTAAATCAGGCTGGTTCAAGTATCCTTTCGATACACCTTCCCCACCGATGTACAGTTCACCCGGAATCCCTATAGGCTGCAATTGGCTCCACCGATTAAGCACATATAGTCTTGTATTGTTTATCGGAAGTCCGATGGGAACCCGAGAATATTGATACAAGCTGTTTTCGACCGAATACGTCGCTGCAAAAACAGTCGTTTCTGTTGGTCCATACGCATTCACTATACGATGCTCGCCCAAGTAATCCAGTGCTTTCAGTACATGCTTAATCGATGCGTTCTCGCCACCAAAGAACAATTTCCTTACATGCTTGAAGCACGTAACATCATAGTCAACCATGGTATTAAATAACGTCGTCGTCATAAAAGCAGATGTGATTTGTTCTTCATCCATCGTTCTCGCTAGCTCGGCAGCGTCGAGTAAAGTATGTTTGGTAATCAATAGAAGTGTTGAACCATTTAATAGTGCCCCAAAAATCTCATAGGTTGAGCCATCGAATGCATAATTGGATACTTGGAGTACCCGATCGGTAGCGGACAGTTCACTGTAGCCATTGTGAATAGCCGTCTTAATAATATTTCGATGACTGGTCATCACTCCTTTGGGCTTACCTGTCGAGCCTGAAGTATACATCACATACGCTGTCGCTTCCGATGGGATCGCTGGCAATTTCCAATTCCTGATTTGTCCCCTCGTCCTTGCTGCCTCTTGAAGTATTGCTTCAAGTACCAAATGCTGTGCAGTACTCCCGGTCATGGTCAACTCATTGGCTGTGATCAGCCAATTGGCATTGCTGTCTTCCACAATGAAGCGCTTGCGCTCTTCAGGAAAAGAAGGGTCAATAGGGACATACATAGCACCTGTCTTGAGAATCCCGAAAATAGCTATGATCATTCCCATAGAACGGTCAGTCAATAGACCCACCACATCTCCTTGCTTCATTCCTTTTTCCATCAGTACCCGTGCATATTGGTCTGTTACTTCGTTAAATTCCTTGTATGTTAGACTCTGATCCTCATTAATAACCGCAATCTGATCAGGAGTTCGGGCAGCCTGCTCCTGCATTACTGATGAAATGCTGGATTGACGCGGATATTCTGCCTGTGTTTCATTGCAAGTTAGCATGGCGGATTTCTCTTCGTTCGTTAACAAATGGATTTCCTTCAGCCTCATGGAGCAGACGTTCCCCATTTGCACAAGGATGTTTTTGTAGTGATCAATCATCTTCAGTATGGTAGATTTTTTGTAGATGGAGGAAGCATACTCCACTGTCCAGTTCAAACCATGGCGATCCTCCTGACATCCCCATGTCATATCGAATTTGGCATAATTCCAGTCCCACTCCGCTGCAGTAAAGGTAGTTCCCGTCAGTTGGATTGGTGGAATATCCATATTTTGCAGTACAAAAAGGGTATCAAACAACGGATGTCGACTTAGATCTCTGGACAGTTGAAGATGCTCAAGGAGATCCTCAAGAGGGAACTCTCCATGCTCTTGTGCCTCAACAAAATTGGACTTCAGCCGACCTATGAATTCATCCACTGTGAGTTCACCTGGCACCTCATTACGTAGGGCCAGCGTATTGACGAACATGCCAACCATAGGCTGAACATCTTCGTGATACCTTCCTGCAATTGGTGATCCGACCACAATATCCTCTTCTCCAGTATACTTGGATAACATGATATTATAGGCAGCAAGCAAGACCACATATAATGTGGTTTTGTGCTTAGCAGCAAGGCTTTTCAACCGATTCGTGAGCTCCGTTTCAAGTTGAAATGAGATCGAATACCCCTCATAAGATCGAACCGAAGGTCTGATATAATCGGGTACAATCTCCGTGCTCGGAAGTTCATCTTTGAATTGGGCACACCAGTATTTTCGATTTTCCTCATATCTCTGACTCGTCCGCTCATTTTGTTCATATACGGAGTAGTCTTTATAATGTAGGTTTACAGGTGACAGCTCTTCTCCCTCATATAATTGGGTCAGTTCCTTATAAATAATTCCGGTGGATACACCATCAGACACGATGTGATGAGTATCAATGAACAAGAAACTATGATTGGATGTAACTTCAGCAAGAGCTGCACGGATCAGCGGACTGGTTGATAGATCAAATGGCTGTACAAATTTCTCAAGATATGAAGCAATCATCGTTTTTTGTCTATTCAGAACATCAGTGCCGTAATTCGTTGCCCCTTGTTGCTCTTGCATCTCATAGTTAATTAAACTCCAGCTTAGTTCCGAGGGTTCCAGAATATGTTGCCGCAAGTGTTCACCAGACCAGATGAAACGTGTTCTGAGAATCTCGTGCCGTCGTATAAGCTGTATGAAGGCCTTCTCAAGCTTAGCCCGGTTAACCTTACCTTCAATCTTCAGTACCATCGGCATATTGTAGCTGGTCTCTAATGGAGCCAGCTGTTGTGCAATGTAGACTCTTTTTTGCGATGCGGACACTGGGTACGATTCTTGTACTTCCACGGCAGGAATAGCCTTATATACACTTTTGCGAGAATTTTCTATGCATAGTGACATTTCCCGTAGTAGTGCTGCACGGAATACTTCATGCAAAGAAAGTTTTACGTCCATCTCTTTATGTATTTTGGCTACCAGCATCATAGCTTTTAACGAATGGCCCCCAAGCTCAAAAAAGTGATCTCCGGCACTTGGTTTGATGCCCAATACGTCTTCCCAGATCTGGGCCAGCTTCTGTTCGGTTTCTCCAGACAATGGCAGATTTTTGTTTTGATCCATCACCTTAGGAAGCGGTAGGTTTTTTCGATCGATTTTGCCGTTAGAATTAAGCGGAAATACCCGAAGAATCTGGAATGTAGCAGGAATCATATACTCAGGTAAACGGGTTTTCAACGCCAACTTCCATTCCTGAATTTGCTTATCCTGCTCTGCATGAGCCTCTGCATATTGAATAGGGATGATATATGCACTTAAGTTAGAACTTCCCTGGGAATCCCGCCATGTCGTAACAAGAACATCTTCCACTCCGGGAAGAGCTCTCATCTTCCCCTGCACCTCTCCCAGCTCAATGCGGTGACCCCTGATTTTGACCTGATGATCCTTCCGCCCCACAAATTCCAAATTCCCATCAGGCAGACGTTTAACCAAATCTCCGGTTTTATACATTTTCTCACCGGGAGCATGCGGGTTATCAACAAAGCGTTCTCGCATCAACTCTGGAGCATTCAGGTAACTAGCCAAACCTTCACCGCCAATGTATAACTCTCCCATCACACCGACAGGCATTGGATTATGTTTGGAGTTCATGACATAAGCAGTGGTGTTATGAATTGGTTTGCCTATGGGTGCCACATCAGGCTGTGTAACCGGATAATATGTTGCATACACCGTCGTTTCTGTTGGCCCATACATGTGTAATAACCGTTCTGGTCCCAAAACATCTAATGCCTTATTCAGATGCCGGATTGAAGCTTGCTCCCCCCCAAACAAAAGATGCCTTACCTTACTGAGACAGTTCGGGTCCCAGTCTACCAGCGTGTTGAATAACGCAGTTGTCATAAAAGCGACCGAAATCTCTTCCTCGGCGAACATATCAGCAAGCGCAGCTACACTCTGCATCTTTTCTTCAGTAGTAAGTACGAGCGTTGAGCCATTTAACAATGCCCCGTATATGTCGAAGGTTGCCCCATCAAAAGCATAATTCGAAATTTGCAGAATCCGATCTTTGGAGTTCAATTCCACATAGCCATTATTTCGCACGGTCTTGATAATATTTTGATGGGTTGTAACCACACCCTTAGGTTTTCCAGTAGAACCTGAAGTATAGATAATGTAAGCGGCATCCCGTGGACCTGACAGGAAATCAACCTCTTGGTATTGGTTCGTCCTGGATGAACGTTCATGCACCATCCACTTGTCCAAGGTTAAGATCTCTCCCTCAAAATGGGGCAATTCTAATTCAGTGAACCGAAGCAGGAATCGTGCACCACTATCGTGAAGCATATGGGTCAATCTTTCGGCCGGAAATGTGGGGTCAAGTGGAATATAGGCGGCACCAGCCCGAATAATAGCCAACATACCTGCAATCATCTCCATAGATTTCCCCGCAACCAGCCCTACCCTGTCTCCTGGCTGAATGCCATGCCATTGTATAGCTTTGGCCCAATCTTCAACCAGAGCATGAAGTTCTGCATAAGTCCATGTCTGGTGTGCTAATTGAATGGCTGGATGATCAGGATATAACTCGACCTGTTGAATAAATAATTCTGAAATGGACTGATCCCTCGGATAGTCTGCTGTGGTCTCGTTCCCTTTCACCAGCATGCTGTTTTCTTCCGGGGTTAGGATCCGAATATCTGCAACACTTATTTCCGGTTCTTGCGCAATTAATAGACAGGCTTGCTTCAGGTGAACAAACAATCGTTTAATAAAAGAATCCGAATATACCTGCTCGTTGTAATTGATCTTGACCCGGATCTCTTCACCTGGGCCTATGGAAATGTTCAGATCATAATTGGTATGTTCATATGCTTCAATAGAGGTAATATCAAATCCAAGTTCAAACTGTTTGGTATCAAACATGCTGGTACTGGACGGGTAGTTTTCATACACCATGATATGGTTAAAAAGCTGACCATTCTGACCCGCCTCCGCTTGCACTTCAGCGAGAGAAAGATAGCTAAATTCCTCAGACAGAATGGCATTTTGATGTGTATCTTTCAGTAATTGGGCAAACGATTGTTTCTCTTCCGACGTTATTCTTACGGGCACAGCGTTAATGAACAAACCTACAATTTTCTCCACATTTGGTATGGTAGCCGACCTTCCAGATACTACAGTTCCAAAAACCACATCGTCAGAATTGCTATAGTATTGAAGTACTACTCCCCACAACGTCTGAAAAAGACTGCTCATCGTGACCTGATATTTACGGCTAACATCCATTAATTGCTCAGTCAGCACCTTGCCCAAATTAAACGTTATCTCCTGAATTGATGATGGTTCCGCCGAATCCGAAGTTATTTCCACAGGGAAGTCCGCTCCCTGCTCATAACCAGAGAGATAATTCTTCCAATAGGTTCTGGCCTCGATCTCCTGCTGCTCACCCAACCATTTAATATATCTTTTATAGGGAATGACACGATCCAGTTGTGCAGGTGTTCCATGAATCTCCTGCTTGTAGAGGGAGAACCACTCCTGGAAAATGATCCCCAGGCACCATCCGTCAATTAGAATATGATGATTGCTCCAGATTAGCGTATATGCTGCCGGGCCAGTTTGGATCATTTGCAGGCGTAACAGGAGATCTTTGGACAAGTCAAAAGACCGCTGGCGATCTTCTTCCGCTATCTGCCGGATCATCTTCCTCTGCTCGTTCGGATCAGGCTCAGTCAATTGAATGTATTCCAATTCAACTTTTCTGTTTCGTAACACGATTTGTCTTGGCTTGTTGATTTTGTCGTGAATAAAGATTGTCCGAAGCGTATCGTATCTCTCGATAACTTTGTTCATGGAGCGTTCCAGTGCTTTAACATCGACGAACCCATCAATCGTAAAAATCATTTGCTCGAAATATACGTCTCCCTGGTCGTAAAGCGAATGAAACAGCAATGCTTCTTGCATTGGAGATAATGGATAAATATCAGCAATTTCCGGTTTGTTCATCATCCCTTATGTCCTCCCCTTAAATCTATAGATAGCCGAAGGAGCCCCGGAGATCCCCTTTTCATTCTCAGAAATCTCCGGAATGCTCACAGCTTGCCAATGATATCCGAGATATCATCAAGCTCGTCCAACGTGAGGTCTGCATCGCTAAAGTCGCTCGGTGTAAATTCCTCGGCTTCACGAGTCAGGCAATGTACAATCAATCTCTCCAGATTCGAGCCGTAGCGGGCTACTTGCTCCATAGCTTCTCTCTCATCCATTCTTGAAGGATCATAACGAAGGATCAGTTGGAATTTCCCCTGATCGACAACACAGTTCCACTCTTCGAAATGCGACATTCTGTTAAGTGGACTGATCAATTCTCCCATAGGCATAGGTGACATGGTGAACGACTCGCCTTGTGTATCTCCTCCGAATTGCCCCAGATAATTAAAGACGATATCGGGATTACACGCCCCCCCTTCAAAAGTGAACCCGGTAGTCAGATATTTCAGGATTGAATACCCGCTCCCCTTGCCGGGAATGCCACGAAGCATTTCTTTCGTATGACGCAGCGCTTCACTAAGTTCTTCATGAGTTGTACGGAGAAGTACAGGATAGATCGCGGTAAACCAACCTACGGTCCTTGTGGTATCCACATGGTCCAGTATTCCTTCTCTCCCGTGTCCTTCAAGATCGATAACAATGTCTTTTGCATACGTCATGGAAAGAGCCGTCAACAGAATATCCATGACTTCGGTGTGATACGCACGATGAACTTCAGTCAATAGCTGGCGTGTTCTGTATGGTTCCAGTTCCATAGTCACTGTCTTGCTTTGTTTGAGTAAACCAGGTTTATCATGACGATCGCCAAGTTGTAGCGCTTTCTGATTTAGCTTGCGCCAGTAGGCATGTTGACGCTTCATCTCTTCCGCTGTGGCTACGTTCTGAAGTTCACGACTCCAGAAGGCATAGGAATCCGTCTTCTCAGGCAACTTCACCGTCTTGTCACCCAGGAGAATAGCCTGATACATACAGTGGAAATCTTCCAGCAGAATTCGCCATGATACGCCGTCAATAATAAGGTGATGCATTGCAATAAGCAGATGGTCACCTTCAGGTGTTCTGAACAAACCAAGCTGAATTAAGTCATGTCTCAGGTTCACCCTGGATTGAATCGCTGTAGCAAGACATTCTAGGTGGGCATCGTCCCAGTCAGCTTCTACTTCATGTATTTCCACAGGGAAATCCTTATCCTTGTCTATTGAGGAAACACGCTGTACCACACCATCGGGTTGGATATCGAATCGGATACGTAATGCATCGTGGTGTTCACAAAGTTTATGGAAGACCTCTTTTACCGTGTCCGTATCCCACCCTTCTGGATTGTATAACATCATCGATTGATTCCAATGATCCATGTTGCTGTAACCTTGTGCAAAGAACCATTGTTGAATTGGCGTGAGAGGGATGTCTCCTTCAATGAGTTCTAGTTGCTCTTTCCTCATTTCCATAGGTTCCAAAAACTCGGCACACTCCGCAATTGTCGGATACAGCATTAAATGCTTGACCTGTAGTCTGAGCTGATAACGAGCGAGTCTTGATGCGATCTGTATGGATTTAATGGAATCCCCTCCGAGGACAAAGTAGTTGTCATCGATTCCCACACGTTCCACACCCAGTATTTCTGACCAGACTTGGGCCAATATTTGTTCTTCTTGAGTTACAGGTGGACGATAATCCCCTTTTATGCTGTTCAGATCCGGTGCCGGGAGAGCTCCTCGATCCAACTTGCCGTTACGCGTTACCGGGAGCTTGGCAATCGGTACAAAATACGACGGCACCATATATTCGGGCAAACTGTGCTGAACATATTTTCTGAGCTCTTGTTCTTGGAATCCTTCGGATGAAACGATATAAGCACACAGATAATGTCCTGTATCGTCCTGTCGAGGAACAACGACCGCTTCCTGTACGTCAGAATGCTGTATCAGCCTAGACTCAATCTCTCCCGGTTCAATTCGGTGCCCGCGAATTTTGACCTGATGATCGATCCGTGTAAGAAATTCAATATAGCCATCAGGCATCCATCGAACTCTGTCCCCTGTCCGATACATTCGTTCACCAGGACAGAAGGGATCTTCCAGAAACCTTCTCTGCGTCAGATCCGCATCCCCGACATATTTCTCTGCTACACCCTCACCGGAAATGTACAGTTCACCAGCTATACCGACAGGTAAAAGATGGCCTTGCGCATCGAGTACATAGGCTTTTGTATTATGAATGGGTCTTCCAATAGGAACCGAGCCATGACCTGCCAAATTACGCCCAACATTATATGTCGTCGCAAAAACGGTTGTTTCGGTTGGACCATACCCGTTCGCGATCCGATCATCTCCAAGATATTGATGAGCTTGCATGACATGCGATTTAGAAAGTGCCTCTCCTCCGACAAATAATCGATGCACATGTTGCAGACAGGTTACATCATGATCAACTAGCGCATTAAACAGTACACTGGTTACAAAGGCAGATGTAATCCGTTGCTCCTTCATGATGGAGGAAAGCTTGTTGATATCCAGCATGTCTTCTCTACTGATCAGTACAAGCGTTGCCCCGTTTAATAATGAACCGAAAATCTCATAAGTTGATCCGTCAAAGGCATAGTTGGAGAGCTGTAACATTCGATCCTCTTCACGGATATCAATAAATCCATTATTCATTGCAGTCTTTATAACATTTCGGTGTGTAGTGACCACACCTTTCGGTAATCCGGTCGATCCCGAAGTATACATAATGTACGCTGGCAGGGTCGCTTCATCCGGTAATGTCGTTGAACTACTTTCGTATTGAACAGACAATGTGTTCTTCTCTAATTGGCTTCGACTGGATTCTTCCAGTGGAACCACAAACCCTTTGAACCCAGGGAGAGGTCTATCCGATGGAGCAACGAGCATACTTGCATGACAGTGCTCCAACATATAGATCATTCTCTCTTGTGGATAGGATGGATCCAGCGGAACATATACGCCTCCTGCTCGCAAGATTCCCAAAATCGACACAATCATGTCAATCGAACGGTCTGCCAACAATCCGACAGCATCTCCACGGCGTAAGCCGCTCTGCTCAAGATAACTTGCAAGCTTACAGACCTTCTGGTTAAGCTCCTGATAAGTTAACGTCTCCCCATAAAAGTGCAACGCCGTTTGATTCGGACGAAGCAACGCTTGGGTTTCAAACAACTGGCTAATCGTACGATCACGCGGATACTCTGCGTAAGTGGTATTGAACCGCCCCAATATCTCCTGCTCTTCCGAGGGAGTAATCAGCCTGATCTCGTCCAGTAATATGTCTGGAGAGGTAGACATTTGCCTTAACACATGCTCATAATGAAGCGCCATATTTTCCATCTGAGAATGTTCGTAAAGATCTGTCGCATATTCTATGGTCAGTTTAAGAGATTTCTGATTCTCGTGAACTACCCAAGTCATATCGAATTTAGAAGTGTTACTCGTCCAATCCAGAGGTTCAATATTCAACTCTTGCAGTTCTACCGTTCGGGGTTTGGCATCTTGTAGAACAAACATGGTGTCAAATAACGGATTGCGCTCTGGATCTCTTGTGATTTGCAGCTTCTCAATAAGTTCATTCAATGGGTACTCTCCATGTTCATAAGCCAGCAACGTGTCCCTGCGTACATGACCGATCCACTCGTGAATCCGAAGATCACCACACAATTCTTGTCTCAGCGCCAAAGTGTTCACGAACATGCCTGTAACGGAAGAGATATCCGTATGTGTTCTTCCCGCAAATGGAATGCCCACAACAATATCTTTTTCCCCCGTGTACTTGGACAGCAGAATGTTATACGCTGCCAACATCACCATGAAGAGCGTGGCATCTGTCTGTTGCGCTAACTGTTTCACTGCACTACTCAGCTCAACACTCAGTTCAAACGTATGGGAAGAACCTGTGAATTGTCGCCTGCTTGGGCGACGCCCCTCTGTGAGGATGTCCAATACGGTGATGTCTTTCTCGTACCGCTTGAGCCAGTAATTTTCACTCGTCAGGTAGGACGACTTATTCTTTTGTTCATTCATCCACACGGTGTAATCCTTATATTGAACTGTCATCCCATCAAGAGAATGTCCCTGATAGAGCTGGATCAAATCCTGATACAGAATTCCGGTCGTCACTCCGTCCGACACAATGTGATGTATGTCCACGACCAGCACATATTCTCTGTCTGAAAGTGTACATAAGCCTGCTCTCATAAGCGGTGCACATCCAAGATCGAAGGGACGGACAAATGTGCCAATATACCGAGCAATTTGTTCATCTCTCTCAAGAACTGCAAAAGTTTCAGGTTCGGCTCTGTGTTCCAGTTTCCAATGCATGTCTTTCAGTTCATGAATGAGCTGTCGCAGTTCACCATCAACCATTCTGAAGGAGGTTCTTAGCGATTCATGCCGACGAATAAGTCCTTTAAGCGCAAGCTCTAACCGGATCACATCGGGTTTCCCGTTTATCCTCAGTACCATGGGCATGTTGTAACTTGTGCCGGTATCCTCAAACTGTTCCACCAAATATAATCTCTTCTGTGCCGACGATACGGGATAATCCTCTTGCTCATTGACACGCGGGATACGAGCATGATTCTGCTTATCCCCTTGGTCAATCGATGAAGCCATCTGTTTCAGCGTTGGAGCATCAAATAAATCCGGCATGCTTAATTTGATGCCCCATTTCTCCTGCACTTTCGCTATGAGTACCATTGCTTTTAGTGAATGACCACCCACTTCAAAAAAATGATCATGCAAGCCCGCTTGTGTAAGGTCCAGAACCTCAGTCCACAATTGCGCCAGTTCCTTCTCCGTATGTGTTGATGGAGCCACATAATTTGAAGACAATCTTGCAATGTCGGGTTTAGGCAGCGCTTTTCGGTCCAGCTTCCCATTCCGTGTAAGCGGTAAGGATGAGAGCTCGATGAATACAGATGGAATCATATACTCAGGAAGTGTTTCTTTTAAAATTTTTCTCCAGTTTTCGGCTTGATGTTCGTTTTTCATTTCAGGTTGGGCAAGTACATTTGCAGAGTCAATTACAACGTACGCCACCAACATGGAATGCCCCTGGTCATCCCGATGTGCGGTAACTACAGTTTCGTTAACCTCTTGTAGAGCAAGGATGTGATCCTCAATCTCTGCCAGCTCAATCCGATTTCCACGGATTTTCACTTGCTGATCCAATCTTCCCAGATATTCTATGGTGCCATCCTTTAACCACCTTACGAGGTCTCCTGTGCGATAGATTCTATCTTCCCCTTGCATGTGCCAGGCTAAAAACCTCTCTTCCGTCAATTCCGGTTGTCCCAAATATCCGGCAGCCAGACCCTCGCCTCCGATGTACAATTCTCCAGGAACCCCCACGGGTTGGGGCTGGCCCCATGTATTCAATATATAGAGCCTTGTATTATGAATAGCTCGGCCAATGGGAACACGCCCGGTTTCCCTTATGCTCTCATCAATAGAGTACGTTGCTGCAAATACGGTCGTCTCGGTCGGACCATAACCATTTACAATCCGATGTCCTCCCAACACATCCAGCGCTTTAATGACATGCTTCACCGAGGCAGCTTCTCCCCCAATAAACAGTTTCCTCATACCACGCAGGCTGTGTACGTCATAATCAACTACCGTGTTGAACAGAGAGGTTGTCATGAAGAGACTCGTGATCCTCTCTTGTCTTAATGTGCGTGTAAGATACGACACATCATAAACGTGTTGATTAGGCATTAACACGAGCGTTGCTCCATTAAGAAGTGCTCCAAAGATTTCATACGTGGCGCCGTCAAATGCATAATTGGACAACTGTAACATCCGATCCTCTCGCCCAATTTCAACAAATCCGTTATTGATACAGGTTTTCACTACATTGCGGTGACTGGTTACCACACCCTTGGGCATTCCGGTAGAACCCGAGGTGTACATGATATAGACTGGCTGCTCTGCTGAATATGAGATTGATGTGTAACTCGTGCTCCCCTCTGCATAAACTTGTGGTTCGAGCAGTGGGATGATTGTTCCCGTGTAGGAGTCAAGGGTCTGATGCTGCTCCATGATGAGCCACTGCGCTCCACTGTCCCGTAAAATGTAAGTTAGTCGCTCTTCCGGGAATTGGGGATCGAGGGGGACATACGCTCCTCCTGCTTTTAATATCGCCAGAATGGCAATGATCATCTCCGGTTTACGATGCGTTAACAGTCCAACATAGTCACCAGACTTAATTCCACGTCGTTTGAGTAATGCCGCCATCCGGTTTACACGTTCGTTCAGTTGTCCATAAGTCACCATCTCTGTACCGTACAAGAGTGCCTCGTGTTCAGGTTGCTCTGATACCATGAATTCAAATGCATCCGTAACCGTCCAGTCTCTTGGATATTCAGCATCGGTTTTATTAAGCTCTCTAAAATACTGTTTTTCTAGCGGGGTAAGCAGCTCCAGCTCCCGAAGTTTCGTATCCATGCTGTTTAATAGTTGTTCCAGCAAATGAACATAATGACGAGTCATTTGTTCGATGGTAACCCGATCCCATAGATCTGAACTGTATTCAACCTCAGCCACGAATTCATCCCCATCTTCATGCCATACCCAGGACATATCGAATTTGGCCTGCTGTCCATGCCAATCCAACTTGCGAACAGATATATCCTGAAGCGTTTTGACAGGAAGCGTCATATCCTGCAGTACAAACAATGTGTCAAATAAGGGATTTCGGTTAGGTTGAAAAGAAAAATGAAGTTTGTCCAATAGATCACTGAGAGAACATATGCCTCGTTCATTTACTGCCAGCATATATTTTTTGACATGCTGGATATAATCACCGACCGTCAGATCAGCAGCCAGATTAAGCTTCAAAGGCAGCGTGTTTACAAACATCCCCACAATGGGCTCCACATCTACATGTTCTCTTCCAGCAATCGGTACCCCTACGGTGATGTCTTCATCCCCCGTATATTTAGATAACATCAGGCCATACACTGATAAAAGAAGGATGAATGGAGTAGCGCCGTAACCGGCAGCTGTTCTTTTCAACTCCTGTACCTTTTTACTTGGCAAACCAAATGTATAGGATTCCCCATTGTACGATCTGATGGCAGGGCGTGCACGATCCATTGGAAGTTCTGCCGAACTCTCAAATTCTGAGTACTGATCCAACCAGAACTGCTGTGCTTCCTCATAGGTACGACTCATCTGCTGTTTCTGTTTCCACATTACATAATCCTTGTAATGGACACGTATCGGATCAAGTTCCCGTACCTGATAAAGATCAAACAGTTCATCATATATCAGTTGAGTAGACACCCCGTCAGAAACAATGTGATGTGTATCCAGCGCCAATACATACCGTTCCTTATCAATTTCAATCACACTAGCCCTGATCAGCGGTGCTTCTGCCAAATCAAACGGCTTAATCCAAGTGGACATTACGCCAGACATTGAATATGTTTCAGTTCCATCCAATTCCTTGATCGAGGACTCCAATGAATCCATAGTCCACCTTTCAAGCCTCCATTCCACTTCTTCTATTGAATGAATGCGTTGAACTAATTCGCTATTTTCCATATCAAATGAAGTCCGTAGGATTTCATGGCGTGCGATGAGCCGTCTAAAACATGCTTCCAGACGAGCTATGTCTAATGCTCCTGATATTTCAAATAACATTGGCATGTTATAACTTGTTCCACTGTTTTCATACTGCTGGGCGTAGTAGATTTGCTTCTGAACTGATGTCACAGGATATGATTGCATCACTGGAGCCGGATCGATGGCTCTATACTGATTTCGAGCGGCCCTCTGGATCCATCCAGCCATGTCCCGAAGAATGGGGGTCTGGAATACATCCAGCAAGGTAAGTCTGACATCAAATTCCTGGTGAATCTTGCCTACTAGTAACATGGCTTTCAGAGAGTGTCCACCCAATTCAAAGAAATGATCCTGTATTCCTATCTTCTTAATACCTAGAACGCTTTCCCATATTTCAATCAAGCCCTGTTGGACTGGATTCTCTGCTGGAACATATTGCTGCCCTCGTACAATTGTCGGCTTCGGAAGTTTCTTCCGATCAATCTTTCCATTCGAAGTAAGCGGTATCTCATTCAAAATAGAGAAGAGGGTTGGGACCATATATTCAGGCATTTGTTGCTTGAGTTCCTGCTTCCACATCGTTACCAGTTCTTGAAAAGACTGCTTCGCTTCTCCATCCTGAAATAAAATGTATGCGTATAGGTAGGAGTGACCCTGATCATCACGATCTGCCATCACTATCGCCTCATGGATACCTGACAGTTTACGCAGGCGTCCCTCTACCTCCCCTAGTTCAATCCGATTGCCACGAATCTTCACTTGATGGTCTATTCGATCAATGAATTCCAGATTTCCATCTGGCAGCCATTTAACCAAATCTCCAGTCCGATATAGACGTTCTCCCGAAACAAATGGGCTAGTTATAAATTTGTCACGAGTGAGCTCCGGTTGTCCCAAATATCCTTGGGCAAGTCCTTGTCCACCTATATACAACTCGCCAGGAATACCAACAGGTAGTCGCTTGCCTTCCTGGTTCAGCACATACACTTTTGTGTTATTCGTTGGCTGACCAATTGGGATGTAATCACCAGAAACGATGGAGTAAAATGTGGCAAATACCGTTGTTTCTGTCGGGCCATATACATGTATAAGTCTATGCTTACCAAGCAGATCAACGGCCTTTTTGACATGTGTTCCGGATACTTTCTCACCGCCAAAGAGAATTTTCCTAGTTGTGTTCAAGCATGCTGGATCCAGATCTACCAGCGTGTTAAATAGGGCCGTTGTCATGAAAGCAATCGTGATATGTTGTTCGCGAACGGCCTTGGCGAGAGCATTCCCATCCAACACCTCTTCCCGTTTCAACAACACAAGTTCAGCACCGTGTAACAGGGCACCATAGATATCGAAAGTTGATCCGTCAAACGCATAATTAGATATCTGTAGCAGACGGTCCTCAGGGGTGATATCTACGTATCCATTATGAATTACCGTCTTGATCACATTGCGGTGTGTCGTGATTACTCCTTTTGGAGTGCCGGTGGAACCAGAGGTGTACATGACATATAAGGGATCTTCCGGGCCAGGAGACCGGTCATCTCCACTGTTATTCATATGATTTCGGTCAAGAACCGGATTCCGATTGGACTCTTGTGCCCAAACATTTTCATTAAAAATCAGAACTTCTCCCTCATAGTGAGGGATCTGATCAGGATGATCTGCAATCAACCACCTTGCCCCGCTATCCTTCAACATGAATGCTTTCCTGTCCGCAGGGAAGCTCGGATCAATAGGGACATACGCCCCACCGCTCTTGACGATGGCGAGCATTGCAACAATGACCTCAATGGAGCGGTCCATGATTAACCCGACACATTGCCCAGCCTGAACATTCTGTGAAATAAGGTATTGTGCAAGACGATTCACACGATCATTTAGCTCCCCATACGTAACACGGTACCCACCCATCTCGACAGCCGGACTCTCGCTACCGAGCTCAACCTGCTGTTCAAACAGCTCAACAACGGAAGCATCTTGAGGATAATCTGCAGTGCTGTTATTCCATACATCTATCTGTGCCATATCAGATTCGGTTACAAGCTCCAGTTCCCCGATTTTCAGTTCTGGAAACGCCACAATCTGATTCAGTAAATTTACATAATGCTTTAACATCCGTTTTATGGTATGTGATTCCCACAGATCCGTTCGGTATTCAACAGATAACGTCATAGCCTCTTCCGAATATGTGCAGACCCATGTCATGTCAAATTTTGATGTATGATGATCCCACTCGGCATACTGGACCTCAAGCCCTGGTATATGCTTCTCTGCTGTTACATGATCCTGTAGCATAAACATTGTATCGAACAATGGATGTCGACTGGAATCAAACGGCAGCGACAAGCGATCTATCAGGTCTTCCAGTGGGTATCGGCCGAATTGATATGCTGCCAGCGTAATTTCTCTCATTTTCTCCAGATATATGCTTACCGTCAGTTCTGCTTTGGGTTCACTTCGAAGTGCCAGCGTATTAGCGAACATGCCTACCATTCGTTCATGCTGGATGGTATCTCTGCATGTGAAAGGAGTGCCAACTATAACATCTTCTGCCGCTGAATATTTGGACAACAGAATCTGATAGGAGGCCATCATTAGCATAAATAAGGTTTGTTGATTGGTCTTGGCCGCTTCTTTTAATTGACTCACAAGAACAGGATCTAACGTTACATTCACCCGACTTCCCTCAAATCTGCGGATCGGCGAGCGCAGTTGGTCTGTTGGTATTTCAAGAACCGGGACTTCGGCTTGGTACAAGGACAACCAGTGCTCCTGACTTTTGCTGTATGCCTCTTGTTGAAGATATTTCTCCTGTTCCCAGACCGCATAGTCCTTGTACTGCACGCTCATGTCCGAAAGAGTCTGCCCCTGATATAACCGAACCCAGTCCGATATTAGAATCTCTATTGATCGTGCATCCGAAATGATATGGTGCAGGTCAAGCAATAGCACATGACTCTCCTCATTCATCCGAAGTAAACCTCTTCGGAACAAAGGAGCTTCTCCCAGATCAAATGGCTGGATGAATTGTTCAGCAAACAACTGGATAGCCGATTCTTCCGTCTCTGCTAATGCAGCTTCTTCGAGGCGCAACGATTCAAGAAATATCTGATCAGGTCTGTGAATACGTTGTCGCAGTTCACCATGGTGTAACTCAAATGAAGTTCTCAATGTCTCATGTCTCTGAATCAGCATCTGCATTGATTTCTCCAAGGCGTTTACATCCAGCTTGCCATTTAATCGGAGCAGAAAAGGCATGTTGTAGCTTACAGCTGCATTTTCCATTTGCTGAACAATGTACATCCGTTGTTGAATGGAAGACGCCGGATACGTGTCTCTGTAGGGTACAGGCACAAGTTCCTCACCAGGCTTGTCTGTCGAGCGTGCTGTCATGATCCACATGGCCATCTCCCGAATCGTAGGCATGATGAATACATCCTGTAGTGAAACCTTTACGCCGGTTTCCTTCTGCACTCTAGCCACAAGCATCATAGCTTTAAGTGAATGCCCTCCGATTTCGAAGAAATGCTCCTCTACTCCCACGCTTTGTATATCCAGAATCTCTTCCCAGATATGTGCTAATTTCTCTTCAAATACATTAGCCGGAGCAACGAAATGGTTGGTCTGTCTTCTCGTCGGCTTGGGAAGTGCCTTCCGATCGAGCTTACCGTTCAGTGTCATGGGGAAGTTTTCCAGTGTAACGAACGTATTGGGAATCATATATTCAGGCAAGGTCTGCCTCAACTCTTTTTTCCAGTGCAACACAGGAGTTTTGTTATCACTTGGGACGATATACGCGCATAAATAGGTATGTCCCTGCTCATCCTTCTCTGTCATGACCACAGCATCCTGAATCGATTCAATCCTGGACAACCTGCTCTCAATTTCGCCAAGTTCAATCCGATTTCCACGAATCTTCACTTGCTGATCCAATCTTCCCATATACTCGAGATTTCCATCCGGCAACCAGCGAACGAGATCGCCTGTTTTGTACATTCTTTCTCCAGAAAAACCGATTACAAAACGTTCTTCGGTTAACTCAGCCTGATGCTGGTAACCTGACGCAAGTCCATCACCGGAAATATACAACTCGCCGGGTACTCCAACAGGTTGAAGTTGTCCCTTTCGATTCATTACATGAGCCTGGGTATTGTGAACAGGTCTTCCGATGGGAACTGTTTTATAATGTAGCAAATGTTGATTGACCAGATAAGTCGCTGCAAAAACGGTCGTTTCGGTTGGACCATATCCGTTAGCAATCCGGTCATTCCCCAGAATCTGCAGAGCCTTCTCCACATGCTTTTTGGATCCAGCCTCTCCGCCAAAGAAAAGCCTTCTCACATGTTTCAAACATTGAACATCCCACTCCACAACGGCATTAAAAAGTACAGCGGTCATAAAAGCTGAAGTGATTCGTTCATGCTCCAGCGTATCAGCAAGCTCCGATACGTTGAGGACTTTTTCTTTGGGAATCAGTACAAGTGTAGCTCCGTTTAGTAAAGCACCGAATATTTCATATGTTGAACCATCGAATGCATAGTTGGAGAGCTGTAACATCCGGTCCGTCTCATGAATATCCATAAAACCGTTATTGATTACGGTCTTCACAATATTACGATGTGTCGTTTGCACACCCTTCGGTTTACCTGTAGACCCTGATGTATACATGATATAGGCTACATCTTCAGCAGATCTGTGGCATTTCGTGAATATGTCCACAGCTTGCCGCTCGCAGTCACTATGCAACTGTTCTTGCTGGATCAGATTGATCTGCTTGCCTTCATAGCCACTGATGAACAGATCCTTTTCAGCGATAAGTACAGCCACATCACTATCTGAAAGCATCGTACGAATTCGCTCAGTCGGGAACTCTGGATCCAGCGGAACATAGGTACATCCTGCTTTCAAAATGCCGAAAATGGTCGTTATCATCTCTATGGATCGCCTTGAAATAAGTCCAATATTTTGTCCGGGTTCAACGCCAGACTCAAGCAACTGAATGGCAAACTGATCCACTCGCTTACCGAATTCTCGGTACGATAACTTCTCCTCCCCCATGATAATTGCGGTTCGCTCAGATTGCTGTATGACCTGCTGCTCGA
The DNA here is from genome assembly GCF_051136285.1 of Paenibacillus amylolyticus. Classification (GTDB taxonomy): domain Bacteria; phylum Bacillota; class Bacilli; order Paenibacillales; family Paenibacillaceae; genus Paenibacillus; species Paenibacillus amylolyticus_F. The sequence goes on along the minus strand of NZ_CP194938.1, from coordinate 6,225,017 downwards.
GCAGTTCCACAACGGTTGCCTCATAAGGATATTCGGCAGTTGTATCATTGTAAGTTTCGAGTAACTTGAGTTCTTCCTCCGTGATAATATCGGCTGTATCGATCTTCTGTTCAGGTTTGGTAAGCAAGCAACCAAGAACTCTTAGATATACCTCAAGCAGCCGATCTGTGAATGCTGTTGGATAAGATGACACCATTTTGACGGACAACTCACCCAGAGTTACTGAAATACTGAAATCAAGGAGTGTGTTTGTTTTCTCATAGCTATAAGACTTAAATTCAAACATTCCTTGTTCCACAGACTCATACACATGAAAATCAATATAGTTAAAGGCGATATCAAATAGCGGATTTTCTCGGCTGCTTTGCTCCCCAATTGCATTTAGAATCTGAACAAGGGACAATCGGCCATATTTTTTGAGTGCGGCTTGTTTACGATACACATCTTGAGTAATGTCTCCCCAATTCACTAGAGAGTCAAATTGCGTGCGCATAGGAACAGTATTTAGGAAACAGCCCAATATGCGTGCGCCATCCTCATGGACAGGACGTCCATTTTCGACAAGCCCGATCAGGATATCATCCTCATAGGACAACATATATAATGAAGTGACGAATGCAGACAGACACAAGGATTTAACCGTAACACGCTGATTACGTGCCGCTTCTTTTAACTGGGTGTACAGTTCCGATGGAAGGAGAGTCACGCTTGAGTTGGCTACTGAATTGCCATGATGAATCTCGGACTGTTCCGGGAATGAGTATTTTCGATAATCCAGCAGTTCTTCACGCCAATACTTCATAATGGACGTATTTCTAGATTGGGCCATCTGATCTATAACATAATCTTTGTAGCTCGTTTTTAACGGATCAGGCACTGACTTCCCCTCCTTTGAGAGCACCGTACAAGTTCAGTAATTCCGACATGAAGACGGCAACGCTCCATCCATCCAGAATGGCATGATGAAAGATCCACCCCACATATGACTCCTCCGTGGAATTGAAAATCACCAGACGCCAGAGTGGAGCATGCTCGATATCAAATGGTCGCTTCCGATCAAGCTCCATATAATTCCGAATTTCCTGTTCTATTGATTCACTATCCCGATGATCCAGCACGACCTCCTGAATTTCAAAATCTATACGTTCACAACTATATTGGACAGGTACGGGAAAATCAGAAATATTAAAACCAGTCCGCAGAATGGGATGCCTGCTTATGAGTTCATTCATAACAGTTTGAAGATTCAGCACCTGAATTCGATGCCCATGAATCTGATATATAAACTGATCGTGATATACGCCCAGCCCTTCATTCTTCATGTAATGGAACACCATTCCCTGCTGAATATCGCTCATGGGGTACACATCTTCCACATTGGAGGGTAACAAGGCTCGTAATGTCGGGTTCGCAAGCCACTCTGTACGCATCTGTAATAACTCCATCTCTATCTCTTTCCGGACGTTATCGGGTGCATGAAGAGTACTACGATGTCTAGCCAATTTGCGAATCGTTGGATAATCATACACATCAGAAATTTGGATATGTAGTCCAAGCTCTCTGTTCATTCGGCTGATCAGTTCAATGACACGAATGGAGTCTCCGCCAAGCTCAAAGTAGTCACACTCTACACCCATATTGCGGTTATCCAGCATTTCCTGCCAGATGTTCAGCATCTGCCATTCCAGTTCATGGCTTGGCATAACCAAATCGGTAACATCTGTTGGAGTCACACTGTTGCTAGGAGCGGGAAGTGCTCTAATATCGACTTTGTTGCTCAGTGTCATTGGCAGAGTCTTCATTTGAGTATAATGAGCAGGCAGCATATACTGTGGCAGATGTTGAGACAGTCTTGTTCGTAAATCTTTGCTCTGCTGAAGTCGATCAGAGACGTAATATGCACAGAGAACACTCTCTCCTGTATCCCCTTCCCTGACCGTTACAACCGCTTGCTGTACTCCATCGATTTCCAGAAGTCTGGATTCGATCTCACCAAGCTCGATTCGGAAACCCCTGATCTTCACTTGATGATCGATCCTTCCCAAATATTCAAGTTCGCCATTCATCTGCCAGCGTGCGAGATCTCCAGTTCGATATAACCGCTGTGAGGCGGCAAAGGGATGGGGAACAAACCGTTCAGCGGTCAGTTCTTCTCGGTTCAGATATCCCCTGGCCAAGCCTTCACCACCAACATAAATCTCCCCTTCCACACCAATCGGAACCAGTTCCCGCTGTTCATCGAGAATATAAATTTGAAGCGTAGGGATGGGTTTTCCAATGTTGCTTGTTTTGCCTTGGATATCATCCCATTCCATTTCCTTATATGTCACATGAACCGTTGTTTCCGTAATGCCATACATATTAATGAGTTGAGTTTGAGGATATTTCTTCTTCCATTCCAGTAGTTGTATAGGTTGAAGAGCTTCTCCCCCAAAAATCACCTTTCGAACAGCCAGCGGTGTATGCAAGTCTGACTGTACTTCCAATTTAGCGATTCGGTAAAAGGCCGTCGGAGTTTGGTTCAAAATGGTGACCTGTTCATTCTGCAGTAACGATAAGAATTGTGCTGGCTCTCTTGTTACATTCAGAGGAACTATAATCAATCTGGCACCATACAATAACGCCCCATACATCTCCCACACCGAAAAATCAAAACAGAATGAATGAAACAGTGTCCACACATCTTCTTGAGTGAAGTCAAACAAGTTTCGGTCATTAAAAAGCAGCCTGACCACATTGGAATGTTCAATCATAACCCCTTTGGGTGTGCCCGTTGATCCTGAGGTGTAGATGATGTATGCCAAATCCGATGGTTGATTCACTTGTTTCGGATTAGTTGCGTAGATGCCTTCCATTCCATCGTCATCCAGTAGATCGGGAACGATTGTTTTAATTGACACTTCTTCAGGCAGATACTCCTGCTCTTCCGTGATACAGAATTGTGCTTTACTATCTTCAAGCATGTATTGAATACGTTCTTTGGGGTACTCGGGATCAATCGGCATATAAGCTCCACCTGCCTTAAGCACGGCAAGAATGCTGATAACCATTCCAGGTGAACGTGAAAACAAAATGCCTACAACCTGATTTGGTTTCACACCTTGCTGTCGAAGCAATATCGCCAAAAGGTTGGCCTTACTATTTAATGAGGCATATGTCATCTCTGTATGTTCATAACGTAAGGCAATTCGTGCACTGCAACGTTCCGCCTGTTCCTCAAACAAACTGACGAGTGTTGCTTCTAACGGGTATGTGGTCTTCGTATCATTGAATTGCTCCAGAAGCATATGCCTCTCGGTATCAGGCATTGTATTCAGACTCGACAGCTTAATGCTCAACAACCCCTTCCAGCATGGTGATATAGAATTCAAGAAGCCTCTCGATGGTCTCCATTCGGTACACATCCGTGTTGTATTCCATACGCAGCTTAAGAATATCTGACTCCTCATATACATGTAGAATCAAGTCATACTTGGATGTACTTCCTGCTTCAATCATCAACTGTACAGATAAGTTCTCAAGCTGATAGTGGTGTGTGAATTCATTTTGCAATGTAAACATGACTTGAAAACCCGGTGTTAATCCTGGTGCCATATGATACGAAAGGTCAGGTAGCAGCATTTCTATAGGTACTTCCTGATGTTGATAAGCATCCAAGGATATATCTTTAACCTGTTGCAGCAGATCATCAAACGTCATATTTTCACTAAACTCGACGGGTAAAATAACGGTATTTGCTACAAATCCAATGAGCTTCTCCACCTCGGCACGGGTCCTGTTGGACATTACGGTACCAATAGGGATATAGGGCTGTCTGGTAAAACGATGGATTAGGTAGCCGTACACCGCGAATAAGAGCATAAAGAGTGTAACCCCTGACCGGTTTGCCTTCGCTAATGTCCGGGAGGTTAATCGGGAGTCTACGATGCGTTCGAGCGTATTTCCTTTGTACGTTCTAACCTCAGGATATGGAAAATCATAAGGTACTTGTATGATGGGTAATGTTCGGTTTAGCTTACTGGTCCAGTGGTCTTTTAGTTCCCACAGGGCAGAATCACTGCCCTGCTCCATGGAAGATTGCCACAGCACATAATCGGAGTAGGATACAGAAGATGGCGTTAACATTTGATGTGAATCTTCCAACCCCGATTTATACAATTGAAGCAACTCGTTGGTGAAAATCTCTACTGACCAGCCATCAGAGATAATGTGATGCATGGATACAATCAGGATATGTTTGTCCGGGCCGCAATCAATCAGGCACAACCGGAGACATGCATCGTTCACAAGGTCAAACCGCAAGTTTGCTTCCTGATCAATCTCCATCCTAATTCCAACATGTCTTTCATGTTCCTGTAGCTGGGAAAGATCTACCCGTCTAATTTCTATCTCAGAACCTGGCTCCTTAACATATTGATAAGGTTCCCCATCTTGAATACCATAACGGACACGCAAAGCCTCATGCCTCGTAATCAGTGCTTGTACAGCATTCTGAAGTTTGTATATATGAAAAACACCCGTAAAGTGAATTGAAAATGTATTGGTATAAAAGGCGCTCTCTGGAGCAATCATGTGCAGGACCCATTGACTTTTTTGTTTCATGGTAAGCGGGAGTTTCTCCGTCCGTTGCTGCTGTACCGGGATAGGAGTATGGTTATTTAAAGGTTCCGCATTCTGCAATTCCTGAAGAATTCCGTTGATGGTTGCATGTCTGAAAAAACGCTGTATCGGAATACGCACCCTATACTCGGAAGCAATCATCGCGAGTAGACGAGTCATGCGAAGGGAGTCGCCACCTAATTGAAAAAAATCATCATGGTTGGTCACCTGGGTCAATCCCAAGACGGATTGAAATGCCTTTTTAAGAAATGGATAGTAATCAGAAGAAAGTGACGCTCCTTCACCTATATGAGGTTGTCTATACACTTCAATTCGGTCAAGAAGTACATTATGTTTCTTTACATATTCACGTACTTTGGTGTACACCAGAGCCTCATGGCAATGATCCTTCTCTGATGTGTAGTGAATAATGCAGCACTTGTCCTGCTGGATCTGTGCTTCTCCGGAATCCTCTTCTACCGACTGTACACAAGCATCCTGTTCACCAGAAGTTGCTGCAACCTCTTCTTCCATCATCTTTTGAGCCTGTTGACGTTCATGCAGCATACACTCTATTTGGTTGAGCTTTTCGTCAAATTGGCCATCCAGTAGTAAATCTACAAGTTGTAGTCGCTGGATTTTACCTGTAGGTGTACGCGGGAATTCCCTTTTGCTCACCGGAACGATATACCTTGGATTTACGCCAAACTGTCTCGATATGTTACCTCTCATCTCCTGAATGACGAATATATCTAATCCTTCATCGTCATTCCGAGGTGAATAAAATAACAACAGCTGGTCATTGCCGGACTCTCCACCAGAAATTCCTGCTGCTGCCACGTAATCAGCATCAACACCGTATACTTGCTTCATCACGGCTTCAATTTCATAGTTGTAAAGATTTTTTCCGTTCATGATCAGCACATCTTTTTCTCTGCCTGTTAATGTCAACATTCCACCTTTAACAAAACCGAGATCACCGGATTCGAACCACCCATCGTCAGTCAATGCGTTGTTAGTCGCTTCCTTGTTTTTGAAGTATTCCGTTATGATTGAATCTCCCTTGAGCTGAACTTTTCCCACATGAGCTTCGGGAAGCGGAACATTACAATCATTTACTATACGCAGACTTACTCCGGGGATTACCTCTCCAATCTCGACAAAAGCTATTGTTTCTTCCGTATTGGAGGAATCTGAAAAGATTAATTTTCGATCCAATGATCCCTTCACAATATGCTGAATTCCACCGGTCTCGGAACGATCAAACGTTCTGCTGAAGCAGAGACTGCCCGAAAACTCGGTCATGCCATATGCAGGAACAATGCTATTAGCGTTAAGTCCAAGTGGAACTAACTGATGTAAGAATTCTTTGCCTGTGTGAGCTGAGATCGGCTGACCTACGTTCAATATGGTTCGAATCGATGACAAGTCCCCTGACCTGGCATGGATGGCTTGATGCTGATTCAGCTGTGCATAGGCAAAATTAGGAGCCCAGGTGAATGTGACTTGATGCTCCTCTATATCTTCCAGCCATGAAGTGGGAGAGTTTAAAAAACGCTCAACAGAACTTAACACTTGCTCACTACCCAACACAACTCCGAGGATATGATTGGTTAACAATCCACCAGCATGATAGAGAGGCATCCAATTCAAGGTGATCTCTTCAGAAGTCAGGCCCAAATGTTGTTTGATACCTATAATATTCGCAAGGATCTGGCGATTTTGATACCGGACACACTTCGGAGTACCTGTTGTTCCTGATGTAAAGAGGGTAAGGACAGGGTCATGGGGCGCACTACTGTGCCTATTCGGGGAACGGTCATGCTGCGATAGCTCGTTTACCGAAATTACTGTTCCTTCACGTTTGCCCTCCTCCTCAAAAATTCCAGCGGAATCTCCTACAATGAGCGGATAATCCAATAACTCCCACACCTGCTTCAGCTTGTGGTGATCCACGTGATCGGTTGGCAAATGAAGAGCTGGCTTCAGTGGCGCCGGGTTCATACCGCCAAGTATACAAGCCCAGATTGCAGCTACGAAGTGATCTATACGTTCAATTTGCAAAATGACAGAGTCCCCCGGTTGGACACCTTGTTGACTTAGCCCTTGAAGAATGCTTTCAGCATTCTGTGACAAATCCAAATAATCTGATATTCGGACTTCCCCATTTTCCATCTTATAATGTAATTTTTTCTTTGGATGATTCCTTACGGTCAGATCAAAGGCCTCAGCAAGCGTCCGGGGATGTCCCGAATAGTCAAGTGTTTTTCCGATCAGGATTGCTGGTTCCCCAGCCGATAGATTGGATTGTGAATCCCACAGTTTCGGTCTCTGACCATATTTGAAATGTTCCTGCGTCTTTAATGCGGCAGAAGCAGTGGCTGGGATATTACGTTCATTCCAAGTGCCATAAGAGGTCGTTGCCCGCATGGATATTGAAAGTTGTTGATCTGGAAGCTCATTTCTTAAATAACGTTGGAGGTTAGTATGAAATGACATTTGAACGTTTTCTCCTTTCACTGCCCTGAGGTAACGGTGAGTTCCTGTAACGAATGGTCCAGACTTTCCTGTGAAATTTTAACGGGGACCCACCCACGGACACTATTAATAAGCCATATACTTGTTGCTTCGATTAGGTCCCTGTACGTTAATACCTTTTCTTCAAGAACTCCGTCATTCAGGAGCTGATTTCGGAATGTACCTGCTAATAATCCGCTACCTCTTGGTGGTGTGTATTTTTTACCTTGTTGCTCAATGACAACATTTCCTGTTGTGAATTCAGTAAGTTTCCTATGCTCATTCCACAGAAGAACATCATAAGCATCTCCGCATGCCATGCGATGAACATCGTACATGTCCCGATACGTTGTCTTGTGATATAAGAAGCGCTGATTGGACAAAATTGGTGATTTCGCGAGAGCTACCGTCTGTGTTTCTCTTCGTTCTATAAGCAGTGTGCTCTCAACCGAAATTTCTCCCAATGGAGATAACAACACTCTGACCTTATGCAGGCCGGTTGCATGTTCGCTGGCATAAGCCGTCAGTTGGTTCTGAATAGCCTCTTTATTCGCCCGAAAGTTAAAATAGGACGCAGAATCCATCATCCGGTCAAGATGACTTCCCAAGAGGGAATACTGCCCATTCTCCAATCGAAGCGATTCCAATAATTCAAAATATGGCTTTTGTTCCGTTAACATCAACGCTTTAGTTTTGGCCTCTGCATATTCATCCGAAGCTGTCGAATCCCAAGTGATACCTCCGCCCACACCATATTCAGCCTGATTCCGCTGATGATCAATCCACACTGTCCGAATCGCTACATTAAAAACGGATGAACCATCCGGACTTAACATACCAATCGATCCGCAATAGATCTCTCTTGGTGTATCTTCCAGCTCATAAATTAAATCCATTGTGCTGATTTTTGGTGCCCCAGTGATAGAACCACAGGGGAAAAGTGCTGTGAACAAGTCCTCCAACTGTATGTGGGACCTTGTCTTTGCTGTAACAGTAGAGGTCATTTGAAACAATGTATAATATTTCTCAATATCAAAAAGTCTCGGTACATGAACACTTCCCGTCTCGGCAATAACACTAAGATCATTCCGGAGTAAATCTGTAATCATCACATTTTCAGCCCGATTTTTCGGAGAATGATGCAGCCACTCGGCCAATTCGTCATCCTGTTCCTGGTGAAGCCCCCGTTTCACTGTTCCTTTCATCGGACGAGTCTCCAGCTGATTACCATTCTTTTTAAAGAATAATTCAGGTGAAGCACTCAACACACTGATATCACCGAGTTGCAGCATGGCTGAGTAATCTGCCTGTTGTGCATCACATAACTTTGTATAATAAGCGTAAGGGGCACCCTCATATTCCGCTCGAAGACGCATCGTATAATTAACCTGATAGGTGTCTCCCCGCGCGATGGCTTCGTGAATTTTATGTATATTTTGATGATAAGTCTTCTCTGTAACCGTTGGTTCCCATCCTGAGATCTGATATTCATCAGATGAGGATGTATAGCCTGTATCATACCCTTCAAAAACACCAAACCATATCAGCGGTAAAACCACATCTGAATGAACTCGAAAAGCGGGATCGAAAGCCGGGGCAGCTTCGTAAGACACATAACCTACTGCATAATATCCTTTATCAACAGCGTCCTGAATTTTCCTCAAAGCCGGTTTTACCTCTTCAATGGATGTTGCCTTAATGACTTCAACAGGATTTGTGAAAATTTTACGTTGTTTACAGCGATCCTCGTCTACAAAATCAAATAAGATGTACGGATTCGCACCGGATTGATTCATTCAAGAATACCTCCTTGAGAAGTTAGTTTAGAGCGTAACGTAACTGGAGTCGGATTCTGTCTTTTGGTAAGAGCAGTTCTGCAGAAAGTTAGCCAGAATCTGTTTACCGGATGGCGTAATGATGGATTCCGGATGGAACTGCACACCTTCTATACTCCATTTCTTATGGCGAAGTCCCATCACTTCCCCCTCGCTGGACCATGCCGTAACTTCCAATTCTTCGGGCAGATCAGGATTGACAATAAGCGAATGGTATCTTGCCACATTCAGAACGGCCGGCATCCCTTTGAACAATGTTTTACCATCATGCGAGATATCCGAGGTCTTACCGTGCATCAGATGCCTGGCTGATTCCACTTTCCCTCCAAACGCCTGCGCAATCGCTTGATGGCCAAGACATACACCAAGAATCGGAATTTTCCCAGCAAAATATCGTATCACTTCAAGAGAAACTCCGGCATTAGACGGATTGGATGGACCTGGAGAAATCACGATATAATCCGGCGATATCTCTTCCAACTTTTGCACCGTAATCGTATTATTACGATACACGTTTACGCTCTCACCCAAATCAGCGAAGTACTGCACAAGGTTATACGTGAAAGAATCAAAATTATCAATCATGACGATCATGAGCAGGTATCCCTCCAGTATGAAATAAAAATTCAGAAAAGGATGACTTACGAGATAGAAGACTGACTATTCGGTCTGACAAATGGCGTACATAGTTGATTCTAGTTCAGTCAAGAATGCCAGGCATGGGGATCCCAAAAAAACAGACTGTTCGGTTTAATTAAGTTCATTGTTTGTGTTATAAACAAAATAATATTCACTACAGCTTAATGAAATCTAATCAGAGGGTTGATACCTTGGAATAAGTGACTTGTAAAGGAGAAGCAAAGAGAACGACGTCTGGTTGCCTTTTTGTGGTAAAAAATGGGAGTTATCTGAAGCGTTACAGCAGGTAGAAGGTAATTTTTATCATATGTTGGGAATTAAAGTGAAAACACATTTCTATTTCATAATAACCCATATTAAATAAGTATACCACCATTGTTTTAAATATTTTGCACTTTAATAACCTATTATGTAAATTTTCAATACAAAATAAGTCTTTTTGTCTTTTTTTACGATTCACTTTGAGCCGGAATTCAAAAAAAGCTGGCCCTCATCATTGTACGGTGACATCCCTGATAAGCCAGCTCTATCATCACATCATACTTACAATCCAACCGATCCAGTAGGCCAGAGGAATCAACAGTAGCTGCGCCAACAGTGTGCCAAAAAGGCGGGAAATTAACATGCAGCCATAAATCTGGTTCATACGATTAAGCCGAATCTCACCGCGTAAGGATCGGTCACTAAGCAGTGAGATTCGCGGATCAACCAAAATCGTAAGTAAAATGGTCGCCATTCCGTTAATCAATCCCGTCGATTGGGATGCAGCTACAGCCTGTCCCGGATACAGATAAGCTGCGTATAAACTGGATAAAACACCTGTGGTATAGATCGCAGTCACCGCTACATTGAGCAGCATCAACCGTCTTGGCATGCCGTGTTGTACCAAACGTTTGGCCATCTCCCAGGATGGCGGAGTGATGTAATACGTTGCATTGCGAATCTTACTCCGCTTCAGTAGTTGCCGAACCATACCAGGAATGGAACCAGCGGCTTCAAAATGCACAACCATTCTCGATGAGAGTTTGACCATTGTCGGGAAACAGAGTATAGCTAATGCCGTTCCTGCGGTTGCCGCACCCATTAACCAGTGCAGCTGTGCCGCAAAGTGTGGGTTAGCTCCACGTGTTGCGGAATCAACCAGACTGCCAATCATAGGGCCCTGTGCCATATTGGAAGTGCGAGAGACCAGCAGCAAAATGCCTGCAAGTGATATTGCCAATGCAATTCGACGAGTACGCAATCCCCCTAGACGAAGCGCATATGACAAGCTATCCGTTGCATGGATCAGCATAGTGAATACCATCGGAAAAGCGAGACTTAGACTGAACATATGTACGTTCTCCTTTATATTGGTTCTAATGTTTGATTTTATCCAATTCGATCATCACGTATTATACGCCTTGTGCTCACGGAAATACAGAACAGAGGCTGTATCCTTCAAAGTCGATTCGACCAATCTCGAATGATGTTTAAGTGCCTCTGTCGTTCATCTGTAGCGGATTCGATGGAATTGTCAGTTAGAGCGTTAATTACTTTTACTGCATAATCGCTGCTTACCAAAGCATGACCTCTCATATGTCCCGTAGCTATAGCTTGTGCAAATGAACGAGCAGCCCATCTACTTATGTCCGTTGTGGATTCTTTAGCCAGTTCATTGACCACAAATCCGACTTTCCTTAAATCAAAAGCTCGAATCTTGCCATCAATCCGCTGCTGCAATGTTTGTATTCCTAGGTTGATTCGCGGGTCATCTGTTAAATGGTCATCCAGATGCACTAAGCAAGGGGATGCCACTTCTAAAGCCCACTTGGCAAGAAGGCTGTGTGGTATTTGTTCCAGAGCCTGTTCCATTGTATTTCTTAAATCCAAATTGTCTGTAATTTTAATTTTGGGCGCACTTGGTTTAAAATTTTCCTGTTCTTTTTTAATATTCTGTTCATGTATATTCCAGGAATACTGCTCTTGTTTCATCTTAAAACGCACCCCTTCTCTTCGATTACAACATACATATATATATTCGATAATAAACATCATCGTTTTTCTTGGAAGTGGTTTCGTTTACCCGATTTCCCTGAGGGTAATATACTACTAACCCATACGATCCAGGAGGGACAACCTATGCCATGGAATAAACATGATTACCCCGTATCGATGAAAAACTTGAAACCGCGCATCCGGCATAAAGCCATTGAAATCGCCAACGCTCTGCTCGAAGAAAGTTATGAGGAAGGACGGGCAATTGCCATTGCAACAGCTAAAGCCGAAGAATGGGATGAAAATCATCCTGATGACAAGGCATCAGGTTCCGATGCATCTTCTGCCACATCTTCTATGGAAAATAGTAAAGGTACTACCAGCTCGGACACCTCTTCCAAAGAGAGGCGCCACTCTGAACCCGTCTCTTCGTCCAAAAGTCATAATAACATTCATGTGGTGCCCGCAGAATCGGGCTGGGCTATTAAACAAGAAGGCACATCCGATTATCATTCCACCTATAATACGAAAGCGGATGCTGTGGATGCAGCCAAAGCGTGGAGCAACAAACAACATATTCGAGCCATTATTCATAATCAGGATGGACAAATTGCCCGTTCTCTTAAATCATAATGTTCTGCTCTTTTGTTCATGAGCATCCTTTGGTTACCCAGCTTTCCATATGTAGAACAAAAAATCCCTCTTGCTGCGGATATGCAGACAAAAGGGATTTCCTCTCCAAATCAAAGCTTGCTTCAAACCAGTCAAAGCTTGATAAAGCCCGAATACTTTTTACGCCATATAAGCCATGGGTTATTCTGAATTGCATACTCAATGCGTTACGCCTTGTGCCACGGAAGTCCGTGTTGTAGCCACATTGACCGCTTTGGCGGCAACGGACGGGATCGGCAATTTCACAGCCGAGGTCGTAACAACCGTACCGCGAGCCGGTACACTGACCACATACGTAATCATTTTGCTGGCAATCCATACAGCCAGAATTGTATATAAAGTTTCTTTTACCGGAAGAAAGAAAAGGGACAATCCCAGAACGAACGCATCACTGACAAAGAAAACCGTTCCCAGCTTCCATCCCTTCCAGCGGCTAACGAGCACAGCGAGAATATCATCTCCACCTGTCGCTCCACCAAAACGAAGCACAATTCCCGCACCGATCCCGGTCAATACACCGGACAGCACCGCAGGAATCCACAGGTTTCCGTTAAAATTCATCACCAATGTGGAGTATCGCTCAAAGCCGTCGTAAAATAGGGAAAATGCACCCACACCAAGCATCGCTTGAATCATGAATTTCCAGCCTTTAATGAACCAGGCCAGGATCATGACAGGAATGTCGAGCAGCAACATGCCGATCGCCGGCGATAAACCCGTTGCATATTTTCCGAGCAGGGCCAGACCGACAAATCCGCCCTCCGATAAATGATTCTGAAAGTTAATGTGATAATAAGCAAATGCCAAAATAAATGTACCAAGCAGCATAATCGCAAACTTGATCGCTTCTGTCTTAACATGTTGTAAGGTTAACGATGTTCTCTTCATACAGGTTCCCTCGCAGTTTGTAGTTGGTTTTTTAGACCGACCGTACCCTGCAAAAGGTAAGCCTGGAAGAAATCATCGTGTACGTCCTTCGAATATTCATCCCAATCCCCTCTTTCGCAGAGTCAGCCGTTTTTTTGAACCGGTTGGTTTACTCTACAAGGGGCGCTATGTGTATGAGAGATCGTAACGTTTCCAGATTGTCCTTGGGGAGATTGTCCTTCGGGGACTCATGGTATCCTGATCCTTTCTGTGTGTTGTGGTTAGCTGTGCTTAGTTAAATTGAAAAATAAATGATGCGGAAAGTTGAACAGGTCACTTTACACTTGCCACTCCGATTGCAGTACCCACTTTCGATCGCTGTTATCCCCGGATTTTTTTGATTCCTTTTTTTAAAAGGGAACATCCTGTGATAAACGCGAACGCTTCGCTTCTACAGTTGGGTTCTGCACTCTTCGTTATTGTGTAAAAAGGACAACCAACTTACAGCATTGCAAATTTAATTCAATTTAAACACCAAAGCTAACTTTCTTGTACTTCTATTATATAACACCAATGGGACCGGGTCTAAACAAGCAACCCAGCAAAAACACGCATAAAGCAGCCTCTGGACTGCTCCAGCCGTCATACAGGCACACGGGCATAAGCAATGCTTACAAATGGTGCTACCTGCTCCTTTATTCTATGACCGAAGCCTCCAAATATAACAGTGCAGTCACCCAACTGTGACAATTACGGGCCTTTTTTTATTTTTTGCTCGTTAGTAAAGGAATCCTTTGCCTGATGCACATACACTATAACAAACGGTATCGACAAATCAAATTCAAACGTTTCCAGACTTACTCTTCTTTTTATGGTATAATATAACAATTGAATCCCATTACCGTTTAAGCGAGGCGGATTGATGAAAACGTTAAAGCCAAGAGTCTTTATTGGCTGCTCGCTGGAAGCGAAGCCGATTGCAGCCGCTGTACACGAAAACTTGCGTTTTTCAGCCGAAGTCACCCCGTGGTATTCGGGGGTATTTAATCCAAGCAGCTATACTATGGACGATCTGGAAGCCGAGGTACGCACAACGGACTTTGCCATTTTTATCTTCCATCCGGATGACATATCCAAAATTCGCGGAAAGTACTACGCATCGGTTCGGGATAATACAATGCTTGAAATGGGTCTATTCATGGGCCGTCTGGGACGAAAACGTATTTTTTTCATTCTTCCTGAGGATATTACAGACATCAAGGATGCTACAAAAATCGAAGGACTGCGGATGCCTACCGATCTGTTGGGGCTGAATCCGCTGGTATATGAGATTCGTTCTGACGGAAAGTGGGCTCCAGCCGTATCCGTGGCCTGCTCCAAGATTGCGGACAGCATCGAAGAACAAGGACGCTGGAGTGATCCTGAAGCCGAGCGTATCATCGAGAATCATAAACGCTCTGAAGATCAAGCCCGCCTACAGTTATTCAAACTGCTGCGTTTCTTTAGGGAATTACTGCGCACACGCAAAGCAGATGACCAGATGTTAGAACGCATGAGCGATGCACTGCGAAGTGCCTTTGTCTCGTGTCCACCATTCACTGTCCGTGGTACAGCGATCTATCGTACAGATGGTAATGGTTATATTGAGCAATTATGTGGTAATGTTGGAGAACCAGGCAGAAAATACAACTTGTCCGCGAATGATGACAAACCGCCGGATGATCCTAAACGTATTCTCGTTGTCGATTCATATCAGGAAAACAAAATCAAAGTTAATCTGTACGACGATTACCTTGAGAAAGAGTACCTGCTATGCTATCCTGTAGCCAAGAGGTATGTAATTACCGTTCACATTATTGGTCATATTGAAGCGGATGAGGCGGTATTTCAGCACATTGACTTGCAAAATCGTCAACTGTTTAACGCCATCAACGATCTGTTAGGAGGCGAACCGGAATGAAACCGGAAATGAAAAAAATAAGCAAGCGCTGGGGCAGCGAGAAGAAAGTCCGCCTTAGTTCTGCGCCTGATTCATCACGACCGGTTCCGGAACCAAAGGAAGAGGAACGTTTCCACAAACCGGCTGTACCGCTCATTACGATAGGCCCTTCACTCAAGGGCAAGGAGCGACCTTACAAGGTCATTTTAGAAAAAGAGGCGTATTACGAGAAACCTCAATATCTTGCTTAATTTTGGTAACAAATTCACTGAACTATAGCTTCAGCAGAGGACTATAGTATCATCAGACTTTTCACTTGATTTCTATAATTGGTGTATAACCATTCCATTCATATTGCCGCTGTAACGGCAACGTGTTGATCAGGCCCCGCCACCACGGCTGGGCTTTTTTGTTTCTTTTTTACATACCGTTTGACCAAGTAGTCTGTTGCTTCTGACCTTAGGTTTCCTGCAAAACCCATAAATTATACCTAAATTTTGGTTCAAGCTTGTCCGTTTTTACTGACACACACTACGCCTCAAACCTTGACCACCGCTGCAACCTATAAATACTTCACCACACCTATCACATCACACATTCTGTACCGCGAATCGTAAATTTCTTTATTGCTATCTATCCGGTTCTCCATCCGTAAACTCCCCGCCGCAAAGCCTTCTAACCTTATACTGCTCCGCAAAAAAAGGAATACCCTATCTTCTCACAAGTTCTATTTCCATTATTTCTCGGTTGTATAACGGTTCTCTATTGCATATATTGATTATAATATAGGAACACATGTTCTGTAAACATTTAATTCCAATTATAGGTTAAGGAAGTGAACGTATGGCATCCTCTTCTACTTCCGCCCCCTCTCCTTCGGATGAAGATCATCGCCTGATCAAAGGAATGGTTGTGCGCACGCTTTTGCTCGATGTACTGGAACGGGATATTCGAACACTGGATACACTGCTCCTGAAAATGCCTGAGGTCTATATTCTGTCCCTCACCCGCATTCAGAATCAAGTTCTTAAGGAAATGCTGGAGATACGCAAACAGATGAGAAACCGCGGAGTGAAAGTTCTGGAGGAGACACGGGGAAAGGATGGCATTGAAACCGTTTATCTGTGCAGGGGATACGGACAGCGGTTCTATATGCTCTGGACATTTGCACGCAATGAGGTCAAAAAAGAGCTGAGTCGTCATCTGCAGATGGATCTGACACAAACCTGATTAACACAATCGATTTGATTGCTGCTCCAAGGTTGAAATTGCATTTGGATGGGTTTCCTGAACGGCTTGACCATAGTCGGCTTTGTTCATTAAGATGGAGAAGACATATCCCACCATTCCCATCCGGGAAACGGATATGCCCTCAACGTCTGTTCAATCAAGGAGCTGTACTTTATGGATATAAGTTCAAATTCACATTTACCTTCACTTATGAAAAATAATACAAAGTCACATCCGCTCGTAGCAGCAAATGTGACTGAGCTGATCGGTCAGACCCCCGCGGTTCGGCTCAGCCGGCTCACAGGCACTGACTCCGCAGACGTGTTCGTCAAGCTGGAGTATTTCAATCCAAGCGGCAGCGTCAAGGATCGTGCGGCCTACAACTTAATCACGCAGGCTGAACGAGATGGATTGTTACAGCCTGGAGCAACCATTATCGAACCGACCAGCGGCAATACCGGGATTGGACTCGCGATGAATGCCGCGGCCAAAGGATACAAAGCGATCCTGATCATGCCGGACAACATGTCCAAGGAACGTATCAACATATTGAAGGCTTATGGTGCTGAGGTTGTACTTACACCTGCGGCGGAGCGGATGCCTGGAGCTATTCGCAAAGCGAAGGAGCTCCAGGTCGATCTGCCGGGCAGCTTTATTCCTCAGCAGTTTGAGAATCAGGCGAATCCGGATATCCACCGGATCACGACGGCGCCCGAGATTATGCAGCAGATGGATGGCAGGTTAGACGCCTTCATCGCTACAGCCGGAACCGGCGGCACGATCACCGGAACGGGCGAAGAACTGCGCAAGCAGCTTCCCGCCCTCCGCATCTACGCGGTGGAGCCGCAAGGTTCCCCGGTGCTGTCCGGCGGCGAGCCCGGACAGCACAAGCTCGTCGGTACAAGTCCGGGCTTCATCCCGGACATCTTGAATACCGACGTGTGGGACGCCATCATCCAGGTGTCCGATGAGGACGCACTGGATACGATGCGGCAGCTTGCTGCCCGGGAAGGGCTGCTGCTCGGCCCTTCCTCTGGCGCTTCAGTGTGGGCCGCCCTTCGCATCGCGAAGGAACTGGGGCCAGGGCACCGAGTGCTCTGCATTGCGCCGGATACCGGGGAACGGTATCTGAGCATGGGTATTTTTTAATAAAGAGGCAGGGCACAGAACTAACAACGCTGAATAACACCAAAAGTCCTTGCTCCCCTACGAATGTTTAATCCGCAGAGAACAAGGACTTTGTGAAGCCAAATATCACTTTTGGAAAAAATGTGAAAACATGAAGAAGGACATTCGCTATCCTCTATAACATCCAGCACCCATTAGTGTGTCAGGGTTGTCCATTCCACACCTTCAGGAAGCAGAGCCGCAATGCGGTCTTTGGCTTCCTTTTTGGTATACAGTGATTCATCCAGAATGGCTGCAGAACCGGAATCCGTGCTTGTCCGAATCAGACGTCCAAGACCTTGTTTCACACGCAAGAGCATATACGGAAGATCGATCTCTTCGTATGGTGCTGACGACGCACTGCGTTTTGCATTGAAGACAGGGTCCTGTGGTGGATACGGGAGCGACCAGATCATCACGTTGGATAACGAGGGTCCTGGAACGTCCAGACCTTCCCACAGATTGACAGAGCACAGCACACTTTCCTCATCCTGCTGGAACGCTGCGATCAGATCACTGATCTCTCTGTCTCCCTCGTACATAAAGCGTAATCCTTCTGCTTCAGGCACTTGAACGACGTCCTGCTTGAACGCGCGTAGTTCTTCCATTGTACGGAACAGAATCAGTGCACGACCGCCACTCTCCTGAAGCAGAGCAACTGCGTCACGAAGCCTATTTTCGTTCTCCGCTTGACCCGGTGCGGCTTGTTCGGTAATCTTCATCTGCATTTTGTCCGCATAGTCATAAGGAGAAGCGACCGAGAACGATACAAAATCGTCGATCCCCAGACTGTCCGCCACATAACGGAATGAACTATCCACAGACAGCGTTGCCGAGGAAAATACAATGGGAATGCCAGTGTTGAACACACGCTCGTTCAGAATTTCTTTTACCGTACGTGGCATGATCGACAACGTGGTCTCTTCCTCGCTCTCTTCCGCCCAACAGATGTAACCATCTTCCTTGCGGAACAGAGACAATGCCGTCTGAATCATATCGAGATGTTCTTCCACAACACGCATCTGATACCCATCCAGCGAGAATAATCCACTCTCGAATACCAGCTCTTCGCCAATTGCATCCAGCACACTGTTCAACCGTTCGATCTCTTGCAACAGCGGCGCTTCTACCCGAACTTCCTTCCGCTCCGAGCCGGGAATCGCCACCGTATACGTATCCAGCAGGCGGAACAATCGCTCACTGCTCTCGATTGCTTCATCTACACGCTCGGCAAGGGTTTCACGAATCTCACCTTCGAGCAGACGTGTGACCAGTTCCTCGAAAATACGGTGTTTCAGTTTGTAGCTCAGTGCGTTCAGGGCTGCTTCTTCCAGCAAATGTCCTTCATCAAATACAACCGAGCTGTGATCCGGAAGCAGGGGAAGTTGGCCCTCGCGTTTGCGCGCATCATAGGTCCAGACATGCTCCATGTAGTAATCATGGGAACAGATGATGATGTCTTTTGAACGACGGTAATGGTCACGCGATAGCGTCAGGCCGCAGCGTTGACGTTTTGGACAAACAAAACAATCCTGAAACGGGTCCCAGTTGATTTTATTCCACTGACGATCATTCAGATGTGGATACTGTTTGCGGTCACCATACGGATGGAAAGCCTGAAGTGTACCCGGCGTGTTCACAAAATCCGGCAGACTCTCATGCACTTCTTCAATAACAGGGGCATCTTCATCCGCAAATCGCATCGCACTTAATTTGTTCAGACAGACGTATTGGTCCGGTGACTTACCCAGACGTGCGTCCACTTCCAAGTCCAGATGTGCAGCCAGCTTCGCAATATCTCCGCCGGGCTTCACAAGCTGTTCAATCAAGGACTCATCGGCACAGGCGATCACTGCCGGTTTGCCCGTATAACGTGCATAACAGACCGCGTAGAGCAGATAGACTAACGTCTTGCCTGTTCCGACACCGGCCTCCGCCATAATGGTCTTTTTATCTCCATAGGCCCGTTCGAGCTGGTACGCCATAAAAATCTGTTCATCCCGTACCTCGAAGCCGGACTCTGGCAAAATATCGTAAAAAACATCGGCAACCCATTCCCCGAGACGGGATACAAAAGGTTCAGCCGGATCATATGCAAAAGGGTAACGTTGTGTAGACAATCCTGGGTCAGCCTCCATTCTTAGACAAAGCGGTCCAATTTCAATTTCCCGTTCCAAAAAGGCCGCAGGCAAAATTTAATTATCGCATGTGATGAGGTAGGTGACAAGCTTTTTTTCACTGTACTAATTCATAAAGCTTGCATGAAGGCAAAATATACTCAA
This sequence comes from Paenibacillus amylolyticus, assembly GCF_051136285.1. Lineage (GTDB taxonomy): Bacteria > Bacillota > Bacilli > Paenibacillales > Paenibacillaceae > Paenibacillus > Paenibacillus amylolyticus_F. The sequence continues at coordinate 6,205,293 of NZ_CP194938.1, read as the reverse complement.
ATCTAGCATTAGAAAGGGAAGTTTACTATATATCATTCTGCACCAGAAGAGTATTCCCCAGACATTATATAAGAGTCCCTCTACCCTTTTGCAATATGACGAAGTTCATTTCGGTGGATCAAGGGTATGTCTCATGTTTTTTGGTTGGAAAAAAGGAGCTTTCTACGTTCATTTCGGAGGATTGATCGTTAAATGGAGACTATCAACTGATGAGAGGATTATATGCTGCCTATAGATCAGACTGCGTTTGAAGGTTCAATGCCTGATGCACTCGGCCCTGAAGTTCATGTGATCAAATGATTATTGATGATAACGTTTACAACATTTACCATCAATGTGTACCACACGAATTCCATATCCCATCTGACCAAGGAGGTCTACGTAATGAAATTATTCCCATCCACATCTACTCATGTCCATGCACGAACTGAACGTTCACTGAAATCGAAAATGGCCCATCTCTGTCTGAGCGCCACGCTCCCTCTATTAATAATTGGGGGCGGATCGGCTGGTGCTGCCGAACTGATGGAGAGCAGCTTGCAAAATCCCTCGGAATCAGTGGCGACTTCTAATATCACACTTGCTGCGGGTGATCTGTATGTATCTCCTGGCGGCTCTGCCAGCAGTCCAGGAACCATCAACAGTCCGACGTCACTGGCTAACGCGCTGACTCAGATCGCACCGGGTAAAACGATCTATCTGCGCGGTGGTACCTACAGTTTCTCGGAGACGATAACGATCGAGCGTGGCAACAGCGGCACCTCCTCACAACGTAAAAATCTGGTCGCCTACGGATCGGAAAAACCGGTCTTTGATTTCTCCTCTCAGACCTTCGCGTCCACCAGCCGTGGGCTACAGATGTTTGGTGACTACTGGCTCGTCAAGGGACTTGAGGTGAAGGGTGCGGGCGATAACGGTATCTTCATCGGAGGCAGCTACAACCGTCTTGAACAGATCGAAGCTCACCATAACCGGGATACCGGCATTCAGATCGGGCGTTATGCCTCCACTGCTGCCAAGAGCGAATGGCCTTCATATAACGAAGTCATTCGTTCCTACTCTCACAACAACTATGATCCGGATGACGGCGAAGATGCCGACGGTTTTGCCGCAAAGTTGACGGTAGGTCCAGGGAACGTCTTTGACGGCTGCATTGCCGCCTATAACGTGGATGATGGCTGGGATCTCTATAGCAAAACGGACACAGGCGCCATCGGTGTCGTCACGATCCGTAACAGCATTGCGTACGCCAACGGCGCCACCGCAGACGGAACCTCTACTTCAAACAGTGACGGTAATGGCTTCAAGCTGGGTGGCGAGAAAATTGCCGTGAATCACATTGTCGAGAACAGCATTGCATTTAATAACAAAAAGCATGGCTTTACCTATAACAGCAATCCGGGTTCGATCCAGATGACCAACAACACCTCATGGAACAATGGACAAAGCAACTTTGCCTTTGATAAAGGCACCCATATCTTCACCAACAACCTGTCCTTCCAGGGCGGCGCCAGCGACAAAACCAGCGGAACCGATGTCAGCAGCACCAACGTCTGGTGGAAAAACAAAAAAAGCGTCAACGACAAAGGCCTTCTCGCTAGCGCAGCCGACTTTGTCTCCCTCGTGCCTTCGGTAACGCGTAACGCGGACGGAACGCCTTTCCTGGGCAATTTCCTCAAGCTTGCGGGTGGCAGTGATCTGGTAGGGTCAGGTACGCCAGCGGGTAAGAATATTGGGGCGCGGTAGGTGTGTGAATAAGTAAAAAAATAAATAAATAAAAGCAAAATCCCCTTCCCCATGCCAGCCGATTGCTGGTTATGGAGAAGGGGTATTTTTATTTGCTATGCATTGTCCACTGGCTCGTAAGGTAGAAAGGTACTCACGGTTTGGCTAACACCTCAATCATAAGTCTGCCGCATGTACGAAAGCCCTGTTCAAACGCCGCTTCTACATACATAGATGTAGATTGTCCAATCAAGTCGATCAGTTGCTCCAAGGCATCGTATTCTGTATCTGGAAGCTTTGTTTTGTAGTTTTGCATGATATCCGATATTTGGTTGTTAATCTCGTAATACTCTGCCTGTTCAGGATGAATCGACTCGTCCAACCGTAGGTTCCCGTGAAACAAATCTTCGATCAGGTTTGACATGTTATCCTTCATGGTAAGGTCACCTCAGGAGAATTATACATCAAGGAATGAGGTGGGATGAGGATTTAGTGGAAAATCCGCTATCAATGTTTTCTTTAAACAGAGTACAAGGGGCCTCTATCTCTGTGTAGCCTATCGACTCGAAATAAAGTATGAACATGGAAAGTGAATATTTCTAACGCTGTATTAAAAAATGTGTGATGTCTGTGTCAGCTTAGTTGTATCTTGCTCAGCAGCGCAAACGGTATCAAACGTTCGATTATTGAAGGATCGTTTGTCCTGGCCGAAGGCACAAAGGATAATTTCAGTAAAGTAGGACTATCCCCCTTCCTCAATAAGACTTTTTCTGGTGACGGATTTTGCGCTGCCGGAATGTTGTTTTCTGCGCTTAGGTGGATAAAATGCCCGGTGCCAGAGAATAATGACCAAAAGAGCTTTTCCCAATTCACATCACTAAGGAGCGAATAACATGAAGCAGATACACAGCGATATTAATCCTGCGGACTGGCCGGCCATCTTCTATGTTCCCCACGCCGATGACGATGCAATCGGGTACGCTGGCGCCATCGCAGAGCACAAAGCAGTCGGCCGACCGGTTTATGTCGTTTTGGTGGCCAGCGGGCATAACGACGGACTACTGAAAATCATGAAGGGCGAAACAACTTGTCGCCTTGGCGGCAGACCCGGTTTTGAAAACCACCCTAAAAAACATGACTTCACAGCCATGTCATCATACGACATCCACAACTTCAGGAAGCAAGAGTTCGAGCGTTCCGTCACCAATATATTGGGAGCGGATAAAGTTTACTACGCCGGAGACAGTGGAGACTGCATTTTTGACGGTTTGTTTTACACCAATTACAATGCCGCCGTCCAAATGGTCAGAAGCACGATTCAACTCATGGCGCAATATTATCCGAACGCATCCCATAAATTCGTTAGCGGTCCGACGGACAAATACCCAACTGATAAAAGAACCGTGCTAAATGTAACCCATAAAGCGGTTTACGAAGCGGCCGTCCAATGCTGCATCGGCGAGCCTTACATTAAAGATGTTCGCTTTTACCGGGTATATTCCTACTGGGACAACCGGAACCCGCTGCATAGCCATACGGACTTCATTTTTCATAACGAAGCCGCGTGGCAGGACAAAAAACGGGAGGCTCTGAACTGTTACAAGGATTACAATCCTGCGTTGCAACGCTACGCACTGGGATACCACAGCGTCCCCGAGTTGATCGACAGCGCTTACGAAAGCACCAAGACCTATATCGACCTGTTTCCCGAGGAAATAACCCTCTATGAAAAGCCCGTCGCCTTACAGGCCCATGAGGGCCTGTATATGAGGCATCCTTATCAGCACGGCCTGATCTACTCAAACGGCAATTGGATTGAAGACGAGCAGGAGTTTTTACCCATATGGCATTCCGAATTCATTGACGGATCCGGCAAAAAAGATCGGGTTGTACTCGCCGCCGTTGGGAAAGTAAACAAATCCAACTATTTGTCTATTGTCGAAACGGGGGACAACAAGGGGGCCATCCGATATAGTTCCAAGCCGGAGCCGTTCACCGTCTATCCGGTCGGATTCAATAAAATTGCCCTTTTGGCCTCCAATGGTCTGTTCCTACGTGCCTATAAATCCAATGAGGCGTACCCAGCAAAAGCGGACAGCGCAAAAATAGATGTATGGGAAACGTACACACTGATGAGCAGGCATTCCGGATGCGGTATTTCCAGCGTTTCGGCCAACGGAAAGCTTTACGTTTTTACGCGGGAAGCGGATCAAAGTTTGATCTATAGAATATGGGATGGTGTAAACTGGACAGAATGGAAGACCCTTGGAAATGATTTCAAATCGGGGCCAAAAGCAATCGTTCAAAAGAACCCCAGATATGGAGATATTCTTACCGTATTTGCCTGTCACGAGGATGGAACGCTCCAGTATCGTTCACTTGTCGATTCACATTGGTCGGAAAAATGGCTGTCTACCGAATTGGAAATCACATCGCAGCCGGAAGTTATTTTATACAACAACACGCCACATATCTTTGCCCGGGGGAAAGCGCCGGAAAGATATACAATGCACATCTGGCTCGATCAAAAGTGGGAGAGCGAAAATCTTGACGCCGGAGAAAACGACAAGCGCATCATCTCAGGCATCAAGGCGATTTCATATGGAGAAAACTCAGGCTTTATGATTTACGCCAAACTGAAGGACGAAAATTACAGCTGGTGTTGCAGACATTGGTTAGACAGTTGGTATGGCTGGTTCCCGCTAACCGACATGCAAAGCACAGCGGATCCTGATATCGCATCGCCTCCCGAAATCATATTATTGAACGGTGCAACCAATATTTTTGTCAGAGGGGCCGACAGTTTTTTATGGCGTTACCACATCTATGATCAGAACTTGGGTGGGTGGGAGCAAACGGATTGGAAAATTTCTTCCGCTCCCAAGGCCGTGATGAACGGCAGCCAAATCTGCATTTTTGCGCAGAAGGCTGACAGTATGGATTTGGAATGTCGGTTATGGACAGGCTCAGGCTGGTCCGTCAAACCAATGACTGCGGGCTCCCCTGTCTCATCAGAACCCGAAGCCGTAATCCATGATAATGCTCTTCACTGCTTTGTAAGAGGTGAAGATTCTGATGTCCTGAAAAATGAAATCAAGAGCGGGTTATACCATGCTTACGAACTGGACGACGGTTTTCAATTCGAGTTTCTCGGAGAACAGATCATTTAAGGTAATCTTCACGGCGACTCGCGCGACCTCCGCCAAATCATCCCACTCCGGTACCTCTACCAGCGACGAAAATCAAAAAGGCAGTCCAGACTCTCGTTAATCATTTGTCCGGATTGCCTTTTTCTTTTCCGTGCCATAACGCCTTGCTCCGGGAACCCGGCTTACGTGCGAATTTTTCTCCCACGCCCATGCTCTTCCAACGAAAGTAAATATCCACGGTATCCATGCCCACTATTAATTTCTACTTTTCTTCCTTCTATCTTAAAAGTACGTTTTAACGCTATCACCTTCCCCCTTGATTCCAATTGGCTTTAATCTCACTTCGCCGATATCAAGAGGCTGGCCCGTAACGCCATGTCCTTATTATCGTTTCCCTTCCTCGCTTCAACCGCTTCCAAGCTCTTCTTCATCCTAGCCGCAGCCGGATGTGAGGCTGGCAAATGAAACGGTCCCTTACGACATGTCTTAATCCCGCGTACCATCTGAAACGCCATCAATTTCTGGCTAACTTCAGAGAAGTCAGCATGATCTGAGCATACTTATCGGGAACACCATTCTCGTTTACTGGCATCCACATCAGCCGACCATAGATATGACTTGTGCCATCCGGTAGCCTTTGTCCTCCGAACCCGCATCACTTGCTGAGCTCTTCATCATTGCTGCCTCACCAACAGCACCAATAACACCGCCCAGACTCCCTTTCTCCGCATCTGCATTCTCAAACCGTGTCGCAAATATCCTTCAACTCTTTTGAAGTATACACCATACTCTCCAGTGCTTTCCGTAGTACAGGTCGTGACCTTGCAAAATCATCATAAAAGCGCTCCTGTGTCACACCCATCCACATGGCTTGAAGGAACATAATCTGCCTGGAGAGATTATCTTGAATATGCTCCAATTGCTGCCTGGCCTGATCCACCTGATTCGATACGTGATGTAGCTGCTCAGGTGTTACTTTGATTGTACTCATCCGTTTTCACCGCTTATTTTATGTAGGATATACCTATGTTAGCAGAAGTTTAATGGCATTTTCATCAGGCTAACTTACTGATTTCAATTCATGAATCCACTCTCTAATATGTTACTCATCCATACTACAGTCCTACATCCTAACGGGAACTTTGTTTCCGTTCAGATCAAGGCTAATGACCGCAGCTATCTAGTCCTTCGCGAGTTTTGTATGCCAAAGATAGTCCAATGTCAGGGTTCAAAGTGCTCTCATGTGATGTCAAAACACTTCATAAGTTGGTTTTTTCCATTTACCAGCCTCCAAGCTTATCTTGACAGACTTATTAATACTCAGGTATTTCTCTAAGAAGACCTAATTTCTCAACAAATCTAACGCCTCATCCAACATCTCATTTGCATTTGCACTTACAGCTTTGAACTGCAATATAACATTTTTGCAAATCATCTTCTGCTGCTCGCTTAATTTATCCGCCACTTTTTCAAATAATAGAAATGACTGCAACCTCACTTCCAAATTGGCATCTCCAATTAATGCCACAATGATCTCAATATAAGCCTCATATTGCATATCTTCCATTGCGTATAACAAAGTGCCCCTGCTCTTTCTCATCTCAGCGTTGGACAGAGCCTCAATTAGCGGACAAACCGCTCTGTTATCTCCAATATCTTTTAGTGCAATCGCCACTTCATTTCTGACAAGAGTATTCTGGCTTTCGACCAAAATATCAATTAGAAACTCTACTGAAGATTGATCTCTTTTTTCTCCCAATTCAGCAATCCGAGTCATTGCTTCCTCAAACCACTCTTCATCTAATAATTTCTTGATGGTAGCGTGTATTGGATACAACCTCCCTTATAAAAAATACTAGAATCTATTTAAAGGATTTTAATTGTCTTCTCCCAATTATGAAACTTATGACCTTCAACTTATTTAAACCTTTCTAAGTCATGATAAGGATTAGAAATATACAACTCTTTCAGGACAATTTTGAATAATCACAATAACATTCCTGCTTCTACTCGATCAGGTAACATCTTGACATCCATAACGTTTGTTCACTCCCTTTCTAAAGATATATGGTCCTCTTTGACTCCGATTCAGAATCGCTTATCTCAATTTAGAAATGGAAGAGTGATTTTTTCAGCATCAGATGTCTACATTAAAAGCATTCGACGTTGATTTTTTGGTGCGTTTCGTGCTACCCTCATTTTCACCACACCCAATACTTGGTGCCATTTGTACTTATAAAACGGTATAACCATGTCTCAAAGTTACAGCCTAAACTCTTGAAATCTTCAAATGATGAAGTGCTGTTTCCTGCAAACATATAGTTTTTCTCCCCGTTAGAGTAAGCGTTACAGTCTATCATTACAGTATCATCCGATATATAAGCTATTTCCAAATAACCCCTGCGACTGTTTACGTTAGTATACAAGTACTCTACTTGATCTAGTGGAAAGAGCTTTTTTTCTCCTCCATAGATCTCATGATTAAATAAACTACAGCCATTAGAGTATTTCAGAAAATCAAGATAATCCAACGGAATTTTCTGTCCTGTAGATGCTTCAAACCGATCGATTTCGCCATCACCTACTGGTTGACCAAATGTACAACTGTATCGTCCTACATTACCTTCTCGATCTTGTAAGTACAGATAACCACCAGACAATTCTAACTTTCTCTTCAGGCCGTTCAATGTATTTTGGACTAACGACAATATAACCACTCTCCCTCATATGCATAAGCGGATACTTGATTTCTCGCATCCGCTTATGACTTGTATTTTAGAACATAATACTGTTAATTGTTATTTCATTGCTGTATTTAACATCTAGTTACCAAATTGCAGTTCATCTCAGATGTTTTGTAGTGTATTCGTGTCTCTTATTATCCACTAAAAACGGACTATATAGTCCCTCCACCAAGCATTTACAACGTAAACATGAAAATTAGTAGGGATAGGAATCAAGTTACTAAATTCGTTTGTTCCACCGAACTCACGCGGCCTAATATGATGAATATTTATTTCTGCCCCCGACCAATTATATCCGTTCCTCGGATAAAGCTCACTATATTTTTTGATATAGTTTGCTCTATCCGTACTTGAGTCCCATTCAATGGAGGGGGTTTTTGCCCACGTTGTGGTCGATGGTTCTGTCATAACTTTCTGTGAGACAGGATCTTTGTAATATGGATAAATCATTGCCTTTATGTTCAGTAAAGTTTGCCTTGTTTGAGCAACATTCGACAATTTGTTATACTTTCGACCAAAAAAATCATACACGTTTAGTTTAAGTTCAGTGAAGTAAAATCCTGTTTTTGAGATTTTAAAGGTATAAGAAACCTCTTTACCAACCTTTACACCTAAGAGACCCTTCAACTGAATAGTAACTCCCTTTGAGAACGTTCCACTGCCCCTCGAATTTCCTCTAAACAAGTTAAAGTCAAAGATAATTTTATTTGGTTTTTTACCTGTGATTGCTATGATTTTTGAGCGAACTTCTACTTGAGAATTACCCTCAATAGGGATTTGAATTAAATTCACAAGTACAGTTCCTGATTGCCCCCCCTTAATTCTTGCCATAGATCTGGCTGTCTCTATATTTTCTATACCCTTTCCCACTTCTACTACATTTGTCACTTCACTCACTTCATCAAATGTAAAGAGATAATTTGTTTCTAAAATTTGATTCTGATTCCCGTCTTCAGGTATCTCTAAATTTTCACTATTAACATGTTTTATGAGATTTTCATTAGCATCCTCAGTCCCAATAACCTCAGCTTCACTAGATCCATTTTCCTGTCCATTGAAGACTCGATACATGCCACCGTATGTCACAGGTTGATCTGAAGTGGTAGTAACTACAACTTCCTTACCGCCCAAGATCAACGGTTCAATTGTAGTAGCTATTCTACGATTGGATTCCATCCCATCAGCGTTGTACACAACATAATCAAACACCCGCTGCTCACTACTAGATGCATCATTTCTAATCCTTTTAGTATCTGAGGTTAAGTTGGTGAAAGCATAGCTCTCACCTTTGTTCAGCGTTACACGCAGAAATGCTGGTTCCTGGCTATCTACTACAGAAAAATCATCTGTATATTCGAATAATACGGGTTGACTCCCTACGACGGTAACAATAGCTTCACCGCCAGATGGAATATTAGCGAGACTACCATTGTTATTGAATTTGTCACTGTATACTTTGCCATCTGATTTATACACAACCACGTCATACAGAGATCCTACCGACTTCGCATTACTACGGATCGGATTACTAAGTGAACCTCCGTTATGGAATTTCACCGATTGTCCCGGTTCAACCGTAATCTTACTCAAGGCTTCATTAGGCCGATCCTCTATATCAAAAATCGTATAAATGGCACCCATTGTAACAGGTTGTGCGGATACACCGGTAACTACGGCTTTATTCCCATAAAAAACAACCGGAGCTGTTGAGGTTGATTTTCTGGTGCTACGCTCCGTACCATCGGGGTAATAAGTTACATAGTCGAATAAACGAGATTTGTTATTAGATGAAGCATCACTGTCGAGATATTCTTGACTTTTACCATTGTTCCAGAAAGTCACACTCTCTCCTTGATTCAAGGTTACACGGTGATGGGAAGGTTCCATGCTATATTCAAAGGAAAAATCATCGGTGTAACTGAATTCAATCGGAACTTGCCCTGCCACGGATACAATGGCATAACCTTGGGATCGAATAATCGGATTGACATTTTTGTTAAAACCGTCAGAATGCACAATATTTTCCGAGGTATACAGTGTGTAATCAAAAACAGCTCCGTTGGCGCTGCTCGCATTGTTTTTAACCGGGTTGGCTAATGATCCATTATTCCGGAAAATAACAGATTCACCTGGATATACAGTCACTCTTGTTATCGCATCTCCACCAGCTCTCTGAACATCGAAAGTTCTGTATGGCACACCGTATGTCACAGGTGATGATGTTACCAATGTCACCACAGCTGTTCTGCCCGCAGCGATCGTCGGTTTTATGGATGAATTCGTTCCGGACGTACTTTCTGTACCATCAGGAAGATAAACGACATAATCATGTTTATCTTTACTGGTTCCGTTGCTCTGAAGCGCATCCGATTTAGAACTAATATTCGTAAATTGATAACTCTCTCCTTGATTCAACGTTACTCGCGTATACGCCGGCTCGTCACTCCAGTCACCCGTGTATACTTCATAGGGAAAACCAACACTAACAGGCTGTGAACCTGCACCTGTAATAATAACTTCGTTTCCTCCAGCAACTGAAGGCTTGCCTGTAGTTTGGAAATTTGAACTTACAAGACTACCATCTTCTTTGTAAACAGCGTAGTCTATCTTCTTGTCCTGAGCTGTAGAAGTGTCAGCATTTAAAACTCTTGCCTGTGATCCTTCATTGAAGAAGCGGTAATTTTCCCCTTTATATAAGATGACTCGGTGCAGCGCAGGATTAGCAGACACACTATAGGAAAATTCCGGTCGCATCGTAACGGTAAAAGGGTTCTCACCGCTTGATGTTAGTACAGCAGTATATCCTGCACCTACATTCAGGTTCCCGGCAGAATTCAAGTTATCACTCGCTATGCTTCCATCGGATTTATAAACTGCATAATCGTATGCACTTCCCCTTGAGGCTCCTGCATTAGTAATTAGAGTCCTCAAAGCACTCCCGGTATTGGTGAATGTGTATGATTCTCCCGGATTCATGACTAATGTTTCGTTCGCCAACGCTGCTGCTTGGGTAGTGAACACTGGCTCTCCATATGTATCATCCGTCACCGTAAATGGGTCTTCCTCTTTCATATTTTCTTCATCTTCATTTACATCTTCAGGTTCTTCATAGAAATCTGGGTCCCAACCCTCTACATCCCCCTGTTCTAACAGCACAGCATCCTCCGCAGAACGGTTAGGATCATCACCTGTGCTTTCGGACGTTATTATTGAAGCTGATGGATCTGAAAGTGCATAACCGCTAGTCGGAAGCATGGTTCCAATGGCCAACCATAAAGCCAGAAAAATAATAAAGCCTTTTCGCAAATTCATGAAGTTTCTTTTCCTCCTTTATTTTCATCTTCCAGTTCATCCCTTAAAAGAGATAAAGATGGTCGAATTATAAGTATCGTCATTTCCCTTAATTTAGGTAATAGTAAAATAGTCCTCAATTATAGGGACTTTTTTCCTTTTGAGGGTGTGAAAAATAAAAAAAGCCGCCAAATGGCGACTCTTTGATGGAATAAAACAGATTGTTACTCTCTACATATTAAATTAGCTTCACTACTACTTTTCCTCTGAATAGATAAACACATAAGTACTCTCATCCGACTTCTCTTCCGAGAAAACAAACTCTAACCGATCGAACCCCTTAATATCCTGCACATCGGTAATCTTACGCTCTGCCATGTATCGTACCATCTCACCTCTAGCCATTTTGGCGCGGGTTGCCTTTTCAACCAACTTCCCGCCAACCATCTGTCCGAATACACATGTGATAAAGCGGGTCTCCTCTTTTAGAAAAGGGGTGATGTTCTTGCTATACTCTTTGGAAGCCAGATTGAGAATGCAGTTACTTTCCGCTTGAAGCTGATCTGCCAGCTTGCTGCCCCAGAATTGATAGAGTGATTTGAACCCTGGGCCTTGCAGCTTGCCTTGCATCTCCAACCGATAAGGGGTAACCCCATCCAAAGGCCGCAACATGCCATAAAAACCGGATAATATGCGTACATGCTGCTCCAGATACGCCAGTTCCTCATGTTGAAAAACACCTGGCGCCATATATTGATACTGAATACCCTCATACGAATAGATAGCTGGCGTCAGATTTGTCTTCACATTCATGTTCTCAATCCGCTGCACATTCTGTTCGGCGATAGCATCGTTACATTTCCAGAGCGCTTTGAGCTCGTCATAGGATAAGGTTTGAAGCAGACTTAATAACTGTTCTGATTCATTTATAAATTGCGGTATCGCGGCGCTAGCCATCAGATCGGTATCAACCTTCATCTTTTTGGCCGGTGATATAATAATCCTCATCGTTCTAATCCATCCTTAATCTACCGTTGTTTTGTCGTTATTCATTGTACAGGATCGGATAGGTAAATCCAATGTCAGCTTCACTAAATCCACATGGCACCTATGAAAAGACCCAAAAATGAACAAGTCCGCCCCATATTGGACCGACTTGTTCATTAGAATTCAACACCTTCAATAGTTGAAAAGTAAGGTGTGCATTTCAAACCGCTAATTAGGGAGACACGCTACCCGCGCCGCTATTTTGCTCTGTTTTGGTCGTCGGCAATTGAATCATTGGTGTATTTGATCCACTTACATATGGAAGAGCTCCATCCCATTTCTTGATGGTTTCATATTCAACGAGTTGACTGGATAAGGATTGTTGCAGCTCTTTATTGGCTTTAGCCTGACCTTCTGCTTCGATCAACAGTTTGTCTGCATTACCTTGCGCTTCCACGCGCTTGCGATCTGCTTCTTTCTTGGCGATCTCAAGCTCAGTCGTTTTACGTTCCAGTTCTTGAGACGCTTCGACACGCTTATCGATGGCTTCCTGAGTCTTGGCATCAGGTTGAGGAACACCTACAGTAACGTTAGATACAATAAAACCTAACTCCTTAACATCATCAGAGAAACGTTGTTGCACGTCTACACCTGCTTCAGATGACTTTTCGCCATAAACATCAATGACTGTAAACTTGGAAATCCCTTTACGGGCTGCGTCACGGAAACGTGTTTTGAGATATGTATCCTCAATTTCTTGAATGCTAATTGGCCCAAATGTATTAAAGATAGAAGATACCTTACTTGGTTCGACTTGATAGTTATAAGCAAAATCGATGGTGATGTTCTTTCCATCAGAGGTAGCAATCTGAATATCTCTGTATTCAACCGTTTGAATTCGGATCGGATATTTCGTTACTTTATCAAACGCTCCAACGAGCTTCCACCCTTGACTCAGTGTACTATCTTTTACCCCTCCATTGGGTGAATAGACAACCCCGACATATCCATTCGGAATTCGTGTTAAAAAGAAGGTCATCAGTACGACTCCCAAGATAATAACCAAGGCAACCGCGATCGCTCCTACCCTAAATGTCTTTGAATTTTTCATCATCATTCTCCTCTTGTTTGAATTTATTGTATTTCTTCAGAATTCTACTACCTATTTTATTGAATAGCGGGAACATTAATGACCATAGAATAAATGCTAGGATAAAGATTATAATGACCCCCCCAATAAATGGCATATTCGTCCTCCCTTCTATGGATGTAAACCAAAGCACAAATTTATAATTAACAACTAATTATACCCTTCTTTATATATACTTTGTAAATTTATATTTGGTTTCATGGATTTCCAATACCACTTATATATATGTCCCGCATAGCCTAAATATAAATAAACCCCGGTAGCACATCTGCATTCAGCAGCGCACAGCCGGGGTTCATCATTACTATTATTTTTAGCAGTGTTACATTACATATCTCAACTTACACTTATCTCGTAAAATCATGCTGCCCAATGGTCAGTAGTGTCGGTCTGCTCTTGCTCCACTCCGACGTGGCAATCTTCGGATTGTAATAAAACAGTGCACCATGTGTTGGATCAGCGCCATTGAGCGCCTGGCGTGCAGCCTTAATGGATGTCGCGGTTGGCTTCAGATTAAACTGACCATCGTCGACAGCGGTGAACTGACCTTTTTGAAAGATGACTTCGGAGATGGATGACGGGAATTCTCCCGATTGCACCCGATTTAAGACAACGGCCCCCACAGCGACCTGTCCTTCAAAAGATTCCCCGCGCGCTTCCCCATGGATCAGCTTCGCCAGTTGACGCAGTGTTTCTCCTTCGGCTTTGACCTTTTGGTTCAGTCTGTTCAGCGTCGCAGGCCCTGCTACACCATCGGCACTTAATCCCTGCGCTTGCTGGAATTCACGAACGGCGTTCTGAGTAATCGAACCATAATAACCTGTCACACCAGCATCAAAATATCCTAGGTCACTCAATTGCTCTTGCAGTTGCACCACATGTTCACTGCGAATGCCCTGCTCCAGCTTTTGTGCCCCTGCTGAAGGGGCAGCAACGGTAAGTCCAAGCGTCACTGCACAGGCGCCAAGAAGCATGCTGACCCGACCTGCTCTTTTACCATTCTTTCTACCCCTGCGATGGGTGACTTTACGACTCACGGTGATAGGCTCCATCATGTCGAGGCTTGTACGCAAATCATTCGGATCAGAATACCCATATATGATATTCATCCCTGACTCTTCATCAACTCTCACCATTTCGTACACGCTATGCTGTTCACTCGTCATATGCATTTCACTCTTTGTATTTTTATCCATCATTTCCTTAAACCTCCAATTTTCTGAATCCTCACATTTGGACATCCCGAGTGTCATTATAGGATATTCAAAATGTTCAGTCTATCGGACCGATGGAGCATGAAAAAATGAGTCCTGCACATATCAAAAAGAGGCATGAGCCCATGGTCGTATCAGGGTCACACCTCTTCTTATATCAACCTTGTATCGCTTGTCCAACCCCCTTTTCCGTAGGCAGGCAGACCCGTATAAAAGTTGCGCTAAAATTTTGTAACGATTATTCGGCGAGTTCCTGCCCTTTCGTTTCCCGACCCCAGAACAGCACAGCAGCTGCTCCAATAAGGATGGTTACGAAGAAAATGGTGAAAATCAAGCTGATGGGAACTGCCTTCTGAACTAACATCCCCACCATTAATGGTGCAAGTACGCCGCCGATTCGGCCTACCGATGTAGCCAGTCCAACACCTGTGGAACGCACGGAAGTCGGATACAATTCCGGACTGTAGGCGTACAATCCACCCCAGGCACCCAAATTGAAGAACGACAGACAGATTCCTGCGGCTAAAATGGTTGCTTCCGTCGTTGCCAATCCAAAGGCAATCGCACTGAACGCAGTCAAGGTAAGGTACACGACAAGTACGAACTTCCGGCCATAACGTTCAATGAAGTACGCAGCAGTAAAATAACCCGGTAGCTGTGCGATCGTCATGATCAGCACGTATTGGAAACTTTTGACCAACGTAAAACCTTTCGCCATCACAACAGATGGCAACCACAAGAACATGCCGTAATACGAGAATATAACGGTGAACCATAGAATCCACAGCATCAATGTCGTGCGGCGATGTGGAGCAGACCAGACCGTGGCAACCTTCTCGCGAAACGTGATTTTATGCAACTTCGTGTGATTCTTGTAACGCGGTGGATCTTGAATGGCACGGCGCAGATACAGTGCGTAGAATGCTGGTAGCGCACCAATCGCAAATGCAATTCTCCATCCATACTCTGGAATGACAAAATTGGCAATCAGCGCTGATACAATCCAGCCCCCTGCCCAGAAACTTTCCAATAAAACAACCGCGCGTCCACGTTCTGCTGTAGGCATCGATTCCGACACTAGCGTAGATGCTACGGGCAATTCGCCGCCAAGACCGATCCCTGCAACGAGGCGCAGTGCACACAACACGGCAAAACCAGTCGCCAGTGCAGATAGACCGCTTGCAATCGTGAAGATCAGCAACGTCCACATCAGAATCGCTTTTCGTCCGAAACGGTCTGCGAGTGCACCTGCAAGCAAGGCACCAAGCGCCATGCCTATGGAGTTGATACTCGTCAGCACACCGACTTGTCCGGGGCTAAGGCTCCATTCCTTCGCAAGTGCAGCCACGATAAAGGAGATCATGCCAACCTCCATCGCATCAAACAGCCAACTCATGCCGGCACTGAACAGCAGCTTACGCTGCTTGGGATTCCGCAACACTTCCAGTTTGCTCATCAGATTAATAGCTCCCTTGATCTCTATGTAGTCATTCTGACACTAAACCATTATTATGCAGAATGAACCAGAAATCAATGTAAAATACAACGTCACGCTAATTTACAACGAATATAAAACGAACTCGGTTTTGCGAACGATCCTTCAGTTGTCTTCTCCCCACTCATCCTTTGAGTGAACCTGCGGTAAGACCTGCGACAAAATAACGCTGCAGCAACAGGAATAGCACAATCATCGGGATTGCTGTGACGAGAACACCGGTGAGCATCATCGGATAATTCGTCACGTACTCGCCGCGGAATTGCATCAGGGCAAGTGGCAAGGTCAGCTTGGACTTGCTGGTAAGCATAAGCATCGGAATGAGCAAGTCATTCCAAACCATCACCAGCAAGAACGTTGCGGTTGCCGCCAGCGAAGGTGCAGCCAGTGGCAGTGCAATCCGGGTGAAAAGTCTCCATTCATTGGCCCCATCCATACTACCCGCTTCCAAAATTTCTGAATTCAGCATACGCATGAAGCCCGTCAGCATGAACACAGAGACGGGCATCAACATGGCGGCGGATACGATAATCAGACCCGTCAGGCTGTCCGACCACCCCAGCGTACGTGTAAGGGAATAGATCGGCAACATGCTGACCTGGGAAGGTACGATCAAACCTGTTACAAACAGTGCAAACACGATTTTACCTACGCTGCCGCCCCAGCGGACAATCGCATAAGCAATCATGCTGCTGAGCAACAGCTCAATCGCTACTGTGCCCAGCGTTACAATCATACTGTTCCCGAAGTATTGCCACATCGGCTGATTACGGAATAAACCGGTCACATTGTCCCACGTAAACGGCTCCGGCCAGCTGAATGGACTGGTGAAGAAGTTGCTGCTTGTTTTGAACGAAGATACAAATACAAAATACAGCGGCACAAGGATCAGCAACGCGTACACGAACAGGATCAGCCGATTGAACCATTTTAAAATCACTAAACTCCCTCCTTCCTCAGCACTTCAAGTTCATCCGATATCTAAAATTAAAATTCGTCCGTAGATTAATAGTTTACCCGGTCAGCACGCAGCGCTTTGAACTGCAAAAGCGTAAGCAGCGCGAGCAGCACCAGGAAGATCATGGAACCGGCAGAAGCCAGACCGAACGAATAGCTGCCAAAGGCCGTATGATAAATATATGTGGTCAAAATTTCAGTGGCGTAGTTCGGGCCTCCGTCCGTCATGGTGAAAATGAGATCAAACGCCTTGAACGACTGGATGGTCGTATAGGCCACCACAATCGTAGCCGAAGGAGCCAGCAGCGGCCAGGTCACGGTACGGAATACCTGCCATTTGCTGCCGCCGTCCATGCGAGCCGCTTCGTACAGTTCTGCCGGAATCCCTTGCAGACCTGCGATGAACACAATCATCATCTGTCCTGCATGAGCCCAGACCTGCACCGCTGCAATCGAGAAGATCGCAATCTTCGGATCACCGATCCAGTTACGAGCGATGCTGCTCATGCCCGCCTCGTTTAATCCGTAATTAATCAGTCCAATGGATGGATCATACATGAAGGCCCAGATCAGACCGACCGATACCGACGACAGAATCGCCGGCAGGAAATACAACGCCCGAAGCACGACTCGTGTCTTGGTGTTGCGTACCAGAAGCAGGGCCAGAACGAGCGAAATAAAGGTTTGTGCAATCACAACCGTGAACATAAACTCCACGTTATTGCCGAAGGCTTTGCGAAATACGATGCTGCTGAGACTGTCCTTGTAATTATCCAGCCCTACAAATGCATACGACGGGGATACCCCGTCCCAATCCGTAAAGGAGTAGAACAGCCCCGTCAATGTAGGAAATACGAACAATCCAACGTACAGCAGCAATCCGGGTAACAGAAACAGGGATAGCTGAATACGGTTTTTCATCGTTTATTTCCCGATATGCTGATCAATGATCGCTTGTGCCTGCTGTGCTGCTTCTTCTGGCGAAGTACCGCTTAGCACGGCTTGAATGGAATTGGTAACCGCCTTCTGGTTATCTCCGTTCAGGATGGTGAACCGTGGCTGGAACACGGTCTTTTTGTTCGCCCATTCTCCCGCAACCTGAAGCTCTGGTGTATCATACTTCACGTCGTTCACCGTTACATTCTGTCCTGTCTGGTTAGCGTACGCGCTAGCTACATCCGGTTTGCTCAGGAATTCAAGGAATTTCTTCGCTTCTTCCGGGTGTTTCGACTTGCTGTTTACCGCAAGCATGAACGTGGTGGTGTGCACCCCTTCATATTTCGCCTGATCGGCACTTACCGTGATCGGTGCGAGCAACTTTTGCTCCAGATTCGGGTTTTGCTGTTTGTTCTGAGCAAGTTGATACGATCCACTTGCAAGCATTGCTGCTTTTTCCTGAATAAACAGTGCACCTGCTGCCGGGTCTTTCGTACCCAGTGCATCTTGCTGGAAGTATCCTTTATCGTTCAGTTCCTTAATTTGCGTCAATGTTTTTACCCAGAACTCATCTGTCAGTTTAGCTTCGCCTGCTTCAACTTTGGTAAAAATGTCGTCACTCGGCGCATTATTCATCACCATCGTATTCATGAATTGGCCCGGGCCAATGTCCGCTCCGGCAAAGGCAATCGGAATGATGCCATTGTCTTTCAGCTTCTGGCACAGGGCCAGGAACCCTTCCCAATCCTTGGGTGGGGTGAGGCCGTACTTTTCAAACAGTTTGACGTTATAGATTGGATCGTTATATACAAGTTGGTACGGAATCGCATATTGCTTGCCATCATGCTGTCCGGCTTCAATCAGTTTCGGATTATAAGCCGACAGGAACGATGATCCCGTCAGATCCGTGAATAGTCCGGCTTTGGTGAACGCTTGGAACTGAGCACCAGGGAAGGACGCAAACACATCACCCGTGGAGCCGTCGCTGATTTTGGATTGCACTGTGGATTGATATTGATCCGAAGGGAGCGTCTGCATCTCCACATGGATGTTCGGATTTTCTTTTTCAAACGCATCAATCGTCTTGTTGAATGCTTCGGAATCTTCGCCACGCCAGTGCACGAAGCTAATGGTCACTTTGCCTGAACCGGAGGAGCCGTTCTCTCCGGACGCCGCCTTATCTCCACCGCCGCAAGCGGACAGCAGGATGGACATCAGCAGCATACTGACAAGCGGCAGAATCATTTTTTTATTTTTTTTCATGAAAGACGACCTCCTAAGTTGGCAGTAATAGAATGCTTCTGTCTTGTTTTCCATTTCTCACGGATGATGGGCATCACCGTCTTGCCGAAGATTTCAGCTTCTTCCAGATGAGGATAACCGGACAGAATGAATGTCGTTACGCCCAGCTCTCCGTATTCCATCAAACGCTCTGCCACCTGCTCCGCTGTACCCACGATGAGGATGGCTCCGCCGGAGCGTACCACCGATAAACCTGTCCAGAGGTTCGGCCCAACGACAAACTGCTGTTTTTCGGACAGTTCTCGCAATTCATTCTGTCTGCGCTGGTTGGTGGCATCCGTCTCGGCAAAAGCTGCTTTGGCCTTTTCTATCGCTTCCGGCGATACTTTACTGATGATCTCCCATGCTGCTGCCCATGCCTCTTCTTCCGTGTCCCGAATGAGCACCTGAGCACGCATACCGTAACGGAGCTGACGATCTTGGCCTGTCTCCTCTTTTACCTGCTCTCGAATGACCTCGATCTCTTCGATCTGCTCCTGAATCCAGTCATGCGGCTCGCCCCACATCAGGAACGTATCCGCATGTTCAACGGCTACTCGCTTGGCAATCGGAGAACTTCCTCCAAGATAGAACGGTGGATACGGATTCTGTACCGTCTCCGGCATACCTACCGGGCCGTTGAAGTTGTAATATTGGCCGTTGAATTCAGGATTCGGATCACTGGATGCGTCTGCACCTGATTGTGCACCACTTCCGGCGAACTCTGTCAGATTCAGTCCCGTCGATTGTGTCCACGAACGCTTCATGACTTCCATATACTCGCTTGCGCGAACATACCGTTCATCATGCGCATGTGCCAGCGGATCACCCAGTTCTTCCAGATCTCGAACCGAACTGCCTGTAACCACGTTAATCATGGCGCGACCGCCAGAGAGCTGATCCAGTGCTGCACCCATACGAGCCGCGAGTACCGGTGTAACCAGACCTGGGCGAATCGCTACAAGGGGACGCAATGTCTTGGTGTGACTCATTACTGCCGAGCCGACCACCCACGCGTCCAGACAGGCTCCCCCTGTCGGAATGAGTACAAATTCGAATCCGGCCGTCTCCGCCGTCTGTGCCACCTGTACCAGATAATCCAGACTTGGCTCACGTTCCGGCGCTACACCTACATACTTCCCATCTCCAGCCGTTGGTAAAAACCATCCAAACTTCATGTCTTCTTGTTCGCTCACCATCGTCATTCCCTTCTATGGATAAATAAAGTCTCATGTTGAAAATCAAGTCACGTTCGAGCACATTAGACGCTCCGGTTCCGAATCGTTCTTTCAACCGCTGTTATCCTTGGATTTTTTTGATTCCCTATTTCAAAGGTAAACATCCAATGATAAAGGCGGACGCTTCGCTTCTTCAGAATCGATTTCGTCCCCTGCGCTACGTCGTGCTTGTTCACTTTATATCTTTCAAAAATCGCTTTATTTCTTTACATTTGTAAGAAGATATAATCACAAATACCGATTAATTAACTTGGTTTAATAGGTATGGACATCATATCAATTGATTCGTCTGTGATCAATGTCATTTCGCGGTAATTTATTTTTGTCATTTTGTGGTCATTTATGAAGCAAAGATGAAAGCCTTCTTGAATTTACACAAAACACACCTGTATAATAGGTTATAAATGAATCTTTTAGAAGATATCGACGATACTTATATAATAAAGAGGTGTTCCTGGTGACCGAGCTTGAGCGCATGAAGGAGGACCACCACGAGTTTTTGGATATTCTATTCTTCACTCCGTCTGAATTCGAGAAAGCCGGCGGTGCCTGGCCTATCCGCATTGGCCGTAATCTGGCCAAAAGCAACTATCATATTGGCCCTCGGACTACGCCTTATCATTATTTGTTATTTGTACTGGAGGGTGAGGGCACTTTCATTCAGAACGGACAGCAGTATCCTCTGCGAGCCAGAGATGCCTTCTGTCTGTTTCCGCATGTGACACATGAGTATTGGACAGCTCCCGAGCAACCATTGCAAAAAATATTCATCGCCTTTGACGGAGCATATGCCGCCGAACTGCTCTCGCGAATCGGATTGAGTCCTGACAACCCTTATCGTTCAGGTGTACTCACGCCCGAGACAGCTAGCAGTATGAGGTCATTCATGGAGGATGTTCGCAAAACGCAGGACAGTGCCAGTGATTTGGGGCGACTGATCCGGTTTCTCAGCCTTTTCGACCGCATTGCGCATTCTCCGGCTACCAAAGAGTTGCAACCGGATGTAGCCACCCCTTGGCTTCAGAAAGGTAAAGAGTACATTGAACTTCATTTTGCAGGCGGTATCTCGGTGGAAGGTGTGTCCGCCCATGCAGGGGTGGATCGCACCCACTTTACCAAACAGTTTCGCAAAGCCTACGGCTTGTCCCCAGTGCAATATATTCAGCAGCTCAAAATGAAACAAGCCAAGCTCCTGCTGGTACAGACCACGCTGAGTTTAACGGAGGTGGCTCATTCCGTGGGTTACCCGGACTTATTTTCGTTCTCCAAAGCTTTTAAAAAGCAAGTCGGTCTACCTCCCAACCGTTATCGCACAACGACAACGGATCAGTAGATTGATGAGTTTAGTTGGTTAAGAGAACCGGCGCGCTAACGGAACACTTTCCTATTCTCAAGCGCAAAAATAACCTGAATAAGGCAAGCCCCTTCACTATGCGAGTGATCGGGATTTGCCTTATTCAGGTTTTCTATGTTAGATGAGCTAGAATCAGTATCTGCTGTCTCTGACGAGTCGAAATGTTTTTTTCATAGATCACAAGTTAAATTACGAAAAAATCTCATCTTGCACTTCCTAAAACTTATTTCCAACCTATGTAACTTATGTACCCGTTGTTACGTTAATTCTAATGAATATATCAAAGGAGTGATTAATCATGCGTCTTTCCAAGTTTTTAGTGGTGACTGTGCTAACTTTGGCCATAGCTAGTTTTGGTTCCTCCGTAAACGCTGCTTCTTCCCCCACTTCCGGCTCAACTGTGAACATCAAATCCAATGTGTTGGATGAAAAATCATTTACAGGTCTGATCATCCAGGGTCACACCTACGTTGATCTTGACGGATTCGTGAGCTGCCTTCCGTTCCAGATCAATTCCAAAGCATTATCTTTCCAATCGGAAACTAAAACGTTCAGAGTTCTCAATGAAGACTTTGCAATTCCTACCCCAGAATTACAGTTCAAGGTTGGAAGTGATACATTCCAGCACAATGATGAGTCATTTCAAATGAATAACTCCGTTCTTTTGATTCAAAACCGCATTTATTTTCCCTTAAAGGATATCGTTTCAATCTACGACATTAACGTTTCTTATGACTCGCAGACGAAAACGATACAAGTGAGTAAGTAGTTCCATTATAATTACAATTAAACAGCGCTACTTAGGTAACACCTTGCCGAATCGGCAAATAATAGACAAAGGGAGACCCCTTTTATCTAATCGGAGACTCCAGATGTTTAGGATTATCGCCCGAATAACTGTACTGCTCAATGTGCCCGTCCTTGAAAATGATGTAATGATACTTATTATTAGGATCATCAGCGAATGTTACGGAAGCACCGTAAGGAGCCTCTGAGCTTGTAAAGGAATAGTTCCCCGTTGTATCTATAATTTCCTCAGGTGTATACCCTTTTTGTTGAATTAAGTAGGCCCTCACTTTCTCTTCAGCATCATTCATTTTGATCGGATTACCAAATAAACTGAAGTAGCCCCATCCTGATAGAATTACAACAATCGCAAGTATAGAAAGTAAACTGATTTTCACTTTTTTGGTCATTTAAATCCCTCCGCATCATAAGAGTGAAACTAGAAACAATTCACATTAAAGCCCCCAAAAAAGGGAGCTTTAATGTGAATACAAGTAACATTTAAAGTATTAGAAATTACTTCCCCAAGAACCCGCCAATGTGAAGCCTTTTTCATTCAAAAAATGATATGGCCCGTAAATACCACTCCAAAATGGCCCATGTCCATCAATGGATACTCCCCCACCAAAATAATAAGCATCCCAAGCTATTTTAGAGCAATACGTTTCTTTCTCGTAAGATCCAATTGTGTTTATCAATCCGTATTCTACCACATTTCTATAATTTGTATAATAGGAAGCAGCCCATGCACCAGCTTTGCTAGCTACACCTGAACTTGTGTAACGCATAATTTTTGTGTTTTGGTTCCTACTTTTCCATTCAGAAATTGAGATTTTCTCTAGTGGCTTGCGGTAACCACTGATTGATACAACACTTCCCCCAGCATCCGTTACAATGCCAGCGTGCCCTGTCAAACCTTTTGAACTGGTGCTGTTGGTTACTAGTACATCCCCAACACGAATAGGAGTTGATGTTCCTGGATAATACTCATCTGGTATTGTAAATATCCCTACTGATTCATCTTTTTGTTCTGTAATAACTGTATTATTACTTTTGAAATCTGAAGCTCGAGATTCAACACTTTGTTGTTCGGCATATGTAGTTGTTTCTGCACTAGCCTATTTAGTTTCAATAAACCATAAATAAAATAATCGTAATACATCTTTTCAATCATTCAATACAGGGCTCAAGTCTTGATTAACACTTTTACAGAGAACTTAAATCCCCTCTTTTGACCTATGTCCTATTCCATTCTAATCCAGTGGATAGATATTGGACGATACTTAAAACGCAAACCTTAGCCATACAATCTATCTTCGATTTAGTTACAAGAATATTAGACTGACCTGATTGGACTAGACTCTTAGAGATTGAAGTAGTCCGAATCAACCTTTTTGGGTATGTTTGTAACCAGTATAATTCGAAATGTCATTAATAACATATTAATTGTTATAGGTAAAAAAACTCCTGAGTGCGAGATTTAACTCCTCGCACTCAGGAGAGAAAGCTTTCATCATTTTATGATTTCTCACAATCTATTATATACTTCTCATCTGTGCGTCTGCTCAATCAGTCTTCCCGGGCGACTCCTCTTTCGATTCCCCGGTCTTGCGGGCAAGCGGAATGCCGTTTTGCTTCGCATACCAGGCCTCATAATGATGCACAGCCACACCTGCAAACGATGAATGCGGAGCGCCCAGCTTGAACACCTTCTGCATCTCTTCATCCATATTGCTAAGTGGTTTGCGGAAAAAGGTCAGATGATCCCCCTCGTGTGTATCCGCGAGTTCTGCACCAATCCAGACCTTCTTGCCCAAATCATCGGCTTCGGCCAGCTCTTCCTTGGACAAATCATACATCTGCTGTCCGCTATCCCGATAAGCCATAATCGCCACCGCATCAAAACGGGAAATAACCCAGCGACTTAATGTTTCTTTGCCTCCCGCCGATTGACGGGCATCGAGCCAGAATGGAATCGCTGCACTCATATGCAGGTCTGCAGCCTTGCCGGCTTCCGTCCAGACCTCCATATTGTTCTGCCACTCGGTAATGACACTGCTCTCCTCGTTCTTCCAGCGTTTTAGCTGGTACGGCTCGACGTCGAGTTGAATGCCTTCAAAGCGTTCATTCTTGGCAGATGATGCATTGTATGCCCGAACCCGTTCAATGAAAGCAAGTCCCTCTGCCCGCTTTTCCCGGTAAGCCCAGTCCGCATGACCGTTAAGGGCATGCACTTTGATCTCGGCATTGGTCGCAGCCGCAATGAACTTGCGATAAGCTGTATCAGGTACCTCATCCTGGATTTGCAGGAAAATGGTATCCACGCCCTGTTCCTTGGAGAACGCGATAATCTCAGGTGTCTGCTTCGTAATGATGGACGTATCCCACAGCCAGGTTGCCTTGTGTTCCTCGTGAGAAAACCATTTAAACAACCAGGGCAGTAGCAGCAGGCAGAACACCACAGCCACAATAGCCCACTTAGCCTTACCTGCCAACATGCCCTGTCTTCTCATAAGTTGTCTCAGACGAGAACCGCTTCACTTTGCTCCAGCACGGGATGCTGTACCGAGTGACCGATCTTGTAAATGTGTGAATGATTGTACGTACGGAATGCATTACGTGTATCCAGAATAGGTACACCCAGTTCCGCAATATCATAATAAGGCAAGTCGCTGTGGTTGGTGATCAGCACGATGCAATCATACGTTTTGAACTGCTCCAGATTAAAGGCCTCGCTGTGCACGGTTTCGCCATGTTTGTCTTTAAATGATTCTGCATGCGGGTCATAATAGTTAACGTTTGCGCCACTTTCCTTGAACAGCTCATATACTTCCAGTCCTGGTGATTCACGCAGATCGGCAATATTCGGTTTGTATGACATGCCGAGCAGCAGAATGTTCGATTTGCGAACAGACTTCGCGTATTCATTCAGGATCGTTGACGTTTTATTCAGTACATAGTACGGCATATTGTCATTAGTGGATTGCGCCAGTTCAATGAATTTACTATAAAAACGGAATCCTTTGGCCTTCCATGACAGATACATCGGGTCGAGCGGGATGCAGTGTCCGCCAATGCCTGGACCTGGATAGAATGGCATGAAGCCAAACGGTTTTGTTGCAGCCGCGTCAATAACCTCCCAAATATCGATACCCATGCGGTCACACATCATCGCCATTTCATTCACGAAGGCAATGTTGACACTGCGGAATGTGTTTTCCAGCAGTTTGGACATTTCCGCTACTTTAGGTGAAGATACCGGAACTACAGTCTCTACATATTTGCTGTACAGCGCTGTGCCCAGCTTCAAGCAGGCTTCGGTAGTACCGCCAATCACTTTCGGTGTATTATATGTGGTGAAACGGCCGTTAGACGGGTCTACTCGTTCAGGCGAGAAGCAAAGGAAATAGTCTTTGCCTGCCTCATGTCCGATCTTGTCCAGTTCTTGCTGGATCAGTTCTTCCGTTGTACCTGGATACGTCGTGCTTTCCAGTGTGATCAGCATGCCTGGTTTCATATGCAGCTTAATCTGATCTACAACCGTCTCGATGTAAGAGGTATCCGGGTCCTGGTTTTCGCTGAGCGGCGTCGGTACGCAGATACTCAGTGCATCAATGACACGCAGCATGCTGTAGTCCGTGGTGGGCTGGAAACGGCCGCTTTGCATTACTTTTTTCAATTCGTCGGACGAAATATCGTGAATATAGGAATCTCCATTGTAGATGCTGTCGACTTTGGAAGCATCCAGATCGATACCAATGACGGTAAATC
Organism: Paenibacillus amylolyticus; assembly: GCF_051136285.1. GTDB lineage: Bacteria > Bacillota > Bacilli > Paenibacillales > Paenibacillaceae > Paenibacillus > Paenibacillus amylolyticus_F. The sequence continues at coordinate 6,179,215 of NZ_CP194938.1, read as the reverse complement.
CTTGGTTGACCATCTCCACCGCAAGGGGAAGGCCAACGTAACCGAGGCCGACAACGCCCAGTACCGCTTCTTTATTTTCGATCGCGTTCAGTAAAGTGTGAAATTGTTGATTCTCCATGATATTCCCTCCGCGCAATATATTTGATGTTAAAGTGTAAAAAAATAGTTCAGATCATATAGATGTAGTTGTAACTGTACTCCTTGTGACTCTAATTCTGATCATCTTCTAGTGCAGGCAGCGTCTGATCCGGGCGTCCAGCTCCACAGGAGAGAACGGCTTCGTCATATAATCGTCTACCCCGCTGCGGAAACACTGGCTGATCGTCTGTTCCACCCGCTGTTCAGTCAATACGACGATTTTCGGCGGTTGCTCCATCTCCAGCTTCTGGATATGGTGAATGAATGGAAGCCCATCGATGCCATACAGATTCAGCTCGGTCAGCACCAAGTCAGGTGTTACTTTTTCGATCAGGTCTAGTGCAGCAAGTCCATCCACCGCTTCATAGGTTTCATATCCTTGCATTTTCAGACGCAGCTGCAAAAATTCACGAACCGTCGGATCGTTATCCACGATCAAAATCCGTTCCGGATCATCCGCAGTATTCTCCAATGTGTAGATATGAATCTCCGATGAATCCACAAGCTTCGAAGATTCGGCCATATGCTGAATTGTTGCCTTCGAAGGGCGCTCCCCCGGCGGGAAACTGGCCAGCGTGATCTGCGGATCAGCACCAGGAAGACTCTCCTGCAGCTCCTGCTTGATGCGAAGTCCTTCATAGTGAACCTCATCCAGCGAAAGCCCTGGAAGAAGCACGGCCATTGCCTGTGTATGACTATCCTCCCACACCTGGAATGACGGATATCCCGCTTGCTCCAGATGTGTCCTGACCTGCTGCTCCGGCTGAACCTGCCCTGCACAGTGAATGAACATTAAACCACAAGCTTCGGCACCCGTTTCCTTCAATCCCTGTTCTACGTTGCGGTATACATTAACGGCAGCCTCACGCTGCAATGTCGCCGTATTTGGCATGTTCTTTTCCACCCTTCTATAATGTTGTTACTATTAAGCCGCCTTGCTGGCGTCCTTGGATTCCTCAGACCAGCTTTGACGTGTCATCGTGCCCCATGAATTGTTGTTTTGCAAAAACTGAATGTGTCCCTGCAATCTCCACAGCACACCGAGTTGATGATACCCCACAAATTTCAGAGCGGAGTAGACAAGCATTTTGACCAGATCGGAGAGCTTGTTGTACCGTTTGAAAGCAATCTCCTCCAGAATCAAAGCCCCTACACTCAGCAGATATCCACTCACGAAGTTCAGCAATCCAAACAGAACGAGAACTGGCCATTGAGTCATGTCCAGAAGCACATATCCTGCCAGAGCCAAAAGTCCGGTAATTCGGAAGTACGGATTCAATGCTTCAAAAATAACGTTATATGGCATGGTAATCATACCCATCACCTTGTATTTCGGGTTGAACAACATACCGCGATTCTCCAGCATGTTTTTCAAATTCCCGCGGCCCCAGCGTTTGCGCTGGCTGGACAGAATGCGGTAAGAATCCGGCGCCTGTGTCCAGCAAACGGCCTCAGGACAGAAGGCGACGCGGTATTTCAGTTTATTTTCCAGCATATAGCGGTGAAGCTTGATAATGATGTTCATGTCCTCACCCGGATACCCATCGCGGTATCCGCCTACAGCAATAACTGCATCCTTACGAAACATACCGAATGCACCGGAGACGATGATCAGACCGTTCATATGACTCCAGCCAATTCGTCCGCCGAGGAAAGCTTTCAAATACTCGATAGATTGGAACATTGGCCAAATCTTACGTGGCAAGGATACGTCCTGTACTGCCCCGTTTTCGATTTTGCAACCATTGGCAATGCGGACATCCCCGCCGATCGCCACGGTTTCTTCCGGATTCTCCATATACATGCGTGCCATGCGGATCAGGGCGTCCTTCTCCAGAAGTGAATCGGCATCGATGGAAGAGATTAGCGGATAATGGGACAAGTTGATCCCTGCGTTGAGGGAATCGGCCTTACCGCCATTTTCCTTATCGATCACATACAGATCCGGGAAGTCCGGGTTATGATAGATACCACGAATGGTCTTACAGGCAATTTTCCCGCGAATCTGCGTATTCGGTACCAGTTTCAGTCGGTATTCCTCTAACAGCACCTTTAAGGTGGAATCGCTGGAGCCATCATTCACTACAATGACTTCATACGTTGGATAGTTCAGTGTCATCAGGCAGTTTACATTTTCAATAATCGTCAGTTCTTCGTTGTACGCTGGCACCAGCAAGGACACCGAAGGTACCAGTTCCGAGCCGGATAACGTATTGTACTTCGAGTAGTGTGACCTCCGGAAGATCGTCCAGATATTACGGAATGATAAGGCCAGTATGGAAAAATAAAGCGTATTAACAAACACCACATAATAGATGGCGACCATACCATAGATGAGCAATAGATCTCTAAGCAGTGTAATCCCCTCCTACTGTTGCAACGCCTGCACGTTTTTTAGGTGTACGGTTCTCACCGCGTACAGAGCCAAAATAACGTTCGTACAACAGTCTTTGTTTGTTATGTGCAATCATCTGTTCTACCGCTTTCGGGTCGGTTACGGATTGCTGCATCATGCTCTCAATCTGTTGCATCGCAATCTCGCGCTCCGCACCTGTTCCTTGCACAGCTACCTGACACAATGCTTCGAATCCCGGTTCACCCAGCTTACTCAAGCTTTCCGCACTGTTGTAGCGGACTCTCCAGTCTTCATCACGAAGTGCCTTGCGAAGCAACGGAATGCTGCCTGAAGCATGCTTCGAGCCAAGCGCCTGTACCACTTCCGCGCGGACTTCCGGGTCCGAATCCTGAATCAGCTTCAGAATCGTCTCATCCTTGAGCGCCGGACTTGCACTGAGATACAGCTTCACCGCTTCGGCACGTACATCCTGATGCTCTGCTCCAACGAGTCTGTGCAGTGCAGGCATTACTTCTGGCACCGCTTGTCCCCACATGGCCACAAGTCCGACTTTGACAAAATCAGGGTTGCGATCCTCCAGCAGCTCAAGGAGAATGCGGCTTGTATCCAGGTTAGCTTCCAGCAAAATATCCGCGGCCAGATGATGAATCGATTTTCCTTTGGTCAAAAGCAGTGCAAGCATGTCTTTCAGCTCGCCATGCCGGGTTGTGCATCTCGCAATCGAACGTCCAATCATGATGGCCATCGGACCCGGCTTCTCATCCTTGAGCAGTTCCATTAAACCTGGAACTGCTTCGGGACAGCGCATGCCTCCCAGACGATATGCTGCATCAATCTGACGTCCGTAACGCAGGCGGCTCAGCTCTTTCAGATCGTGTTCGACAAACCCGGCCTCGCGGCACAATTCGATCAGCTTGTCACGATACTCTCCCTTGAACTGTTCAATCCATTCAATCAGCTTGTCCTGAATAACCCGGCGTTCTAGCGGCGCCAGCTTTCCTGGCGGCAGCTTAAGTGGACTGTTCTCCGTCAATGCGGTCTGCAAATACGTGAAATAGTCCCGTTGCTTCATTTCATACAAAGCGGTTTTTCGTCGTTTGCCGTTGTGGGACATTTTCATGGCAAACAGAACGATGACGCCTACAATCACAAGTGCAATGCAGGCGATCAAAAACCAATAGGCCAAAGCTAAACTCTGGAACATGTGAAAAAGTCCTCCTTTTATACTCGCTTATGATGTTCTATGCTGTTGGTTCCATCAAGGGATTCGCTAATTTAGCCCACCTATATCCCTTGCTAAATCTTATTTATTCAATCTGAAAACTAGGCATTTTTTCGTAACTCTGCCGCATTTTCTCATAACTTAGCTTCAGTCTCTCGCTATACTTAACTTGCTCCCAAGGTTTCCAGCTGTAGACGGGTAAAGTTTTTAAATCCAGCGTGGTTTGCTCGCCTCCAGGCCATGATACCTGTTTCGTGGAACGATTGGTCAGCCACGGGATCAAAGTAATACCTTCAACCGTAGTTGTAGAAAACTCACGTCCGTTTTTCAACGGTCCGTACTGGATCGCCTGCAAAGAGCTCGGATCACCAAAACCAAGTAACATCCACGGAATTCGCATCTCCACCTGATTGCCGTTATATTGCCAGGCTGTTAACGAATCGGTGTCTGTCTGTCCTGGAGCTGTCGTGCCTCGCTTCAACGTGCCGACGTTCTCCGCCATGAATGGATGCGCCGAACGTGTATCCGGCGGGGTCATCTTCAGATTGACAGCCAGTTCCCATGGATGGAACGGATCGGCTGACTTCAATTGCTCGGCTGGGATCATGTTATACCCGTCCTTGCCATACAGACGATGGTTAAAATCATAGTCCTTCGCAATCTGTACCTGAGACTCGTTATCCTTGCCCAGTGTAATGACCGTTTCCAGGCCATCACTTAGCGTTTTGCCTGGCAGTATGTTGCTTGGCTGACTGCCTCCGGCAAGGGTGTCTGTTCCAATACGAAGCACCGTCTCCTCGGGGTCAAATGGTTGATCAAGCGTCAGGCCCACATACAGGTAAGCTTCATCATGGATCATTTTCATTTCCTGGATACCACTCACTTGCCCTTGCCAGACCTTGACATCTTCTTTCTTCAGCTTGTCCCAGTCATCCAGCTTGCCATCAATGGTCAGTTGTTCCTGTTTCCCTGGGTCCATGGCGAGCAAACCAAACATCTTCTCATTCGTCAGAACGTTTAGCCAGTACGCCCGGCGATCTGCCGGAATTTCCAGCGGCATCGTGTTCCAGGTCTTTTTAAACCACTCATCCTGCCACATAAACAGAATCGCTCCCGCGTAGCCTTCATCATAGATATCCTGCGTCAGCGAAGCATCGATGTCTCCCTGCTGTACCTCGTTATGCCCGCCTTGATTTCGACCACCCATGCCCAGATGAGAAATACCAAGTGAGGACGGCACACCATACTCTGTAATCATTACAGGCATATCGGAAAACTCGGCTTTGAGTTTGTGCAGATAGCTTTTGTACGTGTTGTACTCGCCCTTTTCATCCTTGACGGTTTGCAGTGTCTTATCAACGTGGAACAGATCCGGATAATACGGGTACACGTGGTAGGCAGCAAAATAACCTCCATCCCATGCTTCTGGCAAAATATGCCGTGCATCCACACTGACGAGATCCTCTTCATAAAGCGGCTCTCCCGGATGATCCAGCACATCGGTTGTGACCCAGTTGGTGAACGTCATCGGATGTTCCCATCCATACTTTTTCTCCTGAACCGCCGTATAGTCCAGCAGTTCTGCCAGCCAGTTTTCGAACGGTGAAGCCTCTGCGCTCCCGGAAAAATGAACACCTTTGTACTGCGGCGCATCTGCATGCACCTTGTTGGTGTTGTCCACCATCGCCGGGTCCCACTCGGTACCTACATGCCAGGCCATCAAGTATTTCCCTGCATTCGTTTTATATTTGCCGCTGGATTCTCCATTCTTGGCAGGAATGTCGGCATCCCCATACACGGCGGATACGGCCTTTTCTATCTCCTGCTTGAACCTCTGTTCGATATGATCGGCGTAGGCATCCCGCTTCTCGATCAATTCCTCCTCAGGTGACCATATGCCTTGTATAAAATATAACGGTTGCTCCCGGCCACGATTATAATCGACCAGTGCGGAGTAAAAAATAGGCTGGTGGACGGTGTAGACCCGAATCACATTCGCGCCCAAATCCTGAATCTGCTCAAACCAGCGAAGGTAATCTTCCTCGGTGAGCGGAAACTCTCCCGGGTAATGCCCTGGTGATGTCGCTCCCAGGTTCACCCCTTTGACGAACATTTCCTTCCACGTTCCATCCGGCCCATACTGCATGAACCGGTCTCTGTCGGTCTTGAATTTCATCTCCGTACCGTTCTCCGCTGTATACGTAACAAGCTTTGGCTGCATGTAATGCCATCCGGCAAGTAAACCACCCGTCAGCACTACCGCTCCTGTCAAAGCTGTCAGTAACCAGCGTCTTCGTCGTTGTCTGCTCATGACTTCTGATTGCTCACCTCTCTAGTATGCATCCTGCTCCCCATGATTCAGGTTCATGTATTTAGAATGAACCCGTACAGGAAACATACGATCATTCCGCTTCGGATGTCCGCTTGGTAGAGATGTCAGCGGTGTAGTTCTCACTATAGCGCTAAGCCTCTGCATTGTAACTAGGCTGATGGAAGCAAACATGATATGGAACGTTCTGCCCATACACGGCCAGTTGCACCATCAGTCAGCACACCAAGGCAGCTGTTCCGTTTGCGGTCTTTTTACATTCATGATCTGCCGTAAAGCACAGATAAATGCACTGCTGTTCCTGCACAACTTCGCTTGATATTGTTATGTGCAACGCGGATGCAGGCACCTTTCCCCCGAAAAACATATACCCCATTAAACGCGATTATAATTTTAAAGTTGCGCGTTTTTTACAGTATTAACCATAAAGATTACAAAATTGATACTATAGTCCGATAACGCATCAATGAAAATCCGCGTCACATCAAGGTTTTCTGAAAAGTGCTGAAAATGAAAAAAGGACATCAGTCCCCCTATATAGGACTCTGTCCATGAACAACTCTTTTACAAAAATCAAAATGAACTACTGGTCATCACCCGTAGGTCACAGATCTCTCACATTAAATGTAAAAAGGTATATCTTATTTCCTAATTATTGACTCTAATCGGGCAATCGTATAATTGTGTCCAATTTGCAAAATAATTCCGGTTGCCGCATTTGAAATTGTCCTATATGCTTATAAAACAAGAACACTTGTTCCATACTGTAAATAAACTGTAAATGAACAGCTCTCTGCAAGGATTAGACGACAGGAGCAGCATCAAGAATTGCAGATAAGGAGAGGAAACATCATGCCCCGCCAAGACAGACGTGTCATCATGCTGGCAGACTGCCAGTCGTTCTATGCCAGTGTGGAGAAGTCTGCACATCCCGAGTACAAGGATCGCCCCCTCGTTGTAGCCGGCGACCCGGCCAGGCGTTCGGGTATTATTCTGGCAGCGTGTCCTCTCGCCAAGTCCTATGGTATTACAACCGCAGAACGGCTGGGCGAGGCGCTTGCCAAATGTCCTGATGTCGTCGTTATTCGCCCAAGAATGGCCGAATACATTCGTGTATCCCTTCATATTACACGTATCCTTCAGTCCTATACCGATCTGGTCGAGCCCTACAGCATTGACGAGCAATTTCTCGATGTCACCGGAAGCCTGGATCTGTTCGGCAGTCCCGAAACCATTGCACGCAGCATTCAGTCCCGGGTCATGGATGAAACGGGCGTTTACATTCGGATCGGGATCAGCGATACCAAGGTCGTCAGTAAAATGGCCTGTGACCTGTATGCCAAAAAAGTCCCCGGAGGTATCTATACCCTGCCACGGAAAGATGTGCCCTCCACAATCTGGGAAAAACCTGTACGTGATATGTTCATGGTTGGTTCACGTATGGCACAGCATCTCTACAAGATGGGCGTTCATACGATTGGTGATCTGGCGAATACACCGCTGTCCCGGCTCAAAGAGCGCTGGGGTGTGAACGGTGAAGTGTTATGGCGTATCGCACGCGGTATGGATGATTCTCCCGTGAAACCCGGGACATATACCCACCAGCAGCAAGGCATCGGACATCAGATGACACTACCTCGGGATTACGAGACCTGGGAAGAAATCAAAGTTGTGCTGTTGGAGCTGGCAGAGCTGGTCAGCCGGCGTTCCAGGGACAAATCACTCATGGGGCATGTTGTTTCGGTCGGATGTCGCGGACAGGATTACGATCGGCCAACCGGCTTCTCCCGTCAGATGAAGGTGAATGAACCGACCAACATTACGGATGAAGTATATGATGCGGCGGCAGCTCTGTTCCTGCGCCATTGGGACGGACTACCCATAAGGCGTATCCATGTGTCCCTCAGTGGACTTGTGCCCGATTCAGAAGTACAGCTGTCCTGGTTTGACGACCGCGAACGCAAGAGAGAGCTGGAACGAGCCACGGATGATATCAAGCGCAAGTTCGGGGATACCGCCATCATGCGCGCATCGTCCCTCTGCTCATCTGCACAGGCACAGGAACGTTCTCACAAAATTGGAGGTCACTATAAATGAGTAAAAAATTACAGCAAAACGGACTTTTTGAATCCTCACGCATGATGCTTCCTGAACATCGGGAAGCTTATATTCTTCACCAGGAGCAGCTTGCTCCTCGCACTCGTCCCTCCCTGGATGCTCAGGCCGCAGATGAAATGTCCCGGTTGCTTAGTAACTCTATGGTACTTGGCGACCGTGTTACCATTACCCTGTTCCATGAGCATGACGATGTTTGTTTTACCGGACGTGTGCTTAGACTGGATCGCCCTGCCCGTACGCTCAGATTACTAACCGATGACGGAAGTCGGGATCTTCAGATGAATCTCATTACAGGTGTAACACCAGCAGGTGAATGGATGGATGAGTGAGATTGTGAATTTAGTATAGTAAATGAGCATTTCTTCACATCCTTATATTGTGGAAACTCCATGATAGATGCAGCAGCTTTACGTGGTACAGGACTGAATCCCTACGATTATTCTAGGGTAATACAAAAGCAGTCGATAAAACCGATGTTCGTGCACCCCGCCTCGTTCAAAAGAAGCAAAATGCCCGTAATCTGATTCATCCACTGCTTAGAATGGTAACTATTACGTTGCTTTTTTAATATCAGAAGAAACTCCAGTCAAACTCTTTGGACAGACGCTCCAGCAAGTGAACGCCAGCGAGGCTATTGCCTTTACGATTGAGTGCCGGTCCAACCACACCGATGCCGAATTGTCCCGGAACCAGCGTCAGAATACCACCGGAAACACCGCTTTTGGCAGGCAAACCAACCTCGATGGCGAATTCACCAGAAGCATTGTACATCCCGCAGGTGGTCATAAAGGTTTTGGCAATCTGCACATAACGACGGGGAATAAGTTCTTCGCCTGTAATCGGATCGGTTCCATCGTAAGCAAGAACAAGCGCCATGCGAGCCAGGTCAGCACAGGTCACTTCAATGGAGCAATGGCGGAAATACACCGCAAGCACATCTTCTACATCATCTTTGATGACACCGTTATGTTTCAGAAAATAGGCGAGGGAGCGGTTCAGGTGACCACTTTCCGATTCGGAGCGAAAAACATCTTCGTTATAACCCAGTCGTTCATTGTGGGCTAATTTGCGGAAAAATTCGAGAATACGGCGGGACTTCTCTTCCTTACAGTCACCACCGACGAGAGAGGATACGGTAATCGCACCCGCATTAATGAGGGGATTAAATGGAATGCCTGGTTCAACCAGTTCCAGCTTGATCATGGAGTCATAATCATCACCGGTTGGTTCTTTTCCTACATTAAAAAAGACCGCTTCTTCTCCATGATCCATCAGGGCTAGAATCAGGGTGAACACTTTGGAGATACTTTGCATCGTAAAAGGAACACCGCAATCCCCGGCGGACACATGGTTTCCTTCAGCGTCCATAATATGTATACCCAGATCATCCTGCGATGCTTTGACCAGTTCCGGAATATAGGAAGCTACTTTTCCCTGTCCCGTATGCAGTCGGCTGGTCTCCAGCCACTCCGGCAACAGGGCATTCAGTCGTTCCATCGTTGAATCACTCATATGTCATCTCCTCCACTTTGATCTATAGAAGTATCCCACACGAGATACTAGCCCTGCAATACAACACAACGCTGTACTCACACAAGACACCTTATACTCCTTATTCTATCCTATGCATTACCCTGTGGTACGTGAAGTTACACGAATTTCTACCGGGAAAACAAAAAAAGCTGCTAGAGTGACAGCTTTTATGGGGACTTTGTTCTATTCTCTGAATCAGGTCGTTCGTGGATCACGATGGGGACTGTCCCTTCATTTTTCCAAATTCCATGAATCATATTTCAGTCTTGTTTCCTCGCTGGTTAACAAAATCTTCTGCTCTTTCAGCCATAAGCTCCGAATCAATATTGCTAATGCCAATTCTGGCAAGTTTGTGCACGACCTGACTCGCGGATTGTGCATTTTCAATAATGATATTTACGGCTTCATCAGCATCATCAACAACGCGAATATAACGTTTAAATTCCTCTTCTGTCATATTTTTCGTACCGACAAAAAGTGAATAAAGCAAACCCATCACTGGCATGTGCAGCCTTTCATCCGGGGTTTCTGAATTTGTCCAGAACTGGCTGTCAAGAAACAGCATTGAAGTAATTGGAGCCTTATTATACGCGTCATTCTCACGGTAATAGACTTGAGCAGCGTCCTGGAACACTTCCTGGATTGTGCCTCCCCGCCCCTCCGAAAAAATGATACCGCATGAAGCCAGTGTAAGAAGCACATCTTCCCGTATACTGTTGAGGAAGTATTTCGCAACGTGGGTAGCAAACGGAGTAAACGGCTCGTGGCCATAATGCCAGGTCGGCAGTGCCAAACTGTAATTGAGTGGGCTGAGTTGATCCTTGAGTTCATTTGCTATTTCCCATGCGGGAAGCATCCACCTATGGAGCTTACTTAACAATTCTTCATTAAAGGTCTGCCCATCTTTACCGATAATATTGCTCATGTTTTGCGGGAATTCAGCGAACGGTTCCTTTTCCAAACGATTCATTGCAGATTCAAGGCAGTCTGCTGACCGTCCAGCGTGAAGAGCACCAAGATGTGTTGCTTCCATACAACCAGGTCCGCCACCGCTAACGACAATAAAACCCGATTCTGATAGCTTCTGGGCAATTCGTGCTACTTTACGATAAGTTTCGCTTCCACGTTTCTCGCGATGTCCTCCCATAATTGCAACAGGACGACGGCCTGCCTGTAACTCCGTTGCCAGAAATCCGTTCATTTCGCGAACAACGGATGTATCATGCACAGCCTCCATCATCGCAGCATAAGGATCTGAGACGGTTGTACCTCCTTGTTGATGAAAATATGTAAAACACCGAAAATCTGGCGTGACTAATAGACTCCGTGCATCATCCGCATGAAAACCCTTAAGCAACTCAAATGGAGTATAAAGCTTATCATGAATAGGGTTAAACGGAGGATGCGTAATCCATTCCAATGATTTTATCATATGCTCTCCTTTTACATGTAATTTAGGGGCCGCTCTATCTTATATAGATTGCACAGAAAAAAGCCGCTTTATAAGCGGCTACAGTATATACTTTATCTCTGAAAAGGTTAAGAATAGCCATTAGTCATTCAAAGCACATGTTTTACCATGTACTTTCATGTGTATCTAACGTCTTTATCTGTTAGGACTCAGATTCAATTCCAGAATCTCCCCAGGCAGTCCATCATAGTCCCCCACCCAAGTCGATTCAAAGTTCTGTCTAAGCAAAATCTGACGGGATGCCGCATTGGAAGGATCAATAACGGCATATAAAACCTCAATACCTGCAGCCTGAGCCTGAATAATCAGGCGGGACGCAATCGCTGTCCCCTGACCTTTGCCCCAATGCTCCGGCAGAATCATATATCCCATCTCTGCCCGGCTTGGATTATCTTCATCCAGATCTGCCCGGCTTGGATTATCTTCATCCAGAATCAATTTGGCGTAGGCCACACCTCCATCATCCTGCGTGGTCACCCGATAGTGCCCACATATCGAACGAAGGTTATAATCTATCATGGAATCGAACTGTGTTCTCGCTTCCGCCTCCGGAATCGCACGCTCGGTAATCTGCTTCATGACGTCCTCATTGGAAACGAGTGCATAATAATGTTCAAAGTCCGGTTCTGTGTATTTTACAAAGTTCATGAATATGCCTCCTTGGGATAGATCATTTCAATGTAATCGTGTAGCAGTTGTGCATCGTGATACCACGTCATCGAAGCGCAGTTTGTCTTCGATTCACCTTGATTATAACAGAAGCAAAGGTATCAATGCACATATCGGGATTTACGTCAGCATGGTTACGTATGTACTACACTCGACAGCGAGGCTTTGGGCATTGGTGGAGCTCTTTCAAAAAGCAAAAAACGGCCTCATCTGAGACCGCCTGCCATGAATCTGATCTTGGTTTTGTATTTGTTGTTGGCCCAATGCGAAGTCCAATCGCAACGTCTCTGGGATGTTATGATACATATCTGCGGACCTGTACAACGGATAAACTACAACCTAGCTAGCCCGGGAAGACGGGTTAAGCTGCATCTGTTTTTTATGGGAATCACGTGCCCGCAGGCTCGTACCCGGAGGTGTGATGATCAGTGCCATCAGCAGTGATACCGCACAGAGTACAGCGATAACAATAAAGGTGAGATGGAATCCACCCAGCAGCGCGCTGATGAATGATCCCGCCAGAGCACCCAATCCAAACCCTTGGTAGATGACGCCATAGTTTTTGCTTTGATTTTTCAAACCGAAGTAATCAGCCACAATCGCTGGGAACACGGTAATGTTACCGCCGAAGCAGAAGGCAATGGCTGCTACACAAGCGAAGAAGATTCCAAAGTTCAGCGGCACCAGACTCAGCGTCATGACCGCTACGGCTGTAACCAGGAGCGCTCCGGCGATGACCTTCATCCGTCCTACTTTATCCGACAACGCACCCAGAATAATACGGCCCGCCGTGTTACAAATCGCAACCATCGCTACCGCATTCGCAGCCGTTGCTACATTAAGACCTACGAGCTGCACGCCAATATCTTTAACAATGCCGATCAGATAGAGACCGCTCATACAAGCCGTGAAGAAAATACCGAAGAGCATATATGCTTCTTTCGTGCGAAGCATTTCTTTAACTGTATACTCATGACGAACTTCTGCTGTTTTCACACCAGAACCCTCTTTGACACTTGCCGGAGACTGCTCCCGAACCACCGCTTCTCGGATCAGGAATGATCCGGCAACAACCAGTGCAAGCACGATAATCCCCCAGTACATAAAGGCTTGCGCCGGACCAACCGCACCAATCAGGGCGGAGTTCACATATTTGAACAACAGACTGCCCGTACCGAAGGCACCCACCGAGATACCCGATATCAGTCCTTTACGTTCAGGGAACCACTTGATCAGGTTGGACAAAGACGTGATATATGCCGTACCGTCCGCAAACCCGACCACAAAACCAGCCAGCAGATACAGCAGCGTTAACGAGCTAACCTGTGAACTCAGGATAAGTCCTACCCCCAGCACAATCCCGGCTACACGGATCAGGCGCCGGAGACCCCAGCGCTCCTGCAATCGTCCTGCAAACAACGTAGCAAATGCCAAAGCAAAACTCGTAATCGAAAAAGTTATCGCGACCGAGCTGACGTCCCATCCGAAACGATCAGACAGCGGTTGATTAAATAAACTCCAGGTGTAGATAGTGCCAAGCCCCATTTGTACAATAATCGTACCCAGTACAATAAGCCAGCGGTTCATTTTTATTGATGATGTCGTTGTTGAATTAGATGCTGATGAAGCGGATGAAATAGCTGCTTTCATCGTAATCTCCCCTTTGCGATGTCTGTAACATGTTGAACATTCTCTTGTACCGTTAAAGGTAAGGTACTTGAATGCGTTCACAAGACCATCATACATGAAAGGGGATTCATCAAACCGTTCTGAGCATGAGTTGCATCAGATGCGGAATGAAATGCCGTTATATGCGCATGAGCTGCCTGAATTCTTTGACCTTGCCACGACTGACTGGCACTTCAGCTTCCAGATCACGCAGACGGAGCAGATACGTATTGTTAAACCAAGGCACAATCTCACGAATTTGAGAAAGGTTAACGAGATAGGAACGATGGCAGCGGAAGAAAGTATCCTGCGGCAAGCGGCTGTGAAAATCCGATATGCTGACCGGCATCGTGAACTCCCCATTTTTGGTATACACTTTGGTGACTTTCTCCTGAGCCTCTGCATAATAGATATCCGCCGAATCCGTCACAATGATGTTATCGTTACGTAACAGATTGATCCGTGTTCCCGTCAGATGATCCGCCGCCTGTGATGGAGAATTAGAAGATATCGGTCGTTGCTCCAGTCCTTGCTGGGTCTGCGGTATGCCAGACCGAATCTGATCTTGTCTTTGGGTATATCCTTGTTCCACTCCAAGTCCATGTGCCGATTCATATCCTTGTACACGTCGATATGCCTGATCTTCCCCTTGTAGATCCCCAAGCATGCTCTCACTTTGCTCCTGATCCCGCTTGAAGGTCAGTTCCAGCTTGTGTAGCATGGTTGCGATCCGTTTCTCGTCATAGGGCTTCAAAATATAATCAAAGGCTTCCAGTTCAAAAGCCTCAGCCGCGTGCTCCTTATACGCAGTCGTAAATACAATGTAAGGTTTACGTGCAAATTTGCCAATATGGTGCGCCAGCATCATGCCATCCAGCGAAGGAATGTTAATATCGAGAAAAAGCACATCCACTTCCTGCTCCTGTAAAAACTTGAGTACATCCAGACCATCTTCCAGACAATCCACAACCTGAATCTGGCTATGCTCCTGAATCAGATAACTCAGTTCCTCACTTGCCGGAATTTCGTCTTCTACAATCAACGCTCTCATCCTTCTGTTGTCTATCGCCCGCAACATTCCTTCATCTAACGCTTTCATCGCTCCATCATCACCTTGTTATGACATCTCCTTTGGGTACATCAAATAAAATCTCGGTCCCTTGCTCCAGTCTTGTAATCGTTAGTCCTTGTCCGTATATCAGTTTCACGCGCCGATGCACGTTATACAGTCCAATCTGGTTGCCCGGCATGCGGTCATGGTAGACCTTTTCAATAATATCGGCGTTGATGCCTGCTCCTGTATCACTCACGCTAATACGCACGAAATCAGGATGATCCTGTACCCGAATCCGCACGGTTCCGGGACCCTTGACCTTCAGAATGCCATGAATAATCGCGTTTTCCACAAGCGGCTGAATGACCAGGCTTGGAATATGCACTGCCACTTCATCAATCTCGTAGATAACCGTGAGTCTGCTGCCGAAGCGCGCTTTTTCAATCTCGACATAGTTGCGGACTTGCTCCAGTTCCTTATGAATATCAATTAACTCATCCGACAGCTCCAGATTGTAGCGCATGTAACCTGAGAGGTTAACAATCAGTTCTCGCGCACGATCAGGCTTTGTACGTATAGACGAAGCGATGGCATTTAACGCATTGAACAGAAAGTGAGGATGAATCGTCGTCTGTAGTGCACGTAGTTCCGCTTTATTCGCCGCAGCTTTAATCTCCTCTACGCGAGATACCTCCATCTGGGTGGAGATAATCTGGGAGAGTCCTACCGCCATCGTTTGTAGTGGATACGTAATTTTATAGGCTTTGCGATAATAGATTTTGAGTGCACCCGTCACATCGCCCCGTTCTTTGAGCGGTATAATCAGCAGCGAGTGGATATCCGGGGTTTTCTCATCCGTTACATCATTACTTATCGTAATTTCCCCGCTGGATATCGTCTTCTTTGTCATTTCACTAATAATTTCATTGCCAATATGATAGCGTTCCTCACCAAAACCAACATAAGCCAAAACATTCCGGGTATCCGTAATTGCTACCGCATCGGCCTGGATATCCTCTTGAATGATTTTGCATATTTTACGGAGCGATTCCTCGTCAATCGAGCGGAAGTAAGGCAGTGTTTTATTCGCAATCTCCAAAGCCAACTTGGCCTGACGACCTGCAATTAATTCCTTTTCCCCCTCCACACTCTGCACCAAAAGTATGATCAGACCAATGTTCACCTCACCCAGAATCATTGGCAATGCAATCTTGGAAACAATATCTGCTCCCAGAGGATCAGGATACGAGTAAAGAAGAATCAGCAGCATCGTGAGCGCTTCAATAATCATGCCTGCCCCGATACCGATGATCCAGCGTTTGGATTTGGGGGTGTATTTGTGAATGTAACCTGACACCAAACCCGCCAGAATACTTGTAATGAGGCATGGAATGGCAGTAATACCATCCATATCAATCAGATACCGATGCAACCCCGAGACCATGCCCGTAATAATGCCAACAGGTGCCCCAAATAATATGCCACCCGACAGAACCGCAATAATCCGCACATTGACGAGTGATCCTTCAACGTTAATTCCTGTATATGTACCAAAGATGGCAAACGCACAGAATAGCACGGTCAAGGCCGTGTATTCCTGCCATCTTAATTTGCCCTTTTGCAGAATCTGCCTGAACCGCGGCACCCGCGACAGAAAAAACAGAAATATAATCAGCAGCGCCGCCCGCTCAAACAACCCCAGCAGCATCGTAAACATTTCCAAACCATCTTCCTCCACATCTATCTGAAAAAATAACAATAACAGCGTCAGAAAACCTTCTTCCATCCCGCGCTGCGCGACATTGTATCCACACTACTCGTATGCAACAGTTTACCCTTCCCCTTGGAGGAAAGCAAAGGATATCCTGTGAAAAATAAAAAAGGCATTTCATCAAGTCACACATGACTGATGTCTCTTCTGACATGACCATTCTCTCTTAAAAGTAATATTCAATAAACTCTTAGCTCCGAAAAGAAATGTGGTATAATAAGGAAACTAATATTCGTTATATGAAGATACTGATACTACTCAACTTCTCCCAAGAAAGGTGTCCATACATGCTTGCAATTCTGCTCCTTGGTTCACTTCTATTGTTTAGTCTTATATTCTATATCTTAAAGTTCGTCTCCAGACGATCCAAAAATGCTGAACGATCCACAGGACGAATACTACAGGTCGTTTTATGTATTTCCATTCCGGTTTTGGTTATACAAGATTACATACTTGCAGAACTACCTCATAACGGAATTATCATCGCCACATTAATCGCGATATGGTTTGCAACTATGAACCCAGACCATGCATCAGTGTCCAAGAAGGCCAACCGAAAATCCGGTTGACCTCGTTCAACTGCGTTTGGATCAGCTATTAGTTGATCCAAACATTCGTCTGATAAAATAACTTGGTGTACAGCTCCAGGCGTGGCAATAACTATTGATCAAATTACTGCCGTACGGAGAATATGTCTTGTCGTCGGGATTATACAGCTCCCAGAACGTATCCGCTCCACCCTTTAACATACCGCCCCAGTATGTTCGAATCTGCGCTAAGGCCTCTTCTTTTTTTCCACACTGCAGCAGCGACTCCACATAATGGTGCATCATATAAGGCGTGTTCATTTGAATTGCTTCGTTATGATTCATTAGTCGTTGCAGCAATGGCCATGCCGCATCCGCATCCACCACTTCAGCCAGAATCATCCAGACCTGCGATGCCCATGATACCTGCCGCTCCCCACCACTAATGAAGAACCCTTGTTCCTCATCCCATAAAAATTGAAGGGCAGCCTGTTCGGCCTGCTGAACCTGCATTTGAATTTGCTTTTCCTCCACAGGCAGCCCCAGTTCCCGGGCGATCCATTGCCCTCTTTTCATGCCGTAGATCAGTATCGCCTGTGCACCTGCCTGTTTGTTCAACTGCTCATGCCAATCGAGGAAGCAATACCATGTGTCATCATCCTGCACAATGCCGCGTGCATCCAGCCTTAACAAGGCAATGTTGATCTGTTCTTTGGCAACAGGCCATAACACCTCAAGTGTCTCCCGATCCTTCGTTGCTTCGTAGTAGTCCCATAATGTAGTAATAAAAAATAGGGCATAGTCATACAAGTAGATGTCATCTACATAAGGCTCCGGTTTTTCGTACAGACACGCACCTACTTGCCCGCCTTCCAGCCTTGATCCGGCAAATAGATATAAACAGCGCTTCACCAGATCATTACAGCCAAATGTCTCATAATTGACCAAGGCTTGCAAACGCAGATCACCAATCCACAACCGTCGATCCCGCTTCGGCCCATCCTCAAATACCGTTTGCATACAATCACGAAGAGTACGAATCGATACCAGATCAAGCTGTGTGAGCTCCTCATCGATGTTTTCCGGCAATGGCGATACAGCATCCATTGATGCAGAAGTCACCGTTGTACAATAGATATCCTTGATTTGAATATCATACCGAATGGATGTGTCCAGTACTTCAATCTTCAGATAACGAAAGGCATATCGACGGTTCAATGTAACTGTTCCCGGCAGTACATCTACATTAAGCACCTCATCCTGCAACCAGGAACGACTAAGCCACCCCTCATATGTGGAAAAGTCTTCTGCAACCTCACATGGCATCTCGCCAAATGTCAATTTTAATCTTAAAGGTGCATCTGCATTGCTTCGGACGTTCAGCAGTGACAGCGTTACATAACCGACGAGATGCTGGCCAAAATCCAGTGTTATCTCGTCTCCCTTGCGCAGCGTTTGCTCGGACAAAACGGAAGCCGGACCTATCGTCTCCATTCGCCACCCCTGAAAAGCCTGTGAATCTGAAATGGAACGAACAAGATACTTTGGATATACTGTTTGTTCGTGAAGCTTCGGAATGCATTGTTGCGCCTGATCCATCCATGATTCGTTTATGATATGTTGACTCATCCTACGTTCACTTACAATCTTTTCACTCATGTCCTGATTCTCCTCCTTAACCTTTAACCGCACCAACCGTCATACCGCCAACAAAGTACTTTTGTAAAAATAAAAAGACCAGCAGCAGCGGCAGTGCACACAGGAAGCAGGCTGCGAACAATACATTCCATTGCGTCGGGTTTTGCTGATCTCCCATAAATCCAAGCATCGCCAGAGGTAAGGGCGATTGCCCGGCTCCGGAAATAAAAATCATATTAAAAAAGTAATCGTTCCAGATCCATACCCCCTGCGTAATAATAACGGACACCGTTACGGGAATAAGAAGCGGAAAAACAACTGTCCAGAAGCGTTGCAATAATCCGGCACCATCAATATGTGCAGCCTCCTCTACCTCTTCTGGCACACCACTGCGAATAAAGCCGGTATACAGGAAGGTGGAAAACGGCAAGCTGCAGGTTATAAACATAAAGATCGGAGTATACTGGTTCGTCGGAATATGCAACGCATTAATCATCTGTACAATAGGGATCAACACCATCTGAGCAGGCACCACGAGCCCGGACAGAAAAAATAAATACATAAACTTGCTGAGCCTTGTTTTCAGCCGGGCCATCGGATATGAAGCCATCGCCGCAAACAGAACGACAAAGATGACCGATACCCCAGTTAACACAACGCTGTTCCATAGAGCCTCCAGAAAATGCATGAGCTCGTAGGCCGCTTTGTAACTTGCCAGAGATACACCCTGAAACAGAACCAGCGGGTTCGTATTGTCTTTCGGATCACGCAGTGAAGTTGAAAAAGCAATGATGAGCGGAATCAGATTCAGCGCCATAATCAGTATGACCGCCAGCTGCACAACGCCTTTCCCCATCCATCGACGAAGAATCATGCCGACACCTCCCGCTTGTTCATCTTCAGTACAAACAGAGCAGTAATGATAATAATGACAGCAAACGATATGACACCAAGCGCAGAGGCCTTGCCAAAGAGCTGCTCGGTAAATGCCATTTTATAGACCGAAAAGATTAACGTATTTGTTGCTGTACCTGGCCCACCATTGGTCATAATAAACGGGAAGTCAAACGCTTTAAGCCCATTAATCAGACTGAGCGTTACATTAATCGTGATGGCTGTAGCCAAAAGAGGAATCTTCACATGCCTGAACAGTCGCCACGGACCACACCCGTCAATCCGTCCAGCCTCTAACAGATCATTCGGGACCGTTTGCAGACCCGCGAGGAAAATAATCATGGTTGTGCCAATCGTTTTCCAGATTTCGACCAAAATGATCGAATAGAGTGCAGTAGAAAAATCGCCGAGGAAATTGAGTTCATTTGCAATACCCAGTTTATCCAGAAAGGAAGAGATCAGTCCGTAATCCGGCATATATACATAACTCCAGAGAAAGCCCACAACGATTGCGCTGAATAACGTAGGAAGGTAGGCCAAAGAACGGTAGATTCCGGTTCCTCTTATTTTCATATTTAATAGCAAAGCCATGGCCAGACCGATGATATTGCCTGCAAGGACGG
This sequence comes from Paenibacillus amylolyticus, assembly GCF_051136285.1. Taxonomy (GTDB): domain Bacteria; phylum Bacillota; class Bacilli; order Paenibacillales; family Paenibacillaceae; genus Paenibacillus; species Paenibacillus amylolyticus_F. The sequence continues at coordinate 6,159,204 of NZ_CP194938.1, read as the reverse complement.
TAACTAATGTATAGATCAATGTATTCTTGAGAGATACACCGAGTATATCACCTTGAAACAACTCCTTGTAATTATCCAGCCCGATATAACTGTAAACCTGAGCATAGCCATTGTAGTCCGTTATGCTGTACTGAAATAACCGCAGGATCGGAAAAATCCAGAAGGTCAGGTAAAACAGTAACGCCGGTACCGCGAACCAGTACATGGACTTTTTCATGACAGTCGAGTTCATCTTGCTCCATCCTTTCCAAAAAGACCGAAGCCGGGAAAGCAGCCTCGAACGTCCTTCCCCGTGCAACGGATCGCCTGTATTGAATCTATTTTTCACAGCTCTCTGAATCTAGTTTTTCCACAACTCTCTGAATTTGCTTTCCATGGCGCCAGCTACCTCTTCAGGTGTTGTTTTTTGCCCAGCGATAATCTCTGCAAACTTGGCTTGCATCACATCGGATACGCCCGCAGGCCACATCTGATTGCTGAAATATACGGAATTGCCGGTTTGCTGATAGTTGTCGTTCACTTCCTTGAACAATTCCTTCTCCAAGCTCACGCCCTTGTACACACTGATAGAGCTGTTGGAAGCAACAAACGCTTTGAATAGCTCGGATTGTCCGTCAAACAGATAATTCAGCACTTGCTTCGCTGCATCGAGATTGGCCGATTTTGCGTTGAGCGCATAACCTGCTGATGTTGCACCAGATACATAGACCGGCTTGCCGGAATCATTGCCTGGAAGGGAAGCGAAGCCACGAGTGAAATCAGCCGCACCTTTGGAGGTCATGGAAGCATAATCCCATGTGCCAGTGAGGGTCATAGCGGCTTTACCGTCAATAAACAGCTGTGCAGATTGAGCGCTGCCAATACCCAGTGAGTTCTTCACCACATAGTTTTTGTCATACAGCTCTTTATATTTGGAGATCGTTTGAACCCACGTAGCATCAGTCAGTGACTTCTCACCTTTTTGCAGCTTGACATCAAAATCCATGTCATCCGGGTATACCGTATTAGCTGCGATCTGGTACATTCCGAACTGGATCACCCAAGGATCTTTGTCGCCCATCGCAATCGGCGTAATGCCTGCATCTTTCAGCTTCTGGCACAAATCTAGGAACGAAGGCCAGTCTTTCGGAAATTCGGAGTAACCGACTAGTTGCAACAACTCCTTGTTGTAATAAGCGCCCAGAAAAGCGATACCGCCCGATACGCCGTATGGCCTGCCGTCAACAGACATATCATCCTTTGCCCCTTGACTGATGTTATCCCAGAAGTTCAAATCAGACAGGTCAGCGGCAAATCCGGCTTTGGCAAAATCAATGACTCCGCCTGCTGAATTTTTCGGGAAAATCCAGAAAATATCGGGACCCTGGCCTGCAGCAAGCTTCGTCCGCACTGAGGTATTGTACTGATCATCAGGCAGCTTCTGTACCTCCAGATTAATGTTCGGGAATTTTTCTTTCACCAGACGGGGCAGCGTTTCAAGTTCGAAGTCTTCTCCTTCCGAAGCTTTGTTTCCCGAGAGCATCATCGTCAACGTAATGGGTTTGACTGAACCATCGCTACCCTCTCTGTTATTGTCGGAGCTGCTCTGCTCTTGGCCCGTAGAACTGCATGCGCTCAGAAACGTCAGCAGCAGCACTAAAGTCAAAGCCCACAGCCGTTTTCTATTTTTCATCTTGTCATTCCCCCGATTCATGTTTATTCTTGCTTTGTGCACATTCTCATCATACGGTGGGTCTCAGTACATTTGCTTTAGCTTGTTTGGTGCACTATTTTTAGATTTGACATTCGCAGGGGGAGCACTTATGATTCTGTTCAACATCAAAACCAAACTGTTTCTGGTTCTCGTTCTGGTGTCCATAGTACCTATCATCGTTGTATCGGTCAGTTCCTACCGGAGTTATACGAAGCTGGTGAATGAGCAAACGTCACTGGTAACGTCCACAACCATCGGCAATTCGGTCAAAAGCATGGAAGAGATTCTGCAGAACATCGACCGGATCTCGATCACCATTCTTCAGCAGTCTTCCAATGCAACCGCTTACAGTGCCGTTAGCGATGAATTAATGAAGCTGAACGATACGAATGATCAGTATGAGATTTTTATGATACGCAGCAAATTGAAGCTCATCTTCGAAAATATTTTGCTCGGATATAATTACATTAATGGTCTGTATCTCTTCACACCGGACGGGAAATGGATCAGTTATGGCAGCAGCGGCACGGATTTACGTCTGGACTACATTGCTCTTCAGGATCAATGGTATCTCGACACCATTCAGCGTAAAGGCGATTTATATGTGGGCGAGGTTGGGGTTAAACCCTACATCATTAATGCCAAGCAGTCGATTGGTTTTTCAAGGGCTCTCTACGACCCGAACAATCACGAGTTCCTCGGGGTGTTTATGCTGGATTGCAGTATGAATATTTTTGATGGATTGAAACGCAACCCTGCTCCCAGTCTATCGAACCTGTATTTGGCGGATAATCAAGGAAAAATTCTGTACTCTACCGATGGACAACAGATCGGACACCCGCTTGCTGCCAATCTTGCATCAGCCATAGAGCATGTTAACAGCAACTCACAATATAAAGTCATTCAGGATAAGATCATGACCGTCATGCAAAAAGTACCCGGACATCCCTGGAATGTCATTGCGAACATTTCACTGGAACGGCTGTACGAGCAGTACAATATCTCACAGAAGCTGCTGCTGTATGTCGCTATAAGCTGTGCCGTGATCTTTCTGCTCCTGTCCTTTTTCTTGTCCAACCTGATTACCAAGCCGATTATTGAATTAACCAAAATGATGCGCAAAACCAAATCACATCCATTTGTGAAGATCAAACCGCAACGAAGCAAACAAGTTGACGAGATCGGGATTCTCTATCATGAATTTAATAAAATGATGAGGGATATTGATACCCACATTCGGGAGAGTTACCAGAACAAAATTCTGACATTGGATTCACAGATGAAAGCGCTCGAGGCACAGATCAATTCTCACTTTCTGTACAATACACTGGAGTCGATCAACAGTATCGCAGAGATTGAGGAAGTCGAAAGCATTGTCGTGATGACCAAGTCACTCGGTGATATGTTCCGCTACAGCATCAAAACAGATAGTGAACGCGTAACCGTCAGCGAGGAGCTTCAGCATGTGGAAAATTATATGGCCATCCAGCAGATCCGGTACGGTGACAAAATCAACTTCAAGCTTCTTGTCGATTCTGAAGTCCGAAGCTGTCACATGTTGAAGCTGCTGCTGCAGCCGCTCGTGGAAAATGCAATCTATCACGGATTGGAGAACAAACGCGGGAAAGGCTCCATCACCATTACCGGCAAGGTTCAAGCGGAACGGATCGTTTTTGAAGTATGCGATGATGGCGTAGGCATGTCACCCGAACAGGTGGATGAGCTGAGGCAGTTGCTGTCACAGCCGCCTGAGTTCATTTCTGTCGGTCAAAGGCTCAAACAGAGCATTGGCATTAAAAACGTGCATTCACGAATTGTTCTGTATTATGGTGACGGGTACGGACTGACTTTCTACAGTGAAGTTCATCAAGGAACCCGAATTACCGTGGAGATTCCAAGTCTTTGAGAGTAGAGGTGACCGCTTATGTATACGTTTATCGTTGTGGACGACGAACCTTTGATCCGCAAAGGTCTGTTAAAAAAACTGGAGACCTCAGAGCATTCCCTGATGCTGCTGGGTGAAGCGGACAATGGCGCCGATGCGCTGGAACTGATTGAATCCTCCAGACCTGACATTGTTTTTACGGATATGCGCATGCCCGAGATGGACGGGAAATGGTTAATTCGGACCGTAGGCCAGCGTTATCCTCATATCAAACTTATTGTGATCAGCGGGCATACCGATTTTGATTACATGCAGGAGGCCATCTCGGCCAAAGTGGTGAATTACTTGCTCAAACCATTCAGCCGGGACGAAGTTCAACATGCCTTGCAACAAGCGATTGTAACGCTGGAGCAGGAGCGCTCTCTGAAGCAGGAGGTTGTGCAGCTGACCGTGGAGACAGAACAGATGAAAATCGATGCTGACCATCAAGCATTTATCCATTATGTACTGCATTCCCATACGCCTGCGAGGCGCCCTCTATTTCGTTCCCGCGAATTCGCGGCCATTCTGGAAGCCGAGCAGCTGGTTTTTATGACGATCTATAGTCCTGAGCCCTATACGGCTGGACATCTTCCTTCTTTTCCGCAAAGCCTGTGTATTCCGCATCCCCAATCGGACCATCTTCTGTTTCTGCTCATGTATGATCAGGGATGTGCAGTGAGCGAACTACAGGAGCGTGCCATCCAAAATGCGGGACGTATTCTGGCTGATACAGCAGCAGCGGAATGTTGCATCGGAGTCAGTCTGCCTCTATCCGATATAAGCGATGTCCGTGAAGCTCATCATCAAACCATTTTGGCTCTCGATAAACGCTCCATTACCGATTTCGGCAAATATTACACGTATACAGTGGAGAACATCCCGTTGTCCTCCCTACGCTGGGGCCGGTCACATGAATTGCTGTTTTTCATGGAAAGTGGCAGCGTGTCCAAAGTTAAAGAGCTGGTCGCTGATTTCTTTGCCTTTTTCATCCGGCAGCCCGATGCTTTACTCTCCCATCTGAAGGAACAATGCCGAGAAATCGTGGGTGAAACGAAGCAGCTGCTGCAACATTATTTACAAAGTGGCAGCGGCGGCAATGCTTCCTCCAGTCTCGAGGCTGTGCTCGACATTTCATTCGATATGGAATCCATACGCCATTATATGGACAAGGTGCTGTCAGGAACAGCGCTGCTGCTTCAAGAATATAACCCATACCGATCCGATCAGGTCATCGACAACGTCAAACATTATATCGACCACCACTATGCCAAAGATTTAACGCTGGAATGGGTTTCCTCCCTGTTTTATCTGAATCCGAGCTATCTCAGCTTCCTGTTCAAAGAAAAACACGGCGAGAACTTTACCGATTACATCAACCGCCTGCGCATTGAACAGGCCAAAGTCACCCTGATCAGCACCGACGACAAAATCTACCGCATCGCCAAGCAACTCGGTTACGACAATCCCAAATACTTTTTCCGTGTATTCAAAAAAATGACCGGTTTAACTCCCGAGGAATATCGGAAACAGCACAAAAGGAATAATATCAAAGAACCAGGACATGGATAATGGCCTGGTTCTTTGTTCAGTAGAGGGCAGCTTCAGCCTCTTGAATGTAATGTGGCCTTTCAAAAAAGCTTAGTTACACTAGAGAGGAGAGGGCAGAGCCAAGCTGAAGAAGCGAAGCTAAAAGCTTTCTGAAAGAAAGCTTCGTAAGCATCATCTTGCCTTTATCACCGGATTTTATCCTCAGAGAGGATAATTCCAAAAATCCGGGGATAACAGCGCTCGGAAGATGGTACTGCACTCGGAGTGCCCCATGTAAACCCCTGTCTTTTTTGAAGTAACACCACTACATTCAACTTTACCTAAACATGCCCCACAACTTGATTAAATGAAACGTGTTGTTCGGATCAATCTTCTGTGCGATGACAAAAGCAACAAATTGCTCTTCCTGTGCAGGTGAGAAATTCTCATTCATAATGACAGCCGAGGATTTGATCAGCCTGCGCACCTTTGCTTTATCCTGCAGATCAGCCTTGGTCACACCATCGATCAACTTTTTAATCCGCTCTTTGACCGCAGGATTTTTCATCTTAAGTTTGATCCGCTCCACCAGCTGCGGACTGATTCCATATTTTTGGTAACCCAAAACGTACAGCACCTCCCAAGAAATGAACTCACTTCTTATTCATATGTTAGGAGGGCTTGGTCACTTGTCACTTTTTACAAAACATGCCTTAAAACCAACGTAGCACATCCAAATTGCATGTCGTGTCGTACAGCTTAATCCATCAGATCACCCTTGAATACCTGCTCTTGCTGGAGAAATTCACGCAACGGCGTGTAGTCAACAGAAGTCCAGAACGTGGCATCTGCAATCAATGCGGACACATCATCCCGGGCCTGTTCCAACACAGCAAAATCCGCTACCATATCGGCTAGACGGAATTCAGGTAATCCGCTCTGCTTGGTGCCAAAGAAATCACCCGGTCCCCGCAGATCCAAATCACGACGCGATACCTCGAATCCATCCTCGGTTTCGGTCATGACCTTCATGCGTTCCTGCCCAACTTCCGTCTTCGGATCAGCAATTAACACACAATACGACGCATGTGCACCCCGTCCAACACGACCTCGAAGCTGATGCAACTGGGACAAACCAAAACGATCCGCGTCCATAATAACCATGAGTGTGGCGTTGGGCACATCGACCCCGACTTCTACCACCGTGGTGGATACCAGCAACTGAATGTCATTACTGTAGAATTCTCGCATCATTTCTTCTTTTTCCGCAGCCGTCATACGTCCATGCAACAACCCCACTTTGTATTTCGGGAAATTCTGCTGCATCTGCACATGCAGATCAATCGCATTTTGCACATCAAGCTTCTCCGATTCTTCGATCAGCGGGCAGATCAGATAGGCTTGACGGCCCTGATCTACCTCTCTTGAGATAAAACCGAGCACCCGCTCCATCATGTCATGTTTCACCCAATACGTAGATATCGGAATCCGTCCTTTTGGCCGCTCTGATATCGTCGATACCTCAATATCACCAAAAGCCGTGATCGCAAGTGTCCGCGGGATCGGCGTAGCCGTCATCGTTAATACATCCGGATTATACCCTTTACGTCTCAAAACGCTGCGCTGATTCACCCCGAAGCGATGCTGCTCGTCCGTAACCACAAGACCCAGCTCCCGGAAGAAAACATCTTCCTGGATCAGGGCGTGTGTACCCACTACAATATCCAGCATGCCCATCTGCAATGAGGCGACCAAATCTTTACGTTTGCGCCCGTTCACACTACCGGTTAACAGGCCTACCGTTACACCAAACGGTTCGAACAGTTTCTGCAAGGAACGCATATGCTGTTCTGCCAAAATCTCGGTCGGCACCATCAGTGCCCCCTGAAAGCCGGATCGCACCGTCGTATAGAGAGCGATAGCTGCAATCACTGTTTTACCAGAACCTACATCGCCTTGCAGCAACCGATTCATCGCATAGGGAGAACGCATATCATGCAAGATTTCAAGTTCAACCTTCTTCTGCGCATCCGTCAACTCAAACGGCAAACTGCGTACAAATTCTCGAATCGTCGTATTGTCCGTGGTGTGAACCATACCATCCAGCCGATTCCGATTCAGTGCACGAAATGCCTGCATTTTAAGCTGGAACAGAAATAACTCCTCATAAACCATCCGCTGTCTCGCTCGCTGGCCTTCCTGATTGTCCTGCGGACGATGAATACCGGCAATGGCCTGCTTGCGCGCCATCAGATTATATTTTTTAATAAGTGCTAGTGGCAAAATCTCGGGGATCATATCACCATATTGAATTAATCCTTGGTTAATCGTCTTGCGTATCCACTGCTGCGTTACCTTGCCCGTGACGGAATAAACGGGTTGCAATGTACCTGAACGCCCATCTCCTTTATCGGGGAATTCCGAGTCGGACACGGTAAGCTGCATGCGCTTTTGTTCCCATTTACCTGTCAGCACAATTTCCCGGTTAGGTGTGAGCTGGTCTTTGAGAAAATGACGGTTGAACCACGTCGCCGTAATCATCCACTCTTCCGTCATCATCTTACAGGTCAGGCGTGACTTTTTGCCGTACCGTTGTAACACCGGAATGCCCATTACCTGTCCCTGGATCGTAATTTTGTCTCCATCCTTAACCTCACTAAGCGAACGCAGACGATAATCTTCATAACGAAACGGATAATACTCCAGCAAGTCTTTCACACTAGAGATGCCAAAGGCGTGAAGCTCTCCCTCTTTGAGAGCACTCACGCCGTTAATTTGCTTCACTGATATTTCTTCCAAGTTCATGTCTAATCCCTCATTCCGGAACAGGCCACATAAAGATGGCAATAACACCGGGCCCTACATGACTGCCGATGACGGCCCCAATATTGGTATAGATCACTTCATTCAGCGTAAAATGACCCTTTAGCTGTTCCGCACAAGCTACTGCTGACGGCGGGTCAGCCGTATGACCAACCGCCAGATTAACCCGTTTGCCGGCCAGATCCTTCTGGAACAGTTCAATAATACGTGCCATTGCCTTTTTATGACCTCTGACTTTCTCTACTGCGTAGATTACGCCTTCTTCATCGATAGAAAGGATCGGTTTAATGTTAAGCAGCGTTCCCAAAATGGCCGAGGCTTTACCAATCCGGCCACCTTTCTGCAGATACTCCAGCGTATCGACCAGAAAAAACAGCTTGCGAGACTGCTGCATGGCTTCTACAGCAGCTACAATCTCAGCAGGGGACTTGCCCTGTTCAGCTAGTTCTGCCGCTTGTACCACCATTAAACCATACCCGTACGAGGCCGATTTTGAATCCAGCACGGTAATATCACCTTCATGTTCAAGCAGTGACTTACCAAGCATGGCTGATTGATATGTTCCGCTCATGCCTGATGACAGATGGATCGATACAATCGGTCTTTCCGAATTCTCATCAAGCAACGTCTGGTACACGTTCATGAAATCAGTGGGAGAAGGCTGTGAAGTCGTAGGCAACACAGCGCTCTTACTTAATTTCTCATAGAATTGCTTCGGCGTCAGTTCAATACCATCGGCATACGTTTCTTCCCCGAACAACAGACGCAAGGGAACAACATGTATACCGTATTTTTGAATCAATTCCTCTGGAATATCGGCCGTACTGTCCGTTACAATCGCAACCTTGTGGCTCACAAGCTCTCCTCCTCTTCGCTAAAGTGCTATGAGTGTATGTTCAAAGAGTTAAAATTCAACACGGTAAAACCCGATACTCTTTGAACAACATCTACTAGGACTCCACAGAGAACAGATAATAATAAACCGGTTGTCCTCCCTGATGTACCTCGACCTCAGCATCAGGATATTGTTCTTCCAGCCATGCAGCAAGAGCAGCAGTAACTTCAGCGTCAGCCTCTTCCCCTTCAAGGATTGTCACCACTTCATCTCCACTCTCCAGCATTTGTTTCAGCAGACCCTCACATGCATTAAGCATACCCTCATCTGTCGCAACAATCTTGGAGTTATGGATACCGATGTAATGACCAGCCTTAATATCCAGTTCATCATACTGGGTATCGCGAACGGCATGAGTCACTTGACCGGACTGAACGCGGCTAATGGCCTCCAGCATTTGTTCACGATTCGTTTCTGCAGACTCATCCTCCTGGAAAGCAAACGCCGCTGCCATTCCTTGTGGAATTGTCTTGCTTGGAATAACGATGATACGACGCTCATCCTCCAGCAGTTCCCTGGCCTGTTCAGCAGCCAGCACAATATTGGAGTTATTCGGCAAAATAAATACTTGATCAGCCGAAATCGAACGAACGGCTTTTACAAAGTCTTCTGTGCTTGGATTCATCGTCTGCCCACCAGACATAACCACATCTACACCCAGGCTTTTGAATATTTCCGCAATGCCATCACCGGAAGAAACGGCGATAAAACCATAAGGCGCCATTTCATCTGCAGGGAGCACCGCTTCTTCAACTGTGCTTGTCTTCTCATGCGGAATTTCAGCAAAAAGATCCGGTGAAGGTGCAATATCCATTCCTGCACTCAGCAGATCACGGTGCTGTTCACGCATATTGAGAATATGAATCTGTGTAATCTCGCCATACTTTAGAGCCAGATTCAATACATCACCAGGTGTCTTGGAATGCACATGCACCTTGATGACTTCATCGTCTGCAATTATAATGACAGAATCTCCATTTTTTGACAACGATTTCCGGAACAATTCTTCATCAAAAGCTGCTCCTGCATTCTCACCAAGTTCACGATTGATGAAAAACTCCATATCGTACAAAAATTCAATATCTTCCGTTTCCAATCGGGCCTGAGCTGACAAAGGCATTTCTGGAGCGATCACCTGTGCCATCTTCGTTGCAACAGGTTCAATTGCAGGCGTTTTCACCATTGTCGCTGCAGACGAAACAGAGTCTTTTTGCAGAGAAGCGTGTGAGCCACCTTCACCTTTAAGCAGTACTTCCATAAAGCCTTCGTAAATATATACAAGCCCCTGACCACCCGAATCCACCACACCAACCTGTTTTAAGACAGGTAGCATTTCTGGAGTCATCGCCAGTGCTTCTTTTGCTTTTAACAAAACCTCATTCATTAATTCAGTGATATCATTCGTCCGTCTTGCGTAGTAGCTGGCATGTTTGGCAGCTTCTTTAGCTACGGTAAGAATGGTTCCCTCCACCGGTTTCACAACAGCTTTGTAAGCTGCGTCAACACCATTTTGCAGGGCTGCTGCGAATTGAATCGTATTCAATTCTTCATAAGGAGCTGCTGAACGGCTGAAACCACGGAACAATTGGGATAAAATAACCCCTGAGTTTCCGCGCGCGCCCATAAGCAAGCCCTTGGATAATATTCCGGCAGCTTCTCCGATCGATGCAGAGCTCTTTCTTTTAATCTCTGCAACGCCAGCAGTCATTGTCAAATTCATGTTTGTTCCCGTGTCGCCATCCGGCACAGGGAAAACATTCAGGGAATTGACATGTTCTGCATGCTGCCCTAGTTGTTCCGCTCCGGCAATAACCATAGCGGTGAAATCTGTTCCATTTAAAGAACGTATACTCAAGTGAGAATTCCCCTTCCTAGCTTGATACACGAACACCTTGCACCAAGAATCATTTTGGTCTGTTCATGCGCTAACGCGGCTGCGTTATTCTTCGTCCATACCTTGTCCGGCACAGGCATACAATACAACATGTCCGCCGGATTAACGGTCTGGGCGGCCGGGCTACCAATATCCTGCATTCTCTGCAACCCATTATGCGGGCATAGGGATATGCACCGGTATCAGAAGCCGACATGAATGCCGCATGGAGACTGGTGCCAATGATGGAATGCCGCATCTCACAGCGTTGCCAAAAAAGTGAACCTCCAACCTCTACGTACGGTTTTTTCTCCGGCATCCCGCGGCAACAGCCTGTTCATGGCTGTACTATGGACTATTCAACATTGTACTATATTAGACAAGAGAAATAAATAAAGTTTTTGGATCAGTTGACGAAGCTTTTTTGAATATGATATTATATTTAAGTATTGTTTTATGCAGGTTAAGTAATGGAAATGATCCGGCCATGCCGGCTTGAACAACCCATTAGCTACTGAAGCCTGATCTCAGGATCAGGAAAGAACAATGAAGTCCTTATGGAATGGCGTTCGTCTCTCCGAAGGCATTGGTTATTTTAGGATAGGAGGTGTAATCTATGTCTCGCAAATGTTATGTGACAGGTAAGAAACCGGGCACCGGTAACCACGTATCCCACGCTAACAACCGTAACCGTCGTTCTTGGGGCGTAAACGTTCAGAAGGTTCGTATTCTCGTGAACGGCAAACCAAAACGTGTATACGTAAGCACCCGTGCACTGAAAGCCGGTAAAGTGACTCGCGTATAATCACGCAAAGCTACTATAAATCGGGTAAGCAAAAAGCACCTTGTTCCTTGCAGGTGCTTTTTTGGTTTTCAAAAAGCACAGCCACAATTCATGATACACACAGGAATGGCCGCCGCATGGCACATCATGCAGATCCGGTTCTCCAGATGAGCCTTGAGCCAAAGCGGCGGTATTCGCTTAACTGTGCTGCAGATCAAATCAGTGCTTTTGAAACGTATTCAGAATTGCTTTTACAAACCCTCCCAAAAACTTCGGCAGTTTGAATGTGTAAAATTTCATACTTCACCCTCCCCATCATGCTCATGCATCCGCCGTATCCTATGCTTCAGGCCTTTTTCACCCAAACACGACAAAAAAGGCTACATGAGAAACCTGCTCATGTAACCATATTTATGCGAGAACTGTTGTCCCTATTCCACAATGACAAGCCCGAAGATCAACGCATTTACGTTTGGGCAGGAATGTATTGATAGACCGCGATCATGAAAACACTCATGAGATAATAAAGTATGCTGAATACGACAAAAGTAATCCGATGTCCCTTGCGATCGAACTTGCGGAAATACATAATGACCACCCCAACCCCGATTAATGACGTGAGCGCATTGAATGGAGCCTGAAGAACTGCAAACAGTGCAAGCACCAGACCTGTGACAAGACTCCCCATCATGGTCCACAGCGTCTCTTTGAGAGTCATGAGGTTAACCCTCGTAGCTGCTGCGAATCTCGGCAATTGCTGTGGCGCGATCTTCGCGTCCAAATACAGCACTACCAGCAACCAGAACGTCAGCACCAGCTTCCACAACGAGCGGAGCCGTATCGGCAGCAATACCGCCGTCTACCTCGATATGTACGTCAGGACGCCCTCTCTCATTCAGCCATGTACGAATCTGCTTGATTTTGTTCATCGTGCCAGAAATAAATGCTTGTCCACCGAAACCTGGATTTACGGTCATGACGAGAACCAGATCTACATCATCCAATACTTCCTCAATTGCACTAGCCGGAGTACCTGGGTTAATAGCAACCCCTGCCATGATCCCCTGCTCTTTAATCAGATGAATCACACGGTGCAGATGCACGCATGCTTCTGCATGAACCGTAATCACTGCTGCGCCGGCTTTTGCAAAATCTTCTACGTACCGCTCCGGATTCTCGATCATCAAATGAACGTCCAGCGGCAGTGTTGTATGAGGCGTAATAGCCTTTACAATAGCAGGACCAAGCGTAATATTAGGCACGAAGTGACCGTCCATTACGTCAACATGAATCCAGTCTCCGCCTGCCGCTTGTGCTTCGGCAACTTCTGCGCCCAGTTTGGCAAAGTCAGCTGATAATATGGATGGGGCAATTTTAATCATGTTAATACCTCCGCTTCTTATCTTTCATTTCCGTAAGGAACTGTACATAATGCTGATATCGACTTTCGGAGATCAGACCTTCCTCCTTGACTGCAAGCACTCGGCAACCAGGTTCATGTGTATGCGTGCACCCACGGAACTTGCACTGATCAGCAAACTCGGCAAACTCCCGAAAACAAGTGGATAATTCCTCGACGCCAATCTCCAAAAAGTCCAACTGGCTAAATCCTGGTGTATCCGCAACGAATCCGCCATTATCCAGTGGAATAAGCTCCACATGTCTGGTGGTGTGTTTCCCGCGTCCCAGACGCATGCTGATTGCACTTGTTTCCAGCGTGAGTCCTGGCATGAGCGCGTTCAGCATGGAAGACTTGCCTACACCGGATTGACCGGAGAATACGCTGATCTTGCCCTCAAGACGTTCTCTGAGCAGCTCGCTGCCTTCTCCAGTTCGCGAACTGGTCGAAATAACCTCATAACCAATCCGTTCGTACATCGCCTTCACTTCAGCTACAACGTTCCGATCCTTAGCTTCCGGGTCAATGAGATCCTGTTTCGTCAGCACGATAAGAGCATCCAGTCCAGCTTGCTCAATATGCACGAGAAACTTGTCTAGCAGATTCAGGTTCATATCAGGCTCTTTGACCGAAAACAGCAGAACAGCCAAGCTGACATTGGCTACCGGCGGACGAATTAATTCGGTCTGGCGCTTATGAATTTCGTCTACTGTTCCTTCCCCATTCTCCGTCAGCATGTAACTTACATGATCGCCAACAAGCGGAGAAGTGCCTCTTTTGCGAAAGATCCCTCTGGCTCTGCATTGAACGGCGGAACCTTCAACCGAAGGAACCCCGTTGTCTTCCACCGGCATGACATAGTAGTAACCACTTAATGCTTTAACGATGATACCTTCTGGCACAGCTCCGTCCCCTCCTTCAGATCACTCAGATTCTTTCCCTACGTCAGCATAAGCCGTCCTTATGGACGGCCTGATGCGTTGATAACTCCTTTTTTCTTATCCTCTTTATGCTTGCCCGACCCTTTATCCGTCTTCATTGCCGAGGTGTCGCCCTCCTGATTATCCCCTTCCCCGTCAACCGGAGTAGAGCCAGGGTCACTTTCCCCGCCGTTATCCACACCACCGTTGTCACCATTCCCCGGATCAGGAGTATTCGCTGGTGGAGCTTGTGTGTTCTGTTCGGGATCAATGGAAGGCACATTCACTGTACCATTCTTCGCTTCACTGTAAGAAACAACATAGGTATCCAGGAATTTGCCGTCACGATAAACGGACACCGCACCATTCTCATTAGGTGCAAGCACAAGCGGAATTGTCAGGACTTGAGCGGAATTGATGGTACGTGTACCCCACTCTTGATTTTTGCCGCGTGCATCTTCATAAGTGATACGGATTTTACTGTTCTTCCCTGCTTCTTTTGGTGATACGTTGATATTAAAAGGATACTCCAGAGCCTGATCCGGATATCCTGTACTGATAAAGATCGTAATCTTGTCGCCAGGATTCACATCAGTTCCAGCTTCCACAGGCCATTGCTGGGTAACTTTTCCCTTTTCTACAGTATAACTGGATTCCTCCTGTACCTGTCCAAGCACAAGTCCCTTCTCTTTCAGCATCTGTTCCGCTTCACTGCGCGTATGATTTTTCAGATCAGGCATTTTGACCGTTTCAGTACCCTTGCTTACAGTTAACTCGATTGCTACAATTTCAGGATCAAATTCTTCATTTACGCCAGGCGTCTGGGAAATAACTGAACCTGAAGGCACTTCATTGGAGAACTCATCCTTACGCTTGATTTGGTCTTCTTTTATACCAAGCCCCGTTAACCTTTTAACCGCTTCAGAATAAGGATCCTGCTTGACATCAATCATTTTCACCATTTCTTTTTCCGCGCCAACGCTCAGCTGTATTTCGGTACCTTTTTTAACTACATCGCCTGCATTCCTGCTTTGATCGAAGACAGTGCCGGGTTGCACGTTTTCTTTGTACATTCGAATAACGTCATTACTTATAACCAGACCCTCCGCCTCTAACATTTGACGGGCTTTTTCTTCTGTCTGATTGACCACATTAGGCACCGTTACCTCAGGCACAACAAGCATGCCTTTGACGTACCATACAACCGCAACCATGGCGATCAGAATAAGAACCGTTGATGAAATGATCAGCGCCGGTTTTTTCCAGTTTTTCTTCTTCGGTTTACCCGAGTTTCCTGCTTCATCGTTTTCCATTACAGGCAACGTTCCGGTAGACGTCATACCACGCGGTTCCGGTTTGATAGCCGGCATAACCCGAGTCTGATCGATGTCGTCTTCATCCGGAAAATCAACCTTGGACTCATTGCGGCGTTCTGGCATGAGACATGTTTCCAGATCATTCTGCATTTCTTTGGCCGATTGATAGCGCTCCTGCGGATTTTTGCGCATCGATTTCAGAATGACATTTTCCACACTTTGCGGAATCAACGGATTGAATTTGCGTGGTTCATCAAACTCTTCCTGCAGATGTTTCAAAGCTACACTGATTGGACTCTCCCCCAAAAAAGGAAGCTGTCCGGTAAGCATTTGATAAAGTACAATTCCTAGAGAATATAAGTCCGACTTCTCCCCAGTCACAATACCCTTGGCATGCTCTGGCGAGAAATAATGCACCGAACCCACGACAGAGCCAGTCTGCGTGATCGTTGTAGAGGTCACCGCACGGGCGATACCAAAATCCGTTACTTTGACACGGCCATTTCGGCCAATTAATATATTATGCGGTTTAATATCCCGATGAATAATCTGATTATGGTGCGCGTGATCCAGTGCATCCGCGATCTGGGAAGCAATGTGTACCGCTTCGTCGACCTGCAAAGGCGCACGTTCCTTAATAATTTCATTTAAATTTTTGCCTTCAACGTACTCCATGACAATATAATGAACTTCATCTTCCTGACCCACATCATAGATGCTGACTACATTCGGATGGGAGAGCGAGGCCGCTGACTGTGCCTCTCTACGGAAACGACGAATAAACTCTTCATCATGCACGAATTGCTGTCTAAGCACTTTAATCGCTACATTTCGGTTTAAGAGCAGATCCTGGGCTTTGTATACAAGAGCCATGCCGCCGCCGCCAACACGCTCAATAACTTCATAGCGTCCGCCTAGCTGGTGCCCAATCATGACTCACACCCCGTTTCCGTTTGTATCTCGTCTTGCTGCTGAGGCTCAAATAAAGCCACCGTGATGTTATCATCTCCACCGGCAAGCAATGCCAACTGAAGCAGTCGATCAGCGCGATCTTCCAGTGCAAGTTCAAGATTGCCCGCAACCTGAATAATCTGCTCATTACTGACCAGGTTACTGAGTCCGTCACTGCAGAGAAGCAGTACTTCGCCTTCTTCCAACCGCACGGTATCCATATCAACCTTCACTTCAGCATCCGTGCCAAGCGCACGGGTAAGTACGTTTCGACGTGGATGATGAGATACGTCTTCTTTGCTAATCTGACCATTTTTGTACAATTCATTCACCAGTGTATGGTCTTCGGTCAACTGGAATACTTCCTTGCCTACAATTTTATAAGCACGGCTGTCCCCAATATGTCCAATTACACCTTCTGCATCATTTAATAAGGCTGCGACAACCGTCGTTCCCATATTATGATACTTATCATCTGTAGATGCTGTGCGGAATATGACTTCATTCGCATGAAGAATCGCATCGCTAAGCGCAGCGGACAGCGATGCATGAGACAAACCTGGCTCAAGTGTAGCCAGATCCTGCACCAGCGTCTCCACTGCAAGGCGACTTGCCGTATCCCCAGCAAGATGTCCGCCCATGCCGTCTGCAACGATTCCCAGAATATATCCTGTATCGAGATTACGAATCCAGGCTGAATCTTCATTCACCGAACGTACTCGTCCGATATGGCTCACATGAACTGTTTTGATCAAAACGCTCTCACCTCAACTCCATATGCTTTGCACGAAGCTGGCCGCAAGCGGCAGCAATATCATGTCCCTGTTCACGGCGAATCGTTACATTAACTCCTTGTTCCGAGAGTATTCTCTGGAAGTTAAAGATATCACTTCTTGATGTTCTAACATATTTGCGCTCAGGCACATGGTTAACCGGGATCAGATTGACATGGCATAACATGCTTTTGAGCACACTTGCCAGTTCTGCCGCATGCTCTGGCTGGTCGTTTACACCGCCAATCAATGCATATTCAAACGTAATTCTCCGGCCTGTCTTCGCCAGATAATAACGAAGAGATTCCATCACATCATCAAACGGGAAACGACGGTTAACCGGCATCAATTTTGAACGAAGAGCATCATTCGGCGCGTGTATTGAAATCGCGAGATTAATCTGCGTGTCTTCATCAGCAAACTTGTAGATGTTCGGCACGATTCCACTCGTAGACACGGTAATGTGGCGCTGACCAATATTCAAGCCTTTTTCGTGAATCATAATCCGCAGAAATGCCATTGTCGCTTCATAATTTTCAAATGGCTCACCTGAACCCATGATAACAATACTGCTGACACGTTCGTTACGCTCATCCAGAATTTTCTGAGCCTGTACAACCTGAGCAACGATCTCTCCTGCTGTCAGGTTACGTTTGAGACCGCCAAGCGTGGATGCACAGAATGTACAACCAATGCGGCAACCAACCTGTGTCGTTACACAGATGCTGTTCCCGTAGTTATGCTTCATAATAACTGTTTCAATGGCATGATCATCATGCAGACCAAAGAGGAATTTTACCGTTCCATCCTTGGACTCAAACTTGGTGATTTCCTTGAGGGTTACGAATTCAAACTGCTCTACCAATTTCTCACGCAGAGCTTTGGATAGATTCGTCATTTCACTAAAATCATTCACACGTTTCACATAAATCCAGTCAAAGATCTGACCGCCGCGAAACGCAGGTTCCCCGTTTTCCACAGCCCATTGCTGCAACTGCTCCAGGGTAAAATCGTATATAAAAGGTTTCATTTTGTTGTCAACACCTATTCCTTTTTTCTTTTCATTTGCTTTCAAACGTTTTACTGCATTCGTCCTATTCTATCACAAACGGCACTTTACATCCATGTATACCCTTGAGACCTGTTCTTCATGCATTATAACACCTCGTTCTAACCATCGCACCCTGGCATCGTTTTATAGACTGATTATAACCGCGCGGCCCCTCACAAAGAAATCCGCCGAGGTTTTCCTCGGCGGCCTTCCTTCCGTGCTCTATTAAAAGGTTAATCTGCGCTTCTTGTCAACCTTGCAATGTAAAAACCATCACTGTGAGCATACTGCGGCAGAATCTGAATACCACCATTCGCTGCCTTCCAGTTCTCGGTTTCCGGCTGTGACCACGTGGACGACTCGATAGCCTGATACTCCGGGTGACGAGATAAAAAATCCGCAATCATACCCTCGTTCTCTGCTGCTTCGATCGTACAAGTGCTGTATACCAAAATCCCACCTGGTTTAAGCAATGGTGCAACACCATCTAAAAGCTCACGCTGCAAGATGGAGATGTCTTCAATATCCGAAGCCGATTTGGTCCATTTCACGTCTGGCTTACGGCGAATCACGCCAAGACCCGAACACGGTGCATCCAGCAAAATCCGGTCAAATGAAGATTCCTCATAACGCTTGTTTAAATCAAGTGCATCACCGGTTACCGCGTCAATACAGCTAAGCCCGAGACGTTCTGCTTGATCCAGAATAAGCTCGCGTTTATGAACATGGACATCATTAGCTACAATGTGCCCCCTGTCTCGCATTTTCTCCGCCATATGAGCAGTCTTGCCGCCTGGAGCTGCACAGCAGTCCAGTACATTCTGTCCCTCTTCAGGTGCTACAGCTTCGGCGACCAGCATGGAGCTTTCGTCCTGCACGGAGAAGAACCCGTCCCGATACCAGGACGTAAGAGCCATATTGCCGCCACTTCGAACCAAAATACCATCTGGGCTAAGAAGGGAAGCTTCAACAATAGCACCCGTGTCTGCCATCTCCTCCATCAGTTTGTTACGTGTTGTCATTGTCGTGTTCACACGTACACTTACTGCTGGTGGTTCATTATTGGCTCGACAGATCGCTTCGGTTGTCTCTTCTCCGTATTGAGCAATCCACCGCTCCACCATCCACAACGGGTGTGAATGCTCCAGCGAAATCCGTTCAGCCGCCGGTAGATGTGAAGGAATATGCAGTTGCTCCTTATTTCGAATCATATTCCGCAGCACGCCATTAACCATACCGGAGATTCCCTGATGACCAAGCTTTTTCGCCAGGTTCACCGCTTCACTGACAACGGCATGTTCCGGAATTCGATCCAGGTAGATCAATTGATAAGCACTGATCCGAAGCAAACTGCGCACCCAGGGCTGTAATTTCGCTGTTCCTTTGGCAACAAAACGTTCCAAATAATAATCCAACGTATTTTGTCTTGCAATCGTTCCGTAGACCAGTTCTGTAGCAAGTCCTGCATCCGCAGAACTAAGCTCTGTCTCTTGGAGCCTGCGGTTTAATTCCAGATTGCTGTAAGCTCCATCCTGCTCAACCGCACTCAGTACCTTGACAGCGAGTGCACGAGCAGATGTTTTCGGTTTCTGTACACGAGCATGATTCTGGCTCACCTTGGCTGAAGAAGTCGACACCTTGCTGTTTCCTGTACGCCGGCCTTGGTTGCCAGAAGAACCCTTGCCAGGCTGACGACGATTAGGGTTATTTCCCGCGTTACCGTTGCCTGCTGCCTCACGTTCTTTCCCTGAGGAATGTCCTGATTTTGGAGTCGTCATCGCAGCACCGTACCAGGTTTCAATGTTCCACCGCGCGCAAAGTCAGCAGCATGCATTACTTTTTTGCCGGCAGGCTGTACTTCGGTCAGCCACAAAGAACCATCGCCTGTCTTTATTTCAATGCCTGATTTATTCAATTGCAACACCGTTCCCGGTTCTGCTTGTCCATCATTTGAAGAGGATGAATACTCTGCCTTCACCTGATCTGGATTCGTTACTGACCAAATTTTAAAGACCTGCTCTTCCCACATCGTAAATGCACCCGAGAAGGGCACCAGTCCTCTTATCTGGTTGAACAATTCACGAGATGTGCGACTCCAATCAAGCTTTTCATCTTCACGGGTCAAGTTACGAGCATACGTAGCCTGCTCATCATCCTGTGGCACAGCTGTCGTTTGTCCTGCGATCAGACGTGGCATTTCAGCCTGAAGCAGCTTGGAACCAGCCTCGCTCAGTTTGACAAACATCGTACCAGATGTATCTTCATCCGTAATGGGCACTTCCACACGAGAGATCATATCCCCGGTATCCAGACCTTCTGCCATATACATCAACGTGACTCCTGTGACTGATTCTCCGTTAATGATAGAGCGCTGTATCGGAGCTCCTCCGCGGTATTTGGGCAAAAGAGATCCGTGCACGTTCACGCAGCCTCGAACCGGCATATCCAGCACCGCTTTGGGAAGAATCTGTCCAAATGCGGCTGTAACAATCAGGTCTGGCTTCCACTCTGCAAGGTGGGCTACCGCTTCCGGATCCCGAAGTTTGACAGGTTGAAACACCGGCAGACCATAGCGTTCAGCTGCGGCCTTAACCGGTGTAGGTGTAAGTACTTTTTTACGTCCTTGCGGTTTATCTGGCTGGGTTACTACGCCTACCACATGGTAACCTTCCGCCATCAACATATCCAGCGAAGGAACGGCAAATTCAGGTGTTCCCATAAAGACAATATTCAAATCGATCACTCCTTAATTGCGACGCGGTCCCGTTTGCTCCGGGGCAATTTCATATACTTTTTCAGCAATATCTGTAAAGAGCACGCCATCCAAATGGTCAATTTCATGCTGGAATGCACGTGACAGCAGACCACTACCTGTAATAATCAACTCTTTGCCTTCACGATCCAGACCTTTAACGGTAACCGTCTCGAAACGACGAACATCACCATTAATTCCAGGAATACTCAGACAACCTTCGGGTCCGAACTGTTCTCCTTCACTGGAAATAATCTCTGGGTTAATCATTTTGATCAGCCCTTGCTCATCTCCTGCATCAATCACAATCAAACGTTTCAGAATGCCGACTTGCGGAGCGGCAAGACCTACCCCTTCTGCGTCGTACATTGTGTCTGCCATATCATCAAGCAACTTCTGTACATTAGGTGTAACTTTGGTAACTTCCTTGGCCCTTTTGTGAAGCACCTCATCTGGTTCTTTAACGATAATACGAATCGACATGTTGTAAGCACCTTCCTAATTCTCATCATAGTTTCACGATAATAATCTCTATTTCGTTGTTCATATTAATCTATGTTTATACCGCTTGTTCACATCCACATTTATCGCATCAAAATGCTGTAAAATGTCTACATTAACATCTGCGGATCTACATCAAGGCTAATAAGCAACTTTTGGGCCTGAACATCATCGTCCATGTGACGGGCTGTTGCCAGAGCCAAGCCAATGGCGTCCACATCCCCACGCCATTTTATCATACATTGGAATCGGTATCTATTCTTGATCCGCGGAATAGGGGAAGCTACAGGACCAAGCACATCAAAGGCTTCGTTGCTGAAACGATCCAGACTGCCCAGCCACCCGGCAGCGTTCGCCTTCTCTTTCAGCAATCGAGTATAGTTTTCAGCTAGTCGGATCAGTACCGGAAGCTGTTCATGAGAGAAAGTCACCAGAATCAGGCGGCAGTATGGTGGATATTGCAAATTTCTACGATGCAACAGTTCTTCTCTTACAAAAGATACGTAGTCATGCTGGCTTGCATGTCCAATGGAGTAATGTTCGGGCGTATAGGACTGCACAAATACCTCACCCGGCAATTGATGACGCCCCGCCCGACCTGCCACTTGTGTAAGCAGTTGGAATGTTTTTTCAGCAGCACGGAAATCCGGCAGATTCAATGCTGAATCAGCGGTGATGACTCCGACCAGAGTGACATCCGGAAAATCGAGCCCTTTGGCAACCATCTGGGTTCCAAGCAGCACATCCGCCTTTTTCTCCCGAAACTGTTTTAACAGCTTCTCATGTGAGCCTTTTTCCGTCGTCGTATCTACATCCATGCGAATCACCCGAATTCCAGGGAAGAGCTTGGCCAATTCTTCCTCGACCCGCTGTGTTCCTGTGCCGAAGTACCTTATATGCTCGCTTCCGCAATCCGGACATGTTTCGGGTGCCGCTTCAGCATATCCGCAATAATGACAGCGTAAATTGTTGGAACGTTGGTGATATGTTAAAGAGATATCACATTCAGGACAACCCGCTACATATCCGCAGCTACGGCACATAACAAAGGTTGAATATCCCCGGCGATTAAGTAATAGCACCGTCTGTTCCCCGCGCTCTATACGTTCTTCCAACCCTTTGTGCAGCGCCCTGCTGAACATGGAACGATTCCCATCCTTCAATTCTTCACGCATATCGATGATACGGACATCCGGCAGTTTGTTCCCAAGCGCCCTTGTAGGCATCTCTAACAAAAGCGGTGCAAAATCATCGTTGCTTTGCGAACGTGCAGCATAGTAACTCTCCAGCGAAGGTGTAGCTGAACCGAGAACCACCACAGCTTGATGCTGCTGTGCTCTTTTGACAGCCACATCACGCGCATGGTATTTAGGCGTCTCTTCCTGTTTATACGAAGTTTCGTGTTCTTCATCCATAATAATCAGCCCTAGCCGGCTGAATGGAGCAAATACAGCTGAACGCGCACCAATCGCCACCTTCACCTGACCTTCACGGATTTTGCGCCATTCATCGTAACGTTCGCCGCCGGAAAGACGACTGTGCATGACCGCGACCTGGTCGCCAAAACGTCCCTTGAAACGCTCCACCATCTGCGGGGTTAGTGCGATCTCAGGTACCAGTACAATAGCCTGTCTGTCTTGATTGATGCACTGTTGAATGGTCTGCAGATAAACTTCTGTTTTACCACTTCCGGTAACACCATTCAATAAAAAGACACCATGACGCCGTTCCTGCAAACGTCCATTAATACTACCAAAAACCCGTTGTTGCTCGTCTGTCAATTCCAGCGGCTCTGTCGGTTTAAAACGTCTTCCCTGATACGGATCGCGGAAAACTTCCACGTCCTCTGTCACAACCAAGCCTTTTTCCTCAAGCCCTTTGATCGTTGCTGCCGAGACCTGCAAAGTAGACAGTACTTCCTTTAAAGGCATGGGTAAGAGATCTTTCATCTCCAGCAAAAAAGAAAGAATCTCCTTCTGCCGTTGCGCCTTTGCCGGGAATGAGGACAGTGCTTCTTCCGCAGCAGTGATATCCACAGCCAGATTCACGGATTTCATCGTTTTTTTATTCAGCTTGTCCTTAATCGCCTGACTTTCCAAAAGCACACCGGTCAGCAACAGCTTTTTGATCAAGGCTGCATGGTTCGGGTACTTACGGCTTAATTGTTGCAGGGGCACCTGTCCCCTGCTTTTGACAAAACGGATAATATCCTGCTGAACCTTCTCGGTAGTCGATTCCTCTCCCCACACAAACAACACTTCTTCGCTTGAGGACTTACCGTCAGCATGTGCATCCAGCGCTTCTCCCAGCGAAATATATCGCTCGGCTTTTCCTTTCAGCGCCGTTGGCACCATCACTTGCAAGGACAAAATCCGATTGCTGGCATATCGCTCGCTCATCCATTCTGCCAGCTCCACCAGATCCTTCGACAACGGCGGCACAATGTCCAGCAGCTCCTGAATGGGCTTCATCTTAAACGATTCTTCTCCGGTACGCGGAACCAGATCCACGACGAACCCTTGTACTGTGCGATGCCCAAAAGGAACACCTACCCTGCTCCCGACCTCAATCCATTCCTTCATGGAATCGGGTATCAGATAATCAAAAGGCCGGTCGGTCTGCTTCACAGGCACATCGACAATGACCTTAGCAATCTCCATCTCCTAATTCCTCCCGGCAATGCGCTCCGCCGCAATTCGGAGCAAGCGATGAGCCACATCTTCCTTGGACATCAGCTCAAGCTCCTCTACCAACCCTTCACGGTCATAGATATGCACCGCGTTGGTGTCTGTTCCAAATCCTGCCCCCGAACGGGTGACATCATTGGCTACGATCAGATCACAATTTTTCCGTTCCAGTTTCTCACGAGCATACATCTCAAGCGACTGAGTCTCAGCGGCAAAACCAATCAAAAATTGATGTGTCTTCCGCTTCCCCAGCGTCTCCAGAATATCTATATTTTTCACAAGTTCGAGCGACAGAGTGTCGCCTTTCTTCTTGATTTTCTCCACGTAAACTTCCTTCGGACGATAATCAGCCACAGCGGCTGCCTTAATGACGATATCTGCATCGTCCCATTCCCGGGATACCGCTTCATACATGTCCTGTGCGGACTGCACGGGTATGATCTCTACATTTTCGGGAGGCTGTGCCTGGGTATTTCCCATAACAAGCTTCACATCCGCCCCTAGGTCACGCGCAGCAGCGGCGATGGCAAATCCCATTTTTCCAGATGAATCATTCGTAATATAACGAACCGGATCAATGCGTTCAACCGTACCGCCAGCGGTAACTACCACTTTCTTTCCATGTAACATTATTGCCTGATTTGTTCCCTGCACTTCGATCCGAGTTTGTTCTGAAGACTTCACCTTGGAAGACTCGCGCTGCTCAAAGAAACGCTCCACCACATCCACGATCGTCTCCGGTTCTTCCAGACGCCCCTTGCCGACATAACCGCAAGCAAGTAGGCCTTCGCCTGGTTCGATCATTAACGTGCCGCGTTCAGCAAGCAGATTCATATTGTGCTGCACCGCCGGATGATCATACATATGTACATTCATAGCAGGTGCAATCATCACGGGTGCAGTGGTTGCTAGTAGCGTTGTTGTGAGCATATCGTCCGCCATACCGTGTGCCATTTTGGCGATTACATTCGCTGTTGCAGGAGCTACCAACACCAGATCAGCCAGATCTGCGAGATTAATATGGGAGACAACTGCCGGCTCACGTTCATCAAATGTGTCTGTATACACTGCATTTCGGGTCAACGTTTGCAGCGTTAATTCGGTAATAAACTGTGTTGCCGAAGCGGTCATAATGACATGTACATCCGCTCCCTTTTGCACCAGTTTGCTGCATAATGTCGCTGCTTTGTAAGCCGCTATGCCTCCTGTTACGCCAAGCACGATTTTTTTACCGTTCAACATGTTCCTATCCCCCGATAATGTTAAGACATCTATACAAGTCAATATAATAGTTCATGAATCTGATAAAATGGCTTATTTGTAAAAAAATAACAACCTCGCGGTTGTCAAAATAATTCGGCTTTCGCCGTATGCAGTTAAAGAGCAGCCCAGGGGGCTTACTCTTCTTCTTCGTCCTGCCCTTTGATCACAATGAGATGATCACTATAAATCTCTTCCAAAGCAACGCCAACCTGTTTATGAGATTTTGCGTTTCTCAGCTCTGTTTTTTCGCCTTCACGAAGCTGTCTAGCCCGGCGGGATGCAGCAACAACCAGGGAATACTTACTGTCAACTTTGTTCATCATTTCATCAATCGAAGGATACAACATATTACAGAACACCTCTTTGCTTTAGTATAATCACAAGTTGCCGCCGGACAGAACCTATATGTTGCGTGTCTTCGTGTACTGGCAGCAGTCCAGACTGAACCTCAACCTTAACATAATATGACAACAGCCCCATTAATATCGCTGTACGCGGCGGCAAAAGGGATTATTTATTTATTGATCTTACAATGTTCGGCTATAATGATGCTTTCTATTCGCTTGCAAGCCAAATCAATCTCATCATTCACCACAGCATAATCATACTGTTCCAGCAGATTGATCTCGTCCACCGCAACGGACATCCGGTGATCAATTGTCGCCTGACTTTCCGTGCCGCGGCCTTGAATACGATCTTTCAGCTCGTCCAAAGAAGGTGGAAGCAAGAAGACAAAAATCCCCTCCGGGAATTTCTCCTTCACTTTAAGTGCACCCTGAACCTCAATCTCCAAAATGATATCGCGGCCTTCGTTGAGTGTTCTCTCCACAAAATCACGTGGAGTCCCGTAATAATTGCCAACATACTCAGCATGTTCCAGCAGCTGATCCTCGGCAATCATCTTCAAAAACTCATCATGCGAGTGGAAGAAATAGTTCACTCCATGCTCTTCCCCCAGACGTGGCTGACGAGTCGTTGCTGATACCGAATAAGTCAGATTTGGAACCCGTTTGCGCAATGCGCTGCATACTGTACCCTTCCCGACCCCAGATGGGCCGGACAACACTATCAGTAATCCCTTAGACATATTACACTCCATTTTATTCGTCGTTATCATCATCTTTCGAAGAAAGACGATGGGCGACCGTTTCAGGCTGAACAGCAGACAGAATAACGTGATCACTATCCGTAATAATTACGGCACGTGTACGTCTTCCGTAGGTTGCATCAATCAGCATGTGACGATCTCTGGCCTCTTGTATAATTCTCTTGATCGGCGCCGATTCCGGACTCACGATGGATATAATCCGGTTCGCCGATACGATGTTACCGAATCCAATGTTAATGAGTTTGATTGCCATAATCAGGTTCTTCCCCCTATACATGCGACTCTTCTGTCGAAATTTGGCCGTTCATTCGATGTTCGCCGCTTGCTCACGAATCTTCTCCAGCTCCGCCTTCATCTCGACAACACGGTTCACCAGAGCCAAGTGGTTGGCTTTTGATCCAATCGTATTCACTTCACGATTCATCTCCTGAATCAAGAAGTCCAACTTGCGGCCTACCGGCTCCTCACTCTTTAGCAACGCTCTGCATTGGCCAAAGTGGCTGAGTAGACGCGTAAGCTCCTCTTCAATGTTGGAACGATCGGCAAAGACTGCGATTTCCATACCCAATTTATGCTCATCAAAAGGGAAAGAGCCGTCTTCCTGCAACTCCATAAGACGCTGTCTCAGCTTGTTGCGGTAATCACTTACAACCGTTGGTGCAAGTACAAGCATCTCGGTGTGCAGCGACTCCAGACGGGTGATCCGCCGTTCCAGATCACTGGCCAGATGAAGACCTTCGCGAGCGCGCATCTGCTCCAGACTGGAGAGTGCTTCGTTCAATCCGTCCTGCAGAACTTGCTCCCATTCGTCTTTTTGTTCCTCCGGAAGAGAACTTGTCCCATCCGGCTGAACCATGACATCTGGCAGCCCCAGTATATCCATAATACTCGGTTTGCCCTGCATTCCAAATCGAGACTCAAGCTGCTCCGCAGCCTGCAGATAGGCCCTGACCACCTGCTCATTCAGAACAGCGGGGAGAGCCTGGTCTTCCTCTTTTTCTTTCATTACATAAACATCAATCCGCCCACGCTTCAAGCGGCTCTGTACGATCTTTCTCAAACCATCTTCATAATACGCCCACTCTCTAGGCAGACGCATCATCACTTCGCAATAACGATGATTGACTGATTTGATCTCCAATTGTACCTTATAGCCGCCAAAATGAAAGGCGGATTGACCGTATCCGGTCATACTGAATGACATCGGCATCACATCCGTTTTACTATTGTAATTGATTATCAGGGTTGAAACAAGTAGGACATTGCTGCTCCGATTTCTCCCAGACATATTGAGTCAGTTCAGCAGTCATGCCATAGAACATAAACGGAGTCATCAGATAGATGCCCTTGAAGTGCTCTGTCGCTACATCCAGCAGCTCTTTTGCAATCTTCACTCCCATAGCACGTCCCTCTTCGCCTTCCAGTCCTGCCATGCGGGATCGCACCTCATCGGAAAGCTGGATACCCGGAACCTCATTGTGCAGGTACTCCGCGTTTCGGCCGCTTGCGAGCGGCATAATCCCGACAAAAATAGGAATGTCCAGATGTTTGGTCGCCTCACGCATCGCAACGATTAATGTGGGATCATATACGGGTTGTGTCATAATATAGTCTGCACCGGAGGCAATTTTCTTCTCAAGGCGTTGTACGGCTTTGTCCAGATGTTTCACATTTGGATTAAATGCAGCTCCAATGACGAATCCAGCTTTCTGTTTCAGCGGCTTACCCGAAAAAGCTACACCATCATTTAGCTGTTTGATCATTCGTATGATTTCAAACGATGTCAGGTCGTACACCGAGCTGGAACCAGGCAGGTCACCAAACCTTGCAGGGTCGCCCGTTACAGCAAGTACATGGTTAATGCCCAGCGCATCAAATCCCATCATATGGGACTGGGTTCCGATCAGGTTACGGTCACGGCAGGCGATGTGCACAAGCGCCCGAAGGCCTGTGCGATCCTGCACCAGATGTCCAAGCGCCATATTACTCATGCGCGTTACAGCCAAGGAATTGTCGGCGAGCGTCAGGGCATCCGCGCCTGCTGCCTTCAGCGTTTCGGCACCCTTCATAAATTTGGCAACATCCAGATCACGCGGGGGATCAAGCTCTACAATGACCGTGTGACGCTGTTTGACCAGATCAACAATCGTTGGCTGGCCTCCGCGTCCTGCGCGTTCATCCACGTTCTCATGAAGCACGATACGTGGCGTAGTTTCTGCAGGATCAGGTTCAGCAATAGGCAAGACTATATACTCTGCGAGCGCTTGTTTAATCGCAGTGATATGGTCAGGCGTTGTACCGCAACAACCGCCAATGATACGCGCACCAAGATCTGCGAACTGTACTGCTGTTTGACCAAAGTATTCCGGTGTTGCACCATAACGGAACTCACCATCCACATAATCCGCTGCACCCGCATTCGGATATACGGACATTGGAACACCGACGCGTCCAGATACTGTCTCCATCGCGCGCATGATTCCATTCGGACCGGATCTGCAATTGAAACCGATAACGTCCGCACCCTGTTCGCGCATGATACGAAATGCTTCCGGCATCGTGAATCCATCCAGCGTATGGCCTACGTCCTCTACCGCAAATTGTCCAATCACAGGCAGGTCGCTCAGCTTACGGGCCTGCAGAAGCGCGATATCCATCTCTTCGATATCATAGAAGGTTTCAAGCAGTATACCGTCCACACCTTCGTCCAGCAATGCAAAAATCTGCTGTTGATAGAAGCGTTTCAATTCACTAGTAGACACATTTGTACGTTTGCCACCGCGAATCGAACCTACTGCACCAATAACGTATCCTTCTGCACCTGCTACTCCTTTCGCGATGCGTACGCCAGCACGGTTCACATCTTCCACCTTGGACTCCAGTCCGAACTTGGACAACTTGTCAAAATTCGCCGAGTACGTGTTCGTCTCGAATATGTCTGTACCCGCATCGCGGTAACGGCGATGTACATCAGCCACAACTTCAGGTGAAGTCAAGTTCAACTCTTCATAGGAAATCCCCACCGGAAACCCCATTTGATATAGAAATGTGCCCATGGCCCCATCACCAACTAGAACACGTTGCTTCATCGCTGTACGTAAATCTGCCTTCATCCCATTTCCCCCCGCCTGACTGTGATCATTTCATACTAATGTAACACAAAAAACCTAAAAAAACGAAGAAAAACACAGGTATTTGCTGTATGTCCAGCACCAGTAGACATCCGGCTATTCAAGCTGTGAATTCGTCCTTTATAGCCGGACAACTTGTATGCTTTGGATAAAAAAAGAGGCCCGGCAGGCCTCTTCTGTATTACCGTCTTCACTTATTTATGAAGTAACTCCTTTGAAAACAACTTCTGCCGGACCCGTCATATAAACGTGGTTATCCGCCTCGTTCCACTCGATATTCAGATCGCCGCCTTTGAGGCTGATCACAGCTGTACGATCCGTATGACCATTCAGTACAGAGGATACCAGTGTTGCACAAGCCCCTGTTCCGCAGGCCAGTGTAGGTCCAGCCCCACGCTCCCATACACGCATGTCTACATATCCACGGTCACGTACCGTTGCAAATTCAACATTGATCTTTTTCGGGAACATCGGATGCACCTCAAGTAATGGCCCCCATGTTGTTAGATCAAAGTTCACCGCATCATCGACATAGATGACCGCATGAGGATTCCCCATAGATACGGCTGTAAATTTGAATGCATGTCCATTCGCTTCAATGTTATGATTGACCACTGGATTCGCATCTACCGTTGTAGGCACTTGAAGGCCATCCAGAATTGGCTCGCCCATGTCTACCCGAACCGTTTCCACTTTACCGTCCTTGAGATTAAGCGTCACAGGCTGAACACCTGCACCAATCGTTTCAATCGTAATCTGCTCGCGGTCAACATGCCCGTGGTCGTATACATACTTGGACACGCAACGAATGGCGTTACCGCACTGCTCCGCTTCCGAACCATCCGAATTCATGATGCGCATCTGAAAATCCGCCTTCTCCGAAGGCAGTATATAAACCAGGCCATCTGCTCCGATGCCAAAGAACCGATTGCACCATTTTACTGCAAGTTCAGCAGCATCTGCTGGAAGCTGTTTTTCACCAAATACAACGATAAAATCGTTGCCTAGTCCGTGCATTTTCGTAAATTCCATAATCTTGCCCACTCCTTTTGGCAGTCTGCTGCCAAAGCTTTATTGTTTATTTATAGCTAATCTTCATATCATATATACAAAAATGCTACCCTGCAAAATATCAAAGCTTTCGCTTCGAATCATTTTGAGGATAGCATACCGAAACAGGTTAGTAAAAGCTATTGATTTTATGCTGAAAACTTTGTACTTTTCGGTACGAAGCGTCCAGGACCACCCATGCGGCGACGATTGCGGCGTCCACCCCAGACACTGCCAGCGCCCATAAGGAAGGTTGGAATACCAGCAGCTACGATACAAATGGCCCATTCACGCAGACCGAGAGGTACAGTTTTGAAGATTGGCTGAAGTGCCTCTACGTACATTACCACCAGCATCAGCACAACCGATGAGATGACCGCAAGAACCAGATATTTGTTCTGCAGAGGATTCCGATGAAAAATCGAACGCGAACTTCGGCAGTCAAACACATGTATCAACTGAGCAAGAACCAATGTTGCAAAAGCAACAGACTGAGCCTTGATAAGCTGTCCCGGATGATCCGGGGCGGCCTGAAGTGTGAGCCAGAAGGCACCAAGCGTACATAGTCCGATTAATACACCACGGCTAATAATTTTCCACCCTAGTCTGCGGGCAAAAATATTCTCCTTTGCACCGCGTGGCTTGTGTTCCATCAAATCTTTTTCCGGCTGATCTACCCCGAGTGCCATCGCTGGCAAACCATCCGTCACGAGATTCACCCACAGAATCTGGATTGGCACGAGTGGAAGCGGCAAACCCATCATCATCGCAAAAAACATAGTCAAAATCTCGCCAACATTCGAGGCCAGCAAATAACGAATAAACTTGCGAATGTTCTCATAAATGTTACGTCCTTCTTCAATGGCTGCCACAATAGTGGAGAAGTTATCATCACTCAAAATGAGGGAGGATGCTTCCTTTGTCACATCTGTACCGGTAATGCCCATCGCGATCCCGATATCGGATGCCTTGATCGCAGGCGCATCATTAACCCCGTCACCAGTCATCGCCACAACGTGTCCTTTGCGCTGAAGCGATTTGACGATACGCAGTTTGTGCTCAGGTGATACCCTGGAGAACACATAGATATCGTTCACCTGTTTATCCAGTTGCTCGTCCGTCATGCCTGCCAACTGCTGCCCGCTTAGCGATGCTCCGCCGCGGGGGAGGATGCCCAGCTGATGAGCGATAGCTTCAGCCGTTGTTCCATGATCCCCTGTGATCATCACCGTGCGTATGCCTGCCTTGCGGCATGTCGCAATGGCATCACGAACTTCACGTCGAGGCGGGTCGATCATACCTGCCAGACCTACAAAGACAAGCTGACTTTCTGCTGCATGCTCGTCAGCAACACGTTCCTTCGGCTTGACTTCGCGATAAGCCATGCCGAGCACCCGCAAGGCGTTACCCGCCATGCTTTCGTTAGCTGCCATCACTTTCTGGCGCAAGGTTCCAGTGAACGGAACCACTTTACCTTCCCATAAAATGTAACTGCAATGCTCGATCAGTACATCAGGTGCTCCTTTTGTATAAATCATACGCCCGCCTTGATGTTTGACCATCACTGACATGCGTTTACGCTCGGAGTCAAACGGAAATTCCTGCTCCCGGTCATATAATTCCTTGAGACCAGACGGAGTAAGACCCATTTTGGAGGCCATAGCCACCAGCGCCCCCTCTGTCGGATCCCCTTTTAACTCCCAGAGCACTTGGCTGGCACTGACCTGTTCTTCCTCCTGCTCACCTTTCTTCTGACCTTTTTTGCTGTCTTTTTTGGACTCCTTGCTCTTTTTTTTGCTGTCTGGATCGTTCAGAACGGTCTCCACAATGCTGGCATTATTACAAAGGGCACTAATCTGTAACATTCTTCGAAGTGACTGGTCATTTTTCAGTTCTATGATTCGATCATTTTCCAGCATATGGCCTTCCGGCGCATAACCATCTCCGGTCACCTTAACACTGCGCCCTTCCAGCCACACATGTGTTACCGTCATTTTGTTCTGCGTGAGTGTACCTGTCTTATCCGAGCAGATCACAGAAGCACAACCTAATGTTTCCACAGACGGTAGTTTGCGCACAATCGCTTTCCGTTTAATCATTCGCTGAACACCCAGCGCCAGCGCAATCGTAACGATAGCCGGCAAGCCCTCCGGGATGGCCGCCACGGCGAGGCTGACACCTGCCAGGAACATGCCTACCGCGGGTTGTCCATGCAAGATACCTGCGACTACCACCATTACGGTCAATCCCAGCGCGACAAAGATCAGAATTTTGCCTAACTGTTCCAGTCTGTGTTGCAGCGGAGTTTCCTGCTCCTCCGTATTCTGGATAAGATCGGCAATTTTGCCCATCTCCGTGTTCATACCCGTCCGAATGACAACCCCCTTGGCTGTTCCCCTGGTGACCATGGTGCCCATAAAACCGATATTTTTCTGATCTCCTAGAGGTACATCTTCACTGGCTATGGGTCTGCAATATTTGCTGACGGGCACGGACTCTCCGGTTAATGCTGATTCCTCTACATCCAGACTGTTGGTTTCCAGCCAGCGCACATCAGCGGGAATTCGGTCACCACTTTCCACCATGATAATATCTCCCGGTACTAATTGGTTGGCAGCAAGATGTACTTCCTGTCCAGACCTGAGCACTTTGGCGGCTGGAGCCGAGAGCTGTTTAAGTGCACGAAGAGAACGTTCCGCCCGGAACTCCTGTACAAATCCCAAAATGGCGTTCAGCATAATAATAGCCACAATCGTTACCGCGTCCAGATACTCTCCAAGCAAACCGGATACCAGCGTTGCTCCCATGAGTACTAACACCATGAAGTCCTTAAACTGATTCAGCAGTAGAGTAATCGGTGATATCCGCTTTCCCTCACTCAATTCATTCGAACCGGCAATCTTCCGTTTCTCAGCCACCACTTCGTCCGTCAACCCTTCTTGCGGGCTCACGCCGAGAGTTTCACGAAGCTCTTCGTCGTTCAGTTGATGCCACTTGGTATGTTCCATGCTCCAAAATTCCCTCCCAGTCTTATTTCATCTGCAATGCACACTCACCTCTTCACCGGCAGGCTGTTAGGGCAGGCTGTACACTGTGCCGGACAAACTACCTGCTCTATATGTATTCGGACAGGTCCGTGAATAGCACCCGGAAGGTGAATCCTTTCCCTGGTGGGCAGAATAAGCTAAAATAAAGGTCTGCGAAGATTACTGAGCCATTCGTATGTGAATTAATCATTTTGCATGAACTCATGCAGATGTTCGATAGAGAGGAAGTGGACAATATGGCACTTGACGGTATCGTAACCCGAGCCATCGTACATGAGTTACAAGGCTGTATCGGAGGACGCATCAGCAAAATTCATCAGCCTAACGGCCATGATGTGGTGCTCACCCTGCGGGCCCAGCGCGGCAACAGCAAATTACTGGTCTCGGCAAGCCCGACGTATCCACGTGTACATTTTACAGAGAAAAGTTTTTTGAATCCGACAGAGGCACCGATGTTTTGCATGCTGATGCGCAAGCATTGCGAAGGGGCAATCATTGAAAATATCCGTCAGATCGGAATGGAACGTATCATTCATATCGATGTACGTCAGCGGGACGAGCTTGGGGATGTTTCGGCCAAACGTATCATCATCGAACTCATGGGGCGTCACAGCAATATCATTTTGCTTGACCCTGCGACAGATGCTATTATGGACGGTATCCACCATGTCACACCATCCATAAGCAGCTACCGCGTGATCATGCCAGGTTTCTCATATACTGCGCCGCCTGAACAGCATAAAAGCAATCCGCTCGAGGTATCCAAAACCGAGTTTGGACATCTGTTTGCAACAGCTGTGGATACAGACAAAAGTGAAGATGAGACCGCGACAGAAGTTGAATCAGACTCAAAAACAGCAATAGAAACAAGAGCCGATGCTTCACGCTGGCTGGTCAATGCATTTAGTGGTATGAGCCCGCTGATTGCAGGGGAAATTGCATCCCGGACAGCTTCTGACTCCGATCGTATTGAAGCGGAAACACTCTGGACTGCTTTTGAATCGGTGCTGGAGCCTGTCAAAGATCAGCTGTACACCCCTGTAACAGGACTGAACGCCAAAGGGAGAATGGTCTTTGCTGCCATACGACTGCAGAGCATTCAGGATCAGGAAAAAACGTATGATACCATGAGCAAATGCATGGAAGAATACTACGGGGATAAGGCCGAACGTGATACGGTTAAACAAAGAGTCAGCGATCTGCTCCGATTCTTGCAGAATGAGCGCAATAAAAATATTAAAAAGCTTGATAACCTCAACAAGGACTTGCTTGATGCAGACGATGCGGACAAGTACCGATTGTGGGGTGAGCTGTTATTCGCTTCCCTGCACTTGGTCAACAAGGGTGACAAGAGTGTAGAGCTTATTAACTTTTACGATGAGAATCAGGCCAACATTACTATTCAGCTCGATCCGCTGCTCACACCATCTGATAATGCGCAGCGTTATTTCAAACGTTATAACAAATACAAGAACAGTCTGGCTGTCATTCACGAGCAGCTCGGCAAAACAAAAGATGAAATTGCTTATCTCGACAACCTGCTTCAACAGCTGTCCATCGCCTCCATGAATGATATCGAAGAGATTCGGGACGAGCTTGTACAGCAGGGTTACCTGCGTGATCGGAACAAAAAAGGCAAGAAAAAAAAGAAAAACGACCGTCCAACGGTGCATCAATTCACTTCGTCGGAAGGCATTGACATCCTGGTCGGCAAAAACAATCTGCAGAACGAATATGTAACTAACCGTCTGGCGTCTGCTAATGATACATGGCTGCATACCAAAGACATTCCAGGTTCACATGTCGTCATTCGCAGCACTGATTTTGGTGAAGCTACGCTGGAGGAAGCGGCACAACTGGCAGCTTATTTCAGTCAAGCGAAAGAATCCAGTAGCGTGCCTGTGGACTACACGTATATACGTCATGTACGCAAACCAAGCGGTGCAAAGCCCGGATTTGTCATTTATGACCACCAGAAAACCCTGTTTGTTACGCCAAATGACGATTTGATCAAGAGTCTGCCCTCTACCATCAAAAATGGATAAAGCTCTTATCTAACTAGGATGAGATGTAAAAGTAATAATACCAAAAAACCTTTTCCAGAAAACTGAAAAAGGTTTTTTGGTATGGTGTTATCTTTTTTCTGCATGATCAGAAGTGACGCTTAACTTATTTATTTCATTTTCGTTTGAATATAAATTCGTTAAATAAAAATGAAGGATGTGTATCATGACCACACATATTAGAGAACTCACCCCAATGATTTGAAACCACTGACTGCATTAATGTATGACTATGTCGCGGGATTTTACAACAGTAATTATTTGAACAGCTTGGAGCTAAACGTGGCGACTGGGTTAACTATTCCATCACATCTTATTGAAAGCTGCATGATTCTGTATGATGTTACCTCTTGCTGAGCGCAGCTGCCTGCAACCTATCAAGCACATCAACCGTTACAGTCTTGCTACCGAGATCACCGTGAAAAACAACACCTTGCCGTTCACCATGGTAATCTGACCCACCTGTCTCAATAAGATCATATTCCTTCGCCATCTCAGCATACTTACGTTCCTCTTCAGGGCCGTGATCCGAGTGAAATACTTCTATACCGTCCGGAAGGGAGTCTGTGATAATTCGGCGTACCAATTCGTCATCGTTATAGAGACCAGGGTGGGCAATAACGGCGGCTCCCCCCGCTGCTCTGATCCAATCACATGCATCCTTCGGCGCAACTCGGGGTACAGAAACAAAACCCGGCTTACCTTCAGCAAGATAACGATCGAATGCATCTCGCATATCCACAGCGTATCCCTTCTTCACCAACACGTCAGCCATATGAGGTCTGCCAATACTTTCATCCGGCTCTAGCGGCCGTCCCAGCTCATCTAGTACCTCTTGCCAGCTTATATCAAGCCCAAGTTCCTGGAGCTTTCCAATAATCAGATGATTG
The DNA here is from genome assembly GCF_051136285.1 of Paenibacillus amylolyticus. Lineage (GTDB taxonomy): Bacteria > Bacillota > Bacilli > Paenibacillales > Paenibacillaceae > Paenibacillus > Paenibacillus amylolyticus_F. The sequence goes on along the minus strand of NZ_CP194938.1, from coordinate 6,122,780 downwards.
CGCTCATCTCGCGCTTCTCTTAATCCGCGCAACCGTTGCAGGAATCGCTCATCCTCCGTATTCACATAATAGCCCAGCACATGAATATCTTTGCCACCAGCCCGAGTGCTGATCTCAACACCGGCAACCACATCAATATCGTACTCTTTCCCCGCTAGCTGCGCTTCCGCTACACCAGCTACGGTATCATGATCCGTCAAGGCAACCGCAGATAGTCCTTTTTGCTTGGCAAGCTTCACGTTATCAGCCGGCGGCTGCATTCCATCGGAGGCCTGACTATGGGTATGAAGATCACAACGTCCTTGGTTTTGATTCACGTACAACAGCTCCTTTTTTTGCAAAAGTGGATTATCCCGTTAACTCTGATGTTCATACTCAGGCCCGCAATCCACCAAAATAATCATCTATTATTGGCATTACCTGCTATTCTGCCTTGCCTGACTTGTGTTCAAGCTCATGTTGCTCCTGTTGACGGAGATAGTTCAGAAACGCGACGGCTGACAAAGGCAACAAAGAAGACTTTAGATGAATTGCGTAAAACTGCCGCTTGAATTCCAGCCCACGAATATCCACAATGTGAACTAACCCCAAAGCAAGCTCATGCTGAACAGAAGAAGGAGACAGCATTGTGATGCCCACGCCCGCCTCCACAGCCGATTTGACGGCCCCTGTACTTCCTAATTCCATGACCACATTCATGTCACTCGGGTCGATTTTTTTCTTCTGCAGTTGATCTTCCATGACTTGACGAGTACCTGATCCTTGCTCACGCAGCACAAACGGGTAATTCATAACCTCTTCCAGATTCACTTTACCTCGTCCAGCCAGATCATGCCCTGCCGGTACAATCAGCTTCAGCTCATCCTGCATTACAGGTTCAACAATCATATCCGGGTGATTAACCGGCGCTTCAATTAACCCAAAGTTCAACTGGTGCTTCAAAATCTCATCCATGATCTGAGTTGTATTCATCACTTTCATCACAATTGAGATATCCGGATATTGACGTGCAAAAGGACCAAGCATGCGTGGCAACACATATTCTCCGATGGTCAGGCTTGCCCCCAATTGTAATCTTCCTTGCAGTTTCTCCGTAAAAGCAGACATCGCTTCATCTGTCTGTCTGATCAGTTCTACACTTCGTTTGGCGTGAGGCAGTAACGTCCGGCCGGCCTCCGACAATTCTATTTTTTTGGTGGAACGATGCAACAGCTTGGTCCCGAAGTAGTCCTCCAGCGACTGGATCTGCATCGTCACGGCCGGTTGTGTCATATGTAATGCCTGCGCAGCTGCGGAAAAACTCCCCTTCTCCGCTACCGTATAAAAAATGTGCAGTTGGTGAAAATTCATATCTTCGCCCCTCTTCAATTACGCTTTCTATATTGTATCCGATTTCCAGTCTGGCAACAAAAAAAAGCATGCAGCTTGTCTGCATGCGGTAGTACATAAAATGTTACATAAAATCTATGATTGCAATCTTGAATCTGTTCAATCATCTATGCTTACGGCTATTTTTGACCAGCGTCATTCTTCTGGAGTGCCTCAGCCAAGAATAATATGACTTCAGATCTCTCAGTTCAATCGTCTCCGACATACGTCCCAAAAATGTGACTACAATCATCTTGTGCAGTGGATTGCCTGTAATATCATATTCTCCTTCAAGCTCGGAAAACTCGGCAACCACAACCAGATCATCATCAATCAAGTACACGTCCTGTTCATTACGGTAATACGGCGTTACCCGGTCCTGCTTCAGACACTCCCATAACCAGGCCGCAATATGATCATCATCATTACGTGCAGGCTCAATACGGTCTGCATACCGCATCTTTGCATGATGGGTAATGACGATGTCAGCCACTTTCTTGTCTCCGAGAGCCACAAAAAACGGCTCGTAGGTGCTCCAACGTTGCATCACCTTATCACGCATGGGAATCACTCTCCACCAGATAGGACTTTCTATCTATTTATTACCAAATATATTACAACATTAGTCCCGTAACCTCAAGGCGTAAGTTTAACTTTTTTCGTAAAAGTATAATTTCGCTTTTGTTCAAGAAAAGAGCGACCCGCTGGGCCCCTCCTATGTTTTCCCGCTATACTCCGTAAAAGCTTGTTTTGTCCAACGTTTTGCTCGCATACTCCGTTTTAATCTCGTTTCGATAGGAACGTTCAATCTTGCGCACATAGGAAAGCCTCTTCACGTTTTTCATCGTATCATCAGCTCGCTCTGCATTAACATACATGACTACATAATGCATACGGCGGGAGATATAATGCACGGTACCATATTTTTCGAGATTGCGTGCCGCTTTCAAATCACTAACCCAAATGATAAATCCTGTTCTTTCCGCAAACACCATCGTTCCCCGCCCTTCTATGGATGGAGACCGGCCCTCGAAAGGCCCGGTCTGTTCAAAGTCTAAAATACTATGATGTGGCTAGCTTCAGCTTTAGCTGCATCCACATTTACCACCGCTGCCACAGCCGCCTTTGGGATTCGGATCATTACTTGGCACCTTGATGGTGGTCGATACAGCAAAAGCAATCGTTTCCGACATCTGAAACAACATCTCATCCAGTGCTTGCTCAGCCTGTTTAAAACGAATCACCGCTTCAAAGGACTCAAGCTCCTTCTCCAGTTCTTTCACCTGATCCTTAGCTGCGTGAAAATCTGGATGAAAGTGGCCAAAACGCTGTGTTTCTTCAAACAGCTCTTTCTTGGCATTTAATCTCCGGATCCCCTGCTGAATCTCGGGACTTGTCTCAACTTGCTGCTTCCAATATAAATAATCCGATACTTCGGCAGATTGGTTAATCATGTCGCCCAGTTCATATGCGCCCGTTAACACTTGGGCCATATCGACCGTGTTTATTTCCGCTACGCTCATGAATTATTCATCCTATCTATATATAAAGTTCTACTTAACGTAGACTACTTCATCATAGCATATCCATGAATAGTTAAGAAGAGTTTTTCCTGTAATTGCAAACTGGGAAACTGTTAAAATTCGGTTTTGATTTCATTTTCACATTGAAAACCATCAGACTAGACATCTTCCGGCAGAAGAAGACGCATTGTATCCCAACGATCAGGGATGAACGTTCGCCATTCTGTATGAGATGTGTGTTCGTCGGAATTCAGAATGCACCACCCCTCCAGCGTCCACTGCTCATGCCCCTCCACCTGATGCGGAATCAGAACAAACGTCTCCTCTCCCTCTCGAATCCCCAATTTGACCTGCCATTCGATGGCTTGGGCTGCAATCTGACGTGCAGTGGACATGTGGTATCTCCTCCAATCTCTGTGCCACGTCTCCGGTACATCCGCTTTTCTCTGGTTCCAGGCCGCTTTTCCATTAACATCATGATCCCAATCAGATTCCACATCCTCGTGATCTTCTGTCATCCCTGGCGTAGGATGTACTTGAATTAATCCCGGAATTTCAGAATTGTAGAATAAAGATGGGGACACCTGCACCGAATTCTCCTCCTTCTGCTTTTCCGGTTTACCGGAGTTATCAAGGGTTTCTGCATCCCAAGCCAAAGGAAGGGACAACTTGCGATCCGGCATAACCTCACTAGCTCTTGCCCAATTTTTCAACGCAGCAAGGACATGCCCTGGCAACTCCCCCTGCCCATGCCTCTCTAAGAAATCTGCGATGGATTCCCACTTGACTCCACTGGCGACTGCTGTCTCCATCCGTTCTTTACACAACCGATAGATGGACATCTGGTCTCGTGTAACCCGCTCACTGTAAAGTTCCAGTCTCCAGCAGACTTCAGCGGATACATCCGGCGGCACCATCACTTCAAAGTCGGGCTGCACATAAAATCGGCTAAACTCTCTCTCTTCCTGCTCAAGCATCGAGTCTGATTGATTAACCCAGTCCCTATCTTTAATCAAGAACTCGCCCGGGTGGATCAGCCAACGAAACGCCAGTTCCCCATTCTCATCCTCACCAACCTCACCAAACCCCCAGCCTGCCAGAGCAAACAGCCAACTTCTAACCCCTGCATTCTCTTGCCATTTCAGCACTCGGCACCATTGATTCTTACCGGGCGCCAGTAGTGCGAGCTGATAGCGAAAATGCTGCAACTCTGATCCTGCTGCCACGTATCGATCCATGCACACTTGAAAAATTTCAACATGCATCGCAGTCCATGACAGCTTGATCCACTGTTGAAACTTATCTTGCCTGATCTCAAACCCCCGATCCGTTTTCTGCACCAAGTGTAAGCAAAGCAGTAAATCTAGTAGGATGATCACATGCACCGGATATAATTCCTTATGATCATAAGTGATCTCCAAGTCTTCAAAATCATCTTGAGACAATATCGTTAATGCGCTTAACTTTAGTATGCTTCTCTTATGTATGGTGCCTTTGCCCGTTAGAGGCAGCCCCTCTCTTTGAATCCAGGCAAGCAAATGAAGCAGTTCTCCAGCGATATGTGGTTTCCCTTCCTTAAAAACATGCCGAACAGATCCGACCACCGCTTCTACAACACAGCCAATGCGACCTGAGTAGATCAGAGTTAACATGGCATGGTGACTTTTAGGGATATAAAAGGAGCGTTCTCCCCAGCTTTTATATACAGATTTGATCCATTGTTTACGGCGAAGCATGGCAAAAGCAAGTTTGGCTTCCGCTCCACTTAACCCTTCCTTAGCCCACTCTTCCGAAGGCAGGAGAGAAGAGAATGTTTGACCCGCATATTTGTGAAAAAGAGCCCCCAGAACCCGCTGCTCCGCTAACGTAAGCGCAGACCACCCCTCCAGTTCAGTCATCATCATTCTCGATTGCATCACTTTTTCCATTCCTAACTCCAGGTCAGACATCTCCATTCGCCCCTCCTTATCTGCAACATGTTAATGTATCGTATCCTGCTCATGCACAATGTCATACTCATAGCCCTGCTCTACCAAAAACATCTGACGATTTAACGCAAAGTCCTGTTCTTTGCTGTTTTCCGAAACCAAGGCATAGAAATAAGCTTTGTTCTCACCTGCTTTCGGTCGCAAAATTCGGCCTAACCTCTGGGCTTCCTCTTGCCTTGAACCGAAGCTGCCAGAGATTTCAAGCGCTACCGCCGCATCCGGCAAATCAACGGCAAAATTGGCGACCTTGGATACAACAATTGTACGAATTTCGCCCTTTCGAAAAGCAGAAAACCACTGAACACGCTCCTGTTGTGACATCGCTCCAGAGATTAAAGGTGCATCAATTTCCCGGGCAATCATCTCAAGCTGATCAAGATATTGTCCAATGACAAGGGTCGGCAAGTTTTGATGGCGTTCCAGTAAACGCTTGATCACCTTTAATTTTGCCGGATTTTCAGCTGCCAGACGAAATTGATGTTTACCCTCGGCCTGTACGTAGGTCGATCTTAATTCAGGCGAAAATGGCACCCTTACTTCCTGGCACTTCACCTCAGCAATCCAGCCTTGCTGCTCCAGCTCTTTCCAGGGCATATCATATAATTTGGGTCCGATCAGTGAAAACACATCCTGTTCACATCCGTCTTCACGGATAAGTGTTGCTGTTAAGCCCAAACGACGCGTCGCCTGAATATCTGCTGTAGCCCGGAATACAGGTGCAGGCAGTAAATGTACTTCATCATAGATGATGAGCCCCCACTTTCGTTCCTGCAAAAGATGAATGTGCGTGAACTCCGCATCTTTGGACTTACGATGAGTCAAAATTTGATAGGTTGCCACCGTCACCGGTTTCACCTGTTTTTTCTGACCCGAATATTCTCCAATCTGTTCTGCAGTTATCGTTGTTTTATCCTGAATTTCTTGGATCCACTGCCGAACAGACGTTGTATTGGACGTTAAAATAAGACATTCACATTGCAGCTGTTCCAGCACAGCCATGCCAATAATTGTTTTGCCTGCTCCACAGGGCAGAACGAGCAGTCCACTACCGCCAATCCCTTCACCACCTGCAAAAGCATCGACTGCCTTCTGCTGATAAGCACGAAGTTCAAATCCACCTTGTTCATTCCCACGGTATGTACTGTCTTTGCATGAACCGGACTGCCAGCCAAATGAAAGCTCACTCCCTTTCCGATACCCGGCATAATCCAATACGGGATAACCAAGACGTGTCAGTTCCCTTTTCAATAAACCTCGCTTTTCCCCTGACAACACAAACTCATGTGCGTTGGTTCGTTCCATGCGAAAAGCAGAAATCGATTTGATGTCGCTCAGATCATCTAACGTTTGCTGATCTTCGCTAGTTAGGCGCATTCTGACATGGTCTGGATCGGCATGCAACTTTAATTTGCCGTATTGATCCATAATCCTGTTTACATCCTGCGTCAGAGCCGAAGGTACATACCAGCGTGATACCCGTTCCAGACTGGCAATTACCCGTTCCGAATTCCAGCCCAATGCAGCCGCATTCCATAGCGACAATGGCGTAATACGATAAGTATGAAACGCTGTCGGTGTCTTCACGAGTTCGGCGTACATACCAAGCTCTGCTCTTGCTGTTTCGAACCCGGGATGACCCACTTCGAGCAATACTGTGAAGTCACGCTGCACAATGCAGGCACCCGTCTGATTGAACGTCTCCATCATTTCCACATCCATTCCTGATTCACATCATTGAACCCAATAATTTACCCGTACGCCCCGATTATATTCATAAATTACATTAATACAGTAGAGTAGGAAACTGAAATTTCATCGGAGGGCGTAGACCCTCTTTTTACTTTTCCAGCTCCCCCTCATCAAACCGTACGTGAGGTTTTCCCTCATACGGCTTTCCGATGCTCTTCTTCCTGTGGCATTACGGATTTTTTTTTTTTTTTTTTTTCATCCAGCCAGTTTCTTTAGTCCTGCCAGTTCAGCCGTTGTTGCTGCCTGCCGGGACTTGCTGTGCTTATGGCGTCGGTTTCGTTTTTTGTTCCAGAACAGGGTTAGTCGTCTTCGGATATACCAGTCGATTTTATTCAGAAACTTGGTCGCAAAGACATCCAGTCCATAGTAGTTCTTCCAGCCCTGTATTTTCGGGTTGAGTTCTAGGATCATCTGGTTCATCGTCCAATACAGACGATTCCTCGGCTCGGTGATTTCTTTGACTCTTTGCCTCATGGTCTTCATCGCTTTTCTTGTTGGATAGCTGCGCAAGACATAGGCTTCTTTGTTCCCTTTCAGCTTCTTCGGTATTTTCCGGTGATGCATCCCCAGAAAGTCGAACCCTTCCTGGTCTCCCCACAGGTTCAGCACCTTTGACTTCTCCTTGTTCATCTCCAGCTCGAGTTTTCCGAACACGGCCTTCAACACGTGGATGGCCTGCATGGCTTGTTCTTTGGTTTTGCACAGGATCACCAGGTCATCGGCGTAGCGCACCAGGGTTCCGATTTCTGTACACTTCTTTTCCCAGATCGCATCCAGGTAGTTCAGGTAGATGTTCGCCAACAGCGGGCTAATGACCCCGCCCTGTGGCGATCCAATCTCGGTAGGGTACCACTGTCCATCTTTCATGAATCCTGCTTTTAGCCATTGACGAATCAGCTTTAACATCCGCTTGTCGCTGACGCGCTGCTGTACCAATTGCATCAGCTTTTCATGAGGGATGTTGTCAAAGTATCCTCGAATATCGATGTCTACCACCCAGTACACACCTTTCCTTACCGCTCGCCGGATATGGCGAATCGCATCATGCGCACTTCGCTTCGGACGAAATCCATAGGAGAACGCCTTGAAGTCTGCTTCGAATAGGGGTTCCAACACCATTTTGGCTGCCATCTGCACGACCCGATCCGCAATCACGGGGATACCCAGCGGGCGAGTCTTCCCATCTGGCTTTGGAATCTCTTTCCGTCTTGCAGGCTGGGGCTGGTAGGTTCCCGTTTTCAGCTTATTTCTCAGTTCCTCCACAAAGCGCCCGGCTCCATATGTCTGAACGATGGTGTCCAGTGTCACTCCATCGACACCACCACTCCCCCCACTCGCTTTGACCTGTTTCCATGCTTCCCAAAGAACATCCTCTCGATAAACCTTGTCATATAATGCATGAAACCGGCGCCTCGGATGCTCCTTGGCCGCCAGGTATAGTACGTTTTGAAGTTGTCGAGCTTTGACTTTGGTGTAGTTAGCCTTTTGGGCATTCACTGACTCTTACCTCCTTCAGTACATGAACAAAAGCAGGGGTCCTTCCCTTCATGAGGTTGTGTTGTCCTCATTTCCACGGTACTATGTCCCCCTCCGACTCCCTTCCCGCAGCTTCCCATTTCGCCTTTCCAGCTTATAGGTCAGCTCTTTACGAAAAAAAACTTCGTGCGGGGGAGGGTCTCCCTAGTTCCAGACCCAACTTTCTCCACATGCCGCTCCCCTTACACCGGAGGGTTCTTCCGCGCTGCACTTCCAAGGGCTTCACGCGTTCCATGGCCTTCGCCCAATGTCTCAGGACTCGGCTCCCTCTTGTCCTAAAAAAAAGGTTCTTTTTAACGATGCGGCAGGATTCACTTCATGTTACAGCCTGTGGATTTGCTCGCACTTCCTTACGAAGTTACTTTGTCACGGAGCTTCAACCTTAGGATTTCTCCACCAGTTGCCCGTCAGCTACGAGGCGACTTGGCTCTTACCTCGACCGGACTTTCACCGGCTAGTTGTGTCTAGCTTGGCTAGGCGCGCAAACAAAAAAAAGCACCCTGTCCATACCTCGGTATGTTCAGGATGCCCAACTATGATTCTCAGCATTCGGTTGTGTAACCCTTCGTCATTGCAACAAACAGTTTCACGCCCGTCTGCATCGCATCTTCGTCAAAATCAAACATCGGATGATGATGTGGATACACTGCATTTTTCTCCGGATTGCCTGCACCGACAAACATGAAACACCCCGGAACCTTTTGCAAATAATACGCAAAGTCCTCGGCTGGCATCAGCATTGGAGAATTTTGCACCCGCTCTGCACCAAACAATGCCGTGGCTTCATTGAAAAAGCGTGCCGTCTCTTGTGCATCATTTACCACAGGCGGATATCCCATGATGTATTTCACTTGCGTTTCTGCCCCATATGCAGCTCCTGTCTGAGCCACCATGGTAAGTACACGTTCCTTCATTCCGGTTCGCGTTTCCTCATCGAATGTGCGCACCGTCCCGCTGAGCTTGCATTGCTCTGCAATCACATTTTGCGCAGAACCGGCTTGCATCGTCCCAATGGTTAGTACCGCGGGACGTAATGGGTCAACCGAGCGACTGACTATTGTCTGAAGCTGCATTACAAGTGCGGAACCCGCAACCACACTGTCCACTGTAGCTTGCGGCATGCCGCCGTGACCGCCTTTTCCTTTGATATCAATGTAAAAGTCATCTGCCGCAGCCATCATAGGCCCTGCTGTGCTTGCAACCACACCAACAGGAAGAGGCGTCCATAGATGTATGCCATAAATAACGTCTACACCTTCGAGTGCTCCGTCTGCTATGACCTGAACCGCACCGCCTGGAAGCAATTCTTCCGCTGGCTGGAACAGAAAACGGATCTCTCCCCGAACCTCCTGCTTATGCCGACTAAAATACAGTGCCGTTCCGAGCAACATAGAAATATGTCCATCATGACCACAGGCATGCATCGCCCCAGCTTGTTGGGAGGCATATTCTACATCTTTCTCGTCCTGGATTGGCAAGGCGTCCATATCCGCCCGAAGCATCACAACAGGCCCAGGCCTGTCCCCGCGAAGTATCCCTATAACTCCGTGACCGCCTACATGACGTTTGACCTCAATACCAAAGCTCTCCAGCATATCCGCTACAAAAGAGGATGTTTTCTCCTCATGAAAGGAAACCTCAGGATTGCGATGAAGGTGACGCCGCCATTCCACCATGTGGATCTGCAGATCTTCCCACCATATATTATTTGTCATATCATCCCATCCTTTCGATCATCAGCAGGGCTTGTTCACAGCCCCAAACCTTCCTCTTCAAACCTATTGCTGTATATTGTAACAGAATTGCATGAAAACCGATACGAAAGGCCTTCGGAAAGCTTGCACGGGAAGGGGAAACATACTATCATGAACTAGAGAAACACACGAGGATTATACTCGGAAGCTTATGAGGAGGATCAAACGCTTATGATTTTTGAGAATACAGGCTTGGATGGCTTGAAAAGCGACTTGGCATACCTGGATGAGAGCGCCGAGAAAGTCGGATTTGTCCGGTGGCAATGGGAGTACTACCGTGCTACATATGACTACAAAATCGAAGATGAACAAACCAACTCAGAATACTTTGTACGCATTAATACGCGCGCGGTAGAAGGCAAACTGGAGAAACCCGATACGGTTCTGGCCGTTGAAGCCGTTTATCTGGGCAAAGCTACTTTTCCGCATGGACTTGATTATGACTCTTCCGTTCCGCAGCCAGTCGTGAAGCTGGCCACCCAAAAATTGCAGCAGCTCAAAGAACTGCTCGAAGCTTAGGCGGGCCATATCATGAAACAACAAACGGCCCAGACGAAAACGAAGAGAGGCACGCCGGATTTTCAACTGCTAATCCTCACTTTATTGTTGGTGGGCTTTGGACTGGTGATGGTATTCAGCTCCAGTTCCAGCATCGCAATCGCAAGCGAAAGATTTAACAACGATGCCCTTTACTTCACGAAAAAACAACTTGTGTGGGCGATTATCGGTCTATTTGGCATGTTTTTTGCCATGAACATCCGTTTTAACAAGTACAAAAAGCTTTATGCACCCTTTTTCCTGTTCACAACCGCACTGCTCTTACTTGTGTTGGTGACTGGTAAAGTGCTAAACGGTGCTAAAAGCTGGATTCATCTCTTTGGATTCAGTCTACAGCCCGCAGAGTTCGCCAAGATTGCAATCATTTTATATCTCTCTGCACTTATCACCAAAAAAGGCGAACGATTCCGTGATTTCAAGACCGGATATTTCCCTGTCCTGTTTATCGTTGGATTCATTGCAGGATTGATTATGCTCCAACCCGACTTCGGTACTTGTTTCATTCTGGTGTCTACTTGTGGTCTTGTCATATACGCGGGTGGGGCCAACATGAAGCATATCCTAGGTTCTATACTATTGGTTGCACTTGGTGGTGCACTTGCTTTTGGAGCGAATGCCTTATTTTCCTCCATGTCTCCTTCAGATAGCTCAAGTTCAGCTGTCTCTGTTACAGAAGTCAAGCAGAACTATAAAATTGGACGAATTCAAGCTTTCTTGGACCCTTTATCAGATCCCACGGACGGAAGTCTTAACCTTTACCGTTCTCTTGTAGCCATTGGTGACGGCGGTATTACAGGTTCAGGGATTGGACAAGGTACGATGAAGTTACATTATTTGCCTAATGCCTACAATGACTTTATTTTTTCCGTTATTGGAGAAGAGCTCGGTTTCATTGGAAGTGCACTGTTCTTGCTCATATATCTGTACTTTATCTGGCGAGGCATTATTGTCTCACTGCGTTGTCCCGATCCTTTCGGAACATTGGTTGGTATAGGTATCATGGGATTGATCGCGATTCAGGCCTTTATTAATATTGGGGGGGTCACTCAAACGATACCGGTAACCGGGGTTACACTTCCGTTCATCAGTTATGGGGGGACTTCACTCTTTGTCATGATGGTTGCGATGGGCATAGTGCTGAGCATTTCACGCACTAACAATCTGGAAGCCATCAAGGAAGAGAAAACCAAATCGGTGACGGTGCAGACACGCACATCTCCTGCGCTGCGTTCCCGCGATTCCATTCGTCGGGTTCGCTAATTAAAAAAAGACTTTGCATCATGTGGATGCAAAGTCTTTTTCTTTTTCTTTTTCTTTTTCCCATCATGTAGTCTAAAGATTTACAGATCGTCGCCTCTGAATGATACTCCTTCGACCTTCACGTTGACTTCAACTACACGTAATCCAGTCATCGTCTCTACCGCTTCTCTTACATTCTGCTGAAGCATACGGGAAACTTCATGAATCGGGGTTTCGTACAGGACGATGATGCGCAGATCAATGGCTGCTTCCAGCTGGCCGACCTCCACGCCTACGCCCTTCTGCACGTTTTTACCACTGAGACGTTTCGCCCAGCCCTCTGACAAACCTCCAGACATTGCAGCGATTCCAGGCGTTTCCATTGCAGCCATTCCGGCAATTTTCGCAACCACGTCATCGGCAATCCGGATGTTTCCGCTCTCCATTTGAAGTTGTTCTGCCATGCCACATCCTCCTCCACTTCGTTAATCGTATTTTAAATCCTTTCCACCCTAAAAAGCAAATTTAACTGTAAAAGATGCGTTTACAACCTGCCTCCATTTGGTTATATTGAATATGAAATTAATCGCATAGATACATAACGTAAATTTCAAAACAAAATAAGTGAATAACCGAGGTGTTTTTTGTGAGAAACCGGATTTCATCCTTTTTGCTGATTGCATTTTTTGCGCTCAGTGCCATCGCCCACTACATGAAATGGGATTCGATTCTACAGTTCGTGATAGCTGCCATTTCGGTTGTTTTTGTGGCGGGTTTTTTAGGTAAAGCAACTGAAAATGTAGCCCACTATGCCGGACAACGACTAGGCGGATTCCTGAATGCCACCTTCGGTAACGCAGCCGAATTAATCATTGCAATCTTTCTCGTAAAAGAGGGCTTGTTCGACATGGTCAAAGCCAGTCTGACCGGATCTATTATCGGTAATCTGCTGCTTGTACTGGGGCTCAGCATCTTTGCCGGAGGATTGAAGTTTAAAATCCAGAATTACAACGTTTCGCTTGCAGGGCTGAATGGCTCTCTGATGATCGTAGCCATCATTGCCTTATTCGTCCCGGCCGTATTCCTGAACACCCATTCCATTACACAGCGGGATACCAATACACTCAGTCTTATTGTTGCCGGATTGCTTATCGCGGCTTATATTGCCTGGCTGTTATTCTCAATGGTCACACACAAGAGTTACCTCGCGGAGGTAACAGATGATAAGGATGAGGAACTCCCCCATGAGCATGCTCCAGCGTGGTCGAAGAAAAAGTCGATCCTCTATCTCGTTATCGCAACAGTCATGGTTGCTTTTGTCAGTGAATGGCTGGTTGGCACACTCGAAGTATTCACTTCGGAGTTCGGACTGAGCGAGCTGTTTGTTGGTGCGTTCCTGGTCGCTATCATTGGAAACGCAGCCGAACACAGCGCAGCTATCATGCTTGCAATGAAAAACAAGATCGGAGCCGCTGTAGAAATTGCCGTTGGCAGCAGTTTGCAGATTGCGCTGTTTGTAGCCCCGGTGCTGATCTTTGTCAGTTACTTCACGGGCCGTACGATGGATATCGTGTTTACCACCATAGAGCTGGTGGCCATCGGTGTATCCGTATTTATTGCCAAGTCGATCACACAAGATGGCTCCACGAACTGGTACGAAGGTCTGCTCCTGCTCGTTGTGTATATTATTCTGGGCGTTTCGTTCTTCTTGGTATAACGGAACCTTTGATCTATCGGTATACTGATTTTGCTTACATCAAAAGACAGCCGAGGGATTTACTTTCCTGCGGCCGTCTTTTTTACTCCTACTTCAACATCAGACCATACGTCTTCACATACAAAAAAAAGCATGCAACGGAATCTGCATGCCTTCTATCCTGACCCGCGCGATTGCAGGCTATTGCTCATTCTTTTTGTTCAAGGCTTCATATAAAATCGCCAAATTCCGCTCAAGCGCGCTAACCATCTGCTTACCTGTACCTTCTGGAAGGAGTCCTGCACGAACCGCAAAATCAACTTCCTTGGAGAACCCATACATCTGTGTATCCAATACTTCCTCATAGAGAGGGCAGTAGCGGGTAGCCAGATTCTCCATCTGTACTTCAATAAGCTTCTGTATTTTATCTGCATCTTCTTGAAGAAGACTGATTGCTTTCAGGTTCAGCTGGTCCTGCAGATCAGATGAAGTCATGCATTATTTCCCCCCTATGTCCCAAAAATCGCGTAAAGACGTTCTACCTCTAATATTAGACGAAATGGAGAGCTAATACAAGAACCTGACCAAAATAACCACACAATCTGTGAGCTCTATTACAGCCTTTTCTTCCATCTCTAAATTCATTGAAAGAGGCATTATATCCAACCATGATTAAAAACACCCCTGCCAAAAGGCAGGGGTGTTTCTCAACTACAGTTATTCAGATGCGATGTTTACATTCAGGCCATGCTTTGAAAATACTTCTGACATAGCTGCCTTCGCTTCATCTGCATCAGGGCCATGAACATGCAGTTCATAACTGTGCGTGCTAATTAGCGTTGTAAACAACCCAAGAATACTTTTTACGTCGATATACTTGTTCTCTGAATGAAGCACGATTGAAGAAGTAAACTTGCCTGCTGTTTGAGCAATTTCCACTACAGCCGCGTTATTACTCGACATAGGAATCCCTCCGTCTTTTCACTTTTTGTATCATCTATTAATTACCACTACATGATACCGTGAATCCGCTTTCCTAGCAACTGCAAAATGAAGTTCCTATTTCAACTGGTCCGGATTCAGACATTCCAGCTCAGGAATGACAAAGATGCCGTCTTTACGAATCAGCACATCATCGAAATAAATCTCGCCGCCGCCGTAGTCTGGACGCTGAATCAAAACGAGATCCCAGTGAATGGATGAACGGTTACCGTTATCTGTTTCTTCATATGCCTGACCTGGCGTAAAGTGCAGGCTTCCTGCAATTTTTTCATCAAACAGAATATCTTTCATCGGGTGTAAAATGTACGGATTGAAACCAATCGCAAATTCACCGATATGACGTGCACCTTCATCTGAGTCCAGAATTTCATTCAGACGTTTTGTATCATTGCTGGATGCTTCCACAATTTTGCCGTCCTTGAATGTGAATTTAATTTTCTCAAAAGTAATTCCGTTATACAGCGTTGGTGTGTTATAACTGATCGTTCCGTTAACAGAGTTGCGTACAGGCGCACTGTATACTTCACCATCCGGAATATTTTTTTGACCCGAGCACTTCTCTGCACCAATATCTTTAATGGAGAAACTCAGATCTGTTCCAGGTCCGGTAATCCGTACTTTATCCGTACGTTTCATCAGATTGGCAAGTGAATCTTGCGCTCTGTCCATTTTCGCATAATCCATGTTACATACATCAAAGTAGAAGTCTTCAAATGCTTCCGTGCTGGTATTCGCTAGCTGTGCCATACTTGCGTTGGGGTAACGAAGCACAACCCATTTCGTATGTTTAACACGCTGCTCGCTATGTACCGGATGAGAATACAGAGAATTGTACAGCTTCATTTTTTCTTCTGGTACATCGGACAGATCGTTCACGTTCTCTCCGGCACGAATACCGATATAACAATCCATTTGTTTCATTCGTTTCAGATCAATCTCTGCCCACGTTTTCATCATCTCTTCCGTGGCATTTTGCAGCATCACGCGCTGAACCGTTCGATCCGTCAATTGTACAAAAACGTTACCGCCTCTTTTGCCGACTTCTTCAATAATGGCATTAATCAGATCACGTTCTGTTCCGATCATCTCAACCAATACATTCTCGCCGGGTCGTACATCAACAGAATAACCTACCAGGTTAGCTGCGAGTTTCTGAATTCTTGGGTCCTTCATTTTGAATAAATCCTCCTGTCAAATTGCCATCAGTGAATTGAACAACGGTAAATTACGTTAACTATTGTAGCACGCACCAGGCATCCCGTCAGCAGGCAGTCACAGGTTTTGTTTATTGATATGATTTAAAGTTCACATCGGTTACTAGAGCCTCTACATTACTTCGACTGTTGCTATCCATGTATTTCACCTGGCTTTCAGAGGAAAGTCGTATCGGCAAGCTGGTTTTGCGATCAACAGTCAGATGATAAACCGTGTTTACCTCAGCCTTTTGGATTAACTGCTGCATCGTATCCTCTCCCTGCTGCCACACCTTGCGCAACTCCTGCTCCAGTTCCTTCTTGCCCGTGCCTTTCACTTGATTAGCCTTATGCATATATTCCGCCCGAATGGAATGCATCTCATCCGTCAGTTGACTTGCTGCCCAGGCCTTGGCGTCCTCTGGCATAAGCTCAATTCGCAGTATTTGTGTCTGACGTCCAGACCCATATTCCGATTGAATCGTTTTTTTCATACTGTCGATTTTCTCTAATTGCGCAATGGGGTTATAACGAGATAATGATCCGCGTAAAGGCTCATGCTGTGCCGTCAGAGCAGTCCATTGACCTTTCTTCCGTTCAAAAGAAGCACTGAACCCGCTGGGTTGACCATTATTTTTCACCGCATTCAGATTCATTCCTGAACCCGCTGCGGTCACCGCACCTGGTAAGCGAGTCTGTAAAGTCAACCGGTCGTGATCTTCCAGCTTGCCTTCAAATTTGAATTGGTTTTCAAACATTCCGCTGTTCTCCCGTCTTAACCCGGCCTGACCCTCAAATGTTAAAGTCTCTTTCCCGGCCATACCCGATAATGCCAGAGAAAATATTTCTTCCGGCGTCCGATCATGCTGGAGCATCCCGCAACCTGGAACCATTGCGAGCACGAGACACAAAATTAACGATAAAGTAATCTTAGGCTGGCGGTTCAGCATATCCATTCCACCTTTCAGTCAGTTTCTCCATAGATTGCCCTTACGATATGCGCTTATACTCCATTCATTTCGACTTGACGAACCTTCGGATGTTTATCCATATACCCGCGTGCAAAAAATAAAAAAAAGAGAAACGATTCCGCAAGCGGAATGTTTCTCTCTTAACGTGTACCTTCCTGGTCCTCTATAACAATTCGATTACGGCCCCCGTTTTTGGCACGGTACAGTGCCATATCTGCACGGTAGAACAGGGACTCCACACTTACTTTCTCATCCATCCAGTTCCATTCAGCGATACCACTCGACACGGTTACAGAAGGACGGGTCTCCGCCTCAACTCGTGTCCGGATCCGTTCCGCATAAACCAGCGCTTGGTGAATCCCGATTTGAGGCATGTAGATGGCCAGTTCTTCACCGCCCCACCTTGCGCAGATATCCTCGTCTCGAACCGAACTTGTGACAATGTCACTCACTTGTTTTAATACCTGATCCCCTGTCTGGTGACCAAAAGTATCATTCACCTGTTTAAACTGATCAATATCAACAACAACCAGTGAACCACAGTAATCATGGGCCTGACGTTCATGAATAATGTTATCCAGATAATGCCTTACATACAGTCCAGTTAACATGTCCAGATTCGCCATTCGGCGCACCTCGGCATGCAGGGTCGCATTGGTTAGAGCAAGACCAAGGTGAATCGATAACATTTGCAACAGCCTGTAGTTCTCATAAGAGAAGAAATGCTCCCGCACATGGGCAAGCAAAATAGCACTCTTTACCTGGCCGTCCACTCTGATCGGGGCTGCAATCAAAGACATCGCGCCAGTCAGTTCCATGAAACTGGAAGTTACCTTATCAAACTGCGTATAGTCAGATATGATTAACGGTTCTTCGGTCTGATACATATAACCCGCAATTCCGGAATCCACTGGATACGTTCGATGACGTATGTCTTTAACATTGGTAGACATCACCTCAAACCTGTTTGTACTGTCATCCAACTGCAAAATGCAACAGAAATCGGCTTGAAATATGTGCTTGAGCTCCTGCTCGGACAACAGATAGATCTCCATTAATTGCAAGCTTTTATTAAGACGCTGTGTCAGATCATTGATTACACGAAGTTCCTGGATCAACATATGGGATTGTTCATGGAGTTTCGCATTTTCAAAGGCTGTGCCGGCTGTATCCGCCATCATCGCAATCAGCTGCAGATCGGAATCCTCCATCAATTCTTCATTCATTTCGATATGAAAAACACCATATATGCCCTGCTTACCTTTGAGCGGCAAACCAACTTCAATGATTCGTCTGTCCAACTCATTAGACCGGGAGACGATCAATTTGCCTTCCATAAATGAGCGAACACAGATATCTTCCCCCCGTTCCTGAATAAGAAGCGGCTTAATCCGGGGATTGAAGCTTCTCTGATCCTGAGACATATATAGCATAATGTGTGTAGAAGGGTAGAGATAATCCATACTGACAAATACCTCGTCCAGTATCGCCCCGACATCCATCTTGTCATGCATCCGTTGTACAATCTGAAAAAGAATGGATCTTCGGTGTTCCTCCCGCGCTGTTTGTTCATGTGTATGCAGCAAGTCCGTCATAAATATGTATTCAAATCTTCGGTAAAAGCAGGTACGGTAATGCAATGCCTCAGATCGAACCACAGCTTCTGACGTTTCGGATCGGTGAGATTCAAAGACCAGAGCAATGAACACAGCAAACATATCTTTATTAATTCTTGAAAACAGAGGCTCGGCAATCAGCAGATACTCCCCGCGCTTGCTGATCCCGCTTTTGGACAAAGTCTGCCCCTTTTCAGCACATTCCAATACCATCAAACGTACATTGATATCTGAATCCGAATTATGGCTGGAATCCCCTCCCATACACTCTCCATCCGTATCCCATACACTGTATACAGCAAACGGCACAGACTGTACAGAAGCTTTCTGGGTTGTCCAATCTTGGTAGGCTTGTCCTAACAAACTGCTTAAATATGAGAAGTCAAAAGGTGTGATATCCATTCTTTGCATCCACAACGCATGGTCATCATGAGATGGAAGTTCTGTAAACGATGTGGAATCGCCCGCACTTCGCGATTTCAGACTAGCAGGTAAACTTCTTAGATGTTCCAACATGTCAGGCGCTCCTTTGCACCGTTTTTGCATCCTGGGAGGATGCATTAATCTGCATTGATTATCGCAAATCTGCAAAATATTAGCTAAACCTTGATACGTAAGATTGTTTAAAGTTAAGATACCATCTATTTTACTCTGTTTTAATCTTTTTTGCATCCATATTTCAGAAAATCGTCCCATTATTTTAGGCCTAATGACCTATCGACAAATTTAGACGTTTTTCTGGATTTATGTATTACTTGACTTTGCTTCTTTCAGAATGTAGAATAAATTGTTGATGAAGACTACTAAAACGGTCTTTAAATTTGGGCATTACCGGTTGTGTCACCCTCATTCTTTTTGTTGCTTTCAGGACAGCGGCTGAACTTTCCTGATCGTTCTATGCGAGGCCAAGCCCGCATCAACAAATTGGAGCGCAAACAGAGCCCTATTATGAACTTTAACTAAAAAGGAGCTACTTTAAACATGGCACGTTACACTGGTCCTAAATTTAAATTAAGCCGTCGCCTCGGCATTTCCCTGAGCGGAACAGGCAAAGAATTGAAACGCCCTTTCCCTCCAGGTCAGCACGGAGCTAACCAACGCAGAAAAATGAGCAACTACGGTATGCAGTTGCAAGAAAAACAAAAATTGCGCCACATGTACGGTTTGGGTGAGAAACAATTCCGCACATTGTTCTCCAAAGCGCAAAAAATGCAAGGTATTGCCGGTGAGAACTTCATGTTCTTGCTTGAGTGCCGCCTTGACAACCTCGTTTACCGTCTTGGCTTTGCTAACTCCCGCGCTGGAGCGCGTCAATTGGTAGCACACGGTCATGTAACTGTAAACGGCAAAAAAGTCGATATCGCTTCTTACCAAGTAAGCACTGGCGATGTAATCGGCTTGCGTGAAAGAAGCCGCGGTTTGTCTTCCGTTAAGGAAGCTTTGGCAAACCGTTCGCATCTTCCAGCATACGTTGAGTTCAACGAAGCAGCTGTAGAAGGTAAATTCATTCGCTTGCCTGAGCGTGCTGAATTGTCCCAAGACATCGATGAAAAACAAATCGTCGAGTTCTACAACCGTTAATCGTTGGATTACAACAAAAAAAAGCTGCCCGGGATTTTCCCGGCAGCTTTTTTTTGTTGTTTTTCTTCCTAAATATCTTCATTATTAGCCACTACATAACGATAATATGATTAGTCCCTTTTAGAGGCAAAAAGGTCGCAGCAAGCAAAAAAAGAAATTGAGTGTAAATAGAACGACATCATAGGGGGCTGCACATGCAATTTTTAAGAAATAGTAAGCTCGCCGTGAAGCTGGGATTACTGCTCGGTTTAGTACTCCTCTGCTCCATTGGCGCATTAATTTCCTTCAACACCAAAGCCATCTACGATAAAAGCCTGCAATATGGCGAAGCGGTTGCGGAACGGTCGGCAAATGTGGCTACGAATGAGTTTATGACAGACATTAACCAGGTAAAAAACACATTGGACAGCTTGAGTACTGCCTTGCTTGATGCTTCAAAAAGCGGATCGCTGAACCGTCAGGACATCGTCCGTCTTTTGGAGAAATATTTGAAAAAGGACGAGAAGGTTTTTGGATTCTATACAGGATGGGAACCTAATGCCTTTGACGGCAAAGATGCTGAACATGTTAATAAAGATAAGTATGACGACGCTACTGGCCGCTTTGTCCCTTACGTTATCCGAGACGGTAACACGCTGCACTTTGAACCTCTCACCACTTATGAGGGGAACAGTGAGACCAGTAAATACTATCAGCAGCCAAAAGCAACCAAAAAGGTTTATTGGTCAGAGCCCACCACATATAAAGTGGCTGGTAAAGAAACCTTGCTCGTTTCCATCGTTCTACCTTTGCTTGATGAAAACAATACATTTTTGGGTATCGTAGGGGCCGACTTTACCATTGAACGATTCCAGCAAAATATCGCATCACTGAATCCCGACCAGGGGTATGCCATGCTGATTACAAACGCAGGGCACATTGCCGCTCACGGTTCCAGGCCAGA
This sequence comes from Paenibacillus amylolyticus, assembly GCF_051136285.1. GTDB lineage: Bacteria > Bacillota > Bacilli > Paenibacillales > Paenibacillaceae > Paenibacillus > Paenibacillus amylolyticus_F. The sequence continues at coordinate 6,102,063 of NZ_CP194938.1, read as the reverse complement.
ACTAACCAAAGAAAATGCTGAAATTTCCGCCAGTACCCAAACGCTTATCCAGCGTATTCAGTCAGATGAAACCGGCTTCTACGCTACGGTTGACAGTAATAAAGCAGAATTATTTATTGCCGAATCCGCAAGGCTTCAAGGATCCGATTCGAGCTGGCATCTGGTATCCGCTTTGCCAAAAAACCATATTCTCCAGCCCTTCTATGAAAGCTTGAAATGGTCTGTGTTCATCGCTGTGCTGGCGGTGTTGTTACTGGCAAGCGTCGTAACGTACACGATCATCTCCATTGTTAAGCAGCTAAACAGAGTTAACGTTGTAGCTGGCCAGCTCGCTGAAGGCGATCTAACTCAAAAGTTGACCGTGAAATCTAAGGATGAGTTTGGAGTCATGGCTGTTCACATGAATGAGATGATGAATACACTTCGACATACGATCTCCGTTATATCCGAACACGCCTTATCGGTGGGCTCAACTTCGCAGCAATTAACGGCCGGCGCGGAGGATACCAGCAAAGCCGCCGAACAGATGGCACTTACGGGACTGGAAGTTGCGAACAAGGCCGAGAAGCAGGTGCAAGAGTTACAGCACTCCTCTCGTTCGATGAATGAGATTACAGCAGGTATTGGAAGAATAGCCGAAGCTGCTGCTGAAGTAAGTCATGCATCCAGATCTGTGACCGAACGGACTTCATCTGGTACAGACAAGATGCAGGCTGCTATGGTTATGGTTGATCGTGCAAATTCATCTGTACAATCATCCATGACCGCGCTGGAACATTTTCAACAGCGCTCAGAAGAGATTGGACGTATTACAAGCATAATTACCGAAGTAAGTCGTCAAACCAACCTTCTCGCCCTTAATGCTTCTATAGAAGCCTCACGAGCAGGTGAACATGGACGTGGTTTCGGTGTCGTCGCTGCCGAGATTCGCAATTTAGCGGAACAATCCCGGCAATCAGCTGCCGATATTGCAGTGCTGATTCAGTCGGTACAACAAGAGGTTCATGCTATCGTGGCAATGATGGAGAAAGGAAACGCTGAAGTTATTCATATTGCCGATGTGATGAACGAGAGTAGTAAACTTTTCTTATCCATCTCTTCACAGATCGCCGATGTGAACGAGCAGATCGAGCAAGTCTCCTCGATTGCCAGACAGATGTCAGGCGAGTCTCAACAGGTTGATTCATCGCTTGAGCAGCTTAAAACCATCGGTCATGAAACGGCAAATCATGCAAGCCAGGTTGCATCAGCATCTGAGAAGCAGCTGGCATCGATGGAAGAAATCACTGCAGCCTCTGCTTCGCTGGCACATCTCACGCAGGAATTGTTAGAATTGATTCAGCGCTTCAGAACTTGAAGAAGATAACGTTGTAAACTCTTCTCATTTATAAACTGTTCTATCAACATTTACAGGCTGGCCTACTCTCATGCAGGGCTAGCCTGTTTTCTTTGTTTTTCAACTCATGAAATGTCCACCGTTATCACATGCTATATATCATAATCCATGCCAGATTGGCAAATTTCGACCATTACTTGTATTTCTCAGGCATGCAAACGGGTCTTTTTATGCTATAATTAGTGCTGTTAAAAGGAGGAAGACACTGAATGGTTGATGTTACTAAGAAAAAGCCTGAAGAACAGCCTGTACGCAAACGCAGCTTTGCCCGCAGACTGGGCAGCTTCGTTATGTGGATGGTTGTCCTAGGATTTATGGGCGCACTATTCGCGGGCGGTGCTCTAATGGGTTACGTCAGCTCTATTGTAAAAGACGAACCTGTCCGTTCAAGGGCCCTGATTGAACAAAAAGTCAGCGAAAACTCCATCACAGGCTTTGCTTACTTTTCTGACGGCAGTCCGATTGGTCAACTGCGTACGGAAGAAGACCGGCGTCCAGTCACCTTTGACCAGATCCCAAAAAGGGTTATTGATGCTGTTATTTCGATTGAAGACAATCATTTTTACGAACATAAAGGTGTGGACATGAGCGGAACACTGCGTGCCGTGAAACAGAAAGTACTGAAAGAATCAGTACAAACGGGCGGCAGTACGCTTACACAGCAGCTCGCAAGACGGGTATTTCTTAATCTGGATCGCACGGAGGATCGCAAAGTAAAGGAGATCCTGTTATCCCTTCGACTGGAACGTTTTCTGACTAAAGACGAGATTATGACAGCCTACCTGAATAAGGTGCCTTTTGGCAATGGCTCCAGCGGTTACAACGTTTACGGAATTAAAGCAGCCGCTAAGGGACTGTTTAATATCAATGATCTCGAAAAAATAAACATAGCTCAAGCTGCTTATTTGGTTGGATTACCTCAGTCGCCCTCTTCCTACTCCGCCTTTAATGGTAAAGGGGAATTTGTAGAGGACAAATTTGATCGCGCAATCAATCGCCAGCGTCTTGTACTTCGCCGGATGCTGGAACTTGGAAAAATTACACAATCGGAGTATAACAACGCTTTAGCCTTTGATATCAAAAGCACGCTCGCTCCGAAAACCATTAAAGCTTACAACACTTATCCATACCTTATGATGGAAACGGAACGTCAAGCGGCACAGATTATCATGCAGCACCTGACTGCGGACAAAACGAAAACAACAGGTAATAGTACAGATGCTCAGCCATCCCGGAAGGAAAATAGCGCACTGCTGGAAGAAGCTCAGACACAGCTGCGCACAGGCGGTTATCGCGTCTATACAACGATTAACAAAAATATTTACAAAACGATGCGCACCATTGCCGAAGATAATAGTAATTTCTCTGCGGATGATCCTGTCAAAGGAAAAGAGCAGACAGCAGCCATATTGATTAATCATAAAACAGGAGCAATCCTCGGCATGATTGAAGGCCGGAGCTTCCAGGATGAGCAGATGAACTATGCAACGCAGATGATCCGTCAGCCGGGTTCAACAATGAAACCTATTGCCGCCTATCTGCCAGCTCTGGAGGAAGGTCTTGTTCAACCCGCCTCTATAATTGATGATTCACCAATCATTCTAAAAGACGGTTCTAGCGGATACCATATCGCGAAGAACGCAAATAACCGCTACCAAGGTCTGGTAACGGCTCGCAGAGCATTGAATTACTCACTGAACATACCAGCCCTGAAACTTTTCAATGAAGAGGTTGGAATCGACAAAGCTTGGACTTTTGCAAAAAAGCTTGGCATTACAACGATTCAGAAGCAAGATTATCAAGCCCAGACTGGTGTCCTCGGTGGACTTCAATATGGTGTGACCGTGGAAGAACTGACGAGTGCCTACGGTGCGATTGCCAATAAAGGGGTATACAATGATTCCTACATGATTAGTAAAATTGTTGATTCCAAAGGCAATATTGTATATACACACGACAGCGAGCCGGTACAGGCCTTTTCAGAGCAGACGGCCTATCTGATGACCGATATGCTACGTACCGTTATATCTGAAGGGACAGCCGATAAAGTACGAGAAAACTACAAGTACAGATCAAGCATCCCGATTGTTGGTAAAACAGGTTCGACCCAAAACTACGCCGATGTCTGGTTTGAAGGTTACACACCAGATGTTACGCTCGGTGTATGGGTTGGTTATAAACAGCCCATTAATACACTGGAGAATAAATCACAGCGTAAACGCGCTCAGCAACTCTGGGCTAAAATTATGAATGAAGTGATAGAAACCAAGAAGGATCTGTTTGTCACGAACTCATTCCAAAAACCTTCCGGTATCGAAACACGGACAGTATCCGCATACAGTGGCAAGTTGCCAACATCCTTGACTGATAAATTTGTTACTGACATTTTTAATAGCAAATTTATTCCGAAGGAACGCGATGATGCTGTCGCTAAATCAAAATATATTACGTACAATGGTGTAAACTACATTCCGCGTGACGAAACACCTGCGGATATGTTGAAGGAAAAGACGGTCATCAAGCGTAAAAAACCAATCTCGGATCTCATTAAAGAATTGCAGAATGCATTCAAACGTATGAGTCGTCACGAGTCGCTTGCATACTACTTGCCGGAAGATGCTGCCGCGGATTTACCGACCGAGGTTGATCCACGCACCGATAACGGCAAAGCACCAGATGCACCTGGCAATGTTCGTCTCTCCATTTCAGGGGAGCGGGCATCCATTACATTTAATGCTACACCTGAAAGTGATGTAGTCGGGTATCGTCTCTATCGTTCAGTCGGTGGTGCCGGGTTCCAGAATCAAGGTCAAGTCGTGCTCTCAGGTGAGTCCAGATCCTTCTCAGCGTACGCAACAGCAGGCGGTAACTTCGCATTTTATGTCACTGCTGTTGACGTTGCAGGCAAGGAATCTGCACCAAGTGCAATTGTAAACAGCGCAGGTGCTACTGGGCCAGATACGGAAGTGAAACAGCCTATTGAGGTACCAGGTACGGTGGTAACTCCTGGAGAGACAGTCAGTGACAACAGTACACCGACGACGGCTCCAAGCACACCAGGCCAAGTGAGTGTCTCAACACTCTCAAAAGGACTTCGAATTCAGTGGGCGCCGAACTCGGAAGCCGACGGCGTGCAAAACTACGCTGTCTTTTATAGCGAGACAGGTTCGGAACCTTACACCAAGATTGGAACCACATCAGGTACAAGTATGGTTTATGGTGTACCATCATCAACCAGTGGCTGGTTCAAAGTATCTGCCAGCAACAGCGTTGGAGAATCCTCACCTTCGGCAGCGATACACTATGAGCCTTAAAGCTGTCTGACAGTATCGCATCATCTAGCAGCATACAAAAAAGCCGCATGTTCAGTAATTACACTGAACATTGCGGCTTTTTTTGTATTCGGTGATCAGTCTTCAATCGTGGATAAGTCACCTGTCGGCAGATCAAGCTCCCATGCCTTCAACACACGACGCATAATTTTGCCCGAGCGTGTCTTGGGCAGCTTCTCCTTGAATTCGATCTCACGTGGTGCAGCGTGAGCGGACAAGCCTTCTTTTACAAACCGATAGATCTCTTCCTTCAGCTCAGGCGTGGCTTCATAGCCTTCACGTAGCGCGACAAAAGCCTTGATGATCTCTCCCCGTGTCACATCCGGTTTGCCAATAACGCCCGCCTCAGCAACTGCTGGATGCTCTACCAGCTTGCTCTCCACTTCAAACGGTCCGATCCGCTCGCCGGAGGAGTTGATGACATCATCAATACGTCCCTGGAACCAGAAATAGCCGTCCTCATCCATGTACGCCGAATCCCCTGATACATACCAGCCCGTTAGTCTGAAGTACTCTTCATACTTGGCTGGATTGTTCCAGATCTTCGCCATCATCGACGGCCAAGGGGTACGAATGGCCAGGTTGCCCATGCTGTACGGCGGCAGCTCCTGTCCACGATCATCAATGATAGCTGCTTCTACACCCGGCAGAGGACGTCCCATCGAACCCGGCTTAATTGGCATACCTGGATAGTTACAGATTAACTGTGCTCCCGTTTCCGTCATCCACCATGTATCGTGAATCCGTTGACCGTAAGCCTTCCAGCCCCAACGTACCACCTCCGGATTCAACGGTTCGCCTACCGACATTACATGACGCAAGCTGCTCAGATCATGCTGGGCAATCGTCTCGTCCCCTGCGCCCATCAGCATACGGAATGCCGTTGGAGCACTATACCATACGCTCACCTTGTTTTTCTCAATCGTACTATACCAGTCCTGTGGACTGAAACGACCGCCACGGATCACATTGGTTACCCCATTCAGCCATGGGGCGAAAATTCCGTACGAAGTACCTGTTACCCAGCCGGGATCGGCGGTGCACCAGTACACATCATTTTCTCGTAGATCGAGGACTACCTTGCCTGTATAATAATGCTGAATCATGGCATTCTGAACGTGGTATACCCCTTTGGGTTTCCCCGTAGAGCCCGAAGTATAATGAATAAGCAATCCGTCTTCACGCGTCAGCCACTCTACCTCCATATCATCCGAAGCCGCCGACATCTCAGCATCAAAATCAATCAGTCCTGCTTCAGACTGTGGACCACCGCCGACAACAAAGATATGCCTCAGCTCAGGCAATTCGGAACGTTTGATCCGTCCCAGAAGCTCTGGCGTGGTCACAAGCGCTACAGCACCGCTGTCCTCCAGCCGATCCTTCACTGCCGTTTCCATAAAAGCCTCAAATAAAGGGCCAGCTACGGCGCCCACCTTCAGAATACCCAACAAACTGAAATACAGTTCAGGACTTCGCGGCATAAAAATAAAGACACGATCTCCTTTGGCTACGCCATATTTACGCAGAACATTACCAAATCGACTCGACTGCTCGCTCAGATCTGCAAAAGTATAGGCTTCTTCACGAGAAGCGTCGCTGTACAGCAATGCCGTCTTACCGCCTCTTCCTTCCAGGACATGGCGATCAATCGCCTCATGTGCCATATTCACTTTTCCGCTGGCGTGCCACGTAAAGTGCCTTTCTACCGTTTCCCAATCGAACTGGTTTCTGGCTTCCGTATAATCGCCCAGATTCGATTCAGACACCACCGTTTGCAGCATCTCATTATGTGCTTGACTCATGCTTGCCAGCCTCCTTCAACTCGACATTTCGATTCCCTTCAGGGTTCATTCGTATTGCCTTGGTGTTGACTGAACTTCCAGTTAGCGCTTACATTAGTAGAGAGAACTTCTCATCATGTACGTTGCCTGACCCAAACGATGCATTCAAACGGTGTTGAATTGTGAACATTTTTTGTCAACGCAATTATAGCAAATTGAAACAAACATCGTCTACGGCTTTTCAATTTTTCGTTTTTTTGCTATAAGTAGGGGGAGAGAGGGGAATGAACCGTGGAGCATATCAAGGAGTATCATATGCGTTCCATTTTCAAGTCCGGCCACCGAATTACGATTGAGGGTCCCGTGCCCGCGGAGCAGATGATGCAAATGGCTTTACATGCCGATCTGGATGCCTTTCGGCGCCCAGCAGAGCAACAGGAAGCTCTTGCTGAGATTGCTGCCTTGCCAGAAGGAAGAGTTATTATCGCCCATGAAAATGAGATGATCATCGGATACGTCACTTTTCACTACGCCGATGAATGCGAACGATGGTCCGAAGGCAATATGACAGACCTGATCGAGCTTGGAGCCATCGAAGTTGCAGACGACTATCGCTCCCTTGGGGTTGGCCGTGAAATGCTGCTTACCGCAATGGAGGACAAGTACATGGAAAACTACATTATTTTCACGACAGAGTATTATTGGCATTGGGACTTGAAAGGCAGCGGACTGACCGTATGGGATTACCGCAAAATGATGGAACGTCTCATGCAGAACATTGATATGACCTGGTACGCCACAGATGATCCCGAAATCTGCTCCCATCCCGCAAATTGCCTCATGGTTCGGATTGGCAGTCAAGTACCCATGACTTCGGAAGAACAGTTTGATCGTGTCCGCTTCCGTCATCGATTTATGTACTAAAGAAAATGTTGAAATTCGAATACATAAAAAACCGCCTTGCAGAACGTTCTCCATCTCGAATGGAAATCGACCTGTGAGGCGGTTTATTGATTTATTGACTTTATGGGATCGATACGTGTTTCAGATCACATATGTTCCAGCATGTGCTCAACAATACGGTGGGAACGCTGTGAAGACTGTACGGTAAACTCGGCAAAATTCACATGTGCAGAACCGTCTGCCTTGTCAGACATACTGCGTAACACTACAAAAGGCACACGATTCATATAACACACTTGAGCAACTGCGGCACCTTCCATCTCCGCACAAGCTCCGTCCATCTCAGTGTAGAGCATGTTGACAGTCTCTTTGCTGGCAATGAACTGATCCCCTGACAACACCTTACCAATCCGGTAATGAGCTCCTTGTGCCTTACACGCTTCTTCAGCGAACGAAATTAATGCAGGCTCCGCCGGAAATGCTGATGTCTCCTGGTACGGTATCACTCCACGTTCGAATCCTAGCGGGGTTACGTCCATGTCATGCTGCACACATACAGAGGAGATCACCATGTCACCAATGTTCAGTTCTGGATGAACCGCTCCGGCTACACCTGTAAAAATCACCCGGTTCACCTGAAAACGGTCGATCAGAATCTGCGTAGTTACCGCCGCATTCACTTTCCCTACGCCTGACTTGCACACCACAATCCGCTTGCCCAGCCACTCACCTGCGACATACGTTATGCCTGTTTGTTTCACCGTTTCATGCTGTTTCATACCTTGAAGCAGAAGCTCTACTTCCTCGTCCATAGCGCCCATGATCCCTATTGTTTCACGCATTGTTGTATCCTCCCTGTTATCATCCTGCATATGAGATCAAGTTCAAGTCATTGCCAAAAGTCATTTTCAGCACAAAAGCCCCGTTTCCGGAGCTTCTGCACAATCAAACATTATGTAGAGAGAATGCCTTCTCCCTTTCTCTTACTTCACGAAATAATGGATTACCCCGCGTGACTTACGGACAGACGAAGAATGGTCTCATGCGGCAAGATTACTCTTGGATTCTCCACATTCTCTTTCTTCATCAGTTTGGTCAGCAAACGCATCGCTACCGCGCCCAGATCGTACATCGGCTGAGCCACTGTTGTTAACTGCGGGCGTACCATGGAAGCCATACGAATGTTATCCACGCTAATGATGGAGAAATCATCCGGTACTTTCAGACCATCATCCTGAATGCTGTGAATCGCGCCAATCGCCATTTCATCTGTTGCAGCAAAGATGGCTGTGGGCTTTTTCTTGAGTCCAAGGAAATACTTCATCGCTTCCACACCGGATTCATAACGATAGTTACCGATACGCACCAGATCCTCCTGGTATTCGATGCCTGCCGATTCCAGCGCTTTCTTGTACCCTTGGAAACGCGCAAAACCGTTTGCTGGATCTTGCAGCGTACCACTGATCATTGCAATTTCCTTGTGACCGTGGCGAATCAGCGTGCTGACTGCATCAAATGCTGCAGCCTCATGGTCAATATCAACAGAAGGGAATGTACCCTTCTCATCACTTGTTGCACACAATACGATTGGCACTGCTGCAGACTGGAATGCCTGAATGTGTTCATCGGTTACAGTTCCGCCCATGAAGAGCAATCCGTCTACTTGTTTCTCAAGCAGGGTATTAATAACACGGATTTCTTTTTCCTTCTTCTTATCTGCATTACACAAAATGATATTGTAATGATACATGTTCGCGATATCTTCAATTCCGCGAGCAATCTCTGCAAAGGTTGAGTTCGAAATGTCCGGAATAACGACTCCAACCGTAGTTGTCTTTTTGCTCGCCAGACCACGGGCTACCGCATTCGGACGATATCCCAGCCGTTCGATTGCTTCGTATACTTTTTTCCGCGTCTGCGGTTTGACATTAGGGTTATTGTTAACTACCCGTGATACCGTTGCCATGGACACTCCAGCTTCACGTGCCACATCATAAATGGTTACCGTCACAGTACTTCGCTCCATTACCAGTAAATTTTCATTCCATTTTCATTAAGATTTATATTACGACAAATTATTGCATTAATCAATTAAAATAGGCTCTAGGACTCACTTAAAGTGCTAGCAAGCGTCCCGCTGGTAATCTCTGAATGAGAAGTATGCCATACCGGCATTCCTTTTTTAATCAGAATAACTTGGGGAGATTCGTGCTTAACACCCAACCTCTCAGCTGCTTCGTTAGATACCGGGCGGTCCTCTACCACGTAGATGATGCCGTATTTCACGCTTTCATCCGGAGAGTTATGCAAATAATCATTCATCTCCTGATAAGCATGTGCGCTGATCGGACAGCGGGTACTATGCTTGAACAGAAGCAAGGGTTGATCCTCCGTCGCCTGCACTGCGGAGTTTAGCTGTTCAATACTTGTCATTTTAGTCATGTCAGCCATTCGTTATACATCCCCCTTAATAAGCGATACCGCCATGTTGAGCGTTTTCACTCTTCGATATCTTAACAAAAAGTGAGCAAAAAATCCAATTTTCATGAAAACAAGCATTCTGCACGTCAAAACTAGACGGCATTTGAGAAATGCGCCTGCCATACAAAGCCGGACAACTGTGCAAGTCTACGCTCGGTATCTTCGATCCACGCCTTGTCCTCCGCTTTATGCGCGTAGCCCATAATATCCAAGAGTAGATTGATTCGTCCCTCCACAGCCTCTGTCATTCGATATTCCATCTCCTGATCCGTTGCATCCGGCCAGGCAAGGAACTGCTCATGTAACAGGTCGGCCAATTCGTTCTGTTCCCCGAAGGAGACATCCTGCTTCACCGGCTGTTCTCCCAGTTTATTGATACATTCTGTCAAATCCGGTTTGACCGGCTGTAGTACCTCATATGATACACAGTCTGTACATGTAAAGACAGGTACATTTCGAATTTCTACCTTTTTGGCGTATACGACTGTTCTTAATTCCAATTCCATTACATGTCCACATCTGCACGACTTTCGCACAACCATCACCTCATTCGTTCTCTGCTCTCTATGTATGTACCATTCGACCTATTTCCGCCTAAATCCTGCTGTAAACTAAAGATTGCACAAATTACCACTGTCCCCATATGAAGGCTGTCGATTGCAGGCTGGTATTGATTCGTAAACGTTTTATCCATATACGTGGTGACCAGCTTGCATGAAGCCATACAGCGAATCTGGTACAATATAAGACACGATCTGCCAAATTTATTGTAGAAGGAGAGCTGACATATGAGATTAACAGGTCAAAAGGTCATCGCACTGGTCGATGAGGAGTTTGAGGATCTTGAGCTGTGGTATCCCGTGTATCGCGTGCGCGAAGAAGGTGCCGAAGTACATCTGGCGGGCGAGCAAAAAGGAAAAACATATATCGGTAAATATGGCGTTCCCGCTACGGCTGAGTACAATTTCGATGAGCTGCGCAGCTCCGATTATGATGGAATACTGGTGCCAGGCGGCTGGGCTCCAGATAAATTAAGGCGTTATCCCAAAGTGCTGGAACTTGTGCAGGAAATGCATAGAGACGGCAAGCCGATCGGGCAGATTTGTCATGCAGGATGGGTGCTTATCTCTGCCAAAATTCTGGATGGGATTACGGTTACGTCTACACCAGGTATTCGAGATGATATGGAAAACGCAGGTGCGATCTGGAAAGATGAAGCGGTAGTTGTGGACGGACACATCATCTCCGCTCGTCGCCCTCCAGATCTTCCACCGTACGGCAAAGCATTCTGTGATGCACTTGCTGCAAAAGCTGATAAATAAAAAAGAGCATACAAACAGGATCAATCAAAAAAACCGCCGTGCAATGACATGCTCAGCGGTTTTTTTGATATCTTTTGGAAAAAGTCGTACAAAAGTGAATATATTAATTTAAAGGTAATATACGTCTACTAATGATGCAATTTCGTTTAAGATGCGTTTGATCCGCTCTGGTCATCAGGACTACCGCCTGCATCGTTGAAGCTCTGCAAACGCTGCTCAATATCAGCGCTCGTTCGCAGAGTAAAGCACTTACGCGCTTCCTCTTTAGCTTCTGCAGCTGTTGTATTCAAGACTCGATGCTTCACGCGTAGCAAGGATTGCGGAGACATGCTTAGATGACGAATCCCCAGTTCCAGCCACAATGGAATGGAGCGCTCGTCCCCCGCCATCTCACCACAGACACTCACATCAATGCCTGCCGTATGCGCCGCATCTACAGTAGCCCGAAGCATCCGCAGCACAGCCGGATGATACGGATGATACATATGAGCAATCTGTTCATTCATTCGGTCTACCGCCAGTACATACTGTACCAGATCGTTCGTTCCGATACTGAAGAAATCCGCTTCTTCTGCAAGTAAATCAGCAATCATGACGGCTGCGGGAACCTCAATCATGATGCCCACCTGAATGTTTGCATCATATGGCAAGCCTCGCTCATCGAGATCAGCCATCGCTTCCCGAAGGATCTCGTTGGCTTGTTGCAACTCCTCAACCGAGGAGATCATCGGATACATAATCTTTACATTACCTGCTGCGCTTGCACGAAGGATAGCGGTAAGCTGAGTTTTGAACAAATCCGTACGATCCAAACTGATTCGAATGGCTCGATAACCCAGAAACGGATTATCTTCTTCTGGTAATTCAAAGTAATCGAGCTCTTTGTCGCCCCCAATGTCGAGTGTGCGAATGACAACCGCCTGTCCAGCTGTTTTCTCGGCAACAAGCCGGTACACCTCATACTGTTCTTGCTCTCCGGGGAAGGTCGCACGATCCATATACAGGAATTCGGTTCGGAATAAACCTACACCCTTGGCTCCGTGTTTCAAAGCCAGATCAAGCTCCTTCACGGAACTGATGTTGGAAGCAAGCTTCAGCACAGCTCCGTCCTTGGTCACCGCGTCTACCGTGGCAAGTACTTGCAGCTGTTCTTTTTTCTTCAACTCTTTGTTGCGGAGCATTGTGTATCGTTCAATGGTTTTGCGATCCGGATCTATAAATACTAACCCATTATCGCCATCCACAACCAGCATGTCTCCCGTCTCTACCGGCATACCAAGACTCGCTTCCAGTCCGGAAACGAGAGGAATCCCGAGTGCACGCGCCATAATAGCAGAGTGTGACGTCTTACCACCGATCAGCGTAACAATCCCCAGAACGTAGCTTGGATTCATATGCGCCAGCTGCGAGGGTGACAATTCTTTGGCAACGAGAATATACGGCTGGGTATCTGAAGGTAGTGTAATCTCAGGGGCACCCAGCAGATGTTTAAGGAGGCGGTTGCCGACATCCTTGATGTCGATTGCCCTCTCCTTCATATATTCGTCTTCCAGCAGGTCAAACATGGTGACAAAATGGTCTATCGCTTCTTTTACCGCCACCTCTGCCGCCTTGTACTGACGTTCAATAATGCCACGGATTTCGTTCATGAATACCGGATCTTCCAGAATAGCAAGATGTGCATCAAAGATGCTGGATTCCTCCGGGCCCACAACTTCTTTGAACTCATTTTTGATAAATTCGATCTCATCCTTCGATGTCCGTATACCCTCGTACAGCCGTTCGAATTCCTGGGCGAGATCCACCGAATCCATTTTCTGGTCGGGTAGATCCCATTCCCAGCTGGGCAGGACAAATGCTTTGCCGATGGCGATGCCTGCAGCTCCATTGATGCCTTGTATCTTCATTCTACCCCTCCAACGTTCCTGTCATAGAGCACCACGGACATAACGGATGCCTGACCTTTCTTCACTTGCTTGAATGGAGCAAAGCTCCATGATTTCACACGATCCGGGTTTGTAATGACCATCGGGGTCGTGAGTGACGCGGCCTGTTCACGTAATACGGCCAGATCGAATTTGATAAGCAATTGTCCAGGCTCTACCGTATCACCTTCTTGCACAAATGCCTCAAAATGCCCTTTCAGCTGTGAGGTATCGATCCCGATATGGAGCAAGACCTCCAGCCCCTCCCGTGTGGAAATACCAAGGGCGTGCATCGTTGGATACAAATGCATAATCGTTCCAAAGACAGGCGATACCAGCTCTCCTCGCTCGGGCACAAAAGCTACACCGTCTCCAACCAGCTTGGCTGCAAAAATCTGATCCGGTACTTCCTCAATCGGAAGCATTTTACCCTGCACCGGTGCAGCGAATAATACCTGTTGTAAATCCCGTTCAAGCAGCTTTGCAATCTCTTCCCGAATCAGTTCGGAATAGGTGCCAAATACCACCTGCACGTTGCCTCCACCTAGCTTGATCAGTCCAGCCGATCCTAAATTCTTCATTGCGCCTGTATCGATCAATCGATCATCGTGAACCGTCAGACGCAGGCGTGTAATACATGCCTCCACCTGCACGATGTTGCTTTTCCCACCCAATGCTTCCAAAACCAACGGGGCTTGATAAGGGATATTTCCAACCCAATCTTCGAGCATAGATCCTTCTTCCCGTCCAGGTGTCGGTATCTTGAACGTACGAATCGCCCAACGGAACAGGAAATAATAGACCAGCCCATATAGTATGCCAATCGGAATGAGCTTCCAAGCATTCTCAGACAAATGAAAATTGAGTATGTAATCAATTATACCGGCCGAGTATGAGAATCCGTGCCGTATATCCAGCCAGTAACTAAGCCACATGGCCAGCCCGGACATCACTGCATGTACGATAAACAGATACGGCGCCGCAAAAAGAAAAGCAAACTCGATTTGCTCCGACACCCCTGTTAAAAAACAGACCAACGCAGAAGTTAGAAATGTTTTTCTTATTTTGGGCTTCAGATCTTCCCTGGCCTCCTGAATAATCGCAAGCGCAATCGCAGGAATAGCAAACATCATAATGGGAAAGAGTCCAGCCATGAAAAACCCAGCAGTCGGATCACCTGCAAAAAATCGCGGTAAGTCCCCTTGCACGATGTTGCCGCTCGACGTTTCGTAGGTCCCTAACTGGAACCAGAATACATTATTCAGCAAATGGTGAAGCCCAAAGGCAACCAGCACCCTGTACAACACACCGTAGATGAACAATCCGAAACCGCCAAGGCTATACTCCCATGTTGCAATGAAATTCAGGCCATGCTGAAGAACCGGAGCAATCCATAACATGAAGCAGGAGAACAGGGCCGAGCAAAGCCCAACAATAAGTAAAACAAATCTCGAACCGCCAAAAAACTGTAAGATTTCGGGCAATTTGATGCTTTTGAACCGATTATGCATTCCACCGGCTAATGCACCGAGTATAATTCCGATTAATGAAGCAGGCTGCACCGTGCCATCTCCGAAATTTCGGGTGACCTGATCATAGATAACGATTCCAGCCAGCGCTGCGAGTCCAGCTTGACCGGCCTGGTTGGAGAGTCCCAGCGCCACGCCGACAGCGAACAAATACGGCAAAAAATAAAAAATACCGTGTCCGGCCACGGTAGACACTTCGCCAATCATTCCCATTCCCCAGGCGTTCCAGGGCAGACTGCCCACACTGAGCAAAATAGCAGCAGCGGGCAGGACCATTGTAGGCAGCATAACCGCTCTTCCGAGCTGCTGCAAGGATCCGAGCCAATTCATGGCGACCTCTCCTTTCTATCCTAGATGGTAAGCTTTACACCGCATTTTGTCAAAGTAAAAAGGGGAAGGAAATCACCCCAGATGAGTTCTATACGAAGTTAAAAACTTGTTAACGAATAGCCATCAGTTTAGTTCCAGTTACATATATTGTTCCATCCTTTGAAATAAGCCATTGATTGTCTAAGTTATGATTAATGGTTATTTTCCAGTTCACTTTAGATGTGGCCAATTTCATTGACACCAGACAGTTTACATTTTGAGCAGAATTTTTATATAAATAGATCAGATTCCCGTTACGATCAATGATCGGTTCACTCGTAAAAGTCGTTAGGTTCTCATTGTCAAACGTCGTTACTTTCTTACTCTTTGCATGATAAATATTTGTGCCAAATAAGACGTCACCTTGCTTGCTGATTGAGGGTCCTTGTAAGTTATTCGTACTTCGCAGGGCACCTTTGACGGTATTCTTTAGCTTACCTTGCGCATCAAAGATATTAAGTTTATCGTCTCCGACAACATAAATCTGATCATTATCATAAATCGGACTCTGAAGGTTCTGCCCCGTATACGGCGTGCTCGATATCTTCTTTCCCTCTTGGTTATACTGTATTAGTTCACCCGCTGTCTCTGTCCCTCCCTGCTTCAAATCACCCAGAGCGGAAACAGTCAAAAAAATTCGATCCTTAGCAAAAATAGGGGTGGAAACGATAAGATACGGGGTTAGATTTATTTGTGTTCTTAGAAGACTGTTAAACTTTTCACTGCCATCTATACGAACACCAAGCAGTCGTTTCTCTTCTTTTATATCTTCTCCCTCACTTACGGAATTGTTGTTATGTATATTTTCAACATGCGAAGCCGTAAAAATAATGACTCCATCCTTATTCACGTCAACATTATGATTAGTGATGTAGTTCTTGTACCTCTTTTCCCAAATCCGTTTACCTTCTAAGGTATAATTCGAGATGCTCATCATTCCCAAATCTTCAGGCCCCCTGCCTTCGTCGGGAATATCATCCCCAAGGATAACCAGGGAGTTGTCATTGTACAGATACACGTCTGATATGTTATTAATATGTTCCAGCTTTGTAGACCATTTCACTTTTCCTTGAGGTGTCACAGCAGTCAATAAAGGAGGCCCTGAAAAATGGGAAATAACATAAAGAACACCTTTGGAATCCACTACCAGCTGTTTCACCTCATCTTTGAAGTCCAACCCCCATTTCACTTCTGGCTTCTTGGCAGGCGCAGCGTAAAGCGATTGTCTTGTCCACACATCCGTTGCATAAATAGCTTTATTGGCAGCAGAAACGGGAGTCTCTAGTCGGAGAGTTACTGCACACCCAACAACAAGAAACAGAATGACTGCCTTTTTAAGACACCATCTCATCTGTATTTCATCCTCCTTATACTTCCATTCCATCTTACTACGTTCAACAGGAAAAATCCCGTGTCTCTGGAAGAGCACGGGATTCTCGTTTAAGTCGTACACTGGAGTAATGCTGCCTCGACAGCAGTAAGGCTCTTAGCCGCGGCCAGCGCCGCGAAGAACGATGGAATCTTCTACCTTGATACAACGATTGGTGACTGCAGTCATGCCGTTCTCTGCCGCAATCTGGACAGCCTCATCGTTATGAATGCCAAGTTGAAGCCATAATACATTGGCTTTGATCGCAGCGGCTTCACGAGCGACTTCCGCGCAAAACTCCTCACGCCTGAAAACATTAACAATATCCACAGGTTCGGGGATATCTGCGAGTGTGGCATATACCTTCTCACCAAGAATCTCTCCCTGTGCTTGCGGATTAACAGGGATGATACGATATCCTCTGCTCTGCATAGCTTCCGCGACCATATACGAGGTACGGTCCGATTTGTCCGATAAGCCGACAACAGCGATGTTGCCTGCTTTGCGCAAGATGTGTCCAATTTCTTCTCGAGTAGGGTTGTTAAATTCCATGTTCAAGCACCATCCTTTTCTGCTTAACGTGTTAATTTACTCTTTTACCCACTGAACCGAAGCGCCAAGCGCCTGCAAATGATCAAAATATTGCGGATATGACTTGGCTACATGGTGTGCATCGCGAATACGGAGAGGTTGTTTGGACCGCAGACCCACGACAGTAAGCGCCATAATGACACGGTGATCATAGTGAGCATTAATCTCTACGCCGCCCTCAACACCTTCAGGACGCCCGTGTACGATAATCTCTGCTTGACGCTCCTCCACATTCGCTCCGGCCTTCCGCAGTTCATTCAAATAATCCGTAATTCGGTCACATTCCTTGTAACGCAGGTTCTCTACATTATAAAACCGTGACGTGCCTTCCGCAAACACTGCTGCCGCTACCATGGCCAATACGGCGTCCGTAGCCGCATCTCCGTCGAATTCAATCGCCTTTAATCTGCCATTTCCTTGAACGTGAACTACGTCATTTTCATGGGTGAGTGGCACTTCCATCATACGCAGCACATCAACGATGGCACGCTCCCCTTGCTTGCTCTGCTCCATCAGTCTAAGAATCTTCACATCAGATTGGGTAACCGCTGCGGCAGCTAGTACGGCGGCCGAGCCAGGGTAATCCCCCTGCACGGTGTACGTTGTAGGCTTGTAAGCCTGTCCGCCAGGAACACGGAATGACATGTAGTCGTCACTTGCATGAATGATGATACCTGCTTGTGCAAGAACCTCCAGCGTCTGCCCAATGACCACTTTTGATTTCAAATCATTCAGAACCTCAATTGTACTGTCTTCAGCAAGCAACGGTGTCACAAACAGCAATGCGCTCAAATACTGGGAACTCACCGAGCCGGACACACGAATATGTCCACCCTTCGCATGACCGCCTCTGATCGTAATCGGCAGACGCCCTTGCTGATGCTCTACCTGTACACCCATTTGACCAAGCGCATCAATCAGATCGTCATGCGGCCGTTTACCAAGAGAATCCGGGTACGTGTTTACAAATGTGACCTCAGGGCATAGTGCCGTTACGCCCATCAGAAAACGAAGCACAGCACCAGCATTCCCAACGTTTAATTCACGTACATTATGCGGGTTACTTCCAAAGCCTTGAATGACAATTTTGCTGTCGTCCTCTTCGAGCACAGCACCCAGATCACGAATACATCTGCGCATCGCATCACTATCCTCACTATGTGCCGGAAAATGAATCGTACTTGTTCCTTCCGCCAGCGCAGCGGCCAGCAAGTAACGCGTTGTATAGTTTTTGGAGGACAAAGCTCCGATTTCCCCGTTCAGATTAGGGGTAGGGTTAACAATAACGTCCATGGATGATATTCTCCTTTTATTGATTGTAATGGTGAAGCTGCATAAATAGTATTCGTGACTGCGTATAGCCAAATTGACATCCCCTGTATCCCTTGGGTATCATTAGAGACGTTAAGTCCATATAGAAAAGAGGACCTGAATATGACACAAATCGCTGAAATCCAACCATCCGAGCTGCGCCGCCGTCTTCAAGCGGGAGAGAAGCTGCAGATGATAGACGTCCGTGAGGACGAAGAGGTCGCACAAGGCATGATTGATGGTGCCAAACACATTCCACTGGGACAGATTCCAGATCGCTTGTCCGAGATCGACAAATCAGGTGAGATCATTATCATCTGTCGTAGCGGTTATCGGAGTGAGCGGGCTTGTGAATATCTGCAACAGCTCGGATACGACGGCTCTACCAACTTGGTCGGCGGCATGCTGCAGTGGCAGCAGGAAGACTAAAACAGGGCTATTGTACAAGCTGGTGAACCCTACTGAGTGTTACACTTCAACGGGTTCCACCCTTACACCCTACCATTTCCAAAACGGGCCATATGGCTCGTTTTTTTAATAGGTTCTGCTCCCTACTCTAATCCATATAAATTGAAGCCATCGACAGCATCGCGTGTCATCATGACTGTTCAACTTATATCTCTCACTTCTTCGACGATCACAAGCTTAGACGCGGTAATGCGCTAAAATTAAACGAGTCACTTCGGCCGCAGACAACGCAGTTGTATCCACCGTGTAATGCGCAAACCGATATGCATCTTTGCGTTCTTCCATAATTGTTCGAATCCGTTCCTCCGCATTACCTGCCAGGAGTGGACGGTTCTCACAGCTGCTCACACGTTCCACAATGACCTCAGGGTCGGCCGTAAGGGCAACCACCCAGCCATTCGCTGACATCGCCTCACAATTATCCGGACGAAGTACAACGCCGCCTCCAGTTGCAATAACTTGTCCATTGTTCTCAAGTACCGAGCACAACATCCGGTTCTCTACATTACGGAAATGCGCCTCTCCTTTGCCCGAAAACAATTCCGGAATGGTACAGCCTTCCTCCTGTTCAACCGCGGCATCCACATCAATTAATCGGTATCCCAGCTCGCGAGAAAGCATCTCGGCAACGGTTGACTTGCCCGTTCCCATCATGCCGATGAGAATAATATTTTTAGACTTGCTCAAGGTGTACACTCCTTTAATTCAAGCATTTCGTGAGCACTTTTGTCCTATCATAACACAGCCCTGCGAACGGGGGAAGGCCAATAAAGAGGGACCTGGTGGTCCCCGGTATGATCCGGTCCTCCAAGTCCCTCATGACATTCTTTTATCCGAAGATTACTCCATCCAGTTGTGGTGGAAGCTGCCTTCTTTGTCTACACGTTTGAATGTGTGTGCGCCGAAGTAGTCGCGTTGTGCCTGCAGCAGGTTCGCTGGCAAACGCTCTGTGCGGTAGCTGTCGTAGTAGGACAATGCGCTCGAGAAACCAGGTACCGGAATACCTTGTTTCACCGCAGCCGCCACCACTTCACGCCATGCATCCTGGTAAGTTTCCACGATGTTTTGGAAGTACGGATCAAGCAGCAGGTTTTTCAGGGCTGCGTCTTTGTCGTATGCTTCCTTGATGTTTTGCAGGAACTGTGAACGGATGATGCAGCCACCGCGGAAGATCATCGCGATGTTGCCGTATTTCAGATCCCAGCCGTACTCGTCGGATGCGGCACGCATCTGTGCGAAGCCTTGGGCGTAGGATACGATCTTACTTGCGAACAGCGCTTTGCGCACGCTCTCGATGAACGCTTTTTTGTCGCCGGAGAATGCCTCTGCCTTAGGTCCGTTCAGGATTTTGCTTGCAGCGATTCGCTCATCTTTCATGGCAGACAAGAAACGGGAGAATACGGATTCCGTAATCATGGACAAGGGTACGCCGAGATCCAGTGCGCTTTGGCTTGTCCATTTGCCTGTTCCTTTTTGTCCAGCGGCATCCAGAATGACATCAACCATCGGTTTGCCCGTTTCCGGATCATATTTGGAGAAGATATCCGCGGTGATCTCGATCAGGTAACTGTCAAGCTCCCCTTGGTTCCATTCGGTGAAGATTTCATGCAATTCCTCTACGGATACGTTCAGTACCGATTTCAGCAAGTGGTACGCTTCTCCGATCAATTGCATATCACCGTACTCAATGCCGTTATGTACCATTTTCACGTAGTGTCCCGCACCGTCTGGTCCGATATATGTACAACATGGGTCGTCACCGACTTTGGCCGAAATTGCCGTGAGGATCGGTTCTACCAGTTTATAAGCACTTTCTTGTCCACCTGGCATAATGGAAGGGCCTTTCAACGCGCCTTCTTCACCGCCGGATACCCCTGTACCAATAAAGCGAATACCCTTGTCTTCCAGCTCTTTGCTGCGACGAACGGTGTCAGGGAAATAGGCATTACCGCCATCAATAATAATATCTCCTTGATCCAAGTGAGGAAGCAATTGCTCAATCGTTGCATCGGTTGCTTTACCCGCTTGTACCATGATCAAAATTTTGCGTGGTGATTCCAGGGAAGCTACGAACTCTTCAACAGAGAACGTTCCGATCAGGTTTTTACCCTCTGCTTCTTTCAGAAGATCATGTGTTTTCTCAGGCGAACGGTTAAATACCGATACTGAAAATCCTCTACTTTCAATATTAAAGGCCAAATTTTTCCCCATGACTGCCAGGCCAATTACGCCGATTTGTTGTTTTGTCATCTGGTCCTCCATCCTTTACTCCAATTAATTTTATTGAAAAAAATCTCAACAATATACTCATTTTAACGGTTTTATGTGTGAAAGTGAACCCCGCACCCCCGCCGGACAGCGAGAAAACACCGGAATCGACTCAGGTGTTCATTGTATTTTCATAAATACGTTATTATAGTAAGATCAACGAATCAATCTGAATGGAGGAGCGTGCAGATGACACTTGAGCAGCTTTCGAATGAAGAACGTTTTGCGCTGGATATTCAAAGGACATATCTTTTGGGAACCTATATGAATGAATGGGGCCTGCCTGAGAGCAGAATGATACTTTCCAAAACGGAGCGAAACATTCATGTGGAAATTTACTATTTCCCTGCAACAATACAGTCCGGTATCTCCCGATTTGTCACTATTGGTTTGTCTCAAGCAACCCGTCCTTCCGGGGAACAAGTCGCCGCAGAGTGGATGCTGGCACTGCAATCGGATTTAGGCGGTGCAACTGCGGATCGTGTCAACAGCTATTTTGCGGATATTATTACACATCATATCGAACATGCACCGAATTCCGATATCCCGCGTGTGATGAAATCAAGTACCTTGGCACCGACAGACTGGAATGCGACCGCTCTATTAATTGACGAATTGCGAGGAGAAAACGAAGCCCTCGAAAACATATATACAGGCCATGAGACGGTGCCTCTATTATGGGTCATCCCAATCACTGTAACTGAAGCCGATCTAATTCTGGAACAAGGAATTGAGCAATTTGATACTCATGTGGAGAATTCCGAGGATTCTATTATTGATCCTAGGCGTCCTTAGACGAATGGAAGAATAAACGCTCTGACGATTCGGGATTCAAACCAAACAACAGAGTCTCTCTGCACTGCACATCAAAGGGCTGCCCCTAGTCTGTTAATAACCTTCGGGAACAGCCCTCTTCAATAAAAACGATGCTCAAACACAGTTTACCTCATCCTTCCAGCATCAGCAGATGTCCGGACAACCGCTGCAGTGCTTCACGGCAGGTATTAGCCTTCTCTGTGTTACTAATCTGTATCGCATGATGCAGTCGTTCCAGCACATCATCAATCTCCATACGCAGCAGCATAAGCCGCTCTTCACCTTCACGCGAGAGGAACATCTCTTCCATCTCTTCCGCGGTTGGCGCAGGTTCTTTTTGGAAAATGACCCGTTGCTTGAATCCTGACACTTCCACCAGACGAATCACTTCACCAAACAAAATATTCTCCACCGTCATCTGCTGATCCTTGAAGCGTTTCACCACGGCATGCCCGCGTGTATCGCCAATCAGCTTCTCCAGCCACTCTGCAAGCTTGGCATCCTTGATCAGATAATCTCCTGTCATTTTATAATTCCCGCTGCGCGTCTGTTGAAAACGGAGCTTTACCAGCTTACGTCCGGTGCGGACTGACAGGATAAAGAAGGATTCGTCCTCGCTCCAATATAGTGAATACCCCTCACGAATTAGGTCTTTGATTAGATTTTGGATATGCCGACGGTTGAACCGCAGCTCCAGATTGCAATATTCAACTTCATAACTCTTGTTCACGGCACTCCCTCCATCTGTACCGGATCTGCTCCGGCCTCATGTTTCAAGCGCTTGTGTTACATCGGCTTACCCTATTTTATACTTCATTTTATGTAAGGGTACTTGGTTATTTGACTATTTTTCACGGAATACGAATCCGATTTGTAGCTTTCCGCAGATGCCCAAGGGCAAGCCCCTAGATATTCACGGTATAATAGTCATTTTCATAAATGGACAAGTGTCGAAATTATGATTATTGTAATGCATCTCATACAATAACACTTTATTTGCACTAAATGACGGTTGCCGGCAACACAACAAATCAAAAGGAGGCCCATCACCCTGAGCAGATCAGGTTTAATGGACCTCCTTTTTTGAATGTACGAGTTACCTCGTTCTTCCTCTATCCTGCTGGTGCAGTTCGGAATGGCTTGCGTGCCAAAACAAAGTGAACAACAGCGAGACCGGCCATTACAAGAGCGCTGGCGATAAACGGAGCCGGGTGACTCACATGATCCCACAACAATCCCGACACAATCGGACCTACAACCATGCCCGACCCTTGCAGCGTTAGAAAAAAACCCCAGATTGCCCCGCGCTCCCCTTCGGGAATCAAGGTTGCAACAAAAGCATTCCATGCTGGCAGAATCATGGCATAACTTACGCCGACAAGCATTACGATGCCAAAAACAACAGGAATGGCTGTCACTGTTGAGAAAATAAACAGGCTGACTGCCGCCATCAGAAATCCGATGTTCAGGAATGGCTTCGTTCCAAACCTATCCACCAGCTTACCTACTGGCAACAATGCAATGACCGTAATACCTCCTCCTGCAATGAGCAATAAGCTATACAGGTTAGGTGAAATATTCAGATCGGTTCGTGTATACAGTGTAATGACGGGACTCAGCAGACCGATCACGAATGATTGCATGAACAGCGCAGGATAGACGAGCGGATTGACATTCAGTGTGCTGCGCACCCGATGTAATGTACGCTTAACGCTCTGTTGCAGGCGAATAAACGGTGTAAGCAGGTTCGGCTTGGCTGGATACTTCTGTTTTGCGGTTTCTCCACCCTCTCCAGCGACTCCCTTTTCTGCGTTCTGCCCTCCCTCGATCACAACACGGCCCGGAAGAATCATAGCAACGAGAATGACCAGAATTGCACATCCCATGAGGACAAGGAAGATCGTGCGGTAATCATGACCCGTTCGTTCCAGCAGCCAGTTCATGCCGACAGGTCCAAGTCCTGTGCCTCCCAAAGCTGCCATCTCCAGTGCGCCCATCGCCGTACCGTTTTTGTTCTGGGGACCTGACATCGCAGTTACTCCCGTCATTGCACACGGCCATAGCGGTGATGTACCGATTCCGAGGATCAGACAAGCCATAGACAGCCCAACAGCACTTTTGAGAAAAAGTATCATGATAACGGCAATTAACGTACAGATCAGAGCCGTTACCATCGTGGCGCGAAATCCGATGCGTTCTGCCGCCCAGCCTGAGGGGGCTCTGAACAGATTATCTCCCAGATACTGAAGAGCAAATGCCACGCCAATGACGCCAGCAGAGAGCCCCAGAATATTATCCATATATACGGGGAGAACGGCGACCAGCAGTGCCCCTTTGATGATCTCCACCAGGAAAAGTGTCAGCCACATCGCGATAAAAAAAGGCGATCTCAATATCTTGGCTGGTTTGATGTCGGTTTGCATTCTTTTTCCCCTTTCAAGGTTCATTTACCGTTCCTCTACACTTAGTGTAACCGTGGAGATGACGACCAAATCGCACCAATTCAAAAATTTGTCGTTCATACCGCTTGCATTCAGTGCTTATTTTGCTATACTCATCTTTGTTTACCAATTTACTTAGGAAGGGTTGTGACAGCACTGATGAATCACCACCGTACGCCGCTGTTTACCGCTTTGAAAAATCACGCGGCACTCAATCCCGTACAGTTTCATATTCCGGGACATAAAAAAGGATTGGGAGCGGATACCGAATTCCGTGAATTTATTGGCGATAACGCCTTCTCCATAGATTTGATCAACATCGCACCACTCGATGACCTGCATCAGCCTACAGCCGTTATCCAGGAAGCACAGATACTTGCTGCAGATGCCTTTGGAGCCGATTATTCCTACTTTAGTGTACAGGGTACAAGCAGTGCAATCATGACAATGATTCTGTCAGTTTGCAGTCCGGGAGACAAAATTATCGTACCGCGCAATGTGCACAAATCGATTTTGTCTGCCATCATTTTCTCAGGAGCGAAGCCGGTATTCGTCTCTCCTGCACAGGATGTCAATCTTGGGATTGATCACGGCGTGACGATTCAGTCGATCCGGCGCGCTCTTGAACGTCACCCGGATGCCAAAGCCTTACTAGTCATCAATCCAACCTATTATGGTGTATGTACAGACCTCAAGGCCATTGTAGATCTGGCTCACAGCTACCAGGTGCCTGTTCTTGTGGATGAGGCACACGGGGTGCTTATTCATTTCCATGAGGATCTGCCACTGTCCGCAATGGCCGCTGGGGCCGATATGGCTGCTACAAGTGTTCACAAGCTTGGTGGCTCGATGACACAGAGTTCCGTGCTGAATCTGAACACCAAGAACGGGTTCGTCAATCCACAGCGCGTACAGACCATTCTGAGCCTGCTGACATCGACATCTACCTCATACGTATTGCTTGCATCGCTGGACACCTCCAGACGCAATCTAGCCCTGCATGGTCATGAAATTGCGCAGAAGGCGATTGATCTTGCTGAGTTTGCACGACGTACGATCAATGATATGGATGGATTATACTGTTTCGGAGAAGAACTGTTAGGTACAGAAGCAACCTTCAATTATGACCCGACGAAAGTCACGATTCATGTGCGCCATCTGGGAATCACAGGTTATGAGACCGAAAACTGGTTGCGTGAGCATTATAATATCGAAGTTGAACTTAGCGACATGTACAATATCTTGTGCCTCATCACGCCAGGTGATACGGACGAAAGCGTGAATATTTTGCTCAACGCACTCCAGGATCTTGCTCGCACTTATTATCAAGTCAATCCGGCGCATGAACTGGTTGTCAAAGTTCCAGATATCCCACAGCTGATGCTGACGCCGCGTGATGCCTTTTACGGGGATACCGAGGTCATTCCTTTCAAGGAATCCGCTGGACGCATTATCTCGGAATTCATCTATGTGTACCCGCCAGGTATTCCGATTCTGCTTCCGGGCGAGGTTATTACGCAAGAAAACATCGACTATATCATTGATCATGTTGAGGTCGGGCTGCCGGTTAAAGGACCAGAAGACCGTAGCGTAACAAACGTCAAAGTCATCGTGGAAGCTGACGCTATTTTCTAAGAACGGCATTTAGCCAGGATAGACCGTGAAAGAAACACGAAACGAAAGAAAACGTGAAGATAAAGATCGAACAGTGAAGGATCAGGTTTAACACCTGGTCCTTTTTGATTTGCATTTTCCCTGACTCGACTCTATGTGCCCGCAAGCCAGAATAGCCAAACAAACAACAAAAGACCCCCTGAAATTCAAGGAGTCCTCATGTTATGTTCCAGAAGATCGACTATTCTTGGGAAGCAACCAATTCGTTGTATGCCGCTTCAACACGGTTCCACTCTGCTTCGTCTTCAATATTGTAGAGCACCATTTCCTCGTCTTCTTCTTCCATACGCAGGATGATGCCGTCAGCTTCAGGATTGTTGCGTTCGAGCAAGAGTGCATAAACGTGATCTTGCACGTCAAACGTCTCTACCAAAACCATTTCCACGTCTTGACCATTCTCGTCAGTCAGTGTGAGAAGGATCTCTTCGTGTTCATGATCGTGATCATGGTCGTTACCGCAACCGCAGTTATCTCCATGCTCGTGTTTGTGATCGCTCATTGTAATACCTCGCTTCATCATTAGAAAATGTGTAACCTTGCATATCGTAACATGTTCACAGAGCCAGGTCAATTTACCAATCAGCGTTCACTTTGCCTTTAATCGTTCAGCGCTGTAATGATTTTTTCGGCAACGAGAACATAATTGCTGTTTGCATTTTCTTTAATATGAAAGCCGATCTGGTACTTGCCCGCACGACTAAAATCATAAGTGAAATCATACGTACGGAACCAGAAGTTATCCTTCTGTGTTGTCAGATCCTGTGCCTGAATATCCTTCACCTGACCACTCGGGTCCGTTATTGTGACTTTCACGGCAGAGACATCTGTTGTCAGACTGTCTACCTGTGAGAACACATTGAATTTCAATTTTCCCACATTGACGTTCCCAAACACAGTGTCTCCCTTGAAGAGAAAAATATGTACATTCGGCTTGATTACGGTTACTCGCTTGTTACTGTTATCCCAAAGAGCAACGCCCCCTGCCTCACGAACGGGTACATAAGTTGTTCCATTAATCAAATAACCACCGTCAGACGCTTCCTTGCCGTTAATGAGTACGCGAATCTTCTCGTTCACAGAGTCCGCAAACAATAAAGACCCGCCCAGCAAGGAGAATACCATGACACATAGCAGCACTCTTTTCCATTTCATTCCGTCAATATACCCTCCCCTGCTGTTAGTATGTTTGTACATTTATACTGCGAACGCCTCTACAAAGTTGCGCTGATTTTCATCATTTTTCATTTTTTATCCAAAATATTTACCACGCTTTGGGAAACACAAAAAAAGGCTAGCCTGTTATCAGGATAGCCTAATATGTTACTTCGTATATATACGTAATTAGACGAAGTGTCACGAAGATACGTGGCGGGTGAGGATACAGGGAACCCCTTTGCCAACTGCTCCGCCCTCTCTCATTCGTGCGGCATATTCCGTACCTCGTGAGCAAGGTGTCTTGCAGCGCTCACACACATCAGATGTAACGAGCTTCATCGATACACGCATCTTGTCACTTTTTAACGCGGGAGCCTTTTTTCCTTTTGCCTTTGCCATCCCGGATTCCCCATTTCCCATATTGCTGACTGAACACTGCATCATATGGGGAAACGCCCAGTGGTGTGACTACCTAAAACACATATTTAAACAATAGGAAAATCACGAGGAAAACACCCACAATAATCAGCAAGTTGCTGATTTCCCACCAAATTCCTCTTCCGCCACCAGAGATCAGTTGCTTGGAATGTTCCTCATGACGCTGCTGATGTGTGTATGATTCCGATAAGTCCGGCGGCTTGTTATAATCTTTAAAATCCATTCATGATGCACCTCTCTCTCGGTGAACTCAATTGACTTATAGAATTGCTTCAGTTCGATAAATTTTCACTTTTATGAATATTTACGGCGATATCCACCCAAAGTTTCAACATTATTACATTTATTGAATGATAGAGTTTACCTCAACCCCATTCCATCGAAGATAAAGTTTCAACGCGAAGCAAGTATATGTAAAAAGGGGCTGTCCCAAAAGTCATGTTATGATTTT
Source organism: Paenibacillus amylolyticus (assembly GCF_051136285.1). Classification (GTDB taxonomy): domain Bacteria; phylum Bacillota; class Bacilli; order Paenibacillales; family Paenibacillaceae; genus Paenibacillus; species Paenibacillus amylolyticus_F. Next base: position 6,074,043 of record NZ_CP194938.1, on the reverse strand, counting down.
TCAGCCCCCACTTTAGACAGGAGTTCAAGCAAGAGAGAAGCCTTCAAACCCACTTTAGCGGTGGTTTTGAAGGCTTTTCCGTTCAACGTTTGGGACTGGCTTATCCGTCGGTACCCTTTTGGGACAGCTCCTTTGTCTATTGCATTTATTTTATTCGACGGATTGTAATATGAAGTGCGACACCTACTGGAAATAAATAAAAAATGGCCCATGGCCGGATTCGTGTAGAATGAAGGTTCCTACACCACATTCACACAAGGAGAATCCACCATGAGCTACACACATCTTAGCATAATTGAGCGCAGCAAGCTAGAAATCCTCCATCGGCAGGGGAGAAGTACCCGAGCGATTGCCAAAGAACTTGGCAGACATCATTCCACCATTAGCCGGGAACTCCGCCGAAATACAGTAGAACACCCCTACGCCGTGGAGAACGCTCAAGAGGGCTATGTCCAGCGCCGTAAGGCCTCCGTTTCCGCAGGGAAGTGGAATTCAGAACTGGCGAGTCGCATTGAAGATAAGCTCCACGCAACCTGGTCTCCAGAGCAGATCGTAGAGCGATTGCGTCAGGAGGGTCAATCCATGGTATGTTTTAAAACGATCTATCGTTGGCTTTATACCGGCCGTCTGGTGAAAGGTGTGCTTGCCATCCTCAGACACAAAGGGAAACGGCAGAAGCCAGCAGAGACACGCGGCAAGTTTGCTGTGGGCAAGCCCATCTCTCAACGTCCGAAAGAGGTTCGTCACCGGGAGACCTTCGGCCATTGGGAACTGGATACGGTGGTTTCAGGTCGTGGGAAAAGCAAGGGCTGCGTAGCCACGTTCATCGAACGAAAGACCCGCTTGTATACCGCGATTCGTATGCCTGATCGTACTGCGTTGTCCATGGAGATTGCCTTTGGAGTAGCGGCTTCGCAGTATCCTGCCCGAGCGTTTCAAACCGCTACCGCGGACCGTGGCAAGGAATTCGCCTGTTACACCAGCCTGGAAGCCGTTCATGGCGTGCAGGTATATTTTGCAGATCCCTATTCCTCCTGGCAACGCGGCTCGAATGAAAATGCCAATGGCCTCCTGCGAGAGTTTTTTCCCAAAGGGACCGATTTTGCCCAAATCACGGATGAGGCTCTAGAAAACGCTCTGGACTTGATCAATCACAGACCACGTAAATGCCTGAGCTGGAGAACCGCTCACGAATCCTTTTCAGAGGAACTGTCGCACTTGGCTTGACAATCCGTCATTCTAAAAGGAACGTTAAGAATCCTGTTTGCTTAGGCCTGCTCCACTTTAACGTTAACATTACCTTTGATTGCTTTGGAATAAGGGCAGTATTCATGGGCAAGTTTCACAAATTTTTGTGCCGTTTCTTCATCCAGGCCCAAAATTTTCACTTCAAGCTCGATATCCAGCTTCACGCCACCATCTGCCGGGTCAGCTACCAACGCGACAGTTGCAGATACCGTGCTGCGTTCGATCGTTACATTGTGCTTTTTCAATTGAAATTCCAACGCAGAGTTAAAACATGCACTGTACCCTGCTGCAAACAGTTGCTCCGGGTTGGTAGCTGTAGTCACTTGACCTCCAAGTTCAGGGGGTGTAGCTACATCCATCATAAATACGTTATCCGGGGATTGTACGATCCCTTGGCGTCCACCTGTATTAATAACTGTCGTTTCATATAGAGTTTTCATATTAAAATTCTCCTCTTCCGATTTAAAGTTTGTTATATGGTTTGAACATGTTTTCTTTTAACTTGTTTACAAATTGATTGTACACAATTTAATTACCTTTGTAAATATTTTTTTGAAATAAACAAATGAAATAAAAAAAGAGCCACCTTGTAAGGTAACTCTATATATTGATATTAGCCAAAAGCATGCATGCGTTCATGCTCAAATATTGCTCATATATTTAGCAACGAAGCACAGTCCGGCAACTGAATTCTATTTGGATGTTTCAGTTTGCTCCGTTTTTGGGGTCTTCTGTTGATTTCCCGCATTGCGATCAAAACCTTGACCACGGAATCCGCCCTTCATGCCGTTTCCTTTGAGGTTATCCTCTAATTTGGTTAGATCAACCAAGGATGCATCAATGAGCGTATTCGTGCTCGCTTTTTGTCCCTCCGTAGTCGAAGGGATCGTTCCCTCAAGCTGTCCTTGAATGCTCTCTGCACGCAGTGTACCCAATTTAGTCAATTCAGCAACAGCCTCTTTATACTTTTCATATGTCACAAACGCAGTAGCATCATTTTTAACATAACCCGTAATCAGATTGTTTAATGTTTGTACCGTTTGCTCAAATTTCCCGTTTGCAAAATAACCGTCTACGATCTCCTGTAAGTATTCATGGTACTTCGCCTTGTACTCAGGTACCTCCAGTAACTTGCTTAGGATCGGCCGCTCTTCCATCGTCACACCTGATAAAGGAGTATCAATGGCAAGATTGACCACATCGGATGCGGAACCTGCCTGGAAGCCACCAAAAGCCATATTGTAATCCCATGGCAGCATACTAATCTTCCCGTTATTTTCATATAAATAATAGTTATGCCCCATATTGGAGGTGTAGCTATCCATATTCACCACCACGTTATGAGCTGCAAAATATTTGAGCACAGCATCGACATCCACATATTGCTCAAGATTGGTACCAGCATTCAAGTTTTTGAGCGCTTCAATCACACGTTGTTCATCTTCTTTCGTCGTTTTGGTCTTTGCATTATCAAAAATGCCAGAATAACTGGACACTTTATCATCCGTATACACTAAGGACACGCCGTTCGTGCCGCCATTCATTCCACCGCCTCTGCCGAATCCGCGCCCCCCCTCTCGGCGAGTGTTGGCAGTCTGAGAGTTGGCATCGCCTGTTCCTGCACCTGTATCACTCGGTGGTTCCATACCTTCAGGAGGCTGAAAGTCTCCCATCTCGCCAGCATTCCCTTCTGCTCGCGGGTTCCCCATTCCCATTGGGATTCCCATTCCACCCGCTCCCATATTGTCATCGTTATTGGGTTTGTAGATTTCCCCTTCGCCATTCTTCGCACGTGCCAGATATCCGCTGTCTATGTCTTCAACAGCCAGATATAAGCCCCACGCCTTTCCGTTGACGTTAATGTTAGCAAAAGTAAACAGCGGTGCATCAACTCCGATATAACTCATGATGTCATAGCTCAGATACTCTTTCATATAACTGGCATCAGAAATCATATTATTCACGACCATTTTATCGAGCCCATTCCATGTTTGACCTTTCACGAATTTATCAAACTTGATTTTGAAACTATACCGATCAGTTGTGTCGTCCCCTGCCACTTGTCTCAAACTGGAGTTTCCTTTGGCTCGAATGCCTACGTTTTCTATGGTTGTCCCGTTAATCGTTACATTTGCTTTTTTATAGTTTTCCTCTGTCGCTGTGTCCAGCATTTCTCGCCAGGCATCCTCATCCACATCAATGGAAAAAGACATCACTTCCGTTTTATTAAAGTTTTGTGCATAATTCACCGTTTGTGTCTGATCTTCTGTGGATGGGTTCTCTGTAGTTGTAGTTGTTGTTTGCAAGGTTCCATTCTCATTGCTACAAGCCGCTAATAACATCGAAGCAATCACTGTAGTTGTCATAACATTTCGCCATTTGTTGTTCATCATTCCGTTTCCCACCTTATTTCTCTTTTAAGATCCTGTTACAGAGAAGTTTAAAAGAGAAACCTTAAATGAAACTGAACAGATTGAATCCATCCCGATTGAAACCTGATGTCCATCTTCAAAAGTATTTTCACTTTCCTGCTTCTTTCCAATCAAAAAAGAGCCGCCTTCTAGAGCGACTCTTCATAAACATTTCTTTTTTTTGCTTCTATTTTATTGTAAAAAGTATCATTCGACTTTTTTGCTAGTTTTCAACTTACCGTTGCGATCCAACTCATAGTATTGGTAAAGATCATTGGAGATCATTAAAGATTCCTGACTCTTCGTCATAAAAGACTCTGTTGCCTTGGCGCTGAGATGATCATCATTCCAATAGTAATGAATCATGAGCCGATTCTGATTATATGGATGTTTAATGACATATGCTCCGGAATGTCCTGCTGTTTTCATGACATCTTTCCAGGCTAAACCGATACCATTTGCCCGAACATTAATGTTTGTTTTCAAAGCTTGAACAATACCATTCGACTTCGCATTACCAACAAGAATGAGGTTACTGCTGCCTATCTCACGTTTCAGCTTTTGCTTCAACTGTTTTCGATCCCGGACTACATCGTATTTAATGCCAAATACATCAAAAATTTGAGTTAACTGGCTGGTCGCTTGTTCCTGTTGTTTCGCTGCTGCTTTGCTCACCTGATCTCCAAGTACAATCGTTAATGGTTCCCCTCGAAAAGACTTTTCCATTAAACGAATCATCACTTCGTAAGGCAAATTGGGAATGTTGTTTACCACTGCCTCATATTGCGGCTGATAGGCATCGTGCATATATGCTGCAAGTTCCTTCTCAGACATTTGATACTCCTGCTTAAGCTCAAAATCAGGCTGAATCAGCGCCTTCTCCATCTCCTGACGCTGTTCTTTACCAAGCACATCCTCAATAGTATCAAGTAATCCATTTACCGTGGCATTTTGGTTGACAAAACGATGAAAATATTCCTTCATAAATGCATCAAATTTTTGTTCACCAACAGAGCGGTATAATTGATAAATGGCCTGACGACCCTTTTGGTAAAATAAATAATTAGCCATTTCTCCTACTTGTTCATTCGTTGAAGCAATGGGTAGATCAATAGGTGACGGATCGAGCTGAATCGATCTGAATCCCCCTAGCTTATCTCCTTGCTTCTCCAAAAAATACACCATGGAAAAGTCGGCAAAAGCTTCATCCAGAAATGATTCCGTTTCTGAATTGTTACCGATTAAAGCATGGAACCACTGATGTGCAATCTCATGCACAAATGTCGAATCATCCTTGGGCAATCTAGCTGGTTCACGCTGCGGCATCTGTATTAATCTTGAATATTCGACGCCAAAGCCATCCACATGAGTCTCGATGACACGAAATTCGGGATACGGATATTTACCATATTTCTCACTGTAAAATGCGATGACTTTAAATGCATAATCAATGTATTTGTCCACCGCAGCTTTTTTGGCAGGATCATCACCCGAATAAAAATATTCCACGGTAAGACCATTACGCGTCTCACGTTCTACCTTTAGATTAGGGCCAGCAAAAAAAACAAACTCTCTCGTGTTCCCGGCATACGACGTAACCACTTTTCGTCCATGTTCAACACTTTTTGGGGAGGATAACTCACCCGGCATGACCACTTCATATGACTCAGGCACATTAAGCTCCACATTAAAATCGGATGAGGTGTAGAAATCACTCTCGAATGAAGTGCTATACGGTGTCTTATTCCATTGATGTGTATTCTCATCATAAACAGACATCACTGGAAACCAGTGTGCTCCGTTGATTTGATCCTTGTAGTAAGATATTCGCTGCATGCCATAAGGAATATCGAGCCGATAATCCACTTGGAAGGTAATCGACTGACCTGGTTGCAAAGGTGTCTTCAATTGCACGCTTAAAGCTTGATTTTTGTTATTGAAAAGAAGCTTCTCTTCTTGCTGTTTCACTTCCAGAATATCAATGCCTCCCAGGAAATCTGCCGCTTTCTTTTCTGGTTGTTCTTTAGCTATTTGCTCATTCTGATCTTGATACATAATCGTTTGTGTTGCTTTGGATCGATTAGCATCGGCATAGGTATGCATAACTAACTCTTTAAGCGGATCTTTGCTCGTATTCCGGTAGGTCACTGCCTGGCTTCCCTGTATGGTCATGTCTTTTTCATCCAGACGCGCTTTGATCTGATATTGGATCGGGGATTGCTCCTGAGACATCGCTTGTGGTATGCTAGAGGTTTGTTGCATATTGGAAGCTACTCGTGCCGTCTCCCAATCAGCAGTCTGGATAGATGAATTCCATTGGGCAGCATGAGTCGTATGAACCAACGGGGATGCCGCAAGTGTCACCACGAGTGTACTCAGCATAACCTTTTTGATAATATTAGTAGGTTTGATTTTAAGAGTGTGCATGCTCTCTCTCCTTTTGCTCTATGTTCTTCACATACAACAATAAGAGATCAACCTTACGTTAAATTTAGTTTTGATTTAAATTTTGTTTAAAAATAAGAAAAGAAGTCCTGCTGTGTGCAAGACTTCTCACATCTGATCTGAGTGAGCTCAAACCACCCTATCCTGTCAACTCCCAGCATATTTACTTTCACTCGATGAATGTCCCAAGAATGCTTTAAGTCTACCCTTGATCTCTACTGAGATTTTCTCTTTGCTGACGTAAACAACATCAATCAGTGTACTTAACATCATTTTCTTCTTTTCTGTCGACGCTTCATCAAAAACATCTTGCCAAACCGGAATATTTTTTTTAGTGTTTCCAACTCAGACAATTCAATCTTTTTTAGAGGATAGTATTCTTTCAGTTTCATTGATCTCATTGGTAGTTTGCATAATCTCCGATTCCTTCTTCTCAATAAGATCATTAAGCATCTTTGGTTTGAAGGCACTTTTGCCAATAATTGATTTAGGGACTTCGGCGTTAAGAACGGATAACTCATTATAATGTTCTTCAAGTACTGACTGTAGCCTCTTCATTTTTTTCTCTTCCTCATTTGATATTCTCTTTTTGATTAAGTCCATTTTTGAACTTAAATCTATTGTTTCGAGTTGATTTAAGTAACTATTTACTTGCTTCATTACTTGTCTCCCAACCTTCTTAGATGAGAAAATAGGATTAATTTTTCCCATAAATTAAGAGACAAAGCAAAAAAACAGCCATGTAATGGCTGTCTCGCTTGTAAATTATTGCTTTCTGTATAGGACGAGTGGGGATCGAACCCACGACCCTTACCCTGTCAAGATAATGCTCTCCCGCTGAGCTATCGCCCTTCATTAATACATTAAATATAGTTACAATTAATAATTCAATATGCTCCCTCATATATAAATCAAACTCCAATGAAGTAACAATATCATACCAAGTAAATGCGTTCATTGTCAATTATTAATTTTGTAATAAATTGTCTGGATTTGAGCAGAATAATGGAAAGATTACCATTTTGGGAAACGAGGTGAATTCAAGTGAAATACGCCGTTCAATATCTTATTAGCCAATGCGAGCATTGTCAGACTAAACAATTTCTTTTCAGAAAGCTGACTTGGCTGATCGTATGCGCAATTCTTCTCCCCACAATAACCGGCTGCACGTTGCAGCGGAATGAACATACGGTGCAGTTCCAGCAGCAGTTGGATGAACAGAACGAATTGCTCCCTGTCTGGATGGATGTATATTCCAAATCTGTTGTGCATGATGTCTATTCTCCTCATGGGAATGCCGAGATTTTACCTTGACAGCAAGAAGCAGCATGAAACCCAGCGCTGTCTGCAGTCTTACTCTTCTTCATCCCATTTGCGAGAGTATGCCTTCTTGGTGACATAGTATAACAATGCGATCATGCCCGCCGACAAGAGCAATGTAATCGTCATAACAGCCGCCATTCCCATGACTATTCCTCCTCCATAGTCCCAATATGTACCAAACTTAACTATACAGGAAAAGCATTTTTTTGTATAATGCAGTCTGAACTTGCCGCACATGGAGCAGAAAGAAGGAATCAAATTTGGCAGCTGAGATTAGTTATGTCACGACAGAAGAAGAATTAAAGCAAGCGCTTGAGATTCGCCGTCAGGTTTTTGTCATTGAGCAGCAAGTACCTGCAGAGCTTGAAATTGATCAATATGATATTATCAGTCCGGATGTGCATCATGTGTTACTTCATACCGATGGTCAGGCTGTTGCCACAGGCCGTCTGATCTATTACAGCAAAGATACGGCCAAAATGCAGCGGATCGCTGTACTGGAATCTTATCGTTCATTTGGTTATGGACGTGTGCTTCTGTTAGCAATGGAGGAACTCGCCCGTGAGCTTGGATTAACTTACTCCCTGCTGGATGCCCAGTGTCAGGCTCAGAAATTTTACGATAAACTCGGCTATGAAGTGATTTCGGAAGAACCTTTTTATGATGCCGATATTCTGCACGTTCGTATGAGAAAAAGTCTGTAGTCTCGTTGCACAGCTCTACATCGGTTCAACTGAATCCTGATAAAAATATGCATCTCGTGCATACTTCTGGCTAATTCGGAAAGGCTAAAGGGGGTAAACCCATTCCCATTTGGTCATAGAAGGAGAGTGTGACATGATGGATCAGACAACACGCGAGACATTCACAGCGGTGCAGAAAAATGGTGACGGTGACCTTACGGCCTTCCAGACATCTTCAGGCCGTATTTTGGATTACCAACAGGCCCTGAACGAAGTGCAGACCGGCCAAATCGCTGGTGTTAATGTATTCAAAGGCAAGGATGGAGAAATGTATATTCGTGGCGATGCCGATGGTGACCCGACCAACAACCTTGACCAGCTTCCGAATTTCTAAAAAGACTTGCTAAATACAGCGCCAACCTACCAGGGTTGGCGTTTTTGCTTTACCTTTTGCCCGAGTTTTCGGCGCTTTGTCTTGCTCTAATACTTATTTAATAATCGGTAAAATATTTTACTGCACTACCCGCAGGCTGGGCTTTTCGTACAGGACTTGGTTGTTGCTCCCATGCCTGCAAAATCTGTATCCTTTCCATTGTGGATGAGTCATGCCAGGTAATATGCCCTCTCTGCTCCAGTTCCAGCAGTGACTCCCGAATGTGCGCTGGACTGCGCCCTGTCTTGGTTTCCAGCTCATCCATACGTGGAATCCGTCGTTGCTGACCTGCATAGTTGACGAGAATGCGCAGAATTTTACGTTCAAAGTCGTTCAGCATACTTCATCTCTCCCTTCCGATTCCGATCGGTCACAGGGAGCCATGCCAATATATTTTGCTCCAGAAAGGTTCGCGGTGCCCCCTCCTTACCATCCGATGCTCGAATCATTCCGCCCCGCACACTGTTAACTCGAATCTGCCGCTGCGTAATCTGTCCCGCACGATCCATGTACACAAGCTCCACCAACTGGCCAACATATTTCCCTAGCATGATCATCCCTCCAATAAGAACATTTGTTTGTATTCACTATTATATGCGAACATAAGTTCTTTATTCAATAACAAAAAAAGGAATTTAAAATAAAAAAACCAGACATGCTCCGCGCAAGACGGAAGTCTGGTTCTTCAATTGATTAGTGACGATCCGATTTGGTGAATTCCACTGTTTTTAACTGTTGCGTATTTGGATTAAAATCCACATTGACATAAACGGCAAATTGCTTGCCATCTTTGGCACGAACCCACAGCTTGAACTGCTCTCTCGACTGGTTAGCGGTAAGCGACGAACGACCAATATGTTTGTAATCCAGGATGTCAACGTTGTACTTCGTTTGGGTTTCCTTTACAGCTATGATGCCCCACTTCGCATAATCCGGAATGCTGCCGCTGGTTGCCGAAACGGTAGTTGTGACGCCCGTAAAACCAAGCATAAGCGTTAATATGGTAAGCATAAGCACTCTCATGCATCTCACTCCTTGGGACCAATGTATTGCTGATATCGTGCCCTTTGGAATTACATTTTACACCCACATTCGAAAAATCCAGACAGCCGGCCATAGCCAAAATGGAACAATCTGCATCAGCTTATCCAGCGGCTCAGCCTCAGAAGTAGAACGAAAGCTCATTCCCCAGTCTCCGGAGAGAAAATCATGCTGCGCTTGGAGCTCTTTACTTGGTTCCAAACCGTACTTCTGCATAAGTAATTGCCTTGTTTGCTCATCTACCTGAACATCATTCCCTACACCATTTGCTGTCGCCTGCGCACTGCTTATGTATATTAGAATCACCATTAAACCTACAATGCGTAACCATCGAAATCTCATCTCTACTTCTTCCTTTCTGCCTTGATTCCATTATGAATGATCGGCATTCAAAGCTTTGCATAACTTGTCTGATTGTACATAAAAATTGTGGAATTGGAAATACCATATCAATAAGAAACAAGTCATTTCCGCCAAAATCAGAGCCTCATTGGCACATGACTCCTTAGACCCAATTTATAGATTATTTGTTTTAAAAATCCACAATTTGTGTAATGGGCTTTGACCGAGCAAACTGTCACAACGTCCACCCGAGTCCATCTTCACCCACATTCGAGGAGGTTATATCTGTATGTTCAAACGTCTGGATGAAATTCTGATTGAGATCCCCAACGTCGAAAAGCCAGATCCCAATGCAGCAGCAGCCATACAGGAATTGCTTGGTGGTAAATTCGGAGAAATGTCTACCCTGAACAACTACCTCTACCAATCCTTTAATTTTCGTTCCAAAGAAAAACTAAAACCGTTCTACGACCTCGTCATGAGTATTACGGCCGAAGAATTAGGACATGTTGAATTGGTGTCACATGGGATTAACCACTGTCTCAGAGGATCAACGGAATATAAAGAACCTGATCAGACGCCGCTAGGCTCCGTCAAGGATGCTCGGCTGTCGTATCATTTCCTGGCAGGTGCACAAGGCGCGATGCCTTTTGATTCGATGGGCAATCCGTGGACAGGCGCCAATGTCTTCAACAGTGGCAATCTGGTGGAAGATCTGCTGCATAACTTCTTTCTCGAATGTGGAGCACGTACCCACAAAATGAAAGTATACGAAATGACCGATCATCCCGCGGCTCGCGAAGTCGTCGGTTTCCTGCTCGTACGCGGCGGTGTGCACGTTGTGGCCTATGCCAAAGCGATTGAAATTGCAACGGGTGTCAATGTGACCAAGCTGATCCCTATCCCTTCTCTGGATAACAAAGCCTTCAACGAGGCTCGTAAATACGAAGAAAAAGGCGTTCACACCAAGTTGTACACTTACAGCGACAAAGACTTCAATGCCATCGACCAGATCTGGAAAGGCACACACCCCGAAGATGGACAACCGCTGGAAGTCATTCAGGGTATCCCGCAAGGTTTCCCGATTCCGGAAGCTCCGGCAGTGGAGGAGGAATTTGCTCCAGGCATCTCACAAGAGGACTTCAAGGAGATTGCACGTCGTCTGAAAATGGCGGGGAATATTGCGGATTAAGGAGGCAAGAGTTCGGCTGAGTGTTTAGAATGTTGTTTTCCTAAATAAATTGTAAATTCTAATGCTGTTAGCTCTAAGTATGATTAAAGCCCTCACCCAACTGCTTGAACACAGAGAAGGTTTGAGGGCTTTGTTATAAACAATTTTATGTTCATTTTATGATGCAAAATGAGTATGTTGTGTGTTCAGGTTTCCCAAGAATTTAGCTGTAAAAGTAAACCTGATCTCCGCTCACATAGGTAAGCCTAGTTAAACTCCAACACCGATTCCTCACGCTGACTCATGACTTCAATCAGTATGTTAGCTCCTAGACGAAAACCTTGTACAAAAGCAGCTTCCGTATGCATCCCCTCACATCTGCCGCACAAGTCAAATAACTGTTCAAGCTCAAGAAATTCATTCTCGCTTAAACGATTCTTCCACTGCTCTGTCAGAGTTGCAATCTGCCGCCCTAACGCTTGGTATTCAGGATGTGTCGGCATCATCATCTCATCCGGGCGAAGTCGTCCGTTATAAAGTGCTTCCAATATCAAGTTCATGTGTATCCTCCTGTAAATTAATTCGCACCTCACTTGAATGAGCGTTCTGCACATGGTAGGATATTTATGCAGTCGCTCATTCATAGTGATTGCGGGATATGAAGCAGCGTTGTTCTTTGTGGGACGAGCGCTGCTTCTTTTTTATTTTGGAGCTCTTCGTAAATCTTTTCAATCCCTTTGCGAACAATAGCAGATCGGTTCGTATTCAACTTCTCAGCCGCAACATCAAGGTTGCTCAGAATTTCCTCATCGACACGGATTTCAATCGTTTTGCTCTTCGGGTTATCAGATTTAGGACGCCCCATCTTTTTGGAGGACATTGCTCCACCTCCTTTTTGTCCTGACAATCATATATTATCGTAAGGACAAAAAGTCAATATAGTTGTAAAACTTATGTTCGTTTCGACTTAGATCGATCTCTAATGTACTGGAAAGCTTTCTCATGCTGACTTGAAAAATTAAAAAGAACCCATCTGATAACCGAATGGGCTCACGTTTAAGTTTCTAGAGAAAGTGAAACAATTTCTTGAGAATCTGGGGGACAAGGGACCAGATCATTCTGATCAAGGAAATTTCTACTTGCAGTCCAGAACGATCATGTCCACTACTTTATCTTGTTAAGATAAGATAACCTCATCCATTTCCTCTAACAATTCGTCTTCAGTATGACGTTCAATTATTTTTACTAAGTTAGGTTAAGATACGTGGACAATCTGAAGGTAATAATGAGATTAACCCAATCTGCATAAAATACTCCATTTCCAGATTAGGATTCTAACTTTACTAGAACCCATCAAAAACAAATATTCAATTAAATCCACTCTCAATATTGATACTATGCAACATAAATAGTTGGTTCAATATCTTGGACTTAACTCCGCCTATGAATAAAAAAACCCTGAAGGGCTAGATGGCGTCTTCAAGGTTGTTGTTAAATGTGCTTTAAATAGAATTCCGAATTTATACATTAGATTACACAAATAAAATATAATTTCTTGTTAATCAACTCTATTTAATAAATAAATTATAATCTCATCCATTTCCTCTAACAACTCATCTTCAGTAGGATGTTTTAAAAGTCGTTCTAAATCTTCTTTCAGCATAACCACATACTTAGAAGGTAATCTGCTAATTAGTCCTGTCAACATAAAATATTCCCAAGTAGAGTCTCTTGTTTTAAAAACATTTTTTATATGAGGAATCAATTCTTCTCCAAATCTTAAAAGTAAATCTTCAACTGATTTTGCAATCGGCCAATTCCCGTCCTGTATCCATTCTAATAGCTCTGGTATAATTACTTTTAATTCGTTATTACTTAGCATGCCAAGCTCTTTCACAGATTCTATGTCGAACTTATCCCTAGGCAACATTTTTTTTATATCCATGATCGTCCCTCTTTCTGTTTTTTTGAAATAGATAATCAATTTTCAATTAAAATGCTCTTTAGAATCAATGTTAGATAATATGGATTATTTTTAGCGTCTTCTCTAGAAGCCATCCATAGTTGGTGCTCATAAGGATCTATTGCCCTTATAGAAACATGCCCGGTTATTTTATTATCAATCTTTGCACGCATAACCCCTGTTGCATTAACAGCTTCAAGTGTCGTCATTGCGAACTGTTTACTACTTGGTTTAAGAAACATTGATAAACCTTTTGTATCAACAACCCTTGGAGTAAGATTTACATTTGTTTTAGAACCATTTCTAAAAATAAATGTTTGATTTTTAGGAGGGGTTTTAGTGCCAGCAGTTGATGTCTCAAAACTAACTGCCCCTGCAATTCCTAACATTTGAAAGAATGCGTTTAAAACCGGGCCGATGCTACCTGCATTAGGAGCAGCAACTACCATATTTCGATCAAGATTAAAAATCTGTATTTCTTTAGCGCTCGCAACAGCCTTCTCTTTCATTTTATTATATATCTTAATTAATTCATTATAAGATTTACCTACATGTGCATTTACTATACTATCCGGTACATATCTTGATGAGTTTTTGAGATCATCACACCCCCCAGAATGTCCGTATTTCCCATTAATTGATTGGCAGTAATTTCCTGTTGGGTCTACATACCTTACTGGATTATTGCTCACGTACGTATACAAATTCAAGCTCAGTGGATCAGCTTGCTTTCCTTCATACGTATCCTCGTTAATAAACCTACCTGTACTCGGATCGTACCATCTCGCCCGTAAATACTGCAACTGCGTCGTATCATCCCATAGTTCACCAGAGTATAAGAACGGATTGTGGACTTTCTCTTCTTTCGACTCCAGATTACCCCATACGTCATACTGATACTTGTTCAGTAATACGCCATTGACATCCCGCAGCTCGGTAATATCTCCGTGCCCATTGCTCTGAACATACGCTTTGCTACCATCTTCATAGACAATCGCTTCCAGCTTGGCACCGCGAATATAGTTCGCTTTGAGTTCTAGCGTACCGTTGCGCACTTCGGCTTCGGCAATGATCTGAGCGCCATCATCGTAGTAGTAACGCGTAGTTATACCATTCTCTGTACGCTCGACAAGCAGGTTATCACCGTTGTACTGGTATCCCACTTTTGCCGTGTCAGTAGTGACTTGAGTCAATCGATCACGGTTATCGTATTGATACTCGCTGGTCACCGCGTTAACTTCCTTGTCGGACTGCATCGTCAGGCGGTTACCTTGTTTATCGTACGTGTACTGCTCGTTATTACCACTTGCTGTTACAATTCGATCCAACTGATCATACGTAAAGTCGTCCTGTACGCCGTTCTGAATACGCTTTGTTATATTTTTGTTACTATCATAACTGTATTTATACCAAACGACTGTATCTTGACCACGATCTTGCTCTAGCTTCATCAGATCCAGACCGTTATACGTCCTAAAGGTACTCACATTATTTAGAGACTGGGACGAATTCAACAATCCATTCGAATAATAATTGTCGCGAGCATCAGGTGCATCTTTAGTTGTACCAACCGAAGTCATTCTGTTCATTACATCATACGTGGTGTAAACGGTGTTGCCAAATGGCCCTTTCATCTCGGTCTGGTTACCATTGAGATCATACGTGAACTCAGTAGTCAACCCATCCGGATAAGTCATTTTTGTCAATTGCTCCGTTGCAGGGTCATATTGATAGCTCGTCGTACCCGTACGGTCAGTCATGCTCGTGCGTTTACCCACGACATCGACAGCGAAGCTAATCGTTTCGTCCGAGCTTACTTTACGGAGCAAGTTACCGCGCTGGTCATACGCATAGGTGAATGTATTACCATTGCGATCCACATATTTCGTCAGGTTACCGCCAGGTGTATAGTAACTTTTCGTTGTGTTGCCTGACTTATCCTTCGTCTGAATCCGGCGATTCAGCTGATCATACGTGTTCTCTTTGATGTTACCTGCTGGATCAATCGTCTGGAGCAGATTACCAGCTAGGTCATAGCTGTATTGCGTCTGTTCTCCATTGGCGCTGGTCACTTGACGAAGCTGACCCATGACATCATAACGGAATGCCGTCACATTGCCATTACCATCGGTTTGCTCCAGCGTTTGACCACTGATGTTGTCGTATTTATTTTTTCCGAGTGTACGGAGTACCTCATCCAGCTGCGTTTTCTCTTCCGTTTGGATGGCTTTGCCCCACTTATCATAGGTTGCAATCTGCATGTAGCCTTCGGCATCCGTACTGGTTGCTGTGCGAGCGACATCATCGTATTTCATCGCTGTGGACGTACCATCTGCTCCAGTTGTCATTACTACACGGCTCCAGTTGTCATACTTATTCCGTGTGCGATTCCCCAGTGCATCATCTGCCCAGGCCGCTCGGCCATACGGGTCATACCCGGTACGCTGAGACACCACATAGTTGTCTCCTGAGAAATAACCATTCTCGATGGCCTGGCCTAGCGAATTCCATTTCTGTAACCGTTGCTGGCCAAGTTCATCCGTGACTTTGATCGTATTATTGATGTCATCATAGTCTGCACGAAGCGTGGTTCCGTCCGTTTGTGTTACTTCGATAGTACGGCCAATCGCATCCACACGATACTTGGTTGTACGCTGCTCTGCGTCCGTGGATGAGATTAAACTACCCGTAGTCGTATCATATTCAGATGATGTGCTTACTGGTGTTGTTTGACCATCCACATCGGTCACTATCATGCTCAGACGGGTTGGAAATGCATTTTGATAACGACCATCATATTCGAGTGTCGCATTTCGTTCCTGTTTGCCATCCGAGATACGCTGAGTTAACAGGTTACCATATGCATCGTAAGTGTAGTCAGCCTGTGTCAACAGTTCACCACTGGCACTATCTTTACGATTTACGATTTGCTTGACATTACCGACATCATCCCGTGTAAGTGCTGTATATCTCTTGTTGGTCGCGTCCACCATGTCGGTAGCACTCGTTAACCAGTGTCTAGTCTCATCATACGTACTGCTCGTGGTGCGTCCTGTTGCATCCGTTACCGAGGTGATATTACCGTAGTCATCCAACTGTACGGTCGTCGTTAATACATCTTTGGCCTGGTTATCCGTTACGGTCGTTACCGTTGGTGTTGGTGCAGCATAACTACGCCCTTTGACGGTTTTACCATAGGTATTCGTTGTGGTTTGGGTCTTACCCTCTGCACTAACAATACTTCCATCCAGATAGTACTGGGCTGGTGTGTCATTGTTAATAAAATCTTTACGGTAGTTATATTTTGTGTCACGCGTGTTGAATATCTAATTTATGTAAATTTATTTTGCTGAAACACCGAACTTAAAAAATGTTCATGTTGCATCACCAGTCGCCATTCGACGGGTAATTGTTCCGTAAGAAACAAGCGAAAAAAACGAATAAATGAAAGCTGCACATGCTTAGGTACGTTCATTTTTGCCGACTCAAAGAGACTTTTGAGGATCACATAAGCGATTAAAGCTCCGTACAACTGACCATAAACGGCGTTTTCCGTGGTTCCAAATAAGGTAGGCACATTCAGATTTTGCTTGATCCAACGGAAAAAGACTTCGATTTCCCAGCGAGCTTTATACATTTGTGCAATTTGCTCACCGCTGACCTCCATTAAATCGGTAGCCACTCGAATTCTCGACCCTCGTAATCCTTAAACATCACCACCCAGTGACGTTCCTGGCTACGATTTTGGGGCGTACCTAGCTGGCATGAGATGTCCCGGATCACATTAGATGCCTCTGATGGATGTCTGCGGAGAGAGCGTGGCTCGTGCAAATTGACGTTATCTCGGAGCCTGACTACATAAGACTGCTTGCTCGTTTTGAAGCGATCCAGTCGCTCCAGTTTTCCATAGGCGCGATCCATGATCATAATGAAATCGGGATGCACAAGCTGATCTGAAATGGGTCCATCATGAACCGATCCCGTCGTTTCTTCGACCTTTTCAGGGACATGTTGCGTTTCTCGCAGTGCTACATGAAGTTTAATTCCTGCTTTCTTGCCATGGTATGGCGCCCACGGCAGACGAGTTTCCCCTACCGTAACCGTGGTTGAATCCAGCAAGAGCAGCTCTTTGGGAAAAGCAAGCTGCCGGCGAAAACGGCGATTCTTTTGAGAAACCAAACGATGAAATAACTCTTTTAACACCGAATAAGGCACTTCGGCCGCTTTCGTCGAAATGCGTGAATAATGAGCTGATTTAAGCCCTGCCGATTGGGCCAAGTCCGCCCCACTTCGGTAACTTTTCCACCGATGTACAGCGGAAAGTGTCCAAAACTCGAGTAACCAATGAACTGAAAATTGGCGTGATGTATCCTCATATCCTGCATTCTTAGCAGCCTGTGCTACTGTTTCGGGTGAGAGAAGGGATTGAAGAAACGAGAGAAATCGGTTAGAATTTTTCATGGAACCGCCACCTTTCGGAGTTTGTAGGGGTACAAACATTTTACCGAGGTTGCGGTTCTTTTTCTACCTTTTATTGGTTATTCAACACGCGTGACAAATTACAAAATGTTGGTTTACAAAAAGGGCTTAAAAACTCCCCCTCCAATTAACGAAATAATAGTCTCCTAATTTATTGGAACATGATAATTTGTATTAAGTACTTGGAAGCTAGTACTTCTGCCTTTATTTGTCTTATACATTTACAAATATGTACATTTAAAAACCTTGAGGGGTGACATCCCTCAAGGCTATAAGATTAATTGTTTTTCAGTTTACTTCGTAACATATATTCCATATATGCCTCCTGTATCTTCTCTTTACAAATCTCTTTCCACATTTCCTTTAAC
Source organism: Paenibacillus amylolyticus (assembly GCF_051136285.1). Taxonomy (GTDB): domain Bacteria; phylum Bacillota; class Bacilli; order Paenibacillales; family Paenibacillaceae; genus Paenibacillus; species Paenibacillus amylolyticus_F. The sequence continues at coordinate 6,056,136 of NZ_CP194938.1, read as the reverse complement.
TCGACGATCTCACTTTCTGAATATGCTTCAGGCTCCATGTCTCCTCCAAAACCCATCCATGAATCAATATCTGGCACTTCACCTGATTCACCAGCATATGCAATTTCAAAAGGTGCATCTGTGTGAGCAACAAACGGACAGTCATTTTCCATACAATGATAACCTGGCTGTCCAGCTCCACATTTACAAAAAGAAGGAATGTCGCCATATTCTATTCCATCTTCCATTCCGTAAAGACAATAAACCTCAAGTAACAGATGAACAAAAGCCAAACATATTCCCCCTGTTATCACTTATTTTTTATAATGTTTTAAATCAACATCAGATATTTCAATCTTTCCGTTAATTTCTTTGTAAATTATCCTTCCTTGGCCACGACCTCCACCTATACCTTTTAAATCAGCAGCCCAAAATCCTTTCATAGTATTTTTTAATGCATGCACATGTAGTCCCCTAAAATCTCCTGTAGCTAAGCCTGTAACTGCTGTATCAAAAAATTTCTTTTGCTCTGGAGAAAGTTTATCTACCTGCTTCATTGCCTTTGATGATTCAACAACAGTTTTCAAGGAACAATTTGTATTATGAACCCAAATCCCTAAATCCGTCACATAATAGGTATGGAAGTCCTGAACTGTAAAGTTATATACCGTTACTGGTTTGTCGAGCTGAACAAACTCCACTTTTTCAATCGTTCGATTAGTTCCATCAGCCTTTTGAAGCTTGTCACCAACGTGAAGTTCATCAGCAAAAACCCAACCTCTGCCTTCTACCCAAAACGGATGATTGTTCGTTGTCTCAATGAGTTGTTCTCCCACATGCAACTTAATGATATCATCACGTTGATTGCGATATAAAGCAGTTACTTCTTTATAAGCCAAATCTCCATCAGAGTCATATTCCGACTTCGCAAGAACTTGATCTCCAACTTCAACGTCTTCGATATTTTTCTCTCCTTCGGCAGTCAATACCTTGGTTCCTGCAATAAAGCAGTTACAAGAATTGAACTTTCCGCTAAGAACGTTGGAAGAAGCCCCTTTTATCGATCCTACAAAAAATAGCGCTGCGAGGTTGCCCATATCAACTTGTCCGTAAGTTCGAGCTTCATTATCGGCTCCATATACCGCCAATTTAGCCATCTTACGATACAAATCTCGAGTATTTGCATCAAAGATCAAACCAGCTTTTTTCTGCTCAATATGGATGGTTAATGTACCAATATCGTAAGCAAATTGATCCACATTATTGTACGAACCATTTTGAAGTTTGTTGTAAATAAAATTTCGTAACTTCGTTTCGACCGGATCGCCATCACACGTCGTTGCACCTTCGCATTGTTTATTCCCTGTGGGATCGACATAGCGCAACGGATTGTTAAGCACATACGTATACAAATTTTGAGTCAGCGGATCATCGAGTTCGCCGTTATACGCATCCTCATTCAGGAACCGACCTTCAGCAGGATTGTACCAACGTGCTCTCAAATATTGCAGTTCAGTCGTGTCATCCCATAGCTCACCCGCATATCGGAACGGGTTGTGTACTTTCTCTTCTTTGGACTGTATATTTCCCCAAATATCGTACACGTAGCGGTTGAGGACCTCTCCGTTTACATCACGAAGCTCTGTCACATCCCCATGTCCGTTCACTTGCACATATGCCTTACTGCTATCTGCATACTGGATTGCTTCCAGTTTCTCTCCTCGAATATAACTGGCTTTCAGTGATGGGGTCCCATTGCTTACTTCGGCTTCCGCAATAATTTGTGCACGATCATCGTAGTAATAACGCGTAGTTTTGCCATGTTCCAATCGTTCAACTAAGAGATTATCGCCATTATACGTGTAACCAACCTGTTTGTCGCCTTTTTGCGCATTCGTCAAGCGATTTCTCAGATCATACGTATAGGAAGTATCTGAAATGTTAGATTCCGCTTCGGATGCCAGAGTCAAGCGGTTGCCCTGTTTGTCGTATTGATAGGCCTCGTTGTTCACACTTGAGCTCAAAACCCGATCCAAATTGTCGTACGTAAATGTATCCTTGGAATCCACCTGATTGAGTGACACTATGTTTTTATTATTATCATAAAGATAGCCATAGTTTTGCAGTGTCACTTCATTTCTCTTTTGTGATAGTTCGATCAAATCAAGACCATTATATTGCTTTGCATAGCGCACACCATTCTGTAATGTCGCTTCTTTGCTTAATCCATTCAAGTAGTAGCTGTACTGCGCATCTAAACGATCTGGCGTTGTACCTACAGATGTTAGACGGTTCATCGTGTCATAACCATAGTAGACTGTTATTCCAAACGGATTGGTCATCGATGTCCGATTCCCGTTCAAATCATACGTAAAGGCTGTAACCATGCCGTCTGGATAGCTAATTTGAGTGAGCTGTTCGGTTGCAGGATCGTACTGGTAGGTCGTTGTTCCGGTCTGATCCACCATGCTTGTACGTTTGCCTACGAGATCCACGATATATCGAATTGTTTCTTCCGAGCTACTCTTGCTCACCAGATTACCACGAGCATCATAGGCATACGTAAAGGTATTCCCATTACGATCTACAAATTGGCTCAGGCTGCTGTCTGGGTTATAGAGACTCCGTGTAGACTGTCCTAACTTGTCCGTGCTTTGAATCCGGCGTCCCATTTCATCATAACGATGTTTTTTAACTTGACCAGCGGCATCCGTGGTTTGGATAAGATTCCCTACACGATCATACGTGTATGTCGTTTGTTCCGCGTTAGGGCTGGTTACCTTGGTGAGCCTAGAGAGAATATCATACGTATAGCGCTTCGTATTCCCATTCCCATCTGTTTGCTCTAGCAAGTTACCACTAATGACATCATAGCTATTTTTCTCTAAAGTACGCCATGAATTCTCTTGTTGAGTTTTCTCTTGCACCTGCAAAAGGTTGCCCCACATATCAGAGGTTTGAGTACGAGCGTATCCTTCGGCATCGGTTGTCGTTGCACTACGTGCTGCATCATTATACTGCGCGTTGATGGCAACACCATCGGCTCCGGTTGTAGAAATGATACGGTTCCAACTATCATACTGTACTCGAGTCCGATTCCCTAACGCATCTTCAGACCATATGGTACGTCCATAAGGGTCGTATCCTGTACGGCTAGCGACAACGTAGTTTCCTCCAGAATAATACCCAGACTCGATTTGTTGCCCGAGTGCATTCCATTGGGTTACGCGTTGCTGCCCGGTTTCATCAGTAACCGTGATTTTATTGCCGATATCATCGTAATTGGCACGCAACACACTTCCATCTGTTTGAACGACTTCAATGGTTCGACCCAGAGCATCCTGCTGATAACGAATGGTCCGGCCTTCCGCATCGGTTGAACTAATTAATTGTCCCGTTGCTGGACTATATTGAGCTCCTGTTGATACGTTACTTAACTTCCCGTCGACGTCTGTCACAGCTATACTTGTTCGGGTTGGATATGCTTGCTGGTACCTACTATCATACTCCACGGTAGTTACTTGATCCTGTGTATCATTAGCAATGCGTTGGGTCAGAACGTTGCCATAGGTATCGTAGGTATAGTTCGATTGGTGCAAGAGCTCGCCACTATTACTTCCCTGCCGACTGACAATGCCGGTAATATCCCCTTGCTCATTACGCGTGAGCGTTGTAACTTTTTTATTGCTCTGATCCACCATTTCAGTGACGCCAGTCAGCCATTGACGTGTACCGTCATATGTACTGGTTACTGTTTTACCAGTTGCATCTGTCATTGATGTCACGTTGCCATAATCGTCGTATTGTAAGGTAGTGGTCAAGGAATCGTTTGTTTTATTATCCTTAACTGTAGTTACTGTAGGTACAGTGACCGGAAAGGATCTGTTTTTTACGGTTTTGCCATACGTATACGTTGACGTCTCCACACGCCCTTCAGCACTAACAACGGTTCGGTCTCTATAAAACGCGATTGGTGTGTCATTATTCACAAATACTTTACGATACGTTGATTGACTTTCAGTCAATCCGCTACTAATTATTGAGCTAAACGTAGCATTTTGACCATAGCTTGCACCTAGATCGGATGTATAACTTAGGGTTTGTCGATTGTAGTCCTCCACTTTCCCATTTTCGTATACGATTTGGTCTTTACGGGTCAGTACACGGTATGCTTCATTTAGTGAGTCTGCTCCAATGTAACGACGCACTGGTGCATTTTCGTATTCATATACCGTTTTGGCTCCAGTTGTATGTTGTATTCCAGTTAACAAGGCATAGGGGTTAGCGATAGCTCGTTCCGGGCTAAAACCGAGCAGATTAAATTTGGCATCAGCCAGTTTATAAGCATAGGTCGTCTTGCGTCCAAGCGGATCAATGACAGAATCGAGCAATTCTACACCGTTTTTTATTTGTTTGTTATAGGTGACCGTACGCTCTCCTTGGGTGATCGTCACGGTAGATGGCGTGTATACGATTTTAATCGTATTGCCAAGTGCATCCTTCACCGTCGTTAGCAGCTTACTTTGATAGGATGAATTCAATTCGTAGAAGAATTGGATATCATTTTTACGGGAATCGGATAGCTGAAGCAACCGTCCATCTGCACTGAAATACTGTTTACTTAATCCATCTGTCGAAACAATGACTTGCGCAGATACATCATTTCCCACCGAAACTGTCGTATCCGGTCTAATGGTGATTCCTTCCCACTCATAACCTTTAAGCGTATTACCTACAATTTCGTAGCGGCCTCCATCTGTCATGACTGCGTACGATTTGTTATTTTCCGTTTCGATATAAGGTAATTTCCAAGACCATCCTTTACCGAGTGGTGCCCGTTTATCTGTAGCAGCGGGAACGGTTTTGTTAAAGTATGTCACATCAAAATTACTACCTACTTGATAAGCTCTTATCTCCGCTGATGGATTAGAGGCCAAGTAATAATTATAACTTCTGTCCTCCATTGAAGCAGAGATATCCATTCCGGGACTACCATTGACATTGTTTTTTAAATCATTTACCGCGATCCAGTCAGGTGTACCATCCGTGAATAAAGCGATGCTTTCAGCCGGTCCTTCCGTGATTTCCTGCTCCACCCAAGGCTGCTCTCGCACAGAATAGGCATAACGATACTGATATGGAGCCTTTCCTGCAATCCAAGAATCATAACGTTGTTGGGAATATTGCCCCGGTTTAACGACACTTCCAATATAGGATTGGGAATAAATTCGCGTGTCTGACTCTGGGATCGATACAGAACCGTTGTAACGAGCTTCCCATGTTTTAGTACATACATAGTTCGCTACCGATTTATCTGGTGATGGACAAGCTTTCGTAGCCGTCACCGAGGAACGGGTTAGCGTAATGGTTTTGCCCTCAACGGTCGCTGTTTTCGTATCTGGACATGGGTTACCTGAACCTGTCTGAGTCCAGACACCTTTGGAGTCATATTTTCCTGGAATGGAGTTCGTGCACGTCTGTGTTGGAGCAGTAATTGTACGTGCAGGCTGATATTGGCCAGAAATGACCTGAGCACTGCCTGATTTGTTTAGTGTACCGCTAAATCCACCACTGTTATAGCTTATACTTGAAGGTAAACTGTTCAGGCTTCCACTACGTGTTTGTTGCTCGGTACGGCTTTCTGATGGATTCCAAAATGCAATTTGTGTACTTGCTGCTTTGCGAGCCTCAGCTTCTGTTGTATACGTACCTTGCAGTACAGTGGGTGTTTCCACAACGATCGTGTCATTATCTTTTATTCCATCGCCATTATAGTCTTCCTGAGCCCACTTGTTGAGTTTGTATTTGACATAATATTTAGTAATGATTTTTTTCTTCACTGCCTGATAGCTGAGAAAATAATTGTAGACCGGATACTCATATGTATTCGTTCCCACGGCCGGATCATAAAACTGGGCTGCATTCGAGTTATATTGCCTTTCTAATGAAAATGACATTCCTGCACGTCCAGGCAATGAGGCATCGACATGCTCCAACATCAGACCACCGCTCATGGTCGAAATGGTTTCTCCGTTTTCACCTACGGTATAAGGAGCCTCGTTAAACGACTTTTTACTATAGACTGGTGCTTTTTCAGCGATATGCTTCCCTGGATCTGGGATACTCGTTTGTGCTGCAAGTGGTTTTACATCCGATTTAGATTTTTTCTTCGTTGGTGAAGATGACTCCGATTGCTTTTCATTTTTTACAGAGGTATCTTTGGCCTCTTTTGCCAATCCTTTTGCAGGATCAGATTTGGATATTTTTTCTGAGATATTCTTTGGTTCTGATTTTGATTCCATCGACGTAGGAGATGTACTGTCTGCGCTTCCTTGTGATGATGGTGTTTCCTTGGATTCAGCAGCCGGCTTTCCTTCGAGATTAGAGGTGTTTTCGCTTGAAGGTGCTGTCGGTTCTTGACCTACATCCTGATTTGTTTGAGGTGCATTTTTATCATCGGTTGTCGTTTCTGTGGGGAGTGCTGTTTCTTCAGACTCTTTTTCACCTTCTGATTGATCATCTGGTTCTACCTGCTCTTTTCCCTCATCCTCAGCGCTTTTTTCTTCCTCTTCTTTCGGTTCGTTTTCTTTCTCAAGGTCGGTATCTGGCGGGGCAGTCAGTTCCTCTTCCACCGCAAACGTTTCATACCGCTGCAAGATGCTGGACTGATCAGCTTCCACACCCGTGATTGGTGTTTCCTCCGCTACAGCGGAATCTGTATAAACATCACTCGTGACCGTAGCAGATTCGTTAACTTCCTGCGGACGAATAGCTTGCAAGGCTTCATCAAATCCAATCTGTTCGTCTCTAGCTTTATATAAAGCACTAATGACTTCATTCAACGTATAACCCTGATTCAGGTAACCTTGGATAAAGTCTTCCGTTCTATCAAACTGCTCTGCAATTAGAGAAAGAGACTCCAACGGAGAAGGATTTTGTCCTTCAGTAACCTCTTGGTCGTTTTGCTCTTCTGCGTATGTAGTCGCCGGTATCCAGTTTCCGAAAAGACCTAGCACGACTGAAAAGATAAGAATAATATTCATAAACTTCTTCATTTTAGAATGTTTCAACTAAGTTTCGCTCCGTTCAATAAGTAGTAGCTACAGTGTGTTAATCGTTTATGGATTGACTACCGTTGTTTTTTTCAAATTTCCATTTTTGTCGTATTCATAACTTATTTTCTTGCCGGATTCGAAGAGGATGCTTTTAAGCTGGCCTGAAGAATTATAGACGTAAGTATATTTTCCAATCCCTCTCTTTTTCACCGTATTACTTGCTTCCGATTCTTGACCCGACGTATCTTTTGCTTTGATATAAAAGATGTATTCTTTCGTTGCATCGAGGTTATTAATAACATACGTTTTCTCTTTGGTACTACCAATCATCACGTTGTTCTGGTAGATGTTGAATCCATCTTCAAGCTCATTTTTTGCCTTAGGTTGATCCCATGACAATTGAACAGAAGAAGAGTTTACGACTTTAAGTTTAAGGTTTTCAGGCTTATTGATCAGTACAACGACTTTGGGTTGATCGTTAATCGTTATAAGCTGAGGAGAGATTAATTTTTTCCCAGCATTGTACTCTGACAGCGATCTTATTTCCTGCCCCCAAATATAGATCTGAGAAGATTTACTAACCGCCCCACTGATGGGTCCTTGCCCAGCTGCTACAGAGTCCACTTCCGATAAACCAGGTACTTTAAGCGGTAATAAGCGTTCCGAAGTTGTACCATCACCTAACTGACCACTTGCATTATTCCCCCAAGCCCAAACGGTTCCATCTTGTTTCAGAGCAAGAACATGTGATCGTCCTAAGGCAAGTTGTTTAACTTTACCCAATTCATCATTAATTGCTGGAAACTTTCTAGATTCTTTGGTTCCATCTCCTAATTGTCCATTGCTATTGCTACCCCACATCCATACAGCGTCGTTTACGTCAATCGCCGCTACGTTACTGCTGAAATTGGAATAGATATGCTTGATCTTTGTTGGAATGTCAATCCGGACAGGAACAAAACTTTCATTAGTGCTCCCATTACCTAATTCATAAGAAGCATTAGATCCCCACCCCCATAACGTACCGTCCTCTTGAATTGCCAATGTGGTTTGACCTACAATAGCGATCTCAGTGACTTTATCTAAATTAGGGACAAGTGTGGGTTCCTTACGTGCATCGCGATCTCCCAGTCCTAATTGTCCGTAAAAACCCACTCCCCATGTCCAAACGGTTCCCTCCGTAGTTAGAACTGCATAATAATTACTTCCCTCAACTACCATTTTCACGTTATTTAGTGAAGAAAAAATTGAATCCAAATTAGAGGAAGAATTTCGCCAGTTTAATACTTTACCATTCTTCGTAATACCATAACTGCTGAATCGCCCAGTCGAAATGCCAACCATATCTTTTGCTGAAGGAATAGCTTTTAGATCGTCAAATACTGAATCAGAATCCCTTCCTAATTGTCCATTATTCTGTCCAGCTGACCATATGGTTCCATCCCTACCCAACACCAAGAAATGCTGAGTTCCTATGGATATCTGATTAACTGCCTTATCAGCTTTGCTTTCCTCTGCTTGAATGGTGCTTGTAACACCCATAGTCAAAATCAAACTTAGAGAAATTAATAATTTAACTGCTACTTTAATTTTCATTATTTAGAATGTTCACCCTTACTATAATATTGTCATTTAATTTCCATAATGCGAAACCTTCACCTCACACCGATCAGCCATACTCCTTTTCATTTAATAGTTGTTGAATAGCTTTATCATTATCGTTTATTCGTCTCCAATAAGAAATAGGCTTATTTTGTATTTTATTGTCTATTTTTGTCGAACGAAACCCTGATTTAATATATAAAATCTTATATATGTATAATTGTCCAATTATGATTGGTTTTTTATAAATCTAATAATTTAATACAACACATATAATAATCATTCATATGATATGTGCTATATATAAAATCGAGTTATTTTAGACAATGGTTTCAAAATAAAAATATCCTTTACACAGATAATTTCTGGTAAAGGATCGCTTTTTAGAATAGTTACAATTAAATCCATTTCAGATTTAAAAAAACTAATTTGACATAGTACCATATGATATATGCATCATCTCGCTATCTTCCAACAATAAATCATTGCACATTTAAGTTGAATAACACTTGAAATAATAATCTATCCATCACCTCCTTTTTCCACGCCACCAATACCTTCCCCACACGCCTAACACACCACACAACAGCAGCGCACAATATGCCCAGGCAAACAGCATGGCAAGCCCTAACCCGATGTTAGCATCCAGATGTTCGTCCGTAATGGAGGTATAAAAAGCAAAAGCAAGTGGCACGGCACCAATAATAAAAAGTCCCGTAAACCAGCCAACCAAGTTCCGGGAGCTATAGCCTTTATTTTGCCCCATCAAATGACGAATCCCTACAAATAACAACCATAATATCAAAATAAAACCTAGACAGGTGAGTAGTATTTTAGTCAGATCTGACATGTCCATTGCCTCCCAACGCTCCATTTTCTCCAGATGATATGCATGAAAGCCCTTAATCATGTACCTGTTGTAGCGATCATACACTCCAACCTTAGCCTTGCCCATCATTACCCATTTCGGTGCCATGTGATCATACTTTTCCCTCCTTCCAAAATAAAAAAAGACCACCGCCCCGACTCCTTCCAAGTCATGAACGGTGGCTAACGTATATACTCCTGTGTACTACGTATTCCCAAACGTTTAAGCAACTAACTATGCCTACGCACCAAACTGCGCATGGTGCAGACGACTGTAAACGCCGCCTGAAGCGAGCAGTTCCTCATGACGTCCCTGCTCGGTGATACCTTGCTCGGCCACGACCACGATGCGGTCTGCATTTTTGATCGTCGCCAGCCTGTGTGCAATAACAAGCGTGGTACGGCCTTCGGACAGTTCCGCAAGCGATTGCTGAATCGCGGCTTCCGTCTCCGTATCCAGTGCAGAGGTCGCTTCATCCAGAATCAGAATCGGCGGGTTTTTCAGGAACATTCGAGCAATGGATAACCGCTGCTTCTGTCCACCGGACAGCTTCACGCCGCGCTCCCCAATAAGTGTATCCAGTCCTTCCGGCATCGACAGAATCAGAGACTCCATCTGGGCCCGACGAGCGGCCATCCAGATTTCTTCTTCCGATGCATTCAGCTTGCCGTACGCAATATTTTCCCGAATCGTACCATCGAAGAGGAACACATCCTGTTGCACAATCCCGATATGACCACGTAAGGAGTCCAGCGTCATGTGCTGAATGTCCTGACCATCAATGGTGATGCGCCCTTCCAGCACATCATAGAATCGCGGCAGCAGACTGCAGAGCGTTGTTTTTCCGGCACCCGACGGACCGACCAGAGCCACCGTTTCACCGGCACGGACATGTAGATCAATCCCTTGAAGTACAGGCTCCTGATCTGAATAACCGAAGGTCACTTGCTCATAACGAATATCCCCGCGCAGATGGGATACCGCTACGGCATCAGCACGGTCTTTGACATCTGGCTCCATATCGAGCAGATCGGTATATCTTTTGAAACCCGCAATGCCTTTGGGATACGTCTCGATGACCGAATTAATCTTCTGAATCGGTGTCAGGAACACATTCGACAACATGATAAAGGCGATAAACTGACCATAAGACATACTGCCATTAATAACAAACCACGTACCGCATACGAGAACAAACAAGGATACGAGCTTCATCAGCATGTAACTGATGGAAGAGTTCCACGCCATAATCTTGTACGCAATCAGCTTGGTTTGACGGAAACGACCGTTGTTTACAGCAAACTGTGTTTTCTCATGCTCTTCGTTAGCAAAAGCCTGAACGACACGAATGCCTGTAATGTTGTTCTCCACACGAGCATTGAAATCAGCGATATCCCCAAACATTCGGCTGAAGGCCTTGGACATTTTGCTACCAAAATACAAGGATAGGTAAATAATCAGCGGCACAATGATAAACGTCAGAATCGCCAGATCCCCGTTAATGTTCATCATGATCGTGAAAGCACCCACCAGTGTCATCACGGCAATAAATACGTCCTCCGGACCATGGTGAGCAATCTCTCCGATATCCATCAGATCATTTGTCATGCGGGATACAAGATGTCCTGTCTTCGTATTATCAAAGTACCGGAAGGATAACTTCTGTACATGGTTGAACAGATTTTTACGCATATCCGTCTCGATATTGATCCCCAGCTTATGCCCCCAATAAGTGACTATGTAATTCAGGAACGAATTCAGCAGGTAAATACCCAACAGTCCCAGACACGCCCATAAAATCCAGTCCCATCGTCCACCCGGCAGCAGATCATCCACAACCCGGTTCACAGCCAGCGGAAAAGCCAGCTCCAGCAGCGCGACCAGAATCGCACATGTAAAATCTAGAATAAACAGTTTTTTGTACGGCCTGTAATAGGCAAAAAAACGACGAAGCATGAAGCCAGTTCCCCCTTACGGCAATCCTCCATCTAATTTGATGATTACCTTTTATTTCGTCCTGCTTAAGAGATACAGGAAGTATGGAGCGCCCAGAATGGCAACCAGAATCCCAGCCGGGATCTCCGAAGGCTGCAAGATAACACGACCGAGCGTGTCCGCAACCAATACGAGTAAAGATCCGACCAATGCAGATGCAGGCAGTAAAAACTGATGTTTTGGCCCGACCAGACGGCGTGCCAAGTGAGGCCCGACCAGGCCGACAAAACCGATACCACCACTCACAGACACACATACGCCCGCAAGAATTGCAGCGGTAGCAAGCAAAATCATTCGTTCACGCTCTACAGGAGCACCGAGTCCGCTTGCGGTCTGATCACCAAGATTTAATACATTCAACACTCGCGCCTTCGCCAGCACTAACGGCACAAGTACAATAATAAACGGTAGCAGAGCCATAACGAATTTCCAATTGGAACCCCAAATGCTACCCGCCAGCCAAGTGGCTACAAATTGATATTTCTCCGGACTAAGTCGCAGAGTTAACACGATCATAGCTGAGCTGATACCAGCGGCGATCCCGATGCCCGTGAGCAGCATACGCGTCGGCAAGATACCTTCCCCTTTTTTGTAGGAGAGAATATAGATCAGAAATGCCGCGAAGCCTGCACCAATTAGAGCAAGGATTGGAAGCAGAAAGATTGGAGCTGCTGTCGTCGTTGGAAAAAAGGAAACAAACAGCATGACCATAAGCCCCGCCCCTGCATTAATACCAAGAATCCCCGGATCGGCGAGCGCGTTGCGTGATACCCCTTGCAGGATACAGCCCGACAATGCCAGACCTGCTCCGATCAGAACGGCAATCACGATGCGAGGCAACCGGAATTCAAACAGGATCAGCTCTTGCTTCGGTGTGCCGCTACCAAACAGTGTCCGTAAAACCTCCAGCGGTGAAAGCTTGGTAAACCCGGTATTCATACTGATAATAAAAGCTGTAATAATTAAAAGACCGAGCACAATAAGAACAACGATACCTTTCGTTTTCTTTTTGCGCTCTGCGCCACCCATAGTTGAGGAACTCATGTTACAGCGTCCTCCTTTCTTTCCGCGCCAGATACAGGAAGAACGGCACCCCGATGAGGGCAACCAGTGCACCAATAGGCGTCTCGTAAGGCGGGTTAATCATACGTGCGGCCAGATCCGAAAATACAAGTAACAGACTGCCCATTACAGCAGAGCAAGGAATAATCCAGCGATAGTCAACCCCGACCAGCTTCCGTGTCAGATGGGGGATGATCAGACCGACAAACCCAACTGCACCCACCACAGATACAGCAGTTCCCGCCAGAATGAGTACCACAATCAGACCCATCAGTTTAATCAAACCTGTACGTTGTCCCAGTCCAACTGCAATGTCCTCGCCAAGGCTGAGCAGTGTGATCGAACGCGAGATAATCAAAGCAACGATGAGCGCTCCGAGCACCCAAGGAAACATCACTTCAAGTTGAGACCACTTTGTTCCGGCTACCCCTCCGGCAGTCCAGAAGGCTAGGTCTTGTCCAATTCTGAAGTAGAGCGCAATGCCCTCACTAAGTGCAGACAGCATGGCCGATACTGCGGCTCCAGCCAGCACCAGGCGCAGCGGCGTCAGACCTGATCTGGATGCCGCACCGAAACCATACACAAGCAGCACACCAAGTCCCGCTCCCAGGAATGAATACATAATGATGTACATATACGGCAAGCCTGGGAAAAAAGCAAAGCAGATTGCCAGCGCAAATCCAGCTCCAGCGTTCAGACCGAGCAGTCCCGAATCGGCGAGCGGATTCCGGGTCATCCCCTGCATAATCGCACCTGCAACAGCGAAGCAAGCACCTACCATCGCTCCGCCAAGGATACGCGGCAGGCGAATCTCCCATATGATCTGATGAGGTGTCAGGTCAGGGTTGAAATTAAATACCGCCTGCCAGACCACACCGAGCTGAATATCCGCAGCGCCAAATGAAATGGACAATGCCATCCCCAGAGCAAGCAACAGGATTCCGCCTGTGAGAATGAGTGTAGCCGTCCAAGGGCGCGTGTGGATTTTCGCTGTAGGTGACTCCGTATTCGAATGTGTGGATGAACTGTTCGAGTTCATACTTGCCCACCTGCGTTATGAATGAAGCCTGCTAACCTTATGTACATAACAATCACCTCTCCAAAAGTACCACTTCTATTGATATTGATTCTCATTCCCATAGAACATTGTAAGGCAATCCTTCCCGTCTGGCAATGGACAAAAAGGACAACTTTCTTGCAGATATGAATATTTCCGCATGAATATGCACGAAAAAAGACCATACAGGGCTTCAATCTCCTGCATGGCTTTCACTTTTAACATTTGGATTAGTCTAATCTGAACCTGATCTGATGCCGCTATTCGCTTAATGTGCCCGTACAGTCATCAATGAAGCGAGTACATCCGGAAAATCGGTGATGATGCCTTGTACTCCCATATCAATCATCATCTGCATCTCGCCAGGATCATTTACGGTAAAGGGATAGGTGACTATACCTTGGGCAAGAGCTGCGGCTACTTCCTCTTTTGCCACCGCCAGCTTGTAAGGATGAAGAGCCGACGCCTCCAGTTTGGCTGCATAATCATGAGGACGATACAACTTCTCCATATATAAAAGTGCTGTACGAATGTCCGGCGCGATGCGCTTGCATTTGACGAGCGAGGCATGGTTGAAGCTGGACAGGACAACCTGCTGTTCCATTTTCCACTCCCGAATCATCTGAACGACCTTCTCTTCCATCCCTTTGTATGGCACAATACCATTTTTCAACTCCAGATTGAGCAAAATTCTCTTGCCATGCACGAGGTTAAATAATATCTCCAGCGAAGGGATAGACTCTCCGGCAAAATCTGCATGGAACCACGAGCCTGCATCGAGCGTGCGCAAGGTATCATAAGTGCAATCTTTAACCCAGCCCACCCTTCCCGCTGTCCGTTGTAATGTTTCATCATGGATCAACACCAATCGGCCATCGGCTGACATCTGCACATCCGTCTCGATTCCCGTTGCACCAAGCTCCAGAGCTCGCTCAAAAGCACTCATCGTATTTTCCGGGCATGTAGCAGATGCACCTCGGTGGGCAATGATTTCGATTTTGTTCAATTCAGCCCCTCCTGCATTCAAAGTGGATTCTATGAACCTCACTATATACTCCGTTTGTCATACGTGTGTTAAGAGAGCGTTTAATTGCATACTGGCTTGTTCATTCAACACATACTCTAACATTTAAAGGGCTGGGGATTCACTCATTTTTGCGAACTCAATCTAAAAACCAACATAATATAATATCAGTCGTAGACAACTGCACTCCGCTGTAAGGAGGTTGCCCTTTGAAACCAATGAAAACACGAACAAGGAAGCACTTGATCTCTTCCAGTTCTTGTTCTGCCCAAAAGCCTTCATCCCACCGTTTATCTAAGAACAGATCAGAACCCGGACCTAAATTCAGTACGCTAAAACCTCCAGGATCAAGACCATCTATTCCGCGAGCTTCTGTTCGAGGACTCTCTATACCTGACAGAACGAGTAATCAGTCCAGCGTCGTCGAACCCAAACAGAATACACTTGATCAACTGGCCTTTGTTGCGGCCATCCTTGCACTGATCGCTTCCGCTATTGGACTATATATTGCCTGGAAAACACTTATTCTGCCCAGCGGTAGTACGGAGATCATCGTATAGTTTTTGATATCTGGCTCTATCTCATTGCTATGGGATGGAGATCTTTTTTTAGGTACAAGCAAAAAAACCGTTCCCCGGAAACGCCGACAGTCGCCGGCGTCTCTTTGGAAAGGCCATTTTTCGAATGATAGCCTGAGACAGCATACATCCGTTATAGAATGGTCTGAATTACAGTACGAACGTGCGGGAGATGATAACCAGCAGGATAAACAATACCAGGATTGCGCCTGTTGATGTCCATACTCCACCACCGAAACCTCCACAATAGCCGTAACCTGCTCCTTTGAGATCGCTCATGAGTGACACTCCCCTCTTCATCAAAGTACACTATAGACTATGTCCGCAAGCGTTATTTGCTTGGGCAAATGAAGAAGTTTTTCACTTGAAGCAGGGAGGTACAGATTTCAGTTTCTTTGGCTTTTACTTTCCGTTCAGCTCAGACCATTTCTGAGTTAATTCCTTAGGGATGTAGGCAGCCATCTGAGCAAGCAGTTCAGCCGGATCAGACTCGAGACTCCACAAACTGAGATGTGATGTGTTGGAGAAGCCCTCATGCACACTATGCTCGACCATTTTCATGAGCGGTTCGTAATATCCGTTAACATTCAAGAGACCTACAGGCTTGCGATGAATACCGATCTGGGCCCAGCACAGTACCTCGAACAATTCTTCAAACGTGCCCATCCCGCCCGGAAGTGCGATAAATCCATCTGATAACTGTGCCATCGTTGCCTTCCGTTCATGCATCGTACCCACTTCAATCATCTGAGTGAGTCCTGCGTGAACCACCTCACCTCGGAACAATCCTGTAGGCATAACACCAATCACTTCTCCGCCCTCTGCTAGAGCAGCATCCGCGACTGCACCCATCAAGCCCATGCGAGAGCCACCATAGACCAGAGCATATCCGCTGTTTGCAATCTGTTTACCCAACCGGGCAGCGTGCTCAATATAATCGGGATGGTTACCCGGGTTAGAACCTGCAAAAACACATATCCGTTTCACGTGGTTTCACTCCTTCTTGAGATCTATCTCTTTAGTATACAGCACAAATGTGATTGCTATGTTACAGCACGTTAACAGAACACAAGCATGGCATTTTAAAAGGATTTAAGAGCATTTATTTTATAGCCTGTTTACGCTGCTTTCATGTGCCTCTCGGTCAAAAAACAAAAAAATACCCAGCCGTTTGCAGCCGGCCGGGTTCCCAGATCCATACACATTAATTTAGAAGGGGTTGTTACTACCTACTATAAGGTCGAAACATTAATGCTGTATGATCGCAGTATGAAATACATATTAAATTTCAACCAGACTATCGTATACCGCGCCTTGCACGCACCACAAACATATGCTTGTCTTTGCGCAGTAACCGGCCGTCTTCAAGTTCCACCTGATCTTCATCATGTCTTACAATCGTGGTGGATAACACCACAATTTTGGCTCGCCTCCAGATCATAATCTGTGACTTGAAATAGATCGCATTTTCAAACTGGATTGCCTTTTTCATGACATATCCGATCTTATGCACTTCAGAACGTGCCTTCTTCAAAGGCAGGCTTTCTTCAGGAAGAGGTTTGATCATTGCAATATTGTCAAACGATACCTTGATCCGTTTCGGCCCGATTCGAACACATTCCGTTTCTTCATCCCACTCCACCAGCGTTCCCTTCAGAGGCTCGCGGATTCCTGTTGCCCGGTATACTGCCACTTTTCGTCCAATCCAATGTCGCAATGTGCTCGCCTCCACTCTATCTAGTTTTCAGGTATTGTCCAATCGATCGGTTTAATACCTTGGGAGACGAGAAATTCATTCGCTTTGGAAAAAGGACGGCTTCCCAGAAAGCCGCGATGTGCAGCCAAAGGACTCGGATGTGTCGATTCCAGCACCAGATGTTTGTCTCTGTTAATAAAAGCACCCTTCTTCTGAGCGTGACTTCCCCATAACATGTACACCATAGGTTCTGGACGTTCATTCAGCTCACGAATGACGGCATCCGTGAACGTCTGCCAACCCAATGCCTGATGTGAATTAGGCTGACTCTCCCTCACCGTCAGAACAGCGTTTAACAGTAACACACCTTGCTCCGCCCAATGAATAAGTGAACCATGCTTTGGAACAGGCACACCTAGATCGGCCTGAAGTTCCTTGTATATATTTTTCAGTGAAGGCGGTACGCGCACACCCGGTCTGACCGAGAAGCTTAATCCGTGAGCCTGACCCGCCCCGTGATAAGGATCTTGACCGATAATGACGGCTTTCACCTGATGATATGGAGTAAACTTCAAGGCCGAGAACAAATCCTCCTTGGGAGGGTATACGGTTTGTGTTTTGTACTCGGCAGCGAGCGCATAACGGATCTTGTTAAAGTACTCGGATTCGGTCTCCTTCTGCAACACCTCGTCCCAATCATTTCCGAACATAATGTATAGACTCCTTTCCCCTGATGAATGCATATCCGTAAAGCCCGATTGGATGGGCTCTTCCCTGCAAGAGTCACATGTCCCACGACTCGTAGACTATCCATCATTTTAACATAACCGCAGTCGACAGACCAGAAGTGTGCGAGGAAGAAAAAGAACACGAAAAGGGGACGAAACAGAATTCGCTCTGCTCCGCCCCTTGATATGCATCTGTTTATACATCTGTATGCGCTTGTGTAAGTCAGCTTCTGTGTTTTTGATGCATCGTGCATCTTATAAACCTAGAGCCACTAGACGTGTACAGGTACCTTTTCTCCCGGCTTTTGATCCACTTTTTGTTCTATCAGAACCCGGCTAATTCTACTCAAGCCTTCTTTCACTATCGAACGGGGACAAGCCAGATTCAAACGAATGCAGCCTTCGCCGTTCGCCACAAACATCCCCCCGTCTTCCAGCAGTACACCCGCTTGCTCTGCGAAGAACAGAGGCAGGCTGACATTCTGCGGTGCATATGGCGTAATATCAATCCAGGCCAGGTATGTGGCGTCAGGTATATGAAAGACAGCGAGTGGAAGGTGCTGCTTCACATATTCTTCAACATACGCAAAGTTGTCATCCAGATAACTTCTTAGCTGTTTCAGCCATTCATCACCATGTTCATAGGCCGCTTGTGTCGCCGCGATACTCAGCGGATTTTTAAATCCATAATGGCGTGCCTGCCAGATTTCCCTCAGACCCTTGTTCGGAATGATGACATTGGAGAACATGAGCCCGGCCATGTTAAACGTTTTGCTTGGAGACATACAGGTGATTATTCGATCCGTATCCGGGAAAAGTTTGGCGAGCGGGGTATGCGTTTTTCCCGTACGCAGCAGATCACAATGAATTTCATCCGAAATCAGCCATACGTCATTGGTCAGACAGATTTCGCCTACACGCTCCAGTTCTTCCGTGCTCCAGACGCGTCCAGACGGATTATGCGGGTTACAGAAAATGCATACACGGACCTTCTCATCTCTGGCCTTCGCTTCAAAATCCTCAAAGTCAATCGTATAGTATCCCTCGTCATTCAACATGTCCGAGCACACCAGCTCAAGCTGGTTATGATCCGCTGCCGATTTGAAGAATCCATAGGATGGCGTCAGGATCAACACTTTTTCGTCCGGCTTACAGATATATTCCACAAGTTCATAGAGCGCGGGAATAATGCCATTGGACGTCTCCAGATGTTCCTTGGGGAAAGACCAGTTATAATATCGCTTCATCCAGTTCGAAACTGCCTCGTAATACGCCGGGTCAAACACTTGAGAGTACCCCATAATCCGGCGGTCCAGACGTTCTTTCACGGCATCCAAAATCTCGGGTGGTGTGGCGAAATCCATATCGGCAATCCACATGCGAATGAACTCCTCATCCTGGAATGGAAATTCCATCTCACTTGTTGCGTTGAAAATATATTGGCGGAAACCATCCGTATTCATGGCATTCGTTCCGGTACGGTCAATGATCTCATCAAAATTATAGGACATGTTATTTTTGCTCATCTTGGTCATGGGGATTAGCTCCTCTGTCTTCTCGTATTAGCATTATCGGTTCATTACTTCTCCCCCTATTGTTCCATGCCGCTGGAGTTGCATCAAATGCAAGAGGTTATACTCAGAAGAAACAAAATTCTTTACATGTTTCCTCAGAATAGTCTTTTTGAAGAAAAAATGATATATTTCTGATAGGTCTTGGCTTTTAAGAAAGACTTTCATCTCATTCAACTATTCTCACGAAACACTCTTGTTACTTCAACCGGATAAGGAGCACCCCAATGAACAACATCAACCAGGAAGTGGGCAAAAAAATAAAAAACTTCCGCAAATGGCGCGGGCTCACCGTACAACAGCTGGCAGACCAGATTTTCAAGAGTAAAGGTACTCTTTCCAAATATGAAAGCGGTGATATTACACTGGATCTCGTCACACTGCACCAGATTGCAGATGCGCTGAACATCCAGGTGGAGCAGCTGCTTTACAAAGAACCGAGGCATGCGTCTCCGCTGATGAATACGGTTCAGTCCAGCTTTTTCAAAAACTCAACCCGCTTCTATTCGTACTTCTACGACGGTCGGAACAATAGTCTTATTCGCTGCGTTATTGATATGATGGCTCAATCGGATGCTAACCGCTATCGCACGGTGATGTATATGAATGTGAAGGATTTTGAGAATTATCAGGAATGTGAAAATATGTACTGGGGTCACACTGAGCATTACGATACGCTGACTACATTGATTCTGAAAAATCAGGCCACGCCGCTGGAAAATCTGTATATTAATATTTTGGCGTCGTTCCAGGAATCGGAGAAAAAATGGGGACTGATGGCTGGAGTCTCATTCAGACCCTTCATGCCCATTGCGCTAAAAATGCTCTTCTCCCGCACACCGCTACCCGAAACGCCAGAGCTCTACAATGAGCTGAAAATATCCAAAGAAGATCTGCGTACGCTCAAAATTTACAACATGCTTGCGGTAACGTGATCGGTGATCCTTGCATAAAAAAGACCCTTACGGGAGCTGTACAACCCAGCCCCACGCAAGTGTCTCTTCAATTGGTTTATTAGAATCATTTATTAACGTTTATTGAGCAAGTTTCACACTACGTACCGCTTTTTAATGTTTGATCAAATCCAGCGTTTCATCGAACTGCTGCTTCTGCTCCTCGACCTTATGCTCGTTTCCAATGACGCAGCGTTGCTTCTGCTCCAGAATCGCAGAGATCAATCCGGCAAAGCCGATAATATCGCTCTCCTTCGTGCCAAGCACCTCATCCCGTTCCTTTTGCAGATCAGCCTCCGTCACATGGGACAAGTAACATTCCAGCGAGAATGATCCTTCACTGTACGGGGTTCTTGGCGTATCCAGATCCTGAATCGCACCGATGATATACCGTGTCATCTCCCGTTCATCTGCACGGAAATCGGTCAGATATTGCGGAATCTCCTCATATACTTTGTAGGTTTTATCCAGATTCGGATCACGGTAAGAGGCCAGATAACTGTCTCCATTTCGTCTGAACCCGGACATACAGCCGTAAGCACCACCTTTGGCACGGATATTATTCCACAGGTAATCCAGTGACAAGATGCCTTGTAATACACGTAATGAACCTGTATAGGCGTAACCTTTGTCGATATAGTTCCCGGTTTGAACCACATACTGAACCTCTGAAGAAGAGCGGAAACCTTCGTTATGTGTCGCAGGCGTAAACGTGAAGGCTTCCTTCGCAACTTCATGTGTAAACAGCTTGGCTTTCAGGTCGGACACCTGTTCTTCCAGACCTTCGTATCCTTTGTCGTCCGCAGTGTAACTGACAAGCAGGTTCTCCGGTCTGAATATATAACCCATCAGCTCTTGCAGGCTGGAGGACAGCTGTTCTTTTTTCGCATCAAAGTTTGCCTGTACATCCTCAAGCCACTGATAGTACGCAATTCCGCTAACGGATTCTCTGAAATCGGCAACGGCCGAATGTTTCGAGGACGATCTGGCAACCCCTGCAGAATGACCACTGTTGATCAGATTGCGCTGCAAGTTACCTTTGACCTGAGAAATAATCTCGAAAAGCCGCTTGGAGTTGTCAAAACGGGACGTAAATACAATCTCCTTCATCATATCAAAAGCAAATTCGAGTTTGTCATAAAGCACTTTCGCTGTAAACTCAAACGTTGCTTTGAAATCTTGATGCTGGTGTGCATTCACATAAGAACCAACCCCGCTATTGATTCCGCCGGAATGGATATGAATTTCATTCGATAACTCGTTAAACGAGTAGTTTTGGGTGTCTACGTATCCGAGTACATTTTTCAACAATCCCACATAAGGCAACAGACGGCGCGGCACTTCCTTGATATCAAATAACAGTCTCAGATAACCAATGCCATTGGTATACAAATTATGATGCAGTATCGTTGTACCATCCAAGTTGTTCAAGGTCTGGTGGAGCTTCGATGCCTTCGTATCAATATCCTCAATGGACAACGTTGGAATCACCTGCTGCTGTTCCTTGGTGGAAGGTGTGTTCTGGTACTCGGCAAGCGCTTCAGTACGCTTAATCATGTCTTGCACTTCTTCCGGACTAAGTCCGGCCTGTATCGACTTCAGACGTGACTTCAGCGCTTCTTCCTTACGTGCGTTCAAACCTTTGTCCGGGGTCAACGCAACAAATGACGTATGTGTATTTTGTAAAAGGTACTTCTCGATGAGCTGTTCGAAATAGCCCTGCTTCATTTTGGTGCGAAGTTCTGCAAATACATCATTCGCCTCCAGATGTGTAAAAGGTGCCTCTTTATCATACAACCAGCTTTGCAGCGAGGAGAATCCGTAGATCAACCCTTTCGGCATACGGCCGAAGTCCGCTTCCCGATGATTGAACTCGTACGAGTTAATGCCGGCAAGCAATGCTTTCGGATCAAAACCTTCTTTGACAACACGCTCCAGCACTTCTTGGATCGTTCCAAGGAAGTCATCCTTGCTGGACAGGTTGCTCTTCTTAAGTCCCACAGTGAACACGGGTTGATACAAGCTATCATCGTAGGAACCGTAAACGTCCTTAGCAATACCTTTATCCAGCAAGGCTTGCTTCAGCACAGCTCCCGGCGCATTGAGCAATGCATATAACAGAATCTGAAAAGCAATGTTTAATTCCTTGTCCAGACTTGTGCCAATCACCGCATTATAGGTCAAAAAGCTGTTGTCCAGTTCAGATTCCGTGCTTCCCGCAGAGTACGACTTTACCGTATCTACCCGTGCAGGGAATGCCGGTTGCAGCTTGATTTCCGAGTCGATCTCGATACGATCATAGTTGTTCAGGTAGTTTTCATCCAGCCATTGCAGCTTCTCTTCCATTTCCATATCCCCGTATAGATAGATGTAACTGTTGGACGGATGGTAGTACCGTTTGTGGAAATCGAGCAGCCCTTCATAGGTCAGATCCAGAATGGCCTCCGGGAATCCGCCAGACTCACAGGAGTACGTTGTGTCCGGGAAAAGAGAGTTCAGAACCTCTCGTCTCACCATCCGCTCCGGCGAAGAAAAAGCCCCTTTCATCTCGTTATATACAACGCCGTTGTATGTCAATTCGTCCTCTGCAGAAGTCAGATTGTAATTCCAGCCCTCTTGCAGAAATATTTTTTCATTCTCATAAATGTTTGTATTTAATACCGCATCCAGATACACATCCATCAAGTTATGAAAATCATGCTCGTTGCGACTGGCAATCGGATAGATTGTCTTGTCGGGATACGTCATTGCGTTGAGAAATGTATTCAGTGAACCCTTGAGCAGCTCCACAAAGGAATCCTTGGCCGGGAACTTTTTCGATCCGCAGAGCACAGAGTGTTCCAGGATATGAGCTACCCCTGTATCATCTTCGGGAGGTGTACGGAAACCGATGCTGAACACCTTGTTATCATCGCTATTGGACAGCAGTACGATGTGAGCACCCGATTTCTGATGTTCCAGCAGGTACGCATCGGATTTCAGTTCTTCGATTCTGCGCTCTTGTAACACCTTATATGGCTTAAGCTGTTTCAACATAAACTTGAGTCCTCCGTCCATTCAATTGTTGTGTTGGTTTGTATAGTTCCCTTGTGGAACTTAATCCCTCAACAAGGGAAAGGTAATATATGCCTATCGATAGTATACACCATTGTGACCTCTCTTCATAAAAGGAAGGTCGAATCCACTTTCTGATATGTATTATGTGGGGGTTGTGTTTATGAACTGCACTTGAGATGTACAAAATTCTAATAAAATCTGTTGATAGTTGTATCGGGGATAGACGACTTTGAGGGTGTAATGAGCCGATCCAGTACACGTCTCATGCTTACCACGACGGCCACAACGGAAACTAAAAAAACTAACGCCGGTGGAGTACCGACGCCAGTTTGCAGCCTAGGGTCTTTTTATAATGTCTATTAAATGGAGTCTTGACCATTATGCCAACAGTGTTTTTAAATTTGAATAACTATATTCCAGAATAATCCTGAGCCGTAAGTTCCCGATCATCAACCGTTCTATAAAAGCAGGATGGAGACCATTCCCAAAACGGTTGGCCGTTAGCCATAATAAGATAAATCAACCAGCTTGTAAAATTCATGCCCAAAAAGTCAAACTCGTGACTTGATCCACCCTTAAATAAATACAAATCTTCACGACTAGTATCAATGTAAATGGTGTTGCCCAAATATGCTCCAATTGGAAAAAGTTCTGGTGAAATGTCAGGCGAATATAAGGTAGCGTCCGCATCAACCTCAGCAAGCGAATATATATGTTTAGAGTCACCATGACCAAGGTCAAATAACTTTGCCCCATTGTGTAATCTCAAAAATGATACATAATCTTCTGGTAACTTTATTCCATACTTACTCTCTATTGCTTCAATATCTCTACTATCAGCACCTACATTAAACGTGAAAGTCGCGGTTTGTATTGAACCATCATCAAGTTGTATCTTCATATCTTCAATGTTGTATAAGCGAGATAATAATGTTTTCAACGGTTCATTCACGGACTCAGAATTATTCATACCAACATTCTCCTTTACTTATATCCAGCAAAAAAGCTAGTGTAGAGTTTGTGTATATTCTTTGGCATTGGTATCAGGTTTGCGGGATCATTAGTACCACCAAATTCTCTAGGTTTGATATGATGCACATCTTTCCCTGTCCAATCAAAATTACTTAATCTATAAGTCTTCTCATACCAATCTCTAAATGTATTAAGTTGTGAAGTTCTCCGCGCTCATCTCCAAGAAGAACGGATATATCAAAATTCTCTTTATTGGAATCAAGAAAATTTAAAAACTCCGTCATATCCCAAAGATCTGCTGATGAGAAAGTAATATCCTCTTGATCAGCCTCAGCAATCTGTTTTTTAAACGCTTCTTTCGCCGAAACTAACTTAACCTCAAAGTAATTAAATCTAACATAGTTTCTCGCCATCAAAATGCCTCCTTTTATTATCCTACAATATTCAACAAAAGGAAGAATTTTCCTGAAAATTCACATCTTTTTACCCAAGACAAAAGCACTACTCATCACCAAACAGGAACATATGTTCTATTATAATCTCATTTATTGAATTTGTAAATAGAATTATTATCAAAAATACTATGCCATAACACATTATTTTCATCAGCGAACGCCAATTGACCATAAACGTTATTGGTAATTAAAATCAACCTAGAATTTACATTAACTGGACCATTAGAAATCAAACTTGTTCCAACGGCGAACCTAATCCCTGTATCGTGAATTATAACCAGACCAACACTGTTTGCTGCAACCAAATAAGGTATGTCACTATTTGAAAGCACAACGTTGTTGTACATGTTTTTCACAAGTCCGCCCAAACCGTAATTTCTAAGTAAGTAGTTATCTAAAGTAGGCATTACGTCACCCCTTTACCACTGATGTTATAGAATGTATTTGTGGCTTTAGAAAATAAATTTATAAGTTTCACCCGCTTAAACAAGAAAAGGAATTGCGCTCTTGTCGTATGGTTTTACTTTGTAATTCGAAATCACTCCTATTACGGCAAAACTCACATTAATGTTTTTTTGTCAACATTACCACTATTTCAAATGTTCTTTGCCTTGATGATTGTTGTTGTGCCATTTGGTACTGCATAAACCGTAGTGCCAGTTGTTGAAGCTACACCTTTGGCTAACCTTTTGGATACTACCGCTATCTATATCGCCCTCGATAAATACAATTTACTAAATTTTGTATATATGCGTATTAGCGCTAGTCTGCGCAGTGTTCGCTTTAGTTGTGGCATCTAACGCCGCGGCCGATATTGCCGCCGCTCGCGCATCATTAACCGCTTTTGGTGTGGCTGCTTTGGTATCGCTACTTGATTCAATAGCATTGGAGAGTTGCACAATCCCCTTTTCTGTAAGTGATGCATCTGGAACATCAGTTTCTCTAACCAATTGGCGAAGCTCTTCCACATCTTCACGAGTTGCAACACCCTCATCAATCTTCTCAAAGATCGCATTAATACCAACTCTGCTTACGCCTTCATTCCCCAATGGTAAGGGAAGCTTCAATCGATTCGTTTCAATAGGCATGATTAATTCCTCCATTTAGTTGTTATTAGGTCTATACGATATGGTTCCGAAGAAGTTAAATCGTCTGAAAGAAAGCATAAAAATAGCGCACCACTTGGATACGCCTATTACAAGATATTCACGTTTTGCTCCATATCACCCTCAGCCAGTGTAGCCCCTCAGACTTTTCGAGAAAGAGGGAGCCTCTGAGGAAATAAAAAAAATGCTTAATTCCCGTAAATTCATTTTTACATTAAAAGACATAAAAAAAGATCACATCTAACTTGTTTAACAAGTCAAATGTGATCTTTTTTTAAGATGCCGAGGACCGGGATCGAACCGGTACGGTAGTCACCTACCGCAGGATTTTAAGCTGTTTTCGCTTGTATATCCGCATTCCTACGCTATTTTATCGTTAAATATGCGTCCAAACACACGAGGACCCACCGTTCATTTAATCGTTGTGTTACCGTTTTTGACCTCCCGCTTCTGTGCGTTTGGCTTATCGTTATTATACTGTAAATTATGGTCGCTGGCAAGCGTAGATGCTACGTTGCGTTTGCGTTTATTCCGCGCTATACTAAGAACAAACGTTCTTAAACGGAGGCCTCCCGCAAATGATCGATATCACCTCGGAAGACCGCGCGCTAATCAAATCGCATATTATACTGCCGCGTATCTTGACCGCATTCGAACGTGACATCGCGCTAATCAACGCAACGCTAAAGACGCCGGGACCGTACGTCGACGTCATAGCGGAGTCCCAACGCAAACTCACCGCAGACATATACGAAATCCGCAAGCAGTTCCGGACACGCGACATTAAAGTCTACGAAGAGGTAACGGAGCGGGACGGCGTGGTTGCGCGCTACAAATGTCGCGGATATGAAGCGGAATTCCGCATGTTAAACTCATTCCTTGCCGCTGAAGCTAACGTGATTATGCGGCAGTATCTTGGCGCTCCTCCGCTTGCATAACGAAGAAAAAGCGCCCACCTCCGGAGAGATGAGCGCTGGGTATTGCGTTATGAAGTTACGAGCCGCCCGTCTGCCGTGCGTGTGACGCGCGTTTTACATTTCGGGCATTTAAGGCTACCATCCATCAAGCGGAACTCTTTACCGCAGTGTGGGCAGCTTATCTTTTCTGCGCGGAAATATTTAATATTCGTCCATATTGCGATAACTGGCGCAAGTACGACGATACCAACGATAAACATTACTAGGAACATCGTTATCCCTCCGTATTATGTATGCGCGGCGTCCCACGCTGTTATATTTTAGTATACGTCATAAGTCGCAGTTACGCCGCAATTATTTACGCCTCGTCGCTCCGCTTCTTCAACGGTTTAGCCCCGATGTCATACAGCTTACACGCAGCGAGTCCCGTCATGATCCCCGTCATAATCCCATCAGCCACCGAATCTACCGGAATGTAGAAGAGACCCGCGCCTAATCCGAGCACCATCGATAACAGCGGAATCCACTTCGCCGCCACGTACAACTTCGCAAACTCACCGATCGCAATAATCACCACAACCACTACGCCAATTTCGTACATATTATACGCCCTCCTTTGTAATAGTCACCGTTTTAGTCTTCGCGTCCCACGTTACCTTCGCGCCTAAAGCTTCCGCCACTGCCCGCGCCGGTGTATACGTAGTCCCTCCGTCAAGCACGCCATCCGTTACTTTCTTACCGTTAACAACTACGCTTACGATTACGTCTTTCTTCACGTTCGCGTCCGCCACCTTTTCGTTTAGTTTCGCCTGTACCGCCGCTTTAAACAGGCCCCAACCGGTCCACGCTCCACCATCGTACATTAAGCGCGGACATATCTTACCGGACCAATCGTAATGACGGCGCAGTCGATCAACGCCCCATCCGCGCTCTTTTAACATTGACGCGACCAAGCCGGCCGCATTGTCGAGCGTCTTTGCGTAGTTACCAGATTCGCAGATTTCGATACCGATTGACGTACGGTTGCCGGAAGATGCGCCGCTGCCGTCACCGGAATGCCACGCGTTCTCATTCAGTGGGATACACTCGACAACCTCGCGCTCATCTACAACGATATGGAACGAAGCCTGGCGCGCATTCGACGGATTCGTCAGCCAGGCGCGTTCGTTAGCTGCGGAGCTCTTTTCGTTCCCCGTATTGTGTATCGTAATTGTTGTCGCGTTCATAGCGTTGGCTGGCCGCCGATTAAACGCGGTGCCTTTCGGAATATAATCTTTGCGATAGTTCACGTTATCGCTCTCCTTTCATTACGGACTTAATCTCCGTCACATCAATCGCAAGCCCATCGTATTGAGACGCAAGCTTCTCGAATCGCGCGGTCAAGTCCTCCGCCAAGCGCATAAGGCGTTCCTCTCTCCGCAGCGCGTCCGAATACATTTGATCCTCGCGGTCTTTGGCCGCCGCCAACATCCGTTCTTCACGCGCGCGCCCATCGTCCTGTATCCGCGCCATCTGACGCCAGAGTAAGAAGCCGGCCACGACGAATAGGACCGCGAACAGGCCCTCTTTAATCGCGCTATTAAATATCGCTTGCTCCATCGTCGGTCTCCTCGCTTTCTAACGCAGCCAGCGCCGATCCGATCTCGATATCAAGTGCGCGGAGTATGTCCGCCTGGCCGTCCGGATGATACGCAAGGACTGTGGATATGACTGCGGTTAGTTCCGGCACAGGTTGCGCCAGGTCTACGGTACATTCGAGTAGTGTGCGTGATTTCATTTGCGCGTTTCCTCCGTTTCTGTACAACGCAAAAAGACCGCCCATATTCGGACGGCCTTGCGTTAGTTTATTCGTTTATTTCAGCGCGGCGAGTGCGGAGTTTATATCCGCTATCTCTTTTTCGTATTCCGCGATTCTTGCGTTATATTCGTCCAGTTGTTTCCGCTTAGTTTCGGCGAACTCTTTGTTTCCTGAGTCCGTAGCTTTTTTTATTTCGGCCTCTATCTCTGACTTACCGGCAAGATTAGGCTTAAGCAGGTTGTCAGTATAAAAGCTAAGCTGTTGAGTTAAGAACTCTTTAGTCTTGCCTTCGTAATCATTAGCGATGGGCTCGCCCGCAACCGGAGCCTCAGTCGTTGTAACTGTAATAGTTTTCCCTTCCACTTTTATATCCGCTCCTAACGCCTCAGATATTCCGCGAACAGGTACGTTAGCCTTCCCGTCAATAACCGCTCCTTTATCCGCAAGCTTCTGCCCATTAACAATAACAGTGTATTCTCCGGACACTTTTTTACCGATGATCGACTTAACGCTGTCCGCAAAAGCGCCGGCAGATGTCGAAAGAACGAATCCGATCAATATACCGCCGGCAATGTATGCTGCTTTTTTCATGATTAACCCCTCCGCGAGTTGGTATTTGGTTCGTTTTTCCTATAATACCACTACGCGGCTGAGGTTGTGAAGGTTCCACCGTTTGGCGGCCAGTTCTGGTTGGCATTGTTACCGTGGTTGTGTGTTCCGATGTTTACGGTGTGTGTATGACCTGATGGAGATTTACCGTTCACGGCCACCCAAAGCGAGTCTAGTTGAGACTGTAGTCCTTGTACCTGGGAGATCGTAAGGTTAAGCCCCGTCACTGTACTCCTAAATTCCGCAGGCCCTTCGATAATAGGTGCGCCCGCTAAGCGAATCGGATTTCCGGTATTGTTCGATCCGATCGTTATGTTACGGCTGAATATCGTCATAACACCGCTGGCCTGATACGTATTGATCTCGCCGACCGATGATCCGTTCGTATCCCGGAAGATAAGCGCGGCTGCCGTTGAGTCATCGGTCGTAGCGATTTGTATCCGGATTCTGCCCGACGCGTCATACGACCGGAATCCCTGTACGTCCAACTCAACGCGCCGTCCGCTTGCTGCCGTTCGGATGAGCGAGCCTGTTATTGTACCGCCGACCGTCGTACTGCCTTCCGCGTACATATTACCCGCCGTGTCAACCGTAAACTTTCCGCTACCGACATTAATTGACGATCCGACGATCGCGCCATTCGTAAAATTGGACGAAAATATATTCGCACTGTTCGCGGTCAGCCTGTTCGCCGTTACGTTACCTTGAAAGTCCACACGGAAAGGCGCGGAGTTAAAGTTCGCGTGACCGGCCGACATCCCCGCCGTTTGATTTAGCAGAATGATGTTATTACCGCTTCCTACGCTTAACGACGAGAAGTTACCGATCTGTCCTATAATCCGCTCGCCCACGATTCCGTCCGCTGTAATTGCCGCACGTATCGTATTCCACCCGTCTGTAGATACGCCAAGTCCTGCGGAGGTTAAGCGCACCTGGCGAAGTGGATTAGTCTTATCCCGCGCAAGGATTCCGCCTTCCGGTGGGTACACGATTTCCGTCTTCGAATTGTTAATATCCGCGATCGCCTGTTTCGCAAACGCCTCGAACACGTCCGTCCGGATCGTCCCGTTGCTTATCAGGTTGCTGACGATATTCTTCGATTTCTCCAAGTCCGCAATAATGTCGGTCATGTCCCGCAGCATCACGTTCGTAATCGTAACCTGCGAATGCTTATCGTGCGTGTACGGATACTCGATCAGCTCCGTTATCCGCGCGGTTATGCCGTCCATGCCAAGCGCTGGATCAACGCATTTAACCGTATCGCCGAGGCCGGGCGCAGGCTCCGCGCTGTCTAACTTGTGAATGTCCGCAGCCGATACCGTAATTTCCAGCGCAGGCACCTCTTGCTCGCGGAGAGCCTTGCGCTGTGCTTCGAGTAGCTCCGTATATGACGTGATGTTTTGTTCGATGATTTCTCCGTCATAGAACTGGTTAACGTCGGTCGCCCAATACGCGGCGTACGGCGATATCAAGTAATTGACCGTGAGATTGCCGCCGACGATTGCGCCCGGTACCGACTCCAATAGCGCACGCTCATCCGCAGTCAACAACGACGCAGGCTGTCCGATTAATGTCCGCCCGTCTTTCATCTGCGCAAACATCCGTGTGACTAGCGTATTAGCATCGTCATTAAACGTGGACGCTACGATATTCTTACGGATACGATATTGCAGACCGAGATCCTGTCCGATCTTTTTCCGCAAATGTATAACGTAGTTGTCCGGCTCTATCTCCGCGCCATACATGGATACGACGGAGTTCAGCGCTTCAAGTGCGGTGCCACGGCCGAAGTCCTTAACGTCGAATAGCGGAAACGTATCGTCGATCGAGAACGTGTATTTGCCTCCGGTTGCCGCGCTAATCGCCGTTGTGAGCTGCGAAATGTGTACGCCGAATGCCTCGGAGAGATACGACGCGTACGGGTATTTATAATCCGCGAGTTTAAATAGAACATGTGAGCAATTGATACGCGCGGTTAACTTGCGGCCGTCACGTACACGGCTCCGGTTGTTGATAACGTAATATTGGCCGCGCTCATCTCGAACGTGGCCTTTGAGTACGATTTTATCGAGGTAATCAGCGGAAGTCATCGGTACCGTAAACGATAACGAGTAATCCGAGTTGACGCGCCGTGTCCGCTGAATGTCGTCCGCGTCTACGAGGATGCCGATCCGCTTCCGGTTCTTATCAAACGATTCGAGGTATTTTCGCGTCAAACTTACGCCTCCTTTCCGCGTTAATAGAGATACTTGTCACGATGCGTTATGCGTGTTCGGACGTTGCGTGCCGCCTCTCCGTCACTGTACGTCAGCTTATTCGCGCTATATACGAGATCGAAGAAATCGCCGGTCATTAGGTGCAGCGCGCTCTCTCCGTTAATTGTTATCGTCTGCCGCTTCGTATCAATAACGATAACGTCGCCCGGCTTGAAATCGCCCGTTATTCCGATTTCGTTAATATGCGCGTAGGTTACGTTAACAACGAAGTCTGTCGCCGTAGTAATGGACGCGCCAAAAAGACGCTCGCGGACTAATTGCGCAAGCATCTCTGTAGCGGTCGTAATATGCGCGTTCATCGCCATTTCGCGGATGAACGCGGAAGTTAAGTCCGTCGCGCTTTCGAACGTGACTGTGACGGGAAACTCTACGTTAATGCGCGAGTTCAATTCCGTCGCCGATTCGATAGTTACGGTGAATAGCGCGTCGATCGAAAACGAACGGTTGAATGGCGCACGGTTAAAGGGGGCGCGATTAAACATCGGAACCCCCGCCCACCGTCTCCGCGTATTCATCCTCCGTGATCCAACCGTTGGCGAGCGCGCGGTCGATGTCCGCTTTAGTATACGTGGTCGATGCGTACTCTTTTACCGGCGCGACATAGGCGGTCATGATCTCCGGAAATGTCTTCGTGCCGTGGCGATAGATTGCGGTGGAGTAGGCGATTTTTAGCGAGTTAATGATTGCGGCTGACATTACGCAGCACCTCCGTTAGCTATCGTTTCCCATAAGTCGATCACGGCGAGATTAAGCGCGGCTGTTTCCGCTTCCGCAGTCGTAAGCTTACGTTTCAAACCGTCTACTTCGTCCGATATGTCAGGTGTCGGCTCATCATAATCCCCGTCAATTTCGAACGCGGAAAAATCAGACACCCAGCGGAATGCGAACACTTCCATGTCTCCGTTGTAACCGATAATACTATCCGCTGTTTTAACGATTCGTTCGGCTTCAAACGTTTCACCAAAAACTTCTAGTTTCCTCATGATCTGATCAGCCCCCCAACGCTTGTGATCTCGGCTGTGGTTCCTGTTGGTTGTGTGCCGGCCTTAATGATAGTTGATGCACCAGTTGCGTACAGCACAGTAGTGTTACCCGATCCGGTGTTGGAAAGAGAAAATATCGTGGAGGATGTCGCCGCTTGAATAGCTACATTCTTATTGGATATAGTGCAATTTGACATTTGCACACTTGAATTAGCTGTTGTTACTCCTACACTTGTAGATACCTCAGTCAATGTTACTGAGGACATGTTTAATAAATCTACCAACAAAACTGAAATAGCTGGATCTCCTCCCGAAAGCACTGACAAATATGATAAATATACAATGGGCAAATTGATGCTATTTAACGCAACTAGTCCAGTGATAATAGCACCGCCACTACTTGGTCCGGTGATTCTAAACCAGCCGGTACCCATTTTGTTTTTGGCCACTACATTTTCGGTGTAATTCCCGGCAGCTAGATTTATGGTAATGCCATTGTTCATAATGTCAGGAATCAGCGATACTGCTTTGTTGATTGTCTTAAAAGCCTGTGATGCCGATAACCCATCATTATTGTCATCACCTGTAGATGCATTGACATAGTAGGTGATAACAGTGGTTGTTAGATCAATACCTGATGATGCCGCCAACCAATTCGATCCGTCATAATACTCCAACTTTCCAGACCTTACACGCATTCCGTGGGCTTCACTAGATGCAGCGTTAATATTAGCGTGGCTATTGAGAGCTGTTTGGGCGGCTGTCTGTGCCGCATTTGCCTTGGTAGTGGCATCTGATGCCGCTGCCGATATAGCCGCCACACGCGCATCATTAACCGCCTTCTCCGTCGCCGCTACCGTACTCCGCGTTCCGTCCGCCGAATCCGAAAGCTGCACGATACCCTTCTGCGCAGTCGTCCCGTCCGGTATGACAATATTACTTACGCGTGTATCCAAGTCCGCAATATTAGCGCGCCCCGCCTCGTAATCGTAAGCCGTGTGATTCCGCGCCGCCAGAGAGCCAGCCGCCCACCCTTTCGCAGTCCCTTCGAATCCTCGCGTACATCCGGTGAGCGTGTTGCCGGTCTTTCCTGTATACAAGATCGTCTCCGCAGTCTCATCGCCACCCACCGTTACCAAGTTCGGAGCAGCAGGCAGTTTAGACGCATCAAGAACGTCAATACTCGTATCCGTTGCGTTAATATCCGAGGCGAGTTCCGTTGACGGTGAATTGACCGCCGCCGCATACATAGGCAATTGCGCCATCTAATCTACTCCCTTCTCCACCTTAATTCGTAAATTTAACGGATGTGCCGCCCGCCAGAAACTTCGGCTTATCCCCCGCTTGGATTGTGCGCGGGTTGTCTACCGCTTTTGACCAAAGTAGATCTCCGCCTGTTAACGCGCTACGTAAGCCGACGTGTGTGATGAGGCCCCAGTCCGCAGTCGCAACGGGAAACTCGATATCGGCCGCGCTCTTAACCGTTTGCTGTCCGGACTCTAGTGCAGGCGCCGCGAACGTAATCGGAATACGTGCGTAAGAGCCGCCGGTTACTTCCGAGCCGGTGTCGGCCGGAGTTGGATCAGACTTGTATAGCGCGAGGTAAATCGTAGTGGGCGCGGTATACGGGATGTTGCGCAATACGTGATTAAAAACGGATTCCGACAACTTATTCGAAATATTCAAAGTAACGCCTCCTAAATGGTATATTCGTTCGTGATGCGGAAGCCGCGAATCGTAACCGTGCCTGTATTCGTCAGCGTAATAACCGGCTGTGCATTAACGTCGGCCGCCGAGTTGACCGCTATCGTTTCGGGCGATTGCGTGATCTCAACTTCCGTCACCTTTTCCGCCCCGGTCGGCCACGGATCATTCATTTTGAGCGCAACGTTAATTTCGCGGCTGCCCGTAGATCCAAGCGCAAGCGTTCCGTTATATACAGCGCGGTAATACTTGCCCGGCATATCGCTAAACTCAATCGTCAGCTCGCCGCGTTTAGCGTTGAAAATACGTGCGAGTTGCGCTAATGTCGTATGAAACTGCACGCCAGGTGACGTAATAAACAGCGTCAGATCAATCGTTCGCGCTCCGTACGTACTGCCGAAATCAAGTACGCCGTCCGTGTCTGCAAGCTTAACGGTGTATTCGTCAGACTCCGGTAAAACAGGAAGACGCCGATCGAGGAGATCAGCGCCGATAGACGATAGCCATACGTTATTCACTTTTACATCCGGTTTCATCGTTTCTTCACCCCTTGCGTCTGCAGACGTTGAGCTACGCGGGCACGCTCGTCATACAACGTTTCAGTGTCCGCGCGATCCGTAAGAGTGACGCCGTTAACGGACATATCGATCTGGTTGACGACTTGCGTAGGTTGCGCGGATGTCTCCGAAGGGCCTGTCGCAATCATGCGAAAGAGGTTTCCGATTTGCGCGTCATTCAGAATCATTTCGCCAGCGTGCGCGATTACCGGAACTGCGGAGCCTGCCGCGCCTTGAACGATGCCGCCGACTTTAAACTGCTGTAGCTTGCCGGTGTCTTTGTCGATACCGTAGAGCTTGCGCAGCTCCTCGTTACGGGACGTTAGGCGCGCCATATCAGCTGGATCACCCTTCGCTTTAGCCGCCGCCCATGCGTCTTTATTTGCGTTATACTCCGTGAGGTCTGCGTTAGAGCTGCTGCCCGCGCTTGGAACTCCGGTACTGAGCGTCGACATCTTCGCGTTGTACTGCGATACAAACGAGTCCAATGACGCGAGAATGGTCGCGTTAGCTTCCGCGTTGGCATTCGTACGGAACTCGGATATCGCCGATTCGATAAATTTGACGTCGTCGGCGTGGTTTTCGAACGCATCTTTGAGCGCGTCATACTGGCGCTGTGTCTCCGTTTTCTCCGTCTCAAAGCCGGTCAACCGCGTATCCTTCTCGTCCTGCAGCGCTTGTTTCTGCGCTTCGAGATCACGTTTACGGAGTTCGCGGGCGTGTTCGAGATCCATCCGTTCGACCTCTTTGATAAGGTCTTCGCGCTCTTGGATGCCGTCTGGACCAACCGCTGACGCCAGTTTAGCAATGCGCGCAATCTTCTCCGCACGCTGCGTCTCATAGTCCGCGTCTGAATTAAACTCCGCCTCAGCCGCAATCAAGCGGTTAAGCGCCTCTATCTTCGCGTCCTGAGCGCTAACATACGTTTTCTTCCGTTCCTCAATCGCAGCGAGGTCGGCTTTGAGCGCAGCGTCTACGTTGGACTTCTCTTTTTTCATGAGATTGTCCGCCAGCTTCTGCGTTTCCGTGACGAGCTTCTTGCGGAGGTTATATATCTGATCCTCCGCCTTTTCGTAATACTCCGAATCCTTTTCGTGGCGGTCACGTACTTGCGTCCATGCTGTGATTTTCATTTGCGCTATTTCGAGTTCAGAGGCGCCCGCTTCTTCCATACGTCGTTCCTCTTTCGTGATCCGCTTTTCGGAGTCCTTATACGCGTCGGCTACCGCCTTTTCATCCGCTTTCGCTAAGTCCTTCCGCGCTTGGTAGACTTGTTCGTCCGCCTTCTTGTACTCTTCGGAATCCTTCTTGTAGCGATCCCTTACGCGAGTCCAAGCGGCTAATTTTGACGTAGCCATTTCAACTTCGGATTTGTTGGCGTCTTCCATGCGGCGCTGGTCCTTATCGATCCAAGTTGCGGAGAAATCGTAGCGAGCCTTAACGCTATCCTCCTGCAACCGTTTAAGCTGCAAGTTTAATGTGCGCGCATCCTCGACCGTTTCCTTAAGGTGTTGCGCGTGAGCCTTACGCAACTTTTCGTACGCTTTGATTTGCTGATCCGCAGACCAATCGTACATGTCTGCTTGATAACGGATGGTTGCGAGGTCAGCGTTGTACGCTTTATCGCGGAGTTCCTTCGCAATCTCTGCGGGCGACTTCTCTTTCTTGGCTTTCGCAGACTTCGTCTTCTTCTCTTTTTCCTCGCGTAGAGCAATTCCGGAGCCACCCTTCGCAGGAGCAAACGCTTTGCCTGACGTTAGCGAGTCCTTAGCGCGCGCAATATCTAGTACCGCCTGTTGTGCCTTAGTCTGGTTTTCGTAAAGTCCGTCAAGGACCGTACTCTCGTTATTAGCCAGGCGCTCAAACGCAGGATTCACGTTGACGCCGCCGATTGCTGTTACGTTCTGTTTAATCGGGCCGGTCTTTGCGCCAGCGACCGCGCTCATCGCTTTCGCCAAGCTTTCGTAGTTACTGATCTGTGCGGTAATAGACGCGAGGTTAGCCTCCGCCATCGCCTTCATATTTGAAACATAAGCGTTGACCGCCTGCGCAGATTGATCGATAAACGACCGTTCAGCCGCGATATGGTCGCCGATAATGTCAACGTTCTTAATCCGGATACGACCAGATTCGTCCATCTCGCGGTTCAAGTCCGGATACTTCTTTCGTAGCTGATCGACGGTGCTCGCGAGTTCCTGCTTTTGCGCATCGTCCAATTTCTGCGCGGACGAAAGCTGATTGTACCGATCCAATAACGCTTCGGACGCTTCAACTTGGCGATACTTGGCCGCGATATCTTGGATTTCAGCTTCCTTCATTTTCAGGAGAGCCGGCGTAGAGTCTTCGATCGTACGGTTAAGACGACCCAGCATAGCAGTTGCGTCCTCTACTCCGTCGTAGCCCATCGACCGTAACTTATCGTCCATTTCCGCGAGTTGATCGTTAATTTCCAGCATCTCGGTTAATAGCGCGGGAGTTCCGAGTCCGTCCGATTGGAGCGCTTCGATTTCGTTTAAACGCGCTTGTAACTTTGCGCGCTCCTCCAATTCCGTGTTAAGAGCGGTGGTTTGCTCCTGCAGCGCCTTAACCTCCGCAACTGAGCGGTCAAGCGGGGACTGCGAAAGTGTTTCGTTAAGTGAGCGTTGCGCTTCGTCATGCTTCTTAACTGCGTCGGCTGCTTCGCTGTTACTGGATACGAGTGCGGTTACTCCCGCCGCAACTAACCCGAGTACAACGGAGAGCGACAACAAAACCGGATTGGTGACGGTAAGCAGTTTTAGCGCAAGAGACAACGCGCCTATAGCCGCCGCCAAACCGAGCGCCCCCGTAGTTGCCGCAGCAAACGCGATAATAGCATTTTGCAATACCGGGTCCATACTGTTAAATCCGAGCAGAAGCGCGGAAATCCCCTCCGCAACCGAACGGATAACCGGAGCAAACTTATCGCCTACCGTAATGCCTACCGCTTCGAGCGCCGATTGTAACTCTTGGATCGCGCCATTTAACGTGTCCATTTGCGTATCTGCGATCTGCGCTGCTGTTCCTCCCGCGTTATTAAGCGACTCAGTAAACGCATTGAGTTCGCCTTCGCCCGCTTTAATCAGCGTTAAGAAACCGGATGCTGCTTCTTGGCCTGCGACAATGGATGCCGCCTGTGCGCGTTGGGCTTCCGTTAATTTACCGAATCCGGTTTCGAATTGTCCGATGATGTTCGCGAAAGGTAGGAAGTTACCGGCCGCATCCGTAACGTTTACGCCGAGTTGCTTCATGACGAACGCTACTTCTTTCGTTGGGCTTGCTAGACGTAGCATGATTGCGCGGAGCTGCGTACCCGCCATTTCGCCCTGAATACCTGCGTCAGACAATTTCGCAACGGCTGCGGATGTCTCTTCAACGCTTACCCCGAGATTAGCCGCGATTGGGGCTACGTATTTCATCGCGTAACCAAGCTGTTCAATATTCGTATTCGAGTTCGTCATCGTCTTCGCCATCACGTCCACTACGCCGCTAGTCTGCTCCGCCTTAAGTTGAAATCCCGTAAGGATATTCGATGCGATATCCGCAGTACGCGCTAGTTCCATCTGACCGGCTGCCGCGAGATTGAGTACGCCGGGCATTGCCGCCATGATTTCGTTTGTCTTAAATCCCGCTTGCGCCAAGAATGCCTGGGCGTCTGCCGCTTGGCTCGACGTAAATACCGTAGTCGCACCGAGCTCTATCGCTTGCTGACGTAACCTTGCGAACTCTTCCGCTGTCGCACCGCTAATCGCTTTAACCTTCGCCATCGACTGCTCGAATGTTGCCGCGGTCTGAACAGACTTCGTAATGATCATGGCCATCGCGCCGCCGAGAGCAGCATACGCAAGTCCGAGCTGTTGTAGCTCTCCTTTTACGCCACCAGCCGCTTTCCCATTACGCTCCAACTCCGCC
Organism: Paenibacillus amylolyticus; assembly: GCF_051136285.1. Taxonomy (GTDB): domain Bacteria; phylum Bacillota; class Bacilli; order Paenibacillales; family Paenibacillaceae; genus Paenibacillus; species Paenibacillus amylolyticus_F. Next base: position 6,017,604 of record NZ_CP194938.1, on the reverse strand, counting down.
GTCACTTTCGCAATATCTCGATCACTCGCGCCCATCCGTTTAAGCTCCGCCGTCACCGTTTCCAGCTCGCGGCGGAGTACGTCAGGATTCGCACGTTTAAGCGCCTGTTCAATAGTCGCCGCTCCGGACGAACTCATGCCCATAGCGCGCAGGTTATCGCCCATCTCCTTGAAATTCGCAGATGATAGCGCGGCAACTTTACCGGAGCTTGCGATTACGTCTTCCATCGCCCATATCTTCTTCGCGGTAGAATCCGACGCTTGCGTTAGCTTTAATAGCGCGCCTTCCGTACTCACGATCTGCGCTTCGAGCTTGCTTTTCCGCGAGCTGTCGAAAGTAGTCGCGTAAGACGCCTTTAACTCCGCTAGTTTCTTCCGCTGCGTCTCAATCCGCGCGTTTACGTTGTCGAGTACCGGAGTCAGTTGCGCGATTTTATTACGGGCGTCACTGATCCGTTCGACTTCGGTCGCGGCTTGGCGGCCTGCTGCGCCTAGTTCCGCTGTCTTAACCTTGGCGGCCGCAATGCCCGCGCTATATCTCGATACGTCTAGTTCTAACTTCGCGCGGATACCTCCGACGTCTACCGTACTAATCGTAATCACCCTCTCGTTAACTGTCTCCGCATGGCCTCGAATCCCGATTCGTCAAACTCCGCCTTGGTCGCCGTGCTGAATCCGGCCTGATCTCGTAAGCCGCCGATGAGCTTTTTCATGTCGTCGCCGGTCGAGTGCTGAACGGACAATGTCGTGAGCCAATCCTGCGCGTCAACCTTCCGCTTAGCTTCAAGCGCGGTAAAAATGTCCATGACGAAATAGCCCGTTTCGAACTCGACCTGCGTTTTACCGAGACGAACCGCGCATTCTATGAAAAACTCGTCAACTGTTACGTTTCTTGCAGATCCGTCGGTTGTACCGCGCCCAGTCCCGCCAGAGCCAGGACGCCCCGCCCGTTTTTTAGCAAGTCACCGAAGTTATTCGCTTTTGCGACCGCACCGTAAAACGCGACGAGCTCGTCAAGGCTCGCGTTCTGCTCGATGTACTCCTCGTCAATGCCCGTTAGCACGGCCGTCACGCGTACGATGTCGTCAAAGGAATCCCGGACAGCGGCAACGAAATAAGGCGCTCTGTCTTCGGGAGCTGCCGTCATTACGCTCACGAGGAGTTGCGGTACTGCGTGGATTGAATCGAATAGCTCGCGCCATTGTGCAATCGTGATCTTGCGCGGCGTAACCGTTTTGCTGCCGATCTTGTATTTGTTCGCGTTGATAAATCGCAATCTCATCGCCTCCGTAAATTAAAAGAGGCCCCGAAGGACCTCGTATATTTCTGCGCGTTATTAAGGTGTAGCTGTGATTGTTTCGTCGCCTAGAATCGCAACTACGCCGTCTTCGTCCGGAGTCGAACGCAGCGTAACGTTGGTGATCCGCTCGTTATCGTTGTCGTACGCGTAGGACAGGTCCGTTTCCGAGTAGGCTTTAGGCATCGTAATCCAGAAATTCGGATCATTACGTTTAGCCAGCGGCTTGATAACGGCTTTCTTCGCGGAATCGATCAAGTTCAGGCCGACGCCCGTTTTAATCTCAATTTTCGAATCGGTACCGTCAGTTACGACGCTTGCGCCCGACATGATCTTCGGAATAACAGACAGCTCGTATTCCGCGAACGGGATAGTTACGCTGACGTTACGTCCTGTGATCCGTTTACCTACGACAGTCTCACCGGTTTGATCCGTGAGTTGGTCGCGGTATGTTGTCTCCGTTGTAAAAGATACGCCGCCGATCGTAGTTTCGAACGTGATCATGCTCGCACCTTCTCCGTATTCAACGATGGCCGGGCCGAGCTCGATTTTGGAAAAGTCTTGTGCCATTAGTTGGTTCCTCCTTGTTTTTGGACAACGCAAAAAGGCCGCCCGCTATGGACCGCCTTAGATCGTCGTCAATGTGAAATTGAGTGAGTACATCGTTCGTTCATTCGCGTCTTTGCCGAGGTAGATCGGCGCGGACTGATTCGCCATGCACTTAACTACGCGAGTCGCCCCGAAGTTAAACTCGGACTTGCCCGCTATCTCTTCGTAAATGGCCGACGCAATCTGATCCGCTTTGCTTGCGGACTTGGCGCGTACTAACACCTGCACCGCCGGCCTCCGTTTACTCGTCCATTCGCTCGGCGCATATCCAGCGCCCAGCCGCACATAAGCGCAATCGTCCGGATTGTTTGCGGCGAACTCGTTAGCAACGTAAGTGTACGGGACCGCCCCGCGCAGATAAGCGGTAATCTCAGGCACCGTGATTGAAGCGCCCATATTACGTCAGCCCCTTTCGGATAGCGTCCGCAATCATCCGCTTGTACTCGTCCGCGTGCTGAGTGAGCGGGTCTTCGAGATATTTCGGCTTGGTGCCGGGCGTCGTCGGATTCTTAAACGCGGCCATCTCGTGGACGATTAGCGCATAGTTAACACGGTCGCCACTTTTGCCCGTTTCAGTTGCGGAGTAAAACACCTCGCCGGTAATCTTCGTTGGCGTAACCTCTACGTTCTTGCCGGACGTTTCCCGCAACGTTCCGAACTCCAACGGAGCTTCTTCACGTGATCGGAAAAGTAAATCATCTGTCGCGTCATGCATTCCGCGTACTGCCGCATTGGTTGCGCTAATTTCTGCCGCGCCTAATCCGGCAAACAACGTCTTTGTATCGAACTCAAACGCCATTATACGTGCACCTCCGTTAAAATCGGCTTACCGTTGATCCACCGTTTTACGCTCATCGAAATGGGTGTGTACGTTATCGTCCGATCATTCTCGTCGGTGTACGTAAATTTGTCCGAGATTGATATGCGCGGAAGCTTATCGAATAGGAACGAGCCGACGCTTGCGACCTCTTCTCCGCGCCCATTCCGAACGAGTTTGACGCCTTCGGAAAAGCGGCATTTCTCTTCGTAGTCAGGTCCATAGATCGGCTCGTTATAGTCGGGATCGTAACCGAGATATGGCGATATGACGACGGTCTGACGCATCTGGATAAACGCCATTACAACGTCACCCACTTCGTCGTCTTGCGTCCGATCTTAACGCCATTCTCCGCGCCAATAATATCGAGAGCTGCGTCTGGTATCCACGCCTCTTCGCCGCTTTTTGCCCAGTCCTTAAACGTAAAATTAGCGACGCCGGTAACGCCGAATGACGCAACTCCGTGCTGCTGTAACCGGTTCGTATCGTTAAATGCCGTTGCGAGTGCGTTAGCAAATTCGTACACTGCTGCGTCAGGTATCTTATACTTCGGGTATTTGTTCGTCAGCACGAACGATGCGCGCGTAACAATTCGTTGTTTTTTCGCGTCTTCTGCTTCCGCCCAGTCCTCGATATCGATACAATTCGCGTTAATATAGTCGTCTGCGTCCGTTACTGTAATTGCCATCCGTTACACCTCCGTTTATTTTGCGGAGGACGTAGCGTTAGCTTTGCGCTTAGTAGGCGCGGGAGCTTTAGCGGCTTTGTCGTCTACTTGCGCAAGTTCCTCCGGTTTATTTCCGCTATCATTCCGAATAACGTCCGGCATAGTTTCTAGTACCGCGATCACTCTTTCGTCGTCAGTCGTCAGTGTTCCGCTGGAAAACGAATACCGACTGCCTTCAACGTAGAAGGAGAGCTCGCGGTACTTCGATTGAAATACCGCCATTTACTCAACTCCTTTTTAATTACTTCTTAGCGCCTTTGATAAGTGCATGTGCCGCCTCTTGGTGCAGCTCTAGAGTGTATTCTCCGACGATTTGACCTTGATAGTAGTCACCTTTTTTACCAAGATACTCGTGTGCGAAATCGCGACCATTGAGCGCCTTAAGTGAGATTCTGTTTTTGTCCAAGATCAGTGCTTCATCTGCGCCGAGGTTGTCGTTGATGGAAACGTTAAACTCTCCGAAGTCTGTGATCAGGCGATTTACTACTGTGCCGCGCGTCTCATCACCGTTGTTGATTCTTACGATATTGTCGCTGAATTTACCAACCTTGCGCTTTTGTGTTGCAGGAACAACGATTTCGTAATTTCCGCCTGTAGCGAATCCACCTTTGGTGTAGATTGACTGCAAAGAGTCGTTGATAACGTCCATCGTCAAGTCGCTGCCGTTAAGGTTCGTTACGTTGGATTTAAGCATATTGCGGATACCGTCCATCTGACGTACAACTCCGTTTTCATAACGGACGCCTCCGATGAACGCTTTTTCCGTCTGCAGTGCCAGCTCCAGCAATTTTTTAGCTTTCTCGTACTCATATAGATCATCGATGCCGTAACTTGCTACTGCAGCGGCAGTTCCGGAGATTTCCACAGTCTCGTCGAATATTTGCGTGATGTTGGACTTTCTCACGCGAGGTTTGTATCTGCTGTTTCTTGCGTCTGCTCCTTCCGCACCCTCGACGAACTGGACTTCGATTGTTGCATTAGCGCTAATTGCCGCGGCGTCTGTGCCAGCATATCCTCGCATCACTGCCAATTTCTTAGCCGTCACGTCTACGCCAGTAACCAGCAGCAACTCATCGCCAACCTTAACTACTTGATTTGCGCGGAACGGCTCAGTGTCAGCAACGGTTAGCTCAACTGCTGCTGCGTCTACGGCTCCGGAAACCTTACTCTCATCCGCAAACATGGAATCTTCAAACCAGATATGTTCTACCTGGCTAACCGGATTGCTGAATCCCAACATAGCGATCAGTGGTGTTTGATACGCGTTAAGCAGGAGCAATTGATCTGTTACGGACTCGCGTTTACCGATTAGTTCACCAGACAAAATTTTAGACATACAAAATACCTCCGTTTAATTGTTTTTGTGTACAAAAATAGACGCCCTCAATTGGGACGCCTGAGTTTACAGCCCTAAGTCTCTCTTCAACTTCGCGTACGCGGCTTGATCCTCTATTCGACCACTCTTCCTCGCTTTGCTTGCGGCCTCGGCAAGCATCTGCTCTTTTGTTTTCTCCGGCTTTTGATCTCCGCCTGACGGATCGCCGATAGTCTTCGGCTCTTTCTTCGGCTGCTCGACCATATACGGATTATCTTCAATCAGCGCCTTAACCGCGTCCTCTAGCCCTTTTACGTTGCCTTCATCGTCAACCTCTACCGCGGATAGATCGACGAGTTTAAGCGCAGATTTCAAGGCTTCAGGTCGCAGTTTAAGCTCGCGGGCAACGTCCCGGAACTCCGCATTAATAAGGCGCTGGTTTGCGGCTGATACGGTCTTACTTAGCTCGGCTTTTGCGTCCTCTGCGGCTTGAATTGCGGCAGCTTTCTCCGCTTCTAACCGCTCAGATACGGACATTTCCGCTTTCTGCCGTTCCTCGTCCGCGCTCTTTAGCTTAGCGAGCTCGGCCTTGATGTCGTCATAGTCTCCGTACTTCTTGCGCTCTCTTGCCAGTCGATCCGTCACTGCTCGGTCCATATCCTCCTGCGTAAATGTCTTCGTTGGCTGCGAATCAACCGGTTGGTCCTGCGGAGTTGGTTCCGGATTAGTGTCGCCTTCTGCAAAAAGTTGCAAATTCATCGGATACTTAACGTTGTTCATATCGTTTCCTCCCGCGTTTTAGCGCCGCGTAGCGCATAGTATCCGTCAGTTTAACGACTTATCGTAGGTCGTGGCGTTATTAGCCGAGTACATTGTTCGGATTTCTAATCGGACTCAGTACGTGTCTACAGCGCGGATGAAAGATTTCTCTGCGCGGCAGGTCGCCCACATACGTATAATCTCCGGGAGCGTCCGGTGTTAATTTGACGATGCGTCCTTCGTAATTGCGGCACGCATCTTTTGCGCCATGACTCGATATCTGCGCGTAATAGACTCCGCGTCCAATCGCCTCATTCATCGTTGCGTCTCGGTGAGCCGACAGCATCTTCGTTCGAACCACCATCTCGACATAATTTTGAGGGACCCAGCGCCGCCCCGCGCTATCAATAATGCCGGTATCCGTCGCCTGACCGAGCGTTTGTTTAATCCGCGCTAATATATCGGCATTAATCGTACGTCGACCGTTGATCCCGGCGGCCATATTAGCGCGGAATGATTCTGCGGTTGCTTGACGCACGGCCATGCGAACTCGGCGGTCGATGTTTTGGGTAACCGCAAGCAAATCCGCCTGAGTGTCCGTAATGGCCGACGCCACAAGCTCGCGATTGATTCGGTTAAACTTAACAATTTTCTCCGCCTCGACTAGCGTACTTGCAACACCGAGCTCGACGATTGCCCGCGCTACTCCGTCCGTTGTTGCTTTCGGAATATACTCCGCAACCCAGGCGCCCGACTCCGTGTTAAGATCACGCAAAATAGCCGCTACTTCGGCGAGTGCGGCCTTTGCATGTGCGCGGGATATGTCGGATATATCTAAGCGCGCTAATTCCGTGGCTATTGCGAGGATGGCGCGCTTGTATGCGGTGACCAGAACGTTGATATCGCGGTCATAATTCGGATCGGGTATGCGCGCTGTCATTAAGCTACAACCTCGTTAAATACAGAGCCGTCGACTGTTCCGCTCACGCGCTTTTCGTCGTCGTCGATGCGGCGTATTGTCTCTTCGGCCTCAGCGTCGGTCACTCCGTCAAGGTCCTTAATCGCGTCTGTTACGGACCAAGTCGGCTTAGCACCAGTTCGGATACTCGCAACCTCTGCGGCTTCTTTCTCGTTACGCGGGATGCCATCGCGCCATCCAATCGTCGGATAAACGGCTTCATATGGAGCAAACTCTTCAACGCCATCATTAGCGAAATTTTCGAGCACCATCGCTTTCCATAACGAGTTTCTAACCGCGCGGTCAACGTGAGTCCGAATACGCTCGACTTTTTTAAGAATCGGCATGAAACGCGCTTTTATTGCCGCGCCGTCTGTGTGTGACGTTCCTGTTCCACCGCTGTCCGACGTAATCGTCGTACCGAATAGCCACTGCGGTGTCTCCGCCATCTGATAGACGAGTCCGAGTAAATAGTCCAGCTCCTTAAACGCGCCGTCAAGTTGCGAGTTCCACGTCATATATCCCGGAGTCACATCGTCTTTTTCGAGCGGAATGTATATACCGCCTCCGACGCGAACTGTCTCACTTCCATCATCGTTAATATCCGGTCCATACGCGGTCGGATCGCTATGTTTCCACAGGATATAGTCGATTTGTACGAGGCGGTCATTGATCGCGGAAAGGATACTCTCCATCTTCTCAACCGTAGAGATTCCAGACCAATGATCATCCGTTGTTTTATGCGGGATATGGTCAACGTTAAGGTGCGCCGTACCCGTTTCCTCGACGTCAGCTTCGCGACCAGTCGGTACTTGTTCGCCTACAATGTAAATCGGAATAGGAACGCCTTCTGACGTGTCAACTCCGTTTTCGATCAGCTTGTAGCGTTCATATACGATATAGCCCGGGATGTGGCGCTCAACGTTCAAATACGGAGTCTCTTTCGTGGGAACTCCGCGAATGTACGACATGATTCCGCGGGTTTGCTCCACTTCCCATTCCACCCACGCTATATTAACGGCCTTGAACCGCTTCTTTGACCCACGCGCCAGCTCCGGAAATACAATCGACGGATCGACCGTCTCGATAATCGGCTCCGGCTTCGTCGGGGGCGGAGTCAAGTTAAGCTGTAGAGTCTCGGTAAAATCATCACGAAATCCATAACGCGTCTTAATAAACGAATCTCCGCGGTATCCTCCACCGATTGTTGTTTCGTGGATCATCTGGTTAAGGTCGTTTTCTTCAACGATCGAGTCAATTCGCGCCTGTTCCGCTGACTTCGGACCTTTACCGCTGTTGTACGTCGGCCTCTCTCCGATTAGCAGATCGGCGGGCTTTGTTACGAGGACGTCCACGATATTCACCGCAATAAACAGCGTCTTAAGCTGCGCGGCGTGCGGCGTATCCCTTAATAACGAAGATGCTCGGTCGTAAATTTCCGGGTGTCGTCCTGCGAATATTTTGCGGCCGCGCTCATATTTAGCTAATCGCCGTATTTCCGTTTGTGGCGGATATTGAGCGCTGGGGTAAAACAACTTCGTTTCCTTCACCGTATAAAATTCGGTCAATTTGCGTCCTCCTTTCCGTTACATTCCCCGCGGCTTCTTGCGGAGTTTCTTACGTCCTGTTTTCGCAATACTCACGGCCATTTCTGCCGCGTCAATAACGTCATCATGCGATCCTGTTCCGTAGTACTCGAACTGTTCAAGCAATAACGCATGCCGCTTCGAAAATTGAATAGCGCCACTCTCGATATCCGGGAGTAACGCTTCAATCCGCAGCTCTTTGCGGCTTCGTTGGTGTATTTCCTTAACGCGAGTTCCTGCCGGATATCCCGCAGCTCTCAACGCCTCTTTTAGCTTCTGCACGAAGAACTCCTGCGCAGCCTGCGCCTCTGCCGCGATTCCTACTGGCTGATACCGCATGACCTTTTCGACGATAACGCGGATAAACTCGTCAGGCTTAACGCGTTCCCCATACGCATCGATTACGTACTTCGTTCCGGTCTTCTTATGGCGCGCGATCGTAACAATAGCGGAATAATCGCCGCGCTGTTTACCCATCGCAAAGTCGACGCCCATATAGACGTCCGACTCCCGCAAGATTGCGTCAAGCTCCATCTTTCCGTCCCAATACGTAAATGACTCCGGATTAAATACCATCGATTCTTCGTCGACCGGATTGTTTTGATACTCCGTGTTAAACGCCTTCGATCCGTTGTCCCACTTGAATTTCATCAGGCGCCATATCGGCTGTGCTTCCGGCCACAGTACGATAGCACCGCGGTCCATTTCCGCGCGATTCATCTCGTATAGTTCGAGCGCATCCTTAGCGCGCGCTTCTTTCGGTCGGTCCGGGTCTTTATATACGAGCCGGCACGCTTCCCACAGGTCCATACGCTCAGGCCAATCGATAACGGCGCGGTAGATTTTCGATTTGAAGTCCGCGCGATTATAAAGCACATCAACGAGGAGCGCTTCGTGGTGGACGGTCGTTCCCATGTAAACGAAGGCCGTCCGCTTACCCTTCGGATCACCGAGCGGTACGACGGTCTGTGCAAACCAATCGCGGAGCTTCTTACGCAAGTCCGGCGTTGATGCGTTACCGCCTGGTCGCGCATCTTCCAAGTCGTCACATACGATTAAGTCCGGCCGTACACCGTTCCAGTTACGTCCACGGAGCGCCTGTCCCGTTGATGCAGCCTCGACTTTTGTAAGCAGCTTCTTCGTACCATCCTCACGGGGCTCCCACGCAATAAACTCCGAGCTATTGTCCTTCGGATTCTCTTGTTGCTTCGGCGATAACAAGGGGCCGAAGTCTGCGCGTAGTTTAACGTTGCTTTTAAGTTGCATCGCGATCCAATCTAGGTTACCGGAGCTGACCGTTGGTGTATCCGATATGATAATTTCGTATTTGCGCTTCCTGTACGCAATCTCACGCAATGGGAAGCCCTTGGATAAATACGTTGATTTCGCGTGAGAACGGGGCGCCGCCACTGCGACCTTATCGTTTGTCGTATCGTTGGAGACATCGTCCATAATCACGGCAATCTCGCGGTGAAATATAGGCGCTAAGTCTGCGTCCGTGATGTCGAAGCCGTCCCAGTTTCCGTCGTTGCCAGGATTCCGCGCTTCTGAAAAGTACTCTAGCGCAAATTCGATCAGATCCGTTTCGCAACGGTGTATACGTTCCAGCCGCTCATACTCCACAAGCTGTGCGTCAATCTCCGCTGCGTCATCCGCTGAAAGGTCGGCGATATCTACGCCCTCTAACACGTCTAAGAGCGCGGACAACTCGTTTAACTTAGCGCCGCGCTCCTCTCTGCCGATCCATTTTCCGTTAGTCCATGCGATAGATACCGCCTCCTTTCGTAGTTACGTTGAAATCGCGTGTAATTAGCGTGTTTAGGCGCTGACCCTAACGGATACACTCCGAACGGGTGAAAAGCGCTAATTACACGGGAATTTTACGTATTTCTAGCGATAGAAGCATTCGCCCACATTACCGCCTCTTCTAGTTTCGTACTTGCGAGTGATTTCTCGCGCGAGTTCGGAGCCATCTCGTCAATCAAATACGCCAGCTCCTTCGCTTTCGAACGAATTGCTTCGTATTTCTCCGGTTGTCCTGGTTGCGGTGAGTGATATCGATAGTTATTTTCGATAGTTGCGTTCATTGTTCGTTCTCCCTCCGTAAAGTCCAAAGTTAAATTTTGATACGCGGATTGTAAATTTACCTGACCCGGCCGCCCGCGACGGGGGGCCTTGGGGGTCACGCCGACACCGCCGCCCCTCTTCGCAACCACTCCGTTTATACATCCGCGTTGCATAATCGTAATAATCCCGTTTAATCACGGATATGCACGGACATGTGCACAAAAGTCAGATTCTGAACACAAGTCCGCTCCGCAAACCCGCGCCCCGCCTACGTTTGTGACCGCTGCATAAACGCGCCTTATACATCGCATATGCATTTCCAGTTATTAACGCGTACAACCCGCATTCCTACGCGGATTATGCCCTTTAGTAGCTGGAAGGTTATGCGCCTATTTCCCGGAGTGTACCGCGCCTATTATACGGGCAATATACAGCGGAAAATAAGCGTTATGCATAAACCGTCGTACTGTAACGTAGTGAAGCGTTGAGGGATCGAAAAGTTTCGGGGAGGCTGCGTAGGAAGGGCGCGTTGTAGGTTATTCGGACCCATACGAAAGCATCCGAAGTCCCACCGCGCATCTTCCTTCATATAGTACCGCACCTACTCCGCCATTTCGGATCTCACCTTCGCGGCCTCTATCCGTGCCTTCAACGCAACCAGATCCGTTCCTTCGCCATCCTTCGTTTCCACTTCAATCTTGTCCGTCAACATACCGCTAATCTGTAGCGCTAACTTCGCCATAGCCGCATTGCCATCCCGTATAGCTATCGTGGATAACGAGTCGACCAACTCCGGTAACTTAGCGCTGTTCTCACGCACAATAGCACGCTTGAACTCCGCTTCGAACGACGCATCCTTACGCCAGTTCTCTAGTGTGCGCGCTGTTACTCCGCATATAGATGCGATCTCTTCGTATGTCTTACCGCCTTTGCGTGGCTTAGCGAGCCATTCAATCGCGATGAACTGTTCAGACGTTAATTGCTTCGCCATTATTACGTCCTCCTTCCGTGTATTTAACGCTAATAACGCGCCATCCTACGCTCAGGCATGGCGTAAGATAGACGCGCTAATATTACGGATATACTGCGTATTCTGCGAGCGGATAACGAATGAGAGTAGCGCTCCCTTTACTTCCGCCTCTAACGCAATACCAGAAGATACCGTCGTGATATTCGATATTATCTACGTTAAGATTACGTTCCTTTGCGATCTCTCTAACGCCTGTCCTACGCGCTAGTTCTGCGTGTAAATCACGCGTACTTACCGTTGATAAATTCTGCTTTATGTCGTCCGTAGTCAACGCCATTACATAACGTCCGTCTTCGAGTTTTACGTGCATTACTTACGCCTCCAATCGTTAATATCATCGATCCACATTACGATAATAAACAGCGCGTATACATACGGGTTAATCGCAGTAACCGCCAAGTCTTTCGTTACAGTTACGAAGTCATTGCGCTCTCTAATTGCAATCGGAATATAGTACACTAATACGACTAGTACTAACGCAATATGAACGCCTAACAATACGAATAGTACGTTTAACATACGTTCTCCCTCCGCTCACTTAGCGTTCGCTTAACGTAAGTGAACCCGCGTTATTTTGTAGTGCGTGAGATACTTCAAAAGCTTGACTGCGGCCGGCGGCCTTGCCACCCTCGCCTGTCGGCTCAGGGACATATAATTGATTACGCGTTATTCCTTATGCTTAATGATCCCGCGAGGTTTAGTTTGCGAAGCAAAATCAACCGAAGCGGTAGGTGTATGACCTCGATTGGTATTGTTTTCGTCACATAGGTTCGTGAATTAACCCTTACGGAATGCGCGGTTGTTTCGCTCTTCTTTATAAGATAAGAAGGAATTTCGAGCACAAAAACGAGGAAACGGAAATAAACCCGCGCCCAGCAACGGATTCAGCCGATTTCCTCGCTATTTTCGACGTGCAAAAAAGGTATCGTATCTACCCCAAAACGTGCAAAAAAGGTATCGTATTTTATGCGGCCTCGAAACGTTGAGCTGCGAATAGTGTCCGCAATGTCCCGTCAGGCTCGCCAGCTTTACGATAAAACACGTATGGGTTCAGCACCGTAAGAGTCTCGCGATCGTCTCCGTCACCTCGTACCCACTCGCCAGTAACACCAGCCTTACGCAATCTCCGCAAAGCATCCCGCGTCTTAGTCTCGCTCATATCGACGATTGATGCGATTTGCTTCTCGCTCAGGAACCGGACGTCCTCCGGCGTGCTTGCGAATGCGTCCGAACAAATAACGTTCGTATCGTAGTGGACTTGCGGAAGCAACTTGTATACGAAGCCGAGATCCGCCGCTGTAAGCTTAACGCGTCTGAGCGTCGTAAAGAACGTCTTAATCAGCGCGTCGACTTCGGTGCCGGCCTTATCGCGGAAATGGTAACGCTCGTTGATCGAATACGTTCCGCCAGTCTCGAAGATAATGCTACGCGTCTGCAGCTCGTCAACAACTACGAGCGCTGTACGTCTGGACACGCTCCAAATACGTGCGATATCCGTGATTTTAAGCGGTTTTGGATCGCGGCCAGGATTAACGAGGCGTCCCGTTTTGTACTCGATATGCGGCTGTAAAAGCAGTATGTATCCGCAGTATTTGTTCGATAGGTTACGTGTAACTTCCGTCATGTTATGCATATGTGAAAACGAGAAATGGCGCTGATCCTGGTCGCGCTGTTTCCGCCTCTTGTGCGCTTCGATTTGCTCCAACGTCTGGAACTTAAATACGCGGCCTAACTCGTCCTTAGCGTAGCCGTTACGTCCAACTGGCGTAAGGTTTCCTGAAGGACTGGCGCTTCTAATTGCGGTAACTTTCGCTTTTAGCGTTCTACTCACTCGCAGCCACCTCCTTATTCAAGCGACTGTTGGAGATTATTTCGGACATCCTACGAAAGTCATCCTCTGTAGGCGTAGAAATCAAAACACCGCAGTCTATACCGAAGTCCTTAACGACGACCCCGGTCTGAGTGTCGGTAATTTGCGTATGTAAACCGCACTTACTCACCGCCTTTTGCGCCTCTTCAAGCTCGCGCAATGCCTGCGTAGCCTTCTTAGCCTCGCGTTGAATCGCCTTAAGTCCGGTTAATGCCTCGGATACATCTACGTTGATGCGCGCGCTGATTTCGTTAATAGCCGCCATAATCACGTCACTCCTTCGGTTAATTTCGTTCCCCAAACGGGATATGCCGCCTATGGAAGCGCGGCCTTCATTTACGTAGGTAACTGAACGGGTAAAATGTAAGGTAGTTTGAAGGATTTTCCGTTAATTTGACGAATATATATTTTCGTAAAGGAGGCGAGGATCATACGCAATTTACGTACAAATACGGAGCTACTGGCCGCCGCTCTATTCCAGGTCCGCGTAATTATCCGTGAACAGAACGGCCAGATTGCGGATTACGGCGGCGTGATCGAACGTTACGGCGGTAATAGCGTTAAGATAGGAGGTACATATTACGTGCGCGGAGTTTACGAATTTGAGGCGGAGGTTTTACGATGATTGAAAAATACGAAGTTGGAGCGCCATTTCCGAAAGATAACGAAGCGCCCGGAGTCGAGCGTTGTGCCTCGCGTTTGACCAGCGCAAGCTTTGACGTTTTGTACTACATAAATAGCGCGACAAACCGCGAAATTAGGACGTTCAGGGACACGTTACTGCGATTACACGTATGGATTTACGAGGATATTCCGTTTATTGCCGTATCTTACCTCGGCGAAGACTGGACTTATGACGTAACACTGACGGTAGCTACCCGAGACATGAAAGACGTCGCATTGACGTTTATAAGCGGAGAAGGAAACGTAGTTACGCTATGCTTGATTGACGCGCAGACTAACGTTATTCGCGCGGTAAGGACGTTAGGACTGCCGGAAGACGCGATGAAGGCGATTAAGGACGCGGGCCAGGCGCAGCTAGAGCGCTACGAAGATGAATCTGAGGTACTTGCGGTTGTTAACGCCGTCTATGAACGGATGAGTACCGTCGATGTCATTGCGCGCGGGACAGTTTACGAGTTTAAACGGAAATAAAGACGAAAAAGGGCCGGATTATCTCCGGCTCACTTTTCAAACGAGTATATCCCACTTAGCGCGAATTACCTCATCCGCAGATTTCGGGTTATCCGATAGGTAGTGATAGTAAGATAAGATATTCGTGATCGCTTCCTTGAGGTCTGAGTATACCTCTCTCTTATAATCGCTAGACTTTTCATGCTCATAAGTTTGGTAAATATACCCACTGTTATCCTGTTTAACTTCTTCGATATAGTAATTGTGAAGCCAGAAACCTCTACGAAGATTAGTGTAAAATGATGTAACTACGTATTCAACGTCTATCCCTAACTCACTAAGTTCTTTGCTTATTTCTTCTGCTTGATCGATAGAACGAGTAAGCTGATCGCGATGCTCTGCTTCTACCTCTTCTTCTGAGGTCGCCCACATGCTTATCTCGCTGGTATCCAGTTTCTTACCGCTGAGTATTCGGTTTCTCTCTTCTATTTCAAATCCCCGTATATTTTCCCATACGCGCATCTTTCCGTATACATCTACACTAATACCCATAACGTTCTCCCTAAAGTCCGGCGCCTTCTCACGCCCGCAACTCGTTATTTCGACGAATATCTCACGTATTCCTGTCTGCGCAACCACCCTTCGGAGATCAACGCTCCTTTTCATCCGACACCGCCGTTTTTACCTCGACCCACCCGCCGCCAGCTACGCGAATATAACTCCGTCCACCCTCACGTTTACCTGCCGCAAACAACCGCTTATTCATCCGCTAATACCTCCTTACGCGCGTCGTTTAGATTACGTATCTTCGTCATTTTCTGTGTGGTTGTGTAGTCCGCCTGGTTAACGATTGAATCAACGATACCGATAAAGGTCGCGGAGATAAGCGAAAATCGATCCGCGTCGTCTGGACCATATTTATAAACGTGCTGTAGCAAAATCGATGCGTATGCCTCCTTACTCATTTGCGCGGCACCTCCCGAAAGTATTCGTTAATCTGGCGATCAAGCAGCGTATGGCCGCGGATGATCCAACGCGTCTCGCCTGTGTACGCGGCTGGCGTTGTCATGCGGGCGACTGCGAAGGTGCCGCGCTGGAATCCGAACTTGGCGAGAGGCTTGACGCAGAATACGCGTTTGGCCGGCGTATTAGCGTTGCCCGTGCCGGCACAACCGTAGCGGCCGGAACCGTCGCAGCGTTCGCATTTTACGTCACTCCTCATCCTGACACTTCTCCGGCAGAGGGATGCCCTGTCTTATAAGTGCCTCCTCATTCCTTTTAAGGAGACTGAGACGTGACTTGTCAATTGCTTTCATGTCGCTCTCTTTCTTTCCTCCTAGTAAGAGTCTTAACCTTTTAATTTCAGAGTAGCGATACTCCACCTCTTTTTCTTTTTGCATTTCCTTTCGAGTATTTTCTATAAGATTGAATATTTCTACTGACTTATACCCTTCGCATTGGAAACAAATACCATTACGAACATGCTCATACCCGTTTTTGTATCCCTTTCCTTTGCAATAAGGACAGGGTTTATATTTATTACCTTTGTATTCAATCAGTGACATAAGACAACACCTCGCAGTTTATTAGACTAGGCATCGGATCGTTCAACCTTTTGTCCCTTAGGGTCTTAAATGACTAGCGACGCCGGTTCTTTCCTCAAAAGAGTACCTCGGGTTACATAAGCCCTTCGTTCCGGAGATTACCGCCGTTGAGTTCCTCTGCCTCAGTCTCAATTGGCACGTTTAACGTTCCAACTGTTATCAGTATATTATGTCCCGTTTAACGTGTCAACACATTTCGGCACTTTTAACGTGACAAATTTTACGATATACTAAACGTAGGAGGTGGCAATTCAATGTCCACGTATAAAGTCCGCCTCAAACTCGACGAGCTACTTAAAGAGCGCGGCATAGGCGATCGCGAGTTCGGACGCATGACCGGAATACGACGTACGTCTGTCGGAGAAATGCGCGCCAACAAGACGCTGCGGCTACCGCTTGACAATCTCGCGATAATGTGCGAAGTTCTTGGCGTAGAGATAACGGATGTACTCGAATTAGAAAAAGAGCCGCGCGATTAAGCTGCGGCCTTTTCTTCGTATAGAGGCGGAATAACAACCGTAATTATCTCCGTCTCATTAACTGCGCCCATCTCGGTAGCCCAGCGTTTGCCGATGCCGACGCAATTAACGAAAGGCTCAGTAAGCTCGCCGCCATTTTCGTAGAGATTGTACGTTTTAACTTCTCCCGGCGACGTATCACGCTTGTACTGCGCTTTTCGTTCGCGATTCTTCTTACGCGCCAGTTTCTCAACGAAAGTATTATCGCTACTCGTACGGTGACGACGCTCAGGCTTAGCGCGGTTAACTCCTGCGACGTCATAGGCATCCGCCAGTACATCCTCGTACTCATTACTGCGGCGTCTGTCCTCTTGGTGAAGGGACATAATCGGATATTCTTCGCGCGTCATCTTATCCGGGTGCATATCCGTTAATTCTTCACGGAGGATCAAGTTAGTCAGACGCTCAAGCGCATCAACATCCGGACGCTCTCCGTTAGCGTCAATGTACGAATCGGTTAACGCCTCAACCGCGGCCATACGTTCACCGCGATCCTCGATATTCGCCTCCGACAACTCCGTGATTACCTCGTGAAACGCCCATTTATAGTTCTCCATTAAACCGCCTCCAGTTCGTTATCTTCCGTGTATTCAACGCTAACCTCTCCGTATTCCCAACGCTTGTAAACCGCGGCCATTTTCTCCGCTGCTGCTTCGATTAACTGCGTAACAGCTTCGCGGGAAACGCCCATCTGGCGCGCCGCCTCCGCCTGTGTAACGTCTATTCCGTATACGAACGCAATGGCTTCCGTCTGGCGATCCGTCAAGCCGGCGCTGTTAATTGCGCTATGCAAATCGACGAGAATGTCGCAGGCGGCGTAATCACCGCGAAAGCGTGCGGAGCTGATCCGGTGACGATCGCGGAGAAGCGCCTTAACACCGGCCGCGTCGTTGAGCGAGTATTTAACGTTGTAGCTGCGCGAACCCTTTTCGATATCGACTTTAACGTGTCCCATATTACGCCGCCTCCTTTTCGCTTTGGGTTACTGGACGCCAGATAACTACAACTGATGGAAACGGAGCTGAGTTCGTTGCATCGCCAAATTTCAAACGACCTTTCACGAATCTTAACTCCGCCTTTCCATAGCAATATTCATGAAACCATTTAGTATCTGTTCGAGCGGGCAGGAGGCCGACTACTGTAGCTCCATTAAGTGAGGACTCATATGCTTTTCGCACCCACTCCCCAATTGTTCTTCCGTAAGGAGGGTTCATCCAACATACTCCGCGCCAATCTTGAGCAAGACCGTCCATCTCAGGAGTGAAGAATATTGAGCACTTGTGGTTCTCCGGCAACGCGCACACGTCAGTCTCAAAGGTAAACTCAGAGTTCAACTCGTTGAAAAAGTCTTGTGGAGTTGCGTGTAAGTCTGTCTTGGAAGAAAACATAACGTCACTGTTGAACATATACTGAATCCGCTCCCTTTTAACGATGAGAAGGCGCAGACCAAGCGGATAATCTCGCGTTAACAAGATACCACCGAGCCCGCCGCTCCTCTATCGTGAATTTTTCGAATACTTACGTTTTCATACGGTTGACCGCGTTATCCCCAACTCGTTCTCTACGTACTGTTCCTCGCAAAATCCGTCGTGTGTCTTCGCACCGCTTGCGTAAGATGTAACGGAATGGATGCCGCGCTCAATCGGTTCGCCGCAGTAGGCGCAGTAAATGCTCACCTGCGGCTCACATCCGATTCCACCGATCTCCACGCGTTCATCTGGCGGCTGGAAGCGGTCAAAGAAGTCCGCGCCGTTCATTACGCGACCTCCGGTAAGGATTGATTCTCCGACGCTAGAGCTACGTTAAGTTGCTCCGCTAGCGCGACTCCGATGAGGTACGATACCCGGCTCGCCACTCCGTTGCCGACGATGCGGTATTGCGCTGATAGCGAGATTGAGTCCGGAAGCACGTACGTGTCTGGCACGGACTGGATGCGTAGGCACTCACGGACGGTGAATCTGCGCGGCTGCTGTGGATGTACGTAGTTAATGTCCCACCGCGTGTCTACGGTGTAACTAACATCGTCCATATCTTTTCTTCGCGTTCTGCTCTCGAAACCTGCATACTCCCCTATAGGTTTTAAATTATTGTTCTCAGTGTTGTCAGGCTCCGGTAAATCCCCGATTACATCACGTAGAACCTGCGTTCGAAAATCTTCCGGTCGCGGCTCAGGAAACTCAAACGTTAATCCGATATCATTACGAACGCCTACGATAAACACACGCTCTCTCTCTTTTGGGCGACCCCGTAATCCCACGCGTTAACCAGGCGCCAGGATACGCTATATCCGATCTCTTCGAATTTAGCGATTAACGCGTCGAACGTTGGGCGGTGCTTCTTCGTAAGCAGACCTTTTACGTTCTCGAATACGAATGCTTTCGGTTGTTTCCGCGCAATAATATCGAGATACGTCCATACGAGTTTACCGCGTTCCCCTCCTTCGCCGGCGCCCGTTCCCGCAACGCTATAATCTTGACATGGCGGACCGCCTGCGAATATGTCCGCGTCAGGGATTTGCGCTTGAATATCGCCGCTTGTAATATCGCCGCAGACAACGTAATCACCGAGATTGTACGCGTAAGCTTGTGCCGCGCGCTTATCGAAGTCGTTAGCGAATGTAATGTCGTAGCCGGCCGCTTTGAGTCCGACAGCCATCAGACCGCCACCACAAAAGAACTCGGCGACCGTAAGGCCGTTCGGAGGTAATTGCGGAGTAACGTTGTAATTTCGGATGGGAACCGACTCCTCTCGTTTTCCTTGCGGGTACATTAAACCGTTCGGGGCACCTTTCGCCCACTGCGTCAAAACCGCTGTACAAGGCTTTTCCATCGTGGCTATCCGATGTTTGCCTCTGTAAGCATCGTACCCTCCCGCTTCGAGCTTAGTAGCGACGTGTTCGCTTAACGGCTTCGGATCGTGGTTATGCGTTTCGTCCGCCTCCTCTACGTCTAATTTTCCGGGATGTAACTGACACGTTGCCTTTGCGTTAGGAGACGCCAGCACCGTTAATGCCGGCTCATCCCACGCAAGTCTACGAAGATACATCGTTTGGCCTCCGCCTGAGTTAAGCGCGCCCTTCATAAACGCGACTTGATCTTCGCGAGGGAGCGCCTTCCAATTACCGCCGGGCGGTATCTTATGCGCAAATGGGCGCTCATCATTGCGCAAGCCGTATCCGTTATGATTCGGGATTATCGGTGTCATCGCGTCCACCTCCTTATTCTTCCGCTTCTGCAGCGGCGTCCGATCGTCATACTCGCGCCCGTCTAATGCGTCAATCCGTCCGTTTACGTAACCGGCTTCGTATCCTTTACGCCACTCTTCTGCGATGTTAAGTGTAGTTTCCGACTCCTTCATGAGGCGTCACTTCCGGAGAGTTGACGTACGATCTCGTCAATTTGGCGGTAGAGGTGCGCGAGGTCGCCGTCGTTCGTCACCGTGAAGTCCGCCGCGTAGTCTTCAAGCGCCGTCTCCGTGCCGTGCGTAAGGTCGCGGAGGTTAAAGCGGTCGCCTGACGCAACTGCGCGTTGGATGCGGAGGGCTTCCGGTGCTTCGACGCGGATGAGGACATAGCCGGCGGATTTCAAGCGCTCAGCCTCGTTTAACTGGCGTGTGTCAGTGATGACCGCGGGAACGTTATCTGGATCGCTGAATGATAACCTATGCGCGTCAACGTTCTCGAAGCAAGCGTCTATCCACACATCCTCTCCGTAGTACTCCCGCATGAGCTGACCGTGCATTTGGTAGCCGACGCGAGGTTTAGGTTCTCGTGGGATCTCCGGATAGCGTCGGTGGAAATCACGCTTGAGTTCGTCTCCGAATGCGAACGCGGTGTATCCGTACTTTGACGCGAGGTAACGGGCAGCTTCGTCCTTACCTGCGCGTAATTTGCCCGCCAAAGCGATGTTAGATAGCGTACTCATTCCGCAGTCACCTCGCTTTCCAGACGCAATTCGAACGAGTCTATCACGGAGTTCATGTTCGTCTGTGACCGTGATGTGCGGGTGCCTTGCGTAAGATTCTCCGCGTAGAAGGTTGTTACGTAGACACCGCCACCGGGTGCGCCCGCCATCGCCTTCATTACGGTGCTGAAACGGACTCGATCGCCGACGCGCCAGTCTGCGAATGTCTCGGCGCGCGTCTTGCGGTTGATTGCGGTGATTAAGAAAACTTCGCTGTGCAATCGGATCATATTACGCCACCTCCTTCCGCGGCTCTGCGCTGTCTGATTCGCGGGAGTCGTCGATGATTTTACATTCGCAAATGTACGCCCAACCTCCGCCTTCGAACGTAAGTCCTTCCTCTGACGATGAGTAACCGCTAGGTCTAACCGCATCAACTACGCGTCCCTTACGCTCCATACGGTCGGTCTCATCTACGACATCCCCAACGCGTATTTCCGTAGGCTGAGGCGCGCTAACGTACTCTTCCGGAATCTCCAAGCCGAGCGCACGTCTCAACGCAATCGCACGTCCGATATGCGAGTTGAATACGTCGCCTGGCGCACATTTTGCGATGCCGCGCGTAATATGTCCGCGACAGTCACTACGAATGATTGTGACCACCGTACGTTTATCGCGGTTAACAACGTACTCAACCGTATGCATCGGACTGTAATCTGTTGAGCGGCCTGTATGCGGCCAGAAGCTTACGAAATCGTTCGGAACCTTAGTTCCCGCAAACTTCCGCAAGTCCGCCAAGTCCTCCTTCGCACGCTTAACGATGTCATCGCGGATTTCTTGCGGAGACTTAACCCGCGTTAACTTAGCTGTTCCGCTAGATACCGGAGGATCAAGCGCAATACGTGATATCTCCGCCACATCTTCGTCAGTAACATCCGCAGTCCCCAACGCCGCCACACGTTTCTCAAGCGCAGCCACTCGCCCCGTCAACTTCGCGATGATTTCCGCCGCTTGGTCAGGCGCGGGCTTGGCGGAGAGAGGGGCGGGAGTGGGCGCGTCTACCGGTTCGAGTACGCGGTAGTCTACGCTATCAATGTTCCATTGTCCGCCACCGCGGTAGTCCTCGTTCTCCGTAAGATCAGCTAATACTCCACGGTCTTTGATACGTTTCACTTTCGCGATATCGCCGGTTTTGTAGTAGCGGCCACTAGCCGAGTTTCCTCCGAGCATACTTACGACAATAACGCGCTCGCCTACCGCGGCTTTCCGATCGACCATGCGGAAGCGTGCGGCTTTTCCGTCGCCATTAGGCGTATTGATGTGGAGGGTGTCGGACGGTTCGAGCGCGAGGTAATCCGCATCCTTAACCATCCACCAGTCGCTCTTGTCAAGATATTGCGCTTGATTTGACCCGGACATTCGAACGATTTCTCCGATGCTAAACCGATGACTGCTCGTATTATCGACAACTTTAACGAGTTCATCAACGCTCGCCTTCCGTTTAACCTCGCGATATTCACGTTCAACGACGCGTCCTGCACCGCTCAAGCTTTCGTCTTTCAATACGGTAATGTTTGCGTTCATATAATCCGCTCCCTTATCGTTTAGTTTTCGATTTTAACGCGTACTTTCTGGCGGCCAAACTCGCGCGCTTCTTTCTCTGACGCGACTAATACGTCAAGCTTGCGGCCTTTTATTGCGCCACCTTTGTCTGCGGATATCCCTGCGATTTCCTCACCGTCATCCGTCCGGATGATTAAGCGCGTGCCAAGCGCTATAACTTTCGGATCAGTCGCGACGATGACGCGTCCTTTATACGTAGTCGTTTCGCTGACGTCGAGTCCGGACGCAGTGATTCCCGTACAACCTTCCGCGCAAAAAGCTGTGTATGCGGTCGCTTCGTACGTTTGCCAAACGTCGTCTTGCGCCTTACTCTCCGCCTGTTCCTTCGCAGATTTGCCTGTTACCTGCGAAGAGACTGCGGATGGTTGTGGCGGCTCCGGCTCGTTCGGCGGGACACCGTTGATTGCGCTGATTCCTACTGATATAGCTACGATGATTTGCGCGATAGTATTTAGCGAGATTAATCCGCCTCCTGTCCGCCGAAATGTGCATCAATCTTAGCGATGAGAGATGCGCGGGCTTCGGCCGGCGTGATCTTAGTTAACGCGGCAGGCGAGAACCATTCGTACTTTTCGGTTAAGATACACTCGCCGCGGAGTACATACGTGTCTCTAGCCGCGTCAAAGTATTCGATAAATACGATGTCGCCTACGTAAAAATCGTCGACTGACATTGTATCCGTAACCCGCGCGTAATCTCCGACTTTCAAACGCGATTCCTCGGCGAGTTGCGCTTCGAGTTGCGCGATTTCAGCCGTGAGCGTTGCGAGTTGGGTGCGCTTGGATGCGAGACTTTCGGACAGAGACGGAACCTTGCGGAACAGCGTGTCGTCATCGCTGTCATAGCGCCAGTAGTCGCCGGTTGCAACTTCGTATTCCAAGTCGGAATCTAAAACGTCATAAGTGCCGATGATAGACAGCGAGTAACCGCGGTCGTGACGCACAATATCTCCCGCAACTGCCGCGACGCTTTCGTGCTGAGCTTCGTAATACTCACCGTTGTACTCGATGAAACCTTCGCCGCGCTCCTTAACTCCGATTAACTGCGCCATCTAATCCGCTCCTTTTCGTTGTTATATGTCGTAATCGTACGAACTAACCTCGCGTATCTCCCCGATCAGTAGCGTCCGTTCCCGCGTATTAACGTTCACATATTCCGCCATGATTTCGCCGTGCAGTACGTCGTCCTTCGTCTTGGCCGCGATAATTACGCCGGTGACTTCGCCAGCTCGCGCCAGGTCTGCATAGCGTTCGAGTAGCGTGATGACGGCGGCCTGTGCGATTGATTCTGGAGTTGGGCGCGGTACGAACGGGAGGACTTCGGCGAGTTGGCGTTGGTCATCCGTTTTGACTTCGTTTGTCATCCGCAGACACCTCCGATAACCATTTCTCCTCTAAACGAGAAACCCACTCAGAGTCATTGTAATAACGATTTACTGCGTAACTGATAGACGCGGGAGTTCTCACCAGGCTAGCCGCATGAAACTCCTCGTTTACGTTCTCTGCAATAACGCGTAAAGGAACCTGCTCGTCGTACTCGCGCTCGATGTACTCCAACTCAAGATACGAGTAAGGAACACGATTACTCATTCCGCTCCCTCCTCTACATCGATATATTCGTCTGTTATCCCAGCTACAACGCGTTCGTTAACTACCACAAACTCTGCGACTTTAAAAGTGGAGTCTTGGCACGAAAAATACCGCGATATCTTCTTAGCCTCTTTCTCCGCGCGCTCCGACGATACATACGTCCTGATTGCGCGTTCCTTCCGATAAGGACGGCCGTTGATTAAGATTACGTAGATGGATTCGCTCATTTACGCGTCCTCCTTTTTCGTATTAGACCGCGACCGGCGCTTTAATTCCCGGATGCGGATCGTAACCTTCAAGCGTAATATCTTCGAATGTGAACGCGTCGATATCGGTGATTTCCGGATTCAGGCGAAGAGTCGGCAACGGTCTATAGTCGCGGCCTAGTTGTGTCTCTACTTGCGTTAAGTGATTCGAGTAAAGATGCGCGTCACCTAACGTATGGACGAACTCTCCGACTTCCAGTCCAGTAACTTGCGCAATCATATGTGTCAGAAGCGCGTAGCTCGCGATATTGAACGGTACGCCTAGGAATACGTCGGCCGAGCGCTGGTACAACTGACACGAGAGCTTTCCGTTAGCTACGTAGAACTGAAACGCGAAGTGACACGGTGGGAGCGCCATTTGCGGAAGCTCTCCGACATTCCACGCGGATACTATTAGGCGGCGGCTGTCCGGATTCGTGCGAATTTGTTCGATTACGTCCGCAATCTGATCCTTGTATATGGGCTGCGTACGGTCAAAATATGCGGGAACGTCGCGCGGAACGTTGACAGTTTCGTACTCTTCCGTTGGCCAGAAACGCCATTGCCTGCCGTAAACAGGACCAAGTTCACCGTTATCGTCAGCCCATTCGTCCCAAATGCTTACGCCATTATCGCGCAAATACTGAACGTTAGTGTTACCGCTCAAGAACCAGAGTAGTTCGTGCGCGACCGACCTCCAATGTACGCGTTTAGTCGTAATTAGCGGGAATCCTTCCGCGAGATTAAACCGCATTTGGTAACCGAAAGTGGATAACGTTCCTGTTCCGGTTCGGTCCGATTTCTCAACGCCATTAGCGATAATGTGTCGGAGTAGATCGTGATACTGTTTCAATTCGCGTCATCTCCCTTCCGTGTAATAGTCGCTTGGATTCCGCCGATCAGTATAAGCGGCAACCATAATAGCGCGAGTATAATCAAGAACATGCGCTGCATTTGTGGCGACCTTTCTAGTTCGCGCATTCCTTCGTCATCCGGGTCAATCACGCCCCACTTAGCGAAGGCCATTGCGATTAACATACCTAGCGAGAGGTAAACGCTGATTACGATCATGTGCGACCTCCTATTGTATAATCGTCCGGACTAGTAGCCCGATCCAAACCGTCGTACAGTATGCGGTGATGATTGCGTAGGTATATTTCGATAACTGCCGTTTGATCAAATTGCGTTCACTCTGCTACTGCCGAATCCGCCATCTCCGCGCTCCGTATCGTCAAGCTCCGCGACCTCTTCGAAGGATGCGCGGGATACTGCGGCGAGTACGCCTTGAGCGATGCGGTCACCTTTTCGGATGATATACGCACCTTCCGGAAGAAATCCGCGAACAGGCGCATGTGTCGGTTTACCTTCGATATCTAGCGCATACCCAGCGGCCGCGTCCCATACTGGAGCAATGTTATCGATAAGTACCGCAACCTCTCCGCGATAATCCCCGTCAATGGTTCCCGGCGAATTAGCTACGCGAAGCTTCGTCTTAAACGTAACTCCCGAACGCGGCCGGATCTGAACCTCGTAGCCTAGCGGAATCTGCACCGCGAATCCCAATGGAACCTTTGCCGTCTCGCCCGGCGCAATGATTACGTCCTCCACCGCCACCAAATCGAAGCCGGCGGCCATTTCCGTTGCATACTGCGGAATCTTAGCGTCCGGATGCAGGCGCTTGAATTTTACGTCAATTGCGTTCACTCGGCGTCCTCCTCTTCGTCCATCAATTCCCACGCGTAACCATAACCGACCCAATTGTCTACG
This sequence comes from Paenibacillus amylolyticus, assembly GCF_051136285.1. Classification (GTDB taxonomy): domain Bacteria; phylum Bacillota; class Bacilli; order Paenibacillales; family Paenibacillaceae; genus Paenibacillus; species Paenibacillus amylolyticus_F. Next base: position 5,992,188 of record NZ_CP194938.1, on the reverse strand, counting down.
CCAGCCGCTTCGAGCGCGCCGAGAAATTCGCTATCCTTAACCAAACGCTCATAATCCGACTTTGCGATAGTTACCGTTTCTTCCATACGATCACTCCTTCGTTAAATTAGTGTGTATACCGCGATTAATCCCGCGACCACTACTGCAATCGCCGCCCAGTCACGCGTAGCCTGTTCGCGTTCGATGCGTTCGGCTGGCGCGGGCTTGACGCTGTAACCGGTCGGCGTGCGTTCGAATTTATACGCCATATCGATCAACCTCCGTTATATTCGCACCAGCATTGCGGACACATATCGTTTTCCTCCGCCCAGGTACCGACTTCAACTTCGACCCATTCGTAGCAACCTTCGCATTCAAATCCGCGCACATCTTCGTCCATGTTAACGTCTCCTTTCGTGTTCACCACGCGAGCTCATCGGCATGTTGCGCCAATTGGCCGCGGAAGTTACGTGTTAATTCGCATACATTTGCGTAAGGCTCATCGCGAAAGTGTTCGATATACGGCGCGAATCCGGACTTGCTTGCGTCGGGGAGATCACATTGTAACGTGTGTCCGATGACGATAACGCTGCAGTCATCGTGGACTCTCGTTAATAACTTTTTCAACTCACCGCGCGTCATATTCTGCGCCTCATCGAGTATCACCGTTTTCCCTTTAATGTTGATGCCGCGAGCGAATACGTGTGACATCGGATATACCCAGTGATCGCCACGCTTCATAGCCGCAAAGTCTTCCGGATTAAATATCGCTTTCTCCGGACTCTCGCCGATCTCAGCCAGCGCATCGGTTAGCGGAGTGATATACGCGGCTTCCTTTTCGCGCTGCGTTCCCGGCCGGAATCCCATGCGGCCCTCTTCGACCGGCGAGAATACGTACACTAGCGGCTTGCCGATCAACTTCGCGGCAGCTACGGCGAGCGTCGTTTTCCCCGTGCCGGACTTCGCGTTAACGAACGTGATGCGGTTATCGAAAATGCTATCGACATATATGCGTTGCTCAGGCGTTAACTTTTCGCGGAATCCGAAAAACATCGTATCTTTGGGTAGCGGCATGGCTTGCGGCCTCCTTAACGTTATTTGTTAACTTCTGACTCGACGAAGAATGCAAGAGCTAACGTGATGAACGCGATTGCGGAGATGAAGTTATCCGCGTCCCAACCGAAGCAAACTGCGATGAACAGCGCAAGATAATATAGCGCAAGTAACTTCCCAATCATTCGCTCACCTCCCGTTCCTCAATTACGTAAATCGCTCCACGCTGATCGATGACTTCGTACTTAGCCGCGTCGATAACGTGGCCTGGGCGGAGAGTGACTTCGTGGCGGACCGGTTGGTTTGCGGCAGCGAATGCGAATAATCCGACTAACATCATGAGGCCGCCGAGGACGAGCGGAGGTGTTTCGACTGCGGTTATTCCTGCGATTAGAACGACTAAGCCGACTATGCACGCGATTACTCCGATAACAATGAGTACAACGTCAGTCCCGCCGCCGTACGTATGCAACACGTCCATTTACGCGTCCACCTCCTCGATTACGATTTGACTCGCGCCGACCTCTCGCAAGCTAATTTCCGTTGTTAAACGCTGTCCTTCCGGCCGCCATACGAGTATTTGCGCATCGCCTAGGAGAGGTGAACGTATGAGCGCGGTAACTAATTCGTCTTTGGTCACGCGGCTTCACGCCCCTCTTCGTAGTCTGCGTCAGTGTCGTCGATGACTGCGCAGTTTTTTACCTCCGAGTTGTATCCGTTGGTAAATACGTAGGCATTACCGTTCATTATGGTACGATCAACGATGCGAGTCGTACCGATATGCGCACCGCTTACCTTACGGATGATGGCACCAGGTACCGCCTTCTCCGGCTTCGGCGCATTCACAAACGCACCTGTCAACGTCAGGCCGAGCGCACGTTCAGCCGCGATTGCCTTGCCGATGTCTGCGTTAAATACGTCGTCTGGCGCGGCCTTTGCGATGCCTACTGCGGCTGGCTTCTTACCACTCGGATAATTACCGGTTCGAGCTAACGCCGTTACCGTTCGTTTATCGCGGTTAACGTGAAACTCAATGCGGTAAAATCGGTCTTGGAACGGCGTACCTTTCGGAAGATCATCGTCAAGCGACCGCCCAATCCGCCCCAACTCCGCTACCCTTTCGCGAGCCATTTCGATAACCTTGGCGCGTGTCAGTTGCGGCTCGCTAACGCTCTCCCCTACGGTCGGCTCCGCGCTATCAACCGGATCGATCTCCGCCAAGTAGCTGCGTACGGCGCCGGCATTGTCGCGGATGAATTGCGCGAAGAGGTCCGGGAGAGATGCGGTGAGTGGCGCAGGAGTTGCGATAGGTTCGAGGACTACGTATTCATCGGGTCCCGCGATCATGATACCGTCCGGATTATCAACCCGTTTCTCTACCGGAAAGTATGCGAAACCGTTCAAATCGACGCGAGTTACGTGCAGTACGTCACCATTGCGATAGTGACCGAAAGTGGTACGCTCCTTAACGATCTTGATGCGCTCACCTGCGTTGGCTTTGCGGGATACTTCGCGAAATGTAACTGCGTTAGACGTTTGAGTTGCGTTGGACATCGTATCATCTCCGTTTCGTTTGGGTAGGCGCTGCGGTGCGTGATGTTTGCGCCTTATACTAATCTTAACAACTAGAAAATCGATCCCGCACACTTTTCGCAGATAAATAAAACAAAAAAAACGGAGCAGCCCGCAGGCCCTCCGTTACAAGTCGTCAAATCCGTTATCTTCCGATACTTTCCCGTAGTTACGCGATTTCCCTTCGAAGAAATCCGTCTTAGTTGCGTTGAGCGCGTCGTCAGAAAACGGCTTAATCCACGGCATGCAGTTAACGTCCACGCCTTCATACGCCTTTTCCATTCCGAGTAGGCGCAGGCGTTTATTCGCGGTGTACTTGATGTAGTCGCCGAGTTCCGCCAGATCGATTCCGCGTACGTCAGCCAGCGTATAGTGCGCCCAGTTCGTTTCGAGTTCGACGGCGCGGTCGATCGTTGCATATACGTAATCGCGATTAGCCTGCGTATCGAGCTCCGGGAAGTCTGCGAGAAGCTGCTTGAACACTTCCGCGAAGAAATAGCAATGCTGGTTCTCGTCGCGTTGAATGTACGACACCATCTGTGAGGTTGCCATCATCTTTTGGCCGCGCGCCAGGTTATAGAAGAACGCGAATGTACTGTAGAAGAAGATGCCTTCGAGGATCAGGTCCGCAACCATCGCTTTAAAGAACGTATGTGGCGACGGATTATCGCGAAACTCCTGGTAAATGTCCGCAATAAACGTATTCCGTTCGAGCAGTACCGGATCATGCTTCCAGTATTCGAATATCTCGCGCTGCTCCTGATCGGAAACTAGCGATGACAATACGTACGAATACGATTGGTTGTGGACGACTTCTTGCTGCGCGATGATTGCGGAAATGGCTTCGAGCGAGCTGTCCGTAAAGTAGCGCTTGACATCGCCAACGAACGCAGTCTGCATCGAGTCCAGCACGGCGAGCAGCGAAATGTTTATCTTAAACGTCCGCCGTTCTTCCGGATCGAGTTGCGCGAATTGCTGTGCGTCCTTGCTCATCGGAATTTCGTCCGCGATCCAGTGATTGAGCAGCAGCACTTTGTACAGTTTATACATATGTGGCATACGGATATCGTTCCAGTTTAAAATACCGGAGTTTTCCCCTTCGATGACGCGCGTTGATTTATTCGGCGCCTCTACGTTAAATATGCGTTGAATTTTCAACTAATCACGCTCCCTATTCGTATATGTTAAATTAGGACGCACAGCTCTCGCACTCGGCTAAAGTCAGCGCGCGGCTCCGTACATAATACGTACTTTTCAGCCCGCTTCTCCACGCGTCCATGTGTAATGCAAGGAACGCGGTCGCCTTAATGTCCGGCGTAACGTAAAGGTTGAACGATTGCCCCTGGTCGATATGACGTTGCCTAGCGGCCGCCATACGGATAGACGCGTGCTGATCTACGAGGAAGGCGGTCTTGTAATACCATATCGTCTTCTCGCTTAAGTCCGGAGCCGGATTCGCAATCTTATACGTCGTCTTCTCTTCGTATGACAGCAGCTCGTAAATCGGATCGATACTCGCGGTCGAGCCCGCAATAATAGACGTTGATCCATTCGGAGCGATCGCGAACATCCATGCGTTACGTACGCCGTGCTGGACGACTTGTAACGTTAAAGCCGCCCACTCTTCGTCAACGTATCCGCGCTTAGTAAAGTACTCGCCGCTGTGCCAATCGGAGCCTTCAAACGCAGGATATGCGCCTTTCTCCTTCGCCAGGTCTACGCTGGCCTTGATCGCTAGATAGCTAATCCGCTCATATAACGCGTCATTATATGCGACGGCCTCATCGGATTCCCAGCGGATACCTTCAAGCGCGAGTAAGTGGTGCAAACCGAATGTACCGAGTCCGACCGCGCGATACGTCTTATTCGTATGCTGCGCCTGCAGTATTTCGATGTTGTTGATATCGATTACGTTATCGAGCATACGCATTTGAATCGGAATTAGGCGGTCGAGTACACCGTGCGGAACGGCCCGCGCTAAGTGAATCGAGTTTAAGTTACATACGACAAAATCGCCCGGCACCTTCGTAATTACAATGCGCGCCTGTCCGTCTTTCGTTACGAGTTCTTCCGTTTCCACTACGGTCGGCGACTGATTCTGCATGATCTCCGTACACAAGTTCGAACTGTAAATCATTCCGCGGTGACTATTCGGATTCGCGCGGTTGACCGTATCACGATAGAACATGTAAGGCGTGCCCGTTTCGAGCTGCGATTTCATAATCCGCTTCATGATATCGATCGCCGGGACGGTTATACGCGGCAACAACGGATGTGCGACGGCCTCGGCGTATTTATCGCGGAATGAACCAGCGCCGAACTCCTCGTCGTAGAAATCTTCGAGCCCTAACGCGCGACCGTCCGCGTCTGTCCATCCGAGAGTATTACGCACCTCATGCGGACAGAATAGCGACCAATCTCCGCGCGCATCGACGGTTTCCATGAATAAGTCCGGCAGACATACGCCGTGGAAGATATCGTGCGCACGCATCCGCTCGTCACCGTTGTTCAATTTGAGGTCGAGGAACGCGAGAATATCCTTGTGGAATACGTCGAGATAGACGGCGATTGCGCCTTTCCGCGTGCCGAGTTGATCTACGCTGACGGCCGTATTATTGAGCTGGCGAATCCACGGAATGACGCCGCTTGACGTGTTCTTGTGTCCGCGAATGTCCGATCCTCTTGCGCGTACTTTTCCGAGGTAAACCCCACCTGGATTTTCCGCTAGATTCGCTACGTCCAGCGCGCCTGTTACGGCTGCTTACGGTCACCCGTAAGAGAAGACCATATCACGATCTGCAAACGCAGACCCCTCGCTTTTCGGACGCCGATCGCTTGCGCCCTACTCTACTCCCTTACGCACTAGGCGTGGTTTCGATGGTCGTTAGGCATTTAGACCTTTAATCAACATACTTGTAGTCGGGATAGTCATCTGATCTGACTCTTTTGTAGAAGGTTCCAGCAGAAATACCCACGTATTCACATGCTTCCTTAACAGTATCGAAATATTCTCCGAGAACGATGACTTTTCTGGCGGAAGGATTTTTTCCTCCGGCGAGCCTTCCTCGGTTTTTACTACCTATGAGGCGTTTAGTTTCATCTGAATGGTGCTTTCCGAAGAATCCGTTGTCTTCTCCGTAATTTGCGCATTTTTCAGATAATACCTTTAGAGTCTCCTCAGAGTGTGTTCGACCGTAGAACGGATTGTTCTCGCCATTCATGTTGCGTGATTCAATCATCTCTCGCCACCTAGAAATGTCTCCGGAGTACATCCAATCCCACGGCATTTTAGAATAATGAACATGGTCTTCTCCTTTGCTTACTCCAGTTTCAGCAGACCAAGACTTGTTATATAAAATACCGGTGGGTTTATACATTTCGATAAATTCCTGTTCTAAGGTTTTAGCAAGACGTAGATCCTCTACCTCATCCCCTGTTTCGAACATTTGAACGGTGTGCACATCAAAGTTATTCTCCCCATACTTGTTCCAACTATTTTGTAGATGTGTGCAATGGTGTTGGCCTAGTAGAAGCAAGCTTCGATGTCTCTTCCACCTCTGGACGATATCAAACGTTCTGCCTACATAAAATTTCCCGTTAGTTTTGTTAATTATTTTATAAACACATTGCATGGCGGCACTCCCTTTCGAAGTATTTCCGACATACAAGTATGTTGAGGTCATTTAGCACGGGATTATCTCATAAGAGAACTCCCCCGTTTAACGAGGTTTTCGACGATCATTGCTGATCGAAGGCACTAAGGTTAGTTAATGCCGCCACCCATTTTGCTAAGTCGCGCCACATCCGTATTTGAATCGAAGATACCTTCGAGCGAATCGTCAACGGTATCGATGAAGCATGACGATAGCTGGCCGCCGGTAGCCTTGCCCGCGTTAGATAGCGTAGGAGTCGCCGCCGTCATATATAGGTTAGACATCGCCCAATACGCCTCTTTAACGAGCTCCACACGCTTACCCGCCGGTTCTTGGTGCATTAGGAACATCGCGATAATCATATAGCGTTCTTGCGGCAGTTCCATCACGCGCCCATCGAAGTCATGCGTAAGATAACGTTCAGCCAACGTAAGCAGTCCGATGTAATCGAATAGTAAATCGCGCGTCGGATCGATCTCTGCGCCGAGCTCTTCGATTTGCTCACGCGTATATGCTTCCGTAAGTTCCGTACGATACAGACCCCGCGCCACCATATCGGTAACTAGCGGATAGAAGCCGCCGTACGGGCGATCGGCATACGATTTGTATCGGCGATTATGCGCGGCTTTCTTGTACAGTGACGTAAGCAGACCGCGAGCCGCTGCGTATTTCCATTCCGGTTCCTCCTTCGTTACGAGTTCGAGCGCGCTCATAATGAACGCCTGGCTCACGTCTTCTCCGCTTACGGAAGATTGGCGGAGCTTTGCGTTAACTCCGCGCAGTAGAATCGTTTTGTCTACGCCTATGAGTCCGGCGAGGATGCGGTCGGCGTACGTAGATAAGCGCGTCGGGTCAAACGTAAGGGTACGGTTATTAGGCTTCGTTACTGTCTGCGGTGTCATTATTCGAAATCATCTCCGTTTCATATAGTTGTTTCGCGTTGGCAAGTCTCCGTTCGTACTTTTCCGCAAGCCCTCGGTAGACCATAACGGACCGTTCGAGAGCTGCGATTTCCTGGCGTTGATGTTCGGCGAGGCGTGCGGATAATTCGCTGCTCATTCGAAATCTGCGTCAGTATACGTACCGAGACGCGGTGGGTGGGCGTAATTCCGCTCGTCGCAATAGGCTTCGTACGCCTCATCCGTCAGTCTTTTGCGCTCAACCTTCGCGAAATTATACTGCGTCATTAAGTCGTATAGCCTATCCGGAATCTCGTGCTCATCGTTGCAGTGGACATCTTGCTCCAACCTTCCGTTAACATAGAATCCGGTACTCGCGTCATATCCCGTATCAACCACCGTAAGAATGTCCGTTTTCATGCCGCATCAGCCTCCGTATCAATTAAATTCTCGCGCATCAAGTACGTTAAAATAACAGCACATGCATCCGAGTCGTCGTTACCGTCTTTAAACGGATAGTCGTCTGGCAGACGGAGTAATCTACGTACACCGTTAGCTACTTCCTTCTTATCAGCGCGCCCACTCCCACCTACCGCCTTCTTTACGGTTGTTGGCGTCAGATGCTCGCCCTTCTTGAACTTCGCGGCTTCGTATCCAAATACGTTCAATGCGCGATCGGCGGCTGTCCACGAGTTAAACACCGCCCGAGTAGCGTCCTTGTTCTTGCCTGACGTAAAATCCTCGCGTAGTACGATATCGAACGGCATGTATTCGTAGACGTTCTGCGCAATAAACGATTCGACTACGACGGAGCGAGCCGCGTGATTAATGTTGGTGTCCGTTGCGACTGAGCCTGTGTATACGAGCGTCGGGATGCGTTCCTTAACGTCGATTACCGCGAGGCCGGGAGACAGCGACAAGTCGAGGCCGAGGTAACGTTTAGGCCGCTCTTTGGGTTTCGCTATGATCATCGCCTCCTGACGTATATCCTTGGATAAATAGCGCGAGGATGATCAGCGCAACGCCTAACTTGGTTAGCCACGTATACTCGCTGTCCGCGAGTATACCGATCCACAAGAACAATCCGCATAGCGTGGCGGAGGTAAGCCCTACGCACACAATTCCGAGGAGGATTCGGTTAAATACGTTCATATTTACGCAACCTCCTTCGCTTGGCTCTCCGCCTCTTCCGCCCTAATACGCTCGATATCCGCAAGCGCCTCCGCCGGCCCACGCTTCTGCCAATCCGGTAATCCCGACCGCTGAACCGCCGCCACTTTACGTCTAAGCGCGTCGAGTTCTTCGTCAGATAAGGACAGCGCGATCGTCCGTTTAAAATCGTTGAATCTCCACTTACCAAGATCCGTCGCAGGCGGTTCGCCTTTATCCGCGGCGTCTAAGATTCCCACAAAGTGTCCGAGCAAGTCTTCGCGCATCTCATCCGTAATGTACAGGCCAAAAGCGGCGATATCCGGATTCTTTTCGAACTCTGCCGGCGTCATATCCCACGCTTTCCGCGCACCGTTAACGTAGAGGATTACGTAGAAGTCAACGTCGTACATAACGGAGTAGCTGACGCATTGTTTAACATGACCTTCTTCCGGACCGTTGCGCATACTGTAACCGGACGTTTTCGCATACGTAGTCTGCTTGCTCTTAACTTCAAGACCGACGCGTACTTCACGGCCAAGCTCCGGAATCCACACGCGCATAACTCCGTCCGAGGTTCCGAAGAGGGCGAACGTTTGACCCGCGTGCTCAACGATCTTGGACATCTTCGCGAAGTCCTCGAACATCGGCTCGCCTCGTTCATTGCGATCGAATACAAACGGAGGATTCTCGCCAGCATACCGCGCATAATGTTTCTCCGCGAAGAGGATATCGCGTTGGATAATATCCCCGATGGACGTACCAATGCGAGTCTGGCGCCCCTGATTCGGTTGACGTCCGCGTGATTCCTTTTTAGCTCCGCGTACCTTTTCGTATAGACCGCGCGGATCTGAATCGGCGGCTGACGGAGAGAAATACGGAATGTTACGCGGCGGCCATACTTTGCGTGATTTGTCCGTGAGGATATCGGCGTACAACTGATGAATCTGCGCGTCGAGTGCGTCGTCGTACACTTCTGGCGCGGAATGGACTTCGTTCAGGAATACCGTAAATTGCTCCGCGATTCTATTTGCGATTAGTTGGTTATCCGTAATTTAAACCGCCTCCTTAGTATAATTCGTGTGTATACGTATAGATTCCGAGCTCACCATCTTTGGTTACGTACGCAATCGCGTAGCACATAATGCGATAACCGGGACTGTCAAAGCCTCCGCAGTAATCGTACGTGCACGGTATTTCTAAAGTGCGCTTAATGAAGTCTACCGCGTATACTATTGACTCCTCGGCGCCGCTGTCCGGATCAGCTTGCGCCACTTCGATAGCTTCCGTTATTTTCGCCTCAACTTGCGCTTTGTCCGCGTTCATCTACGCAACCTCCTTCGTTTGTTTCCGCTCAATCGTACGCACAATCGCGCCAGGCGGCGTATAAGTCAGTGGCCGCTCCGGGCTGTCTACGACGACATTGCGGTATGTGATTCCGTTAACTTCCGCCTTCTCCTTGAGTACCGCATAAAGCTGCAGCGTAGCCTCCACGTCATTCATTGCGCGATGATGTCCGTTAAGCGCGATTCCGTAACGTTCACATGTCGGCGCTAGGCTTGCGTTCTCGTCCGGATCGATTAGGCGGGACATGGCGCGAGTGCATGCGAATCCATGCGGATAAGTTATTACGTCTCCAAGCGGGTGGTTGGCCGCAATGAATCGAAGATCAAACGGGATATTATGTGCGATAACTGCGGCCTCACCGACGAAAGCTAACAGCGCGCCTATTGCTGACCAAACAGAAGGAGCGCCGCGCAAATCCTCCGCCTTAATTCCGGTCAGCTCCGTGATGAACTCCGGAATCTCAACCGCTTCGCCATTTACATCCGGCAGCGCAACATACGTCTGGAAACGTCCAATCTCGCGGATGTAACCGCCCGGCCCAACTTCCGCACGGATGGCGGCGATTTCCGTGATGTGATCAGTGTGCGGATCGAGTCCGGTTGTTTCGATGTCAAGTACGGTGACGATTTCGTTCTCCATTTACGCAGCCTCCTTTTGTTTGAACCAGTCTTCCGGCGTCACGCCTTTGCCCCAACGCGTCATAATCGCGATATCCGTTCCGTTAGCGACGGTTCCCCATGCGTAGGATTGCGTCATGATTCGTTCTATAACCACGATATCTTCACGCGTAAAGTCTTCCGGAATCTCGAATACGAGCTCGTCATGGATCGTTCCCCAAAGCGCCCACCCTTCGCGTTTCTCGCATTCTTCATGCGCACGTATCATCGTTACCTTCGTCTGTATTGCGGAGCTTCCTTGAACGCGTGCATTCGTTCCCTGACGCATCGCGCGGTTAATACGTGAGTTATGCTTGCGGTGCTCTTCGTATTTGGCGTCATTCCATTTGCCGAACGGGATTTCTTTCCGCTTGAGCTTTCCGTCAGGCAGGCGGCGTTTCCGTTGTTGTTTATCCGCCCACACAAATCCGTATTTGGCAACGTCCTCTTCGTTCGCTTTTAGCCAAGCGCTAAGCTTCGGCATTCCGCTGAACAACTCTTCTTTAAACGCAGTCGCTTCCGGCTTCTTCAGTCCGAGCATATCCGCGAGTGAAAAGTCGCTCATTCCGTATAATGTCGCCAGCCATACGACCTTCATCGCTTTACGTTCAGGCGTATCCTCTCCGCTCGGCAGCTTATTAACTTCGTGATAAGGGCGCTTGTAGTACATACTCGCCATATTAGCGTAAGGATCGATTCCCTTTTCAAAGGCTTCGATTAGGACGGGCTCGCCGGATAGGTACGCGGTACACCGAATCTCCTGCGCTTTAAAGTCCGCAGATACGAGTACCTTGCCCGGAGGAGCAACGAACATCTTTCGCGCATCCTCCGGCTGGTTTTGAACATTGAACTGATTGGAATCCGCAGCCTCTTCGTCTTTTCCGGAACTAAAGCGTCCCGTAACGGTGCCGATCGGATTAAAGCGCGAGTGCCAACGCCTAGTCGTCGGATTCTGCTTCGTTGGAAGCGCGTCGATATAAGTGCCGCTTAACTTCGTGATCTTCCGGTATTCCAGGAGATCCGCGATAACTTCGAAATCACGCGCCATTGGCTTAAGCGTCTTCTTCGCATCCATATTCGGGAGTTCCTTACCGATCACCTTGGACAGCGCGGCTTTCATTTGCGGTCCGGAGTTGAGATTAAGTTCCGCGTCTCCTTCGTGATGTTTCGATAGGACTTCGATGAGCTTGGCGTGGAGCACTTTTGCCCGCGCTCCTAATTGCTCTCCGTACTCTTTCGCGAAGTCCAAATCGAGAATATATCCGTTGGCCTCCATTTCGACGATTACGTATAGAAGCGGAACCTCGACCGTTCGGAAGTATTCGAGAACCGTCGGAATCTTCGTGAAGTGTTCGTATTGGAACTGATATAACTGCCACGTCAAATCCGTATCCTTGCCGGCATATGCCAGCGCAATGTCGAGCGTAATCTCGTTGAACGGCGTCTTTCCGAATAACTCCGCGAAGGTATCCGACTCAACTCCGAGATACTTCGGCGCCAGGTCTTTCAATCGGAATGACGGTTCGTTTTCGTTTAATAGGTGCATCGCGACCATCGTATCCCACGTAAGTCCGCGAAGATCGGAGCCGTGTCGCCTAAACATCGCGATATCAAACACCGCGTTATGGAGAACCTTGCCGATGCCTTCGTCGTATAAAAACCATCGCAATTCGGATAATACGTAATCACGCGAAAGTTGATCGCCTTCATCGTGCATAACCGGAATATAAACGTGCATGCCTTTTTCGCGTAATGGCGGAACACTTACGGATGGCAACGTTAGGGAAATCCCGACAATGACGTCAGTATAAACGTCTACGCCCGTTGTCTCCGTATCGACCGCTACTTCCGTTTCCTCCCGTAACCTTTCGTTCAGCCGCGCCAACAGCTTCTCGTTCGTAATGAGGAAATAATTGCGCGGAGTATTTTCGACCATTTCGCGTAACGTTTTTTCCCGTAACATCACGCGCAGATCGCCGTATATTCGTAGAGCTTCCGCTTTGCTGAACCGCTTGCCGACGCCGGACTGATGTCTGCCTGTTACACCCGTCTCCATGGCGTTCTTAACCGCAAGCAATTTCTCGGTATCCGAATCGCTATTCTTCATCGCAAGTATTCGTACCCACGCGTCCTCTATAGTCTCCTGCGCCGCCTTCTTCCGCTTAGTTGCGTCGACCACCCGTTCGGCTGCTCCATCATCTGGCGCAGGCGGCCGTAAGTTTAGCGTTAGTTTCGGTGTTATAGCGCTCACTCCTCTCCCGTTATTTGCGTGAAGCTTGCGGTTACGCGGCGTCCACCTCCCGGTCGAAGCGTTGCTCTACCGGTACGATGAGCGTAACTGTATCGCCTTTGTCCATAAATGCGCCGTAGTATTCGGTTCCGAACGCGTGGGCTGTCCGTTGGGACCTCCGCCCGGTCTTACTCACTTCGCTCGCTTACGTTAGGCTGCCGCTGTCACTAATTCGCGATTAAGCGCTAACGAAAGCTCCACCCAACGCTCACTAGCGCGTGCCTCGGCGCACCAGTACTCTCCGCATAATCGGTTCTCGAACATGAATACGCGCGGCATTTCGCCATCGACGGCCCAGACGCCAATTATTAGATCAGCATCGGATAAGTCGTACGTTGTTCCGTTCCCTTTCCGCGCATAAACTACGAGGTCGCCGCCGCGATCCATACGCTGGCGAACGGTTTTCACCTGGATCTTAGCGTAGTCACCCGTTAATGGATCACGCGCCAGGATATCGTAAGCTTCGTCCGTCTCCGCCTTGTGTACGGTCCATCCGTTAGCTAACAGCGCAAGACGCGCCGCCAGCTCCGAATACTTTCCGGTAATTTCCGTTACGTGTGCGATATTAATCACGCTCCTTTCTGCCCTTATCGTCAATTACGTAAGAATCGGCAGCAACGTAGAACTTTGAAAATCCGCTAGTGCGTAAGCTGTTTACGTATCCTTCTACGTCCTGTTCGTTGACTCGATAACATTCGCGCTCTTTACCTGGAGCGGTAGCTATTAGCCATCGTTTGTTATTCAACTATTAGTCCTCCCTTTCCGGTACGAAGACGATCTCAATATCGCCCTCGTCCGCTGGCAATTCCGCCGCACCAAACGCTGTGTATTGCGTAGGCTCAACGCTCATTACGATGTCTGTCATAAACAGACCGTGTTCGTGCGAGAGCTCCGTTATAAACTTCGCGAGGTTCTTGCCGGCTTGCGGTAACTTGCGAACGTCATGAACGTTGAGCATTACGGTGAGCTTGCGTGTTTCCGGACCCGCTACGTTGTTTACGTCCATACCTCCGCCTCCTTAACGTTTAATTAGAACGGAAGATCATCGTCGCTGATATCGATTGGCGCGCCATTATCGGATGGAGCTGGCGCGTTGTTAGCGCTACTTGCACCGATCGAGAGTCCGAGGCGTCCGATATCAAAGCCCGCGATTACGAGGTTCTTCGTTTGTTCCTCTTCGTCAGCTACGTACAAGCACGTTTCGAAATCCGCGAAGTCAAACGGTTCGTCTCCGATCTTGGCGAAGTTAGCGCGTTCCTCATCCGTCAAGTCGCGGTCCATTTTAACGATGGCGTTGAGCGATACGACAGCCGCGGTGCCTGCGCCTTTCTTAGCGAGCTTGAACGTGATTACGTCCAAGTCGTCTACGTTGTCTTCGATGACGGATTTCAGCGTCTGTTCCTGTTTAGGCGATAGATCAACCACGATGTCTTTGCCTGTCGTCAAGTCGTAGAATGCGCGGAGATAACGCTTCTTACCTTTGTACAGGTACGCTTCATCCGTGATTACTTTTACCGCGTCTTCACTTGCGCCTGCCTCTTTCGCTGCGTTTGCTTCCGCGTACAGTAACTCGGACGCTTTGTCCCATACCGTGTGGCCACCGGTGATATAACCTTTAGCGTTACGAGCTGCGGGGGTTTTCGGTACGAACGTGTTTACTTTGTTGAAGATGCTGTAACCGTAGTACTCCGCGACATTGTTAATCGACTTGACGCCAACTTTGAAGAGACTTCCGGACTTAAACGATGTCATCGGACTTTCCTTCGCGCCTCCATTGTCCGTACCTGCTGCTACAGCCTCTGCGCCAACCTTCGTAAACATCGACATTCGATCACGTTCCTTTTCGGTTTATTTTCGGGTCGCGATTCCCACGCCCGCTGTACGGTACTAAACGTTAATACCGCGCAGCCGACGCAGGCAATGTCGGCCTTATTCGTACGCACACATATAATAGGAAACGATACGGTTCAAACGTAAGCCACTACGCTCTTCATAACGTTCGTTTTCTCGCGTTGTACCAGTAAAATCTCGCGTTCCAGCGCCTTCAATTCGGACTCAATCTCTTTAATCCGCGCAGTCATCTCGGCAACCACGCGGGACGACTCGGATTTAACGCGGCGCAACCCGGCCTGCGAGCGCTCCACGGTTAGCTCCGCCTTGCGTACATTAATCCGTTTAACCTCGCGCTTTTCCTTGCGTTCAGCAGCCTTCATAGCGCGGATGATTAGCCGCTCGATCGGATTGCGGACGGACTCATGCGCCTTGTGTTGCGGATAAAGCGTGATCACCGTATCTTCCGTCGGATGTACGATGAATACTGTGCGGCGGTACGAAAACATGCGCGCCGGTTTTCCGTCCTCGTCGATGACGTGTTCGGATACAAGCGAAGACTTGCGCAACAAGTCCATTACGTACACTGGCGCCTTGCTGCGGTCGACGCCGAAATGCTCAACCGCGCGGTCACAAGCGTGAGGTCTAACGAAAATCTTACCGATAAAGTGCGTACCGGCCTGCGGATCGATAGCGTACATGACGGTCATTACGCGATCACCCGGCCTCTCCGCAAGTGGCGTGCGTCAATATAATCGGCGGCGTCTTCGTATTCGCGGATCGATCCGTTATACCAGACGTCAGGATGGCGGCGAGATTGCGGAATGGAAATGTTAAGAAAACGTGAAACTTCGTTGTTAGATGAACGTATATTTAACATGTGAGCGCGTTTCATACGGCGCACCTCCGGGTATAATATAGTTAGATAGCGTTGACAAGCGTTATCAATCCGTGGTAACATGCTAATTGTGAGTTGGTCATGTTACCAAAGATTTACAACATACATATCTTTTTCGTATTGGTTAATTGTTAAAAAAGTGTGATATACTCTTAACGAACAAGGTCGGGCTTCGTGCCTGAAACTCCGACCGAGTTCTTTAGAGGTTAAACGGCTAAGTATTCGTTAATATCTCCGAAACGATTAGCGTCGTATCCGCGAGATAACTTGCGAAGCTTGCGTTTAACAAACTCGTGATGCATTCCTAGCGCTTTAGCGAGCGCCGTGATGGAATCGTGTTGCGGAAACTGCGATACAATTAGCGTTGTATCGTGGTCGACCTGGGTAGGGTCAGTTAGGGAGACGATCAGTTGGCGCTGGTCGTCTTCTTTTTTGCGTAGCTGACTTAACACTTCTTCTTCGAGATTATACTCGTCTCTGACTTCGGATGTTGGCGCATCCTCATCACCGGTGGACTCCGTACCTAAGATACATAAATTATGGTATTTCCTTACTGATTTGATATGGTTCAGCATTCCGTTCTTTAGTGCGGTTGAGAGCATTCTACCGAAATCCCACTGTTCATATTCAAGGTCCAAGTGCTTTGGACTTCTAGTTAGTTTGAGTACGGCAGTGTCAAAAATTTCGTCGGCATCGTGCTCATCTCCATAACCGCTCCTGATAACACGGGTTCGGTGTGCTCTACTAAACACGTTACGCGCCTCTCTGTACAGTTCATTGAAGGTTTCCTCGCAAGGATTGCTTCTATGTGCAACGGCTCGATTATTAAGTTTTGTCAGGTCCATGTTTTATCTCCCTTCGGCTTATACTCATATTAACAATTGAAAAAAGAGGTTCGCACACTTTTTGAAGAAAAATATGTTAAAATGTTTTGTGTAACCTTTGTAGCAAGTTGGAGGCAATGTTTTATGGAGCTCTATCCAGGAGAATGCCGCCTCCAATACTTACTCGACCGTGCAGGTATGTCTCAAGCTGAACTTTCAAGACGTACGGGACTTAGCCCACAATACATAAACGGGCTAATAAAGGAACGTTGGACAAAAGGGCTTATGAAGCTTGATAAAGCGAGGTTAATCTGTGCTGTACTAAAGATTGACAATCCTTTTGAACTTTATGAGTGGAGAGCAGAGAAGCCTGAATGATTGAGCTGTATTTGCGGCGTACGTCGGACTAGCCTCCGCGTACCCGCTTTTATACGCACTAGTGCGTACTTCCTGATATTACATCATATGACGATATGTGTCGATACTATGTTGCGCCATTATGAAAAGATTTCTTCGCGTGGCAGATTTAACCGCTCGCCTCAACGCAATCTCATCGCGCACATCGTTCGCATCCTTCGCACCTTCCGGCCACCTAACGTCGTACAACTCGCAATATCCGCGCATCTTAGCCGCAACCTCTTCCCGCAACTTCTCGCCAGCCGCGTCATTATCCGTCCCGATCACGATTTCCTGAGCGGGCGACATCCGCAACATTTCCGCCTGGCTATCCGTAAACGTAGAGCCACCGACCGCAATCGCAGGATATCCGTTACTCCACAAGTACATCGCGTCAGTCTCGGACTCAACGATAATTACGCGTCTTATTCCGCGCAAGTAAACGAGATGGATGCCGTAGATCATATTACGTACAGGCGCGCCACCTTTCGCATAAAAAAACACTTTCGACCAGGTTACCCGCCACTTTGCGTTAATAGGCGCGCCGCTCGGATCGTGCCACGGCATGACGGCCGCATTCTTATGCGAGTCAAATCCGCAGTCAAACATGCGCTGAGTCTCTGCACTTATCCCGCGCTCAGTAAGATACGGAACGGCGTCGGCTTTGTGCGCGGAGATATCGATCGGCTTCGGTCGCTCAGCGGTTGTCGGCTTTATTTTGATGCGCAGCTTAGGCGGGCCGTCCTCGGTAATCTCTCCGGTCGTCAACTCTTCCCGCGCCTCTTCATACGTAATGTTACGAAGGAACGCGTATAGTTTAATCGGACCGCCGCGGGCATAGTCCGGATTATTAGCGCCTGAGTCGCGCCAGCAACCGAAGTCGGGTGAGTCCGGATCGATAATAACGCTGAATGACGGAATCTTATCATCGCGTAGACCAAACGGTGATGATGCGTTGAGACGTCCGCGAGTATTCGGTTGTACATTGCGCCAATCGTGCGTGTCGAGTGCGGCAAGGAACGTGTCAACGTTTATGACATTGCTGATAAATTTGTCCTCCTTTCGGTTGAACACTTATGCAAAACGTGATATAGTGGATAAAAATACCGATTCACGTTTCGTGTATCCTCATCCTAATACACGTTTCGTGAAGAGTCAAGGAGAAGTTTACATGAGTTACGAAGAAATTGTTGCCCGGAACGTCCGACATCTTATTGAACAGAACAACGTAGAACAGAAGGAACTTTCTGCCGCGCTCGGCATTACACCGCAGAGCCTCAACAACTATCTTTCGGGAACCCGTAAGTTTCCTATCGGATTAATCCCGGTAGTCGCGGACTATTTCAACGTGTCGATCGACTTTTTATACGGCCGCGAAGCATAAGCGGTAATCAAAAACCGCTCACGCTCGCAAACTGTTCCGCCTGCCCTTGCGTATCTAACTCGCGCACCACGCCGTAGTTCGGCAAGTATACGATTTCAACACGCGTATCCTCGCCGCCATTCCGCCCCTTCTTGATCCATACCGCGCCGCGCCCTTCCTTATACAACGTATCTACGCCGAGTAGGTTCGTAGCGTCTTCAAGTATCGCCTTCGTCTTCTTAACTTCCGCTCGCTTAGGAGCAACCAATTCGCGCTCTCCGTCCGCGTTCTCTTCGTCTTTAACTTCGTCCGCTTGCGTTACGACGTGTACGACGGTCTTTAGTCTGCCTGCCATTCTCCGCAGCTTCTTCGATGTTTCCGCAACGTCACCGCCAGCCGTCCGCGATGTGTTCGCCGCGAAGTCCATCAAATATATCGGATCGACTACGACAACATCCGCATCCACTTCGGTTATATCCGTTTCCAGATTAGCAATTCCACGGTTTATGAAACCTTCGCTATCAGTTGCGCGGAGTAGGATTTTGCCTGGAATGATCTCGTTAAGCGACGCGACAAACTGTTCTAGTCCGCGTTCGTAAGCGTCGTCCAACTTACCCATGAGCATCCGCTTGTTATCGAAGCCCACCGTGTAGTCAACGCCGTCAATCCGTGCAACTGTGCCACTAACTCTCGCGGAGATGGACGAGTACGCCCGCGCCATCCATTCGAACGTGCTCATTTCGAGTATCCACAGTAGGACAATCGCACCCTGGAACGCGGATTCTAACGCCTCCTCCATTACGATAACGGATTTTCCGCGTCCAGACCGCCCGTACCATGCGTACATGTTTCCGGAAAGGTAGCCGCCGATCGCTTCGTTAATGGAGTCGAATTTGCTGGTCCATATCTTAAATGATGTGCCGGATTTACGTGCGCGATACTCATCCAAAAACTGCTCGCCAGACGTGGAAATATCCGTAATATTCGGAACACCTGTTCGTGTTTCCATTTTAATCCGCTCAGCCTTTGCGGTCAAGCTATTTAAAAACGCCTCGGTCGTTAACGTCTCGTAAGACCGCGTAAACTCCGGACTGTTAATATATTCCGCAAACTCTCGCTTGCCGACCGCGTCTTTTAGCTGCCCTGCCAGGTACTCGTAAGAATCCGTAACCTCCGGGATATACGTAATTTGCGGATTGTTCGATACGAATGTCGCTACTGATGGCGCGGAACCTCCGTTTGACTCTGCGTAACTGACTACGAAGTCATACGCGGCCTGTTCGATGCGCGAAGGAAAGTCCGAACGCTTAACGTTATACTTTGCGATGGCTTGCGTTGATCCATCGTCAATGATCTTGGACAAAAGTTGCTGACCAATAACTGCCATGTAACCTACACCTCCTGTTGTACACCTTGTACGTATTTGTCGTCAAACCGCGTTTTAGGACAATTTTACCTATTGACAACGTTTTGACATTCGACATATATCCCAAATTACGTAATTAATTGGACACATTTAGGAAATAAATTTCGTAAAGTGTGATTTATAACACCGATGTCAAGTCGCATTTTGTCGAACAATTGTCGTCCATAAAAGTTGACTTTTTCACAACTTCCGAATACTCCCGTTTTCTTTGTTTTACGTTTTTATGCTCTTCTTAACCCGCGGTGACTTTTTCCGACAAACTCGCGCTCAATACAGCGGTCGCGTATCCGGTCGATCAGACGCGGAGTTGTTTCGCGTAACACCGTGCCTAGGTCTTTCAGCGCAACGTTGCTCGTATACACCGTTACCAATCCGCTCGTCACGCGATAGTTAATCACGCTATGCAAGTCGCTGCGGAAACCTTCCGTATCTTCGCGCACTCCGATATCGTCAAGTACCGCAAACGGGGCGGCCTTCGCGTGCTGCATTTGCGCGTAGTATTGGCGTGCTGCAGGCTCCGCAATGTCCTCCGGTACTTTGGGTCGGTTGAACTCCGTATAGAGCGTCTGCCACGCGTTTACATCGAGAAAATATGCCGGCCGATCCAACGCTTGCCTGTTGCGCTGGATAGATCCGATATAGTGACGTACGATGTATTCGCCGATTATTGCGGCAGCCGTCGTAGTCTTACCGGTTCCTGGCCCCGCGCTATAAAAGTACAGCGATTTGATCGGTTCCGCCGGCGACTCTTCGAATTGGCGAACGAACGTCTTAACGTACTCCTCCATCGCGCGATAAATCGACGCCTGCTCCGTCCGTGCGGGCGAGTTAGCTAACGTTAAGCCGCGGTAGTCTGACGGTAGGTTTGCCGCGCCTACACGTCCGCCGGCTCCGTTTAAGCCGTGCGTTGCGATATATGATCCGCATAGCTTCGTACATTGCGCGGAATCAGCTAACGAACAGTGCTGCGCTAGTATGCAGTTTTTAGTGTTGGACAATTGCGTTCCTCCTTCCGTTAGTTCGGTAATACAATACCGAATATCACGCAACCTTCCGGTACGTACGCAGGCTCGTCAAGCACGTACGAAATTCGTCTTAACACGGAATGCCCGCTATACTCTCCGGTATTTGGATCAAACTCGCGCAAATTTACGTAATCTCCCTCCGTGTAAGGTCGGTCACTCTTTCGCACCTCGAACGTCTTTCGTCCGGAAGCTACCGCGTCATAATACGGTTGTACAAGTTTAAGATCGTGCGTCATTTTCCACGCCCCCTTCCGCTCGGCCTCCGTCATGCCGGCGTTATTCATCGATGCGTAATGGGCGCCAACCCACTTTACATCGAGCTGATCCGGAGTGTAGCGGCGGCCTGCGTTTGATGTAACGGTAAATCCTTGCGCGCTAGCTTGTGCTGCTTCGAGGATAGTCATGCGCGTTCGCCTACCAATCCGGGGTTATCCCAACGATTCCCGATGACTTCATAAGTTCGATATTCCGGCCATTCGTCGTATCTCTGCCCGTTCACAAAGCCATAACCGCCTGTCTTATCTTCTATTACATATGACAAATCGTGATCGTTGAACTTTACTATTCCGGTGTACCTGCCTTCGTCAACTGTCACAATATCTCCCTCGTAAATTTCATTTCCATTCTTATCCTTTAGTCCGATGTACTGCATGATACCCTCTTGGGTCAGTAGATCGCTGATTGGAGCATACTCTTCAAATGCTAACGAATCACCACTAATCATCTGCTGTTCCTCTTCGTCCCACATTCTGAATTTAATCTCACGCATATCTCCGCTTCCTCCCTAATGTAACGTATTTGAATCGGAATAACGTCCACTCTGCGCCTGTTTTACGGATGATTTTCGTACGATTATAGAAGACGCGTTAAAATAAATCGATAATCTCATCGTCAGTCAATACGTTGTTATCTGCACCATTACCGCAATATTCCGCCTGTTTATCCGCTCTCGCCTGTTCCGCTAAAACTTGCGGCATGATCCGTGGCAAAAGATACGCGATCAGGAATCCCGCCGTCAATTGCGGATACTGCGGCGTCGGCCTATACTCGCGGAAGGCTCTCGTAATGGACTCACGTAGGGCGGCCGCTCCGTAATCGGTGAGTGCGCGTTTGAGTACGCCTTGTTCGAAACCGTAGCCGCGCATCGGGATATAAACGGTAACTCCGTAATGCTCGCGGTTCAAGTCGGCGAACATCGTCTGCAGCGTAAGAACGTTCCAGTGTTCGAGCGAGAGGTTGCGCCAGTCCTTGCGCTGGTCTGCGGTGATCTTCGGTTTAGGTGTCTTAGGCGGCTTTTTAGCGCGTGGCATCGGCGGTCACCTCCGTATTGAGTTTCCGTACATGCTCACGCGCACCGAGGATAACGTAATCCGTTCCGCTAGACAGCCGCGTTTGTTGGATTCTTCCGTCATCTAGCGCGGATACTAGCGCCTTGAGCCAGCGGCGAGACTCCGTTACATCTACGAATTCGGACGGGGATGCGTCTAACGCTTCCTTCGCAATCCGCGCCATTTGAGAACGCGGCATCATCGCATGTTTACGGTCGTCAAACTGATCGAGTACTGCGCGTAATCGTTCAATCTCCAGCGCAAGTTCATCCGCTTGCATTTCGTAATGACAACGTTTGTCTTCCTCTGCAGCTAATTCCGCCTCAGCCGCGATCGCTCTGCGGATAGCTTCCGGCCAACCTTCGCGTGACTCTGTCGCAAACCTTGCTTCGTCTAAATCCGCGAAGTCGGCGCTAACATACCACTCGCCCTCTTCGTAGTCAAAGTTCATCAATACTGCCGGACGTGGGTCGATTCCGCTTTCGCCTTCTCCGTAACGCCACGGACCGGGAGTCGTCACCTCGCATAGCGCTAAGTCAGCGTGTAAATCTCGTTTCATTCGTTGACACCTCCGATTATAAGTGGACTAGCGTATTTTGGTAAAACGCCATATTCGGCGATTAAATGTCCGAAAAGTGTGACATGCTCTCGAACAACTTCCGCGTTCTTCGTAATACTAGCTCTAGCGCAGATTTACGTTATTTAATTCGCCGCCTCCATTACGCGTTCACTCCTTCGATTTTGACGCCGAGCATCGCGACCGCATAACGTATTCCGTCCGCCATTCCTATGATATATTCGGTGATTGATCCGTTGCGCCATACGTACTCCTTCCGAAGCTCAACGTACCGAGGATCTTCCGGAGCCTTATCGCGCCCATACCCGTTTACTAGCGCGGCCAGCAACGTATCGAACGGAATGGACGATAGGATTTCGTTGTATACCGGAACCGACGTGTGACCTTGCGCCACTCGCGTCATCTCCTGATTCGTTACGCCAGCTTTGCGCATGTTCTCGATCAAGTCCGCAACCTCTGCGGGAATAGTCGGTTTCACTACGTTACTCATTCGCGCCACCCTCTCCGTTTTGTTTGCGATAATATTCGATGATATCGTCGATTGTTTCGAATGTTGGTGCGTTATTCATACGTTAATCCTCCTTAGCTCGCGAGTAATCGCTCAATGTATGCGACTCCCTTCGCGGTTACCATTGTTACAGGCAGCGTAAATTTAACTTCGTCGCTACCCTTTACCGTCTGCTTCACCGTGAAATAGCCGCCACTAACGAAGCGCTGATACGGTTTATTCCCGTTCATCAATACGTCCCGAGCACGCAGTTCAGCGTACAGCCTATTACGTCCCCATCCGAGAGACTTCGCAACGTCGCCCATCGTCTGAAGTCCGTCCGCGGAAATGAACGTATCGAACGCTTCAACTTTCGGAGCCTGCTCCGTTACCTTTTCCGCAAGCAGCAATCGCTCCGTCTCAATGCGCTCCGTTTCTTCGCGCTCCTGAATCCAACGTTTGGCCCGCGCAATGGGATCGTCGATCGCATAAGAAGGCGTGGAGAGCTGCTGGAGTTGCTGACGCATGTGATTAAACTGTCTGATATATGCTTCTTTAAATCGCGCGGCTTCCCGACCTGTGTACCCCATCGCTAGAAAGGTAAAACCGTCTTGTGTGAGGACGTATTTGGGTTTGGCTCTGCCTCTTGAGTCCTCATAGGAGATGAGTCCAAAATTGGATTCATTAAATTCCTCGCTACAATCAAGCTCTCGAATATCCCTTAGAACTTTAGCATGATCTTTCCCGAACACGTCCGCCACCGTCAAACTATCCGTCAATACCCGGCCGTTATCGATGAATACTAGTTGCTGTTCCGTTATCACACGTATCCCTCCCGTAATTTAACCGTGATATTATCGCCTTTCGTCCGTACCCTACCGAATACCCTCCGCCTATCTCTACGCGCCTAAACTGACGCTAAACTCAGGCGATAAGCCAGCGTTAATCGCCGCAATAATCTCCGCCGTCGTCTCGCGGAAAGCTACGATCATTTGCGCCAGGTCACGCGCACCGGACTCCGCGACTGTACGCATCCTTACGCTGTCAATGAGCGCGGTCAGGCCGGTGGTTGTCAGCGGATAGAACGCAACTTCGTCCCAACGTTCGCGGATCGGCGGTGGCTCAGCGCCTTCAATCGGTTTGTATCCGGGCGCCTTCGTAGGATCGACGATCTTGCGCTGCAGGACGATGAAGTTGCGGTCGTCCGTTTTGAGTGCGTAATTTGCCGTGATTTTAACGTTGTTTAACATGCGGAAACACCTCCGGTAGATTATGAGTCATAGCGTAGTAATCGTAGGCTATTAGGCCGGCGAGAATCAGCGAAACGACTACGTAAATGACGATAATTACGTTCATGCGTTTCATAGGCGGCCGTCCCACGCTTGGAATGCATCGATGGCGGCGGACTTGCGTTGGGCTTGCGCCTCCCAATCCGATAAAAACTTCTTCGCGATCCCAACGTAATCAGGGCGAGACGAGTCGTATACGCTGCGGCCGTTGATATAGCATTTGAGAAGTAGGAATCGATCCCCGCGCCACCAACGCTTGCTTTGCGAGTACAACCGGCAGGCAACGTAATCCTCGCCATATTCACGAATCCTTTCGTCGATCGTAACGCGATACTCCGTGCCGTCTTCGGCAATGACGGGAAATTTCGTGAGTTTGCGGTTGTTAGACATAACGTGATTCCTCCGTTTCTTTTATAAGTGCGTATGTGCTCGCGATTCACTTCGTTCACACTCGCCGTCGCCTTTGGCTCCGTATCATTTACCGCGCGGATAAATAAATATGCTAATCTAATTCGTCCCGCGAGGTTTAGTTTGCGAAGCAAAATCAACTGAGCGGTAATGTTTAATCTAGTTATAAAGATGGTTCTAGTTAATAACTGGTTCTACTTAGTGTGACGTTAAAACCGTGTTAGCTTCAAGCTGTGTGATGCGAACGTCACCTGGTTTCTTAGCTACATTGAGGACGGGTAGAAATTCCTTAATCACGA
The DNA here is from genome assembly GCF_051136285.1 of Paenibacillus amylolyticus. Classification (GTDB taxonomy): domain Bacteria; phylum Bacillota; class Bacilli; order Paenibacillales; family Paenibacillaceae; genus Paenibacillus; species Paenibacillus amylolyticus_F. Next base: position 5,967,440 of record NZ_CP194938.1, on the reverse strand, counting down.
AAGTCTCGTAGATGTCACGCTCATAAGGATCATCTACGTGGAATCCCCTCACATGAGTTAGGAGGTGGGCATAAAGAGTTGTAGCTCCTCCTGCACCGCGAATATGCTGTTCTATTCGATTGAACAACTTGGAGCTCTTTCCTGCGTAAACGTGGTAATCACTGCTCGTAAAGATGTAAATTCCTCCGCGCGATTTATCTATGTCTCCTAATAATCTACCGAGGAGGGTTCTTCTGGCTTTGTAGTAATCCTCACTTATGGTTGCAATGCCGTTTTGTACATGCGTGTACTCACTCTTTGTCTGCACAAACCTACGCATATCGCCTAGGTCTATATCAAAGTCAAAACGAGGTAACTCGATATTTATCAATTCGCGTCCTCCTTAATTGTCGAATATCCTCAAGCCGCTGATCGGCATGATTTTGTATACGGTATTCTCCCACTTCTTACTATCCGGATGGCGCGTCCGCTCTCGTAACATTAGCGGCTGACCTTTCCAGCGGTAGTCTGCAAGTGCCTTAACGCGTCTTCCCGCTGTCTCCCGCGCTATTCCGAGGCTATTAGCGATCTGCCATTGCGTAGGATAGCACGTACCGTCAGCGCCCATGTACGATGCCAGCACGATAAGCGTCTGCAGACGTTCCGGTCCGAGGTCGGCGATCATTCCGGAGCGTACGGCTTCAACATAGAACTTTACGAAGATGCGCGTTTCGGTTGCGCCGGATGTTACGGAGTATTCCGTTTGAGATTCAATGGAAACTAAGCGTTGAGTTTCGGTTGATTGCGTCATTATGCTGCGTCCTCCTTTCGTGTAGTATCGTTTGCGTTTATAAACGCCTCCATATCGTCCACTAAATCACGTCTGCCTGCGCGCTCCAAAGCACTATATAACGTTGATACGTGCAGTATTTCTGCAATTCCGTACGTAAATGGCTCTCGTTTTCCCAGCGCGTAGTAAACGGTCATTGCGTCAACTTTCCTCGCGTACTTATCCGCAGTTCGCGACCTCGTATCGTAAATCGTACTAGCGCTCAGTTTCGCATCTAACCACTGCGCGCCGTTAACGATAAAGTCCGGAATGCAATCGTCTATCTTTACGTGGTGCTCAACGTCTGTATAAATCGCGCGTAGGATAACGCCTAACTTGCGTTCGAAAGCGTGCCCATAACTTGCGCTCTTTCTGCCGCCAAAATTACGATCAAGCGCAAAGTCATACGATACTCGGTAAGCCTTTAGAAAAGCGGAGTAAGTTCCGTAATGCTTCCGCAAATATCCGTACAACTTCGGATAGGTTTCGCGCAGGACAGCCGTAGGAAGATGATCGAGCGGATATTGCTCACGGTAAAATTCGTCTAGTGCGTCTATCTCCGTTTGCTTGCGGTAAGGCTGCGTGAGTCTTCGGTAGGTAACGTCGTCTAATTCGTACATTTCGCGAACATAAGATGCGTTAGGCGTTTCGACCACTTCGTAATTATCCGTTATTTCGAAACAACCGAATAACTCCGTTTCGCTCGGCTTTCCAATCGCCCCGCCTATTCCGTATTCCATGAGCGCTTGTTTATAACTACCGAATACCCGCTCCGCCTGTTTGCGAATAGCTCTGCATTCTCGCTGCGCTAACTCTTTTGAAATACGCGTAACATCAATGCCTGCGTCTATAAGCGCGTCAATCCGTTTGAACACTCGCTCCTTGTCGTTCATGACTCCGCCTCCTCTCCGATTTGCTGTATACCCGTATTAACAACCCTTTCGCCTTCTTCGCACACTTTTACGTAAAAAATAACGCACATCTCCGAAGAGACATGCGTCAGTGTTTATCGTTTAATTTTCGTGTTACGTTTCGCTTTAGGCTTCGACAGCAGCCGGTCGATCGGACTTGCCTTCGCGTGCTCCGCTTTTAAGTCGTTATTTACCAGAGCCACGTATCTGCGCGTCATCTCCATAGAAGAGTGGCCGAGTGATTGCTGTACCGCAAATGAGTTAGCGCCATTACGTAAGAACTCCAGAGCGAAAACATGCCGCAAGTCATACGGACGAATATGTACGCCGATTTTCTTACAATATATCTCCATACGGTCGCCCCAGGTGTGCCGGTTGAGCGGCCGCCCCTCGTACGAACAGAATATCGGAACCTCCGGACCCCACTCGTCATCCCGTACGCCGAGCAACTTCCGCATGGACTTCGTTGTCATATCCGATAAAGGAAGCGTCCGCGCATTTCTATTCTTCGCAAACTGCGCCGGTATGTGGACTTCCTTCAATGATAACTTAAAGTCCTGCGGTACCAAGCTTAGCGCCTCCGACGGCCGAATGCCGGTATCCAACGTCAGAACGATCAACGTATAGTCGCGGAGGCCGACGAATGTGCGTTGGTCTGGCGCGGCAAGTAACGCCTGCAGAACCTCCGTCTCGACCGCCACCGCCCGATTACCCGTTTTACGTTTCTTCATATTCTCAAGCGGATTGATCGACAAGTAACCTTCCGCCACGCTGTACTTTAGGAATGCGCGGATATAGACCAAGCGGTTATTAAACGTTGCCGGCGCCATCTCTGCGGAAAAATGTTCGAGGCACGCCTTTTTTAGCGCAGCCTCCGTCTTCCATGCGTTAGGGAACCGTTTGAATATCAATTCCACCGCGTTAGTGTAATCCGTTAATGTCTGCGGTCCAACTCCGTCATCCAGCCGCTTATGCGCTAGAAACTCCGTCAATACTTCCGACCAGTCTGGCCGCTTGCTTCCGTAACTCTTCTTAATTTCGCGTAATCGCGCCAATGCAAAAAGCACCCCTTCCGTTAGGTGAACGGTAGGATGCTCCGATGTGTTTGCGCGAATCCTGTGTACCTGCGAATTGCCTCGCTTCAAGTACGCAGGACCCATCGCATTTTGACGCTCATTTAACGTTGTGTTTGCGGGGTAAAACCGCGTGATGCCGAGGACCGGGATCGAACCGGTACGGTAGTCACCTACCGCAGGATTTTAAGTCCTGTGCGTCTGCCAATTCCGCCACCCCGGCGTATGTAATATTTTCTTGGCGACAAGAAATATCTTACCATGAACATATTAATAATGCAACCCTTTTCTCAAAAAATGAAACAGGCACTGCAAGCATAAGCTCACAGTGCCTAGAAAGTCCGAGTTGCGGTCCCGGACTTCCGGTAAACCATCTATATTAAGGGAGGTGTGAGATAAGAATACCTCCCCAACATTAAAGGAACCTAAAATCAGCCTTAAATTAAACTAAAAAAGCAAAATGGGCTTCACACGCGCCGCTTGCTCCTCGCTACATTCCACAATGACCAGAATGTGACCTTGCAGCAGCCAGTCCTCATAATGGCGTGCATCCTCTTCCGGAATCCCTGCTTCTGTTAGCGTTAAGACCAGATCATCGGTCTCACTTCCAATCTCATTACCAGCTAATCTACGCACCGCTTTACCGATAGAAGCGGTTTGATTCATTCGTTTTCCCAGCCCAGCTAATATGCCTTTCAGTGCTCCAAGCGCTCCATCCGTTCCAGCACCTTTCAGCGGCTTGGGTAACCCCGTCTTCTCGCTGATCGTCTCCAGATCGATCTGTTCCTTGGCTACCGCCCCCAAATATTGATCTTGGATACCTTCCTTCTTCAACGCATTCAACAGGATAATCGCCTCGTGCTCCGAACGAGCAAGCCCAACAAACAGTTTTGTCATGTGGTTCCCCTCCTCTTCCTCATACCTTATATAACCCCGCAGCATATTTTCAGTAACGTCATTCCCACTCACTAAGTCAATTCACCTAGAATAGCTTGAAAATTTCTCTACTGGAAATCTATACCTAGTTCTGATAGACTAGATAAAGAAGACAAATTAACCATTGAAAACTTCGACACATTGATGAATATCTTATAATCAGGAGCAATGACTTATGAAAAATGAGGTAGAAATTGCCATTCGGCGCAATCAACAGATTCTGGTTCGGAATACAATCGGACAGACCGTAACCGGCTTCCCGGAGCGTTCAGCAGACAGCTCCATTCTCTCTTTGCGCACCGTGCAGGGAAATGTGTGGATTCCATTTGATGAAGTCGAACATGTCACTCGTCTTTTAACCCTTCGCTCTCACCATCTGGGAACCATGCAACTCGTGTAGACATTGAACTTGTCATCCTGCATTTACAGTCTCTTTCATGGATTGAGAACATGTGGATGTGCGCTGATCGATAAAGATAAGCTATGTGTAGGAAATCTACCTTTTCTACTTGAGCCAACTTATATTTAAAAAACCAGACGTCACTAACGTCTGGTTTTTCTTATACTGTTTGTTTTTTATACTTTCCATAATCAAAAATAACTTCCCTCTGTATCCTTCTATTGCTACAACCCATGTTATTTCACGACAAATTTAACACGCGTACCATCCGGATATGTACTTAGCTGATTGCCTACCCATGAGCCTGCACCGCGATTATCTTTTGGCGTAATGTACTGGATATCCGCACCCTTGCCGCCTTCTGCACACATCGCCATAGGCCACTCATCCCGATCCTTTCCTTTTTTGACCGGCACACCTTTTAGTGACAGCTCCCTGTTTCCTTCAGCACCCTTCCGGTCGATCGTACAGACATCCGTATGTCCTGCCTGGAGCGCTTTCCGGATGTGGTTTGCTGTTTCTGGATACCGATCTGCAGGAAAAGTGATTGTATGATCTACACTCTTGTCAGTTGCTTTGAACGGAGAAGGGATGTCCAGCGGCCACTCTCCTCCTGCCCAAGCGTACAGAGCAATCAGTAGCATGCCAACCAACGTCAGCATTTTCCCTTTAAATTGCCGGTTCGCTCGTTTGCCTCTTCTGCTGCGTCTCTTACTCATGATGTGCCTCCCCCATGTAACACTAACATCTCTAACATTATAACAGAACACCAGTTCGTAAAACAATCCATTCCACAACAAAAAAGCAGCCAGATCCATTCCGGCTGCTGCCCTGCACTGTCTTATCCTGCGTTAAAAATACTCTGCTCACTTCCAAAAGGTACCGTCACATGAAACTCCGTTCCTTTTCCTTCAGCACTATCCACACTGATGCTGCCGTTCATTAATTCCAACAGCTCTTTGCAAATCGTTAACCCAAGTCCACTTCCCCCGAACCTTCTTGCATGTGAAATATCGGATTGAGTAAAGGCATCAAACAGTTGGCTGATCTGATGAGAGGGGATGCCGATCCCTGTGTCCCGTACAGAGAACGTCAACATGGTCTTTTCATGTGATCGCTGCTGGACATCCACTCGAAGTTGCACTTCCCCTTGCTCCGTAAACTTGACGGCATTACTCAACAAATTATCCAGCACTTGACGTAATCTTAGTGGATCGCCCCACAACACATCAGGAATACTCAAATCTGCATGACAAAATATACGGATATGTTTATTCACGGCTGCCAGCTCATGTGTCTTCACAATTTGCTGAATCAGCTTTAATGGCTGGAACTCGATATGCTCCACTCCCATTTTGCCTCTGCCGAGCTTCGCCATATCCAGACTGTTGTTTACAATGTGCAGGAGCGCTTCTCCAGATTGACGTGCCAGTTCCAGATATTCTTTTTGCTCTTCGGTAATATCGCCCATTCCCGCAAGCTCAATCATGCCCATGATACCATTTAGCGGTGTACGAAGCTCATGGTTTAACTTACCGATGAATTCCAGCTGTCCTCTGCTGGTTTTCTCAGCCATTGACGCAGCAAGCTTCAGTTGCTCTTCGGCAAACTTCCGTTCAGTGATATCATACTGAATACCAACAAAGTACAAGCAATCACCTGATTCATTAAAAATGGGATCAATATTGAGTTCATTCCAGAACTTCTGACCACTTTTTGTGTAATTTAGAATCTCAACTTTAGTTGATTGTTGCTTTCTCAAGGCTTCTCGAATATTTGAAACGGTTTCGGGATTGGTATCCGTCCCCTGTAGAAATCGGCAATTCCGTCCAATCGATTCTTCGTGCGTGTATCCGGTCAGCCGAGTAAAATGTTCGTTTACGTACATGAGCGGAAACTCAGGCGAGGTAGCGTCAACTACCGTAACGGAGGATTTTAATTTCGAGATGATAAACTCCCATTGCATCGGGAGTTGATTATTTGGACTCATGCCTGTCTCCTCCATCTCACATCTTTAACTCCAGATGGTATGTGTTGATATTAAAAAATCTATTATATTGTACCACAGTTATTCAATCCGTGTAGTTCTTGGGTAATAGTTCTTAATCATACTAATCCTTATCCATTCACATAACCTGCCTGCCATTCAGAGATACACCAATAATTGAATTGATCATCATCGTCAGTATACGGATTGTATTCATTTTTTCCAGACGCAGACCTTAAAGGCGGGGCCGTTAATGGTTACGAGGAAGGAAGATCGACGATGGAAATCCTCTTTTTTATATTTATGGTGTTATGTATAATCAATCTGTGTTTTCCCAAGTTTGGCTGGTATCTTCGATACGGCTGGATCATGCAAGGGGAGACGGAACCTAGCAAGTCCTACATGACTATGGTTCGAATGTCCAGTCTGTTTATGCTACTGATTGCTTTTACTCTTGCCATGGCATAATACAATAACAAGCTTGAAAGCAAGACCAGTTGCTCCCTGTGCAGCTGGTCTTTGACGTGCACTGACGGAAATATGATAACTTTATTTGTGGTCTTACTGTAACATGAGCCGTAAGATAAATGATATCGGTATCGTTACAGAAAGGACAGATTGGTATGAACATCGCATTTTATCCATTCTGGGCTGCCAGAACACTGCTCTCACTTATACAAGTGATCTTAATCACAACCTTGACCTGCCTTATATACAGTCAGACTGAATGGATTGGCCATGCACTGCTGTTTCTGTGCTTTTACGGGTTAGCCCATACTGCAGCAAGATTCGCATTCGATTTTCTGATGAGACGCTTTACGTTATCCAGACTAATGATCGGTGTTCCTTTGACCAAAATACTGCTGCTCGTCGGCATCGCATTCTCCCTGCCACACCTGACAGTACATATTACACTTATGTTTACAGGTACTGTACTATTCTCTGCAATTATTCGCTGGGAGTCCCTGTCTTTGGAGACACTCCAGCCACGACTGGTTAAAGGCGAAGATATAACGAAAGCAAACAGTCTGCTCTCTTTTTCAAATTATACAGTAACAGGCATCGGACTAATCATGACAGTAATTACAATCCTGTATGTGGGGCCTGCACAGGCAATTTGGGCAGCTGTAGCCCTCTCACTCGCTGCACTGGCTCTGATCGTGACTGTTCTTCACCTGATTCACAGCCTCTCCAACACTTCAATCAGTCTGAATACCAGACGACCCTTGCACAAATAAAAAAGACGAGCATATCAAACTGCCCGTCTCAGGCTGCTTCTCCGGAAGCAGCTTGTTCGTATTTCTTTTCCCACATGTATCTACTTCTCAAGCTTGTCTAATCCAATCGGTAATCGGTTAGCGGTTTGCCCTTCTTGTAGTACAAATTCGGGGATAATATATTGAAAAAAATGTGTACATCCGGCAGTTCAGCCTTCTCCAAAATGGACTGCATGGATGCTGCAATTCGATCATGTATCTCCTGGTCACGCTGAAACATCAAAATCTCTATGGATGCCGGGGAAGGTGTCAGGGCCTGTACATCATAACGTTCTGCTTTCATTCTTTCCTGCGGAATATGAGTGATCAAGGCCATCTGTTCGGTAATTTGAGGTACAACTTCCTCCAGTTTAGAACCTGTGAATCCTTTAAATCGTATAAACGGCATTGCTATCCCTTCAATCTCTGTTAGTAGTCTCTTATGTGATTTTAAGCACATTGTTTTCACTTGTCAAATGTCATTCATGTCATATTACGCTCTGGAAATAAGAGCAAAGCCCCACCAAAGTCTTGGTGGAGCTGACTGCCTGCACGCCAGATCGTTATCTTACAGCCAGAAAGATTTTGTAATGATGACGAGCAGAATGAAAAGAACGAGGATTGCACTAGTGGAAGTCCAAGCTCCGCCGAATCCACCAACATTGCCACAACCGTATCCCACTTGACTCATTTGATTGGCCTCCTTTGAATTTCAAGGTATGCCATAACATATGCGTATTTCCCGCTAGTGACCGGGCGAATGTGCACGTCTGATCGCCCAATCCTCGGGGAGTTGACTGATGAACAACAATAGTGTGCTTGGACTCTGTAACAAAACCGAATCACACCTCGTTATATACCGGGTTGTTATATAGAACTCATTCGAGACCTTTCAGAAACGACGCAGCCTCTTCATGCTCCGGATCTATTTCAAGTACACGGCGAGCGTAGGCAAGTGCTTCCTGTTCTTGTTCCAGTTCATAACAGCACACAGCCAGATCATATAATAGCGTGGTCTGATGTGTATCCAGGTCAGCGGTCAGTGATCTCTCCAGGAACAACTTGGCATCTTCATACATAAACATCTCCAGCATCAGCTGCCCTGAAACAAAAGCCACCTGATTCCGATGTTCCATAGCATAATAGGAAGACCACATCAACCTGATCCCGGATTGAAGGTCGAACATCTCCTCATCGCTTGCATCGGATAGAAGATCATTAAACCTGGAGGACGCAAGAATCAGAAACTCGGCATCGTATCCGCCCAATCGCCAGAAAGCCAGTAGCTGTTTCAGCTCCATCTGATCCACTTTAGGGTCTATCCATTCCTTCAGGGTAAAGAAATCGTCTGGACCAAACCGCTCCACAAAGCGGTGATAGGCCATCCTTGTATTCACATAACTCATGGGTGCATCCAACTTTAAAATCATGCCCACGTTCAGATCCTTATAGTGATGTGCAGTAAAGTATGAAGCAGCTCCCTGCTGTTCCAGCACATATTTTAACGCATGATAATTCGCGGACAACGAGAAACTGCCGTGAAGCGCGAATTCAGGTGGCTCTGCATATTTCCAGTAATCCAGCCGATGATCCCCTTTATCCGCAGTAATCAGCACATATCCTGAGCGGGACAGCTTGCTCAATCGTTCGAGACACTCCAGACCTGCAGTCGGAAGTAGAATATGTGAATCCTCTAACTCCGCCTTGTATAAGGCAATTAATTCAGGGTATACATAGGTCTCTTCACTGTATTCGGGGGCGGGACGATATTTATATTGCAGGTTCATATTTTCAAGCATCTCGGCAGGGTTCTGCTCAGCTTCATGTTTCGGAAGTTCAACAAGCAGATCACATTCGTATACCTGCCCCTCCCCAATGTAAATCAAGTCCTGCGGAATACTATCAAAAAAATAGTTGGCAATGAGTAGCAAAGGCTGATGTAAATCTCCTTGCCCGATCACCGTGCCAGACATCAGAAGATGTAACTCTTTGTCCTGCATCGCATCAAAACGTGCAAAGTCCAACAGTCCCTGTTTAATATATTCCTGCATGGACATATGCTCTTTCCATCCCAATACATTCTCCATAACCAGGTCAGTCATCACATAACGGAAAGGCGGCAGCTCTATACCCGCGATTTCCTTCAATGCACACAGTTTGTTCAACACCTGATGAGCTAATCTGCCTCCACCTGCACCAAGTTCAACAATGTTTATCATTTCATCCTGCTCGCCTCTGACTGACAAGTCCTGCAAAAAGCCAAAAATCATCTCCGCATACGCTGTCGCAATCAACGGATTACTCGTAATATATTGCGGTACCTGGCGATCCTCCCAGGCTTGCGGTCCCATTTGTTCGTAATAGGCTCTCTGCCAGTCCCAGATCGGCGCTTCGCTGAACCGAAAACGCTGGCTTTCTTTCTCTATCATCGCTGTATTAAACCCGCTTTCTATCTGTTTATTCAGGAATGGATTATGTCTCATCATATGTAAAAAGACTATTATATCATATTGCATGCACCTGCTACTCTTATTCATACTTCCCCAGATGTATGACGACATTCACATCGTCTTCTATCCATAAAAAAAGCCTGCTTCGCAGAGAAGCAGGCTTAGAGTACAGATGCTTGGCAGGACAAACGCCGGCATCTCTCTTTCTATCAAAACCATATACTGATTAGTCCGAGTACAAGGACCCTTCAAAGTTCTCAGGGCCGACACGAATTGTACCCAGCAAGTTGGAGCTGATAAACGCCGTATACGTCAATTGAGGTGTAATGGGCGGGTTAAAGTCACTGGCCGAGAATGTGATAACCTGAGGTGCCAGTACACTTAAACTGAATGTAGACGTAGCGGAATAGATAACCGGATCGGTTGACAGCGTTCCCCTTACAACGGTAATCGTAACACCTACAAGAGCTAACGGCAGCTGCACTGTCACGGTTCCCGTGAACTGCACACGTGGATTGGCCCCGATGTTATCTGTGATCAGACCAATCTGACCAAACAATTGCGGTGTATTAATTACAAGGATCGGGATCGCAATGGAGTTCGCCAAGCTCGCATTCTGCGACGTTCTTGCATCAATAAATTGACTCATGAAATCTACCTCCTATGTGTTGGAATAGGATAGTATATGTAAGAATCGTAATCTGGCATGGACATACATACCTTTAGCGAAAAAAAGTCATATGACTAGAAAGAGACTCGCAGCAAATCTGCTTCCAACCGCCCTGTAAACTATGAATTATTGTATATGAGTAGAGTAGGAAACTGAAATTTCATCGGAGGGCGTAGACCCTCTTTTTACTTTTCCAGCTCCCCCTCATCAAACCGTACGTGAGGTTTTCCCTCATACGGCTTTCCGATGCTCTTCTTCCTGTGGCATTACGGATTTTTTTTTTTTTTTTTTTCATCCAGCCAGTTTCTTTAGTCCTGCCAGTTCAGCCGTTGTTGCTGCCTGCCGGGACTTGCTGTGCTTATGGCGTCGGTTTCGTTTTTTGTTCCAGAACAGGGTTAGTCGTCTTCGGATATACCAGTCGATTTTATTCAGAAACTTGGTCGCAAAGACATCCAGTCCATAGTAGTTCTTCCAGCCCTGTATTTTCGGGTTGAGTTCTAGGATCATCTGGTTCATCGTCCAATACAGACGATTCCTCGGCTCGGTGATTTCTTTGACTCTTTGCCTCATGGTCTTCATCGCTTTTCTTGTTGGATAGCTGCGCAAGACATAGGCTTCTTTGTTCCCTTTCAGCTTCTTCGGTATTTTCCGGTGATGCATCCCCAGAAAGTCGAACCCTTCCTGGTCTCCCCACAGGTTCAGCACCTTTGACTTCTCCTTGTTCATCTCCAGCTCGAGTTTTCCGAACACGGCCTTCAACACGTGGATGGCCTGCATGGCTTGTTCTTTGGTTTTGCACAGGATCACCAGGTCATCGGCGTAGCGCACCAGGGTTCCGATTTCTGTACACTTCTTTTCCCAGATCGCATCCAGGTAGTTCAGGTAGATGTTCGCCAACAGCGGGCTAATGACCCCGCCCTGTGGCGATCCAATCTCGGTAGGGTACCACTGTCCATCTTTCATGAATCCTGCTTTTAGCCATTGACGAATCAGCTTTAACATCCGCTTGTCGTTGACGCGCTGCTGTACCAATTGCATCAGCTTTTCATGAGGGATGTTGTCAAAGTATCCTCGAATATCGATGTCTACCACCCAGTACACACCTTTCCTTACCGCTCGCCGGATATGGCGAATCGCATCATGCGCACTTCGCTTCGGACGAAATCCATAGGAGAACGCCTTGAAGTCTGCTTCGAATAGGGGTTCCAACACCATTTTGGCTGCCATCTGTACGACCCGATCCGCAATCACGGGGATACCCAGCGGGCGAGTCTTCCCATCTGGCTTTGGAATCTCTTTCCGTCTTGCAGGCTGGGGCTGGTAGGTTCCCGTTTTCAGCTTATTTCTCAGTTCCTCCACAAAGCGCCCGGCTCCATATGTCTGAACGATGGTGTCCAGTGTCACTCCATCGACACCACCACTCCCCCCACTCGCTTTGACCTGTTTCCATGCTTCCCAAAGAACATCCTCTCGATAAACCTTGTCATATAATGCATGAAACCGGCGCCTCGGATGCTCCTTGGCCGCCAGGTATAGTACGTTTTGAAGTTGTCGAGCTTTGACTTTGGTGTAGTTAGCCTTTTGGGCATTCACTGACTCTTACCTCCTTCAGTACATGAACAAAAGCAGGGGTCCTTCCCTTCATGAGGTTGTGTTGTCCTCATTTCCACGGTACTATGTCCCCCTCCGACTCCCTTCCCGCAGCTTCCCATTTCGCCTTTCCAGCTTATAGGTCAGCTCTTTACGAAAAAAAAAAACTTCGTGCGGGGGAGGGTCTCCCTAGTTCCAGACCCAACTTTCTCCACATGCCGCTCCCCTTACACCGGAGGGTTCTTCCGCGCTGCACTTCCAAGGGCTTCACGCGTTCCATGGCCTTCGCCCAATGTCTCAGGACTCGGCTCCCTCTTGTCCTAAAAAAAAAAAGGTTCTTTTTAACGATGCGGCAGGATTCACTTCATGTTACAGCCTGTGGATTTGCTCGCACTTCCTTACGAAGTTACTTTGTCACGGAGCTTCAACCTTAGGATTTCTCCACCAGTTGCCCGTCAGCTACGAGGCGACTTGGCTCTTACCTCGACCGGACTTTCACCGGCTAGTTGTGTCTAGCTTGGCTAGGCGCGCAAACAGAAAAAAACCCTTGCATCGCAAGGGTTCTGAAATATGGGCCCTACAGGACTCGAACCTGTGACCAATCGGTTATGAGCCGACCGCTCTAACCAACTGAGCTAAGGGCCCTAAACAAATAATGTATAACAGTGCAGATGATCGCTGTAAACCATCCAGTAAAGCAATATTGCGGGGGCAGGATTTGAACCTGCGGCCTTCGGGTTATGAGCCCGACGAGCTACCGGGCTGCTCCACCCCGCGTCGTTAATAATAATAAACAGCGACTTAATTAATATACACTATTAGTCCAATACAAGTCAAGGGGTAATGTTAGGGAATGAATCGCACACCGTAACGCCCTTTCCGTGAGCGATACACTTCAACTTCTTCGGGCTCGTTATGCCCGTAAATCCAGCCATCCTGCTCCAGTCTTTTCGCCAAGCAGCCTGCTTGAAATTTCGTTGAATACAGCTTGCTGAAATATATCCATTTCATCCTGCTCGTCCTTTCCAAAGGGTCATGTACTGCTGCTAATTGTAGAATACCCCAATTTCGTAAAAATAGCCGCCAGAGATGATAAAATCTCCAGCGGCTCGTTTTTAGTGTAAACATGATGCAAAATCGGAAGTTGACCAACGTGTTCATACGTGATCAGTATAACTTATTGGAATGTCGCTTTAGGGTCTTTTTTCAACTTCGCAAGCATCTCGTTCCCTTTGGCTGCCCATTCACCCAGTGCTTCTTTCGGTGTCTTTTTGTTTTCCAGCACCTGATTAAAGTATTCCATGCCTTTATCGGCTACTTGATACAATCCAGGCGTCTTCTGATACATTTTATCGAGATTCGTATTGGTTGGCGGTACCGGCTTCAAGGTGTAGAACGCCTGAATGTTGTAATCCAGACCGTCTTTGGGCTTGATAAAGCTTTTCCGCGATACCAATTCATAGCTGCTGCGTGCCTTGATCTTCGCCCAATCCTCGCTGTTCATATACTTGATCAGTTCCCAGGCATCATCCGGGTTCTGAGCTGAACTGTTAATCGCCATCAAGCTGCTCAGGTAGATGTTGCCTCCAATCTCAGGAGCTTCTGGATGAACGGGAGGGGTAACCACATCCCATTCTACTTTCGTAAAATCTTTCATTTTATCTGCATTTTTATTGGCATCAATTAATTGATTAATGTAATTGTAATCTCCAATTGCCATAGCCGTTTTACCACTCAGGAACAAGTCGCTTTGAAGAGGGTTGTAACGTCCTTCCGATTGCTGATCCTGTGGCTCGTCACCTTTCGGGATGACTTTATCAATCGCCAGCTTGCTGACAGTACTCCACACTTTCTCCCACTGTGGAGAGTCCACTGTCATTTTCTCTGCCTTATCGTCAAAAACTTTCAGCTGCAGTGAATTATAATACTGCTGCATGGAGTAATACGGGGAGCCGCCGTTATAGGTAGTGAACGACATTCCAAAGACATGGTCTTTGCCTTCTCCCTTGGTCAGGCGAGTCGCCAGATTAAAGATATCGTCCCACGTCATATTGTCGGTTGGTGGTTCAACACCCGCTTTTTCAAACATACCTTTATTATAGAACAAAGCAGAGGAAGAGAATGTAGGGGTGAGCGCATAGATGTTCTGATCACCCAGATCCTTGATTCCCTCGAGCACACTTGGCACGATATCGCTGGTGTCAAATTTGTCTTCCTGCATCAATGGATCCAGTTGTTTAACCATGTTCTCCTGAATTAACGACTTGATCGTGGAGGTATCCGCTACAATGACATCAACCGGATTGTCTCCCGTCATAATTTTCTTCAAGCTCTCCATTGTATCTGGTGCTTCTTTTGCTTCTTCCGAATTGCCAAAGCCATACATGCTGCCCTGGTCAATCGCAGGCACGATTTCAACCGTGACATTTTTGTGCGTAAGCTCAAAAGCATCCGTAAATTGCTGACGGAAGTAGCTGTCATCCTGTCCACCCCAGAGTGTAGCTACACGTAGCACACGCTGTTCATTATCTTTATTCTCACTAGCCGTACATCCCGCAATAAGTGGTAATGCCAGTGTTGCTGTTGCCACGATGGCCAGCACACGTTTTCCCCACAACCTGTTCTTCATCTCCCATTTCCCCCTCTTAAATTATCTTGGCGGTGTAATAACAATACGTTCACCGTCAAATTCCAATGTAGCTCGGCTATCGATGGACAAAGCCTCCAGGTACTCCTTGGGCACCTGAAGCCTCCCTGCACGATCAATAATGACAAAAGCTTCATGAACGTCAGGAGAACCTGCTTCAGAGAGTCCCTCATCATCGTCCAGATTTGGATTTCGTTTCACAAATTCAGTGCTCGTTAAGCCATCCCGAATCGCAACGATCCGATCAACCTTGCCAGCAAGCGTCAAGTCATGGGTAACGATGACAATCGTTACACCGAGTTCCTTATTCATTTTGCGAAAAATGTTCATGATCGTATCACATGTCTCAGAATCGACGGAACCGGTTGGTTCGTCCGCCAGCAGAATCTTTGGCCGATTGGACAAGGAGATTGCAATCGCTACACGCTGCTGTTCCCCGCCCGACAGCTGATGCAGTTTGTTATGCATCCGATCTTTCAAGCCGACCCATTCCAGCAGTTGCATAGCATAAGCACGATCACGTTTGCCACCCAGAATCATCGGCGTTTCCACATTCTCCAGCGCAGTGAGGTAAGGCAGCAGGTTTCGTCCGTTGTTTTGCCAGATAAATCCGACTGTATGGCGTTTGTATTCCACCAG
This sequence comes from Paenibacillus amylolyticus, assembly GCF_051136285.1. Taxonomy (GTDB): domain Bacteria; phylum Bacillota; class Bacilli; order Paenibacillales; family Paenibacillaceae; genus Paenibacillus; species Paenibacillus amylolyticus_F. Next base: position 5,952,073 of record NZ_CP194938.1, on the reverse strand, counting down.
TTGAGCATCCGTCATTTTCAGCAAATCCCAGTCTCCAACAACCGCTGTACCAGCAGTAGGACGATCCAGGCCTCCCAGGATATTAAGCAGTGTTGATTTTCCGCTACCGCTGTTGCCGATGATCGCCATCATTTCCCCTTGATTGACGGTCAGATTGAGACCTTGAAGGGCAACGACTTCCACATCACTGGATTTAAAAATTTTGACAAGTCCTTCGCATTGGATCACGTTTACCTCTCCTCTCCCATTTTGACCGCCTGATGAACCCTCAGCCTGCGAATCTGCCAGAGCAACATCGATGCTCCAATAATCAGCATCACCACGGTTACACCGTACAGTTGCAGCATATCCTGCTGTTCAAAGACGATACGGAATGGCGGAACCTGCGCAGACACATTATCGGTCGTTTGCAGAAACGGCAGGAAGAGTCTGCTTGAAACCTGACCAATACTGATCCCCAGCAGGATCGAAAGCCCAGCCGTGAATACCTGCTCCAGCAATAACATACCGCTGAGCTGTGCTCTGGATAGACCCATAGCTCGCAGGACACCGAACTGTACCACACGTCCCGAGAGGTTAAAGAACCAGTACAGCACGTAACCAATTAACGAGATAATCACCGATACAAGGAAACCCAAACTCAGAATGCCGAATACTCCGCCTCTGGATGGATGTTTGCCCTGTGTGACGAGCTCGGTTCGCACATCACGAACAGAGGATAGTTCAATGCCTTCTGCTGCAAGTTTCTCCATTAATGGAGCGACCTTGGCATCCGGTTTCATTTTTAACCATACCTCGTAAGGGATTAGCGGCACCTGATCATAGATATAATCCAGATTAGCCACAAAGAATGGCATCTGATCCGGGTATTGCGAAGGCCAGTATGGAATAATGCCAAAAACAACAAATTCAATCGCTTGACCCTGTACACCAATGGAAACTGAGTCTCCCGTTTTGAGCTTGAACTTGTCAGCAAATTTCGAGGAGATCAGAACAGCACCTTCATATTTACCAAGCAAATCAAGATACTTGTAAGGGTGTGCGGGGAACAAATCGTTACGGAACCAGGCAACCTTGGCGAAGTCCACATTATCAATGCCGACTAACATCCCTTGTCCACCGGATTTACCCGAGACAATAATGTTGCCCTTCGTTTGCAGCACCCGTGCAGCATGCTCCACACCGTTTAATTGACGGAACACTTCAAATGGTGGCTCAGAGTATATGATTTTGGTTGGCTGCGATGAACCGCCCCCACCTCCACCACCAGGAGCTCCTCCACCGCCATTTCCTCCACCACCGGCACCTCCGCCGCCTCCACCGCCTCCACCTTGCTGCCCGCTGCCTTGTTGGCCTCCGCCGCCCTGTCCAGAACCTCCTGGCTTAACCTCCGGGGTTCCTTCCCATACCGTTTGCATAATAACATCCGAGCCATAACGGTAAAGCGTGCGTTCCGTTGAATTCAAATCAATGGTTCGAGCTGCAGCCGAGTTATATACCCCAAGGCCGAGTGTCAACACTAATAGAATCATGAGCGGATAATAGGATGATGACGAACGTGACAACTGAGTCAGCGTCAGATACAACGGAACCGGCAGCAGCTTGCGACCGATCAACTGAATCAATTTCAGAATCCAAGGGAACAAACGCAGGAAAAACAGTCCAAGCGCAAAGATCGCAAGCGCAGGTACAAAGAACAGAAACGGCTGTACCTGTAACTGATCCGTTGTCATTCCCGTCTGGAACGTCAGCATCTGACGTTCATAAAACAGATAGTAGCCATAACCAGCCAGACCGAGCAGTCCGACATCGAGGAACCAACGTTGCCACAGCGGTGCACGATCTGTACGTGCCTGACGCCGTTTCGCAGAAACAATCGTTGCTCGTGCATACGTAATCGCCGGAATCAGCGATGCAATAATGGCAACCAGCACAGCTACTACTCCGAGCATAATGGCTTCTTTGGAGACTCCAATCGGAATAGACTTCCGATCTACAAAGGATAAGAATCCACTGGCAGAGCCGATACTCTTAGCCATGAACCATCCCAGAAGCGGTCCAGTAACCAATGCAATTGCACCCAGGAAAATCCCTTCAAGCAAATAAAGCGAGAAGATCTGACGAGCTGATGCTCCGCGGCTGCGCAGCACCGCAATGTCACTTTCCTGCTTTTGCAGTGATTGTCTGGCATTCATCGCGATAAAATAAAAGACCATCGCAATCATCGGTGCAGCGAGCGTAAACAGCATCGTCTGCAGCTGCAGACTCTGACTGCGGAACTGCTTGAGCAGATCACCAAAGGTAATATCCACTTTGGTATCTTTCAGTCGCTGATACAGATCAATATCCAGCCGTTCCAGCATAGAACTGAGGCCCGACAGCTGGCTCGTTTGAACCTCTTTCAGATCAAAGGCGTAGTACCAACGCGAGTTCTGAAGCGGAATGCCCTTCTCTTTGAGTATTACGTCATTAAAAACAGAATCATTCACATAAAGTCCATTCATCATGCCATCGAAGCCTTGAACCCAATAAGGACTGTTCGGATTATCGGCTTTGAAGGAACCTGTAATTTTCACACGTAACGTGATATCCAGACCACTGTAGATCGGGTATTCCAAAATATCACCTACATGCAGATCATTCCGGTACATTCCTTCTTCCAGCATCACGGCTTCAATGATGTCACCTTTGACCTGATTGCCAGGTTTGACACCCGCCGAGTAATTCACCTGAGCATCCAGCCCACTCATCGTACCTAGTGTCATACTTCGCGCGCGGCTTGCATCCACTTTGGTAGGATCTTCAGGAGTGACCTCTGTACTGCGAATGGATCTCGAATTAACATACGTATGGAATGGAAACCCAATGTCGCGGGGAACATCCTCACGAATGTAGCGATCCACTTCATCAAGTCCTCTTGTATCGGTCTTTACACCCCCGGGTGCCTGGTAACTCATCAACAGCGATCCCGCTGGTAAACCCTCACTGTTATCCTGTAGCGTCTGCGCGACAACCCGTTTCAACGCACCATCGGCATACATTGGAATACTGACGGTGAACGCTACCGCCACAATCAAGCCAATCAATGTGCTGAAGGTCATCCAGCGCGTGTTCCACATTTTGCGGAACAGCAGCCGAAGCAATGGCAGCCCCATTAGCGTCCCACAACTTTCTGACCAACTGTCAGACCTTTCAGAATCTCAACATCGGTCGATGTCTGTTGTCCAACCTGAACGTCCACTTCACGCTTGCTGCCATCATTCTCGATCACCTGTACATAGGTTCTGGAGCCGATGGAGCGCAGAGCAGATACAGGAATGACAATTGCGTTCTCCGTGCGCTGGGTTACGATGGAAACAGTTAAAGGCGTACCACGTTCTACATTGCTCGGCATCTTCGCCAGAGTAACAAGGACATACTGATCAAGTGTTTCCTTCGGTGGAGGTGTGCCTCCTTGACCTTGGCCTGAACCATTGCCATTATTGTTACTTGAAGCATTAGCCGTAGGCATTGCTTTAATTTTGCCAGCCACTTTGCCGGCACCGTTAATGTCAACTTCAGCCTTCATGCCAGACGTAAATTTCTCGAGGTCTTCCTTGGCAAATGTAGCCGCCACAACCAGATTGGACGTATCCGCAATCGTCGCAATCGGGTCATACGCTTTGACCGCTGCACCCTTTTCCACCTGAACCGCAATAACGGTACCCCCGAACGGAGCCGTCAACGTGGATTGACCCAATTTTTCCTCCAGATCTGCAAGCTCCTGACGAAGTTCTTCAAAAGCTATGGTTGCTTCTTCAAACTCCACCGGATCCATCTCATCCTTCTTCCGCAATGTTTCCTTCATCTGCACTTCCGATTTTCGAATCTGGAGCCGCTTGCCGCGAATCTCCTTCTCCACACTTGCTACGTCGAGTACAGCGAGCACCTGCCCTTTCTTCACTTTGTCACCCGTTTTTACATTCAAATCTTTGATGTGCATGCCATCCAGCGTAAAATACACCTTTTCTTCACGCTGACTCATCATCTTACCGCTGCCACTGACTTTCTTCTCCAGCGTCTCCGTACGAACTTCGTATTCCGGTTTTTTGGAGATTGTAGGTGCCGTAATCGGTGGAAGCACTTCTTCCTCCGATTCTGCCGGCAGTAATGAACAGCCTGACATCGTTGCAACCACTATTGCACCAAGTACAATAAGTGCTGTGCGTTTCCCCCTCTTCGGAACGGCACCTTTACTTGATAAATCTGCCGTCCGCCATTTCATAAACATGGTCCGCAACCTCCAGAATTGTAGGATCGTGTGTAGTCATACATATGGTTACTTGTTCTACTTCAATGATATTGCGGAACACAGCCATAACCTGTGCACCCATCTTCGAGTCCAGCTCCGCCGTTGGCTCATCCGCAAGCAACAAACGGGGCCGGTGTGCAATCGCTTTAGCAATGGCCACCCGTTGCTGTTCCCCCCCGGACATTTCAAAAGGCCGGTGCTTCACTCGTTTGGTCAGTCCAACCAAATCCAGACAATGACCTACTCTTTCCTTCCATTCCGACCGCGGTACATCCGCCATCCGGAGTGAAAGCTCTACATTTTCCCATGCAGATAATAAGGGCATGAGTGCATACGCCTGGAAAATAAACCCGATCTCCTTGCGCCGCAGAGCCGTTCGCCGCTGATCTCCCCAATCCTGAAGGGGCTGGCCGGAGAATAAGATCTCTCCACTGGAAGGCTGGTCAAGCCCGCCAAGCATGTTCAGCAATGTTGTTTTACCTGAACCTGACCTACCTTTCAGCATAACAAGCTGTTGCGGCTTTACTTCCATATCAATGCCTTTGAGCACATGAATGATACGACTGCCTGTCTGAAAGCTGCGATGAACGTTACGTACCTCCAACACAGGTCCATCATATGGAGGAAGCAGTTCCTTCTTCGGCTTTGTTTTAACCTGCTGCGGTGGCTCCTCTGAAACTACCGCAACTGCAGTCTCTTCCTGGACAGATGACTCATCCGACATGACAGTTTCGGTGGCTTGAGCATCGGGCTGTGGTATGTATGAAGATTCTACCGATACAGCGCTTTCCTCCAGCCCAGAATGCTCCTGCTCGTGTTCATCGCCCGATTGGCTCTTGGCAGGTCCTTTCCTTGAGAATAACTTTTTCATGCCAGCAATCACGCTCATCCTCTCTTAATATGCCGCGCATTTCCTTCATGCGCCCTAAAACTAGAAATCTGTTCCATGCTACACTGAATTATAAACGACTGCTCTCCACTAAAAGTTACAAGCTTTTTACAACGTCAGTGTGAAAAAGTTAATATTTTGATGAACATAACAAAAAAGCATCCCAACATACGGGATGCCTCTTGTTATTCGATTGTTTTGCCGTCCTTACAGCAATCATTACAATTTTGATACCGTTTGCCAGACAGCAGTCTAACATATGCCGAATGTATTATTTACCAAATGAAGAAGGATCTTCACGCCATGATTGCAGCAGTGCAAAGTCACTCTCCTGAATCGTTCCCTGAGCCAAAGCCACGTCCATCAGCGCGGTATAATTGGACAGAGTTTGTAGGGGGATGCCCGCCTCTTCGAATGCTTTCACACCTTTATCCAGTTGATAGCTGAAAATAGCAAGAACCGCGAGCGGTGTTGCCCCTGCTGCGCGTACAGCTTCTGCCGCTTTAATCGAACTTCCGCCGGTTGAAATCAGATCTTCGATCACGACTACTTTCTGCCCTTCGCTGATTAATCCTTCGATCAGATTTTCCTTGCCATGCCCCTTCGCTTTATCCCGGATGTAAGCCATCGGCAGATTCAGCTTCTGAGCTACCCATGCTGCGTGCGGAATGCCTGCCGTTGCTGTACCTGCGATCACTTCGGCATCTGGATACTGGTCACGAATGATGGCCGCAAATGCTTCAGCAATATCATTCCGAATCTCTGGATAAGACATCGTTAGCCGATTATCGCAATAGATTGGCGATTTGATACCGGATGTCCATGTAAATGGCTGCTGCGGACGCAGTGCCACTGCTTTGATTTTCAACAGTTGAGAAGCAATATGGTTTGGGATTTGGCTAAGTTCGATCATACGTTCAACATCTCCTTCAAAATGGTTTCTGCCGCTTCACGCGGATTGGGTGCACCGGTTATGGGTCTGCCAACTACGATGTAATGGCTTCCTCTGCTGATTGCTTCGCCTGGTGTCAGGACACGTGTCTGGTCACCAAGACCACTACCTGCCGGACGAATGCCCGGGGTTACTGTGTGAAAATCTCTACCACACGCTGCCCGAATCGCTGGCACTTCCAGCGGAGAAGCTACCACACCATCCAGCCCGGACTCCTGAGCCAGTCCGGCATAACGAACAACCGCTTGCTCTACACTCCCAGGAATGCCAATTTCGTTATTCATCGTCTCTACGCTGGTGCTGGTCAATTGTGTTACAGCGATAATCTGGGGTCTGTTCAGCGAAGGATCGGCTGCAAGTGCTGCTTCCGCGCCTTCACACGCCGCACGCATCATGCTGCTTCCGCCTGCCGCATGTACATTAAACATATCCACCCCAAGCCGTGTGATACTTTCGGCTCCGCCGCGCACTGTATTCGGAATATCATGCATTTTCACATCGAGGAACACCGAGTAACCTCTCGCTTTCAGCTCTCGAATGAAGTCCGGACCTGCTGCATAGAACAGCTGCATGCCGACCTTGAGATAACAAGGAATGCCCTCGAGAGCTTGTACCAACTTCTGAGCCTCATCCGCTTCAGGATAATCGAGTGCAACCATCAGACGTCCAGCCATTTCATTGAAATTCGGGTGATTCATAACCCAGCGCCCCTTCCGCATGCTCATTTTTCTGTTTTTGCCCGATATAAAGGACATCCCGTCAGCCCGCAGGCTAACTGATGTCCTTTTATCAGTGAGTATTTATTTTATAAAGGCAGGCATTGCTTCCGAGGAGAAGTTGATCGTTTGCAGCATGATCAACAGCGCACGAATGGTATCCAGGGAAGTCATACATACCACACCATTCTCTACCGCTTCACGGCGGATACGGAAACCATCACGCTGTGGCGTTTTACCCTTAGTCAGGGTATTGAACACAAAGTTCGCTTCACCACTACGGATCATATCGAGAATGTTAGGTGAGCCTTCGCTCAATTTGTTCACAACTGTTACTGGAATGTTAGCCGCTTGAAGCGCAGCTGCTGTTCCGCCAGTTGCCATAATTTTGTAGCCAAGTCTGTAGAAACCTTCAAGCAAAGGTACAGCTTCGTCTTTGTCTTTATCTGCTACAGTAACAACGATTGCTCCAGTAGCCGGAATTTTCATTCCCGCTCCGATCAGACCTTTGAACAGAGCTTTTGCATAGTTCGGGTCACGTCCCATAACCTCACCTGTCGATTTCATCTCAGGTCCGAGGGTTGGTTCAACGCGGCGCAGCTTCGCGAAGGAGAACACAGGCACTTTCACCGATACATGATCCGTCTCAGGCCACAGACCATCGACATAACCCAAGTCTTTCAGTTTCACACCCAGGATGGCTTGTGTTGCCAGGTTTGCCATCGGAATACTTGTTACTTTGCTCAGGAAAGGTACGGTACGGGATGAACGCGGGTTAACCTCAATAACGTATACCTGACCGTCGTGTATAACAAACTGGATGTTCACCAGTCCGATCGTTTTCAGTTCCTTGGCGATTTTAATCGTAATCTCGACAATTTTTTCTTTCAGATCTGCCGACAGGTGCTGTGGTGGATACACCGCGATAGAGTCTCCAGAGTGTACCCCTGCGCGTTCGATATGCTCCATGATTCCTGGGACCAGTACCGTTTCACCGTCACAGATGGCATCCACTTCAACCTCTTTACCCAGCATATAACGGTCGATAAGTACCGGATGCTCCGGATTGATTTTCACCGCTTGCTCCATGTAAGTCAAGAGTTCTGCATCGGAGTAAACAATCTCCATCGCTCGACCGCCCAGGACGTATGAAGGACGAACCAGAACCGGGTAACCCAGACCTTGTGCCGTTTCAACTGCATCGTCTACAGAAATAACGGTTTTACCTTTTGGCTGTGCAATCTCCAGACGAGAGAGCAAACGCTCGAACTTTTTGCGATCTTCTGCTTCATCAATGCTTTCCAGATCCGTTCCGAGGATGGTTACTCCTGCATTACGTAGCGGTGCTGCCAGATTGATCGCCGTTTGACCACCAAACTGTACGATGACTCCTACGGGTTGCTCCTGCTCAATGACGTTCATCACATCTTCGAAGAACAGCGGTTCGAAGTACAAGCGGTCAGAAGTGTTAAAGTCTGTTGATACGGTCTCCGGGTTATTGTTGATAATAACCGCTTCGTAACCTGCTTTTTGCAGAGCCCATACGGCATGTACTGTAGAGTAGTCGAACTCGATGCCTTGGCCGATCCGGATCGGGCCGGAACCCAGCACCACGACTTTTTTCTTGTCCGAAGGAATGACTTCATTCTCTGTTTCATATGTCGAGTAGTAGTATGGCGTTGTTGCTTCAAACTCGGCCGCACAGGTATCTACCATTTTGTAGACTGGACGCAGGTTTTCATCTTCACGACGTGCTCTGATTTCGGCTTCGGTAGTCAACGTCCCTCCAGGCTGACCTTCGGCACGCAGCTCAGCGATAGCACGGTCCGTAAAGCCAAGGCGTTTCGCTTGATAGAGCGTTTCGGAAGTCAATTCGGATTCTGCACGAATACGGTCCTCGAACTTAATGAGCCCTTCAATTTTATCTAGGAACCACCAGTCAATCTGGGTCAGATCCTGCAATTGTTGCAGAGTGTAGCCTCTACGGAATGCTTCCGCAATAAGGAACATACGCTCATCGTCCGCTTTCATAAGGCGTTCGTTCAGCGTGGTTTCATCCAGTAATTCCGCACCTTTCAGATAGAGACGGTGTACACCGATCTCGAGGGAACGAACCGCTTTGTGGATAGACTCTTCAAACGTACGTCCGATAGCCATCACTTCACCTGTTGCTTTCATCTGTGTACCCAGCTTGCGGTTTGCAGATGTAAACTTGTCGAACGGCCAACGTGGAATTTTACTTACGATATAGTCCAGTGTTGGCTCAAAGCAAGCGTATGTTTGCCCTGTAACCGGGTTAACGATCTCATCCAGTGTATAACCCATCGCTATTTTGGCAGCCATCTTCGCAATTGGATAACCTGTTGCTTTGGATGCCAGCGCAGATGAACGGCTTACACGAGGGTTAACCTCAATGACGTAATATTGGAAGCTGTGTGGATCAAGTGCGAACTGTACGTTACATCCTCCCTCAATGTTCAGGGCACGGATGATTTTCAGGGAAGCTGAACGCAGCATTTGATATTCACGGTCAGACAACGTCTGGCTCGGTGCCACAACGATACTGTCACCTGTATGAACACCTACCGGGTCAAAGTTTTCCATGTTGCAGACCACGATGCAGTTATCGTTCTTGTCACGCATAACCTCATACTCGACTTCTTTCATGCCGGCGATGCTCTTCTCCACCAGACATTGACCAATCGGACTGTAACGAATTCCGGCTGCTACTGTTTCACGAAGTTCTTCTTCATTCGCGCAGATTCCGCCGCCTGTTCCGCCCAGTGTGTAGGCAGGACGCACGATGATTGGATAACCAATCTCACCAGCAAATTGCAGGGATTCTTCCAGTGTTGTAACGATAACACTTTCTGGTACAGGCTGTTCCAGCTCCCGCATCAGATCACGGAACAGATCGCGGTCTTCCGCTTTTTCGATGGAAGTCAGTTGTGTTCCGAGCAATTTTACGTTTTCGCGCTCAAGTACTCCCGCACGTGCGAGTTCTACAGCCATGTTCAGACCTGTCTGACCGCCCAGCGTTGGCAGCAAGCCGTCTGGACGTTCCTGACGAATGATTTGTGTTACAAAATCAAGCGTAATTGGCTCAATGTAGACTTTATCCGCCATATTGGTGTCCGTCATGATTGTCGCAGGGTTGCTGTTAATGAGTACAACTTCCACGCCTTCTTCTTTCAGTGCCTGACAAGCTTGCGTACCGGCATAGTCGAACTCGGCCGCCTGACCGATGACAATGGGGCCGGAACCAATCACCAGGATTTTTTTGAGATCTTTGTTAATCGGCATGTTATTGCGCTCCTTTCACTGCGGCTGCCAATGCGGCTTGACGCGGCTTTTGCGGGTTAGTGATCTTGTGCTCGCGAATCATCTCGATGAAACGGTCAAACAGGTAGCTGTTATCATATGGCCCTGGCGCTGCTTCCGGGTGATACTGTACGGAGAAGGCAGGATATGTTTTATGTTTCAGACCTTCGATGGTCTTGTCATTATTGTTGATATGTGTAACTTCGAGATCCGTGCTTTTCACAGACTCTTCGTTTACAGTGTAACCGTGATTCTGGGATGTGATGAAGCAACGTCCGCTCTCCAGTTCTTTGACCGGGTGATTTCCTCCGCGGTGTCCAAACTTGAGTTTTTCTGTGTCAGCTCCTGCTGCCAGTGCAAACAACTGGTGACCTAGACAGATACCGAAGATCGGATACTCACCGAGCAACTCGCTGATCATTTTTACGGCATGCGGTACGTCTTTCGGGTCCCCAGGGCCGTTGGACAACTGGATGCCATCCGGGTTCAGGCGACGAATCTCGTCAGCTGTTACGTTATGAGGTACAACAACCACGTCACAGTTGCGTTTGCTCAGTTCACGCAAAATTCCTGTTTTTGCACCGTAGTCAACCAGTACGATACGTTCTGCTGTTCCAGGGCTGTTGTACACATGCTCTGTAGACGTCATAGGCACCTGGTTACGCAATTGCTCAATCGTAGTGTCCCCCATCATCTCCAGCAGTTCTTCGACAGGCTTCGATCCTGTTGTGAGAATTCCCTTCATTGTACCGTGGTGACGAATCCGACGAGTCAACATCCGTGTATCAATCTCACTGATGCCTACGATGCCGTATTCTTTCAGCAGATTATCCACGCTGTACTCTGCACGCCAGTTGCTCGGCGTTGGCTCATGGCGTCGCACTACGAAACCGTGCACGTACGGACGAATCGACTCAAAGTCATCCCTTGTAATCCCGTAGTTACCAATCAATGGATACGTCATTGTTACGATCTGGCCACAGTATGAAGGATCTGAAAGCACCTCTTGATAGCCTGTAATTCCCGTATTAAAAACGACCTCTCCTGTCGTTTCACCTTCCGCACCAAATGCTTTTCCGGTGAACAGCGTGCCGTCTTCCAACAATAATCTTGCCTGTCCCTGCATCCCATTTCACTCCCTCTGTGTTTATCAAAGTTAAATGGCCTTGGGTTGAACGTGGAGTTACGTTAGCGTGGGACTTCGTGGACAGAAAACCCTGCGATCGCTGTTATCCCCGGATTACTATGGTTCCATTTTTCAAATGGGGTAATCCGGTGATAAAGGCGAGCGCTTTGCTTCTTCGGGTCCTTTCTGTCCACTTCGCAGCTAAGGTGGTGCTCAAAGTTCAAAAAGTACATTTAACTATGTTTGTTTTGTATGTTGGGCTCTCGGCATCATTTTGCCTTGAGTTTGTTTAAAGAAAAGAAATTACTGTTTACTCCGGTATTTCAATGAAAATTTTATGTTATAAGTACTAATGTACGTCGTTAACAATGTGTTACGTCAGCATGGTGCTGTTTTATTGCTGTAACGTGTTATGCCACACGCTTTTGCCATCCACCCAAGTCTGTACCGGCCAGCCTTTCAGCTTCCAGCCTGTGAACGGTGTGTTTCTGCCCTTTGTTGCAAACGTTGCAGGGTCAACAGCCTTTTCCTGATTCAGATCGATCATCGTCAGATCGGCAGGGGCTCCTGTTTCCAGTTTGCCGGTATCCAGTCTGAATACGCGAGCTGGATCAGCTGTCATGCGTTTTACCAGGAAGTCTAAGGTCCACAATCCTGTTTCAACAAACTTGGTATAGAGCAGTGGAAAGGCTGTTTCGAATCCAACGATGCCGAATGGAGCGAGCTCCATACCTTTTGCCTTCTCATCTTCACTGTGCGGTGCATGATCAGTCACGATCATATCAAGCGTTCCATCCAGCAATCCTTCGATACATGCTTGCACATCGCGTGGTGAGCGCAGTGGCGGGTTCATTTTCCAATTCGCATCCATGCCCGGAATGTCTTCATCTGACAGTACCAAGTGATGCGGACATACCTCAGCGGTAACCTTGATGCCGATTGATTTAGCCAGGCGAATCAGGCGAACCGATTGTTCAGTGCTGACGTGACACACATGGTAATGTACCCCTGTTGCTTCTGCAAGCAGAATATCGCGCCCTACGTGAATCGCTTCGGACTCGTTCGGGATACCTTTGATACCATGGCGTTTGGAGAATTCACCTTCCGTAACATATCCGCCAACAACCAGAGAATCATCTTCACAGTGGGCAATCACAGGCATATCCATGCTGGCTGCAAGGCTCATGGCGTCCTTCATCATCTGCGCGTTCTGCACACCTACACCGTCGTCCGTGAAGCCGATAGCGCCTGCTGCTTTTAATGCGGCAAAGTCGGTCAGTTCACGGCCCAGTTCGTTTTTGGTAATCGCCGCATAGGGCAACACCTTAACCAGATCCGCTTCCTTTGCTTTGTTCAGTACCAGTTCCACAATCTCAGGCGTATCAGTTACCGGTCTTGTATTAGGCATGCAGGCAATGGTTGTAAAACCACCTTGTGCAGCTGATCGAGCTCCTGTTTCGATTGTCTCTTTATGTTCGAACCCAGGCTCGCGTAAATGCACGTGCATATCGATTAATCCAGGGATAACCAGCTTACCCGATGCATCCGTTACCTGCTCTGCTGACTTCTCGGCGTTCCGTACGATTTCATCTTCCGGGTCAGCGATCGTTTTAATTTTACCGTCTTCTATAAGAATGCTTTTCCGTTCAAGTTCCCCTTTTTGATTCAAGACGTTTGCGTTCTTTATCACCTGTACCATAATTGACCTCCGCTTCGGTTCTGTCCAGCAGGTTGAATCCGCTAGATAAATTGTTTATCGTCTACTCTGTATATTGGTCTGCAAGAACACCGTCTCGTCAGCCTATGACTCTATGCTAGATCCTGTTACTGCTTCATCGCACGTTCCATGACGGCCATGCGGATCGGAACACCGTTTGCCATCTGCGGGAAAATTCGTGATGCTTCACTCTCAACAACCGCATCGTCCACTTCAACGTTACGATTCACAGGAGCAGGGTGCATAATAATTGTACTTGGCTTCAGGCGTGACGCCCGTTCTTCCGTCAATCCGTAGTGTTCGCGATAATCCTCAGCTGAAGTGATCAGGCCGTGTTGATGACGTTCCAATTGAACCCGGAGCATCATGACTACATCAGCATCCAGCGCTTCTTCAAGACCTACATAAGGTGCGTGCTGTTCAAGTTCTGGCGCCTGCATCGTTGGCGGTGCGCAGAAGCGCACATCCGCTCCAAACTTTTGCAGTGCCCACAAGTTGGAGCGTGCTACCCGGCTGTGTAAAATATCTCCAATGATCGAAACACGCAAGCCTTTCAGTTCACCAAACGCCTTCCGCATCGTGTAAAGATCAAGGAGCGCCTGCGTTGGATGCTCATTATTGCCATCCCCCGCATTGACTAGTGGCACACTCACTTTCTGAGCCAGTTGCTGCAGAACACCAGCCGGTTTCAAGCGAATAACACCTGCATCAATCCCCATAGATTCAAGTGTTCGCACCGTATCGTAGATCGATTCTCCCTTTTCTACACTTGATGCAGCTGCCGTGAAGTTCAAGACCTGAGCGCCCAGACGTTTCTCTGCCATTTCAAATGAGAACCGCGTGCGCGTGCTGTTCTCGAAGAACATATTCGCTACAAAGTGTGATTCCAGGATCGGAACCAATTTTTCCTTCTGTCCTTCCCAGTGAGCTGCGCGGTTCAAAATGGACTCGATCTCGTCACGGCTAAGGTCTTTCAATCCAAGCAAGCTCCGGTCTCTCAACGCTGACTGTGTAATCATCATGCCTGCTCCCCTCGGTTCTGTATAATTTTGACTTCATCCTGTCCGTCCGTTTCCATGAGTGCAACCTCAATCTCCTCTGATTTGGAAGTCGGCACGTTTTTGCCGATAAAATCAGGTCGGATTGGAAGTTCCCGGTGTCCACGGTCTGCGAGAACAGCGAGCTGTATGTTCTGTGGTCTCCCGCAGTCCATAAGCGCATCCATTGCAGCCCGTATCGTGCGCCCGGTGTACAGCACATCATCGAACAAAATCACTTTTTTGTTATGAATGGAAAGTGATTCAGGTGTCATAATCAACAGTTTCTTGCGATTCATCTGGTTATTATCCAGACGATCATCACGATAAGGAGTTACATCCAGTTCTCCCCAGGGAACTTTGGCGCCTTCAATCTCTTCAATCTTCGCGGCGATTCGTTCGGCCAGGTACACTCCTCGTGTACGAATCCCGACCAGCACACAATCGTCGATTCCTTTGTTCTTCTCCAAAATTTCGTGGGCAATCCTTGTCAATGCTCGGCGGATCGCCGTTTCATCCATAATGACATGTGTTTCTGTGCTCATGCGTTCAGCCTCCTCAGGATTTTCCTTCGAAACCATGGCCCCGTGACGAGGAGAACAAAAAAGACTCCTTGCCGTGTTTATTGGCAAGGAGTCTCCGAACTTCAGACGTCGCTGAAGAAAGTTTACTCTCGGGATGCATCATCTGATCTGCCGCAGCAAATCAACGATGTATCATTCACGTTACCTTGCCAGTCTCACGGGACTGATTTAAAGGTGCTATTCATGTCGTGCATATGAGGAACCTCACAGAGTTCTGTCTCAATATGCCCTTTTGTCTTCATGAATTATGACAGAAAGACAACCCTCTGTCAACACCTCACCATCGCAGGTGCAAATCCTCTGCTTCATCTGTATTAGAATCAGCAATTAGGCTAAAAAACATCCATGTCACATCACATGTCATTCGTCATTTATAATTATACAACAAACCTGCATATTTATCCATAGAGAATTGCAACATGCTTTCGATCCAAAATTCGCCACCTGACACTATTTTCAAATGCTTCTCCTGAAATCTATGAAGACTATGAATCAGTCTCCTTTCAATGGGGGAAAGTTTATACACGCGCTCATTTATTAAATACGCCTTTTTTCCGATATACATCAAGCTTAGAGAGTAAGAACGTAAGGAAGGTGAGCCTTTCCCTCCACTGTTATAACTCTCTTCATTATTTTTAAGGAGGATACTATGCGTCACATATGGCATATTTACAAGACAGACTGGCTGCATATTTTCAAAGTACCCACAGGTATATTCCTGATCATCGCAATCATACTACTGCCAGGTGTATACGACTGGGTGAATGTCAAATCTGTCTGGGATCCGTACAGTAATACGCAAGGTATCAAAATCGCCGTAACTAGTGAAGACAACGGTGCCACAGTTACGGGTACGGCCATTAATATTGGCGATGAGTTAATGAATAGTTTAAGTCACAACCACAAGCTGGGATGGACATTTGTAAATCAGGCCGAAGCTAACCGCGGTGTTCAGACCGGTGAGTATTATGCCAGCCTGCTCATTCCTGCTGATTTTTCATCACGGATCACGGGCATTGTGAATGGAAAACTGGATCGGCCGGAAGTCATTTACACAGTCAATGAAAAGGTCAATGCCATCGCTCCCAAAATAACCGGTTCGGGCGTATCCGCCATTACAACGCAGATTAATGAGAATTTCACTGAAGCCGTCAGTGAAGCTGTGCTTACCAAGCTGAAGGAAGCTGGCGTAGAGATTAATACACAGTTGCCAACGCTACGCAAGATGGAAAGTGGCATCTTTATGCTGGAGAAAAATCTACCTGAAATCCAGATAGCAGGTCAGAAAGTGCTCGAAGTTGACCAAGCCATGCCGGAGATTATGAAGCAGGCACAAAAAATTGTGCAATTGGAGAAACGACTGCCTGAAATTAATGAAGCTGCTGGGTATGTACTGAAAGTACAGCAGTATTGGCCCCAGATCAAAACCGCTGCTTCAGAGGTGGTAGCCTTACAAGATCGAATACCAGAAATAGAGCAAGCCGTCGCCCGCATTCAAGAAGTTGATGCCAACTTTGGACAAGTTTCTGGAGTGATTCAAACCGCCCTGGATAAAACGAATCGAGCTCTTGCAATTGTATCTGCTGCTGAACAGGATCTGGATAAAGTTTCCGAAATTTGGGATAACGCAGTGCAGTTTGCTAATGGATTGAATCAATTTGCAGGTTCCAGTCAGGAAGCTTTTCAATCGATTACGCCAACGATTCGGCAAAATCTGCTGTTAGTGCAGCAAATAACAAACGTAGCTGGCGCTATGTTCGAACAATTGAAAGGAACCGATTCGAGTAAACTGCCGAGCGCTGATGACATCGACCGTCTTACATCCCGTCTCGGCATTGCGGTAAAAATTATGGACAGTATGTCCGACTTGTTTGGCAAAATGGATGCTTTACTGCCCTCTCATCCACTGGCAACAAAGATACTGCAATTGCAGACGATATCTGAAGAACTTCAGCAACAACTAAAACTGGCCGGAATCATCATTACAGCCTTGCGTGAGAATACGATTCCTCCAGCAGATATTGTTGCCCAATTAAATGAAATGAATAGAAAAATTAGCACTGGGATTGATCGCTTCCTAAGCACCTTTGACAGCCAGATTGTTCCTGCGCTTACGGATGCAACCGATCAGCTAAAGTCTGTTCTATCTACGTCTGCCAATACTTTGCAAGCAGCAAAGGATCGTCTTCCAGACATTGCAGCAATTTTCGCTACAGCGAAGGAGGGTATTCAATTGGGTCAAGCAGAGCTGGAAAAAATTCAGGGTGATCTACCCGATATTCAGGCTAAGGTACATGAGATTTCACAAACCCTTCACACCAAGGGCAAATCCTTTATTCATGCTTTGAGTATGGTGTCTTCCCTTATTCAGCGTGATCTGCCCAAGCTGGAGGATAAATTAAATGCAGCTGCGGATTTTGTTCGTAATGATCTGCCTCAGGCTGAGAAGCATATTGGCAAAGCGTCCAGCTTTGTGCAGCACCAACTGCCCGATGTACAAAAAGGAGTACATCGCGTAGCTACTCTTGTTCGTAAGAACTTGCCAGAGCTGGAAAGTGCAATCCGAAAGGCTGCCGAGAAATTAAGAGAAGTCGAGGGCAATAATCAGTTTGCCGAGCTTGCCAAGTTGTTGCGAGGCGATATCCAAGAAGAAAGTGCATTCCTTGCTAGTCCAGTACAGATTAAGGAGCAACACCTGTACCCCATTCCCAATTACGGTTCAGCCATGTCACCGTTCTATGCCGTATTATCACTATGGGTAGGTTCAACATTGTTAATTTCCCTGCTGCGTGCGGAAGCAGAAAACCCGGAGGGGACATACCGCGGATATGAACTGTACCTTGGTCGTCTAGCTACTTTCTTAACCGTTGGTTTATTGCAGGCGATATGTGTTACAGCAGGAGACATTTGGATCCTGGGAACTTATGTCGCAGATAAATGGTTGTTTATTTTATTCGCCATGCTGGTGAGTGCTGTGTTTGTGACGATCACATATACCCTTTTATCTGTATTCGGCAATATTGGCAAAGGCATCGCCATTATCTTCATGGTGTTTCAGTTCTCCAGTTCGGGTGGTACTTTCCCAATCAGCATGACTTCGCCCTTTTTTCAGGCGTTAAATCCATTTATGCCGTTTACTTATGCGATCAGTCTGCTACGTGAAGCAGTCGGTGGTATTCTATGGTCAACAGCCATAAAGGACATCCTGTGGTTGTGTCTGTTCATTGCGCTTAGTCTGATTTTTGCTCTTTTGTTAAAACGACCATTAAGCAATTTAACGAAACGTTCTGCTGAAAATGCGAAAAAGACGAAAATCATTGCTTGAGGCGTCCGTTAAAAAAAAAGGAAAAAGCTTCTTGAACGTCACGTTCAAGAAGCTTTTTTATTACGAAATGGGACATTATACATCCTGATATTAATGTAATCTTCTTCTGAATTAATTATTGTTGCACTGAACGCTGCTTCTCCAGCTGTTGATAAGATTGTTTAATCGTCGTTAACGTTTCGAAATGACGATAGATATTGTTGCCAACCGTAACGAGCAGCGATGCCAAGAGCAGTCCAATCAGTACTTTTTTACCAAACCCGGAACGCAGACCGCTGATAAACATACCACCGAGCAGATAAAAAGCAAATACATAATGTCCTGCATACAGGTACATATCATATTGGTACACAGCCAGCCCGAATCCTACAACGATATGAAGCAGGAAAGCAAATAAAATGTACGGCATTAACGTCCACACACTACGTTCTCGAATACCACGAATGAAGCCGGCTAGTGCAAGCAGCAATAAAAATCCTCCCGTAATCTGAACATAAAGCGGATTAGAGCGGGTAAGATCCGTAACAAATGCGACCATACCCGGATCAAGCAAGTGCACTTTGGGAGATAACATCGGATTGATTGTCAGCAAGACTAATGCTTTGAAATGTACCGCCCACTGGAAAGGTGTCGCGTAACTGGTACCTCCACTTTGAATCCCTAACAGCCAGTTACTTACCCAGCTTCGTCCCCCAAACGCAACATACTGAATGGCTGTTATTACCACGATCATCAGCACAGCCAGCGCCATGATACCGATATATTTTTTCCACCCAGCCTTGTTACGCCATGCCTGCATATTAAAGAAGACAGCCCCCGCAAACGGGATAATATTAGTCGAAGTTAATCCGAAGTTAATTGTGGCAAGCAGCGCATTCGGGACATAACGGATGTCTCTCTGTACACGCGTATACTGCAAGTACAGAACAGATAGAAGAATCACAAACTGCACATATGGATATGAGTCCGGGATAAAGGCGGTAAACATAAGATACGAGCTGAAACCAAACAATAAAGCGAACAACAGCGGTGTGTGGGAAGGTCTCTCTTCATTTTGACTTAGGAAAACAAAGGCCAGCACAACCGACCCTGCATTCACAAGCGATTGTAAAATCAAGAAGAACCAGTTGCCTCCCAGCAGTTTGGAGATCGCTGCCAGTGTAACCGCCAAATAAGAAATTAAAGGATGAATCACAGAGGAACTGTTGTCCCCGTAATACATCGAAGGATCAAAATTAAACAGATTAAGGGGAAATAAGGCTGTATTAAATGGTGTATATTTTCCCAACATCTCTGCATGTTGACTGATATACAGAATATAAGATCCATTCATCAAACCATAAAAAAGGGAAAAACCTGCAAACAGAACAAAAGAAATCCAAGTCACTCTACGATCATAAAATATGTAGTCTAAAAATTTCATGCGTTCACATCCAATATTTGAATTAAATTTTAAATCTTATAATACGAGCAGGCATAATCCGCCCATAATACATACTACACCCATCCAGCGCATTGGCCCTACAGTCTCTTTAAAGGCCCATCTCGCAATAATAAGTGTCCAGACATAGGTTAAGGCGTTAGCAGGCAGGACAACGGTGAGAGGTAGAAATTTCAGCAAGACGATATTCAGCAGTGCACCTGTCCCGTAAAAACCAAGTCCAATCAACACATGCATGCGTTTACGGCTAGTTGCGTAAAATTTCAATCCCGCTCCACCCATCGCTCCGCACAAGGTCATCACAATTAATACAGCAATCATCCAGCTATCGTTCCACACTTGTTAATGTCACCCCGATTCCCAGGAGCACAACTGCAGCAAGCTTTTGTACTGTGATCTCTTCACCAAGCAGGAAGTACCCATAGATTAAAGCAAAAACATAACTGGCACACATTAGCGGATAAGCTACCGAGAGTTTCTCCCGAGCGAATGCTTTAATCATTAAAATCGCACCCAACCCGTAACATAGAAAACCGACGCCCATGTAGATCCATTCCGTCAATCCCCACTTCCAGAACAGCTGCCCGGTTGCTGTCAGGAATGCAGAAGCCAGCATCAACCATTTGCCGATATGACGTGCCCTACTTATTTCCCCCACGTTAATGCCTCCATCTCCGGAACACGTTTGTTAATAAAATACCGCTGGCTCACAAGCTGCATTACCGGAAGGTCGGACAACGAATCGGAATAAGAGCAGGATTGCTCATAATCAATTTCCAACTTTTTTTCGGCCAAATATGCCTGAATCCGGCGCACTTTCTCTTCGCCTTTACAATTGGCACCTTCAATGATGCAGGTATATCCATTCTCGTGTGGGACAAGTTCGGTCCCGATGACGTGATCGACCCAAGGAAAGTTCTTGAAGTACTTCATATACGCATGTGGAGAAGCTGTTACGAGCAACACATGATATCCTGCTTCCTTCCGATGTTGCATCTCTACACTAGCCTCAGTGAATATGGATGTGCGCAGGTGGGTATCAAAAAAATGTTCCAGATCCTTTTCAGACATCCGCCTGATTTCTTGAAAATAGGAACGTTTAACACGTTCAACTGTCATAAAGCCCGCTTTGAATAATATCGTGTGAAGAGCAATAACAGGTAATCTCCATACCTGCCACGGATAACGTCGCATCCCATAATATACAAACTGGAACATGGAGTCACTGCGTATAATCGTTTTATCAATATCAAAGATGGCAACTTTCGTACGTTTCACCCTGATCCCCCTCTACCTTATATTTCTCTCTATTTATTCGAAGATGGCAAAGATCGTAATTACACTAACGACGTACAAAATAACAGTAATTAGAATAGGCTTGTCCTCAAACAAAACGCGGTCCGGTGATCCACCTTGATTTTTCATATGGATCAGATATAAATACCGAAACATGCCATAGATCACCAGTGGGATCGTCCACATGAGATGAATCGTACGATCGGACGTAAAGGTGAACAGAGAATAACTGATGATGGTTGCTGTTGTCACGATAGTGTTAAACTGATCCAATAACGTAATGGAGTAGTTATCCAGCACCTTACGATGTGATCCTGTATTGCCTTCGAGCAATGTAAGTTCATTTCTCCGTTTCCCAATCGCCAGGAAGAGTGATAACAGCATCGTACAAATCAGGAACCAAGGTGTGAACGGAACATGAATCAAGACACCCCCAGCAATGGCACGTAGAACAAATCCAGCTGCAATGGTCATCATATCCAGAATTACGATATGTTTAAGCACAAATGAATAGGATACGTTCAGCAGGAAATACACTACGCACAGCACACCGAATAACGGATTCATGATAAAGGCGGCTGCCAAAGAGATTACCAGCAGTGCAATTCCGAATAATAACGCATGTGCAGGATTAACCTGCCCGGAAGCAATTGGTCGGAATTGTTTGGTCGGATGCTGCCTGTCCCGTTCCCGGTCTACATAGTCGTTTAATATATAAACACAGCCTGCAACCAGACTAAACAACAGAAAACCAACTCCTGTTGCAACGATGGTTTCTGTTCGAATTTCCTCAAATGAAAACAACAATGCAGCAAACAATAATAAATTTTTAGTCCACTGTTTAGGCCTTAACAATTTGAATAAGCCGGAAATCGTTCCAGCGCTGCCCTCAGCCGATGATATTGTATTTTGCCTTGATGAAAACAATGGTAATTACTCCCTTCAACAACAATTCTGTCTTTGATGTCTATACAAATAACGTAAAGACTTAATCATAAGTTGCTTGGTTATTTTTGTAAAGAGTATAAAGTATATATTTGGACATAAAAAAGAGACCGTTTCCGGTCTCTTTATACCAAACATAAGTCTATATTATCCCATATTTGAATTAAAATTCAAACTCTACGTCACTAAGACGACGTTTGATTTCAGCAATGACGCGTTTCTCTTCTTCTTCGCCGTTTGCGATAAACGTAACGGAGAAACGAACAAAGTTCCCTGCATCATCCCAAGGTACAGAAGAGATCAGCTTCTCACGGATCAGGAATTGGGAGAAATCTTCACCTGACTCAAAGCGGCGTCCACCTACAACACCTTTTGGCGCTTCAACATACAGGAAGAAAGAGCCTTTCGGTTTTTCAGCCTGGAAGCCCAGTTCATTCAATGCTGTAACCAACATATCGTGACGACGGGAATACTTTTCTGCAATTTTTTCCGTGATTTCCGGATGGTTCAACCCGTAAGCAGCTGCCTTCTGGATCGCGATGAATTGACCGGAATCATTGTTGTCTTTTACATCACTGAATGCTTTAACTACAAGTGGGTTACCCGCTACAAATCCAATTCTCCAACCAGTCATATTGTACGATTTGGAGAGGGAGTGCAGTTCTACACCTACATCCTTGGCACCAGGTACGGACAGGAAACTGAATGGTTTTTTGCCATCATACGTCAATGCCGCATATGGCGCATCGTGCACAACAACCACATTGTATTTTTTCGCCCATTCGACAACCTCAGTGAAAAACTCAACTGTAGCACTTGCGCCAGTCGGGTTGTTCGGATAGTTCAGATAGAGCAATTTCGCACGATTCGCAATGTCTTCCGGAATGGCCTTCAAGTCAGGCAAGAAGTTGTTCTCCTTCGTCAATTGCACGTTGAACACTTCTCCACCCAGATATTTGGTGTGTGTGCCCATAACCGGATAACCAGGAACCGTCATAATGGTTACGTCACCTGGGTTGATGAAGCAGGAAGGCATCATCGCCAAAGCCGGTTTGGAACCGATGGAGTGTACGATCTCAGTATCTGCATCAATACCTTCCACGTTAAAAACATTTTTCAGGTATGATGCTGCTGCAGTCTTGAACTCAGGAATCCCGTTATCGGCATAACCACGGTTCTCCGGTTTACCCGCTTCTTCAGCAAGTGCAGCTACGATGCCTGCATCTGCCATCTCATCCGGTTCACCTACCCCAAGGTCAATCAGCTCGACATCGGGAAAATCTTTTTTAGCCGAAGCTTTAGCACGTTTAATTTTCTCAAATTTATAGATGTTGGTGTCTTTACCATAGTTGGAGCCGCCGATACGGTCGGCAAAATTTGTTTGGATATACGTTTCCTGATATTTATCGATACTCATAATGTCGTTCATCTCCTCATTTGACGCAAATTTCTCATGTTTTAATATGAAGCATTTGAGCAATCAACACCATGGACAAAATATCCGAACATTTGTACTTTCTTCAAACGTCAGCGGCTTCTCAGCGAAGCCAGTACATCTTCCATATCCTGCGGGATCGGCGCGTTGAATTCCATGTATTCTCCTGTAGTAGGATGTACAAAACCAAGTATTGCCGCATGCAGGGCCTGTCCATTCATTCTAATGCCCTTGTTACGACCATATGTCGGATCACCAACAAGGGGGTGACCGATAAATTTCATATGCACTCTGATCTGGTGGGTACGTCCTGTTTCAAGCTTTAACTCCAGCAAGGTATAGTCGTTGATGCGCTCCGTTACTGTAAAATGAGTCACCGCATGTTTGCTGTTACGTTCCGTGACCGTGTACATTTTACGATCATTGGTGTCCCGTCCGATCGGTGCATCAATCGTACCTTGATCATGACTGAGATGGCCGTGAACCAGCGCAATATAACGTCTATTGACACTATGCTCCTTCAACTGGGCAGCCAGTGAAGCATGAGCACGGTCATTTTTGGCCGCCATAATCAAGCCTGACGTATCCTTGTCAATCCGATGTACGATCCCTGGACGCAATTCACCGTTAATGCCAGAGAGATCCTTGCAATGATACATCAAAGCGTTCACAAGTGTACCTGACGTATGTCCCGGTGCCGGGTGTACGACAAGTCCACGCTGTTTGTTAATGACAATAAGGTCACTGTCTTCGTAAACCACTTCAAGTGGAATATTCTCCGCAATGATCTCCACCGCAGCAGGCTCAGGTATCTGTAATACGATCTGATCTCCTTCATACAGCTTAGCGTTGGACTTTACTACAGCACCATTGACCGTAACCGCTCCGTCTGCAATCCATAGCTGAACCTGCGAGCGAGACACGTCATCTACAGCTTCTGTAATATATTTATCCACACGTTCTTTCTTATGTTCAGCGGCAACGATCCATTCCAACCGTTCCTCACCGTTAAATTGTTCATTGTTATTATGTTGTTCCTCATTTAATTTACTCATGATGCTCATTCCCTTCAATCTTTGCAGCCGCTTTTTCGCGGCGTCCTTCGAGCAATGTTTCCACAACAATCAGTGCAACCCCGATACAGATGGCCGAGTCAGCGATGTTAAAAATCGGAAACGTATAACTACCAAAATTAAGCTGCACAAAGTCTACGACTTCCCCTGTCAAAGCACGGTCAAGGAAGTTGCCAATCGCTCCTCCAAGCACAAGGCTAAGGGCTACTGGCAGCAATTTGTGCGGAGTATCTTTTACCTTTTGTAGATACCAAATCAAGGCGATAACCACAATGATGGTCACCACAATAAAGAACCAGCGCTGGTCCTGCAAAATGCCAAACGCTGCACCTGAATTACGATGAGAAGTGATGACAAAAAAATTGCCAATGACCGGAATTTCTTCTCTAAGTTCCATACGGGTAGCAATCAGGTACTTCGTTCCCTGATCTACTAAAAATACGATAAAAGCAAGGATATAATACACCACGTTTGTTGTCACTCCGTTCTTGTCTTTTCCAGCGATACCAAGCTTTCGCCAGACTTATTTATTGTAGCACAGCTGTTTAGAGATCGTCCATGACGCGGCAAACGTACAAGTTGGAAGCAGGGTCATACAGCATGGAAAATGCGATAACATTTGCCTTCTGTAATCCCGCCCGAAACGGTACATCCTAGAATGGAGACAATAACCGGATTCCAGATGGAACAGAAAGGGGAAAGCCATGTCACATTTTACAGCCGAGCAAATGCAATCTTTACGTTCCCAACTTTTGTCTGACAAACATGATATCGAGCACCGGCTATCGGAGAACGAACACTACGGCTTGGGAGACTCTTTAAAACTGCAGACCGGTGAATTGTCGCCGATTGATAACCATCCTGGGGATCTTGCCACGGAGGTGTATGAACGGGAGAAGGATATCTCCCTGCTCGAGCATGATGAGTTTCAACTCGAACGTATTGATTCAGCCCTGCACGCGATCGAAGAAGGTCATTACGGTACATGTGCTGTCTGCCAGCAACCAATCCCTTACGAGCGTATGGAAGCCGTTCCCTACACAAAATATTGTAAAAAACATCAGCCCGAGACGGTTGTTTCCGAAAATCGCCCTGTAGAGGAGGAATTCCTAGCTCCGTCGTTTGGACGTACCAGTCTGGACGAACGGGAAGATCAAAATGGCTTTGACGGCGAAGACGCCTGGCAGATTGTAGAGAGCTGGGGCAACTCGGACTCCCCTGCAATGGCGGAGAACGGTGATATTGACAGTTACGATGTTATGGCTATTGAAGCTACGGAGGAAATGGATGGTTTTGTTGAAGCTTACGAGAGCTTTGTTGCTACAGATATTTATGGTCATGATGTATCCATTGTCCGCAATCGCCAGTACCGACAGTATCTGGAGAATGGCGAAGGATCAGGGCTGCTTGAACCCGATGCCGGGGATGATGAACCATTTTAGGGTTTAGTGAAATGCTGAACCGTCATTGAAGCATTCTAGTAGGTATTCATATCAAGCTGCCGCTGCACGATCCGCACAATATCAGCAATGTAATCTCCGACGATGGGCAGATTTAACGCGCCAAGAACTTGTAACACATAGATAATGGTTGCGGCAAAAAAAGTAAATCCAATGGCGATCCCTACACCTCTCGCTGCACCGGACAACAAATTCAACCCGATGAGCTTCCACGGTCTGTTCAGCAGCTCTGTATACTGCGCGATTCGTGAACGCTCCAGTTCATTGGCAAGCCGGTTCGTTAATGTATGTAACTCTTCGATTTTGTCGTGGGATGTATTCACGGAATCTGTAACAGAAGTTTCCTTTATGGATTCGGCTGACTGTTCTTGTTTACTCATGTTTCGCTCCATTCCTTACATGAATATAGATCAAACGAACGAAATACTTTTTTAAAACTTTACCATTCAATCATTGCCTTATCCCCGAAAAAACAAACGAGCCCAGCTTCAGGAATTATTTCCTTAGCTGTGGCTCATTTATTTATATCCTCTATCTAATCACGTGTCCTAAAATATAGATCATGTTATCCGCAAGAACAGAAAACGTCTCTTTACCCTACGCTTCAATATAGATTCCGATGGCTTTGCCTCCGGCTTCTACACGTTCCATTGTATCCATCTTGCCAAATGTCACATCTGTGACGAGTACATTTTCACGCAAGACATCGTCAAATGCTTCAATTGCTGCTTGAAGATCTGCATCTACATCCAGCGTCAGACGCACTCTTTTTTCAATTGGCAGATCCAGTCGTTTACGTGTATCCTGTACCGCCCGAACCACTTCACGAACCCAGCCTTCCTGTTCCAGCGCCGTGGTGATTTCTGTGTTGAGGGCTACCGTCAAACCGTAACCGGATGCCGAGGCAAAGCCGGATTTGGCTTGTTTCTCGACCAGTAATTCCTCAGCCGTCACTTGCAGTTCTTCTCCTTCAGGAGAAACCACGTTGAAAGCACCTTCTGATACCACTTTACGAGTTTCATCAGCCGTCATACCTTTAAAGAGATTTTGCAAAAACCCTACGTTTTTACCGTATTTTTTACCGGCAACTTTGAGATTCAGCTTCAGTGTAAAGTCAACGAATTCCGCATCGTTATGCTCTGTACGGATTCCTTTGACGTTGATCTCTTCCTTGATGATCTCTTCATAACTTGCCAGATCGAAACCTTTATCGAGAGAAACGATCAACTCGGACAGTGGCTGACGGGTTTTGATGCCAGTCTCGTTACGTACGTTACGCGCAAGCTCAACGACGCGGCGAGCCGTTTCCATGTCTTGCTCCAGTGCTTCATCGATTAATGCTTCATTGGCTACAGGATAGTCATCCATATGCACGCTTTCGCCAGTAGTCAGGTTGAGGTAAATATCTTCCGCCAACATCGGCGTGAATGGCGCAACCAGCTTCGACGTAGTCACCAGCACTTCCGTAAGGGTGCGATACGCATCCAGTTTATCCTCCGTCAAACCACTTCCCCAAAAACGATCACGGGAACGGCGGATATACCAGTTACTGAGCTCATCTACAAAGGCTTCAATCGCTTTGGAAGAGTTCAGGTAGTCGTTCACAGACAACGCTTTTTCAACCACAAGAATCAGGCTGTTCAATCTCGACAGAATCCAGCGATCCAGCTTGTGAGCGGATAATTGGAACGGATGCTCCTGTGGATCAAATCCATCGATGGTCGCGTACAGCGTCAGGAATGCATGGGTATTTACCAGCGTATCCACCATTTTGGATTTCGCTTCCCCTACGATACCTTTGGAGAAACGTTTGCTGTTCCACGGTGCACTGTCAGACAAAAACGCCCAGCGGAATGCGTCAGTACCATACTCTTCAATGACTTCCCATGGATCGATAACATTGCCTTTGGATTTGGACATCTTCTGACCGTTTTCGTCCAGTACGTGTCCTGTTGCCATAACGGCTTTATAAGGTGCTTTGCCTGTCAAAAGTGTAGATACCGCAAGCAAGCTGTAGAACCAGCCACGCGTCTGGTCAATCCCTTCACAGATCATATCCGCCGGATATTGCTGCTCAAATACTTCTTTATTTTCAAAAGGATAATGCTGCTGTGCAAACGGCATGGAGCCGCTGTCGAACCAGACATCAATCACTTCAGGCGTACGCTTCATTTCATATTTGCCACAAGAGCTGAGCACTTTTACTTCATCCACATACGGTTTATGCAACTCCAGATTTTCAGGCACATCCCCTACGGCACGCGCACGTAACTCAGCAATGCTGTGAGGAGCAAACTGTTCGCCTGTCTCTTCACACACCCAAATGTTCAGCGGTGTTCCCCAGTAACGGTCACGGCTGATGTTCCAGTCCACGAGATCTTGGAGGAACTTCCCGAAACGGCCTTCACGCACATGACCCGGATACCATTCCACTTCGCTGTTGTTGGCAATCAGTTGATCCTTGATCGCTGTTGTCTGGATAAACCAGCTGTCCATTGCGTAGTACAGAAGTGGAGTATCACAACGCCAGCAGAACGGGTAGCTATGTTCGTATTTCTCTTTGCTGAACAGACGGCCATTCTCGGACAAGTATCTTACGATGTCAATGTCGCAATCTTTTACAAAACGACCTGCGAAATCAGTCACTTCTGCCACAAACTTACCTTCCAAATCAACCATGTTTACAAAACTGATGCCATTCTCGCGACATACACGGTAGTCATCTTCACCATGTGCAGGAGCCAAATGAACGATACCCGTACCGCTTGCATCCGTTACAAATCCTGCACCAAGCACGATGTTTGTTTTCTCAGCCTGTACGTAGTTAAATGGCGGGCTGTACGTTTTACCGACCAGGTCTGCGCCTTTCAGTGAACCGATGATCTCATACTCACCTTTGCTGTCTTTCATTACTTTTTCCACCAGATTCGTCGCCATGATGTACACTTCATCGTTTTGACGTACACGGGAGTAATCCATTTCCGGGTTCACAGCAAGAGCAACGTGAGAAGGAAGTGTCCATGGTGTCGTCGTCCAAGCCAATACGAATTCGCCGCTGTCTTGCAGCTTGAATTTCGCTGTTGCACTGAGGTCTTTAACGTCCTTGTATCCTTGTGCAACTTCATGCGAACTCAGTGTTGTCTGGCAAGAAGGGCAGTATGGACTTACGCGGTGACCTCGGTACAACAAACCTTTCTCATGGATCGTCGCAAGGATGTTCCACACACTCTCGATGTAGTTGTTGTCAAGTGTGATGTACGGATTATTCATATCCGTCCAGTATCCGATGCCTTCCGTCAAGTCGCGCCACTGCTGCTCGTATTCAAATACGCTCGCTTTACACTCGTTGATAAATTTCTCAACGCCATATTCTTCAATTTCCCACTTGTGGGAGATACCCAACTTCTTCTGTACACCTAGCTCTACAGGTAAACCATGCGTATCCCATCCAGCTTTACGTACAACGCGGTACCCCTTCATCGTGTTGTAACGACCCACAAAGTCTTTGATTACACGGCCGAGAACGTGACCGATATGTGGTTTACCGTTCGCTGTAGGCGGACCTTCATAAAATACAAAGTTTGGCTTACCTTCCCGATTCTCAATGGAGCGTTTGAACGTATTCTCCGTTTTCCATTTATCTAACACGCGTAATTCTCGTGCGCGTGCTTTCTCTTTGACATCCACTCGTTGCATGCTGTTCAACTTCCTTTCTGTTGTTAAGATCAATCGATTGTAAAACGTCCACAAGCGCGGCTCTTCCACTCACCGTTTCGGGACACAAAAAAACCTCGTCCCTTGGAAAGGGACGAGGTTTTGCTCGCGTTACCACCCTAATTCTGTTCATCACAAACCACATTCAGGTTACCCTGAGTATGCTCTGTCATCAACAGCGCTTAAGCCCCGCTAAACTGACGCAGGGTACCGTTATAACGTACGGTTTACGGTTCAGCTTACACACGGCAATGCATTACCGCTTCAGCGTCACTTCTCCGGGGAGATATTCGGCTATAACTCATCCGTTGGTTTGCACCAGACACCAACTCTCTGAGGGATGAGATCATAACGTACTGAGCCCGTCATGGAATCACTATTCAATATGAATATAGTTATAGCTTCTTTACCCGCAAAAGTCAACCGGGCGGCAGACTAATAAATTTCTTTCATCTCCCGCTCACGATCACGCACTTCCTGCTCACGGCTCTCCAGTGCCTGTTCACGGCTCTCCAGTGCTTCCCAGCCATCCTGTGTCAGCAGTTCCAGCTGAGCTTCAACAAGCGTGCGGAAACGCGCACGATAGATGGATGCCTGCTTCTTCAGCTCTTCCACTTCCAAAGCAATCTTACGTGATTTGCCAAGCGCTTCGTTAACGATTCGGTCTGCATTTTTCTCTGCTTCCTTCACAATTAACTGAGCTTCCTTCTTCGCGTTATTCTTCACATCGTCAGCAGCTTCCTGTGCAATGATGATCGTTTTGCTTAGAGTCTCCTCGATGGTAGCAAAATGATCCAGCTTCTCCTGAACGGACAGCAGCTGATTGCTCAGCTCTTTGTTCTCGCGAATGACGCCTTCGTAATCTTTGATGACTTGATCCAGAAATTCATTGACTTCATCCTCGTCATACCCACGCAAGCGTCGGGAGAATTCCTTGTTATGTATGTCCAGCGGCGTTAATGGCATGCTGTCCACCTCCTGTAAAAATTCCTTCTCGTGTTCAGAGAAGGTTTGAAACGTATGGGTTCCACCCAAGGGGTCATATGAAAGATTCCGATTCTGTTACTTGTACGGAATATAGGTTCTGTCCTCACATCGGCAGAGAACCACATATGTGTACTTTAATGTATATCGGAAACACCGAGTATTTTTTTACCTATACGTTTAACATTTCGACAAGAATTCGGATTATCCTGCATCAATATCAAGCAAATTTCCCGATTTTCACTCGGCAACGTCCCTTTTTGGTCATGCCATCCTGTTCCAATACCTTGAAACGACCAAAGCCTTGAATGGATACCACATCCCCCGCCTTGAGCGGCTTCGAAGGGTCTTCCACCACTTTCCAGTTCACTTTGCAGCGCCCTGCCTTGATTGGAACCAGCACTTTACTGCGGCTCATCCGATATACATCTGCACAGATGCCGTCCAGACGCAACGAAGCAACGGTAATATCTATGGTGTCCAATTTTGTGTCGGACCATTTCATCTGATTCAATGGCAATAGTTCTGTGAAAACATGTAACCGATGAACCTGATTCAATTGAAGCGATAAAAAAGCGCCGGTTTCCGCTGCCACCACTGTATGGCAACCGTCCTCCAGCACTTGAATATCTCCAATCTTGCCTCGTTTCATCCCGAGCCCGAGCAGGGAACCCATATAGTCCCCATGCTCCAGTTCCGAGATTTTATGATCGTCAGACGTAATGCTAAGCACCTGCATCCCCATATCTTCCTCATCCAGGTATCGATAATCGGGTGCAATCAATGCACGTTTGCGTTCAGCCGCTTCGTAACCGCCGTCCAGACGAATCTGAACGTCATCACTTCGGTTGACCAGGGTTTGAAGAATAAACACCTGTCTTGGATCAAGGAAATCAGTGAGCTTCATATCATGATACTTGCTCGCCCGTTCAACCCAATCGGTCGCTTTATCTACAAAGTCCCGTTCATCATGGCTAAAATGTTCGTAAATATCACCGCTCATCTATGTCACCCTAACCTAAAATGTCAAATACTGAACTATGGAGAGTAACCCAACAAGCGCCAGTCGAAGAACAAGCAACGCGACAATCGGGGAAATATCCAGCACACCGAACAGAGGCGGGATAAACCGTCGGAAAGGACTTAAATAGGGTTCCACAAATTTGCCTAACAATTCACCGATGAAGCTTTCCCGTGCGTTGGGAAGCCATGACATCAATATGTAGACAATGACCATGTAAAAATAAATCTGGTATAGCGTACCCAATATACCTTCAATCATCTGATACAAAAAAGGCTCACCTCATTCTGTTATAATCTTGCTCGCTGTCAGCCAGTATCTCCGTAATGGTTCCCTGAATTTCAACCGTATCTGGCGTACAGAGAAAAATGTTGCCGCCAATTTTAGATATACCGCCACCTAATGCATACACCGTGCCGCTTAGGAAATCAATCACACGTAAAGCCTGATCCTGACGGATTCGCTGCAGATTCACAACAACGGTACGATGCGACCGCAGATGGTCGGCAATCTCCTGCGCTTCGTCATAGGAACGAGGCTCATAAAGGACAACCTTAACATTTTTCTGGGAATGAATGCTAACCACATTATTACCCCTTTGGTTTCTACGTTTATCAAGTGCAGAGGTTTCATTTTCCTGCTGTTCAGACTCATGTTCTTCCTGTGCAGCAAGACGCTGACGCTCCACAATCTCTTCCTCTTCCTGAAGTCCAAGAAAATTCATAAATTTATTCATTACGCCCATCGTGTTCCCTCCTCTTTCCCTACGAGTATCGATCCAAGCCGCACCCAGGTTGCTCCTTCTTCAATGGCCACTTCGAAATCGTTAGACATCCCCATAGACAGCTCTGTGATCGGTTCTGCTGTCAGTGCTTGTCCATTCAAATCATCTCTCAGCTCACGCAACCCCCGAAATACAGGACGCGTCGTCTGTGGATTTTCCTCATGAGGTGCCATCGTCATCAGACCGATGACCTTAAGGTTGTTGAACGATTGAATATCCTTCAGAAAAGAACTCGCCTGTTCAGGCTGCAAACCATACTTGCTCTCTTCGCCTGAAATGTTCACCTGCATAAACGCGTTCACCTGCATTCCAAATGAAGCAGCTTTTTTATCCAGTTCTTTTGCCAGTGACAAACGATCCAGTGAATGTATGTACGCAAACTTGCCAATGACGTCTTTCACCTTGTTTGTCTGCAAATGGCCGATAAAATGCCAGGTACCCTTCTGCCCAAAGGCTTCCCATTTCGACTGTGCATCCTGCCAGCGATTTTCCCCAATATGCTCAAGACCATGTTCAAGCACAGACCCTGTCGTTTGCAGTGAAACATATTTCGTGACCGCAATCACATTCACATCCTCAAAAGGGCGGTTGCTGCGCTTGCACGCATCTTCAATCTTCTGATTAACAAGTTGTTTACGCTCCTCCAATGACACAGAGGATCACCTCTCTTCCAGCCCAATCCAGCTTGCCATTCTACCCGTTACCCCATTTTCCTTGCGATAAGAGAAAAAAAGTTCGGGATGACAACTTGTACACCATGTTGTACATTCGATATGATCCGGCATTATTCCTGCTTTCATCATAATGTGTCGATTGCATTCTTTCAAGTTTAACATCGTTTTTCCGTTCCCAGCAGGTGTGTATATGCTCTTTAGAGCAGAATGATCGTATTCATCATTACCCTGAGGTTCATCCAGCCAAACCCGGACATGCTGCATAACAGCCTCATCCACTTCATAACAGCAATCCCCAATAGAGGGTCCAATAGCCGTACGGATATCCTCTCTCCGGCTTCCATACTCCTGTTCCATCGTTTCCACCATAGAGAAGGCAATGCCTGCAACCGTGCCTTTCCATCCTGCGTGAGCGAGACCTACAGCCTGTTTCACCGGATCATAAAAATACAGCGGAACGCAGTCAGCGTAAAAAGAGGTCAGCAGCACACCAGGCACGTTTGTTACCAGTCCATCCGTATCTTGCAACGCTGATTGACGATCCAGCATACCCCTGCCGCGGTCTTTAGAAGTGATAACAGCCACCTCTTTGCCATGCACCTGTTCTCCACACGTCCATGCTTCCAGTGGAAAAGAAAGCTTTCTGGTCACGAGACGGCGATTTTCAAGTACCGCCCCAGCATCATCCCCAACGTGATACGCACAATTAAGCGTAGCGTATGGTTCTTGACCAATCCCTCCATGTCTGGTTGTAAAGCCCGCGGTCAACTGACTAAACGTACGTTTCCAAGGTTCAATATATAATAACAGCGGATCAGGAGCGCCATGACCCGTTGGACGGGCTCCCCTTTCACTTACATTTTTGTCCAATACAAATGGTTCCATTCTCTCACCTCACAACTTCCAGTGTACCAAATACAGGTGCAGTCTGTCTCCTTTATATCGTTCTCCGCTGACTCCGATCCAACCGTTCCAGTCGCTCTGTGCGTTCTGTCCGGCTCTGCTGCTGCTCATCGTATAACCGTGCTTCCCGTTCACGCTCATCATATCCCTGTTCCTTCACCTCATCCATTTTGACCAGAATGACATCTGAGCCAATCTTCACAATATTTTTCCAAGGAATGATCAGATCAGTTCCCCCTCCAAACAATCCCATAAAACGGCTATACCCTGGCACGACGATGGACTCGATTCGCCCCTGCTTGAGATCCAGCTCCAGATCACTGATCTGGCCGAGACGCTTGCCATCCGTAATATTGATAACGTCCTTCGTTTGAAAATCGGAAATCTTCATGCCGCGTGATGCTGAGTCACTCGTATTTGTTCTCATTCCTTCCGCCTCCCGTTAACGCTCATCTGCCCGTTCTGCATCCTTCTATATCAATATATGTCCTGTAGGCGAAAAATGTCCTGTTTTTCAATTGCCTATTCCAAAAAGCATATCTGAGTAACAGCAGTCTCCCCTCTTCTTTCTCTAATGCACAAAAAAGACGATCAATGGAATGGTTATCCGACCGATCGCCCTTTTGTTTTATGTCACCCTACGACTTCACATGTTTCTGCATCTGCTGTATAGCCGATTTTTCGAGACGCGAAACCTGAGCCTGTGATATCCCGATTTCATCCGCCACTTCCATCTGGGTTTTCCCTTCAAAAAAGCGCATCGATAAAATCATCTTTTCCCGTTGACCTAGACGGTGCATGGCTTCTCGCAATGCGATTTCCTCGATCCAGGACACATCTTTGTTTTTGTCATCACTGATCTGATCCATAACATAGATCGGGTCTCCCCCATCATGATATATCGGTTCAAACAGAGATACCGGGTCTTGAATGGCATCTAACGCAAAAACAACATCTTCCTTCGGCACATTGAGTGCCTCTGAAATCTCAAATATCGTTGGCTCGCGTGAATTTTTATTCGTCAGGCTGTCACGAACCTGAAGTGCCTTGTAGGCAATATCCCGCAGTGACCTGGATACACGAATCGGGTTATTGTCACGCAGATATCTGCGAATTTCACCGATAATCATCGGCACCGCATAGGTTGAAAATTTGACATTCTGGGATAAATCAAAATTATCAATGGCTTTCATCAGGCCGATACACCCAACCTGGAATAGATCATCGACAAACTCCCCCCGATTGTTAAAACGCTGAATAACACTGAGTACCAGACGCAGGTTGCCATTCACTAATTTCTCTCTTGCTGAGCGATCATGGTGCTGCTGAAGGGAATGAAATAATTCCCGCATTTCAATATTGGTGAGAACAGGCAACTTTGCGGTGTCCACGCCACAAATCTCGACTTTGTTTCGGGTCATCGTGATTTACCTCCCAAGGAGAAACATTAATGTACATTATCTCCGGGGCAGGCTTTTTTATTCGTCGTTGGCATCCTTGCCAGTAATACCCATTCTTCTTTTTCTACAGGATCAGACCATTTTGTTGAACTCTTTTCGCAGCCTCTTAATGATTCTTTTTTCTAGCCTGGAGATATAGGATTGGGAGATTCCAAGTAGATCCGCCACATCTTTTTGCGTCTTTTCCTCGCCATCCGTCAAGCCAAAACGAAGCTCCATAATCATTCGCTCGCGATCCGTCAGTTTCTCCAGTGCCTTATGCAACAGCTTGCGATCTACCTGTTCCTCAATATTTCGATAGATTGTATCATTCTCTGTCCCAAGCACATCGGATAGTAAAAGTTCATTTCCATCCCAATCAATATTCAGTGGTTCATCAAAAGAAACTTCCGTACGGATTTTACTGTTGCGCCGCAAATACATCAATATTTCATTTTCGATACACCGCGAAGCGTAGGTAGCAAGCTTGATTTTCTTTTCCGGATCGAATGTATTTACAGCCTTGATCAGTCCGATCGCACCAATGGACACCAGATCCTCGATATTGATGCCTGTGTTCTCGAACTTGCGAGCAATGTACACAACCAGACGCAAATTACGCTCAATTAACATGGCACGAATGGCCGAATCTCCTGAAGATAACTTCTGTAGCAAGTACTCCTCTTCTTCCCGTGTCAATGGAGGTGGAAGTGCCTCACTTCCCCCGATGTAATAAATCTCTTCACTTTTCAGCCCAAACAGGAACAACAAACGATAATATTGTAGCTGGGCAACCAGTTTCCATTTCACAAGCATGTAGGTTCCTCCTATACCACATTCAGCGGCTTTTCTGTTACTTCCGCGGATTGAGTCCTGGTCTGCGCAGAAGCATCTTCTTGCACCAGTTCAGGATGGATTACGGCCTGATATTTCCCGTCCGACGACAAAACGCCACCATCCAGTCCAATCAGAACCTTTGTCGTCACATAATCCGTTCCCTCCAATGTCACCTTCACCCGATCTGGCTTAATCGCCAGCATAAACGCCGTTCCTTTGTTAATCCCTCGATAGGGAACCAATCGTAGTCGATGCTGCCACTGAAAATATTCCTGGTCCAGCTCCATAATGAGTTTGTCCGGCGCTTCGTGCTTTAGTCTGCTCTTCCATGAATCAGGCAGCATATCCTGCCACAATGAAACCTCCATGACCATCACTGGCAAACGCGACAACGGATCTGTGAGCTGATTGCCCGTATCCAGAAGGCCTGTACAAGACACAACAACCTCATCAATGCATACCTCAACCTGACCAAGGTAAGTGTTCATCCGATCCGTTTTACGTTTGGCACCTTGCACAATTTTGAATAATAAGAGAACCGCGAAGAATACAATGAATGTGAACCAGAACGCAATCTTGAGATCAAATGACATGCCGCCAGATGCTGTGAACCAGATGCCATTGAACAGTTCTCCCGAACTCTGAAGCATATAGTGCACACCCAGGATGCCTCCAGCTGCGACAAAATTAATGATATAAAATGTGCCCAGCGTCCTCACAAAAGACTGCAATCCCTTATATCCAAACGCGATACTCAACATAACAAGAGAAAAACCAAACTTGATTAGAAACGTGAACAGAAAATCAAACTCCGGTACAAACATCATTACGACGTACAACGCGCCAACGATAGCTGATAACAACCATCTCCACCAGACCAGCTTCGTTTGGCGCATCCAGGCTGTCAGTCCAATGAGCGTTCCATCAATACAAAGGTTAGTCAAAAAGATCAGGTCTACATACACAACCACGCTCTTCACCTGCCTGCATCCAACCTATCGAAATGAGTGAATGTAGCGATCTCGCATGCTTCAGATTGAATCGGCCCAGACGCATCGGATCGAATCAACCCAACTGCTTTGGACCGAATCGACCCAACTGCTTCATCATCTCGATATCCATGAGCATATTCCCAAGTATACGGAGCCTCCTGTTCAAAGTCTGTCTAAATGTGGGAGCTTGTTTCCAACTTTTTTTGTCGGAATACGCAGGGGAGTTGTTCAGATTTTGTTCATTCCTGTATGTTAGACTGTATAAAAAAAAAGCAAAAAACCCGGCTGCTGCAGAAGCAGCACCGGGTTTCCAAGAGGTAGAATTAGCGTATTATTCGTTATTGTTGTTACGCGAACGATTGCGTAAAAATGTCGGAATGTCCAGCTGATCATTGCTTGGCTGGTTTCCGAATGGACGAAGATTCGGTGAACGTGTCTCTGCCGTCTCTGTTGCTGCAGCAGGTTTGCGTACTGGCGGAGCAGAAGGTTTATCTTCAAATCCAGTCGCGATTACCGTGACCTTGATCTCCTCTTTCAGATCTTCATCAATAATCGCACCAAAGATCATATTCACTTCCGGATCGGAAGCTGATGTCACGATCTCCGCTGCTTCATTTACTTCATACAAGGACAAATTAACGCCACCTGTGATGTTCATGATTACGCCGCGTGCACCTTCAATGGAGGTTTCAAGTAAAGGGCTCATGATCGCTTTGCGTGCTGCTTCTGCTGCACGGTTCTCTCCTGTCGCTTCACCGATACCCATGAGCGCAGATCCACGCTCGTGCATGATCGTTTTGACATCTGCAAAGTCAAGGTTGATCAAGCCCGGAACTGCGATCAAATCGGAGATACCCTGTACCGCTTGACGCAATACGTTATCCGCTTGGCGGAATGCTTCCAGCATCGGCGTCTTTTTATCTACGATCTCAAGCAACCGGTCATTCGGAATAACGATTAGTGTATCTACTTTTTCCTTAAGCGCTTCAATACCTTGTTCAGCATGGCTGGAACGCTTACGGCCTTCAAAAGTGAAGGGGCGTGTTACAACACCTACAGTGAGTGCACCACACTCTTTGGCGATTTCAGCGATCACTGGAGCTGCACCCGTACCTGTACCACCGCCCATACCGGCTGTAACAAATACCATGTCTGCACCTTTCAACGTGTTCATGATCAAGTCACGGGACTCTTCCGCTGCTTTTTTACCTACATCGGGGTTAGCGCCCGCACCAAGACCACGAGTTAATTTATCACCGATTTGCAGTTTATGCTCGGATTTTGCCAGGTGTAACGCCTGAGCATCCGTGTTCACTGTAATAAATTCAACACCTTGTACACCATTTTCAATCATTCGGTTAACTGCGTTGCTACCTCCGCCGCCTACACCGATGACTTTAATCTGAGCCAAGCTCTCCATCTCAAAATCAAATTCCAACATATTATTCCATCTCCCCCTCAATGTGCATGGATGGCCCGTCCAATTTTTGATTTGAACCGAATCAATTTCATATATCGACGAACGAAAGCGTTTCTGTTAGTACCAGCGCATTCAGACGGCTTCAAGAATGTATGAAATGGATCCAACCTGTTATATAAATTCACTGAACATATTCTTCAGTCGCTCGAACAGACCGGGTTTTTGCTCCGATTCCTGTGCCGCATTTGGCTTCGGACGGTTCGTCGGTTTCTTGCTATTGGTGTTGTTGTTATGACCGCCGTTACTGCTCGAGGGCCTGATGCGCAAACTGCGAATAACATTGTGTAGAATACCAACACCACTGGTAAATCCAGGATCACGGACACCAATGTAATCTGGAACGGCTACGCGTACCGAAGCAGCAAGCTCATGCTGTGCTACTTGTAGTACACCAGGCATAGAGACCGTGCCTCCCGTTAGTATATAACCTCCAGGTAACTCGTTGTAACCAAGGCGTTTGACTTCTTGTCCGATCATCTGGAATATTTCCTGAACCCTAGGTTCGATAATAGCAGCCAGAT
The DNA here is from genome assembly GCF_051136285.1 of Paenibacillus amylolyticus. Classification (GTDB taxonomy): domain Bacteria; phylum Bacillota; class Bacilli; order Paenibacillales; family Paenibacillaceae; genus Paenibacillus; species Paenibacillus amylolyticus_F. The sequence goes on along the minus strand of NZ_CP194938.1, from coordinate 5,913,116 downwards.
CCTCTTGTGAAAACTCCTTGTCTACATTACTGCCAATGCGCGTAACTTTGAACATCACATCTGCAGCAGCATCATCAAGCCAGGCACAGCCGTATTTCAGCTTCACTTTCTCTGCCTGATCTGTGAGAGTGCGCAAGCCATACGCAATATCATTGGTTACAAACTCCCCGCCGATTGGCAGTGTTGACGTTGCAACCAGACTGTCCTCTTCAAAGATGGCGATCGTTGTAGCTCCTGCTCCGATATCCACCAGCACAGAGCCCATCGTTTTCTCATCTTTGGATAAAGCTAACTGGCCAGCTCCCAATGACATGAGAACAAGGTCGCTCACTTTTAATCCCGCTTTTTCCACGCAGCGCAAAAGATTATGTATCGCGGTTTTTGCACCCGTAATAATGGTTGCTTCAACTTCCAGACGAACACCAATCATCCCACGCGGGTCTTGTATGCCCTCCAAGCCATCTACAACATATTGCTTGGCGACAACATCAATAATTTCCCGTTCGGGTGGAACCGCAATGACTTCGGCTGCTTTCAACACCCGCTCCATGTCTTCTTCTCCGATCTCACGATCCTCGTTCGATACTGCCACCACACCGTGACTGCTCATCAGTCCAATATGATTTCCTGAGATTCCAACATATACTTCGGATATTTGAATACCTACCATACGTTCTGCATGATCCACTGCATTGCGAATCGACTGCACCGTCTGATCGATATCTACGATTACACCTTTGCGAATTCCTTCCGAGTCGGCAGATCCAACTCCAATAATATTAAAGGTTCCATTGTTAATTTCCCCAATAATAGCGCGAATTTTGGATGTACCGATGTCCAAACTAACAATGATGTCATTGTTACTCAAGTCTGTGGCACCTCCTGACTCCAATAGTAAAATACGTTCGGGTTCAAACACTCATTAAAACATATTCAACACAGTTTAGGCTTTCCCTCTTTTTTCTACAATTTTTTTGGGTGCCAAGTTCTGGATGTGTAACATAAAACCTTGAAGAAAAAAGAAGGAGGCAACTCATGTGCCGTAAGTTCAAGTGTACCATTTTTTCTTCATCTCAGAAAGCACAAGTTTCATACGTCAGCGGTTGCCAGAGCCCGCTCCTGTCTACATTTTTACGCAATGCACCGCCAAGTAACGGCAGGCATCAGCGCCCTGCCCCCGGCTCAGCATCATCCTCGGGATTATCCGGAATAAACGGCACATACGTATCTGCCTCAAGCATCGTAATTTTTCCAGGTCGTTCGGTCTCAATCACCTGATTCAAATACTCCACTTTATCCGTTAACAACGAGATCGTGGTAATCACTTCAAACTGCGACTTCGTGTACATCCGAATCTGATCCGGAAATGATGATGTCGGGTTAGGAATAATTTCTGATATGTCCGTTGTCAGTTCATTCGGAATTTTAGCCAATGCCTCACTCAGTTTTGCTTTGAGTGGATCATCTGGCTTCCATTGTGTAAGAATCGGTTTCTCTACCGCCACACCAATCGTAGGCGGAACATTCAGGCTGGTCCCGCTGGACAATATAGCTTTAAGTGCTCCACTTGAATCAAGCTCATAAGCGACTGTGGGAAATTCCTGAACCTTGATATGAATTGTACCCGGGAATTGCTTGTCCACAGTAACCGTTGAGACAGCTTTAATCGTTTTGAGACGTTCAATGATTTCGGAAGCACTTGTTCCAAAAAACTGGTCTCCTTCCTTCAGGCCGCTCTTTTCCAGCAACACCGAAGTGGCCGTGTATACATTACCCGTAATTTCGATGGCCGATATACGGCTTACTGAAGAACGGAAGAATAATACAGCCAGCAATACAATAAATAGTAATAACAGGATGATTACAATTTTACGGCTTGTGTTTTTTTTAGGGCGATTCTCCTTGAGAACCGGAATTTGACTTTTAGGCATAATAACGCTCCACAAAGCCTCAGGCCCCCTCCTCATCAAAGAAGGGGACGCCAAGGACGTTAATTGGCAAAATCCAACTGTTTCGAAACAGTTGACTGTCTCTCCACCGAGGCACCAAGACTCTGGAATAACTTTTCGATTCGATCATATCCCCTATCAATATGGTGCACTTGCTCTACAACGGTTTTACCTTGAGCCGCCAGACCTGCAATAACCAATGCTGCACCTGCACGAAGATCCGTTGCCTCCACAGTAGCACCATATAACCTCGGCACTCCGCGGATAAACGCAGCGTTTAGATCCACAGAAATATCAGCTCCCATCACGTTCAGCTCATCTACATGTTTAAACCGGCCCTCGAATACAGTCTCTTTCATTACACTGAATCCATCTGCCAGACTGAGCAGCACCATGATCTGTGATTGAAGATCGGTTGGGAACGAAGGATACGGAGAAGTCACGATACGATCCACTGATTTTGGACGTGTCATACAACTCACAGTCATTATATCATTGCAGACTGCGATTTGAACACCAGTGCGCTTCAACACATGTATAAGCGAAGTAAGGTGTGCTGGATTGCAATGTGTAAGCGTAACATTGCCTCGCGTTGCAGCAGCAGCAATCATGACGGTACCGGCAACAATACGATCGGGTATGATCTCATAGGTGCATGGCTGCAGTTTGTCAACACCGCTTATCGTAATCGTATCGGTGCCTGCACCCATGATTCGTGCACCCATCGCATTCAGAAAATGCTGCAGATCCTGAATCTCAGGCTCCCTTGCTGCATTGAAAATTGTCGTTGTGCCCTCGGCAAGCACAGCGGCCATCATGATGTTCTCCGTGGCTCCTACACTAGGAAAATCCAGATGAATATCTGTACCGATCAGATTGGAGCCGTAACAGATGATTTGCTGATCTTGCTCTTCAATCTGTGCTCCGAGTGCTTCCAGACCCCGGAGGTGAAGATCAATTTTGCGCTCTCCGATCGCACAGCCGCCTGGCTGATAGACGGATACTCTCCCAAACCTAGCAAGCAACGGCCCCATTAGAAAAATGGAAGAGCGCATTTGCTTCATCAGATCTTCTGGCACATCATGTGACCGGATCAGCGACGTATTGATCGTCACTGTTCCCTGATTATGCCGACATGTGCATCCAAGCCGTTCCAGGATATACAGCATTACTTCGATGTCCAGCAAGTGTGGAACGTTGTGCAGCGTAATTTCTCCGTCTGCGAGCAAACTTGCGGCCATAATCGGTAAAGCAGCATTTTTTGCTCCATGGATGCGTATGGATCCTGATAGGGGTCTCCCGCCTTCAATCACCAATTTGTCCAATGTATCACCTCCGGGGTTTACGCTCACCCACTTCGAAGACATACGGTACCAGATGAATACCGCCATGAGATGATATAGTGCTACGATTAGACTGTAAATGGGTGAAGACGTCCTCTGCTGTCGCTTGGCCTGTGAGAACAATGAAATGCAAATCCATTGTTTCCAGTACAAATTCAGCGAATGAAATATCCGTGACACATCCGATCCATGAATACCTGCAATCCATTTCTTAATTTCACCAATCCATATGGGAGATGCCGCTGGATAGACCTATAGTCTTACAAAAGGTGCACCTTCTCCGGTATGAATGCTGTACTGCGGCATCATGGAACGATTGTCACGATTTATAAGGTATCTTATGTCAGTCCCGTCTAGTGTGTGACAATCGCCCACTAACACACATTAACGCCCTGCAACAAGACGCTTGATTTCATTTACAAGCACTTCTGCCGCGTCCGGTTTCCCTAATTTTCGAGAAGCCTCTGCCATCTGCTTACGCCCTGATTCATCATTCATGATACCTGCGATCGCTTCATACAGGCCCTTGCCTGTAAGATCTCTCTCCAGCATCGTGAGCGAAGCTCCTCCTTTTTCAAGCGTACGCGCATTAGCCTCCTGATGATTGTTGGTTACGTTTGGTGACGGAATCAGAATCGATGGAATGCCCAGCGATGTAATTTCCGCCAGGAATGATGCTCCAGCACGATTGACAATCAGAGAGGTGCAAGCGAGCACTTCAGGCATGTTATGAACATAAGGAAGTACATGCAGATGATTAGGCATCGTTCCCAAAGAGCTACGAATCGCTTCACGGGTTTCATCAAAATAGGTTTCACCTGTAACGTAAACCACATGTACATCATCCAGTTGTTCCAGCAACGCTGCCATCTCGATCATCGCCTGATTGATCGCTTTGGCTCCACGACTACCGCCAACGACAAGCACAACACGGCTGTCCATCGGAACACCTAATGTCGCAAACCCACGATTCCGGCTGGCTTGAGCTACTGTTGTTGCTCGCGGATTACCGGTGTAGATTACCTTTTTGGCACCGGAGAATGATTTTTCAGAACCTTCGAAGCTAACAGCCACCGTGTCTACATAACGCATTAAGAACTTGTTCGTCAGACCTGGAATTGCATTCTGTTCATGAATCACACTCGGGATTCCCAGCTTCGCCGCTGCATACACAACAGGCCCGCAGACATAACCGCCTGTACCGATGACAACATCAGGCTTGAATTCCTTCAGCATTTTTTTGGACTTGCGTACGCCCTGAACAAAACGCATGATGGTCTTCACATTTTCAAAGGACAACTTACGTCGAAAACCAGTAATATCAATCGATTTAAAAGGGATGTCTTCCTGAGGAACCAGTTTACTTTCAAGTCCGCGGGTTCCACCAATGTATAAAAACGTCGAGTCGGGATTCACCGCCTCGCACTGCCTTGCTATGGCAACGGCCGGATAGATATGTCCTCCTGTACCGCCGCCGCTAAGAACGACTCGCATCGTATAAGTCACCTCGCATAACGGGATAAATTCACTAATATGCCCAGTGCTGTAAGCATGAGAGTCAATGACGATCCGCCATAACTGATCAGCGGCAGCGTAATACCCGTGACAGGCATCAGCCCAATAACTACACCGATATTAATAATGACTTGTACAGCAACCATGCCAATGATGCCCACACCCAGCAGACTACCAAAGGCATCTGGAACGGTCATCGCTATACGCATTCCTCTCCACACCAGCACCAGAAACAATAATAAAACAATCATTCCACCAATAAAACCAAGTTCTTCCGCCAAAATACTAAAAATAAAGTCCGTCTGCGGTTCAGGCACATAACTGTACTTTTGCCTGCTCATCCCCAGCCCCAGACCAGCCAGTCCACCCGGACCAATCGCATAGAGTGACTGAATGATCTGATAACCGGCTCCAAGTGGGTCAGACCAAGGATCCATAAACGCTGTAATTCGCTGCAAGCGATAAGGTGCCGCTGCAATCAGTGCCGCAAACCCTGCAATTCCCCCAAGCGCAAGCAAAGCCAGATGTTTCATGCGTGCACCGGTTGTGAAAATAATGAGCATGGACGCCCCCATCATCACGGTGCCTGTACCCAAATCGGGCTGCAACATGATAATGCCAAAAGCCAGCCCGATCAACCCAAGCGGAGGCAATAGTCCGGTTGTAAAGATTTTGATCTTACCAGGATCTTTGCTCAGCCAATGAGCCAAAAACAAGATCATACCCAGCTTCATGAACTCCGAAGGCTGAATACCGAAAGAGCCAATCCCCAGCCAGCTGCGTGCACCGCCGCGAACGACACCGATTCCTGGAATTAATACCGCAATCAACATAATAAAACAAACGATTAATATCGGTTTGGCATACTTTCTCCATACCCTGTAATCCACGTTAGCCGTTACAAACATCGCTACAAGCCCAAGCACGGCGAATAAAACTTGTCTTTTCACAAAATAAAATGAATCGCCATAGTTGCGGAAGGCAAGCACCGAGCCTGCGCTGTATACCATAATGATGCCGATGGCAAGCAGAGCCAAAATACAAATCAGGAGCCAAATATCCGGCGCCGGTCGCGTCTGTTTCATCAGGAGGCCACCCCTTGCATGGAAGTAGGGGCTTTTCCACCCCCCTACTTACAAGTTATGCGCCGCCTCTTTAAAAATGCGTCCCCGTTCTTCGTAGGATGCAAACATGTCCCAGCTTGCACATGCAGGGGATAACAAAACAACATCCCCCGACTCAGCCAGCTTTGCTGCTTCCTGAACGGCAACCGTCAACGTACGGGCAGCGTTCTCCTCATTATCGACGACCTTGATTTGCTTTAATCCCGCAAGCTCAGCGACTTTAGCAATTTTGGCACGGTTTTCGCCAAGCACTACCAGTGCTTTGACACGCTCCTCGAATACGGGCAACAGTTCCATCATATCTGAACCACGGTCCAGTCCCCCAGCAATCAGTACAACAGGTTCCTTGAAGGAATTCAGCGCCATTACCGTCGCTTTGGAATTGGTGGCTTTGGAATTGTTATAATACACCGATCCATTGTGCTCAAGCACATACTCCAGACGGTGTTCAACTCCTTTGAAGTCAGATAGCGGAGCAGCCAGCATGGACGGGTCAGCACCAGCTGCAATCGCAATAGCTACTGCAGCCAGCGCGTTGCCCACATTGAAGCGTCCCGGTATCCCAATGTCCTCCACATCAATAATCATCTGCTGATTGCCAGTGCCGTCCGCATAGATCACTTGACGTTTCACGTCATCTTCTTCTCCATCGACATAAGGCGGATCTGCATACACGCCTGTTTCAAGTTTTTCCGTCAACGAGAACGGAATTAGTCTGGACTTGATATACGGAACCAGTTCACGGCATACTGCATCATCCCAATTGAGGATAGCGACGTCATCCGACTCCTGGTTGGCAAACAGTTTTGCTTTGGAAGCCACATAATCTTCCATGCCCCCGTGATAATCCAGATGCGTCTCTGCCACATTAAGCAACGCTGCAATACGTGGACGAAACTCCACTGTGCCTTTCAGTTGGAAGCTGCTTAGCTCAACAACCATCCAGTTATTAGCTGCAGCCTGCACTGCCGCTTCGCAGAGAGGTGTTCCAATATTACCGGCAACAATAGGATTCAAACCTGCTTGCTTCAGCATGTTACCTACCCATGTTGTCGTCGTCGTTTTACCGTTAGAACCGGTAATGCCGATGATAGGTGCCCCGCAGAGGTGATAGGCCACCTCTACCTCGGTCACCACTTCGATGCCTAGTTCAAGGGCATGCTGCACAGGAGCCGCATGATATGGAATACCTGGGTTTTTAACAACCAGCTTCACATCACTATGAATCAGATTATCAGGATGGCCTCCGCATACAACAGAAATTCCCAAAGCCTCCAACTCGGAAGCTTCGGGACACTGTTCCCTGTCTTTTTTATCATTTACAGTAACGTCAGCCCCGGCACGATGCAGTACCTTGGCAACTTGTACCCCGCTCTTGGCAAGACCAAGCACAACGACTTGTTGTCCGCGATATGTTTCTGGATGGTTCATAATTTACAGCCCCTTGTTGAGATAAAGTCCAAGAGCGGCCAAAATGGCACCTACCGCCCAAAAGGTAATAACAACCCGCCATTCAGACCAGCCACTAAGCTCAAAGTGATGATGGATCGGGCTCATTTTGAACACACGTTTACCGCGGGTTTTGAAAGATACAACTTGAATCACAACGGACAGGACTTCAATGACAAAAATACCACCGATGACAAGGAAAAGAAGCTCTGTCTTCGTAACGATTGCAATTGCGCCGATGGCTCCACCGATGCCGAGTGAACCCGTATCACCCATAAAAACTTTCGCCGGATGTGCATTGTAGACCAGAAATCCAAGGACTGCTCCAATCATGGCAGCTGCACACACAGCCGCTGGCATCGACGTTGCCTGCATTGCCACAATTGCAAATGCGCCAAAAGCAATTGCACTAACACCGGAAAGAAGCCCATCGAGACCATCCGTAAAATTAACCGCATTCGTAATAGCAAGCATCATAAACACAACAAATGGATAATAGAACCATCCCGTCCAGTCAAATGAAACTGAAGTTCCTGGAATGGAAATCGCAGTGCTATGTCCGTTTTGAATAAGCAAATAACACATCAGGCCACTGAAAAGAAGTTGCCCCAGCATTTTTTGTTTAGCTGTCAGTCCAAGCGAGCGCTTGAATACTATTTTGATATAGTCATCCAAAAAACCGATAAGACCAAATCCCAGTGTAGCGACAAGCAGCACATAGAAGTCTGTGTTCTTGACCGCTGAGAATTTAAGAAAAGCCAGCGTGAACGCAAGTAAAATAACAACGCCGCCCATCGTTGGTGTTCCGCTTTTTTTCAAATGGCTCTGAGGTCCGTCTTCCCTGACCTGCTGCCCAAATTTCATTCTCCGCAAAAGCGGGATCAGCAGCGGTGCGGCAATCACCGCCAAAATAAATGAAACGCCGATTGTTAACAGTAATACCTGAAAATCCATGGGTTCACCCCTCTAGTCTACTCGATTGTGTAATGATGCTGTTTGCAGTGCTTGAGCCACATCCTCCAGTTTCATGCCTCGTGAGGCTTTAAACAGGACAACGTCCTTTGGATGAAGGTTATCCAGTAAATAACGGGTCAACTCTTCTTTGCTCTCAAAAGCATGCACAGCTTCAGCTTCCATATGCTTTTTGGCGCCTTCGGCAATCTGCAAAGATAACGATCCGTATACCAGCACTCTATCCAACTTGGCAGGAGTAATATACGTCCCGATGCCATGATGAAGCTGTTGCTCTTCAGGGCCTAACTCCAGCATATCTCCCAGTACAGCCACTTTCATCCGATATCCTTTTAACCCTTCTAACACATCGATTGCAGCCCTCATGGAAGTCGGGCTTGCATTATATGCATCATTCAGGAGCGTGAGTCCGCTAACTGCCTGTGTAACTTCAATACGCATGCCTGTCAATTTCAACTGTGACAAACCTGCCGCCATGTTTTCTGGAGTAACTCCAAAATGACGTGCTACAGCCATGGCTGCCAGACAGTTAATTACATTGTGCGTGCCCAGCAGCGGGAGTGTATATGCTTTGTCTCCAGACTGCTTGGTTGTAAACACCATCCCGTTCTGCGCATTCATGAGCCCTGTTGGAAAATCATCATTCTCGGCTTGTAGCCCAAAGGTAAAGCGTTGCATGCCCTCAGGTTGTTTAGTTGCAGATTCTTCAAGCACCTGAGCGATTAAAGGCTCGTCTCCGTTGTAGATGAGTACTCCGCCAGGTTTCATTCCAGCCGCAATTTCAGCCTTCGCTCTTGCAATCTCTAGTCTTGAGCCAAGCTGAAGCAAATGTGATTCGCCAATGTTAGTGATGATTGCTGCATCCGGCTGAGCAATGACAGAGAGATCACGGATTTCGCCACGACCGCTCATGCCCATCTCCAAAATAATGATTTCCGTATCCGGAGCCATGCTCAATACTGTTAATGGCAGACCGATATGATTGTTGAAATTGCCTTGCGTTTTATGCACTTTAAATGTGGTCGAGAGAAGAGCATCCACAATATCCTTTGTCGTTGTTTTACCGTTACTGCCTGTAATGCCAACGACAGATGCCTTGTTCTCAGCAAGATACGCCGATGCAAGCGTCTGTAATGCAACAAGTGTATCGTCCACCAAAATAACCGTTCCCTGTGGTGGAACGCCATGATCCTTTTGCCACATTGCACCCGCAGCACCTTGCTCCAGACAAGCTTGCACGAACTCATGTCCATCAAAACGTTCACCCACCAAGGGGATAAACAAACTTCCTGCCACGGGTTTACGTGAATCCGTAAATACCCCTTCGGTTATAACTTCGCTATTAACCACAGCGTCACTTAGTGTGCCACCGCACATGTCGGCGATTTGCGCCAATGTTCGTTTTATCAATTGGATTTGCCCCTTATCGCTTCTTTGGCTATGATCCGGTCATCGAAATCCGTCTTGGTTGTTCCGATAATTTGATAAGTCTCATGACCCTTGCCCGCAATCAATACTACATCGGCTGGGCTTGCCATTTCAATAGCTTCATGAATTGCCTGGCGGCGATCCACAATCATCGTGTACCGTTCAGATGAAACGGACTCTTCCAGCAAACCTTGCTCTATATCCTTTAAAATCAGATCAGGACCTTCAGTCCGCGGGTTGTCGGAAGTCACTAATACAAAGTCACTGTACTTCGCAGCAATTTTCCCCATCAACGGTCGTTTCGTCCGATCCCTGTCACCGCCGCAGCCAAATACACAGATGACACGACCTTCAGCAAACTCTTTGACTGTGCGAAGCACATTCTCCAGTCCATCCGGTGTATGAGCATAATCCACGATAACCGCGAATGCCTGACCTTCATTGACAGCTTCAACTCTGCCGTCCACCCCCGGTACAGTTTCCAGACTACGCTTGATTTCTTCCAGTGGAACGCCCTCCACCAACGTTGCCGAGATCGCAGCCATCGCATTGTATACGTTGAACTTGCCCACCATCCGCAACTCGATGTCTGTACTACCCGCAAAGGTATCTACATGGAAGGAGGTTCCTTGAGCCGTAATTGAGATTGCAGATGCATGCACATCCGCATTTTCTTCCATGCCATATGTAATGACCTCAGCAGCCGTTACGGAAGTGAAATATGCGGCAGCCGAATCGTCCGCATTGATAACTGCATACTTACGCTGAGAATCATCTTCTGCGTACCCATTACCTAGCCGCGCAAAGAACAGTCCTTTAGCCCCGCGATACTCTTCCATCGAATGATGGTAATCCAGATGGTCCTGGGTCAGGTTTGTGAATACTGCGGTACGAAAATCTGTGCCTTTCACACGGCCTTGTTCCAATGCATGCGACGAAACCTCCATCACACAGCAGTTCGTACCCGACTGAACCATATCATGCAAACTGCGTTGCAGATCAAGTGCTTCAGGTGTTGTTCCCGACATCGGGTAAGTGCGTCCATCATAACGCATCTGAATGGTGCCGATGAGCCCGGTTTTCTGACCGTAATCACTCATAATTTTTTCAATCAGATACGTCGTTGTTGTTTTGCCGTTGGTGCCCGTTACACCGATCATTTTCATTTTGCGGCTTGGCGAGTCGAAAAAGAAGTCAGACAGAACAGCCATCGCAAAGCGACTGTCTTTAACAATTAACTGTGGCACAGGCAAGTCAAGCTGCCGCTCGACAACGAGAGCCGCTGCACCGGCCTGCACTGCTTTATCAGCATAATCATGTCCATCCACCGTATGCCCCGGAAGACAGATAAACAGATCACCCGGTTTAACCTGCCGGGAATCTGTCTGAAGGTTGTGACATTCTGTATGGGGGTCGCCCACGAGACGGGCGGTAATCAACTTGGATTCAAACTGTTTTAAAAGCACATGAATAACCTCACTTTTCCAAATATACTTCTGTATCCACAGATTCCTGTAATAATAATATCGACCATATCACCAAATAATGAAACGCGATCCTATGGAATTTGTTGCGGTGAGAGTCTGAAACTCCGCTTCATCCTTACTAGAACCCTCTTTGAAGCCTTCATTCTTGCTTTGTATGATCATGCTCATCCTTCAGGACATTCCCCATATAGATACGTATCGTTGAGCCCTGCTCGACCCTGGCTCCCGGTTTAGGCGCCTGATTAATAACGTATTTACCACTGCCGGATTTCGCCAACATAAAATTCATGTTTAGATCCTCATACAAATCTTCCAACGTAGCCCCCGTAAGATCAGGAACCGTCACAATTTTGGTTTCACCATATTTGTACTCTTTAGCGAGCTGATCTTTACGTACGGGCACATTCATATAATGCAGCGAGTCTTCCAGAATGTTTTGCACGATTGGCGCGGCAACCACTCCCCCAAACTGAATGCCTTTGGGATTGTCAACAGCCGTATACACTACGATCTGTGGATCATCGGCCGGAGCAAATCCGATAAAAGATACAATATGCTCGCTTGAGGAGTAACGTCCATTGATGACCTTCTGGGCTGTACCCGTTTTACCTCCAACCCGGTATCCATCGATAAACGCTGGACGCCCTGTACCTTTGGCCACGACGCTTTCGAGTGCTTCACGCACTTGCTTTGACGTTTCCTCCGAAATCACTTGGCGAACCAGTTCAGGTTTCACTTCTTCCAGTACCTCTCCGGTTTCTGGATGCACCCATGCTTTCGTAACATAAGGTTTGAAGAGTTTACCTCCATTAATGGCAGCCGATACCGCTGCAACTTGCTGAATAGGGGTTACGGATACACCTTGGCCAAAAGCGGTCGTTGCAAGTTCAACAGGACCAACATTCGATAATTTGAAAAGAATACCGCTAGCTTCTCCGCTGAGATCAATTCCAGTTTTTTTGCCAAAACCGAAATTTTTAATGTAGGAGAACAATGATTCTTTGCCAAGCTTCTGTCCCAATGCAACAAATCCCGGGTTGCAGGAGTTCTCCACAACTTGGAGGAAGGTCTGGCTTCCATGACCACCCTTCTTCCAGCAACGCAGACGTGCACCGCCAACTTCAACAAATCCGGGATCAAAAAATTGATCCTGCTTCAGATTCACCTTTTTTTCTTCCAGCGCAGCAGCCAGCGTAATGATCTTAAAAGTCGAACCCGGTTCATAAGTCATCCAGATTGGCAAATTCCGGTTATAAATCTCAGCCGGGTACTGCTGGTAATCCGCCGGCTCGTAGCCCGGTCTGCTAGACATACCCAATATTTCACCGGTTTTGGGATTCATTGCAATCGCCAGAGCAGAATTAGCTTGAAACTTAACCATAGCCTGATCCAATTCCCGTTCCATAATGGACTGAACAGATTTATCAATGGTCAGCTTGAGGTTAAGCCCGTCCTTCGGTTCCACATACTTCTCGGATGAGCCCGGCATGAGCCTTCCGGCCGCATCGGACAAGTAGGATACGCTGCCATTCAAACCATTCAGCTTGTCATCATATCTTTTCTCTACACCAGTCAGTCCTTGATTATCAATCCCTGTAAAACCAAGAATATGAGCAGCCAGATCATCATATGGATAGAAACGTTTGTTGTCCTCAGCAACAACGATACCCGGAAGCTTCAAATCACGGATGCGCTGTGCTTTCTCCATCGTAATTTTGCGGCCACCGGGTTGTAGTCGTACGATCAATTCTCGTTTCTTGATGGTTGCCAGCACTTTTTCTTCCGTCATGCCTAACAGCGGTGCAAGCGACTTGGCCGTTGACTCCGCTTCTTTGACTTGAGCTGGGATAGCCATAATCGTTGGGGTTGTCACATTATAGGCCAGAGATGTTCCGTTTCGATCCAGAATCTCTCCCCTTTTAGCCGAGTATGGAATGTTGCGGCGCCAGGATTCTTCCGCTTTTGCCGATAACTCCGGGCCTTTCCCCAACTGTACATAAGCAAGCCTGATAACCAAGGCCGAAAATAACATCACCAGAATTAATAAACTCCATAACAATCTGCGGCGCAGATTCACACTTGATCCCTTCACGAAAAGATCCCCCCACTCGTCCCAAAATCATGAACTGTCTCATTCATGAATATTCAGGACAACCGGGGGTTAGAACAAGCTGTCTATGAAGCTTATGGCAGGGAAGCCCCTCCAGTCGCAGGTTTATCAGATGTCTCGCTTTCACTCTTCTGTGTCTGAGATGGGCTTTGATTGGACGTGCTTCCTGACGGAGCTTTGCCTTCTTCTTTACCCTGTTCACCCGTTGTCGCATCTTTGTCTTGCTTCGTAGCTTCTGGATTGGATGAGTCGGGTGCTTCATCGGCGATACCAGTAACTGCGGCTTTCGCCGTCTGTAATGTCAGTTGCACCGTTCGCTGCTCGCCCGCTATCTGTTCCTTCTGCTTTACGACATATCCCTCACCCTTGACTGTCACGCCTACCTTCATAAGTGAAAGAACCTCTAAGGCATCACGAAGGGATTCACCCGTCAGATCTGGCACCTTCATTTTACTACTTTCTTCTGTGAGCAAATAGATTCGCTGCCCTGGATTCATAGAAGCACCTGCCTGTGGATACTGCCGAATCACATTTTCGCCTTGACCAAGTGTCACATAAGCAATACCCGAACTGAGAAGCTGACTTCGAGCCTGTTTAGCGGTTTTACCACCCAGATCTGGAGCCTTAGCCTGAACAACAGATGTTCCTTTTGATTTTTTGTCTGTTGTTTTGGCTGTGTCTTTCGGAACGCCCATATATTGCAGGGTTTGACTTACAACCTTTTTGAACACAGGAGCTGCTGCAGTTCCTCCACCAATGTTCGTCCCATCCGGCTGGTCAATCACAATCAGCATAGCAATTTTCGGATTGTTGACCGGTGCAAACCCAATAAATGAAACCACATCTTTGCTTTTACTGTATTGACCGTTGATAACTTTTCTCGCTGTTCCCGTTTTACCTGCAACGCGGTATCCTTCGATATAGGCATTACGCCCTGTACCGATCGTCTGATCTGCTACGACCTGCTCCAGATACCCGCCAACAAGCTTGGCTGATTCTTTCGAAATCACCTGACGAATCACTTTCGGTTTGATCACTTCCGTCGAACCATCATTCGGATTGATAATTTCTTTCACCAGATGAGGCTGAAGCAGTTTACCACCGTTGGCAATAGCTGAAATCGCAGAAAGCTGCTGCATTGGCGTTACCTGCACGAGACCATGCCCATATGCTGCGGTAGCAATCTCTGATTTATAAATCAGAGGTTTAATTGGAGAAGCAGCTTCACTTGGCAGATCAATGCCTGTCTTTTTACCAAAACCAAACTGGTCGATGTAGTGACGCAGGCGTTCTCCTCCGAGCATGTTGTATCCCAGGTTAACAAAAGCAATGTTACTTGACCGCTTTACTCCTTCGAGATAAGAGATGCGTCCGTACGTATGCCCGTTATCACTAATCGGAAAACCACCAATGTAGATACGCTTCGATTCAAACGTCGCATTCGGATCAAACAGTTTCTCTTCCACGGCCCCCGCAAGCGTCACTATTTTGAACGTTGAACCTGGTTCATAGATCGATTGCGTTGCATGGTTGATAAAGTTCTTCTGATCCGGCGTGCTCGCATACGTATTCGGATTAAACGTTGGCCAGTTGGCCATCCCCAGAATCTCCATCGTGTTTGGGTCGGCTGCAATGACGGTCATACTCAACGGATTATATTTCGCAACCGTTTCTTTCATTGCACTCTCAATATAAAACTGGATAGTATCATCAATCGTCAGTTTCAGGTTTTTACCGTTTTTCGGCGGTAAATAGTTATCCTGTGAATTCGGGAGTTTGATACCTTTGGCATCTTTTTGGTAATTCAGGAAACCATCTGTACCTGTCAACATATCATCATACGAGACTTCGAGCCCATTGACAGCTTTGCCATCGCGACTCATATAACCGAGCACGTGCGAAGCCAATGTTTCCTCCGGATAAAACCTCTTCGATTCCTGCGTCATGACAATGGCGTTGCCAGCCTTATATTGATCCTGCAGCTCTTTACGCAATTCTTTGACTTTTTCCGCAAGCTCGGGACTAATTTTGTATCCTTCACTACGTACTTCACGTTGTTGAAAAAATTCCCCGTCTTTATTCTTGGCTGTGACCAAAGCACGCATCTCACCCTCATTTTTCTTGAGCAGAGCAGACAGCTTCTTGGTCACCTCGTCCTGAATGCCTAGTTGATTAATCAGAAGCGGGTTAACTGAGACGGTGTACGCCGGCGAATCCGTAGCTAGCACATTTCCATTTCGATCCGTAATCGTTCCCCGAGCGGCTTTAATCGTCTGTTCCCTTTCGATTAGTCCAGCCGCACGTTCCTGCCATTTGCCACCATTGACCACCTGAATGAAAAATATGCGGGTTACGAGTACAAGAAAAAAGAGGGTAATGAATCCCCCTATTAACAACGTGCGCATTTTTATTCTTTTTACCATCGAATCACCTCTTTACTTGCTACTGGACGCATTCGAGGATGATTCAGTACCTGTAGATGTATTCGTTGTTGAGCGTGGTACAAAAATGACATCCTTATCGGAAGCTTCAACGTAACCCAGATTTTTTGCATTCTCGATAACCTGATTGTTTAGCTTTTCTTTTTCCACCTGCAAATCGGCAATGGTCTTCTCGGTATCTTTAATTTTTACGATGGTTGACTGAGCCTGTTTATTCAGTTCATAAATATGAGCGTAACGAGACATCAAGGCACCACCCACAATAATGACGGCAACAAGCGTGATCAGATATAAAAATTTTTCTCGAGCCGACAGGCCAGTGCGACGTGTCACGACTTTGGTTGTTTCCTTGTACCTTTGCTGCGTCACACGCTCTTGGGCTTTTTGTTTGACCGCTAGGTTGCCACGTGTATATGCCATTCGAAGGCTCCTCCTCCACTTTGTTCTACAATTTCTCCGCTACGCGCAGCTTCGCTGATCGCGCACGAGAGTTCTCGGTCAGTTCCGCTTCTGTTGGCATAAGCGGTTTTCGGTTTACGAGACGCAAGGTCCCTTTACCACCACATACACATAACGGAAAGTCAGGTGGACATGTACATTTTTCGAGATAGCTGCTGAAGATCTGTTTACATATCCGGTCCTCAAGAGAGTGGAAAGTAATAACAGATACACGCCCCCCTGGCGCAAGACAACGAACAGCTTGGTGCAGGCCTTCTTCAAAAGCGCCCAGTTCATCATTCACAGCAATACGCAGCGCCTGAAAACTTCTCTTCGCAGGATGTCCACCTGTGCGGCGGGCTGCTGCCGGAATGCCTTCCTTAATCAATTCCACAAGTTCCCCTGTCGTTTCGATCTCTGACTCACTACGTCTGTTCACAATGACACGAGCGATCCGTCTGGAAAACTTCTCTTCACCATAGCGATAAAGTATCCGGGCAATCTCTTCTTCAGGCCATTCATTCACAATCTCTTTCGCCGTCAGAAGTGCATCCTGATCCATACGCATATCCAGCGGTGCATCGTGATTATAACTGAACCCGCGTTCCCCTTCGTCAAACTGTGGTGATGACACACCCAGATCATACAGAATCCCGTCGACCTGTGGTATACCATCCTTCATAGGAAGGTCAAGATCCTTGAGAATCTGTTCCAAATCTCTAAAATTGGTTTTCACCAATGTTACCTGGTTTTCATAAGCAGCGAGTTTCTCGCGTGCATTGTCCAAAGCCCAATCATCCTGATCAAGTGCGATCAGACGTCCCCCTGGGCCTAACTTGGATGCAATCACGGAGCTGTGTCCCGCGCCGCCTAAAGTGCAGTCCACGTAAATACCGTCCTGCTTGATGTTTAGTCCCTCAGTTGCCTCTTCTTTGAGTACGGTGATGTGGTGAAACAACCTGCACCCCTCCTTACTTTATAATTCAAAATTAAAATCAACCAGCTTTTCGGCAATGTCGTTGAATGCTTCTTCGGATTGATTGAAATAACTTTCCCATATGCCTTTGCTCCAAATCTCCACCCGGTTCGACACGCCAAGAACAACACAATCCTTGTCCAATTTGGCATACTCTCTCAAGTTGCCCGGCAGATTTACCCTGCCCTGTTTGTCCAGTTCACATTCAGTTGCACCCGAGAAAAAAAAACGGGTAAATGCACGTGCATCGGATTTCATCAGTGGCAGTGCTTTGAGCTTCTGTTCCATGACCCCCCACTCCTCCATGGGGTACACGAAAAGACATTGATCCAAACCTCGTGTGACAACGAAAGAGGCTCCAAGAGATTCGCGGAATTTGGCCGGAATAATAACCCGACCTTTGTCATCAATGCTATGTTGAAACTCGCCCATAAACATTGTTCCACTCACTCCTCACCTATTTGCCCCACTTTGCCCCACTTTCCACCACCTAAGCATAATAGATTCGGTTAAAAAAATCAAAACCCTTCTTGACATACCTGCATTTTTATTTGATTCCACCCAAAAAAAACGTCTCTGATCCTGTCATTCAGGATCAGAGACGTTTCCCGGTTACGGGCAATCGTATGTGCACCCGTACATGAGCCATATCATCAATACACCATTTTACATCTATTGAAGCAGTTTATCCGCTTGTAATTATTGGATGAACCTTTAAAATTTCCAACTATCCAGATACTTTTCTTGCTCAGTTGATAAGGAATCAATGGCAATATTCAGACTTTCCAGCTTGTAACTTGCCACCTGTTGATCAATTTCGTAAGGAACATTAACTACGTTTTTGCCAAGGCTTTCGTAGTTTTCACTAACATAACGCAGTCCTAGAGCTTGAAGAGCAAATGTGGTATCCATAATTTCGGCCGGATGTCCGTCAGCAGCTCCCAGATTTACCAAGCGTCCTTCTGCGAGAAGATACATTTTACGACCATCTTTGAAGCGATACTCCTCAATATTGCGACGCACGGTCCGAATAGATTCTGAACGTTTCGCAAGCTCAGGTTTGTTAACCTCAACGTCAAAGTGACCTGCATTACTTAAAATAGCTCCGTCTTTCATGACATCATAATGTTCTCCTGTAATAACATCCTTGTTGCCTGTCACTGCGATAAAGAAGTCACCAATCTTCGCCGCTTCAAGCATCGTCATCACTCGGAAACCATCCATATGTGCTTCCACTGCTTTAATCGGGTCGATTTCAGTGACAATGACATTTGCACCCAACCCTTTTGCGCGCATAGCCACACCTTTACCACACCAGCCATACCCGGCAACAACGACATTTTTCCCGGCAACCACCAAGTTCGTTGTACGAATGATACCATCAAAAGCAGATTGCCCCGTACCGTAACGATTATCAAACAGATATTTGCAATAAGCATCATTTACCGCAACCATCGGGAATTTCAATCGTCCTTCTTTCGCCAAAGCTTTCAAGCGGATAATACCCGTTGTCGTTTCTTCTGCACCTCCGCGAATGGTCGCCGCAAGTTCAGGACGTTCAGAAGCAATAATCGTTGCAAAATCTCCGCCATCATCAATGATCAGATCAGGCTTCACTTCAAGAGCACGAAGTTGCAACGCCTTGAATTCAGCTGGCTCCGGATTATATTTTGCATAAACCGTAACACCGTCTTCTACCAAAGCGGCGCAAACATCATCTTGAGTGGATAACGGATTACTGTGCGTAATCGTCACATCAGCTCCACCAGCTTGAATGACTTTTGCCAGATACGCTGTCTTGGCTTCCAGGTGAAGACAGATCGAAACCTTCAGACCTTTGAAAGGCAGATCTTGCTCAAACTGACGCCGAATCCTGTTTAGCACCGGCATATGCGCCTCGACCCAATCAATTTTCAAATGGCCCTCTGAAGCAAGCCCCATATCTTTGACGATACTGTTTTGCAATGCAGATGTGGTCAAACGAACTCCTCCTTAAATATGTTTCTTCTATTATAAAGATCGATATTATCCTAGATGCTTACATTGGTATAACCTTATGTTGACCTTGGAATGTAGCAGAAGCTTTAATTAGTTCCTCAATCCAGTCGGTTCCATAACGATTCAGGTAAAAGAGTGCATTATGTACTCGTTCCTGCGGTTTGCCCATCGGGAACAGAGCATTCTGAATACCATTCCAATGCCCTATGCTCACTTGATGTTTATCTTCAATAGCCTTGCGCGTCTGACGCTCCAAATATTGAATTTGCTCATTCATTTTAGCCAGATTCGCTTCTCCGATCCGGTTTAGGCCGGGATGCACTTCTGCAACCTGATCCAGCAATGGACGATAGAGTGTTATGAACTGCTCACGAATCTGAGTGAACTGCTCATCGACCTGGAAAGTTTCCTGCTGAGCCAGCCACTGTGCTTTCTTTTCATCCAAGCGGTGCTGTACATCCTGAAATGAAAGTCCGTATTGCTTCATATGTTTATGCTGTACTTCCTCCAGAATCGTAAAGGATAAGCGCGGCAATAATATCGG
This sequence comes from Paenibacillus amylolyticus, assembly GCF_051136285.1. Taxonomy (GTDB): domain Bacteria; phylum Bacillota; class Bacilli; order Paenibacillales; family Paenibacillaceae; genus Paenibacillus; species Paenibacillus amylolyticus_F. Next base: position 5,893,342 of record NZ_CP194938.1, on the reverse strand, counting down.
CATTTGCAGCCCAAATGTACGGAACGCTTCGCATGTAAGGCCCCAATAAGCGATTTCACCATGACCTAAAATTACAGCTGCCACGGGAAGCAATGAATCTTGCATCAGTGGCCGGGTGAGTACATTATTACTAAAACGCTCAGGATGATCCGCCAGTTCTTGTAACAAGCGCTCCTCCGTAAAGGATACCAGCCCTTTGCGATCTTGATACAGGTTATCTTTCATCGTCAATAGCAAACGGGTGCCCTCATGAATATAAAAAAGATTGGCCCCATCTTCCGCCACTTCTGCAGGCATGGCATAACCTGCTTGTTCAACAAGCGATGCTCCTTGCAAATAAGCTGCACGTAACGAATCATTCTTCCGAATCAAACGCTCAAATACAGGCTTCTCCAACTTCCGTAATTCCGGATCGGCAGCATCCATCAGTACAAGTCCGGTGCCTGCAAACAAGGTCGATATCATTCGCGCAAACGCATCACTCAGATTCGTGCTGGAATGATGAATTTCCGTAATCATTTTCATTAAACCGGGCTTGTGGATTGTATCAGGTAATAAAAGTTCTACTTGTTCCAGCGCCGTCTTCCACTGTTCCCATTTCACTTCCACATGACTTACCGAATCTCTTCCCGTAAAATGCCCTTGAAGTTTGATTTTGTGAATGTCTCCTTGGGAATCCGGCAAAAACGTATGGTTAACCTCATCCCAGTCATGGTCTTCACCTGCAATCCAGAATACTGGAATAACGGGACGTTTCAGCTGCTGTTCTGCTTCACGCGCAGCAGCAACCACACTTGCTGCTTTATATATCACGAACAATGGTCCCGTAAAGAGGCCGCTTTGTTGTCCCCCGGTAACGACTAATGCATTTTCTTCAACAAGGCGAGTAATGGAAGCATGAACCTTGTCATGATCATTTACTCGCTTATTATATAAACGTAAATACGCCGCCAGTTCATGACGGTCAACACGTGTATGCTCCGATTGTTTCAGCCATTCAGCACGCGCGTGGAGGCCGTTTTCCCAGCGAATGTCATATTCATAAAGGCTTCGCGCAGCATCTGCTTTACAGATATAATCTTCTGCAAGCTGTGATCCGCTGCGGAGCGCCTCGGTAATCCCTTTCATGAGGTCTGCCTCCTATTCTGCTTCTAAAGAGCCTTCCTTGATTGTACCGAATTCAATAGCTCTTCGTCAAAGTAAAGTCACAAATAATATAAAAAAAACCGCCGATTTTAATCGGCGGTTATGATGTATATAATAGCATATTCGTTTTCGAAACTATTATACGTAAGGTTCTGCAACCCAGTGACCTTTGGAAACCTCAATCAATTGAGCGTTTTCCAAATTATACGGATCGTTTTTAGAACCGCCTAAATCATTTTGAATCGGGCTAGCTTGCTCATCCGGCAACAAAATGCGGCGTTTGTTCGCTTCTACTTCCGGATCTGGAACAGGGATAGCAGAAAGCAATGTTTTGGTGTATGGATGAATCGGGTTGGCGTACAATTCTTCACTCTCTGCCAATTCCACCACTTTACCCATGTACATAACAGCAACACGATCACTGATATGTTTAACCATGGACAAGTCATGGGCGATAAAGAGATACGTCAATCCAAGACGCTGCTGCAGCTCTTCAAGCAATTTAACGACCTGGGCTTGAATGGATACATCCAGCGCAGAAAGCGGCTCATCACAAATGATAAATTTAGGGTCAACGGCAAGTGCACGTGCGATCCCGATCCGCTGTCTTTGCCCACCGGAGAATTCATGCGGATAACGTAAAGCATGGCTTGGGTTGAGGCCCACGAGATCCAATAGCTCTTCTACACGTCTCTTACGCTCTTTAGAGCTTGTTGCCAGACCGTGAATATCCAGAGACTCCCCGATAATATCCATAACGTTAAAACGCGGATTCAGTGAGGCATATGGATCTTGGAAAATCATCTGCATGTCTTTACGCATTTCTTTCATCTTGCGCGGAGACAACTTGTAAATATCCGTACCGTTGAAGTTAACATTTCCGCCAGTTGGCTCGTAAAGACGTAAAATCGTACGTCCAGTTGTGGATTTACCACAACCTGACTCACCTACAACACCAAGCGTTTCTCCTTCAAAGATGTCAAAGCTCACGTCATTTACAGCTTTCAGGATATTACCTTTACCAAGGTTGAAGTATTGTTTCAGGTTTTTCACTTGAACCAAAGGTTTATTACTACCTTTGACAATACCTACCGGAGTTGGCTTTTCCTTTTTCGGCTCGTCCAGACGCGGAAGAGCGTTCAACAATTTAATGGTATAAGGATGCTGCGGGTTGCTGAAGATCTCAGCTGTTGTTCCTGTTTCGACAACTTCGCCTTCCTTCATGACAACCACACGGTCACACATGCCGGCTACAACGCCAAGATCATGTGTGATCAGCATAATTGAAGTTCCGAGCTTTTGCTGCATGTCTTTCATGACATCCAGGATTTGAGCTTGTATTGTAACGTCCAGTGCTGTAGTCGGCTCATCCGCAATCAGCAAAGATGGACGACAAGCAAGCGCAATCGCAATCATCGCACGCTGACGCATACCACCAGAGAATTGGTGCGGATAATGATTCATACGAATGGCTGCATTTTTAATACCTACAAGTTCAAGCATTTCTAGTGCAGCTTTGTTGGCCGCTTGCTTGGACATATTTTGGTGTTTACGCAATACTTCCGTAATCTGTTTACCAATTTTAATCGTAGGATTCAGGGATGTCATAGGATCCTGGAAGATCATACCGATATCTTTACCACGAATGGATTCCATTTGTTTATCTGTTTTATTTAACAGATCCTGCCCGTGAAACGTAATATCTCCGCTCTTAACCTTCGAAGGCGGGGAGGGGATCAATTTCATGATCGTTTGGGCGGTAACACTCTTACCACTACCCGATTCACCCACGATCCCCAGCGTTTCACCTTTGCCAATTTCGAAACTCACATTTTTAACGGCATCAAATTCACCCGAGCGCGTTGAGAACGATACGCTTAAGTCTTTGACTGTTAAAATCGGCTCCATAATCCCACCTCCTCTTTCTATTTACGTAATTTCGGATCAAGTGCGTCACGCAATCCATCACCGAGCAAATTAAATGCAAGCATTGTAATAACCATCAGACCAGCAGGGAACCACATCCGCCATGGATACAGTGTCCAGCCTGTAAGTGCGTCATTGATCATGGATCCCAGGGAAGATCTTGGTGCAGATACACCCAGACCGAGGAAACTCAGGAATGCCTCAGCAAAGATCGCATTTGGAATAGACAATGTCAAGGTAACGATAATCGGTCCAACTGCATTTGGCAATAAGTGGCGGAACAATTGACGTCCAGTACTTGCACCCATCGATCTTGCAGCAAGGATAAAATCTCTATTTTTGAGTTGCATAATCTCACCACGGACAATCCAGGACATACTAATCCAGCCTGTAATGGTAAGGGCAATAATAATCGTTGTAAGACTTGGCTCCAAAACAACCAGCAACAGGATAACAACCAACATGTAAGGCAAAGAGTACAAAATCTCGGAGAACTTATTCATAATTCCGTCAACTCGTCCACCATAGTAACCCATGATCGCACCATAGATAACCCCGATCACAAGGTCAATCAACGCCGCAGCCAGACCAACCGTCAGGGACACACGTGCGCCGACCCATGTTCTTACCCACACATCACGACCCAGATCATCCGTGCCGAACCAGTGTTCCGCACTGGGAGCAGCATTCGAATTAAGCAAGTCATTAGAGTAATAATTGTACTTTGTAAACAAAGAAGTTGGTCCAAATATAGCAAACAGTACAACAAGTACCAGCACGCTAAGGCTAATCATTGCAGCTTTATTCGTTGCCAGTCTGTACATTGCGTCTCTAAAAAGGGATATACTTTCTTGCGGCTTCACCGCTGCCTGACTGTTCAGGTCAGTGTTCGCCGTTCCATTATTGTTATTCTTTGTGCCAGACAACGTTATGCCCCCTTCCGGCTTTCCAGCTTAATTCTAGGATCTACCAATACGTAAACGATATCTGTAAGGAAACGCGCAAACATCAAGAGAATACCATAGAAAATGGTAATACCCATAATCGAGGTGTAGTCACGATTCGTGATACTTTCTACAAACACTTTACCGATCCCACCGATATTGAAAATTTGTTCAATAACTACTGAACCTGTAATGATGTTTGCTGTCATTGGTCCAACATACGTAACAACTGGCAAAATACCATTACGCAGAACATGTTTAAACATGATCGCAGGCCATTTCAAACCTTTGGCCTTCGCTGTTTTGATATAATCCGCGTGTAAAACCTCCAACATGCTTGAACGCGTCAAACGCGCAATAAAGGCAATTGGCGATGCAGACAAGGCTGCAACAGGCAGTACATAGTCGAGCGGTCCGTCAAAGCCCATCACATTAAACCATCCAAGCTTGAACGCAAAAACATACTGTATTAGCGATGCAAGCAAAAAGCTTGGAACCGCAATACCGATAACAGCTAAAATCATGGTGATATCATCAATAAGTTTACGGTGATATACTGCCGCGATAAGACCGAGCAATACACCCACAATAATTGAAATAATAATCGCAAACACACCAATTTTTAATGAAGCAGTGAATGTTTCCACAATCATATCGGATACATCACGATTTAGATACTTCATTGAAACACCGAGGTCCCCTTGGACAATTCCACCCATATACTTCAGATATTGCTCATACATTGGCTTGTCCAGTCCGTACTTCGCCTCCAAAAGTGCCCGAATTTCAGGCGATACTTTTTTCTCGGATGTAAATGGGTCGCCAGGAATGGCCTTCATCAAGAAGAAAGTCATTGATGCGAGTATGAAAAGCGATAGCAGCATAAATAGCAGTTTTTTCAAAACGTACTTAACCAACCCTTGCACACCTCCACAAACAATATTTTGTATACAAATCGATTGTAGAATCAGACACAAATAATGTCCAATCCATTTATCGGAAATTTCAAGAATAATAAGGAAAATTGATGAGCAAACAAAAAATCGGGATATATATGGAGAACCACATATACATCCCGAAGCAAGCATATTAGACTTCAGAACAACTTATTTTTCTTCCAGATACGCACGAGTGAAGTCAATTGCTCCACTGAAATCAAGTTGTACACCTTTCAGGTAAGGCTTAGTCAAAGAAACGTTAGTGTAGTAGTAAATTGGCAATACAGCCATTTCATCTTGAACCAAGACTTTCTCAGCGTCAGCAAATGCTGCCATACGCTTTGCAGGATCAGCTGTTTTCACAGTTTCTTTAACATCTTTGTCGAATTGTTCGTTACTGAATTTTGGATCATTGTTTGTGTTGCCAGTAGTCCACATTTCCAAGAAGTTGTACGGATCGCTATAGTCAGCAGACCAGCCTGCACGAGCGATTTGGAAGTTTTGGTTTTGACGATTCTCAAGGAATACGCCCCACTCTTGGTTTTCCGTTTTCACATCAACACCAAGGTTCTTTTTCCACATGTCAGCAATAGCCAGAGCGATTTTCGCATGGTTATCACTTGTGTTGTAGATCAGAGTAAGTGCAGGCAATGTTGTATAACCTTCTTCTTTCATACCTTCAGCAAGCAATTTTTTTGCTTCTTCTACATTTTCAGCGAAGTAATCATCTTTATGTTCATCACGGAATTGACCTTTTTCACCACGAATACCTGGAGGTACAAAACCGAATGCAGGAATTTGACCGCCTTGTGTTACTTTGTCAACAATCAACTGACGGTTGATTGACATTGCAAAAGCTTTACGAATCTTAAGATTGTTAAATGGTGCTTCTTTCAAATTGAACAGGTAGTAGTACGTACTTGCAATACCTGTAGCTTTAAATTCATTAGGTAATTCTGCCTTCAAAGAAGGGATTTGGTCTGTAGGAATTTCACCATTAGGTGCACCACTATAGTCCAATTGACCTGATTTATAAGCTTGCAACTCGGAAGCACTGCTGCTTGTCAGGGACATGTCAACTTGAGTCAATTTAATGTCAGCTGCTGCATGGTAACCTTCATTTTTCTTCACAACAATTTTTTGACCTTTAGCGAATTGATCCATTACAAATGGTCCGTTAACGATCATGTTTTTGTAATCAGAGAAGAATTTTTTGTTGGTATCAGCAGATTTGTGTACTGGATAATACGTATAGAAAGCTGTCAGACCCAAGAAGTAAGGAGTAGGATTTTCCAACGTCACTTCAAGCGTATGTTCGTCCTTAGCTTTAACGCCTACTTGTGAGAAGTCCTTAGTTTTACCTTCGTTGAAAGCTTGAGCACCTTTGATGTAGTACAATTGGTATGCATATGGAGAAGCTGTTTCCGGTTTCAAAGCGCGTTCCCAAGAACGTGCAAAGTCTTCGGCAGTAATAGGATCACCGTTGCTCCATTTTGCTTCTGGGTTCAGGTTGAAAACATATTTCAAACCATCTTCAGAAATGTCCCACTTCGTAGCAATACCAGGAGCTTCTTTGCCCTTGTCATCGATACGCACGAGGCCCTCATACAAAAACTTCAGTACTGTGTTGGTTTGGCTGTCTTTGGCTTGAGCCGGGTCCAAGGTAGGAGGTTCAGCTGTTAAGTTGATTTTCAGAACTTGATCTTTGGCAAGACCCTTTTCTCCACTTGCAGAATTGTTATCTGTTTTGGTACCTGTGCCTTCATTTTTCGATCCGCACGCTGCAAGTACGGTACCGAACGCCAAGATCAGCGTCAAAAGGACTAATAGACTTTTCCTTTTCATCTAACTTTTTCCCCCTAAATTGATGTGGTTTATGTTTATAGATTATACAACCACCGGTCAAAAAAATCTACATTACTTTTTCAGAAAGTAATGTTTTTTTCAGTTTTCGACAAAATCGACACATCTTTTCGGGATTTTGCGTTATGTAACCTCACATCTTGTTCATAATGTATCTAAATAATCCAAATAAAGTAAACAAAATATATCCAAAACTCATCATTACAAATGACATGCGCCATACGGCCCGGAACATTCTTCCCCCATCGACCTTACCTTTTAGTCGATTTTGCGCACCTCCGATAAAACCAAGCGCTATTAGTATGAGTATTAATGTCAGATAAAAACCAAAATTCGAATCAAATGTTAAGTTGAATAACGCCGACACGGAAAATATAAGAAAAAATGTCGTGACATCCATTGCTGTTCGCAATGCGACTGGTTTATCTTTCTTCCATACCATCATGCCCCAATACACGAGAAAAAACGGAAAAAAGGGCAAAATGCTCAAAACAATGAAAAATCCCATTAACTCACCCCTTCTGATTGCATACCTTGGATCAGATGAAGAAGCATTTCATGTGTAGGTACCTTTACATTGAGCTGCTGTGCCATTCTTATCATTGATCCATTAATTGATTCAACCTCTGTTGTGCGCTTATGTAGAACATCTGCAAGCATCGATGACGTGTTGGTAGCGGTATCTTGACATACCTCCTTGATCTGCTGCCACAAATCCCCTTCCAATTGGATGCCCATAGCCCCGTATACGGTCAACGCCTCATCGTACAGCTGACGCATTATTCTGATTCGTTCCATCTTGTGAAGCAATTCACCATTGGGTATTCTCCATATTGCCGTAAGCGGGTTAATGACGGCATTAATCAGCAGTTTTCTGTATATCAGCTTATCGATTTCATTCGACACTGTACAGTCAAATCCTGCCTGTTGCAGCCTCTTCGCTAAAGTAAATATTTGTTGTTTATCCGATTCCTCTATATTTGTGGCCGTTAAAATATGACTTACACCCAGACGTGTTTCTCCTATACCAGCCCGGTGCACTTGATCCTCGCTACGTTTCGCTCCCTCTGTGGTAATCGCACTACATAACAGTGAAGATGGCAAAGCAGCCTTCAACTTCTCCAAATGTCCCTCACCATTTTGATAACAAGCCATTTTTAATGTCTGCTGACCTTTCAGTTTCTTTATCTGTGTAATAAAATCATCAATATGGGTTTGCTTCACCGTGAGCAGCACCCAGTCTGCCGGTGTCTTGTTCCAATGCTCTGCCAGCTTGGATACGGGATAAGCCTGAATCTCATCTGGCCTGATACACACCTCTCCATCTTTCTCTGTAATTGTAAATCCCTTTTGTTTAAGCTGATCAGCCTGCTCCGATGTTCTAGTCCAGAAACGTACACATTCCCCTGCTGCTTGCAACTTGCCTCCATATAGAAGTCCCAACGAACCCGCTCCTACTACATCTATAATCATGTAATCCTCCTGCTCTCGTCATTTCATTTATTCCACTATTTCCTCTGTATGCTTCCACTGATTCTTCTTCTATCTATAATAGAACAAAATACGTACAACTAAAAACCCGTCATACCTGCCGTAATATCACGGAGGTCTGGCGGGTATATGATTACGATATTACACTCACATTGAATCTTATTACTCAATCCGTTCCAAATTTCCGTTAGCATCCATTTTGAACCTTGTCTTAAGCTCTTCTTCTTCTTCGGATAAAAAGGCAAGCCTACGTGCGCGATCCATAATCTGGATCAATGCTTTGTAATCATCATTAACAACACGATAATCGGTCTGAACCTCGTTGACTTCCTTGGAGAGCCGGTCGTTCTCACAGCGCAGTTCCAACAATTCATCTTCCTTTTCTCGCAATTCCTTCTCCAGCATTTTAAGCTGACGGTTACTCTCCTGCACCGTACCTTTCCATTGCCGCAGGAAACGGATCACCGCATCCATAGATAAGGATTCATCCGATAAACCATCGGTCTTAAAGATCCCCTCCTCCGCGTCTATTGTTGCCAGTGCAGCAACCTGTGGACCCAGCATTGCCGGCTGTTTGCGAAGGTAACTGCGTTTTTGTCTTTGCGCTTTAGCATTACTAATGGCTGATTCATACTTCTTACGTACACAGCTGTTCCAACGAAATCCACATGCGGCAGAAGTTCTACCTATTTTTTCTCCTACTTCTTCAAAAGCCGCTAGCTGCGTGCTACCTTCCCGAATATGACGCAATGTAACCTCTGCCAAAATCAAATCGTCCTCTGTACTCCAAGCATCCTGTCTCACTGCAGTCATGCTATAATACCCTCCTAACACCATCCTGAAATAACCGTTCCCATAACGGATAACCCGTTATGGGAATTAGGTATAAAAGTTGCTTACTCATTCTTATGCCTCTCATAGAGTTCATAGAATTGATTTTCATACTAAAATGTATTTCCATATTCAGGTTCCCTCATACGTAATCATGATAATTATGCCAACTTTTAATCCTAGCCCACAAAAAAAAGAATTCGCTTTCATACCCAAATTTGTTTACACGTTTTTCCTTTCTCGGTATAATATTATGTAGACAATCTATGAACGTACATAAGAGAGGAGGATTTACCGTGGCACGCATGTTTCGGGTACTCGGGTTCTTCACGCTTGCGATTGGCCTGATGGCTTTTGCAGGAGATTTAGTCGAAATGGCTTTACTATTCTTCCTGCAGACTGCGTTTTTTGTCCTTTTGGGATACTTGAAGTTTACAGAACGTACGTATATATTGCTCTTCTGGGGTTATATGATCGTAACGTTCACAGGTTTCAGCTACTGGACTGTATTCGAAATGGGACTGCCGCTTTAATCCGCCAGCAGCATCAAAGCAATCCGGCTCTTGTTGTCGGGTTGCTTTTTTGTTTTTTTCAGATTACATATGAAGATATGGTGTTATGTAACCACTAAGGATATTTTACGTATCCATTTCATATATTGTTTGGAAGAGAACTCGTCTATAGGATTGTGCAAGGAATTAAAGAAGGGAGAATGCTTGTGAAGTATCGATATGGTTTAACCGCCATCTTGTTCATTATAATATTGTTTGTACAGCCCGCATCATCATATGTATATGGAGAATCCTCACCGGAGGACACACAGGCCATTTTGCAAAAAACATTATCTATTGTAGAGATTGATCATGAGATTGAACGAATTGCAGAAAAACAGCAAGAATTAGCCAAGCAACATGAGACACTGACCGCCCAGCGACTACAACAAGAAAAGGAAATACATATCCAGCAAGACCGAGCCGGAACTGTCGTTCGATCTTATTACACAGGGGAGCGTGACAGCCTGCTCATGACGGTGCTTGGAGCAAGATCATTCAAAGATCTGTTTGTTCTGTACGACTACTATCAGATCATCATCGGCAGAGACCAAGCCGTTCTGGACAAGTATCAGTCTCGCTATAAACAACTGCAGCAAACGTCGGACCAAATCCGTCAAACCTCTATTGAACTTACAGAGATGAAAACCAACCTGCAGAACCAGCGTACAAGAGTAGCCTCACTGCAAAAAGAAGTAGATAAGCAAATAACCGCCAGCGGTGACGCGGCAGCTATCCAAAAATTAATGAATGAACTAACACTATATTGGGAAAACATCGGTATATACGAAGTGAAACGTTATTTCAAAGCATTGGCATCAGCCATGCAGAACCTGCCCGATTTTATCCAGAAACAAAACGGCGCCATATCTACCACGGGAACCACATATACCATTCGCATTGGTCAGGATGAATTAAATACTTTTCTACGTTCACAAAATGTAATCTTTGAAGATTTCGCCTTTACATTTGATCAGGATAAAATTACAGCGTCGGGTCAGCGTGATCAGTTGCAATTAAGTATTGAAGGCCACTACACGGTAGAGAATGAACCGCAAAATTCCATTCGCTTTCATGTGGATAAGTTGGTATTCAATCAGCTTGAACTGCCAGACACAACACGTAAAATGCTGGAGAAGGAGTTCGACCTCGGGTTTTATCCACAAAAAATTCTGTCCTTTGTCAGAGCTACGGATGTCTCTACAGATGAAGGTGTCTTAGAAGTGAAATTAGCCATTTCGTTTTAGGGTTTTATCGCTTTTCTAATGCTGTTAATATACTGTGCAGCACTAATCTCCCCTTGGAGAACCTGCTGCACCCGCTTTTGAGAGCGAGTGATCATTGATCTATTTTCGGCCAATTGCACAGAGCTATACTCTTTGGAGAACCAGGATTGATTGTGAACCATACTATACCGACCTTCAATACTTCCGGCTTCCTTCTCCATCTCTTGCTGCCTCGCAGGTAAGCGCTTGGTTTGTTTAGCCCACTTGTTCTGCGTTGCTGCAGACGACATCCCCTCAATCCATCGACTTGCTGCATCCGTCTCCACAGATCCAGCTGTAATGACCAGACTTCTGGAGTCTACCGCCTGCAGAGCCTGTAAAGAAACAGGCGAGGCAAATGTCCCCTTACCTTTGGCAGCTTCATCTGTACGAAGTATACGAGACAGCGTAGATACAAACATCGGAGTTTGCACCTTGTAATCCGAAGCAGATAATAACGGATCGACAGACATGGTCAAAATATGGGGTTGAAGCTCGCTCAGTAAGCTAACTCCCTGTTGAAATTCATTTGTCATTGATGCAGGTTGCATTTTTAAAATCTGATCAGGACTCATCCCCGGCGGTAAATAACTCATCCACGCACTTGCTCCGTATAAATCATCTATATTCATCGAAATCAAAGGAGTACTCTCTGTTTGAGATTGCCTGATCAGCTTGAACCATTGCTCTCTGTTTAGAGGGAACCCTGGTGACCCTGTCTTGTTCAAGTATGCGGGTGTTGCTCCCATCACATAAGGATCAAAATCAAAGGGCATCGCCCATTGATACCCGTTCCATTCTGTCATTCCCCGTAGTTCAATAATTGTATCCCCAATCAACTTGGATAGCGAAGTCCCATTGAGAGGAAGCAAATATCCTTTTCTCGCATAATAATGTATCTGGTCACTATCCAACAGAATAATATCTCCGTTCTCACCCAAAGAAAACTCCTGATCCAACACCTCTTTATATTTATCAGGTTCCACATTGCGAACATTAACCTCAACAAAACGAGAAACCGCCACTTCTTTAGCCACTTCCTGAAACAAAGTAAACTCCTCTTTGGTCATGGATACCACCACACGGAGAGGAGCTCGTGTATCCTCATTCCGGGATGAACCATTCGGATATGTATCTTTCTCTTGATTTCGTGCCAGATTATGCTGTGAATCTCTAAAATCAAAGCTAGGTGAAAGGATCGTTAGCGAAAGCAGCAGCACTGCAAATAAAACAACCTGATGTCTACGCTTCATTCACTCTCCCCCTTGGATTAACTTAATTTCGTATTACCGCAACAATTATTGTAACAAATATACAGTACTCTTGTCCTACCCTGCCAAAAAACACTTTTCTTGTATTTTGCATATTACGAGCATATCCAGTTCTGTATAACAATTGATTTTTATTTTTTCAGCAAAAAAGCCGACTTCAGGAGTCGGCTCTCATGTAGAACATTTTCCGGGAAATAAATCCAGATATGAACTGGAGAAAAACTTACTATAACAAGTCTGCTGCAAGTTGTGCCAGCTTGGAACGCTCTCCTTTTTCCAGCATAATGTGTCCACTGATTCCCTCTTGTTTGAAACGCTCCACAATGTAGGTCAGTCCGTTGCTTGCAGAATCGAGATATGGATGGTCGATCTGTTCCGGATCACCCATCAAAATAATTTTACTACCTTCCCCTACGCGGGAAACGATCGTTTTCACTTCGTGACGAGACAAGTTCTGGGCTTCATCAATAATGATGAATTGGCCAGGAATGGATCTTCCGCGGATATAGGTAAGTGCTTCTACCTGAATGCTGCCAAGGCCCATCAGAATCTTATCAATATCTCCTGCCTTTTTTGTATCAAATAAAAACTCAAGGTTATCATAGATCGGCTGCATCCACGGACGTAGTTTTTCTTCTTTCTCGCCTGGCAGGTACCCGATATCTTTGCCCATTGGTACGACAGGTCGGGCGATCAGGAGCTTTTTGTATTTGTGATCATCCTCGACCTTCAATAGACCTGCTGCCAATGCAAGGAGCGTTTTACCTGTACCTGCCTTGCCAGTAATCGTTACGAGCGGAATATCATCGTTCAACAAGAGCTCCAGAGCCATTCGTTGTTGTGCATTACGAGCACTTATGCCCCAGACATTATCATTGCTTAGAAATAGTGGTTCCAGCTTGGTACCTTCTGTATTCACTTTGAGCAAAGCGGATTTATTCGTGCCCATCTCATCTTTCAGAATGACAAATTCATTCGGGTAAAGCGAGTAGGACAGCTGTAACGGTTTGATCGGTAAGAAACGGTATGTGTAAAACTCATCGATGACTGACGGGTGAACTTTAAGCGCCGTATATCCCGGGTACATCTCGCTGAGTCCTGCCGTACGATCCGATAAGTAATCCTGTGTGAACAGCCCAAGTACGTCCGCCTTGATCCGCACCAGAACGTCTTTGCTGACAAGAACAACTTGTCGCTCCACCAGTTCTTTTTCATTTTCTTCAATCTGATAATTCAGCGCAACGGCCAAGATTCGATTGTCATTGGACACTTCCCCGAACATCTCCTGAACTTTCACAAAACTTCGGTGATTAAGCTCAACTTTCAGATTGCCTCCATTCGCAAGGGGTACGCCACTATGCAGGTGACCCAATTCCCTGAGTCCATCCAGCAGTCTGGATACGTTGCGCGCGTTACGGCCGATCTCATCGGCATTCCTTTTTTTGGAGTCAATCTCCTCCAGTACAACCGCGGGAATGATTACCTCATGTTCCTCAAAGGCAAATATGGCATTGGGGTCATGCAGAAGCACGTTGGTATCCAATACAAAAATCTTTTTCATTCAATCCCCTCCAAAGCGGCGTCGTTAAAGGCATGGGCTGGAACGTGTTCTCGGGAATGACGAAGATGCTCTGTTCGAGCCTTCCGTTTCCCTTCATTCCCGAGTTCTTCTTGATCATGTGATCTTCAGCAGCTGCATGGACAATCATGCTCCTATACATAAATGTATTCGACTAGGGCAAAATAATTGTCAACCATTCTGAAAAACTCCAAGAAAGGATGAAGATTTATGAAAATGGGGATATGCACGCTGCTTCTCATCTGTATACTTACGGGCTGTAATAGTTCTACACGTAACGCCTCACAAGAACCGCATGAGATGCATCCAAGAAGTTACGGAGGAAACATAACAACACAGCAAGAAGATCGAATGAATCCTTCGCGCCTGGATCAATTGAACGAAAATACAGGCGAAGTTCATGACCTCAATGTTGCAGATGATCCCGAAGCTGGATCAATGAGCAATAAAAAACGAGTGAGTCACCTCAAAGCTCTTGCCAAGCAAGTGGAAGGTGTAAAGGATGCTAATTGTGTCATACTCGGAAACACAGCTGTGGTCGGCATTGATGTCGATGGTGATCTCGAACGGGCACGCGTTGGCACCATTAAATATGCCGTTGCTGAAGCCTTGCACAAAGACCCGGAAGGCGTGGATTCCATCGTAACTGCCGATGCTGACGTCACTGAACGTATCAAAGAAATTGGGGAGCATATTCGCAAGGGACATCCCATTTCCGGATTTGCTTCAGAACTTGCCGATATGGTAGGCCGCATCATTCCGCAGCTTCCAAAAGACGTCAAAGTTCGTCAAAACCCGGATGAACCCGCTCAAGATCAATACATGCAGCAACACACATCTGAAAAAAGACAACAAAAAGCCCAGTGATCTCTCACTAGGCTTTTTTCATGGCTGCAAAGACTTGCTCATCAAGCTTCTCTGCAGCACGCTGATCATATATTTTGACAAATTGAGGCACAGAGGACAGTTGAGCGCCATAAAACAAGGCGTTCCTCACCGCTTCAATGGTAATGTCGAAACAGCACATCTTAAAAGGCACATCCTGTAACGGATCTTGTCGCACCGACGCACGTCCGTTCACTGCATACACCATCTCTTCGCCAAAAACAGTAATCGTAATCAGCGGATTGTGTATCATATTATTCACCAGACGTGAACGATGGTCAATCGCCAAACGAAACGTAGATGCATTTTCAGCATAAATCCAAGAGATTGCTGTTGAAGTCGGACCTCCGGATTCTACATCCACGGTGTTCAGAAGAACAAAGGTCTCGTTCGTGAATTGCTGTAAAAGAGATTCTGTTAATTGTGTGACGGCTTCGGACATTCAACCAGCCCCCTGACCTTCGTTATGCAATTCTTATCTTGGTTGATGATATTATAGCATACTGCGAACCGCTCTTCCAATCCCCAAAACGTTCATCTATTCTTTCGGGGATGACGCCGCTACTTTACCTGAAAGTGTATCTTGCAGCGCTTGCTTGGCATTAGCCAGTTCAGTATCATTAATATATACATAAGGACTTCTCCACTCCCCGGTTACCGGAGTAAAGTGTACGTCTGAAGTAGAAATATTCCAATAGGTAGCAATAAAATTTTTCATTTGTTCGGATTCCACATCCGTGGTCATGTTTTTATCTACCGCACTAATCACTTTGCCAATCTTCGTAATGCCCCCAAGCGACTTCATCTGATCCAGCATCGCATTCATCACCTGGCTCTGCCGTTTGTTGCGATCAAAATCGTTGGATTCAGCCGTCTTTGGCTTACAGTTGGACTTGCGATAGCGAACAAAATCAAGTGCCTCTTTCCCGTCCAAATGTTGAGGCCCTGCCTTCAGATTGATATCCGTATTGTCGGCCGTGTCTCGGTAGCACATATTCTTATCCACCGTAACATCCACTCCACCCACAGCGTTTATTGCGTCACGAAAAGCCTGAAAGTTCAGAACGGTTGTATAGTTAATATCCACACCGAGGTATTTACCCATCAATTCCTTCATTTGATCCTCTGCCTTTTTGCCAGAGGACTTTTCTTGTGTTTTGAACCGCGGATAATAGGCGTTCAGTTTGTTTGACTTGTATCCATCAAGCTGAATGCGCGTATCCCGAGGTAAAGATACTACCGTCGCCGTCTTCGTATTCGGATTGAGTGCAGCAACCATTACAACATCAGACAGAAATGTACCTGTTTCGGGCCGATTATCTGTACCCAGCAGTAGCATCGTCAGCGGTTTTGTTGAAGCGGACATACCTGGTGGAACCGGCTTATCCACGCCTGTATTCGCGACCTCGTTATATATCCAGTACACATACCCCGCACCTGCCAGAATACCAATAATCAGCACACTCAGAAATACTCTGACGAAACCACGCATACGTTTTTTCTTCTTCGGCTGCTTTCCCTTACTGCTTTTATTGCCTGAGTGGCTAGATGAATTCGGAGCTTGTCTCCGTGGAGGCAGTCCGTTTGAATTTGAGTTCATGTTCTCAACACCTTTATCACATCTGTTTGGTCTATATAAAACACAACCGCTTTCCCTAGGGGAAAACGGATGTGTTTGTGCTTAGACAGCATTATGAGTTTCGAGCGGCAGCTTCCGCTTTTTTCTTCTGACGACCTTCAATGAAATAACGCACACGCACTAACAGCATCAGACCTACAGCAACCAGCAAACATTGAATGATAGGTAACTTGTCGATCTGAAAAATAAGAAGCATGAATGTGCCCATCGCCATCAATATATACAACACAATTTCCTTACCAATCGGCAATTTCTGACGCACCCGAAAGACCTTGTTATACACGTAAGTAATGAGTACAAAGATGACGATATAGGCAATGATCGGGTTTGATGCAAACCATGCTTGCATGTTAAGGCATCTCCTTTCATGATCATGCTGTACAAATTTCAATCATTGGCGGGACTTTACTGTTGCACAATGAGATTCTTCGTCGCTCGTTCGACCGTTCCGGGTTCGGATCGTTCTTTTGATCGCTGTTGTCCACGAATTTCTATGAACACTCTTTCAAGTGTTGAAATTCGGTGACAAAGGCGAGCGCTTCGCTTCTGCAGAATCGATTCCTCTCCCTCCACTACCCGTGGCGAGAGACAGGAATCGTTCCATCGTGCAATAATGCCCCCCTCAAACATTGACTTTTGTATCTCTTAGGGTAGTGGGTATTACGCGTTATTTTGAGCCATTTTGCGTTGTTTTTCTGAACGCTCACGCTCGGATTTGTTCAAAAGTTTTTTACGAAGACGAATAGATTTTGGTGTAATCTCACAATATTCATCGTCATTCAGATATTCAAGCGCCTGCTCCAACGAGAAGATAATCGGCGTTTTAATTTTAACCGTATCATCTTTACCCGAAGAACGAACGTTAGTCAGTTGTTTTTCTTTGCAAATGTTCACGACGATATCATTGTCACGTGTATGCTCACCAACGATCATACCTTCGTAAATCTCTGTTCCTGGCTCAAGGAAGAGTGTACCACGATCCTCAACACCCATCATTCCATAGAACGTAGATGTACCCGTTTCAGTTGAGATCAGCACACCTTGGTGACGTCCACCCACTTGACCGGATACGACTGGAGCGTAGCTGTCAAATGCATGGTTCATTACGCCATAACCACGAGTCAATGTCAGGAAGTTGGTGCTGTATCCGATCAGACCACGTGCAGGAATCAGGAACTCCAGACGTACTTGACCGCTACCATTGTTGACCATGTTAACCATCTCTGCTTTTCGTGCGCCCAGGCTCTCCATGACGGAACCCATGCTTTCTTCAGGGATGTCAATCAACAAGCGCTCAAGAGGCTCCATTTTCTTACCGTCAATTTCTTTGACGATAACTTCCGGTTTGGATACTTGAAGCTCATATCCTTCACGACGCATATTTTCAATCAGGATACCGAGGTGAAGCTCACCACGTCCGGAAACGATAAATGCATCCGGGCTCTCGGTTTCTTCAACACGAAGGGATACGTCAGTTTCCAATTCTTTAAACAAACGCTCGCGCAATTTACGGGAAGTTACCCATTTACCTTCACGGCCTGCGAATGGACTGTTGTTTACGAGGAATGTCATTTGCAGTGTTGGCTCATCAATTTTCAGAACCGGCAAAGCTTCTGGGTTGTTCGGGTCAGCAATCGTTTCACCGATGTTGATATCCTTAATACCCGCGATCGCAACGATGTCACCTGCGCCAGCTTCCTCTGTCTCAACACGTTTCAGACCTTGGAAACCAAACAGTTTTTCGATACGAGCTGTTTTGCTTTTGCCATCACGCATAATAACGGTAACGGATTGGCCTTGACGAATGACGCCGCGGTTTACACGACCGATAGCGATACGTCCGAGGTATTCATTGTAGTCCATCAGGGTCACGAGGAATTGCAGTGGCTCTTCCACGTTCTCCGTTGGATGAGGGATATGACTAACGATGGTATCATAGATCGCCATCATGTTGTCATCTTGTTTGGCGGGATCGTCTTCCATGCTGGATGTTCCGTTCAAAGCGGAAGCATATACGACAGGGAATTCGAGTTGTTGATCGTTGGCACCCAGTTCGATGAACAGGTCAAGTACTTCATCAATAACCTCAGCCGGACGAGCCGCTGGACGGTCAATTTTGTTTACGATAACGATTGGAGTCAGGTTGTGCTCCAGTGCTTTACGAAGTACGAACTTCGTTTGTGGCATACAGCCCTCATAAGCATCAACAACGAGCAATACGCCGTCAACCATTTTCATGATCCGTTCTACTTCACCACCGAAGTCGGCGTGTCCAGGTGTATCTACAATGTTGATCAGGTAATCTTTATAAGTTATAGCCGTGTTTTTGGCCAAAATCGTAATACCGCGTTCACGCTCCAAATCGTTGGAGTCCATTGCGCGCTCCTGTACCGTCTCGTGATCACGGAATGTACCGGATTGCTGGAGCAACTTGTCGACGAGTGTTGTTTTCCCGTGGTCGACGTGGGCAATAATCGCAATATTGCGAATGTGTTCTCTTGAATGCATGGTTTGTATCCATATCCTTTCCAATTTCAATTCTTATCTACTAAACTTCCCGCAAATTCGCAGGTTACTCACAAAATAAGCGTCGGTGATAACCCGACGCATGTCTATATCCATTATATTATAGTTTATCATAGGTAAAAATCAAGATATTTCGCTCGAAACTACGCATGAAATTGATGGATATATTTACCACCCCTTACTTCGGCCTGTACGTCCTCGTCCAACAAGTAGCCAGAACCCGCCTAGAATGAGCAGAACAGCAAGCACATATATGATACCTGTCTGAAGCAGCGTGAACGCCAATAGTACGATGGACACCGCACCGATGATGAGTGCTGCGGGGTAGACATATTCAGGTCTGCGTCGCTCGACCATACCATATCCTAACAAACCTGCTGCAATCCCGAGCAGAAGTACGGGCCACAAGTTTCTCATCAGTCCTGCGCCCCATATGTTGGTAATGCTAAATAACACACCATATACGGAAAGGATGCCTGCTGGGACCAATGACCAGGACGGCGAGACCCGGGCATAGAACAATGCGTAAAGAGCTATCCCTGGCAGCAAAAGCAACAACGGCCAGAAATTTCGACCAATAAATCCAAAGACCCCTAATTTGCCGAGCAAAATGATAAAACCGGCAATTACAATGAACAGTCCAATGGCTTTTTCATTTTTCATCTTCATCACCTCTTGTTTTCATTAACTATGTAATTTCCATACTGTGCTGAATTTCAGCACTGAACACATTTTTAATTGCAAAAACAAGCTTCAATCCTTGTTTACAGTGTATCTGATGTTTCTGCAAAAAACTATACTGATGTCGAAAATGTGTTGTCCAACTCAGTCAAAATAAACATAACACATCTAACCTTACGATCCAAAGATTACTCTCCCTCCTTTATCTTTTACATGCGTCAAATAACGTAAATTTTATTTGGTGGAACATTTAAGTCTGATCCGACAAAAAAGGCATCCAGATGGGACACCCTCCAACTAAACGCCTTTTACATCCCATGTGACATCTAGGCATTCCGGCGCACGAATCTTTGTGCTCCTCCCGCCGCTATAACCAGACAAGCCATAGCCGCTGGCAACATTGCATGAGCTTGTGCAGCCATACCTCCCAACCACTCCCCAAGCTTCGGATCTTTCACTAACATCTCCCCTGCGGTAAAAGCCAATATACCTGATCCAGCAAATATCAGAATGGGAAACCGCTTGAGCAGATCCACTATGATGCCACTGCCCCAGACAACAATAGGGATACTGATCGCAATTCCGATGACAATCAGAGCCAGATCTCCATCTGCCAAAGCAGCAATCGCTAAAACATTATCCAAACTCATCACAAAATCAGCAACCAGAATCGTTTGAATGGCTTTCCAGGTTGTAGATGCATTGCGGATATGTACTTCATCTTCGTTTTGAAGCAGCAGTTTCAGTGCAATCCAGAATAATAATAATCCGCCGGCCGCCTGAATAAAGGGAATACCCAGCAGCAGTACAGCTGCAAATGTAAGTACGCAACGTAAAACCACTGCACCAAACGCACCCCACCATACCGCCTTTTTACGTTGCGCCGGAGGTAGATCTTTGCTTGCCATCGCAATAACAACCGCATTATCTCCACTCAGCACCAGATTAATCATTAAAATTTGAGTTAACAGCCATAGCGTATCCATCTTCTCATCCCCCCCACTCTAACTTGTATGTAAAAGATGTACATGCTATTCTTAGTGATTGAAGAATACATAAGGAGTGACATAACGCCATGGAGCTGTTTAGTCCCGCATTCTGGCTGGCTTTGTTAAACGTTGTCTTTATCGATCTCATTTTGGCTGGCGATAATGCAATCGTCATTGGTCTTGCAGCTAGAAATTTGCATCCTTCCATACAGAAGAAAGCCATTCTATACGGTACAGGCGGTGCACTACTCATCCGAATTGTGGCTACCGTTGTTGTATTATGGCTGTTAAAAGTACCTTGGCTTCTGCTTATCGGAGGCCTGCTGCTCGTCTGGATAGCCTACAAACTGCTGGCTGATCAGGAAGATGAGCACAATGATATCCAAGCAGGGACTTCACTGTGGACAGCCGTTCGTACGATCATTATCGCAGATGCTGCCATGGGGCTGGATAATGTAATTGCCGTCGCCGGGGCTGCGCAGCAACACCTGTTACTCGTCATCCTCGGATTACTGATTAGTATCCCCATTATCGTTTGGGGCAGCACCTTGTTCATCAAATTGATTAACCGCTTCCCCTGGATTATTTATGTTGGCGCCATTGTACTGGGTTACACTGCCTCCAACATGATTACCGAAGAAAAACGGATCATGCCTTTTTTCAGCGAGCATCCGGCACTACGCATCCTGTTCATCGTTGTAGTAATTAGCGGCATTGTGCTTGCCGGTTATCGCAAACGTACCGCAAGCAGTAGAGCTCAAGCTGAACGACAGCGCTCCTCTGCTTAGACAAGAAGTAGATATACGGATCTACGCATTAAACATTTCCTCAATTTAAACATATCTTCAAAAAAACAGGACTGACCCGATTCTTTTTTATCGGTCAGTCCTGTTTTTTGTTCAATTAACATTTCATTTGTTATGTCTACTCTAATTCCATACCTAGAACCAGTCGTCCTTCATGGCACTGACGTTGTCCTTTGACTGCCCCGTCAGTATCGAAGCCTCTCCAGCATGCAAATTGATCGTTTCGGTCTGTTCTACTGCTTGATCCAGCCATTCTGGCAGATGGCTCATCGTCGCTTCAATTTTGTCAACAATCCGTAGATTCGGATTGGTTGATGGCGATTTTGGAACAAACAATGTACAACAATCTTCGTAAGGCAGAATGGAAATATCATACGTACCAATCTGTTTAGAAAGTGAAATAATTTCCTGCTTGTCCATCATGACAAGGGGCCTGAGCAGAGGCAGGTCTGTAGCACGTCCGATCACATTCATACTTGGAAGAGTTTGGCTTGCAACCTGACCCAGACTATCTCCGGTAATCAGCGCCAGTGCACGCTCACGTTCTGCCAGTTTGGTCGCAATTCGTAACATGGAACGGCGCATCAATGTAATAATCAGATTATCTTGACCCAACTGGGTGAATGCTGTCTGAATCTCCGTAAAGGGAACGAGATGTAATTTGATCGTACCCGCATGATCTGCAAGAGCGCGGGCCAGATCAATAACCTTCTCCTTCGCCCGCTGACTTGTAAACGGATAACTGTAAAAATGTACACACTCCACTTCTAATCCCCGGCGCATGGATGACCATGCCGCTACAGGACTGTCTATCCCTCCTGATAAAAGAACCATCGCTTTACCATTTGTTCCAAGCGGGAACCCCCCCACAGCAGGAATCACTTCACTGAAAATATAAGTTCCTTGTTCGCGGATTTCTACCCGCAGTTCGATATCCGGATGACGCACATCCACTTTCAGTTGTTGAAACTTACGTAGAATAGGTGAACCGACTAAATGATTCGTTTCATGAGACGAGTGCGGGAATGCCTTCCACACCCGCCGTGCATTCACCTTAAAGGAAGTGCCTTCCCCAAATTCAGCTGCACGTTCTTCCATAAAGGCCACCGCTGTTTGCACAACTTCATCAATCTCGGACGGTGTTACTTTCACGGGACTAATGGACATCACACCAAATACACGTTTCAATACAGGGATCAACTGCGTATGGGATTCGCCCCCAAGATCCACGTAGACCCGGCCATATTCCTTGCGAAGGCTTGCTCCAGGATAAGGCTTAAGCAGTGCTTTAACTTGAGTGATGATGGTTTTCTCAAAACGGGAACGATTTTTCCCCTTTAACATAAACTCTCCAAAACGGAGAAGCAGCATATCATAATTCAACATTTAATTTACATCCGCCTTTCGAGTGGCCGCAGCTGTGCCACCATCTGATGCAGTGCCTTTTCCAGCATAGCTGCATCTTCTTCTGTATGTTCATCACCGAAACTAATCCGCAAGCCACCAGCGGCACAAGCAACATCTCTACCCATAGCAAGCAGCACCCGGCTTGGCTCAGCCGAACGCGAGGAACATGCAGACTGGGTGGACACCGTACATCCAAGCTGCTCGAGCGTGTGCAGCGCCACTTCTGCCTTCATGCCAGGATAGGAGAAATGTATGATATGTGGCGCTCCTTCTTGAGTACTGTTGAGTTGAAGCTCAGGGATGGCAGTGATTGTCTCCATGACGCGGTCACGCAGTACACGTATACGCCTTGAAAAATCAACTTGTGCCTCTGCCGCAATTCGCATCGCCTTGGCCATACCCACAATCAGAGCCGTGTTCTCTGTCCCTGCCCTGATCCCATGTTCCTGCGAACCGCCTGACAGAAGCGGAGTAAGTTCTATACCGCTTCTTACATATAGGAGCCCCGCACCTTTGGGTCCACGAACTTTATGTGCGGACAAGCTGAACAGATCCACCTTCCACTCCGCAGGTGCAACGTGCATTTTCCCAAAACCTTGAACACCATCCACATGAAAAAGGACACGCGGCGCGTTTTTTTTGAGCTGATTGCCAATCTCATCTATCGGATGAACCGCCCCGGTCTCATTGTTCACATGCATCAAACTAACAAGTACCGTATCCGAACGGATAGCCTTCAGAACCTGCTCAGCAGTAACGACACCCCTCGAATCCACAGGTACAAAAGTTACATCCCATCCCCATTGCTGCAGCTGTAGCACACTCTCATACACAGATGCATGCTCTGTTGCCGTGGTTATGATATGTTTCCCCCGTGAGCAATACCGGAGTGCAGCCCCTTTGATTGCAAGATTATTACTTTCTGTTGCCCCGGATGTAAATACAATCTCATCTGCCTTCACACCGATTGTAGCAGCGCAGCCAGCACGCGCCCGGCGCAGTAATTGGTCTGCCCGCTCCCCATATCCATGAATCGATGAGGCGTTTCCGAACTGTGTTTCCATAATTTCCGCCATCGTGCGAACCACATCCGGATATGGAGGTGTCGTTGCCGCATAATCAAAATATTTCAAAACGAGGTGCACCTTCCTTATCGGTTCGTTCATTAACCTATAGTGAGCATTGTACCATGATCTCCGTACAACACAAAAAAAAGACCAACCAGAAGCAGGCACAAAAGCCTGTCTTTTCAGTTGGATCTCTTTGTTCGGGATATGCTCCGAAAATGTCCATTCTAGCTCATATATTTGGAGCGAGCTCGTTCCACTTTAGCAATATAATTCTGTGTTTCCACAGGCAGACGGTGAAGCATACTCATCAATTCATTATCGTTCGAGACACCGAGTCTGGACACCCGTCCTGGGCCAGCATTATAGGCAGCCAGAGCCATTTTCTCCTGCCCGCCAAAACGCTGGAGCTGCAGTGATAAATATTTGGTTCCCGCATCAATATTTTGACCTGGATCAAAGGAGTCGCTCACACCGAGTCCAGCTGCCGTTCCATCCATTAATTGCATCAGACCTTTAGCACCTGCAGAAGAGACAACGCTTGGGTTAAAACCTGATTCCGTATCGATGACGGCTTTGATTAAAGATTCGGGTACGCCGTATTTCTTACTTGCCTGTGAGATAAGTGATTCAAAATCCGTAGGTACGGATTGGCCAGAGTCGGCTTGTCCTGCACTGGATAAAGCAAGCAAGGATTCCAGACTGTCTGTTCCGGTCGAACTCACTGTATTGATATCCGGACTATAGGTGCTTCCCAGTTGCAGCCACAACAGACCATCGTTCGATCTCTTGGAGATCATAGCCTGATTCCCTGAATCGTTTTGACCACCAGTATCAGCATGTAACAATCCATCCATCACATTCGAAAAATCAGTCGTCGAGCCAGCTTGCACAGCTGATCCGCTCGTAGGGTTATTCATATTATTGGACAGTTGCAGTTCCAGTAATTGCCGCGAACTGCGTGGATCAATTTGCATGGGTTATATCCACTCCCGTTTCATTCAAGCTTAATGACTTTATTCTACATGTTTTTACAGACAGGTTCCATCATTTTCATAAAAAATAGCTGATTAGACGTTTAAATATGCGTGAATGCGAAAAAAACCTTCTGTCCTCACCATAAAGAGGTGAATACAGAAGGCTACTAACTTCCCTCACGGATAAAGGATCAATCTGAGCCGCGAGGGTGTAAGTTCCCTTTTTTAACGTGCAAAAGGAATCATAAAAAAGTAACTCAGCGTAGCCACGATACCCAATCCAATCGCCCAGGCTCCTGCTGTTTTACGACCATTCACAAACGCATAATAACCAAGCACTGCCGCAGCAGGTCCAAGCACGATAGACCACATGAATAATGATGCAATACCAAAGGCAAGCCCCATATAACCTGCAACACGGCCTGTAGACTCCATTACACGGTCTGCCTCATGTTTCTGAGGTACCTGTTCTAAACGTCCACGGTCTCTATCCCCGGTTCGTACAACGGCTCGCGGCGGCGTTATCTCCGCCCCATATTCTTCACGAAATGATTTCCTGGGATAATCCACACGCTGTCGTTGATGTTCACCCTTCGCTTCTGTGTTATAACGATCCTGACGAGTGTCTTTAAAATCATCATTTTTCACGTGAAAGCACCTCCGTTATAATTGGATGACTGCTTACTTGGGTTTAAATGTGTGGCAGCAGGTGGCTGAAGAGGTACGTGCATGATCATGATGATCGGAGTCAAACGTCTCTCCGGCAAATTCCTCATGCAGACGACGGGTAGCGTGCTGGTCAATGTCAATCATGATGGCATCGGCCTGGCAAAAGTTGTTTTCTCCCCAAAAATTACAGTTGGAGACGCTGCATTTGACAATTGGTTTGTCATGGCTCATTTTTTATCACCTCGACACCTATTGTTTCCCCCTGCTAAATCCGATATTCTCCGTCAAAATGCCAGATGATAACATGTCGGGATCAGCATGCGCCCAACGTCTCTTTCAATCAAAAAGCGTTTAAATCCGAATCCAAACACGAAAAAACCGCCACAAGGGCGGTTTAGGTTTTGCGTATAATTAAGCGTGATTACGTTGATTTTGCATACGACGCTGAGTCAGGTAGTCACTTTCATAATATGCCAGATCGTCGCGCAGTTCTTCATAAGTCTTGGAAATTTCCAGGATAACATCGCGTACCGCACGAATCGGCTTGTCACGGAAACGAATAGCATCCTGACCTGTGTAAGCGTATCTTCCGTCCTCGGAGTAACACTCATTTTTCGGATAGAAAAAGCTGTTTACACTTTGGTGATACGTATTATAAAGAGCCTTTTCGGCAAATTCGACATCAAAGTTGGCACGACGCAGCACAACGCCAAGTTTTTCGTAAGAAACTTCAGAAAAAACAAGCAAATGACGGAGATCGGATAGAAATCCTTTGTAGAAGGCAGTTGATTCCTCCGTCTGGTTTTGATCCAGTTCAGGCAAAGCATTTTCATTCAAAAACTTTTCGATTCGATCGATCGCCGGTTTTAATTTTTCTCTGGTTGACTCACATGTTTTCTGTACATTGGCTGCTGACATAAAGGTAGCTCCCCCTTAAATAAGTCCTTACATATTTACATATAGGTCGGCCAAACAGTAAATGTTCCCTGACCTTTTGAATACTCAGATATAATCCTACCATAAAAAGTTGACGAGCGGTATCCCTTAATCGCGCTTTCCAGTTATGTCATGGAACAAGCGTGATCTGCTAAAGAGGCTCAGAACTCTTTTGCATAAAAAAACGTGCTTCTCCTAACGATAACTACATCCGTGACAACGACGATGCACCTTGGCACGCCATATGATCATTGTCCATAATGAACGAGGAGGTTCTATCCATGTCCAGACCAAAGTGGATAAACTGGGCTCTTGCAGCAGGTGCTGGCGCATTAGCACTGGCTATACTGCTTCCCACATCCAACCGTACCGTACCCACACCGAGCGCGATGCAAGAAAATCCTCAGAAGGAGCATGCAAGCAAACAACGTCTGAAAGTTCAAGATATTAAAGCCACCGATCTGTTGACCCGTGTAGATGCCAAACAACACCTTGGAATTATACTGGATAAAACGGCCACGATGACTGATGCACAGCTAACCCGGTATATGAAAGAACTTCAAGATTCACATGGCCACATTCGATCCATTCAACTTATGAATCTACACAGCCCATCAAGCAAACGATTTGACCGTACGTTCAAACCAGGAAGTAAGCTGGAGCAGCAAAAATTAAATCACACACTGAATTTGGCAAAGAAAGCGGTGAACAAACGTCAAAGCTTCGAGTCCTCTTCGTTTCCACTCGGAAAAGAAAAGTACTTTGTAATGGGACAGCCCTCCAAGAATGGAAAACGAGCCATCATCGCTCTGTTTAGTCAAAGCGTATTAAATGCCGTTGAGCAACATCAGCGCAAAAACTTACGAATGATCCCATACCCGCGTGAAGGAAAATTCAAAATTGAATCCGTTCATCCCGACACCCTAAATGAAATTACGGTAAAGACAGGACATGACAACGCCAATGCAAGCCATTTTTACGAAAATGAAATCGTGATTCGTTTCCGGCAAGATCCCGGTGAACGGGATATGCGAATGATTCGTTCTGACTTGAAGATGCAGTCTGTCCGCAAGCTCGGTTATACGTATGTTTTTCGGTCTGAGACGATGAATTATAAACAATTGCGGGATTATTTCGGAAGTAAATGGAACCCGTTATACATGGAACCTCACTATATGTACTTAACCAACGAAACGGCTACTGAACAACCGGATGTACCTATCCCTAACGATGTTTTATTCTCGGATTATCAGTGGAATCTGCCTGCCATTGAGACAAACCGCGGGTGGAATATCACAAAGGGGAACAAAGATGTTATCGTAGCAGTAGTTGATACAGGCGTTGATGTGAATCACCCGGATCTTAAAGGCAAATTGCTCGAAGGATACAATGTCGTGAACCCGGGCAACAAACCGCTGGATGATGTCGGTCATGGCACTCATGTTGCCGGTATTATCGGGGCCATCGTGAACAATAACGAAGGTGTGGCTGGCATGAGCTGGTACAATAAGGTTCTTCCCGTCAAGGTGCTGGACAACTCAGGATCGGGTACAACCTATGCGGTTGCTGAGGGTATCATTTGGGCGGCTGACCATGGCGCAAAAGTTATTAACATGAGTCTGGGCAATTATGCCGATGCCCAATTCCTTCATGATGCCATCAAATACGCTTTTGATCGAGATATCGTGCTTATTGCTGCAACTGGAAACGATAATACGGAGCGTCCAGGAT
This sequence comes from Paenibacillus amylolyticus, assembly GCF_051136285.1. Classification (GTDB taxonomy): domain Bacteria; phylum Bacillota; class Bacilli; order Paenibacillales; family Paenibacillaceae; genus Paenibacillus; species Paenibacillus amylolyticus_F. The sequence continues at coordinate 5,865,224 of NZ_CP194938.1, read as the reverse complement.
ACCCCGCTGCTTATCCTGAAGTTTTTGCTGTCTCGGCCACAGACCCGGATATGAATAAAGCGTCGTACTCCAACTACGGCGATTATGTGGATGTGATGGCTCCGGGATCAAGTATCGCAAGTACCTATCCGGATAACCAGTATGCCGCTCTGTCAGGTACATCCATGGCAAGTCCGCACGTCGCGGCGCTGGCAGGATTAATTCGCTCACTCAACCCGGATTTGACCAATACCGAAGTCATGGATCTGATGCGGCAGAGTGTAATTGATCTGGGTGAGCCCGGCCACGATAAATACTATGGCTATGGGCAGATTGATGTATATAAAGCATTGCAGGCCGCATCTGGAAGCAGTGCTCCGCTACAGTTTTGGCCGCAGCATGTCAGACAACAGATGGATAATACGATGAAAAAATATATTCGATAATCAATATAAGTTGGTTCAACTTATACAAAAACAAAAGCAGCTGCGCCCCGGGGCGTATGCTGCTCTTTGGTTTGGTTCTTTTCCCCGGGGCATTCGCTGCGATTAGCGTTTGCGTGAAGTGGTGCGGGCTTTGTTAGATTTTTTCACGGATTTTTTCTTATGGCTGGATACATACATCGGGCCTTCTTCTCTTATAACGACCGGGTACATATGGTGAGGAATCGGAACACAGTGATGTTGCTTCACAATTTCAATCGGGTGGATTACGGGCACGATCTGGGGAATGTAATAATCCTGAATAACCTGGATCGGGTCACATACAATCGGCGAAACCTGTGGACAACAGTGGTTCATTTCAAACCAACTCCCTTTCAAGTGATACTATAACCTATTGCAGTGAGGCCGATGTGGTATGGATGGATGTCCATTATTCTAAAATTAAATAAGCGGTAGCCTGTCCGCCGTTGCCCCGGCTTGTTGTGAAGAGACCTTATCAATGACAGTACACAGAATACGAAGACCTTGCTTCAATGCTTCGGAACTCGTCACAGTGAAGCATATCCGTAAACTGGAAGTGTCGCTCTCAGCAACATAGCAGGCAGAACCAGGCAGAAAAGAGACCCCCGCAGCGAGTGACTGCCGATGCAACTCATGTATGTCCATGTTCCCCTGGAATTCCAGCCACAAATTAAGCCCGCCCTCGGGAAGACGCCACTGCATATCCCTTGTCGCATGCTGTTCCAACACGTCTGAAGCAGCACACAAGCGCGAGTATAGCTCTTCTCTGAGCTGATATACATAAGTATCGTACTGATTATGAATGTAAGCCTGCAATGCCTTCTGCGTTAATAGAGGGCTCCCCAGATCGGCCGTTGATTTGGCGGCTACAAGCCGGGTGAGTACACTCCCGTCCGCTATAGCGCAAGCTACACGGCAACCTGGAGACAGCACTTTGCTGAAACTTTTAATGTAAACGACATGTCCTGCACTATCCATAGATTTGATGGAAGTAGGAGGTGGGTCACGGAAGTATAAATCTGCAAACGGGTCATCCTCCAGAATAAGACAATGATAACTTTGTGCAATGTTAAGCAACTGAGCCCGTCTTCTGGCACTCATCGTTATCCCTGTTGGATTGTGATAGGTAGGGATCGTATAAATCAGCTTCGGCGGATACGTGTCACACAAGCGAGTAAGCAGATCAATACGCATACCTTCGTTGTCCATAGGAACAGTAATGATCTTGGCCCCACGGCTCGTAAATACGTCAATTGCCCCTGTATACGTGGGTGCCTCCATGTAGACAACATCACCAGGACCAATAAATGTACGAGCTACCAGATCAATCCCCTGCTGTGCACCGCTCGTGATTAACATTCTTTCAGGTGTGACTTGAAGTCCGCGAGAAGCGAAGTGTGTTGCAAACGTCTGTCTGAGTTCCCAATCTCCCTGAAAAGATCCATAAGCCGCCATTCGCTCCGCATGATCTGAAGATAGATGATACGCACTGTCGATAATATCACGCGTAGGTAATAACTCGGGCTGAATGGCCGACATATGCAGTTCATAGCGGACTTGAGGGGATGCGTCAAAATGCCTCCACAGTTGCGCTCTGGGCAAATAATCAACCAGGGTCATCTGCCAGTTCAGCGATCCGCCCGAGTCACTGTTGCTTATTCTGTGGGCAAGATCTTCCTGCCCCGTGCGATTGATCTGTGTGGAAGGCTCGATTCCGGCTACGTAACAACCCTTCCCCTGAGAGCAACGGATCAGTTGAATGGCCTCCAGTTCTGCATAGGCCTTGGTTACTGTAACCAAACTAACGCCCAAATTAGCAGTCATCTTACGAACGGATGGCAGCCGGGTTCCCGGTTCAATCAAACCTGAGCGGATGCGATCCGCGAGCGTCAGGGCAATCTGCATATATAATTTGGTACTGCTTCCTCGCTTTAACTCAATATGCATGTCTACTCATCACCCCCAACTGTTATGATCGTTGTTTTACTGTTATAGTGTGTTACGCCTAATATAGTTTATAATATCAGTATAACAGTGAATAACAGGAGATGAGAATAATATGAATACACCTTGGTCCAAAATGGCACAAAACACCCCGTCCTCTGTCGTTCGTGACATGTTACAGGCTGCTCAGGCACCTGGAATGATCTCACTTGCTGGAGGATTGCCAGCACAGACTTCATTTCCACTGGAGGCTATTCGCCTGGCTTATGAAAAAGTATTTATGAGCGGATCAGCCGCTCTTCAATATGCAGAGACGGAAGGCTACCGACCTCTTCGTGTCAAAATTGCCGAGCGCCTGGAATCAAAAGGACTGCCGGCTTCACCTGACCATATGCTTTTGACTACAGGATCACAGCAATCCATTGACCTGATCTGCCGTATCCTCGTGGACCCTGGTGATCGCGTGCTCGTTGAATCCCCCACTTACCTCGCAGCCTTGCAGGTCATCCAGTCCTATCAAGGCGTCTCGCATGGCGTAGCCTGTGATGATCACGGCATGTTGCCTGAATCGCTTGAGGAGCAGCTTCAACTGCACCGACCTAAACTCGTTTACATTAACCCTACGTTCTCCAATCCGACAGGAAAAATATGGTCACGGGAAAGAAGACAACAAGCTGTAGATTTATGTCGTAAATATAATGTGCTTATTCTGGAAGACGACCCTTATGGTGAAATCCGCTTTAACCCGGAACAGCTAGACGTTCCTGCCCTTGCTGCACTGGATGCCGCTTCCTATGAGGGACCTTCGAACGTGATTTACACCAGCACCTTTTCCAAAACGGTAGCTCCTGGTCTTCGTACAGGCTGGATTCTGGCCGCTCCCGACATTGTCAAAATTGCAGCCCGGGCTAAACAAGGGGCCGATTTGCACTCCAGCAGCATCGATCAGCGGGCACTGCATGCCTTGCTTGAAACCTTTGATCTGGATGCTCATATTCGTCAGATCTCTCAAGACTATGAGCAGCGTATGCAAAAGCTGACCGCACTGATGGCGTCCAAATCTTGGAATGGCATCACATGGAACTCACCACAAGGTGGAATGTTCCTGTGGCTTCAATTGCCCGAGGGTATGCTCGCCACCAATTTATTCACTTATGGCATTCAGGAAAAAGTATGTATTGTACCCGGGGATTCGTTCTATGCAGGCACGCCAGAACTTAACCGGATGCGCATTAACTTCACTCATACAGACCCTGAGCTTCTTCCAGAAGCCGTTGAGCGGATGGATCGCGCGATCCAGCGCTGGCATGCTTCCAATCAATCAGACCAATTCGTTACGATGTAACGAATTGGCAGTCATGAAACTGTACTGATTTGTAATTGACCACCATAACCATTGACCGCTTATGCCATATGAGGAATAGGCGGTTTTCTTAATGTGTGCGTGTTTCTCTTTTCACCATGAATGAAAATTTTAAAAAAATAAGGCGACAAATTCGTTAAACCGAATCTGCCGCCTTATTTTATATAACCTGTCCTGTCATGAACAGGAATCATTAAAAGTATAGTTGTTGCAGTTAGGAAAGCTTACCGTAAGCCGGGTTCTGTGCTCTTCGTGGTTCAAACGGGAACTACCCTCCCACCAGAAGCGACAATCATCTATCTAGGCCATACATTGCTGCACAGCTCAAGCGACCAACCTAGACACACCTCGGGCTAAGGCTGTCCCCTCCAAAGAGGTGACCGTGTCCCATTAGGTCTTGCTCCAGATGGGGTTTACCAGGAACGAAGTCACCAGCGTTCCTCGGGGTCTCTTACACCTCGGTTCCATCCTTGCCTGTGCCGGAAAAATCCGGCCATCGGCGGTCCATTTCTGTGGCACTATCCTTCAACTCGCGCTGACTGGACGTTATCCAGCATCCTGCCCTGTGGAGCCCGGACTTTCCTCTCGTGGCAACAAAGGCCACCAGCGATTGTCTGTCAAGCTTTCCGAACAACATTACATAGTATACAGGCATTTGCTATCCCATACAAGCTAAATATTAATGGAAATCAGGTTACATCCCTTTTTTACAAAAAACGAAATACTTCTGTATCTACCTCGGATGCAGACACCTGTGTCTCATATCGCTGTTCTGCAAACTGGGCACGCAGCCACTCGGCCGTTTTAGGTTTCATGATTTTCTCTGTATTATGACCCGGATCGATGATACACATCCCTGCCATCAAAGCATCATGTGCTGTGTGATAGTCAATATCCCCGGTTACAATAACATCTGCTCCCTTGAAACGTGCAGTAAGCACATAACGGCTGCCTGAACCGCCGAGCACGGCCGCTTTTTTAATCTTTTTGCTCAAATCGCCAACGACACGAACATGAGGCACGTTCAGTTTAGCTTTCACGACCTCTACCAGTTCGCCAAGGGTTTTAGGTTCCCGAAGTGGTCCAAGACGTCCCAGGCCAAGTGTACGCCCTTTTAAATCCATCGCATAGAGATCATACGCCACTTCTTCATAAGGGTGCGCCTTTAACATCGCCTGAATGACCTTGTTTCTCAAACTCTGAGGTACGATCGTCTCAATACGCATCTCTTCCACACGTTCCATCTGACCCTGAGATCCAATAAAAGGCTGTGTGCCTTCACCAGGTACAAATGTGCCTGTTCCTTCCGTACTGAAGCTGCACTTGTTATACTGACCGATACTGCCAGCCCCAGCCTCCAGAACCGCTTGTAACACCTGCTCATGATGCGTCCTTGGCACAAATACCGCCAGCTTGTACAGATGGTCTGTATGCACATCCTCCAGCGATTCCTTGCTGTCTATTCCGAGTGCCTCCGCCATCCAGTCATTGATGCCACCCTCGGCTACGTCAAGATTGGTGTGACTGATATATACTGCAATATCATGTTTGATCAACTTCTCATACAATTTGCCCATAGGTGTATCGGTACTGAGTGATTTTACGGGACGGAAAATAATAGCATGATGGGCAATAATCAGATTGGCTCCGATCCGTATCGCTTCATCCACAACCTCGTCTGTGACATCCAGCGCCACGAGAACATGAGTAATCTCCTTTTGCAGACTGCCCAACTGCAGACCAATACGATCATCCGGTACTGCCAGATGTTTTGGAGCAAGTCGCTCCATCAGTTGAATTACTGTTTGACCTTTGGCAAACATGCCAATACCTCCTTCAAACTTGCGATAAGCCCCTCCACTTCAGCTGCTTTGTCTTTGGAAGAATCCTGATCGGATTTGGAGATGGACTGTAACACGCCCTGTAATTTGACAATTTCACTTTCCCATTTGGCAAAAAATACTTCCGTTGGACGGTCCGTCAAGTATGGCCCCATACGTAGTAGCAAATCTTTAGTCAATTCCACGTCACCTTGTAAAGGACGAGCGCGGTATACCTCTTCATTTGCAATTGGACTGCTGGCCTGCGGCATCGCGGTAATAATTTCATATATCTTGCCGTCTTCTTCAAGAAGCTGCTCGGCTACGACAACCCAATGGTGATCTAACAACCAGCGTCTCAGAATATCCTCGCCTACATTGGGCTGCAGAATCAGCAACTGTACACCTTCCAGTTTGGCGATTCCTCGATCCAGAATGGAAGCAATCAATGCGCCGCCCATGCCAGCAATAGTAATAACCTCGACTTCTCCAGCAGTAATGACATCGAGTCCGTCTCCACGACGTACCGTAATCTGCCCCTTCATTCCGGCGTCACTGACTTGTTTGCAAGCAGCATCATATGGCCCCGGATTCACTTCTCCAGCTATTGCATTTATGGCTTTTCCACTGCGAATTGCAGCGACAGGCAGTAAAGCATGGTCTGAGCCGATATCTGCCAACTGGCTTCCTGCAGGAATTTGATCATGTATTCGTTGTAATCGATTCGAAAGTTTCATGGAGCACCTACACCATTCATTTAATTTATTGATTTGCATTGAGTGAAGAAAAGCGATAAAATAAAATCCAATCAAACATTTCAAGGATGAATTTCCAAAAGAAAGAAATATAACTGTTAAAATTAAAACTAAAGGAGACCCCGCCGCCGCCAAAGCGTCTCGCAGAAAGTCTCCCACAGTTCAATTATTCGAGGAAATCCTTGAGTCGTTTGCTGCGACTCGGGTGACGCAATTTACGAAGGGCCTTGGCCTCGATCTGACGAATACGCTCACGCGTAACACCAAACACTTTACCTACTTCTTCGAGTGTTCTCGTACGTCCATCATCCAAACCAAAACGCAGACGAAGCACATTCTCTTCACGCTCTGTCAAGGTGTCCAGAACATCTTCAAGTTGTTCTTTCAAGAGTTCATAGGCAGCAGCATCTGCCGGAGCCAGTGCTTCCTGATCCTCGATGAAATCACCCAGATGGGAATCATCCTCTTCACCAATTGGTGTTTCGAGGGAAACCGGTTCCTGTGCAATCTTTGTAATCTCACGTACTTTTTCTACACTCAGATCCATCTCTGCAGCAATTTCTTCAGGAGTTGGTTCGCGTCCTAGTTCCTGCAGCAGCTGACGGGATACCCGGATCAGCTTATTAATTGTTTCTACCATGTGCACAGGGATACGAATGGTACGTGCCTGGTCAGCAATAGCACGTGTAATGGCCTGACGAATCCACCATGTTGCATACGTACTGAACTTGTAACCTTTTTTATGGTCAAACTTCTCTACCGCTTTAATCAGACCCATGTTACCTTCCTGAATCAGATCTAGGAACAGCATTCCGCGTCCTACATAACGCTTCGCGATGCTGACAACGAGACGAAGGTTGGCCTCGGCCAGACGCCGCTTCGCTTCCTCATCCCCATTCTCAATCCGTTTGGCGAGCTGTACTTCGTCGTCGGCTGACAACAAAGGTACACGTCCAATCTCCTTGAGGTACATCCGTACAGGGTCATTAATTTTGATACCAGGAGGCAAGCTTAGATCATCATCAAAATGGAACTCATCGTCTCCCTCTCGACTATTGTTTTCGGAATCCTCGCTAGGACGAAGAGTTACCTCTTCATCATTTTCATTAACAACATCGATACCGAGGTCGCTAAGCTGTTCGTAAAACTCATCCATCTGCTCTGCATCCTGCTCAAACGGTGAGAGTTTCTCAATAATTTCCTTGTAGTTCAATGAAGCTCTTTTCTTACCTGATTCAATCAATTGATCCTTAACCTGATCCAGTGTTAATTCTGTTTCTAGTTCAGTATGCTGATCATTCGCCATAACTCGACTCCCTCCTCCCTAGAAACATCCAAGTCATCCAGACGTTCACTGTCTCTCTAGGGCAATCATCTCAAGTGCAATTTGTGCCGCGCGTACAGAATCACCTGCCCGCTCTGCAGCAATCATTTCTTCTTTTTTCAGATCGTACTGTTTTTTGCGCGGATACTTCAATACTTCCCTGATGCAATCATCGAGCACCTGGATACTCCATTCACCTGGGCCATCCATCATCGAGATTGAGCTGACCGTCTTTTCCAAACGATCATCATGCAACGAAGACATAAAACGACTTGTATCCGGCGGTTTGCCCTGCGCATAATAGGCATATAGATAAGCAGCAATTGCTGCATGATCATCCAAGTTAAAAGCCTCGCCAAGATGTTCATTTACATACTGAGCCGCTTCATCATCCTGTAACATCCAGGCGATCAGTTTGCGCTCAGCAGAATGGTACGCTGGCAACAGATTGGGTGTAGGCACATGCCTATTTTGTTGCCTACCATTATTCCACCTTTTCGGGTTATTATCCCCATAATCCTCGTTATTTTTCATCGCTTCCCGTTCCTCGTTACATTCTTGCTTCAATGTTTCAAAGGATACATCGACTTCAGCCGCAAGTTCACGAAGATATACTTCGCGCTCCGTTGGTGAAGACAAGGGAGCAATCAATTTTACTGCTTCTTTGGAATAAGCGATTTGTCCGCCGCCTTCTAGCAGTATATGGTTTTTTTTGAGGTTTATAAGCTTAAATTTTGTAGTCGTTACAGCGCCATCTATAATCTGGTTACGGAATCGTTCACCGCCGTGTTTTCGGATAAAATCATCCGGGTCAAGTCCCTCTGGAATGAGCGCCACCTTAACCTGTAATCCGGCTTCCTCCAAAATAGGAAAGTTCTTCATTGCGGCAGCCTGTCCGGCCCGGTCGCCATCATAACAAAGGATAACTTCATCACACATGCCTTTGATCATCAAAGCCTGATTCTCCGTAAGCGCCGTACCCATAGCTGCAACACCATTCTGAACATCTTGATCCCATGCGGAGATCACATCACCGTATCCTTCAAACAAAATGACTTGTCTCTGTTTGCGTATTGCATTTTTAGCCTGGTGCAGATTGTAAAGAACACGACCTTTGTTAAACAACCGGGTTTCCGGGGAGTTCAAATATTTCGGCTGTCCATCTCCCAATATCCGCCCCGCAAATGCAATCGGCTTGCCGCTCCTGCCATGGATCGGAAACATAATTCGGTCTCTGAACTTGTCCACATATCCGTGACCTTCACTTCGCTCTGACAGAAGTCCGCCTCGCTCCATCTCTTCCAGCGGATAACTTCGCTTTTCCAGGAATTGTACGAGCGTGTCCCAGCGATTTGGAGCATAACCAATCTGAAACTGATCAATCAATTTGTCACCGATACCGCGTGAGCGTAAATATTCCATGGCCACTTTGCCATGCTCTGTATTTTTCAACAAAAAGTGATACAGCTTAGCGGTTAGCTCATAAGCTTCCAGCAGACGTGCCGTCTCCGGATTAACATGGGCTGTTTCGCGCCCCTGCCAGTCCCCCATGGAGATATGACTTTCTTCTGCCATCGTTTTGACAGCCTCGGGAAAGGATAACCCTTCGATTTCCATCCTGAATTTGATGGCATTTCCGCCCGTGCCGCAACCGTAGCAGTAGAAAATCTGTTTCTCAGGTGTGACGGTGAACGAAGGCGTCTTCTCCGAATGAAAAGGACAGAGGCCTTTCATATACTTCCCCTGCTTGGTCAGATGTACAAATCGGCTTACCGTATCGACGATATCATGTTGCTGCAATACCGATTCAATAATACTTTCGGGTATACCGCCTTGTCCGGTACTCATCTCGGCCACCTTCATCTCTTCTAACACGTAAATATAATTCGATAAACTTACACATTCTCCTGCAAATCTTTCAAAAGTTTTGTCAGTTTATGTTGAAAAACTTCTCGATCCTGCTCCGTGAAGGGTTTTGGACCTTTTCCATAATGCCCTCTTCGCCGAGCTTTTGCCGCAGTATGACGGGAATCGAGCATAAAATCAATATCCCGATCATTAAATTCTCGACCTCTAAACGATAGAACATAACACCGTTTGCCAAGCGCAAGCGCCGCAAGTCCGTAATCCTGCGTAATAACTACATCATACGGCTTGATATGATTCGCAATGTACAAATCTGCGCTCTGATCACTCCGATCCACTTGTACGGTGCGTACACCCTCTCCTCCTTGCAGCAAATGATCAAAGGAAGAGACCAACAGTACAGGAATATGAAAGAGACGTGCTGTGTTAGCAATCTCGGTCTTGACCGGGCAAGCATCTCCATCAACAACGATGTGACGTATATTCAATTCACTCAAACCCAGACCACCCGGTTTCATAAAATATCTGCATATTGTAATATACGACCTCGGTCACTGAAAATCCTTCTGTACTGAATGGAGAAAAACAGAGGCTAAAATACGGAGCGGCTGTTCAAACACTGAAACAACCCGTTCCGTATATTTATACCCTCTTATATCGTTCTTTAATACTGTACTTATATTCTGCTGAGTTATACGAATATAATCATTGAATTTAAGAAGATTTATCCAACTAATTTGGAGAAGTCAGCAAAACCTTTTAAATCCTGATCTATGGCTGCAAGCAGAGCAAGTCGATTCGCACGAACCGCTTCATCTTCGGCCATGACCATGACAGAATCAAAGAACAACGTGATGGCACCCTTCCATGATGAAGCGATAGCCAAAGATTCTACAGCATTATGCTTAGACAAAGCATCGCGGTAGTTCCCGTTCGTTTGATTCCATGCATCAAATAGCTGACGCTCTCCATCTTCTATAAATAGTTCAGGATGTACGGAAGCGTTCGATGCTTTAGCTGCAAGGTTCCCTACCCGGTTGAACGATTCCAATGTTGTTTTAAATTCATCCGCTGCCAGCACGGCTTTCATCAATGCCTCGCCTTTCGGAACGATCGCACTGATATCATCGAATCCGGAAGCAATGATTGCATCAACAACGTCATAGCGTACCGTCTCCGAAAGCAATTTCTTTACACGCAATGCGAAGAAGTCCTGCAGATCTTTACGAACCTCTGCATCTGCACGTTTCAACAGATTCATCTGCGCATGAACTTCAAGTGCTGCACCAAATACATCGGACAAGGTCAGGGGAAGTTGATGATCCAGCAAAATTTGTACAATACCCGCTGCCTGACGTCGAAGTGCATAAGGATCCTGAGAGCCTGTAGGGATAATGTTAATCGAGAAACAGCCTACGATTGTGTCGATTTTGTCTGCCGCACTAACGATTGCACCCACAAGAGATGCAGGAGACTGATCACCAGCGAAACGAGGTTGATAATGTTCGAACACGGCCTTGGAAACTTGCTCTTTTTCACCAGCTTTTCGAGCATAATCCTCACCCATTACACCTTGCAATTCAGGGAATTCCCCAACCATCAGCGTAACAAGGTCAAACTTGCAGATATCTGCGGATCGGCTAACCGATTCAGCCACGTCGCCAGATACTTGCAACTTAGCAGCCAGGCTGTCAGCGATTTTGCGAATGCGGCGAACTTTATCCCCCACCGTGCCAAGTTCTTCTTGGAATACGATGCTCTCAAGTTTCGACAATGCGTCCTTGATCTGTAGCTTCTGATCTTCCTCGTAGAAAAACTTCGCATCAGACAGACGAGCACGCAGCACCTTTTCGTTACCTTTGGCGATGACATCAAGTGAATCACTGCCGCCATTACGAACCGTAACAAAGTATGGCAACAGTTGACCTTCCTGATTTAATACAGGGAAGTAACGCTGATGCTCGCGCATCGACGTAATTAACACTTCCTGCGGAATGTTCAGAAATGACGAATCAAATGTACCGAACAATACCGTCGGCGTCTCCACAAGGAACACGACCTCTTCGAGCAAATCTTCCTTGATCGCAATATTCCAGTTCTTCTCGGCAGCCAGTGCCTGAATCTGGGATACAATCATCTGCTCACGTTCAGTTACATCTGCAATGACATGCTGAGCACGCAGCACATCCACGTAAGCTGAAGGCTCGGATACAACCGTTTCATTGCCTAAGAAACGATGTCCACGCGTTACATTGCCTGCTTTTACGCCCGTTACTTCAAGATCAATCACTTCCGTGCCAAACAGTGCAACAATCCAGCGGATCGGGCGAACAAATTTGAAGTCATAGGACGCCCAGCGCATAAATTTCGGGAAAGTCATTGCGTGCAGCACCGATAATAAACCTTCGCCAATAACCGATGCTGTATCTACACCTTTACTGCTTTTCGTTGCGTAAATGTATTCCACACCGTTCAGTTCCTTGAAGCTGAATTGATCAGGTTCTACACCTTGACTACGTGCAAATCCAAGTGCTGCTTTGCTCCAGTTGCCGCTGTCATCCAGTGCAATTTTGCGGGAAGGTCCTTTTACCTCTTCTTCCACATCTTCCTGTTTCTCTGCTACGTTATGAATCAGAATTGCAAGACGGCGAGGTGTGGCGTAAGTTTGCACTTCACCATACGCAATACGGGATGAATCAAGCCATTTCACGATGCGTTCCTGAAGCTGTGCAATGGCTGCGCGCATAAAACGTGCAGGCACTTCTTCCAGACCAATTTCAAACAACAGATCCTTAGACATTCTCGGCCCCCCCTTTCTTGATCAGCGGGAAGCCCAGCTTCTCACGCTCTTCCACATATGTTGCCGCCACTTGACGAGCAAGGTTGCGGACACGGGTAATGTACCCTGTGCGTTCTGTAACACTAATAGCGCCGCGTGCATCCAGCAAGTTGAAGGTATGGGAACATTTCAGCACATAGTCATAAGCCGGGAATACCAGATGCTGTGCCATCGCTTTGTTCGCTTCTTCTTCGTACATATTGAAAAGGGTAAACAACATTTTAACGTCTGAGATCTCAAACGTATATTTGGAATGTTCGTATTCAGGCTGACGGAACACATCACCATAAGCGATGCCTTCAACCCATTCAAGATCGAATACATTTTCTTTTTCCTGTATATAAGAGGCGAGACGCTCCATACCATACGTGATCTCCACAGCTACCGGATTGGTCTCAATTCCGCCGACCTGCTGGAAATACGTAAATTGTGTAATCTCCATCCCGTCCAGCCAAACTTCCCAACCAAGACCTGCGCAGCCAAGCGAAGGATTCTCCCAGTTATCTTCAACAAACCGGATATCGTGTTTAAGTGGATCAATACCCAGACGATTCAAACTTTCCAGATAGATTTCCTGAATGTTGTCCGGAGAAGGCTTGATAATGACCTGGAACTGGTGATGCTGATACAACCGGTTAGGGTTCTCACCATAACGTCCATCGGATGGACGGCGGGAAGGCTCAACATAAGCCACTTTCCAAGGCTCTGGTCCAAGTGAACGTAAAAAGGTCATTGGGTTCATCGTACCTGCCCCTTTTTCCGTGTCATATGGCTGAACGATAATACAATTATGCTCGGCCCAGAATTGTTGCAGCGTCAAGATCATCTGCTGAAAATTCATAATCATGCTCCTTTTCGGGTAGTTTGTTAACAAGCATAGGAGGGGTACAACCCATAATAAATAGCCCTCGCCCTACTACGCCTGATGTACAGACGTAGGGACGAGAGCTGTTCCCGCGGTTCCACCCTACTTGGCCTGAGTCAAACAAATCCTTGTTTGATCCGGCCCACTTTTCCGTGTCCATTCATGCTCCCGAGTGCCTTGTTCACAAACGGATTCAACCAGGCTCCCACCATCCCTGACTCGCTTATCATCGATACACAAGATTTTCATAATACAGCTCGTATATCAATCATATGATGAATCCCGTTTCCTACTTTCTCGTTCAATGCATGTCTCCAAAAAGAGAATTTATATTTCATAATATATAAAATGAAGTATGAAGTCAATCATTATTTTTCAAGTTTGATCACAAATCAAATCCCGTACTTTTCCATCTGATCCAGGAAAGAACGGGACTTGAGATGAAGACCTAACTGGTGATCCATGAAAGCTCGCATTACTTTTTTGATTTCATTACGGGTAGAATCACTTACAGATATGTTTCCCAAGCGCTGCAGATCCAGTCGCACAAACAAGCGTAGCAACTTCAGAGTCTTTGCACTAACGGCCATCGCTGGCGGGTCAAAATGTTTACACGCCCTGCATAAGACACCACCAAGTCTGGGACTAATAAATAACTGCTCATCAGGACGCTCTTGGTTACACGAAATACACTCATCCAGCTGTGGCCCGTAACCAGCTGCCTGTAATACTTTCATCTCATACAGACTTATAATGACTAAAGGATCTTTATCTTCTTTCAAAGCCTGCAAACACGCTTTTAATTGCTTGAACCAAAAGGCACCCGTTTCTTCATCCTGGAGCACCCGATCTAGCAGTTCACATACATAGGAAGCATAGGAAGCCTTCACCAAATCTTCCCTGAGCTCATGATTGGATTCGATAATTTCTCCAGCATTCAGTGTACCAAGACCTGTATTGCGAAAATAAACATATTGACCATAAGTAAAGGGCTGCACCAGTGCTGCATGCCGACTTTTGGGCTTTTTGGCGCCGCGAACAAGTACACCTGCTTTACCGCCACTTTCAGTGCACAGTGTTACTATTTTATTTCCCTCACCATAGTCCATGCTGCGGATGACAATGCCTTCCACCCTATATAACATGCCTCGTCACCTAACCATTCCTGAATCAGCCCTTTATTCTGTAGCTTCTTCGTCTTCACTCACTTCCCTTGCAGTGTCTGACTCCTGCCCTGACGAGTTACACGTCTCGGTATATAACAAATAGGACTCAACATCCCCTGTCATTGCAAATACCTTCCACGAAAAATCCCGCATCGGAAATTCATCCTCTCTTCGGAAATGACGTCTGGTTCTACCCGATAGGATGGAGTCCTGCAAGACAAACTATGTGTTGCAATTAATGGATATGAGCTTCAACTCTCATGTCATATCCCGTAATATCGACTATTCACGCCCGAAACCAAGGTCTCGCAGAACACGATCCTGATTTCTCCAGTCTTTTTTCACTTTGACCCACAAATCCATGAAAATTTTGGAACCGAGCAGGTTCTGAATATCATGTCGAGCTCGTTTACCCACTTCTTTCAAGAGAGCACCTTGTTTGCCAATGATAATACCTTTTTGTGAATCCCTTTCCACAAATATGACAGCTGAGATATAAACGACACCATTATCCTGTACTTTCATATCTTCAATCGTTACGGCAATGGAGTGAGGTACTTCTTCACGAGTCATTTGTAGAATTTTCTCACGGATCAACTCTGCACAAACAAACTGTTCCGGGTGGTCTGTAACCTGGTCATCGGGATAATACTGCGGACCTTCAGGCAAATACTTTCCAAGCTGTTCCAACAAGGTGCTTACATTGCTTCCCAGCATGGCAGATACAGGCACAATTTCAGCAAAATCATGCAGTTTGCGATATTCTTCAATCAACGGAAGCAATGCCTCCGGCTCAATTTTGTCAATTTTGTTCATGACAAGAATGACAGGAGTGCGGATATTTTTCAACTGCTCCGCAATATATCGGTCACCGCCACCCATCCCTTCAGAAGCGTCAATCAAGAACAGCGCTGCTTCCACTTCTCCGAGGGTGTTCAGAGCAGTCTGGTTCATGTAATCGCCAAGTTTGGATTGACGTTTATGAATACCCGGCGTGTCCAGGAAAACAATCTGTTGTTGCTCCGATGTGTACACCCCGTGAATTTTGTTACGTGTCGTTTGCGGCTTGTCCGACATAATTGCAATTTTCTGTCCAATCACCTGATTCATCAAAGTCGATTTCCCCACGTTTGGACGTCCAATGATCGCAACGAATCCGGATTTGAATGCTTGTTTTTTCATATGTTCCTCCTCAGGCGCCTAGGCCTGAAATTTATTTTTTGGCAGAGTTTAGATCTGATGGACCAAATGCCCATGGCAGCAATTCAGCAACCGTAGTTTCTAACAAGTCGCCCTTTAAATTTCCTAAAATGACTTTCATGTCTGGTTCACACAATTCAAACATGACTTGACGGCATACCCCACAAGGGGCAATCGGACCTTCGGTATCTCCTACAATAGCCATTGCCTTGAAACTGCGCGGCTTATGACCTCCAGCAATGGCACTGAACATCGCAGTACGCTCGGCACAGTTACCTGGTGTGTAGGCTGCGTTCTCAATGTTGCATCCATGATGCACATGTCCTTCGCTATCCAGCAAAGCTGCTCCTACCCCGAAATGAGAATATGGCGTGTACGCCTTGGTACGTGCCTTTATTGCTTCTTGCATCAACAAGCTATTATCCATTGATATTTCTCTCCCTTAGGGTGTATATAAAGGTGTGCTCTTGGAGTTAAGTTGATTAAAACCATTTGATTACAGTGGGTCACTCCGATGACAGAATAACCTTTTGATCGCTGTTATCCTCGGATTTTTTCGATCACTTTTTCCAAAGTGAAAATCCGATGATAAAGGCGAGCGCTTCGCTTCTCCAGGTTTTTTCTCCCTCTTCGTTATTGTGTAATCTTAGGAAAATCAACTTAAAAGCAGAGACACACCTTCATTGATGGTGTGCAATAAAAACCTTAAACCATTTGAATTACACTGCTCACTCCGATGACAGAATACACTTTTGATCGCTGTTATCCCAGTAAAATCCTCAACCAAGTGAGCACTGGTTTTAGGAAAACAATACATCCAATGATGACGGCGAACACCGCAGCCAGTAAAACTGCCCCAGCCGCGGTGTCTTTTGCCGCTTTTGCGAGCGGATGAATATCGGGCTGTGCCAAATCAACAGCTGCTTCTACAGCTGTATTCATTAGTTCGGTGACCAAAACCATAAATACAGCTGCCAGAACAAACATCCAATCTATTCTCGAAATGCGGAAAAAAAATCCGGCTGCACACATCAAAATGGCAACTCCTGTGTGAACTCTAACATTCCGTTGCGTACGCAAGCCGTATGCAATTCCTTCCAGAGCGTTAAGGAATACCAGACCCCAGGAGCGCCTTTTCATTATCGTGTCAACCCGGCCCGGGCGAGAACAGCTTCCTGTTTCCCCATCATTTCTGCTTCACTTGCCTCATCCTGATGATCATAACCGAGCAGATGCAGGAAGCCATGAACAAACAGGAATCCCAGCTCACGCTCGAACGAGTGTCCATACTCCTCACTTTGCAATATCGTCCGCGGAACAGAAATGATGATGTCACCAAGCACATCCGGCATTTCTTCCATTTCCTCATCCTCATCAAGCTCGTAGATGATGTCCAACTCTTCATCCACGGTTTCGTTCATTGCAAAGGACAACACGTCTGTAGGACGGTCGATACCTCGATAATCACGATTTAGCTCGTGAATCTGCTCATCATTAACAAACGTGAGAGCAACCTCTCCATCCGTAATCCCCTCGGCTTCACCAGCAAGAGCCAGCAATTGCTCCAGCATCACGATCATTGGCTCTGTAATTTCTTTATCCTGTTGTTCATTATTCCATGCGAGGTTAAGACTCATTCTTTCATAACTCCTGTCTACTCATATTAATATTGATCAGCCGGCCTCAGGCGATGTCGGCTTTGGTTTCTTGATCTCTTCCGGATACTCGATTCTGGAGTGGAAAATGCCCATGACCGTTTCCTTTAATGTCTTGGCGACGATATCCAGTTCACGCATGGTAAGATCACAATCGTTAAATTGATGATCGTCCAGACGTCCCTTAATGATTTTTTCGATCATCGACTCTACCTGCTCCACAGTCGGCTTGCGAAGCGAGCGAACCGCAGCTTCTACACTATCGGCAATTCCCACAATAGCAGATTCTTTGGACTGTGCCTTCGGCCCTGGATAACGGAAATCCTCTTCCGTGAAATCGGGTTCAATCCCCGCTTCTTCCGCCTGACGTAGCGCCTTATGGTAGAAGTAGTGAAGGAATGTTGTGCCATGATGCTGCTCGGCAATATCCCGAATCGGCTTTGGCAGCTTGTAGTCCTTCTGCATCTCTACGCCATCCCTTGCATGTGCAACGATAATTGACTTGCTCAGCTTGGGATCGATCGAATCATGCGGATTCTCTATATTGTTCTGATTTTCAATAAAATAGATGGGCCGTTTAGTCTTCCCGATATCATGATAATATGAGCCGACACGACAGAGCAACCCGTTAGCACCTATAGCCTCAGCGGCTGCTTCCGACAGATTACCAACCATCACACTGTGATGATATGTGCCAGGTGTTTCGGTAAGCAATTTGCGAAGCAACGGATGGTTCGGATTCGAAAGTTCCACAAGTTTAAGTGCAGATAAAATTCCAAATGACGTTTCAAAAAACGGCATTAACCCGATCACCAGAATAGCTGTCAGTACTCCGCCAGCAAAGGCGTATCCGATGCCATACAGCGTCGTAGTTCGATTCCAGTCTCCTGTGTCGATCAAAGCCAGGGTGAACACGGCCAATGAACCAAACAGACAGACCATAATAGCGCCTTTTAAAATGGTCGACCGTTGACTTGCTCGATGAGTTGCAAAAATCGCCACAAACGAAACGACAACTGCAAAGAAACCAAGCTCAAAGTCAAACAACTGCCCCTGATGTGTATTCAAAATAATACTGGACAACATACCGATCATTATCGAGCACACAAACGCAAGTGAGGTATCCAATAACAGAGCAATCAACATCGCACCTACTGCCACAGGTGCCAGGAAACCGATAAACGGACGTTCATTGGTCTGGATTAAAGCGGTCACATGCATCACAACAATCGTAATAATAAAAATGAGTACTAACATGAGCAGCTGCGCATTATTGTATTTGAAATGTGTTCCGCTGCCTTGTTGAATAAACATTAAAATCCCCGCCGACAACATACCTGAGAACAAAAGCAGCCCCAGCTGCGGCCAGTAGTTGACTTCATTTTTAAGCAAATCATTTTCATTAAGCAGTGCATACATTTCCGGGGTAATCATATCCCCTTTAGACACAAGTGTATCCCCTTGCTTGATAAAGACGGTTGGTGTAATTTCACGCGCTTGAACTTTCGCTTCCTTGGTTCCCTCTTCATCGTAAAAACGGTTAGCGGTCACCACCAGTCGCGTAAGCTCCTGCACAACCTCACGCTGCGTACGTTTGCTAAGTGAGCTAACACTAACCATTTCCGCCACTTTTGCACGCGCCGCTGAAGCCTCACCGACCTGATCTGTCATCAATCTCGCCACAATATCTCGTGCAACAGGTTTCATCTCCTGAATATCATCCGAAGTCAAACGGGAGATTTTGATGTACGTTTCTTCTGGAATGCGGTAACTCTGTTCCTGCACCACGTTTCGAATTTCTTCAAGCAGCGTGTCGGAGTATGTACCTGTTTTCCGATTGTTATTAATATAATTAGACACGAAATCCTTCTGACGCTGCGGAATTTCGTCCCGATATATATCAATCTTGTCCTGACTTGAGATTTGATCGTCCTGATTCAAACGGTCAATGCGATCCAGGAGCGTTGTCATCAAGTTTTCATTGCGCATCTGCACGATCTGATATATCGGTTGTACACGCTCGGCTGCTTCTTCCTGAGCCTTAAGTGTAGCCTTGTTATTCGGAATCTGCATAGGCGCAGCAATGTCCACTTCACTCCGTGTACCTTCCTGGATATCATATTTCTCGGGTAAGAGCTTGGAGGAAAGGCTCACGAAAAAGAGGATCACTAAAAACAAAAAGAGAAGATAGCGTGCCCACACGCTATACTTCCATCCTGTCGCTCTATTTTGAAAAGATTTGCCTTTTGACATTTCTTTCGAGGTCACTTTAGACAATCCCTTTCTATGCTTGATTTTCTGCGGCGTGGTTGTAAGCCACAATGATTTTCTGGACGAGGGAATGACGCACAACATCCTGCTCGGCGAAATGTACAAATCCAATCTCCTGAACCTCGCTCAGGATCGTATTCGCTTCCACCAGTCCTGATTTTTTGCCGCGCGGCAAATCAATCTGTGTCACGTCTCCGGTGATGACCATTTTGGAGCCAAAACCAAGACGAGTCAAAAACATTTTCATCTGCTCCGGTGTTGTATTCTGTGCTTCATCCAGAATGATAAAGGAATCATCCAACGTACGCCCACGCATGTAGGCCAAGGGAGCGATTTCAATCAATCCGCGTTCCAGTGCCTTCGCTGTCTGTTCCTGCCCCATAACGTCATAGAGCGCGTCATACAGCGGTCTCAGATACGGGTCTACTTTCTCCTGCAGATCACCTGGCAAGAAACCTAAACTTTCACCAGCTTCAACCGCAGGTCGTGTAAGCACGATGCGTTTGACACTGCCTTCTTTAATTGCGGCAACAGCCAGCACAACAGCAAGATAGGTTTTGCCTGTTCCGGCAGGGCCAATTCCAAATACGATATCCCGTTTTTTAATCGTGGTTACGTAATGTTTCTGTCCAATCGTTTTCACACGAATCGGCTTGCCACGATATGTCGTCGTAATTTCGCCTTTGAACAGATCCAGAAGCTGATCTGCCCGCAAGTCTTTTGCCAGTTCTATTGCATACTTGACATCCCTTTCGGTTAACACGTAACCGTTACGTATCAATTGCAATAACACATCGAATAGTTGTTCAAGGGATTCCACCTGCTGCACAGTACCAAAGATATTAATCTCTGCTTCGCGTGACGCGATCTGGGCAGGAATCTCGGATTCAATCAGTTTCAGAAAAATATCTTGGGGGCCAAACAGAGATTGCCCCTCTCCCGCACTCTGGAGCGAGATTTGTATGCTGCGTGTTTGCTCTGACAAATATCCTCTTCTCCTTGACTATGGACTAACGGAAGTTCTTCCGCGATGCTTTCTTCTACTTCAAATAATACTTTCATATAAACTTTACCATTCTCTTTCTTCTCATGCAAAATTTTTTCACTTAAAATTTCCGTGCCCTTACCGTTTTTGGCCAAAATATCATTTCGCGCCCCTTCCAAACCTTTTGTTTTGGCCCACGCGACACTCTGCTCTTCTTGATGGAAATTCGTTTCCATATCCTTCTCTGTCATCCATCCCATAGGTAAGGTGAAGGAACGCCAGGTCAGAGGTTTGTGGTAGGTCTCCGTTTCATATGATCTGTAGGGCGTACTTCCATACCCCCATAATTGTATTGCCCAATCGCCAAGCACCACATAAAATCGCTCTTTGCTCTCCCCCGTCATCGTTTGATATTTCTGTATCAGGGGGACTTGTATATCATATTCCCGCCAGACCATTCCCCGGACTTCGCCTTTAGCAACAATCGTTTTCGTATTTTCCTCATCACCCAAGATGCCCGAGATCAGCACTTGTCCTTTCTTGACACGCATGTCCTTCTGTACAACAGGACGTCCCTGTTCGGCATAAATCTGGGTGACAACCGCATCGGATTTACTGATCAGATGTCTAGGGTTCAGCAAAGGCTCACGTTTAGGCTGTGCCGATTCGACCACCTGAATCGTAACTCTTGTCCCCTCTTTGGTTACGCCAATCCAGGTTACATTCGGCAGTGCAAGTGCCAGCTGCCTGGAGAGCTTGTCCTGGCTTTTCATCCGGAAGCCCCATTGAAAGGGGTAGAGTCCCTCCTTTTTGGCCGCAGCCAGCACCTCGTCTGTTGGAATCGTTACGTTCCCTTTGACTTCCACATTCCAAATCATGGACGATAGTGCAAACAGGGCTGCTACAAAAAATAACATGCCGAAGGCAAAAAACTTTCTGCGGAACAAACGAGCCAGGAAAAAGGGTAACCCACTGCGGTGAGTGATTTTCACTCTGCAGCCTGTCCCTTTTACAAGGGGACGCAGTCTGAAAAAATGCGGAAGCAAAATGCTCATCTCCGCCTGGCGTCCATCCTGTGCACGCAGATCCCAGACACTCAGCCGCTGTTCTGTTATCATATTGATTAAGGTCTCAATGTCTCCGCCTGTAACTTTGATCCGCACGGCTCCCCGCAATTTATACAGACTTGGCTGCTGCTTCATCCGTTTCCCTCCACTCCATTCATATGGATATCCAGAATAGTACCTTCTATTGCTACTTCATCCGGCAAAATGTTACGTATGACCAAAGCACTGCCTTTGATCTCTAATTGGCCTTGTGACAGAGCAAGTACGATGCGATCCGGTGTGAAATGGATGACACCACGATGATTTTCTATATACAGTTGCTTGCTGCCGATCAGGGTTAACCGTGGCATATCATAAAGCACATCCTGCGGCAGATCCAACACTTCACTGGTCCATCTGCGCAGCTTGCGACTGATCCGGGTCATTCGAAGGTCTTCCCCCTTCCTCTACAGTTCAACTTATGCGCAAATTCAGGGAATTATGAAGAATTGGTGAGCGGTAATGTACAAATTTTGCTAAAAACATAGGTATACAAAAAAAGCCTTCTCTGGAGGCAGAATGCCGCCAGAAAAGGCTTCATTGGATCTTCAATGTAAGGGATTGACTTGCCGACGTCTACAGCTTACCTCTTGTGCCAAAAGGATGCTTTGAACGGGGAGAACCAAGCACCTCTGCCCAGAGCACCCCTGTTCGGATATCTTCTTGGCGAAGACGGGAAGTTCCTGTATCCGTTGTATCGGTGTCTTCCAAGCTTGAGTTCGATACCGATGGAAAACTTGCTGAAGAGATACGATTCAGTCTCTCCTGTATCATACGTTGCTGTTCTTCCATCAATCTCATCTGCTCATCGACCGAGCTCTTCATGCTACCCATTGATTGGTCGCCTCGAAAGTCACCTTCCGAACGAGAAGACGCTACAGGCTCCGAGTAAGGCTGGTCATAACGTTCATCATCATAGCGCTCACTGTCATAACGCTCGTCATACTGCTCCTCGTAACGGCGGTCTTCTGTTCCGGATGACTGCTGAGGAGAAGCATTACCTGATCGACGATTCGCGTCTTCACCGCCCCCAAACGTCGGCATCCCGTTACCAGGACGCTTCTGATTGGGGTTTGCTGATTTCCCTAACTTTCCCAGGAACGAAAAGAGGGCAAAGGCAACAATGGCTACAACATACAGATTGTTAAATATCCATTCGAATAGGCTCATATGCATTCACCGCCTATCTTCCGTTTTTGGAATCACCCTGATCATTGGAATTCGGACTCTCAGCAGGTTTCCCCAAAGTGTTGCGCATCTGAGTATCAGCTTCAATGTTTTTCAGGTTCATATAATCCATCACGCCAATTTTACCACTACGGAGTGCTTCGGACATCGCGAGTGGTACTTGGGACTCGGACTCTACGACACGTGCTCTCATCTCAACAACGCGCGCTTTCATCTCTTGCTCTTGTGCTACGGCCATTGCACGACGCTCTTCTGCTTTTGCCTGTGCAATACGTTTATCTGCTTCTGCCTGCTCGGTTTGCAAGAAGGCACCAATGTTTTTACCTACGTCTACGTCCGCGATATCAATAGACAGGATTTCAAACGCAGTACCCGCGTCCAAACCTTTGGACAATACCGTACGAGAGATCAAATCCGGATTTTCCAGGACATCTTTGTGAGAGTTCGAGGAACCATTCGTACTTACAATACCTTCGCCGACACGGGCAATAATGGTTTCCTCACCAGCACCACCGACGAGGCGATCGATATTGGCACGAACTGTAACTCGCGCTCTAACTTTAACTTCAATACCGTCTTTGGCAACCGCGGATACGATTGGTGTTTCAATAACACGCGGGTTAACGCTCATTTGTACGGCTTGCAATACGTCACGACCTGCAAGGTCAATGGCTGCAGCACGTTCAAATTCGAGTGGAATATTGGCACGTTGTGCAGCAATCAATGCATTAACAACACGGTCAACGTTACCACCAGCAAGGAAGTGACTCTCCAATTGGTTCATTGTCAGTTGAAGACCTGCTTTGGTTGCTTTGATCAACGGGTTAACGATACGACTTGGTGTTACACGTCTCAATCTCATCGCCACCAACGTGATGATGCCAACACGTACGCCGGATGCAATAGCCGAGATCCAGAGCATAACCGGGAAAAAGCTGAAAAATACGCTCAGTACGATAATAGCCAGCACCGCGATGAGCAAAATGGTGATCATTGGATCCATAGTTTAAATTCCTCCGTTTGTAATATGTTTTTTTGTAAAAGGGAGCATCAGAACTGACGCCAATGAATCCGCTGCTGAAACATCTTTCCACCACATTGCCTGCAGCTCGGCATTATGGTTATGTACGTTGCCGAAGTGATATCATCGCTTCGGCAACCTCAGGGTTACACCGGCAAAGCCTGTTGCACAACAATCCGGGTACCTTCTGCTTTGATCACAATAATCGGCGTATCAATTGGAATAAATCCGCCATCTGTGACCACATCGATGCGCTCACCATCAAACATCGCCGTTCCTGATGGACGAAGCGGTGTAAGACTGATGCCCTGCAAGCCAATCAGCTCTTTACGCTCTGTAGCCGAAGAATATCCACGATCAGCCGATAACTTGTCGCTTAATATGAATCGATTCCATATTCCTCGATCCTTAAAGACCACAGCGATGATCGCGATTACAACCAGCGCAGCTCCAAAAGCAATACCCAGGGACACAAACGCATCACTCGTGTCGTAAGCCGCTCTGACAACTCCGGCTACCAACGCAATGGATCCCAAAATCCCCAGAATCCCAAAGCTTGGAATAAACATCTCCAGAATCATCATGACAAGCCCGACCGTAAATAATACCCATGTCTCCGCCCCGGCAAACCCCGCAATGTAGTTTCCGGAGAAATAAAGCACAAAACATACAATCCCTACAATTCCTGGAACGCCAAATCCAGGCACAATCAGCTCAATGATGACACCAGCAATACCAATGAACAGAAGTACCGTCATCACAATCGGATTGGTTAAAAATGTGGAAACATTCTCGGCAGCAGTGCGTTCCAATTTGAACACATGTTCTTGACTATAACCAAGCCAAACTGCTGCTTCCTCAGGAGTATTGCTGATATGGTCGGCATAACCCACTTTTAATGCGTCCTCAGCGGAGAGAGCAATAATTTCACCTTTTTGTTTAGTTTTATTGATCTCCGGCATCTCTACCACCATATTCACGTCAGCCATGCCTGCCGCAATATCACCATCCCGGCCACTCTTTTGGGCAGCACCCTCCATTTTACTCGTCCAGTATGCTACCAGCTTGGGATCGTCGACATGTTTGCCTGTGCTGTCTACCATGGCTGCCGCACCAATCATACTGCCTGGTGACATTACGATCTTATCTGCATTCAGTGCAAGAAAACTCCCTGCGGATGCAGCGTCACCGCGAACAAACGCCAACGTTTCAATCGGGCTGTCTTTGATCATCGTACCTAGCGCATCTGCAGTATCTACACGGCCTCCCGGCGTATTGATATCAAGAATGATCAAGCCAGCATTCATTTCCTCTGCTTCCTTGAATCCGCGCTCCATGAATTTGCCTAATCCCTGTTCGATTGGTTTATCCACCGGAATAATATATACGGCGCCGCTTTTCTCAGCTGCATGCACTGACGGTATTCCAATCAAAACAGGAAGCAAAAGCGTCAGCAGCATCAAGAGCAGTATTGAACCCGCAAGCTTCTTCCGGCGCTTTCCCTTCACATTAGTCCCCCCTTTTCCGATAATGTTATACTGTCCAGCTTATGGTATTTATTACGTACAATGCAACATTACGTTTCAAAAAACTTAAAATTATATTTGAATATTCGAGTAATTGCAAGAAATATATATCCAAAATCATGTTTTTAATCCATTATTTTTTAATTATTGTGTATAATTAGTGAAGGAAAGAAATGCATATTTAAGAATAAGACATCCACACAAGTAATACAAAGTAATCTTATGCTATCGCAACAAGTTAGAGAATGACATTCTCGTGAACTATTCCACTATAAAAAAATAAGAAGATGATACTAATGACGATGAAGACGAAATAGAAAAAACACCTCCTGACAAGTCAGGAGGTATTTATTGAATTTGCTTTATTGCAGAAATTGTTGAACTGCTTGATTAACCAGTTTGCCGTCCGCTTTGCCTTTGACTTTCGGCATAAGGGCCGCCATCACTTTCCCCATCTCGGCTTTCGAAGAAGCACCGGTTTCCTGGATGGTCTGCTGTACAATTACTTTAATTTCTTCTTCGGTAAGCTGTGCAGGAAGATACTGGATAAGTATTTCAATTTCCGCTTCGGCATTTGCCGCGAGTTCTTCGCGACCTGCTTTGCCAAATTCTTGGAGGGCATCTTTGCGCTGTTTGATTTCACGACTCAGGATATCAAGCACTTCGTTGTCATCCAAATCTCTTTTCAAATCTATTTCAAGATTCTTGATCGTCGAACGAATCAACCGAATGGTGGAGAGTCTGAACTTGTCCTTACTCTTCATCGCTTGCTTCATATCTTCGTTCAATCGTTCGCTAAGATTCATGTAGTTAAAATCCTCCTAAAACTTTCTCTTACGAGCAGCCTCGGACTTTTTCTTGCGCTTTACGCTTGGCTTCTCATAATGCTTACGTTTCTTCACCTCAGCCAAGACGCCATCTTTAGCGATGGAACGTTTAAAACGGCGAAGTGCAGCATCAATAGTCTCGTTTTTGCGAACTTTAGTTTCAGACACCAGTTTTCCCTCCCTCCGACCAGACCGTCCAAGAGCAATAACACGGTTCATCATCTTTCATTATAGGCGAAAGGCAATAAAAGTGTCAACCTTAACGTGATCCCTTAATATTAGCTGAGGTACAGCAATTTATCAAGTGCAAAAAACAATATTGCAACCTGAATGCATCATAACGTGAACTTATTGGTGTGAATCAGACAAACTCGTGAGCGCGCCCAGCCTGGTTCCGCCCAGCAAATGATAGTGCAAATGGTGCACCGTCTGCTCGCCGTCTTGGCCACAATTGTTAATTAATCGGTATCCCGATTCCTGCACGCCCAGCCGTTTGGCAGCCTCCTGTGCAGCCACATGGATTTCCCCGATCAAGGGCAGATCTTCTGCGGTTACATCGTTCATGGATGCGATATGTTTCTTTGGAACGATCAACACATGCGTAGGTGCCGCAGGGTGAATATCGTGAAATACAATCACATGGTCGTTCTCCAGTACTTTGTTGGAGGGAATGGTGCCCTCTACAATTTTGCAAAATAAGCAGTCCATCGTACAATCCCTCCTTCCTTTGACTTCAAATTATGTATACCCCTATATCATACTAAAACTAAAATCGTACGTCCAATGCTGTGCGGACTTGTTTAATTTTTTGTACAACACTGGAACAAATGCTTTTATTTACGTCGCGCACTCCATTTCCCTTGTGATTGTTTTTAAAGGAAAAAGTCACACCCGAAGGCATGGAATCCCATTGCCAGGGTATGACCTTAAGATGTTTGCTTGTAATGAGGTCAATTTGATGTGGACTTAAAACCGCTTTTAATAATATGGCAGTAAGCTTAATGCTGTCAGTGCAAATAAAGGCAGAACCAGCCTGTTAAATCGTCTGCGACCATATCCATAATAAGGATAAGGGGTAGGATAACCGTAACCAGGATAAAATCCACGAGCAGTCGTCGCTGGATAATGAGCTACAGGCATCATATTTGGAGCCACATTTGCATGGCCTGCCATAACTTCATTCCCAACAGGAACGGCCAAATAAATCATTTCGTCATCCACATTCTCTACAATGCCATCATAATACGAACCATCATTCATCTGAATACATACATAACGATGGATGTGATCCTTACATAGTTTCTTTGCTGCTACTTTATCCACGCCTATCGCCTCCCAATTGATCTCTTCTTCACCCTTCATCGTATTCAGAACTGGGCGGATTGACACTGCATTAGAGAGGTTTAGATCAAAGCGTAAGCATGAGAGGATAAAAATAACATAACGGGAGGCATACTGAACAAAAAAAGAAGCCCCTCGCGAGAGGGCTTCTGTTGAAGTCCTGCTACGCGGACATCTATACAGGATGCTTCCTGAACAGATGTCCGGGCGGGGAGCTTAAAACAAGTTTGTCGGCTTAACTGTAGTATAACAGCGTGGTGAACCTGTATCTGTGATGTAACTCACTCGTTTATCGTATGACATCAAAAAAAAGAAATATTTTACAATGATTCATGACCACGAATCAGAATCTACAAACGTTCCAACACAACCCTTGATCCTGCACCAGCGTCCCCTGCCGGAATCACGACCAGCTTGCGCGGCAAACGCGCACGCAGTTCAGGAACGTGACTGATAATCCCTACGGTGAGCCGATCATCATGCAATTTCTCCAGGGATGTGATGACCGTGTCCAGCAGTTCCGGATCCAATGTGCCGAATCCTTCGTCCAGGAAGAAAAATTGCAGCGGATATTGTCCCCTCAGTTGAATCTGAGCTGATAAAGCTAAAGCCAGCGACAATGAAGTCAGGAATGTCTCTCCCCCCGACAAGGTAGACACCGGACGTTTTACGCCACCATTCGCATCGTCACAGATGACAAAACCGCCGCCCGAATCCACCTCAAGGGAATATCTCTGCTTCGTCAGGAAACGTAAACGTTGGGAAGCTGCATGACTTACCTGCATCAGCTGCTCTTCCGCAATGTACTCTACAAACGCATTGCCTCGGAAAGCGGCTTGCAGCTTGCTCAGCAACTCGCCTTGATGGCTAATCTCCAGTCGTTTTGTCTCCAGCTCAGTCCAGCGAACATGGCGTTGCTGCACATCCTCCAGATCTCGCTCGGCACGCGCTTTTGCTTGCAACGCTGTCTCATCCTCGAATCTGGCCTGTTTCAAACGATCCGTGCAAGCGATCCACTGTTCTTCCGTAACAACTGCACCATCCAGCTTCTGTTCCAGCTCACGCAGCTGAGAAGTAAGTTCGCGCTCACGTTCACGATGATGCTGAATTTCTTTCTTCAACCGTTCGGCGTCCTCGGCAGCGATAGCCGCCTGTGTAACAGCGATATCTGTTTCGAACGGCGACTGTTCCAGAAGTTGTTGCCAACGCTCCTGCGCCTGTTCCAGATGCTCTGCCGCAGAAACGGACGCCTGCTGTGTCATTACGTCACGTTTCACTGATTCCTGCTTCTGCGCATCCGCTTGTTTGAAGCGTTGTGCAGATTCTTCCGCAATCTTGCGCAGTTCGTGCAAGCGCTTCTGCGTTCCATGGATCAGATCCTCTACCCGTTGCTCGCCAACCCACTGGCGCAGACGTTCTTCTTTCTCCGCAAGCTGCTTGCTGCCGCCTTGCCATTCGGTCTGCCACTGGATCAGCTGCTTGTCCAATTCCACCAGCTTCTGCTGCAATGTCTGGACAAGCTGCTCTTTTTCCTCAAGGAACGTGACGCTTTTGCTCAGGCGTTCCTTGATGTCTTCTGCGCGTGCATCGCGCTCCTGCATCGCTTGATAGCGGCCTGCGGCCTCCTCCTGCGCGATGTCAGGCAGTTCTGCGGCCCAGCGGCTCTGCAATGCAGCCGCAGCGGCTTCGCTCTCGGCCAGCTTGCGCTCCGCCTGGGCGAGCCCGGCACGGCCGGCCTCTTGCGCAGCTGCCGCTTCCATGCGGCGCTGCTGCGCGCCCGAAGCCGCCTGCTGCAACGCGGCGGCTTCGCCCTGCAGTGGCGCTGCTGCGTCAGCCAGCGCTTGCGCGGCTTCGCGCAGCGCAGCGGCACGCGTTGCCCAGCCCGCCGGAGATCGCCCACTATCGGGCGATCCGGCAGGCTCGGGCTCCGCTGCCGCAGGCGCGGCCTCGGCTGCGGCCGGGGCATCGCCGGCCGCGGCGCCAAGCTGCGTCAGCAGGCTGCGACGTTCGTGCAGCTGCTGGCGCAGCCCGAAGCGCAGCTCCTGCAGCTCCGCGTGCAGGCTGCGCAGCAGTTCCAGGTCCGCATCGTCTGCGTGCGGACCTTCTCCCGGCGGCGCAGCCGGGAGCGGGTGGTGTGCGGAGCCGCACACCGGGCATGGCTCGCCATCGCGCAGCTCGGCGCGCAAGGCGGTGGACAGCCGGTGCAGCTCCTGCTCACGCATCGTGCCGCGCAGCTGTTCCTCCGCCTGGGCCAGCAAGCGTTGTTCGCGGCTGATATCCTGCTCACAGGCAAGCAGGGCCTCAAGACCCGCTGACGCCTGTTCAACCAATTGCTGGCGCTGTTCGGTCAGGCGTCTTTCTTCCGCAGCCGCCACTTCCAGCTTGGCGGCTCCTTGTTCGGCAGACTGCTGATAGGTCTGCATATCCGCTTTATGCTGTTTTACCTGCTCAGACGCCGTATCGATCCGATGCTTCAGTTCAAGCGCTGCTTGCAGCTGTCTGCGTTCCTCGGACTTCACTTCGTTTGGCTTGAGACTCTCCTGTAATTCCTCACGCCGTTTACGTCCACGCAGTTGAAGCTCCTGCTCTTTATGAAGCTGTTGCCTCAATGTTGTCTGTTCAGCTTGCCCTTTCTCCATCAGCTGTGCAAGTCGTGAACAATCCGCCTGCAGACCATCCCGTTCCCGTTGCAGTGCCTTGGCTTGTTCCAGCTGATCCAAACGCAGGAGTAATTTCGGCTCTTCTGCTGCCAGCTGTTGCCGGGCCTCTTCGGCCTTTTCCGCTTCCTGCACAGCTAGACGTTCATGCTCCGCTGCCTGCTGCCGAGCCATTGCTGCCTCCATCTGCCTCTGCTTCTGGGTTGCTGATGCACTCTGCACGGTCTGAAGAGCAGGTAGCATCGCTTCGGCAGCTCCCGATAACTTCAAACGTTCTTCATTTGCTTCAATCTGTTCTGCCTTGGAATGCAGTTGCTCCTGCTCTTCCATTCGTGTTTGCCGTTCCTGACTCAGCTCACGAATTCTTCCGAATTGTTCTGCTTCCTTCACCGCTGAATCCAATACTTTTCGCGATACCTCGGCATGCTGAATTGCCGCCTGAAGCAAATGTTTCGTTTCTTCGAGCGTTTCTCGACTGGCATTGCCAAGTCCCTGCTGCTCTGCAGCAAGGGATTGATGCGCCATGTCATTGTCCTTGACTCGCCGACTCAATTTAATCGAGAGCTGATCTCCGTACTTTTCCAGATGGAAGAGCCGTTGCAACATCTGCCTCCGCTCACTCCCTTTCAGCGAGAGAAACTCGGCAAATTTCCCTTGTGGCAAAACAACCGCCCTTGTGAAATCATCCATTTTCAGACCAATCACATCTTCAACGCACCGATTCACTTCGGCCAGCTTGTCAGCAAGCACCTGATCTTCCCCGTCAATCGTCTCGATAAACTTGCTGACCGTATTGCTGACAGATACTTCATTGTTACGCTTGAAACGCCGTTCTACCCGAAATCTCCTTGTCCCCTCTGCCGAAACAAGCTCAAATGTAAAAGCAACAGAGAGTGAATCTTCAGCATGATTCATAATGCCCTGTGTACCATTCACCGCCCGCTCCACCTTGCCATACATGGCAAGGGTAATCGCATCAAGCAAGGAAGATTTGCCACTCCCAGTGGGCCCGAAAATTCCAAACAAACCGGTCTCGGTCAGCACCGTAAAATCAACTTCCTGCATCTCACGATAACTTTGCAGTCCGGCAACCTTCAGTAAAATCGGTCTCATCTGCCTTCGACCTCCTCGCGCACACCTGGCTCATCTTCATCCACAAGCTCCAGGAACAACTGTACAAGGCTATCTTCGGGCTGTGCTCCGCCGGTCTGACGCTGATAAAACTTGCGGAAAAGTTCATGCACAGGCAGCTCTGAACGCTGCTCTATAAGCCCTGCTGCCTCCATCTCGGGATATACAGGACGAATATGGATAATGCCCTCATGGGCTTTGCGCAACTGCTGAATCTCTTTCAGAGACATCGCATCCTCCAGCCAGACTTCCATATCGATATATGCCTTGGAGTCACGTCCTTCGTCAAGCCAACGGTACACTTCAGCCAGACCGCCGCGTGCCTTCCAGCGAACGAGCGGATTACCCGACGTAAGCAATACCTCTTCGACTTGTGCTGCTCCGCCTGGCGTAAGATCCACCATTGTAACGGATTTGCTCTGTCCGGCTTCCGAGAAACTGTACGCCAGTGGAGAACCGCTGTACCGAATGACACCATCCCCTTTGACGGCTTGTGCCCGATGCAAATGCCCCAGTGCAGTATACTGTGCCCCTGTAGCCAAAGAAGATGGGTCTACCGTGTAGGCTCCCCCCACTTGAATAGGCCGTTCTGAATCGCTCTCTACTCCGCCTAACACATAAATATGGCTCATAGCGAGATTCACTGTATCTGGACGAAAGGAAGAGGCCAAACGCTGCATTAACATGCCCACTCTGCGGCTGTAGGCTTGACGAAGCACATTCTCGTCCCCATCCGTCGTTAACAGCTCATTTAATCTCGCTTCCGAGGGGTACGGTAAAGCTGCGATGTGTGCTGTCTCTCCGGTTCGCCGTGTATGAATGGTAACCGCTTCTGACACAGGCGTGCCCACCAACGTAATCCCTTGTCTGTTCACAAGAGGAGTCACCGAAGCTACCCGCTCGGGTTGATCATGGTTGCCTGCAATGACAACAAGGGGTCTTCCGTCCTCTGTCAAACGTGCAGCCGCCTCATAAAACAGCTGTTCCGCCGAGGCAGGTGGATTCACCGAATCGTATACATCTCCAGCCATCAATATAACATCGGCTTGTTGATCATCGGCAAGTTTGACGAGTTCATCGACAAAATCCTCCTGTTCACGAAGCCTGCTTCGCCCCTCCAGCGTTTTCCCCAGATGCCAGTCTCCCGTATGCAAGATACGCATCGTCCGTTCCACCTCTCTTCTCTAAACTCATCTATCATTTCTTCTATCACTTTATAATTTAACCGCATGACCACCATCAAAAAAGTAGAGCCATGTATGG
This sequence comes from Paenibacillus amylolyticus, assembly GCF_051136285.1. GTDB lineage: Bacteria > Bacillota > Bacilli > Paenibacillales > Paenibacillaceae > Paenibacillus > Paenibacillus amylolyticus_F. The sequence goes on along the minus strand of NZ_CP194938.1, from coordinate 5,832,668 downwards.
TCAACTTGCCGACCCAATATATCCTCAATCGCCCGTCCGTACAATTCTAGTTGGAAACGATAGTTTTCAACCAGCGATTCCATTCCCCCGCGATGATCCAGTACACGATCCGTCTTGTAATCTAGCAGAACAAGTTCGCCATCGACCTCATAAAGACAGTCAATGATTCCCCTTACGAGCACGGTTTCGTTCTCTAGCAGAGCCTGTACTTTACTATGTTCACCGAACATCTCCTGCTCTTCATTCCGCTGCAATTCATGAAGCCACTCCGCAGGAGATTGATGTGCCGGGAGGCCATAAGTAAATGGTATCTCTCTTTTAATCCATGCCGCACGAAGCATCTCCATTCCTGGTTGTGTTTCAAAGAAGGCCGTTAATTCACCGCGATCAATTGCCTCTACCTGATAAGGAAGCAAAATTTGAAGCTCCAGCACGCGGGAAATGGTCTGTTCCACAACCGCTGTATCCACAACAGATCCGTCTACAGGAAGATGCTGCATCAACGTGTGATACACGATTCCCCGTTCTGTTCCCGTCAGTTGTCTCTCTTCCATGAATTTGGGACGGCGCAGATGTAGCTTGAATGAAGATTCTATTGCTTGGGTTCCCTGGAGAATCTCCGTATGCTCCCGCAGCTCTTCCATCACGGGATACGAAACATCCTCCTGTTTCGAAAGTAAACTCTTCATTTCCGTCACCGAAGTGCTCGCAGCCACATGTGAAGCTTGTTCATACGGATACGACCAGGAAAGTCTTTTATCTATTTCACGTACAAGTCCATCCAGAACCTCTTCATTGCATTCGTTTGAATCTGACTGCTCAATCACTGCTGCCGACGAATTTAATCGAACTGGCCGCAACTCTTGCAGAGCTGTCGTCCGTTCTGTTCTCAACTCATTCATCACGTCTTCTTCGTTCTGCATACCGCCTGTGTTCATATCACGAGACACTCGATCCGCAGCAACCACCGATATGTTCCAGCGTGATTCATCACTTGCCAGACAGGCCGCAAAACGATCACGATCCCCCGCAAGCTCACGCAGCACTGCCGCATCCCTGTGTCTTATTAATGCCGGGCCGATCCAGTCCAGATAATTTCGTCCCGCAGCAAGCAGATAATCGGGTAGCGCCAGTTCTGGACTGTCTTTAACCTGTGACCAAACCTGCGCCTTTTTAGTTGCATCCTTCACCGTTCCTACCAGAATCATTTTCTCTTTTGGCCGGGTTAAGGCAACGTAAAGCACCCGCATCTCTTCCGCCAGAAGTTCAAACTGAGCCCGCCGACGTATAGCCAGATTGGCTAATGTGGGATAGGCCACCCTGTTGTCACGATCCACAAATCTCGGGCCAAAGCCAAGTTCCTTGTGCATCAGAAACGGTGCATGAAGATCCTGCTGATTAAACATTTTTGAGACGCCGCCGACAAACACAATCGGGAACTCCAGACCTTTGCTTCGATGAATGGTCATGATTCGTACCGCATTGTCCTGTTCTTCTGAACCGCTGGCTGCTGCTCCGAGGTCACCGCCATTTTCCCGCAATCTGGAGACATAGGTCAGGAAACGGAACAACCCTCGATTTGCCGTAGCTTCCTCATATTGACGCGCTCGATCATATAATGCCTTCAGATTGCTTTGGCGCTGTTGACCGCCCGGAAGCCCGCCAACCCAGTCCAGATATCCGGTTTCACGAAAAATGCGCCAAATCAGCTCACTTAAGCTGCCTTGTCTTGCCTCGAGTCTCCACTGTTCCAGCTGGCGCAAAAAACGAATGAGCTTCTGTTGCAGATCCAAATGAGTGAATTCGTTGTCACCCACCAAGCCTGTATCTTGTTCAAGCAGTTCAGGTCGCGCACCCTCTATCGAATCCACTTCCATTTCAGTAGTAACGGCTGATTCGCGCTGCCCCTGTTGGATCTCTGACCAACCTTCCGGCCACTGCAACTGAATCAAACCTTCATCCTTCGAGTCCTGTCCTGGCTCAGACCGCTGACCGGGCCCATTCGATCCACTCTTCCACTCTCCTGCAGCTGATACAACTGCATCATAGAAAGACTGTCTCTTGTCCCCTAGACGAATCTGGGCAAGTTCTTCTTCATTCAATCCAACTATAGGAGAACGTAGCACGGACGCTATGGGAATATCCTGTCTTGGATTATCCACAAGCTGCAATAGTGATAACATAATTTCGACTTCCGTAGCTTGAAAATACCCCTTACTCTGCTCTCCACCTGCAGGGATGCCCTGCTGTCTGAATTCCTCAATCATCAGCGGTGCCCACATCAGGGTCGAACGCAACAAAATAACAATGTCTCCATAACGTGCCGGACGCATTGTCTGCAGAGCCTTATCATAGACGCTGAGAGCGGGTTTATCTGTTTCTCCCACCATTTCTCGAATTCGCGCGGCAATTGCACGTGCTTCCAGTTGAGCCGTTTCAAGTTCGGCGTTCTCCAGTTCTGCAGTTACAACCGCATCTACTCCATCTTCGGTTACCTCCGATAGATCCGCTCCGCTGCCTTGGCGATCAATTAACAAAAGCTCGGGCGTGTACGCTTCGCTTCCAAGTGTCTCTGATGGAAAGGATGCACCGTAGGCCAGCTGAGCCCGCTCATCATAGGCAATCTCAGCAACACCTTCGTTCATAAGCTGTTTGAATATAACGTTGACGGAATGCACCACTTCGGCACGACTACGGAAATTACGGGCAAGTTCGATTCGTTTCCCCGTTCTTGTACCGTTCTCTCCATTGTCATCCGTATGCAGATGAACACTCGCCGTGTAGTTACGATATTTGTTCATGAACAGGCCAGGCTCAGCCAAGCGGAAACGGTAAATACTCTGTTTGACATCACCAACCATGAAGCGGTTACCCGGGTTCTCTCTGGAGATCAATCTGACGATATCCTCCTGAACCGTATTCGTATCCTGATATTCATCCAGCAGTACTTCATCAAAACGTGCACGATATTCCATCGCCGCATCCGAAGGCATCGAATGTTCAGGTGTGGAATCCTCATGGCGCAAAATGTGCAGACAATAGTGCTCCAGGTCGTTAAAATCAACCTGTCCGCGTTCCTGCTTCGCCTGACGATAACGCTCGCCAAAGGTACTGACCAGACGAGAAAGTTCTTGCATCAGCGGTGCAGCCTGCTCCAGTTCCTGCCAGAAGGAGAATGCACTCCTGCCAAAAAGTGAACCTTTCAGATCGGCAACAGCCTTTTTGGCTGTTTCCCGCAACTCCTTCACCTGCTCCTGCAGCCCAGGGTCGGTCTGATCTTTTTTACAAGGCTTCAATTTGCCAAATGCAACTGGCTCGAATACCTCAGGCAACCTGTCCCAAGGCATGACTTCAACAGCGGATAAAAGCTCTTCAACCATCGCCAAATCCTTTTGGAGTGTCTCCGCATAAGGTGCTGGGCCCTCAGGCTGCAACGAAATCTGAATTCCTTGTCGTAGCAAACCTGCTGCCCCGCTAAGAGCGAGAGCCGCATCATTTAAAATGCTCTGCACCCATGCCGATTGACCCAGCGCCTCTACACTTTCCACTTGAAAAGCTTCTGCCATCTCCAACAGCCAGTGATCTGGCCATGAATGGCTTCGGGAGAAATCGTACAATCGCTGCACCAGCCGATGCATCGCATCATCGTTTCGCTCTCCACTGAACCAGTCCACCAGTTCGCGGAACTTACTGCCCTCGTCTTCTTCGCCGTATTTTTCCTCGAACAGTTCCTCCAGCAATTCCTGACGAAGCATCTCGGCCTCATTTTCATTCAGAATACGAAAAGCCGGATTCAGCGGAATCTGCTGATAGTACCTGCGAATGACTTCCATACAGAAGGAGTGTAGCGTTGTAATGGATGCTCGTCCAAGCAGCGACAATTGCCTGCGCAAATGTTCTTCCTCCGGCTGCTCCTCAAGTGCACGCTCCAGTGCTTCCCGGATGCGCTGTTTCATCTCGGCAGCAGCCGCCTTCGTAAATGTAGCAACAAGCAATCGATCCACGCTGAATCCTTGGGAAGGGTCTGCAATTTTGCGAATAATTCGTTCGACCAGAACAGCTGTTTTACCCGATCCGGCAGCTGCGGCGACCAGAATATCTTCTCCATGCTCGGCAATGGCGCTCCACTGATCATCACTCCAGAAGCTGCCTTCCGGTTTAGGCATATGCATTATAACGTTTCCCCTTCCTGGCTATGAGACAGCATGTCCCAGATTTGCTGTTTGCCCGGTTTGGACAGCAATTTATAATCATTACCCTCAATATTTTCATCAAACTGACAGACCGGTTTGTAAGCACAAAACGTACATGCAATTTCCTGCTGTATTCGATACGGCTCAATCGCAGTATCTCCGTCCGTAATCCGGGTTCCAATCTCGCGGATATTGCCACGAACGGCGGCAAGCAGTGTATCCCACTGTTCTGGAGTCGCTACAGCGGCACTGCTGTAGAAGCTGCCATCTGCTTTTAATGCCACCGGAATTATAGCGGAATGCCCTTTGTCCAGCGTGTTATCCATTTGAGCAACGGCATCACGGTCAGCGAGTAGCAGACCTTTCATTTTAAAACGTTTCAGGAGCTCTTGCCCGGCCTGTTCCGATGTCATGCCATTGGCAGATTGCAGTAGCGGATTATGCACATGGAAATAGAGAGTACCTCCTGGCATCGCCGTTTCCCCTAACCACTCCTCAGCCGCACTGAGCAGCACTTCCAGATAGGTGAGCATCTGCAGCGATAACCCGTAGTACACCTCATGAAGCTTGAGATCCGTCTGGCTGGATTTGTAATCGATCACCCGCAGCAACAGACCATTCTCACCTTCTGCAACATCTACGCGGTCGATCCGGCCAACAATCTCCAATACACAGCCGTTCTCCAGTTCAAAACGCAAGGGCGGCAAGGGTTTCCCTGGACCAAAATCAAGTTCCAGCCCAATCGGTTCGAAGCTGCCGCGTCTGGACTGTTCGCCCAGAATAACGGATGCACGGCTGACGATATCTTTTAATTTGCGGAAAATATAACCATAACGCTTTGTGCTTAGCAAAATTTCGCCCTGAAGCTGCGGAGCGATCTGCTCCACCGTTTGCTCCGCTTCCTGGCGGCATTGATCCGGTGTCAGACTGCCCCAGCTACGATTTTCCTCACGCAGGCGCATCGCCAGTTGACTCAGTGCAGCATGGAACAACTGACCGATATCCGGAGCCTGAAGGCGATATAATTGCCGTTCTTTAAGCTTCAATCCGTGTGATGCAAAATGAGAGAACGGACAGGCAACAAACCGTTCCATCCTTGAAACACTTGTCCGCACCTCCGTACCGTACAGCCGGCGGCTGGTTGAAGTTTGCAGCCGCAGCGCACGGTTACGATAAAAGACAGAACCCAGCAACCGCTCCAGCCCAGGACGGCTCTCTTCACGACTAACATGCCAATTGTAGACTACCCACCATATGTCGGAAATGTCTTCTCCTCTGCGCCACCTGCGCAGCTGTCCAATTAACATGGATAGGCTCTGTTCTGGATGAAGCGCATATGAGAGATGCATGGCCTCCGAATCCGAAACCGGCGGCTGGGCAAGCAAAGGCTGCTCCTGCAATCCAAACATTTTGCGTACATGGCGCACAATTTCGGAAGGCAGTAGTGATTTACCCTCATCATCTGCGACTGGATAGCTCAACCATAACTGCTTGCTGGCCGCTGTCAAAGCGGTGTAGATCAGAAAACGTTCATCCAGCATGAGTCTCGTTGCTCCAGGTCCTAGACCCATACCTCTTTCATTGAGTAACAATCTTTCCTGCTCGGTTAACACACCGTTATCTTGAGGAATCGCTGGCAGCTCTCCATCAACGGCTCCGAGAATAAAAACATATTTCATATCACGCAGACGTGTGCGATCCATAGAACCAAACAACACCTGGTCAAGTGCCGGGGGAACAAGCCCCAGCTTGAGTTCAGTCAATCCCGTTTCCATCATGCCCGCGAACAAAGTGATGTCCAGGCGTTCATTACCCATCATGTCAACCATCTGATCCAGCAGATCCAGCACAGCACCCCACATTTGACGATGCTCTCTGAATCGCTCCGGATCCCCTTGTGCCTTGGCCTGAGCGGACATCTGATCCAGCTTACGTGCAATATCTGCGTCCTCTAACAGCCTGAATAAAGCCTCACACTGGGCGGCAGCCGTTTTTGCTTTTTTCATTCGTTTCTCGAACGTGCCAAGTGCCGATGTGATTAAGGTTCTGCAGCTTTCCATCAGTGATAATACAGCATCGCGTCCTCGGCTACGTCCTTCCTGGCTGTTATCCTCGAGAGATAAACTCGGTACATACTTCCACGGCTTTCCATCTGTCCAGCGATATCCGTGAATACCGCAGGCAAGCACATAATTCTCCAGTTGATCCATATCTTCACGCGTGATAGATCCATCCAGAGGAAGGAGCAGCTCTGTTTTGATACAGCGAAATACATCCTCATAACGCCAGTTGCGCCTGACGATATCCAGTGCTGAACGGATGAATTCGGATAAGGGATGATGCAGTTCACTTCGTCTTCGGTCCAGAAAGACCGGAACATCATAATCCCTGAATAACGGCTCCGCAATATCAGCATAAGTCTCCAGTCCGCGAACCAGCACCGCCATATCCCGATATCTCGCTCCATCCTCCTGTGCCAGACGACGCATTTCACGCAGTGCTCCCTCGAGCTCTGCCCTGCGATTCTCCGCAGCGATCAAGCGTATGCCTGAGTCCTCGCCCTGACTTCTCCAGCGAACACGCCGATCAAAACCAGCCTCCAGATGAGCAAGTCCCGGCCGATCCTTAAATCTCGGCAACACTTCGTCGTGAAATACCGTTGTATCGGTAGACACTCCCAAATGTTCGGCCATGCCTTTAAGGCGCACATAAGCACTGGCAGTGGGATAAAACAACTCCAGTTCTCCCGGCAGAACACCTTGCTCGTAAGCATGATCAAGCGTCAGGGAGATGGTTACAGACGAGGCTTGTAACATCAGCTGCCCAATAACACTCATCTCTTGCGGCGTGAAACCGTGAAATCCGTCAATCCACACTTCAGCTCCCTGCAGCCATGTGCTTTCCGGTAAACGACCCTTCAGTTCATTCAGCGTGTCCTCATCATCTATATATAAATCGGCCAATTCCTTCTCATAGTCATGGTAGATCAGATTCAAATCATGTAGCTTGTCTTCCAGAATAGGTGAAGCAGACGCAATGCTCCATTCTGCAATTCCCTCTTCGAGTGCCGAGGCATGAACTTCATATCGTTTGAACTCACTATATAAATTCGTCAATTCCCCAATAAATCCAAGCTGGCTGCCCGAAGCAGCAAACAGTCTCAGTTCTTCTTTCCGACGCTGGATGACTTTATATAAAAGCATCTTCTTGCCCTCGGCTCCAATCGGAATACGGGCAGAACCGCCAGCCTCCTGCATGACGCGATAAGCAAGACGTCGAAACCCAAACACCTCGGCACGCATCGTGCCTTTAATTCCTCCTGAAGAAACCAGCGCCTGTTCTGTCCGGAATGAGCTCTGTTCCGGAACAAGCAGAATCAGTGGTTTTCCTTGAGGCTCCTGTTGAAGCAGGGATGTGATTTCCCGAGTGATCAGTGTGCTTTTGCCACTGCCTGCCCGGCCAATTACAAAGCGTACGGACATGTGTCATCCTCCAAACTGCACGTACAAGATTTTAATTTCCAGTATACCATACCTCGTCCGCTTCGGAACATACGTTTGCCATGATCCACCTAATAAGACCATAATATTGTTATTGGCATATAAGAAATAAGACTGATATTAAAAAAGCCGCCGCCTGTATAATGCAGCCAGCAGCAATAATTATGGAATGAAGTTTATTGCCAAACCCGGTGACCAATAAGCCTATTCATAGTTTCCAGTCAACAATTCAGTTAAACAAATTCAAGCTCTGTAGCCTTTAGTATGGCCTCAAAAAAGTCCCGGTTTCTCTGGCTATATCCCGGCTTGTTTAAGATTTCGAATGTACGCTCAATCCCCTTATGCACGAATGCCTGATCATTGATTAGTAATCCGTAGCTTAAAATCGTTACGCAGCAGTTAAAAAGATCACCAGTAGGCCAGTGATGTGGTCGTTTGGTCAAATATTCATCAACAGCAGAACGTTGCTCTATACGAGGCAGCAAATACTTGCTTTCTGCTTCTTTAAATCTGTCTGCTACTTGCAGAGCAGCTTCTCGTAAATTTTCAGAGGAAACAAGAACAGGATATTTATGCTCTGTATACTTTTCAACACTGTTGCCGAAGCCGACTGTAGCATTTGAGATCAACGTTATTTGATGCTTTTCAAGAAATGTATGTAATCGTTCAGTGGCATCCTCAAAACGGCACGACATGATTGGTAAATACAGCATACGGCGGTTTTGAATGAACAAAATGACTATGTAAGCTCCAAACCACACCCGGCTTAACATTTTTCTTGAAAGTATAGTCCGTCGGGCTGGAATCAGTCTCTCTATGTTCCACGTACCCTTCCGCTGCAATGATTTGCCGCAATTCAGCATAAAAATAAGGCGGGACGAAGACTGAACGCCGTATCCTTTTTGAATCTATAACGAGAACAGCAGGATCTGGCTCTATCATTAAAAACAAAATACCCTATAAGATGGACTTTTTAAAGTGTCTATCCCATAGGGTACATTTTTCATTCTTAATCAAAGAAGATTCTCTTAATTCTTTTTGCTTCTTACTTCGAAAATAGCGAATTTCAGGTAATGTCCTTCATCTACACCCAAAATTTGCGGGTGATCCTTGCCGGCTGCTTTCCAATCGATTAAACGCAGCACTTTGCCAGCATCTTCCGCTGCATCCGCAATCGTTTCAAGGAACAGATCAGGGCGCATGTGGTAAGAGCAACTTGCGGTTACCAAATATCCACCCTCGTTGACAAGTTTCATGCCCTGCAGGTTGATGTCCTTGTAGCCGCGGCATGCGCCTTTTACTGCCGATTTTGTTTTGGCAAATGCAGGCGGATCAAGGATAACGACATCAAACGTTTTTCCAGCACTGGATAATGCCTTGGATGTATCCACCTTTTGCTCCGCTGCTCGTGCTCGTGCATTGCGCTCATCAAGTCCTTTGACTTGCTCACGCAGATACTGGAAAGCATCGGCTACCACGAACTCGACCCGATCTGTGAATCCATTTAGCTCCACATTGGTTCTTGCGCTTTCGATGGCGTGTTCAGAAATATCGAGACAGGTTACCTTTTTCGCACCATATTTGCACGCGTTCAGGGTAAAGCTGCCGGTATGAGAGAAACACTCCAGCACAGTTGCTCCGTCCCAATACGGGAAAGTAACCACTTTGCCGCTTTTGTTCACCGGCAGCAGCTGTTCAGTTCCTTCGTGCTCGATCTGCTGCAGTGTGATGTCGCTTTTGTATCCCCAGCCTTTCATCAACGGCTCAATGGCCGCACGATTCTCACGCTGGTCGAAGAAGTATCCCGTTTTCTGCCCTTCCACGATATCCACCTTGATGAGCAACCCATTTTCAGTCACCGTAACGTGACGCGGACATTCTCCATAAAGTGGTCCTTTGACCTGCTCCAGACCTTCCAATTCACGGATGGATACATCACTGCGTTCATAAATACCTTCCGGCTGCATCACTTCAATGAGAGCCTGCACCATGGCTTCACGGCAGCGATCCATACCAAGTGTAAGGATTTGCACAACCAAGATGCTGCCGAATCGGTCCACGATCAATCCTGGTAGAAAATCAGCTTCGCCATAAACGAGACGATAGGCCTCGCCATCTTGGATGAAACGTTCCCGATGACGCAGACAATCGCGGAAGCGAGCTGCAAAAAAGGCCGTGTCCATCTGTTCAAACTCCAAAGGCTGGTATGAGACAACTCGAACGGTAATCTGGGAAGCCGGGTTATAATAGCCTGTCGCCAAGTAGCGACCTTGATGATTCAATACGTTGACGATATCTCCCGGTTCCGGGTCACCATCTACAGATGCAATTTCATTATTAAAAATCCAGGGATGTGCATGTTCCAGCCGCTTTTTGCGGCTTCGTTCCAGTATTACGGATGGCAAGATTGATCCACTTCTTTCGTAAGTTAGTTGAAAAGATAGGTTTGGGCGGCAACGAGACGCTCCGGGGACGAATTGATCCTATGATCGCTGTTGTCCTCGGACTTTTCTAATTCCCCTTCTCCAAAGGGAAAATCCGACGACAAGCCTATGCTTCCGATGTAGCTTTCTTTCAGAAAGCTTTCAGGCGTACGCTTCGCTTCTTCGGATTCAATTTCGCCCCCTCTGTTACGTTTGCCGAATCACCGTATCTTTTGAAATGGGGGCTGGCCGTATTATTCAATTCCCCTTGCTTGTCATGCTTGTCTCTGCTTCCTCATAGGATAAGTGATAAGGAATTGGACGGGAGGAATGATTCGGGATGTTCAGAGAAGTTATTCTGCCTCTGTTATATGGGCTTATTATCTTTTTTGGCGGTATGAAGCTAATGGAGACGGCACTACAGCGCATGGCAGGGCCGATGCTGGCAGACTGGCTGAACCGTGCCACTTCTGCCCCATGGAAGGGCATGGCGTTCAGTGCAGGTGCAACTGCCTTGTTGCAGAGTAGCACTGCCGTGACGGTGCTAACCATTGGACTGGCTAACGCACGATTAATCACCTATGGCCGCACACTTGGCATTATCCTCGGCACCAATATTGGAACCTGCCTGACGACAGAACTTGTCGGCCTTCAGATAGGACGTGCCTCACTACCATTACTGCTTGTATCCCTGACAGGCTGGGCCATATTTGTTGTCCTAAGTGAACGCAACCAGGCAGCTCCTGAACGCACCCGCCGTTCATTGGCGAATATACAATTCAGCTTTCTCGCAGCAGCAGGTTTTGCTCTCGTCATGACAGGTATTCAGGTCATGCAATCCATTGCTATACCGCTAAGGAGTATGGGCGTATTTCAATGGTTTCTGGAACGGGCTGCCGACAGCCTGTGGTGGGGATTTCTCGCCGGTGCCTGCCTGACCGCGCTAATTCATAGCAGTGCCGCGGTCATCAGCATGGCCATTACCCTGGCAGCCACAGGTGTATTACCTGTGGAGATCGGCATCGCCATTGTGATCGGTTCCAATGTTGGAACCTGTATCACCGCCGTTATTGCAGCCGCGGGCGGGGCTTCCGCAGGCAAATTCGTGGCAGCCTCCCATGTTGTGCTCAACATTGCGGGAGGGCTGCTGTTTATGCCGCTGATCGGCCAGCTGCATGCAGCGTCGGCCTGGCTGTCAGCGGATAACGGGGCACAGATTGCGCATGCCCAGACCCTTTTTAACATCATCAGTTCATTACTCGCCTTACCGTTCTGTTATCTGCCTATCTGGCATAAAAAAACTCCAGTGCTCACCCCATCGGCAAAAACACCTGTCGTTTGATATCTCGCTATTCATCTACGTTTCTCGATAGTAGAACATGAAGTCAGGCGATCATCGAACGCAGCTCCTTGCCTGTCACGTTATACGTTGATGCCCAGTTTGTTCAAGCCCATGCGCAAAATGTCATCGTTGTTATCGTATCCATTCTGCAGCTGTTTGGACCATGCCTCTTCTGGAGCAAACCAATCCACACCTTTGATCTCTTCGATCTGAGGCTGCAAGTCACCACTTTCTGCTTCCACGAGGTAATAGTGTACTTCCTTGTCCACAGGTCCAAACTCGGCATGCTGATAGGTATAAGCAATGATATTAATCGGCTCCACAATGCGGCCTACCATACCCGTTTCTTCCAAAATCTCGCGGAGTGCTGTCTGTTCGATCGTTTCTCCTTCTTCCATTTTGCCCTTGGCAAGTGTCGTTTTACCGTAACGATCCACAATGAGCTGAATTTGGAGCTGACCCTCTTCTCCTGTTCTGTAGACTACGCCGCCTGCTGAAATTTCTTTTTTGTTCATGATGTTCTCCCCCATCCACTTCGATTCTTTTTATTGGCAAAGAAGGACCTCATCTCCCCGGGTAAACTCCCCAAGGAAATGAAATCCTTGTTCATAACGCCTTGATTACATCGCGGCGGGTTTCACATTCTCTTCAAGCACACGAACCAACGTGCCTTCGCTCTCATTGGCACCTGCTTCAGTCAACTTCACGCGGCACACTTTGCCTACCATATCAGGTGTTCCATCAAACACCAGTTGAATGTAGTTGTCACTGTAACCGTGCAGCTTGCCGCTACCTTCACGGCCTTTCGCTTCACCTTCGGGAATAACCTCAAGCACTTGTCCCACAAATTGTTGAGCATACTCCAGTTGCATCTGTTCAGACAGTTCAATCAGTTCATGCACACGTGCATTTTTGACATCATCATCTACTTGATCCTCCATGCGCGCCGCCGGAGTACCTGTCCGTTTGGAGTAAGGGAACACATGCATTTCAGAAAAGCCGATTTTACGCATCAGTTCATAGCCGTTTCGATACATCTCATCGGTTTCACCTGGGAAACCCACAATAACGTCGGTTGTGATCGCAACATCCGGCATAGCCTCACGTATACGCAGCATTTTGTTATAGAACTCTTCTGTCGTATATTTGCGGCGCATGCGTTTTAGAACTGTGTCATCTCCTGCTTGCAGCGGAATATGGAAATGACGAACCAGTTTATCCGAGCGTTTGATGACATCTAACATCCGATCATCAATCTGGCTTGCTTCAATCGAGCTGATCCGAATACGCTCCAGACCTTCCACTTTGTCCAAATCCCACAGCAGGTCAGTCAGATCATAGTTTTCCATGTCGTCTCCGTACCCGCCCGTATGAATGCCTGTCAGGACAATCTCTTTGTAACCCGCTTGTACGAGCTGATGAGCCTGCTGAACAATGCTGTTTGACTCACGACTGCGGGACAAGCCACGGGACCAAGGAATGATGCAGAAGGTACAAAAGTTGTTACAGCCATCCTGAATTTTGAGGAATGCACGTGTACGATCCGCGAAATCCGGTACATCCATTTCTTCAAAAACACGAGTTTTCATAATGTTGCGCACCGCGTTAACAGGCTGACGAGATTCCTGAATTTCGTTTACATATGGCAAAATCTTATCCCGATCCTGAGTTCCGATGACCAGGTCCACGCCAGGAATATCCAGAATCTCAGCAGGAGATGTCTGAGCATAACATCCGGTTACCGCTACAATTGCATCCGGATTACGCCGGATGGCACGGCGGATAATTTGACGACTCTTTTTGTCGCCTGTATTTGTTACCGTACACGTATTAATCAAATAAACATCGGCTGTCTGTTCATCAAAGTCTACCTGTTCGTATCCTTCATTCTTGAATAATTGCCAGATCGCCTCTGTATCATAAAAGTTAACTTTGCAGCCTAAGGTGTAAAACGCCACGGATGGCATAATTACATTCCCCCCATTTCTCCGGATTCATATAAAACACAGGTCAGTGCAGCCATACCCGCTGTCTCAGCTCGCAAAATACGCTTGCCCAGTCCAACAGAGATTGCACCTGCCTCATCTGCCTGAGATGTTTCCTTCTCGGAAAATCCACCCTCAGGTCCAACTACGATTAACACATTTGCCCCTGTGTCAGGAGCAAGCTGCTCCACAAACGGCCCCAGAACATCTCTAAGCTGCTTGCCGTCCTCTTTTTCATAACAATAACAGACCAGGTCATAGTCCTCAAAAGAAGATAACAGCCCTTTCCAGGAAAGCGGCTGCTCAACGGTTGGAATGCGGTTACGATGACTCTGCTCGGCAGCTTCCTTGGCGATTTTCCGCCAACGCTCCAGACGTTTGCCTTCTTTTTTGGCGTCGTATTGCACAATCGTCCGTTCCGATAAAAAAGGTACAAAGGATACGGCTCCAATTTCAGTGCATCTCTGGATGACCGTTTCCATCTTGTCTCCCTTCGGCAAGCTCTGTGCCACGGTTACATTCAACCGTGCTTCATGATCCATAACCAGCGGTTCCACAACGATTGCTCTCACTTCACCTGCTTCAATACTTTCGATGGCGACCAATGCCTCTCTGGAGTTTCCGTCGCTGACAATCAGCTTGTCTCCAGGCTTGCCACGCATGACTTTGCCAATATGACGGGCATCATCCCCCGTAATCATCACTGCCGTTTCACTGAACTGCTCTGCAGATACAAAATATCGCTGCATATGTTGTCCACCCATTCTTTCCTGTTATGACTGGAATTCTCCCTGTATGGAGGCAGGCAAGAACCCAATCGCCACAGATGATCATACAACTTTTATGTGCTTCTGACCAGCACTAGGGTCTACATGACGAAGCTTTCAAGAGCGTATATTAACGATATAATTCAATAACGAGACCAGCTAAATCTCTGTACATTTCGTTTGCAAACAGATATAACGGCTGAATCGTCACTGCCTGTAATGGCGGAATGACCAAAATCAACAGGAATACAAAAATCGACCATTGTTCCACACCTTGCAGCTTGCGGCTGACCGAAGGAGGTAGCACATCTTCAAGGATACGATAACCGTCCAGCGGCGGAAGCGGAATGAGATTGAACATAAACAGGAAAAAGTTCGTTACACTGAACATCGGCAAAAATGTCATCACGGCTGTGACTACCCGCTCATTTTCAATGTTCCCCAGTGCGCCTGATCCAAACAACATTCCATAGATAACTGCACCGATAATAGCCAACAGCAGATTGCTGAGTGGGCCTACTACAGATACGATCGTCCCCATAAGTCTTGGTCTGTCAAAATTTGCACGGTTTACAGGTACAGGACGTGCCCACCCAAAACCAGCAATCACAAGCAACAGCACTCCTAGCAAGTCAAAGTGCGCTACTGGGTTCAACGTGACCCTTCCAAGCAACTTCGCTGTGGGATCACCGAATTTATTCGCAAAATAGGCATGTGAAAATTCATGTATCGTAAAAGCAATCAGAATGGTCACTAGGAAGAACGGCAGTTGATCCAGCGGAAGACGGAAGATCCGGTCTAAGAAGTCCATAGACTACCTCTTTCTGGCTACAAAAGCTAGCCAATCCTCTTCACGCTCGATCGCGCGAACTTCAAATCCTGATGCCACTAGTGCATCATGTACAACCTGCTCCTTGTTCTTCCATATGCCCGAAACGATATAAATCCCGCCAGACTCCAGTGCGTTATACACATCATCGACGAAAAGTAAAATAATCTCAGCCAAGATGTTGGCTACAATAATTTTGACCGGCAGCTTGACACCCAGAGCAGGATCCTGGCTTCCAAGGACAGACAACAGATCGCTTTCTTTGACTGTAATCTGTTGTTGCATGTTGTTCAGCTCCACATTTTCTATAGCGCTAGTTACAGCAACTGGATCAAGATCTAGTGCCAGTACATGCTTTGCACCCAGTTGTACCGCACCAATAGCTAGAATGCCGGAACCCGTCCCCACATCAATAATTTCTTCGCCGCCCTGAATAACCGTTTCTAATGTACGCAGGCAAAGTGTTGTCGTTGGATGCGTGCCCGTACCAAAAGCCATGCCCGGGTCCAACTCGATAATTTTCTCATCCACGCTCTCTGGTGTGTAATCTTCCCATGTTGGCTTGATCGTCAAACGATCCGATATACGGACCGGTTTGAAGTATTGTTTCCAAGCTGTTGCCCAGTCATTTTCATCAACTGTACGCGTTTCGTAACGAATCTCTCCGACATTAATTCCAAAATCGGGCAATTCTTCAATTCTCGGATTTACTTCTGCCTGTAAGGAAGCCATGTCTGTACCTTCAGAGAAATATCCTTTAATAACAGCAAAACCTTCGGGAATGTCATTCAGTGGAACATCATATAACTCGCCATAGGTTGTATCCCGTTTTTTATTTAAAGTACCGGATTCTTCAATCGAAACCCCTCCAGCACCCGCTTCATGCAAAAAATTTGAAATCATCTCCACAGCTTCTTCTGTGGTATGTATTGTTAGTTCATGCCATAACATACGTGGTTTTGCCTCCTCAATAATTAAAACGTGGTTTTGCCTGCTTATAATTTAAACATCCCAACTATTGTACTACACAAGCAAGCCGAAGCACAAAGCATACTCGTAAAAGAAAACAAAACAGGATATCCACGGTTAGACCGCTAGAATATCCTGTCCCATTTTTCGGCGCTTGCCTTTCTTGCTCATGGATAAAACTAATAAAACCGACCGCCGTTTTGTGTAATCATCTCTGCTGCTTGCGGCAAAGATTCCTGTGAGACGGATACAGTTAACAAAATGCCTTGCTTCATACTTCTCGTTGTATCGTCCGCTGGAGGTTCAACAACCTGTCCTCCCGATAATATTTCCGTCTCATCACTAATCAGAGCGAGTACATTCAGTTCCCCACTGAAACCGCCAACAACCGCTGTAGGCGAGTTGTCTTGACCCTGTATGCCGCATAATCCAGGTGCACCTGCATTCTCTCGCAAACTTTCGATGCGCAGTTGGTTAGGATGCAGCAGTTCTAACGCTCTGCGTGCTGATTCAGCTTCTGACCAACTTGTAAATACAGCTTCAATCGTGACCGCTGAGCGATCTTCAGTCATGAATTTCTCGTCCTTGGCGACGATCCGCTGCCTCACTGCGGCGCAGGGCTTCAACATCCTCGTGATCCGCCATTTCAGCGCTGAACTCCACATCTTCATTTTTCGCAGATTGCAGACGTTTCATCTTTTCGGTTTTCGTTAGAATTTCACCTGGTCGTTGTCGATTAGCCATTTGTACTTCCTCCCTCTTAAAATTAGATCATTCCACCGGCTTGTTCAATGATTGACATTGCACGGTGATGTACCTCTTCATCTACAACAACAGTTAATAAAATGTCCCTGCCTGTAGGGCCGCCTTGTCCGCCATCACTCATTCCGCTTGCTGCAGGATCTGCCGCAGCCATGATGCCTGAGCTGGCATTGCTTTGCATCGCATCAGGTATCCATGATGAGTAGCTGCCAGAGATACCCGGTTTGTAGGAAGCTCCACTTGGTCCAACACCCGCATAACGGCTGAACCGATTAATGGATACATCCTCCACACGTAGCGCCTCCATCTTTTTGACCGCTTCCTGTGCCTGCTCCGGGCTATGAAAATAGGCCAAAATATTTTTCTCCGTCACTTGTTCCACCTGCTTCCTTGAGTTCTCTCAACCTGCTTTGGTTTAACATATCATTCCCGCCATGCTATCTTTCCGCAAGCGAGCCCAGAATATACCGAATTTCTGACATATAGAACACACAAAACTACAAGATCCATATAAAAAAAGACACCCTCCATCAACGAAAGGTGTCTTCTTTACTATTTCATATATGAATCAGTCGCCGCGAAAGGCTCGTTTTACACGATCAAAGAAAGATTGCTCATGCTCATGGGTTTGTTCGCCATCCAGTGCAGCGAACTGACGAAGCAGTTCTTTCTGCTCATCACTCAACTTGCTCGGAGTAACCACAACCACTTTCACATGTTGATCCCCTTGTCCCATACCGCGCAAGCGTGGTACACCTTTGCCTTTGAGGCGGAAATACGTTCCGGTTTGTGTGCCCGCCGGAATTTTCAGCTTCACTTTTTCAGTCAGTGTCGGGATTTCAATCTCGTCTCCCAGCGCTGCTTGAGCAAACGTGAGTGGAATCTCACAGTAGATGTCATCGCCTTCGCGCTCAAAGAAATCATGCGACTTCACACGAATGACAATGTACAGGTCCCCTGCCGGGCCACCGCGAAGTCCACCTTCGCCCTCACCTGTCATGCGCAGCTGTGCACCGTCATCCACACCCGCTGGAATGCGAACATGGATTTTACGCTGTTTACGAACTTTACCGCTACCGCTACACGTTGTACATTTCTCTTTAATAATCTGCCCTGTACCGCTACAATTCGAACAAGCACGGCGATTCACCATACGACCAAATGGTGTATTTTGAACCACTTCCTGCTGCCCGCTACCGTGACAGACCGAGCATGATTCCGGCTTCGTTCCAGGCTTCGCACCTGAACCATGGCATGTATCACAGCCCTCAGTGCGAGGAATTGTAATATCCGATTCCTTACCAAATACAGCTTCCTTGAACTCAATAGTCATCGTGTACTGCAAATCATTCCCGCGTTGCGGAGCATTCGGGTCACGACGTCCGCCACCACCGCCAAAGAACATATCAAAGATGTCGCCAAAGCCACCGCCACCAAAGTCTCCACCGCCAAAGCCACCTTGATTCGGATCGATGTGACCATATTGGTCGTACTGAGCACGCTTCTGGCTGTCACTTACGACATCATAAGCTTCTTTTACTTCCTTAAATTTGGCCTCCGCATCTGCTTCCTTGTTCACGTCAGGGTGATACTGACGGGCGAGCTTACGGTATGCCTTTTTGATCTCCTCGTCGCTTGCATTTTTGCTTAGCCCGAGTACCTCATAATAATCACGTTTTTCAGCCACTCTTCCACCCCCATAACATTCACCTTATCGCACATCGTGACAAAAGGAAAGTCAAAGCACGGGAGCCCCGGCTATGACTTTCCCTTTAATCCGAACGTCACCGATGTTTTAACTCGCAGCAATTGCGAATTAATTATTTTTTATCTTCATCCACAACTTCGTAATCAGCATCTACGACGTTATCACGTTTAGCAGAACCTTGTTGCCCTTCAGCACCTTGAGCCGCTTGCTCCTCAGCTTGAGCCTGCTCATACAATTTAACGGACAACTGTTGAACGATCTCAGTCAACTCTTCTGTAGCCGCTTTGATGTCTTCCAGATTGTCGGAAGCCAGCACGCCTTGCAATTTTTCTTTGGCTGCATTTGCTTTTTCTACTTCGCCAGCATCTGCTTTTTCACCCAGATCTTTAATCGTTTTGTCTACAGAGTAGATCAATTGATCCGCACTGTTTTTCGCTTCTACAAGCTCTTTACGTTTTCTGTCTTCCTCTGCATGAAGTTCCGCATCTTTCATCATTTGCTCAACTTCAGCATCGCTCAGACCGCTGGAAGAAGTGATTGTGATTTTTTGCGTTTTGTTTGTTCCTTTATCTGTTGCAGATACGTTAACGATACCGTTGGCATCAATATCGAAGCTAACTTCGATTTGTGGAACACCACGTGGAGCTGGTGGGATATCACCCAGCATAAAGCGTCCAAGGGATTTGTTACCTGCTGCCATCTCACGTTCACCTTGCAGGACGTGGATCTCAACACTAGGTTGATTGTCTGCATAAGTGGAGAACACTTGAGATTTGCTTGTAGGGATCGTTGTGTTACGCTCGATCATTTTAGTAAATACGCCACCTGCAGTTTCGATACCCAGGGACAGCGGAGTTACGTCCAGCAATACCACGTCTTTCACGTCACCTGTCAGTACGCCCGCTTGTACAGCAGCACCCAATGCTACAACTTCGTCCGGGTTCACGCCTTTGTGCGGCTCTTTGCCTGTCAGCTTTTTGATTGCTTCCTGTACAGCCGGAATACGCGTGGAACCACCAACCAATACGATTTTGTCGATATCGTTAGCAGTCATACCTGCATCACTCAGTGCGCGACGTGTAGGCTCAAGTGTACGCTCTACCAATCCTGCAGAGATCTCTTCGAATTTAGCACGGCTCAGGTTCAACTCCAAGTGCTGAGGAACGCCGTCAGCAACCGTGATGAACGGCAAGGAGATTGTTGTAGTCAACACGCCGGAAAGTTCTTTTTTCGCTTTTTCAGCTGCATCTTTCAGACGTTGTACGGCTGATTTATCTTTGCTCAGATCAATACCTTGATCTTTCTTGAATTCACTTACGAGATAATCGATAATTACTTGGTCAAAGTCGTCACCACCGAGTTGGTTATCACCACTAGTCGCTTTAACTTCGAAGAAACCATCGCCAAGTTCGAGGATAGATACGTCAAACGTACCGCCGCCCAGGTCATATACGAGAATCGTTTGATCTTCGGATTTTTCCATACCGTATGCCAAAGCTGCTGCTGTTGGCTCGTTGACGATACGAAGTACTTCCAGACCTGCGATCTTACCCGCATCTTTAGTCGCTTGACGCTGACTGTCATTGAAGTAAGCCGGAACGGTGATAACCGCTTGAGTTACTGTTTGGCCCAAGTATGCTTCTGCATCAGTTTTCAGCTTTTGCAAGATGATTGCAGAGATCTCTTGTGGAGAATAATCTTTGCTATCGATCGTTTCTTTGTGGGATGTACCCATGTGGCGTTTAATGGAAATGATCGTACGATCCGGGTTAGTGATCGCTTGACGTTTCGCTGTTTCACCAACAACACGCTCGCCGTCTTTTTTGAAACCTACAACGGAAGGAGTAGTACGTGCACCCTCCGGATTTGGAATAACAACAGCCTCGCCGCCTTCCATAACGGCTACGCATGAGTTGGTAGTACCTAAGTCAATACCGATTACTTTGCTCATCGGAAATTTTCCTCCCTCAACAATTTGAAATCAATAGGGCATTAAGCCTTATTGTGCTAGTAAGTGAACTGCTCTATGTGTATAAAACCTGTATATTTAAAACTCGTCCCTTGGCTCAGCTCAAATTAAGAACTTACCTTAACCATAGCCGGACGAAGTACTTTATCCTTCAGCATGTAGCCTTTTTGAACCTCTTCCACAACGATGCCTTCTTCATGCTCATCGCTCTCCACTTGCATAATCGCTTGGTGGAATTCAGGATTAAACGGTTGTCCAACCGTTTCCATTGCAGTAAGTCCTTCGTTCATCAGCACGGTTTCCAATTGACGCAAGATCATTTGAAATCCTTTGGCAAAAGATTCAGTCTCCGTACCTTCCGGTACCGTAGCCATAGCGCGTTCGAAATTATCCATAACTGGCACCAGTTCGGTGACCAGCTTCATCGAAGCGTATTTGGCAAGCTCCTCTTTTTCCTTCTGAGTGCGACGACGGAAGTTATCAAAATCAGCTTGTGCACGTACAAAACGCTGCTGGGTTTCCTCAGCCTCTGCTTTCAAACGTGATAGCTCATTTTGCTCCTGATCTGTTATCTCCTCAGCCTGTGCTTCTGCAGCTGCAGCCTCATTGACCGGTTCCTGCTCAGCGGCTGTTATTTCTTGCTCTTCTGTGAATGATTGCTCCTCTTTCAAGATGTTCACCTCCTTATAAGAATGAATCGTAATTCCCGTTACCTATTTAAAGCGAGTCGTCAGCATGGTTGTAAGATCACGGGATAATGTATTTAAAATATGGATGACACGTGCATAATCCATTCGGGTTGGTCCAAGAATTCCAATTGAACCAAATGCCTCGCCGTCCAATGAATAGGACGCTGTAATCAAGCTACAGTTCGCAAAGGCCTCATGATCATTTTCGGTGCCGATTCGCACCTGAATTCCCGGCCCGCCGGGCACTGGCATCATCAATTTCATTAACGTTGGTGTTTCATCTAACAAGTCCAGAATATGTTTAACCTTTTCCACATCTCTGAACTCGGGTTGTGTCAACATATTGGTAGCGCCGCTGAGGAAAAGTCGGTTATCGTGCTCATTGTCAAACGCACTGTTGAGTACCTGCATAACTTCCTCATAACGTGTAATATGACGCTCCATCTCTTGACCAAGCTCTGTGTAAAGACGTGATTTCAACTTGTAGATCGGTACGCCTACCAATTTGCTGTTTAATAAACGAACCACATTCTCCATCTCCGCAACCGAGATTTCGGGCGGAATCTGAACTGTCTTGTTTTCCACTTGACCAGTGTTCGTCACAATAATCGCCACCGCCTCATTCTCATTCAGCGGAAGCAGCTGGAAATGACGCAATGATGTATGGAACACCTCTGGTCCAAGTAAAATCGAAGTATAATTCGTCATATGAGACAAAATGTTGGATGCATGCTGAATAACCTGTTCCATTGCATTCAGCTTTTCTGCAAAAAATGACTTTAAATCATCCAGTTCCTGCGGCTCCACCTGATTCCAGGGAACCAAGTGATCGACATAATATCGATAGCCCTTGTGAGAAGGAATGCGTCCCGCAGATGTATGCGGCTGTTCCAGAAAACCCATCTCTTCCAGATCGGCCATTTCATTACGGATGGTTGCCGGGCTGTATCCAACATCCCCTCTTTTGGAAATGCTCCGGGACCCTACGGGCTCAGCTGAACGGATATAGTCATCCACTATAGCGTTCAGAATCATTCGTTGACGCTCTGTTAACATGGTGAGTATTCCCTCCTTCTGACTGTACCGTCCCATGTCGTTAGCACTCCAGTTAGATGAGTGCTAATCGGTAATACAAAAATACCAAACTGACATGATCATTGTCAAGTGAGTTTGCGGAATGGGATCATCTATTTATAGTATAGGCCAATAACCAGCACTTATAACGCAAATTATGAACCTTGATGCTGTATTTCTTTATCCACAGGATAATGTCTCAGACTAAAGCGTGCGCCTCCCAGTGGCGAGTCACTATACACCAAATCTGCATGAAGATGGATTGCCAGTTGCTTGCTAATTGCCAGTCCCAGTCCTGTAACCCCATTATTCCCGGTATAGAAACGCCGGAAAATATATTGCCGGTCATGCTCGTTCAAACCTGGGCCATCATCATCAATATGAAAACTCCAGTCAGCATGATCATCACCCGAGTGTTCCAATGTTAATTTTACTTGAGTTTGGGAATGACGCACTGCATTTTGCAGCAAGTTTAACAGAATCTGAAACAGCTGCTCACCCGCTGTTTCAACCTTGAACGATTCAGCTTCCGCTGTCAAATGAACACCCCGCTGAAGTGCGGTTGGCATAAGCAGGTACACAGCCTCATCGGCCATGCTCTTCAAGTCAATGACTGTCATAGGCCACTCTTCTTCTACAGTTTCCAATCTGGAGAGCTGAATCAGCTTACCAACCATATCGATGAGTCGCTGTGACTGTGCAGCAATAATGTCAAGCCCCTGATCGGTGGATACCACCTGATCTTGAATAGCATACACATAACCCTGAATGGACATCAACGGTGTCTTAAGCTCATGAGATACATTTTGCAGAAACTCCAGCTGATGCCGGTGATGATCATCAAGTCTGTTGCTCATTAATTGAAAGGTATGGATCAATTCTCCTATTTCTGTATGGTCGGCTTGCAGAAATTGCTTCTTGTCAGGCATATTAGGTTCGTATTTACTTACAGCTTCTTTCAGCCTATTAAGCGGTTGTACGGTACGCCATACCGCAAATAATCCGATCAACAGGATGACAAAAAAACTTGCAGCAATAGACAGAAGTGTTGTCCGGAATAACGGAATATACATTGCCCTGAGTGAGGAGAGCGGGGAATACAAGATTACCCGGAACTGTTTATGTGACAACTCAGCTTCACTGTAGAGTACCTTTTTTCCATTCAAAATCATATACCCTTCGTGTGTACCTGGAAATCCCTCCAACTTCATTCCCACACGACCTGCGCTGCTCGAAGCGACAATTTTATCATCTCCATCGATTACAAAATAGTCCGCATAGAAAAGAATGTCCTTAATGAAGAAACGGAAACTGTCATTGTCCAGATCCTCCAGATCATCTACACGAATGATCTTAACCGCCTTCTGCGTTTGACCATGTAGTTGCTGCTTGACCTGATTGAGCAGAATATCATCGAATAGGTGGATAAAAAACAGCACGGTAAACGCCACGGTAACAAGCACACTTGCGAACAAGGCCAGCAGCATTTTGCTGCGAATCGTCTTCATCGCTCATGTACAGCCGCTTTATAGCCGAACCCCCACACCGTATCAATAGTCAGTGTAGCTTGAACCTGCACAAGCTTTTTGCGAATCCGTTTTACGAGATCATCCACCACACGCACTTCACCATAAAAATCATAATTCCAGACCTGTTGGATGAGCTGTTCCCGGCTGAAGGGACGATCCAGGTGCTGTGACAAAAATAACAGAAGCTCATATTCCCTGCCAGTTAGTGCAAGCTCCTCCCCCCGAACGTTAACACGCCGAAAGTCTTCTGAAATCTGAACGTTACCTATACTAAAATAAGCCCCTTCCTTCGGCTGATGCTGCTCCATTTCTTTAAGTTCACTGCCTTGTGACAACCGGCTGCTATTAATCAGACGCAGCATACTTTTCACTCTGGCAACGAGTTCACGCGGATTGAAGGGTTTACTCAGAAAATCATTGCAGCCCAGTTCCAGACCATTCAAACGGTCGATCTCCTCTCCTCGTGCCGAGACCATAATAATTGGAATTTCAGTAAAGGTTCGCAGTTCAGTGAGGAGCGTAAGCCCATCGACGCCAGGCATCATGATGTCAAGAATGAGACAGTCCGGCTTTTTCGAGCGAACTTCTCCGATCAGCTCTCTACCGTGTGCAAACGAGGTCACTTCATACTCTTCCTTTTTTAAATAACCTGTAATGAGTTGCAGAATATATGGATCATCATCCACTACAAAAATACGCGGCATTAGCAGTCACCTCAATCACAGATATATCATTTCTGATATGTTTTTTATTCAATATGTCACTACTAATGTAACAGAGTCAGCACCTACATATCAAAACTTCCATGAATGCACCGATTATCAAATTCAAAATACCGACCAACATAGAAAAGACGGAGGTTCCCATAAGAGAAACTCCGCCTGTAAGCCGCTTTGTGTCTTGTGTCACTGATGCATATTTCGTTAGACTGAACCGATACAGTTAGGACTCGTCAAAGGCCATATTCTTATTTATGGGATGAGCTTGATTTTGGTGCCTCGTTTTTGTTTGTAACCTTTGTTGTCGCCGGCGCTTTCGTAGCAGATGCTGAAGCTTTGTGCGTTGTCACAGCAGTTGTTTTATGTGTCGCTGTTTTTGGAGTTGTTGTTGCAGTTGTTTTGGTTACAGTCGTTTTAGCTACTGGCGTTTTAGTGCCAACTGCTTTTTTAGTCGTTGCTTTGTGCGCTACGATTTTGTGAGCGGCTTTTTTTGCTTTGTGTGCCGTTTGTTTTGCTTTATGTGTAGTAGCCTTTGCAGCGGCTGAAACTTTGTGTGCAGCCTGTTTCGCTTTATGAGCAGCTGCTTTTGCATTATGAGTCGTTGTTTTTGCTTTATGTGTTACTGCTTTTGCTTTGTGGGCCGTTTTTTTGCCCTTGTGATGCATTGCCGTTGTTTTATGAGAAGCTCTTTTGGCTTTGTGAGTTACTTTTGATTTGTGCACTGCCTTTTTTGCTTTATGAGCAGCTTTTTTGGCTTTATGCGTTACCGCTTTTGCTTTGTGAGTTGTTGTTTCCTTCTTGGTCGAAGCTGTTGTTTTGGTAGGTGTAGTTTTAGATCCCGTCGATTTTGTTGGCGTTACAGAAGATTTTGCCGCTGGAGTCGTTGTTGATTTAGTTGTTGATTTGGTTGTTGCCCCTGCTTTTTGCGTTTCAGCCGATTTCACTGAATTCACGACAGGTGTTGCGGCAAAAGCGCTGCCTGCTCCACCAATTACACTCACTGCTGTTACCAATGCTGCCACATGTTTAGTCCATTTTTTCATGATCAGTCACCTCATTCTTTAGTTTGAGCTACCTGCATACTCCCTGCTGGAGATATTGGAAACCTTGCTTCCATACATGTTCTCCAGTTGTTTTCACTGTGAAGTTTTTCTGCAGATCGCTTATGTAAGTTCATCTTAACAAGAGGTTGTGTGAGAATAATGGAATAAGTGTGTGAAAAGTATATGAAAAAAAAAGCAAAAAAAAAGACCACAGTCCCTTTGAAACCGAAAGGTTTCTTGGGCTTGTAATCCGTCTTTCTTTTATATAAAACATCATTCATAAACATATATTAGGCTGAAATATTCAGTTCCTTCAAAACGGCAATCTCGTCACAGCAATCTTGCTTGCTGCAATGAACACAATCCGTCCACACTTTCTCAGGGAAAATCTCCTTCTCCACGACAGCAAAACCATTCTTCAAGAAAAAGGAAACTTCATAAGTAAGTGCCATCACCTTTGGAATCTGTTGTCTCTGGGCTTCCTCAACAAGTCGGTCAAGCAAGCGAGAGCCTATGCCCAGCCCTTTATATCCCTCCGAAATGCCCAGTGATCTCACTTCCACCAGATCATTACCCAAACGACATAATGAGCCGCAGCCTACAACTACTCCATCCACCTCAGCCACAATAAAATGCTCCAGTTGCCGTTGCAGTATTTCCCGTGAACGCGGAAGCATGATCCCACGCTCTGCATATCCCTTAATCATTTCAAACAGTGGTTCAACATCTTCCGGTACAGCTTTCCTGCATATAACCGACATCCAGCTCTCCTCCTATAACGACGCTTTCCGAGGAAAGCTAGCTTCGTAGTTGTGAAATTGACACGCCCTGTAAAACAATATGAATAAATATACAACAGAGCGTATAGAATTTCAAGCTACGAATTTAGCGATATAGAGCCAATAAACTCGGCAAAAACGTCATTGCCGAACAGAATACCCTGTTCACTCAGTTTAAAGCCGTCTGCTGTCCGCTCAAGCAATCCTGCATGAAGCATTTTGCCAAGTGGCTTCGCAAATACGTCCTCCATGGACTCTCCGAACTGCTCATGGAATCTTGAAGACGAAGCCCCCTCCAGCATACGGAGTCCAACCATCAGATAATCCTCCATCGCTTCCGCACGGCCAATCTCAAAGTGATCCAAACGAGGCAGTCCTGCCCGCGAAGCTTCTACATAAGGATTAATCCCCTTGATGTTCATATGCCGTTCGCGGCCTACGTACCCATGCGCTCCCGCACCGAGTCCATAATAATCCTCATTACGCCAATAGGTGATATTGTGACGGCTTTCGAAGCCAGGTTTAGCAAAGTTACTGATCTCATATTGTTCATAACCCGCTTCTTTCATTCGCTTCATTAATAGAAGATACATTTGCAGCTCATCATCTTCATGAGGCAGAGGCAGTTGATTTTTTTGATACAGTGTATGGAAAAGAGTATTCTCTTCTACCTTCAGGCTATAGATGGAATAATGCTTCAAATCCAGTTCCAGCGCCTTGTCAATGCTCTCGTTCAGCATCTCAACCGTCTGGTTTGGCAGACCAAACATCAAGTCGATCGACAGGTTATCCAGTCCCGCCTTGCGCGCATTCTCCAAACTTCGGTATACATCATCCGTATTATGAATCCGGCCAATGCCTGTCAGCAGGTCATTCTGAAAAGCCTGAACGCCAAAGCTGACACGGTTAACACCGCCCTCTTTCATCGCCGCAAGCTTCTCGGCATCTGTCGTTCCCGGGTTGGCTTCCATCGAAAATTCGATATCATCAGCCCAATTTGGAAAATAGGTTTTGACCGAGCGCAGAAAATATGCCATCTCGTCCGGTTTCAATGCGGTTGGCGTACCGCCGCCGACAAAGATCGTTTTGATCTCACCCGGCGGATTAGCCTTAACGGTATGCTCCATCTCCCGTTCTAGTGCCTCCAAATATTGCATCACCGGCTGATCCTTCAGAACGTAAGAATTAAAGTCGCAGTAAAAACATTTATTCGTGCAAAATGGAATGTGAAGATACACCGCTTGGGGCGCACCTGTTTTCTGGTTATGTGCTGCGAGTGTCACGGCAAGTCCCCCTCTATTTGAAAAAAGGAAAGCCATTTGGCTTCCCTTTCAGCTAAAATGTTGATTCAATTTCAGATAACAATCTGTGCTTTACCTAAAAATGCATTTTTAGAATTTAATTTCGATACGCATACTCTGTGCTGTACCCGAAATTAAATTATTAATCATCAATTTTCAGTACTGCCATAAATGCCTCTTGCGGCACCTCAACGTTACCAACCTGCTTCATCCGCTTCTTACCTTCCTTCTGCTTCTCCAGCAGTTTCCGTTTCCGCGAGATGTCACCACCGTAACACTTGGCAAGTACGTTCTTACGCATTGCTTTGACCGTTTCACGAGCAACAACCTTCGTACCCACGGATGCCTGAATCGGCACCTCGAACATTTGCCGCGGGATCAGCTCGCGCAGTTTCTCACAGATAATGCGGCCACGGTTGTAAGCACGATCTTTGTGAACGATAAAGGACAAGGCATCCACTTGTTCTCCGTTGAGCAGAATGTCCATTTTCGCCAGATTGGATTGACGATAACCAGACAACTCATAGTCAAACGAAGCATAACCTTTAGTGCTTGATTTCAACTGGTCGAAGAAGTCATAAACAATCTCGGACAGCGGAATCTCATAGGTAAGCGTAACCCGTGTTGTGTCCAAATATTCCATATTCACATATTCGCCGCGTTTGTTCTGACATAATTCCATAATGGTACCTACATAATCATTCGGTACAATAATGGCTGCCTTTACATACGGCTCTTCAACATAATCAATGCGTCCTACTTCAGGATAGTTAGATGGATTATCAATCTGAATCTTGTCGCCATTAGTCAAGGTCACATGGTAGATTACACTCGGTGCAGTTGTGATCAGTGGAATATTAAATTCTCGCTCAATCCGTTCCTGAATAACGTCCATATGCAAAAGTCCAAGGAATCCACAACGGAATCCAAAGCCCAGTGCGCTAGATGTCTCCGGCTCAAAACTGAGTGAAGCGTCATTCAGTTGCAGCTTCTCCAATGCCTCACGCAGATCCACGTAGTCCGATGTCTCAATCGGATACAGACCGCAGTAAACCATTGGATTAATTTTACGGTAACCCGGAAGCGGTTCAGCTGTCGGATTCTTGGCATCGGTAACCGTATCCCCGACTTGTGTATCACCTACGTGACGAATACCCGCCACGATAAATCCTACGTCACCAACGTTCAGCTCGTCCACAATTGTCATGCGCGGCTTGAACGCTCCCACTTCAATCACTTCAAACGACTTGTTAGTCGCCATCATTTTAATCTTTGAACCCGCTTTAATCTTGCCATCAATGACACGTACATACACGATAACTCCCTTGTAGGGATCGTAATGAGAGTCAAAGATCAGCGCTTTAAGCGGCTGGTCCGGATCACCAACAGGTGCCGGTACACTTTGTACCACTTGCTCCAGAATCTCTTTGATTCCGATGCCAGCTTTGGCAGAAGCCAAAACAGCATTACTGGTATCCAATCCGATAACATCCTCAACTTCCTGCTTCACCCGATCCGGATCAGCACTTGGCAAGTCGATTTTGTTAATGACCGGCAAGATCTCCAGATTGTTGTCTAAAGCAAGATAAACGTTAGCAAGTGTCTGCGCCTCAATCCCTTGAGCCGCGTCAACGACAAGCAACGCTCCCTCACATGCAGCAAGACTCCGAGACACTTCATATGTGAAGTCTACGTGTCCTGGTGTATCAATGAGGTTCAGCAGGTATTCTTCACCATCGTCTGCTTTGTAATTCAGAGCAACCGCCTGCAGTTTGATTGTAATTCCGCGTTCACGCTCCAGATCCATCTGATCCAGTACTTGTTCCTGCATTTCGCGTGATGTCAGCGCACCTGTGTACTCCAAGATCCGGTCCGCAAGTGTTGATTTACCGTGATCTATATGTGCAATAATTGAAAAGTTACGAATTTTACGTTGTCTTTCCCGAATGTCAGTCATTCCTTACCCCCAGAAACAGCCTAGTGTCAATCACTTCATTATAACAGTTGCGGCAAGGTGCATCAATCCCATGATGTGCATCTTCTTAATAAAGTGCACTTGATAAACGTCTAGAAGGTTTAGTGTACCTTTACTACGTCTGCTTCTATTCATCTACTCCACCAAAAAGAGAGACGACCCACTTGATGCCACTGTTTGACAAGTTTTGTAGCAACCCTGCCGTTTTTTCCGCCAAAACGTCTACTGAAGCCTTTTGCTGTTCTGCGCCAAGTACCTGGCTTGGAGTCTGGACAGGCACGAATGGTTTCTTAACCTCTGTCTGCACAGTCTCAGGTGATACAGGCTTATTTTCCTCTGGGGCCGATTCTGTGGTCGCCATTACCGGAATACTTTCTACAGGGTTGTTATGCTGAAAACCACTCCCCGCCAGCTGCATGCCAAGCAGGACACCAAGTAACATAAGCACACTGACAGACAGCATTTTTTTGCCGAATCTGGACATCTCGCCTTCCTCCCTCTTTTTTTATTTATGGCTCAATTCAATTCAATTTTTTGCTGCAGTTTTACGTTCATCTTCCAAATATTCACATCATTTATCCACCCTTTGATACAGGTTTTGCATTTGCTTTATCTACGTTCTGTTCATCCCAATACACTTCGGCGATCATATCGGCTAAAATTTTGGATGTTCGTTTCAACTCAGCTGCTGTATTATCAATACCACCGATCTCAATCAAAATGCTATTCGGGGAAAGGGTCTGATTATATTCTCCATTGTTGCCTCCTCCACCATTCTTCCCCCACACCCCTCGGGACACTCCCGGATACTTCCCTTCCAGTTTTTTGTGAATTTTCGCAGCAAAGGCCTCATTTTTACGCCAATTTGGATTCTCATGTCCGATGATAAAATATACCTTGGCGTAGCTCTGATCACCGATGGTTGTTGTCGTTTTTTTGTGCCGCTGGGAATCGCGGTGAATATCTATTAGATATGTCAGGTCATCATTCTGAGCAAGCGCCGCTTTAACTGTCTGCCTTGAATATTTATATGAGAAGTTCCAATTGTAGTCTTTAATTTTAGTCTGATAATCTTCCTTCGCATGCTCTACACCAACACCCAGTTTTTCCAGACTATCCGATAAATAAGTTCCCACTTGAAAAACATTACCTGTCGACTTACCAGAGGAAGGATTGTCACTATTAGTGCCAAGTAACGGATTATAGCCTTCACGCGGATGAGAGTGATAGATGAGCACCGACTTTTTGGTCATTGCCGGATTGCCCTTTTCTTGTCCCTTTCCCTTGGATGGCGGTTCTTCATTTCCTGCTCCGTTCTCAGGATCATCCTCACCAGTAACACCTGTATTATCCTGTCCCGGGGGGACATGTAACTCACTTCCTGGTTTACCTGCACCTGAGGCGGCTGTTTCCGTAATTCCTGGATCCGGCTGATAGTCTTCTGGTGCTTCGGCCTTGGTATTTCCAGAACCGGGCCGGAGCATGACTGGCTGATTCGCACCCATGCCTGGCATTTCTCGTGCGATCAAACTTTTGGGATCTTGTGGATTCACATTGGTAAGCAATTGAAACACAAAAGAGGTCAGATTCTCGCCGGAAATCGCAGCGTTCTGTTCCTTCTTCGTTAGATGAGGCATTTCCATGCCTAACATGTCCACAAAGAAGCGACTGGAGACCGAACCTGCAAATCCTTTCATTGAAGAAACAGGGGAGTTATTCAGCCTTTTCTCCGCCATTCCACCAAGCCCCAGTGCAACAAAAAAGAGGGCAGATATCATCATAAGCAGCAACAGTGTACGGCCCATAGCCAGCACATGCAGACATCTTTTTTTCCATTTGCCAATGTTCCATGTCAATATCTTGTTCATTCTTATGTCTCCTTCCCTTGCAGGACAACTCTTATACTTCAACTCTATGAGCGTGTGCAATTTGATAGAACAGGAAGTAGAAAGATAAAGTGAACAAAAAAAAAGAAAGTCCGATAGATTCGGACCTCCCTCTCCTTATTTAGACAATTGGTTTATTAGGCTCTAATGAGTGTAAGCCGCGACGTTACTTGGATCGACTGCCTCATGGAGTGCCGCATTAAGCCCCGTTGCGATAACGTTGGCGATACCTTCAATAAACTCGTCAATTTCCTTCGGTGTAACGATGAGGTCATGCCCCAGTGGTTCAAGCACTTCTTTGACCAGACTCAAGCGATCCTCTTCACCAATGTCATCCAGCATACCCATGATCTGTTTCGTCTGATCCGTCTCCTGGCGAAAATGGGAACGCATCATTTCAATGACATTATTCACGATGGTAGAGGCATAACATACCGTTGGCACGCCGATCGCAATGCAAGGAACACCGAGGATTTCCTTGGTTAATCCACGCCGCTTGTTTCCGATGCCTGAGCCTGGATGTATACCAATATCTGCCACCTGAATGGTTGTGTTCACACGTTCAAGAGAGCGGGAAGCAAGTGCATCAATAGCGATAATAGCATCGGGGCGGGTGCGCTCAACGATGCCCTGCACAATGTCACTCGATTCAATCCCCGTTGTACCCAACACACCCGGCGCAATAGCGCTAACTTCACGATATCCTGGTGCAACTTGATCGGGTACCAATTCAAAATACTGCCGGGTAACCATCAAATTCTCTACCACCAACGGACCGAGAGAATCTGGAGTGACATTTAGATTGCCGAGGCCTACAATCAGCACTTTGGAATCTTTGCCAATGCCTGCCTTCGTCATAAATGCTTCCATTTCCCGCGTAAACTCGGCAGCTACCCGTTCCTTCAAGTTGGTATCTCCGTTTCGAAGGGAAGGCACCTCCAATGTGACATAATGACCTTTAACACGTCCAATTGTTTTTGCTGCTTCATCATTTAAAACATCGATCCGGGTAATGGTAATACCATCTTTAGTATCCACATCCTCACGCAGTCCCGGAATGGTCTGTCTCTGGCTACCTTGTGCCATTTCTTTGGAATCAATAGCCAAATCGGTGCGGACGGTATAATTTTGCAAATCAAGTGTCATCTGTGCCTGCCTCCCTTGTTCCATTTGAGGATATTGTGTGGGAAAAAGACGTACTTTATGCAACATGCCAAACAATGATGCAAAATCTGTTGCAATTTACATGCTAGCGTGATAGAATATTTTAAGTTGTGAAACGTTTGTATTCATGCAAATGCCTTACAGGAGGTGAATGTAATGCCAAACATCAAATCCGCTGTTAAACGCGTAAAAACGAGTGACAAGCGCCGCGCACTTAACGCTTCTCAGAAGTCTGCACTCCGCACAGCTGTTAAAGCTGCTGATGCTGCTCTGGTAAGCAACGAAGTTGACACTGCTAAAGCTGCGATTCAAGCTGCTTCCAAAAAGCTGGACAAGGCTGTAACTAAAGGTCTGGTTCATAAAAATGCTGCAGCACGCAAAAAGTCTCGCTTGGCGAAAAAACTGAACGCTCTTTCCGCACAAGCGTAAGAAGCGTTACTTATACGAACCAATGGAAAAATCCTGAACAGCATGGGCTTTCAGGATTTTTTAGCATCTGTTCCGCCAAGTAAAAAGAACATAATCATAAAAAAACAACCTGAGTCGTTCTCTGTATGATGGTATCCACATACAAAGAACTTACATTCAGGTTGTTTTTTTGCTATTTCACATGGGTTACGCACCAAGTCTTAACAAAAACAGTTCCAAGCCAAGCACCTTATCCACCGCTCCCGTTTTCATCTGATAATCCAGCTCACCCAAGTGACTAAGTATATTCCGCAGACGATCAGCTTCGAACTTTCGAGCCTGCTCCCCGGCAATTTTGACTGCGTAAGGGTGCAAGCCAAGCTGACTGGCAATCTGTTGCTGTGAGTAGCTCTGCTGCCCAAGCTCCTTAACTTGAATCATAATGCGGAATTGACGGGCTATTAGCGCAGCAATCTTGATCGGTTCTTCCCGCTGCTTCAAAAGTTCATAGAAGAGAGTCAGTGCCTTTTCCAGCCTCAAGTTAGCCAGTTCCTCTACCAGAGCAAATACATTCTGTTCCGTACTTCGAGCCACGAGTGATTCAATATCTGCCCTCCGAATCGTTCCTCCTTGACCTGTAAACAGACAAAGTTTATCGACTTCGGCAGATAAGGATTGCAGTCCCGTCCCGGCGTAACTAATCAGTGTTTCTGCTGCCCCCGCTTCAAAGGTAACCTCTCGTTGTTTCGCAAGCTTGACCATCCATTGAATCAACTCTTCTCCACTCAATGGCGCAAAGGCCAGCACAACGGCCTGTTTCTTGGCCGCCTTCACCAGTTTCTTTCGTTCATCCAGCTTGTCCCCTTGCGCTAAAAAAACGATCGTGCTGTAATCAGCGGGATTATCCATATATGTAATCAAGCGATCTACCTGATGCTCTATTTTGGACTCTTTTCCTGCTGTAAACAAGCTGGTGTCCCTCACAATAATCAATTTTCGTGGAACCAGAAAAGGAACCGTTTCTGCTTCTTCAACGACAGCCTCAATCGGTGTTTCAGAGAGGTCATAAGGGATAACCGCAAAATCCTGATGTTCTTCTTCGATAACCTGCTCTTTTAACATCTCCGTAAATTGCTGTATCTGATACTTCTCCGTTCCATACAGCACATAGATTGGCGCAGTGTCTCCGCTGCGAATTGCCTTTGTTGCGCTTTTTACATCCATTCACCGTGCCTCCTTATCTCTCTTATCCTACCAGAAAAAACACAAGACAACAAAGGGGCCTTCATCCACGGATGGATAAAGGCCCCTTATTCTGCATCTATATAAACGCAAGCACAGCCACTCTAGAAATAGCCGGCGTGCGGTCATACGACGTCAGTTAATAGAACAGAAATAAAGCAGTCTTTAGTTATTGCCAGTATATGCTTGTCACTTAGAAAAGTGCATTATATTTTTCATGCCTGAACAGCATATCCCAGAACTATTTTTCAGGAGCATTAGATGCCGCACCAACTTTGAACGTATCCTTGGTTGTCGTTCCGTCTTTGTCCATTTCATAATTAAACTGCTGGCTGTCTTTGGACCAGTTTCCTGACTTAAACGTCCCCTCTACATTCCGCTGCTCAATTAGATTCAGAACATCCGGATCATTCGCGGACTTCGCATAAACACTTATCTGGTTACCCATCAGCATAACAATATAGGAACCATCCGGTGATTTCCATTCTTTTGCTGTTGTTGGTGCCGTGATCCCCTGTTCAGGAGCCACAAGTCCCTGATGACCACCAGCTGCACCTGACTCCGTTCCATTTCCTGCATTCTCAGTTCCACTGCCTTGAGCTGGGTTATCCTGATTAGGAATGATCGTTTGAGCCGAAAATGTCTCGTCGAGCTGGTCCTTTGAATCGGACGTACTTCTTCCATCCTTGTCATTAGGAGTGGAAGCACCACCTTCACTTGTATCCGGCTTTTTCTGCTCCGTTCCCTGATTTGGATCCATGCTCTTCTGATTACTGGAAGTGTCAGAAGAAGGTCTTGAATTTACCTCTTGATTGCCTTTGTCCTGTGAAGCTGTCCCCTCCGTGGAAGGTTCGGAATGCTCTTGATTACCTGAAGCATCTGGAGTTTTCAGTTCTGTTCCGTTGCTCTCGTCAGGTTGATCCGCATTCGGTTGCGTAGAACCTTCCGTTATGGGAGCATTTAATGAGTCAGGTGCGATCGTACTACCTTCTGCCTGGTTCGTTGTGTCTGCTTGATCGTTATTCACAGACATACTCCGCGCAGACTGTTCGTCACTATTGCTATCTTGCGATGCACCAGATCTCATCATCATAGAGTCTGCATTCTCAATCTGCTCTGGCTGATGCCCCCAGATGGCAAATCCCATTATAACCGCCGCAGCTGCTGCACCCACAGACATACGTCCTGCCATCGAATTAAACCACTTGGTCTTCGCTTTCTGCTCACTTGAACTTGAACGTTGTAAATTCTCAAATGCCGCAGGGACAGGACTCATCTCTTGCACGGTACTGCTTTGTTCTTTACGGGCTTCGTCAATCGCATCCAATTGAGGCATAATTGCATCAACCAGACTGAACTTAGAGCTAACTTGGGGCAAATCTTCCAGTTCCCTGGATAGAGCTCTGAGCATACTAAAATTTTCGGCGCACTCCGGACACTTGGCCACATGTTGTAGCATCTGCGCCGTTTCCGCCTCGCCCAGATCATGATCCAGATACCGGTGCATCCATTCCACCACCTCTTCACATTTCATCCTGTCACACCACCTTTCTGATACTCCTGTAGTAGATTTTGTAACTGTTGTCTGGCTCTAAATAAGTAAGACTTCACTGTATTTAGCGGAAGATCGAGACAATCCGCAATTTCGTTATAGGATAAATCTTGCAGATATCTTAGAACAATGACGGTCCGATGATGCTCTGGCAGCTTGTTGATCGCTTCTTGAATATCTTTCGCCACATAAGTGGACATCACTTCGAACTCTACATCCTGCTTATCCTGAAAAACCATTTCATGTTCATCAATAGACACTGAAGGCTTGGTTCTTCTGAATTTGTCAATGCAGATGTTAGTCACGATGCGCTGCACCCAGGTTTTGAACTGAGCTTTTTCTTCATAAGAGTTAATCTTGGTGTAAATTCGAATTAACGCTTCCTGAGCAGCATCCAAGGCGTCCTGTTCATTATTTAAAATGTAATATGCGGTACGATAGACGTGCTGTTCAATCTCCCGCAATAGGGTAATTAGAGCGTCGCGATCGCCCGATTGAGCGGCTCTGATGAGTTCCGGCTCTACCACAAAGGATCCCCCTCTCCCTGCAACCTTACTGACGTAATCATCGATAAAATTGTTGCAAAGTTAAGTATATTTTAATTTCCCATCACAAAATAACGGCTTATGTATAAGGGCCGCCGAATCTTATCTTAGAATAACAGAAAATGCAAACGTAGTCACCAAACGTCTGACACCATGTATTCCAGTACTTACACGACTCAAAACAATTGCAATAGCATACATTATAATTAAGCACTTTTTGAGCCCTGAAAATAAAAAAAGTCGAAATTTGTCCAAATTTAAGGTTTTTTTAATGCATTTTTCATGAAAATGGTGTATTGTAAATTTACATTCATAAGACGAGGTGATGAGCATGCCAGCTCTAGCGAAAATTCAAGAATTAAAAGAACAAATGCCAAAGGAATATCAAAGCATTTCCCACTTTGTGGAACATGCCTTACAATCCATTGATACCTTGGTGGAGGAACATCGGAAATACGTAGCTGCCCAGGCCCTGTACGGCGATAAAATTGTCGGATCGGAAGAACGCTTGTACAGAGAAACAGTACTGGATGTCAGAGCACAGCTACTGGCGACACTGGAAAAAACGGTTGAAGATATTCTGCACAAAGGTGATAAACACTGGGATAAACATTTCAAGGACGGCGTGGAGTAATTAAATACTTTCATTTATATTCATTGATTGGAACGGATATGTAAAAAAGGCCCCTTTCCCGTTATTCTCTTCTATAGAGAGTAACGGAAAAGCGGTCTTTTCTTGTTTTTAGTAACCAACAAAAGTTAAGCTGTGTAATGATTTGAAAGGTTATTAGACGGTCATCAGCTTTCCATTAAGGAAACCTAAAGCCCTGATCCCCTCTGTGCTTGAATATACCCAAACCTCAATCTTTCCTTTTGAAACTGTATCATAGGTATTTTTGAGTTAAATTACTTTGAATAATATGTAAAATAACCTTTTATTCTAATATATATTTTATAAATCACTATAACTTCAAGTTGAAAATAGGGATAAGAACAAATATGTTTTTCAACTTTGAGTTGATTGGAAGTTTAAATGTAATTTATTCGAACTTTACAACAAAAAAAGCTAACCACAATTACGTTTGACTTCACGCAAATTATTAAAATTTGAAATAATAGATATTTTTTTGATCTTCCCAATATTAAAAGAAGCATACGAGAAACTTAATCCAAATATATCACAAGAATCACAAGGTTTATGAAGCCTAGCCACTAAACCAATCCTTGTAAGGCTTTGTAAACAGATGACTATACCTCTAAGCGTTACGATGACAAAATTTCAATTAACTTAATTCTCAGCAACTCATGTTTACTACAATGTGGTTTTGCTGATCCCTCTTTTCTACTTACTACTTGAAAATCCCATTATTTTAATATCAACTTATAGAGTGTGCCTAAACTTGTATACTCTAATTATAATAACTTATTCATAATTAAAGTATACTTAATTCCTCACAATCCTTCTGAGCAATTTTAAAGAGTAATAATTTTGTAAAATAAAAACTGTTTCGTTTAAGTTAAACAAAACAGTTACTGGTAATACAACATCTAGTAAAGTATTTGAAATCCAAATATTCCCCAATGAGATCTATAAGGGAAGCTATCGTTGGCTCCCCCTATATAAGTAAAGAAAATTATAATTGATGAATGAATATAAGCTTCCATTTTGAACCCGTTCCTCTACTGAGTGAAACCTGAGACGAAACGCCAAAAGTTAGAAGTGAATCCTTCACTACATATTTCCAAGAGGTTGGAGCATTCGCTTGAAACGCGTTTAAAGTTGTATTAATTTGCCCACTGGTTTGCTGAACAAGAAATCCACCTTCAAATGAATTACCAGTAGCACCATAAGTATAATTTCGATCAGTCATATTAATTTTGGTATCATGTCTATTCCATCCACCAGAAACTTTAGTAAGCTTGTAAGTGTTTAGATTATTTTGTACCACCTTGTCATAAGTAATTGTAGAATATGCTACAACTCCCCCACTAGAGTCAGGTTGTGTTTGATAGCTTGAATTAGCAGCCAAAACAGCTATATTCGTAGTGCTAAAGGTTTCAGTTATGTCGTTCCCTTTTTGAACCACCTTAATTCTTTGGGTTGTTTCATATTTTTCTTCCAAAACAAATTCGTCTGAATCATTAATTTGTGTGAATGAGCGAGCATTCGCAAACGATTTATCTGGCTCTAATGAGATAATGGATTGAATGGATTCGTTAACTGGAATGTCTGTTATTCCCTTTTCAGCACGTTCCATAAGGGTATCAATATCAGTAATTTGTTCTTCTTCAAACAGCACTACCTCTTCACGAGACGGATCAGCAGATACATTTAAACTACCGAAAATCATTGATACAATAACTAGTGTTGATAAAAATTTTGTTGTTTTTTTCATTATGATTCCTCCACACAAATAGATTGTAAGTCAGGAAAGTCCCCTTATTCTCCCTTCACTTAAATTGACTTATGATATTAATATTAAAGGCATACAATGTGATAATACAGGTGCGAAATAACCAAAATTAATAAATTAATAACAGTTCAAATATACTGCACATTTATGAAAAATTAACTGTAATTTAGCACTAAATGACATAAAATGTCGAATTCAATTCTTCAGTTTTTCTTTCAAAATCATTTTCTCCTCTAAATTGTTACCATTAATATCTGTCCACTCTATGTCAATAGATTGAACATTATTGTTACTAACTTGTGCACCCTGTGTTCGCATTATAGGGATC
Organism: Paenibacillus amylolyticus; assembly: GCF_051136285.1. Lineage (GTDB taxonomy): Bacteria > Bacillota > Bacilli > Paenibacillales > Paenibacillaceae > Paenibacillus > Paenibacillus amylolyticus_F. Next base: position 5,793,573 of record NZ_CP194938.1, on the reverse strand, counting down.
TTTATAAAATTCGAGGGTAAACTCTCTCCCTGCTCAATTAATCTTCCTTCATTTATATTAATTCTATATTCTTTAATATCTTTCCAATCACCATTTTTATATAATATGGTATAATTTCCGTTTTCCTCTTTACCATTTGTTACTGTAGTATCTAATTCTCCACTCCAATTTTCACTTTCACCTTTAAGATTAATTTTTGTTTGCAATTTTGAACAACCAGCAAGAGAAATAGCGAATACAAAAATAATTATGTTTATATACACCAAAAATCTTTTATTTTTTTTCATAATTTTCCTCCATTATTTAATTTATAACTATAGAATATCATAAAATGAGCCTTATCTTAAACAGTAATCACAAACAAGTTTAAATTTTTTCTTATATTTACTCCCTTATACTGCACTGCCTAATGCTTCTGATTAGTTTTAGAATTATTAAAATTAAACTTAAAATATTATTTCATTAGAAATAACATAAGAGCGCCTGGTATTCAAAAGCGCTTTTTCACCCTATAAGATGAAAGGGAACTTTTTCAAATTTAAAGCTAATATTAAGTGAATGGACACGAGTTAAAACAAGATTGTATAACTCAGATTGGTTTTCCACTACTATCCTCTTCGTTTCGAATAAGCTTTTATCGCACTTTATCTCCAATCTAGTCAGTCCGATAAATCTATGAACCTACTGCTTCCAAACGTGTCATCCCCTGGATGGGGATGACACAGGTGTTGTTTACCCCGCTGAGATCAGTGCAACTTTGGCATTTCAATACTAAAGTCATGCTTCTGAGGATGATGTTTCGCTACCGTGGGTGAGTGCCCTTAAGGTACATGTATAGATAGATTAACTTACTAAAACCATAAGTTTTTGCAGATTACACACTCATGCTTCAAGCTTTAATTTAAGAAAAAATATCTCCCCATCAACTCCAATAGGGTACAATAACTTAATTTAAACAGCAGTTTTCTGTGCCTTTATGGGAGCTCTCATATCCCCTTAATAATGTAGGAGAATATCTCAAACTTCGCCCTAAAATCAAAAGTTACCAAATATCATTTTATTTTTTGTAAAACTGGAAGCATAATATTTAACAGGTGTATACATGCTGAAGGAATACATTCTTAGAGCTATGATTTGAATAGCCTTAACACAATTTTTTCGGAATACATCGGGCATATTTATAGCGAAAAATTATTTTCTAATTTCCAAAATACATTTTATGATCTTGCATACGTAGAATTTAGCCAACGTTGAAGTTGTCTTTTACTCTATTGTTGGAATAAATCATCTTTACATCTGCTTTGAGATGGGCTTTCGAAAGTGCTTTAATTCACAGGACATCCCTGCATGTATAGTTGATGAGGCGCAACATATTTCTAAAATTGCTAGAAGAACTAAACTATTAGTTCAAATGGACATTCTCAAATCCATTGCAAATATAACGAAGGTTACATACATTCTGGCAGTGACATATGAACTTTTCAAATTCCGAAATAATAGTGCCCAGTTAAGTAATCGTAGTGTGAACGTTCACATCTCAAGCTATAGGGCAGGAAACGTTTGAATTTAAAACAATTTAAAACTGCATTTTCTTATTATGAGATCATTTACCAGTGCATGAAATCAATTTATTGGAGCATTGGGAGTTTTTATAGGAAAGAAGGAAAGGATGTGTTGGAATTCTAAAGCTTTGGCTTGAAAGAGCATTAGAATTTTATCTTTCAGAAGATATGAAAGAATGTTCTTTAAAATTCTCAGAAAAAACAGCGTTAAGTATTGCTCAATGCAGTACTATGGCTCGTGAAGCCAGAGAAGGCGAACTTAAACTTCACGAAACAAGTGAGGAAAGAACACATCTTTTAAATACTCTTGGTCTAAACAGAGTAAGAGTATTTCCAGAATCTAAAACAAAAAAGGAGATTAACAAAAGAACATGCTTAAACCATTTCCAGCTCGAATCCCAATGTGTACCCTGGAACCAATTAATAAAATAGCATTCAACAACTAAAATTCAAGAATCTCTTTACTGAGGCTTCAGTAGGGCTCCATTACTTTACAGAGACATTATTCAAATCGAGCCACTATTTTAAACACCCTTGTCTATGCTATTTGACAAACGATTAGTATAAGTTTAGTTTTTCTTGAGAATTGGGTTCTTTATTTAAATGATCCTTCATCAACTGGTGTAGGATCATTTTTACTCCATTATAAAATTCTTGGCAAACTTATGCTTTAAAGAGTAGCGCTTCAAAAAAGTTAAAAAACAATGGATGTTAAGGAATTCCTGACATACTTATGGGTAAATAATTTTGCTTTTAATTAAGTCTGTAGTCGAAATATGGATGCATTTTGGAGGAAACATCATTTTTACTAATATCAGCCTGTTCTGATTCTCAAGAGCAAACACTCCTTCTGATGGATCACCCAATTCACTCCGCTCAAGTGAGATAAAATATAAAGCTGTCTCCTGATCTGACTCATAGGTCATGCCATGATGTATAGAGAGATGCGGGATTTAGCATTGCACTGCTGTATAGAATCGCATCTGCAACCCTTACATTGATTGAGAAGGTATAAGAACCACTTGGTAAGTATAAGACTAAATAGAGATATTCACCATAATTAGTCGCCGCCAGGTGGATTTTTCGTATTATCAGCAGCTGATCACATTTCTCTTTTTCATTAAACATCAAGCGTCTCTCCAGAATCTGTTACAGTACAGCTTGCAATGCACCAGCATGATCCCGATCCGCATGGGTTACGATGACGGTATCGAACTGATGAATGTATCTCTTTTTCAATAAAGGAACAACGACCATAGAACCTGAATTCCTTAGACGTATAAGCGCCCTCATACTCAGATAAACAACTAAAAATAGTCACTGACTTATTTAACCCTTCATTTTTTTCCATTAATCAATTCCAGTTGTTCAGTTATGGTCTCTATATCGTCAGTTAAAAATTCTTTTTCTGTTAATTGAGCATTGGCTATTGTGGTTGTACGCCATTAGATTAAGAGAATTTATGATTCTCTGTCCTGCACAATAGTGAAGACTTTCATGAGTTTGCTGATAGTGATAAAGCAATTTTTTAAGGGTATTTTCTATCGACAGAAAAAGGCAGGTGGAAGGTAATCTTCATTAGGCTTGCCTTTGTTAGTTCTATATATTCTTCGCAAATCGTTGAGATAATGCTAGCTGTAAATAAATATAACTTACCAGCAAACGTTTGTATAAAAAAACGGCTTCGTAAGACTAAACTTGGGAGAAACGGAGTTGAATTATTCTGCACTATCTAACTAGGAATTCCAAGCGAGTAATTTAACGTGAAAAGAACTTTTCTTCTTCACTTGCAACCTTTTCCTTTAATAAACGTTTTAATAAAAACTAGGATGTTTGGGAAGGAAGATGTAACATGAATTTTTTTATTTATCTAGGGCTCATTCTCATTTTTGTTTCTGGAATTTGCATTGGAGCATGGACAACCGGTTATCAACAAAGAGGTAATTTTCATTCAGAGTCTAAGGCAGATCGTGAAATAAAGAAGAAGGTCGCTAAATGGTCTGCTTTAGCAGGCGTCTGTTCGTTTGCTGTTGCTGGATTGATCCAATTATTAAGGTAACGTACAGCCTTGTTGAATCACCCTCGAATATTTTATCAGTTAGTTTCTTTGATAAAAATAGGAGTAGTTGATTTGGAAGCATAAACTTACCCAACAGTAAACTTAAAATCTAATAATTATAAATTATTCCCAAGGAAAACATAGTAACTACTTTGCTTGCGAAGCCATTTTGTGCTTTATGCGAAGCAGTTAAAATAAAACTTTTTAATGTAGTTATCTGTCCTCAGAAAAAAGAGTAGTATTCTAAAATCGAACATTTATTGTTTGTTCTTTAAAAAAAAGATGTTTCATATAAGCTAAAAATTTGAATACTTTACTACCTGATGCTTTCCTTAGGTTTATAATATTAGAATATGATGAATTTGGATTTGAATGATTTTATGAGGGCAAATTGATTTAATCTAAATATGAGTTTGGAGAAATAAACAGAATATGAATAACTCAAAACTAATTTGGGTTGCTTATAACATACTTCAATCCTTTGGAACTCTTCTACAAGCAGTTTAATCCCAATCCAGTTTCTTTGGTAAGAAAGTGTAAGATTGGGCGGAATCAAGAACGGTCGAATATTGCAAGAACAGGATCTCATTTCCACCTACACCGTTGCGAAATTTAAGGCGCATAAAACGGCTTGTAATGTCGCAGAAACAGCGAAATAACTGGTTCGTGAGTTTAACTTTTCGTAGTAAGTGCTCTAACGTATCTGAAGGTCGGGTATCGGTGGCATTATGTTTGTATCCTCATTGACGTTCAATCGAGAGATTACTTGCCACAGTGCAGATCCCCATTAGGACGCTGTTCAGGTTTCACGTGCCTTTGTAACGGCAGAAGGCGACTTATGCCAAATCCAGTGGTTTCATACCGATCATGGAAGTTAGTTTAAAAACGACATTATGGACCACCATCTAGATACGTTTAGTAATAGCCATCCGTTAGCATTAAAGGTTGTCCCTACGAAAATGCCTTAGCCTAAGCCATGTATAAGGTTATGAAAAAGGAATTCATTTACTAGGTGAAATTTAGCCATTTATAACGAAATCATACGACTACGTCAACTGGTTAACAATCAGGCTCCCTGGGGTATTTGACGCCTGTTCAGTATCGCCAAGAGCCCTTAAAAAAGTGGTCTGATTTAAGGTTGACAATCCAAGTTCTCTCCATCATGCCAAACGTGCTTGTGTAGTATTCATTCCTCTGGCTACTTCACCCACTCTCATCTTGGAGCCAGCTTATACCGCACATCGATCTTCCCATCTTTCACCTTCATCTGCACTTCCCCCATCTGGTCCGTCCGATAAATCCGGGAACCTACTGCTTCCAAACGTGTCATCACCCCTGGATTTGGATGACCATAGGTATTGTTTACCCCCGCAGAGATCAGCGAAGCTTTGGCATTCCAATACCGAAGCCATGCTTCTGATGAGGATGTTTTGCTACCGTGGTGAGCAACCTTAAGTACATCTATAGACAGGTGGTGGTGTAGTGGATTGATTGATCGAATTCGGGATATGGATGTAGGTGTGGAGGAAACATCATTTTTGCTAATATCAGCCGAGCTGTTCATCCATTCACGGCCAACACCTGCACCCGTTCCGCTATTCCGAAGGGCCTCCGCCGAATCTTGAATTTCTTGTTGAAAAGAGGCTGCAAGCGAACCGTCCTGAATGTCATACAACACATTCTGTTCGGTTGCTGCTTCCATATCTCCAGTGAATAGCATAGACGTGCCCGCCATCTCCAGTAAAAAAACAACCGACCCACCATTCTGATTCTCAAGAACAGGAACATCTCCTGATAAATCGACCAATTCACTTCGCTCTGGTGAAATAAAATATAAAGCTGTTTCCCCATCGGGCTTATAGGTCATGCCCTGATGTATAGCGAATAGCGGGATTTGACGTTGCACCGCTGTACCCAGCAGCTGATCGAATTTCTCTTTTCCACTCGTCGTGCCATTAAACATCAAACGTTTCACCGGAATCTGTTCCAGTACAGCCTGTAGCCCGCCAGCATGATCCTGATCCGCATGGGTTACAATGACGGCATCGAGCTGATGAATGCCTCTCTTTTTTAATAATGGAACAACAACTTTAGCGCCTACTTCATACGGGTCACGCCTCGTTTTCCACGAATGTTCGCTGCCTCCAAAATTAACCGTACCACCGCCGTCTACAAGAATATGTTTGCCCTCTGGCGTAGTAATTAGAGTACTGTCTCCCTGACCAATGTCCAGGAATTGCACCACACCTGTTCCCGCAGGCCGCGGCGTCTGGTATGCCCACCATAATCCGGCTATAAAACTAATCGCAAGTACACCGTATAACCCTCGCTTAACTGTGCTCATGCGTACTTCGCTATAGAATCCTGCACCCTTAGACGTAAAAGCACTCGCATACTCAGGCCAAGCAATGCTGGCACCAAGAACAGTAAGTGAACCTCGACCCGGTTCTGCCGCTTGGACAGCGGTTCTTCTATGTATACCCAATGGAGCTGTATCCTCTTCTCCGGCATTTTTATGTTGCGACTTACCACCACTCCGCTGATGAATCAAATAAAGCAACACATACAGAATGACATAATAGGCTGCGATCCATAACAGCGAAGGTGTCGGCCAGATCATGACAAAACCGGGCAAACTATTCATCCATTCCACACTAAAAAAGGTGAGCTTATTCAGCTGAATCGCAATCCATGCCAGAAGTTTCGCAGCCGGGAACCACACGAAGGACAGAATCATCGCGACCGTCCCCAACGGCAGCACCACCGCACTAATTAAAGATACCAGCAAAAAGTTGGCTGTAAAGGACAGCAATGAGAACTGGTTGAAATACAGAATCGTCACCGGAAAAGAAATCAGTTGCGCTGTTACCGTAACCGAAGCTGTCGCCGCCAGCGATTTGGGCCATTTGCTGAACATCCTGTTGATAAGTGGCATATAAATCATCAGCCCGGCGGTCACCAGAAAAGAAAGTTGAAAACTGACATTTAATAAAAAGTAGGGATTCCACCAGAGCATCAGCAAAGCCGCTGCACTGATGATCTGAATGCCATCTCTGGCCAATCCGCGTTTTGCCATGTACAGTCCAATCATCGACATGATGCCTGCCCGAATGACAGATGGAGACCCACCCGAAAGCAATACATACGCTGGTATGAGAACCAGCACAATCGTTAAAGCTGTCTCTCTGGTTAATCTCAGCCATGATAAGAGCATCAGTAATGAAGCAACATACACCGCAACATGTGTACCCGAGATGGCGAGGATATGGGTTAGTCCGAGCTGAGAGAATTGGCCATACGTATTTGGATCAATATCCTTCGCCATGCCGATGATCAGCCCTTTCATGTAACCGGCATGTGGCTCAGGAAACAATCGATCTACCGCTGAACCGAACAGTTGCCTTGCCGAATCCGTCCAGCGCAGTATACTTATTTTCCCCAGTCCTTCTGGAGACACAGCGGTGACCGCACTGGCTCCCTTCACCTTGATCATCCAGTGGATATACTGCGTCCTTAGATAGCTACGATAGTCAAATCCCCCGAAATTCCTGGCTTCACCGGGAAGGGCCAAAGAACCGGATAGGATCAACCTGTCGCCTCGCTTCCAGGAAGCTGCTATCTCTTGTTCCTGCTCCTCCATTAATCGAACTTGCACGATGACTCGTTCATTCATTCTGGCTGAGGGCACTTGTGACGCTAGTGATCCTGGCGATATAGCATTCTCAGCGACCTTCTCTGTTTCATGATCCAAAATCAAAGATGTAATCTGCACCTCGAAACCAGCCCGATCCCCATCCACCTGTACATCCGATACAAGTTTCCCTTCCATTTTGGCCTGAGCCCCGTCAATGGCATCATTAGACAGATGTAAGTATTCTGGCAATGTACTGTAATTACGAGAATCATTCCATTCCCATTGCACGATGCCCCCTGCAAAAGCGATGAGCAAAAGAAGAATAGACCACCCACGAATATTCATGAAACGCAATAAGAGTGGAAGACATGCCACAGCCCCAATTATTCCCCAAATCAACGTCCATCCTGTCAACACACATGCCACACCACTTCCGCACAGCCAAAAGATCGTAAAGCGAAGCAATGGTCTGCCTTGCATTCCGTCCCTCTCCCCTCTGCCTATCATCCCCAGTGCCAGTAAATACACAAAAAACCCCCGGAAGCCTATTCAGGCTTGCCGGAGGTTCTTCCCCATAATTATGAAACTTAGTTAGTTGCTTACGGTCATCATCGTTTCCCGAGGAGGCTGGTAATTGTCGAGTCCACGGAATGTTACGCCTTTTTGCTGCATCATATTCGTTACTTTGCTGGTATCTTTGGGATACGAACGATGAAATACAATCTCAGTCACGCCGCTATTGGCCAGCATGTTTGCACATGTCCAGCAAGGCTCATCGGTTACATATACAGTGGAGCCTTCGCGGTCAATACGATCTGTGAATAAAAGTAAATTCTGCTCCGCATGAATAGTACGAATGCAGCGCTGTTTTTTTACCATTTCCTCCTGGCCGTCCGTGACCACAAGCTCGTATTCTTCCGATATCATGCAGCCAGCCTCCGAACAATCCGCTACCCCCATCGGTGCACCATTGTAAGCAGTACCTAGCAGCTTTTTCCCTTGAACCAGCACAGCCCCTACATGCCGGCGCGGACAACGGGAACGTGTGGAAACCATATAGGCGATATCCATAAAATACGTGTCCCAATCCTTGCGAAGCTCTACTGTACTCATGCAGTCTTCTCCTCCCGCTATAAACACCCATTTCTATCCTGTTGAATTAGCGAATCTGTACATATGAAGCCATCTTCTCCAGCATCTTCATGCCTATGCCTTTCACCTTGGTAAGATCACTGACCTTTCGAAAAGGACCATGCGCATTACGATAGTCCACAATGGCTTGGGCTTTCTTCTGTCCAATCCCCGGAAGCTCCGTGAGTTTGGAAACAGATGCCGTGTTCACATCAATCTTCCCATTGTCAGTCGTTTCAGATACAGGTGAACGATTCTCAACGGTCTGAACTTTTGGCTCAGGCAATGGATCACCTGACGTATTAACATTAACCTGGGACTCCTTATCCTTCGAGTCCCCCGCCTTAGCTGTAGCACCAGACTGCTGGTCACTCCCCTTACCTTCAGGCCGAGCAGTTACATTCTCGGGAACCGAAGCAGCCGACTGTATCGCAGAAGAATCCTGCTTACTTGTCGGCTGATTGGCGCCGAGCAGCATCGGTTCCCAGCCACTAGGTGGCTGTTCACTTTTGCCCGACCATAATATCAGTATACTTCCAACCACTGCTACAGCAATGGACATCCCTTTATTCCATCTCATCTTCCACATGCCCCTCATATTCAAAATAGGAATCATTTCGAACACGGGCGGTGCTTCCGAACCGTTTCATACTATTACTTATACAAGTTACATATTTTCATGTCATGTGAACCAGAGTCTCATGCATACAATAAAGGGAAGATACTGCGCCATTACCGTAAAGCATGAAAGGAGGCCTGAACCAATGAAGGTTGGATTTATCGGAACCGGCAGCATGGGCAGCCTGTTGATCTATGCCCTGATTCAATCCGGTGCACTCGAACCTCGTCAGATTGCAGCAAGCAATCGAACCCCTTCCAAAGTACGCCAGCTTTCCCTCCGTTACCCTGGGCTACATGAGTCGCAGAGCAACCGGGAAACAGTGATTCGCAGCAACATCATCTTCCTGTGCGTGAAGCCGCTGGAATTCAGACATGTCATTGATGACATCTTGCCTGTCGTGAATTCCAATCAAATAATCGTCTCGATCACCAGCCCCGTGCAACTGCGCCATCTGGAATCTTCACTTCCTTGCAAAGTCTCCAAGGTTATCCCAAGCGTTACACATCAGGTCGGCAGCGGAGCAACACTGTTCATCCATGGCGAACGAATGACTGCCGAAGACCGCAATGTGCTGGAAGGCCTGATGAGTCATATCGGCAAACCCTATCAGGTGGACGAAGCCTGTACCCGGATCACATCCGACTTTTCCAGCTGCGGACCTGCATTCATATCCTTCTTTTTGGAGCAATGGATCGAAAGCGCTGTTCGACTGACAGATATCCAACGCGCGGACGCTTGTGCCCTTGCCGGTGAGATGCTTTTAGGTACAGGCAAGCTGCTCACCGAGGGAGGTTACACTCCACAAGAGCTTCAAGCTCGTGTCGCTGTACCTGGCGGAATAACCGCACAGGCACTTGCTCTGCTGAGAAATAACTTGAATGGCGTATTTGACAGCCTGATCCACACCACACATGAAAAATATGATGAAGATTTAGTCAAGCTGGATGAGGTGTTCCGTGCCAGTGAAATTAACCGGCAACAATATTAACCAGTTTGCCTGGAACGGCAATGACTTTGCGAATAGTCTTGCCTTCCAGCGCCTGTTTTACAGGTGCCAGTTCCATCGTATAATCCTGCATTCCCTGCGCATCCAGATCCTTCGCGATGGTCGCACGAGTTACAATTTTGCCATTCACTTGAACCACGATTTCAACTTCTGCGTCTACCGTCATGGACTCATCGTATTCAGGCCAAGCCACGTAAGAAATCCCACCCTCATATCCAAGACGACTCCACAGCTCTTCTGCCATATGTGGCGCCAAAGGTGACAGCAACTGAACAAAGTTCTCCATCGCTTCACGAGGCAGTGTGTCTGCTTTGTACGCGTCGTTGATGAAGATCATCAATTGGCTGATTGCTGTGTTAAAGCGCAGATGCTCCAGATCTTCCGTTACTTTTTTGATCGTTTTGTGCGCTGTGCGTTTGAATTCATCGGTTCCACCGTCAGCCGTAATCTTCTCATTAATCGCACCTGTATCTTCGTTAATGAACAGACGCCATACACGGGACAGGAAACGATGCATCCCCTCTACCCCGTTAGCATTCCAAGGTTTAGTTGCTTCCAGCGGCCCCATAAACATTTCATAGAGACGCAGTGTATCCGCACCGAATTCATTAACAATCTCATCCGGATTGATGACATTACCGCGAGATTTACTCATTTTTTCATTGTTGGTTCCCAAGATCATACCTTGGTTAACCAGCTTGTGGAACGGTTCTTTGGTGTGTACAACACCCAGATCGTACAGCACTTTGTGCCAGAAACGAGCATACAGCAAGTGAAGCACGGCGTGTTCTGCTCCACCGATGTACAGGTCAACTGGCAGCCATTGCTGCTGTTTCTCCTGTGAGATCAGTTCCTTGTCATTGTGCGGATCGATAAACCGCAGGTAATACCAGCAGCTTCCCGCCCATTGTGGCATGGTGTTCGTTTCGCGGCGAGCCTTCATGCCCGTCTCTGGATCAATCGTATTCACCCAGTCGGTAACATTAGCCAGTGGTGATTCACCTGTGCCTGAAGGTTTGATCTGGTCGATGTCAGGCAGCAGCAACGGCAATTGATCTTCTGGCACGGTCTTCATCGTTCCGTCTTCCAGATGCAGAATCGGAATCGGCTCTCCCCAATAACGTTGACGGCTGAACAGCCAGTCGCGCAGACGATAAGTTGTTTTCCCTTGTCCTTTGCCGTTCTCTTCGAGCCAAGCGATCATCTTCGCAGCAGCCTCTTCATTGTTCAATCCGTTCAGGAAATCAGAGTTCACATGCGCGCCGTCGCCTGTATAAGCCTCTTTTGTTACATCTCCGCCTTCAATAACTTCGATGATATTCAGGTCAAACTGCTTCGCGAATTCCCAGTCTCGTGCATCGTGACCCGGAACAGCCATAACAGCTCCAGTACCGTAACCAGCCAGTACATAGTCTGCAATCCAGATCGGCAGCTTCGCTCCGTTGACCGGATTGATCGCATATGCGCCTGTGAACACACCTGTTTTGTCTTTTGCCAAATCGGTACGTTCCAGATCACTCTTACGCGAAGCCTGTTCCTGATACGCCTTGACTTCCCCGCGTTGTGCATCGGACGTAATTGCATCCACCAATTCATGCTCTGGAGCCAGAACGGCAAAGCTTGCACCGAACAATGTATCGGCACGCGTTGTGAATACTTTAATTACTTCTTCACGGTCTTCAATGGCAAAAACCACTTCAGCACCGGTCGATTTACCAATCCAGTTACGTTGCATGTCTTTGATGCTTTCCGACCAGTCCAGCTCTTCCAGATCTTCCAGCAAACGCTCTGCATATTCCGTAATTTTCAGTACCCATTGGCGCATCGGTTTACGAACAACCGGGTGGTTACCACGCTCACTTTTGCCATCAATAACTTCTTCGTTTGCGAGTACCGTCCCCAAAGCTTCACACCAGTTCACTGGTACTTCATCAACATAGGCCAGACCTTTATTGTACAGCTGGATAAAAATCCACTGTGTCCATTTGTAATATTCAGGGTCTGTTGTACTGATCTCACGATCCCAGTCATACGAGAATCCAAGAGACTTGATCTGACGACGGAAGTTGTCAATGTTACGGAATGTGATGTGACGCGGGTGCTCGCCCGTATCCAGTGCATGCTGCTCCGCAGGCAGACCGAAAGCGTCCCAACCCATCGGATGCAGTACATTGTATCCGCGCATCCGTTTATAACGAGATACGATGTCCGTTGCTGTATATCCTTCCGGGTGACCTACATGTAGTCCTGAACCGGATGGATACGGGAACATATCCAATGCGTAAAACTTCGGTTTGGACGGGTCCTCACCTGTTTTGAACGTTTTATTCTCATCCCAAAATTGCTGCCAGTTTTTCTCCATCACTTGCGGCTGATAGCCGTGCTTCGGCTGGTGATTCTCACTCATCTATATTCCTCCTTCAGGTTATAAGCGCTTTTATAGCAACAAAAAAACCTCAGCATCCCGTAGCGTTTGCAGCGCTAGGGACGAGAGGTTGAATTCCCGTGGTACCACCCTAGTTAGCGGATGAACGTGCTTCGTCATCCACTCCCTTTAGACCTGTAACGGCGGTTAACCGATGCGGATTTCCATTCTCGTTCTACACATGCACATAAGGCATAGAACCGTGTAATCACCGCATTTCTCCAAGGCGAGTTCGCAAAATACTGTCAATCGGCTCGCACCACCCGCCGACTCTCTGTCATGTACAGAAATCACTACTGATCCTCATCATCGAAATATGTATACAATATGGGGAACATTATATAAAAATGCAAGCCCAAAGTCAATATGACGCGTCACATTCATCCTTTTCCAATGACAAGCTCTCCACACACCAACGTACCCGGGTACTGTTCAAATTTTCCGAAAACGTATGATACCTTCCGCCAAATTATGAATCGTCGATTGAATATGCTCCTGATTATCATACTGACGGTAGTCACATTCAATCCGCAGTGCAAGGTCAAAATACAAATCGTACAGACTTCTCCGTTGCCTCTCATTCTCTGTCGTAATTGCTCGTCCATACCCTTTCAGGAATCCCGGAGTGTAGTTAAAATGACTGAAATAATGCTCCATGAGCGGATCTCCCCATAACGAGCGTTCAAAATCAATAATGCCCGTAATCTGCGTATCCTGCACAAGCACATTGCCGTCCCATAAATCCCAGCTGATCAGAACGGATTCGGTCACCTCATCCAGTGCATCCGATTTCTCCTCAATCAGATCCCTCAGCTCGTTGTAATCCATCCCGATGTCCACTTCAGCTTCCTTACCATCAGCAAGCATATCGTCCATCAACATCAAGAAAGCTTCTCTCCACGTCGCACGTTGCCTGTCCTTTCCTGAAAAATAACCAAACTGCTTCCCCTTAATCTCATTGATTCGCTGATTGTATCGGCCTAGCTGCTGTTCAACCTCTTCCTGCTCTTCGGCAGTAAACAGAGTTTTGGCCTGATTATATGGCATTCCGGACATGTATTCCATAATAAAATACTGCGCCGGTGCGTATTGTAGCGAAGCATCATAAGCTAGTACCTCTGGTACAGGAACGTCCTGTAGCTCGGCAACAAGTCGGAGTGCTTGCACTTCTGCCGTCATCACATCCTGTTCACAGCGCATCAGATTGATCATAGCCGAGGGCGAAATTTTAAGGACAACTTTGCGTCCGTCATCAAGCATGATTTTATACGCTTGGTTTGCCCAGCCTTCAATCATTTCCTCATAATCTTGAATCGATACAGCGAGATGTTGCCTGATAATCTGATCAAGCTGCTCTTTGCACAACCTTGTTTTATATGTACTTTCCATCTTGGTAATCCCTCCGTTACTAGATTATGTTCAATCCCCTTTTTAGAAAACGCTTTCTGCATTTAATTCATTATGTCTTTCTTTACTTCATGCGGCAATACCTTTGATCATATCTGTTTGAAAAAAACTGCCCCTGGCAACATGCTCACATGCTGCTGAAGGACAGTTCCTGATCAAAATTAATCTAACATTACACATTATAATTTTCGTTAAACCTTTATTTTACGGCTACGTAGAATAACCGCTGCGCGCTCTCTCCAGCTTCTTCCCATTCAAAGTCGGCATACACTTTCACGTCCCGGAAGCCCGCTTTGCTTAACCCCAGCTTCATCCAGTCCGGATCATAAGCACGCTGCACATGAACTTCCTCAAATCGCTGATAGGTATCCTTGCTCCCCCCGTCCATGCGAGAGAAAATGCTCAAATGATGTTCAATTTCACAACGTTCCTGATCAAAATCACACGTCCAGATATATGAGACAGATCGCTCATCCAACACAAAAGGCTGTTCCTCATCATACCGAATCAGTGTATTCGGATGATGCACATCAAACAGAAACGTACCTCCCGGCTTCAGCATCTCATACGTGCGTTCGAATGTACGAATTACATCTTCTGACTCCAGCAAATAGTTCACACAATCGCAGAACGAAATGACAGAGTCTACAGGTTCCGGTACTCTCCATTCCCGCATATCCTGTTGCACCCAGCGCACACTGCCTTCCCGGTACAAACGATGTCCCTGGGATGTGGCTTCCATTTTGCTACGGGCAACAGACAGCATATCTGAGGAGAGATCAATACCCGTCACTTCAAAGCCGGAGTTCACCAGCGGAATTGTGATTGAACCTGTTCCACAACCAAGCTCGACTACACTTTTGGGCATGCCATGCTGTTCCCAAGCTGTTCTTGCAAACCTTATCCAGTCCGGATAAGGCATATCTTCCATTAATTCATCGTAAACGTAGGCAAATTTCCGGTAAGACATGTCGGCACCGCACTTTCAATTTCATTTTCTCATCGGATTGAGTCAAAATCAAAGAAAAAGCAGGGCATCCGGTGTTTACCCAGTTTGGCCCTGCTTTACTTAAATCGGTGCACCATGCATCCGCTTCACTTCAAGAAACATACTATACTTCGTACAGAATGAATGTATTTAAGTTTAAATAAAAGATGAGCCCCGTTATCGCAGGTTTACTTCTCTTCCTGCTCCTGTTTAGGAGCAGATTCGGACAGATACGTCCAGCTTTCCTTTTGTACCACCAGTCCATCTTTCATCAGCTTGCCCAGGGCACGCTTAAACGCAGATTTACTGATGCCAAAACGTTGTTTGATAATGTCCGGCGGTGTTGCATCCGAATACGGCATACCACCCATCGGGCGCTCTTTCATAAAAGCAAGCAGCTTGTCTGCGTCTTCGTTACGCCCAACTTCTTTGCGCTGTGTCATGGCCAGATTCACACGACCATCTTCCCGCACCAGCGTAACCCGGCATTTCACCTTTTCACCCAAACGCAACATATGACTGCGCTCGGAGGAATGGATCATCCCAATCGCCCCGAAGCCGAGTACACCACCATCAACAAGCACAAACGTACCCATCTGAAGTGGCTTGTACACCAGCGCTTCCACCCACTCATTCAACCAGGTGGTTGGCGCGTGGAAGGCAAGCGGTGAAAGCTCGCGTTCACCGGCTAATTTGGCACGTAGACGCCCCTGTTTGTCGTGCTCCATCATCACGAACACTTCATCCCCAACTTGAGGACGAAGCTCTTCGAGTTCAGGCAATTCACGGATCGGCAGCAATAACTGACGTCCGAGTCCCATCTCCAGGAAGCAACCGAGGCGCGGATGCACATCAGCCACAACCAGTTTAGCCATCTCACCCAGCGTGAGGTAAGGCTTTTTCATCGTAACAGCCAGACGGTCTTCTGTATCAAAGAATACAAAAACCTCCAGCGTTTCACCAATCTTGATATCCCGAGTTAGCTCGGTATAGTGAAGCAATACATCTTCCGATCCTGTCGTCAAAAAATAGCCAAATGGAGACACTTCACGTGAAACCGGCAGTGAGACGACTGTTCCTGCGATCAAACTCATACCGTTTCCACCACTTTGGCGTCAGACCAGAGACGCTCGATATTGTAATACTCGCGCTCATCACGGTGGAATACGTGAACCACGACATCGCCAAGATCCATCAGCACCCAGCGTGCAGAGTCCATACCTTCAATACCTTTAATGGTTACACCGGCTGTATGCGCCTGTTTGCGAATCTCGGTAGCAATGGCTTGCACCTGTGTATCTGAATTCCCGTGGCAGATCACAAAATAATCTGCAACGAGCGAAATGTTGTTCAGGTCAAGAGCTACAATGTTTGATGCTTTTTTATCGTCAGCGGCAGCAACTACCATGTTCATAAGTTCTTTCGATGATACTGTCATGAACCAACCTCCATAATCTATAATTGTTCAATTAAATCATTACGTGAGAGTACCGTGAGCGGATAGATGACACGGCGCTGGGAGAGCAACAGGCTGATGGTCGAATCAAAACCCGCAATCAAGCCTTCCTCCAGGCTGCGCTGAGCCTGCTCACGAATATACTCCACCCCGGGGAAATCACGCCCAGGCTCAATATAATCGGCAAGGCATACGACTTTGTCCAGAAGACTCATGCCCACTCTACCTGAAGTATGCCACCGAATCGCATGAATAATTTCAGAATCCAACACACCATAATCACGTTCAGCTACAAAAGCACCCACCTCTGAATGCCAAAGTTGCTTGTCATGCTGTAAAAGTTCCACATTTAATCCGTTATCACGAATGACCGCTTCCATCTCCGCGATGGGCCAATATTTAGCCACATCATGTAAAATCGCTGCAATATCCGCTTTTTCCGGATCAGCACCGTACTTTTCAGCCAAAGCAACTGCAGATTCCATAACACCCTGCGTGTGCTTCCAGCGTTTGGCGGGCATCTGTGCAGAGACAGCCTGTATTAACTCCTCACGGCTTAGTGCCATATAAACCGCTCCCTACAATGTATTGATGAACTGTATCAGGAATCATAAACCGAACCGAATGCCCTTTCGCAAGACGTCTGCGAATGGCCGTGGAAGAAATATCAACAAGCGGCATTTCAGCCAGCAGCACCCGATTCTGTAATGCATCCGGCAGATCATCCAGATGTAGTTGAAAGCCCGGACGTCCAACACCGATAAAGGTCAATCTGGACGCCAGTTCTTCAATCTCTTCCCATTTGGGAAGATAGTTCACCATATCTGCCCCAATGATGAAATAAAATTCATGTTCAGGGTGACGGCGCCACAATTCACGCATCGTGTCGATGGTATAGGATACGCCGCCAAGTTCCATTTCAATGCCCAGAACCTCATATTGAGGAGCATCCTTTACAGCCGCTTCCGTCATCTCGAGGCGCTGCTGTCCTGTTGCACCTGCTCCGGGTTTGTGAGGCGGGACATGGGAAGGCATGAACCAGATTTCATCCAATGCATGCGAATCCCTCGCCGCTTCGGCTGCCAGCAGATGCCCCATGTGGATCGGATCAAATGTACCGCCCATGATGCCGATCTTCACACGCGCCACTCTCCTTATCTTGGAAGTTCGATTTGTTTATTATCCCGTGATTCTTTGTACAGGATAATGGTACTGCCAATCACTTGTACAAGTTCGCTACCTGTTTCACGGGCAATTTCTGCTGCAATCTCATTTTTATCATCCAGGTTGTTGTTCAGCACTTGTACTTTCATCAGTTCGCGCTTTTCAATCGCCTCTTCAATGTGACGGAACAAGTGTTCATTCGTGCCGCCTTTACCAATTTGAAAAACAGGGGTCAGATGATGAGCCTCTGAACGCAAGAAACGCTTTTGTTTACCAGTTAACATGAATACTCCATACTCCTTATATTGAGCAGACCCCATATCCAGCGCGAAGCTGATTCAGGGATCTGACCGTTCAATTATTATTTTTAAAACTTTCCAGTACCGCATGTCTCATGGTATCTACCGGAGCGGGAATGCCAAGCCAGTGTTCGAATGCGACAGCTCCCTGATAAACAAACATGCCTAATCCGCCATGCACGATACATCCGCGTAAACGAGACTCACGCAGCAGACGCGTCTCCAGCGGATTGTAGATCAGATCACTGACGGCTGCCCCTTCACGAATCCATGCAGGATTGACCGGTACATCATCCATGTGTGGGTGCATGCCTGCTGCAGTTGTGTTAATAACGATATCTGCTGTGGCAAGTACAGTTTGAGCTTCTTCCATCCCACTCCCGGATATTTCTCCCAAATCATGATTTCGCAGATCCGCAGCGAGAGTGATCGCTCTGTTGGCTGTCCGATTCAGGATGTGGATCTGTTCCGGTTTCTCCAATGCAAGTGCATGGATAACACCCCTTGCCGCTCCGCCGGCTCCAAGAACAGCAATCCTTTTTCCTTTGATCTGAGGAACAGCCTCCTCCTTCAAGGAACGTACATACCCAATTCCATCGGTATTATATCCTGTCAGCGTACCATGTTCGTTCACGATGGTATTCACTGCCCCGATCAAACGAGCACTTTCATCGATTACATCGAGATATTGCATCACTTGTTCCTTATGCGGGATCGTGACATTAACTCCACGATAGCCTAGCGCCACAATGCCGCGAACAGCAGCTTCGAGCTGATCAGGCTGCACATGAAGCGGCATGTACATTCCGTGCACACCAGCTGCCTGCAAAGCTGCATTATGCATGGCCGGGGACTTGGAGTGAGCAATCGGATCACCCATTACACCAAGCAATACAGGAAGTGAAGAATTGAACTTGTTTTCTGCCGACATCGGCTCGCCTCCGATCTGATCCGTTGTTCGAATATAAAGCCTGTACCCAACTAGATCAGGGAAGGACGGATCTGTACCCGAATCCCTTTTGGAACATGGACAGCCACCAGGGCACCGTTATCTCCGTTAACCTTAATCCAGCCCAGACCAGAGATGAATACATCCGACTGACTGCCACGTTTGATCCGGAATTCATGTCTCGTCCATTCCGGCATCTCGACCGCATGCTCACGCGTTGGCGGAGACAGCAACTCACCCAGGTGATCACGGTATAGATCATCTGCCCGTTCCAGTTTCGTCCGATGAATGTCCAGCGCAGTACTGATAAAACAAGTGAACGATTGACGATCACCTTCTAGAAAATCAAACCGAGCCATACCACCGAAGAACAGAGTCTGACCGGAATTCAATTGATATACCGCAGGTTTAAGCGGTTTCTCCGGCATGATCGCAGCCAGATCCTTACGTGATACAATCTCACTGAACCGCCATGGATACACAATTCCCGGCGTATCGATAATATATTTTCCATCATCCAGCGGAATGTTCACCATATCCAGTGTTGTTCCCGGATAACGTGATGTTGTCAGTTCCTGCTCCAGATCACTGTAATCTCGAATCAAGCGGTTAATCAGTGTTGATTTACCTACATTGGTTCCGCCGACCACATAAACATCCCGATCTTCACGGTACGTGCCCACAAGCTCAAGCAGACGGTCAAACCCTTGATTCTGCTTGGCACTGCACAGGACAACATCTACCGTTCGCAGTCCTTGTTCTTTTGCTTGTTTCTGTACCCAGTTCCGAACCTTGTTCCAGTTGGTTACTTTAGGCAGCAAGTCCGTTTTGTTCACGGCAAGTAATACCGGATTGTTCCCAACAAAGCGTTGCAAACCAGAGATGATACTGCCATCAAAATCAAACAAATCAACGATATGAATGACGAGTGCATCCTTATCCCCGATTTTGCTGAGCAGAGCCAGGAACTCGTCCTGATCTACCGTGACAGATGATGACTCATTATAATTTTTGATACGGAAACAGCGCTGGCAGATGACCGGTTCACGATCAAGTGCTTTCTCAGGAATAAATCCCGGCAAATCCGGATTTTCCGTTTGCAGATTCACGCCACATCCACTGCATCTTACGGCAATATTGCCGTTATGCGGTTCTGTCATTTCTTCTTTTCCTCCTCAAGCCATAAGCCTTTCTTACGCAAATTCGACAGGGCAATCCGTTCTACTCTCCGATTAAAGCGGGTCATGAAGCCCTCATCTCCGACAGAGATCGGCAGCACCAGAACGGTATATAATCCTAGTCTGTTACCTCCATAAACATCGGTAAGCATTTGATCCCCCACAACAATGGTTTTCTCGGGAGCAAGCTCCATCATTTTCATTGCTCTACGAAACGGTACATTCGATGGTTTGCGTGCACTATGCACAAACTGGATATCCAAAGGAGTCGCAAACAGGGACACACGATTCAGATTGTTATTGGACACAATCATCAGCTTGAATCCCACCTGTTTTACACGTGCGAACCATTCAATCAATTCGGGTGTGGCATCAGGTGCTTTAGCTCCAACAAGCGTATTATCCAGGTCAGTTATGATTCCACGATACCCTTGAGCGTACAGTTCTTCCAGATTAATATCAAAAACCGTGTCTACACGCAGCTTGGGTAGTAACATTTTAAACAAAGAAGTCACCTCAGTTTCATACGACACACTATATCACAAATCCGTCTTTCCTGAAAATGCAAACACCCTTTATCACTATAAAAAAGGAAAAACGGGACGGGCAGCATTTATGCCCGTTCCGCTTTCAGTTCCTTCCGCAGCTTCAGGGCTGCCTCATAGACAACCTTCCAGTCATCGACGGTTACCGCCTCTGGACTGTAGCGAGTCTGTTCAAACTTCATCAGCAGCTCTTCCAGTGTCGCTTGAGCTGATGGTCTAAGCTGACTCCAGCGGGTTACAGACTCACGCAGCGTTTCGTCTCCACTACGAGTCAGGCCTTGTCTTCTTGCATAACGAATCCAGCGCTCTGTCTCAGCTAACACCTTCTGTTCAGGTGTTAATGGTTTGCCTGTACGCAGGCGGAGCAGCAAGAATCGCAGCGAAAGCCGGTTGCGCCAGAACATGTAAGCTACCCACAGTGCAATAATAGCAGCTGCAATCCAGATCACAAAGGTCGGAATCGCTGCTGTCGTCTGCTCAGGAGCCGGTGTTTGTTTTTCTTCTTGAACCGGCTCTTCCTCTGGCTGATCTTCCGGCTGATCAGCTGGTTGAACTTCTGGTGATTCGGTTAGCAGCGGCATATCAAATCCAGGTGTTGCTTCAACCGGAATCCATCCGTACTCGCCAAAGTACACCTCTGCCCAAGAGTGAGCATCTGCATTCGTTACGGTGTATGTCGTTTCAATCGGCGCACCAGGCTGACGAGGGGTCTGTAAGTCCGAGTTTAGAGACATTTGTCCAGGCGCATACCCTTTAACCCATCTGGCTGGAATACCTTCAGACCGAGCCATCATCACAAGCGCAGTGGAAAAGTAATCACAATATCCTTCACGAATATCAAACAAGAAACCTTCAACAAAATCATTGCTCACTTTCCGGGATAAATCCGGATTGTTGGTGTAATTAAAGTTTTGTTGTAAATAGTTTTGCAGTAATGCCACTTTTTCATACGGTGTTTTCGCAGAAGCTGTAATCTCGGCAGCAAGATCCTTTACCCGTTCAGGGAAGCGGGACGGCAATTGCAAATACTTGTCCTCTGCCGGATTACTTGTATAAAGAGCTTCAGATGATTTGGTACGTAGCTCATCCTCCACGATAATTGGCACTTCTGATACAACCGTATAGTTTTTAGGATATTGTGGCTGCTGACGCGACGTTACCACATGCAACTCAGCCCGCTCCGTATTCCAGAGCATACGATCTGCTGTCTCTTCACCGTTCACCGAGCTTACCTTTGATATGGAATACGCACCGAACAAGATCGGATATTTGGTGTCATTCAACATTGTTACTTTTTGCGTAACCTGTTTCGTATTCACTTTCCCGGCCTGTTCATTCTCCAGCGTCTGACTGGCTGCCACATTTTCCATGGCCGCACGTCCAGGCTCATCCCAACCTGTCCCTGTATACTCTGAACGCGTCTCACCGCGCCAGTAGCTGCGGTCACTGGTCGTAATCGACATCACGGGCGTGTAATCAAAGTTAAATCCTCCGCCAAGCTGATTGTCTTCCCGACTGTATCCCGACTCCGTCGCTGCAGGAACATCCAGCACGTTATTTCCCGATTGGTTCGCAGATGATCCGGTGTAATTCCGCCAAGCCGTGTATGGGTCCGTCAAAGTTGGCGGAATTTCCGGCATGTTCACACTGGCTACAATGATTAATGAGAAGATGATAGCAATATTCGCCAGTATTTTGTAAGGATACCGAATCATTCGTTTCCAACCTTGCGGGTATTGCAGCTGATAATTACGGAAGTGCTGACATACGAGCCAGCCCATGCCTGCAAACATCACCCAGGCAATCTCAACCCACAACGGAATCTGTGTAAAGGAATCCAGGATCCCCATTGAAATGATATTAACACCCAGAAAAACCAGGATGCGACGGGTTGTGTTCACAAGACGAAGCGCAGCCTCTAACATCACCCATGTACATAAGGAAAACCAGATATACGGAGGCATGTGCAGGATAAACTGCTCCACACGCTCTGTTAACGTACCATATGGGATGTACACCATATAATCGATCAATGTTTTATGCAAAATATATAAGACAACGGCGGCCTTGATCACCGTTCGGTACACCACTTTGAAGGGAAGAACAACCTCCAAAACACTTACAGCTGCCAGCGTCCATAGCACCAGCGAAGTCGTCTCGGTATACCAGGATTCCTGAGTAAACGATATCCATTGCATAGCGATTAGAAATATCCAGAGCAAGGATGCCGCATGATACCAGGACCTTTTTAACCCGAAGCTTTCATGTCCTCTGGCGTTCATACCGAACCTCCCCCCATGACCGTTGGAAGCTCCTGCAGGTGAGCAACGGTGAATGATCTTGTTCCCCTGCCCCGCAGCATGGCATTCCATTCGGAGCTTCGGCGGGATTCCGCTGCATCAATCAGGATGTGACATGGAGTCATTCCGCGTGTATCCGCCCAGCGAAGCAGTTCAAGTATTTTTTCATCTTTCTGTGGAGAGATGACAACAAAGTAGGCTCCTTGCGGAAACTGCCGTGCTATTTTCTCGACCCCAGGAAGCAAGCTAACATCCTGTCCATTATCCTGAATGTCCACAAGATGATGCATCATCTTCTGCCGTTCGATCAGACTTTCACTTGGAGGCATAAAGGATACCTTTTCAGCCAAGGTTAACAATCCCATGCCCATTCGTTCTCTGCTACCGTAATCCAGCAGAGAGGCTGTCGTGGAAACGGCCAGTTCAAATGCTTCTCCGTGCGGGTAGCTTCCAGCCAGCGCATCCAGCACCAGGATCGTTTTAGGCACAGACTCATGTTCGAATTCTTTAGACTTCCAGTTGCCTGTCTTTGCTGTAGCATTCCAGTGAATGCGGGAAAGTCGATCTCCATACACGTAGTCACGCACCCCATTGATCTGGGTTGTTTCCCTGCGAGAACGTGTCAATGCCGTCTGTGGCCCTGACAACCGCGACTTGCGATCGTACAACTGCCAATACGGTATAAATACAGTGCGAGGCAATACACGAAACTCACCCCTTGCCTGGAATGTTCCGCGATGTTCAATCAACCCGAAAATATCCTCACTGGCACATTCCGTTTCCGCGAAAACGTACTTCCCCCGCTCCAGCGGCGGTGTCTGGAAGGACAATTCACCTGATCCCCGCATACTGGGGATCAGACTTTCTTTAAACGACCACAATTCTCCATTGTGCCGATGCAATATCTCACGAACAACCACATAAGGTAATGGAAGAAATCCGGGAATGGTCAAGCTCAGCTTAACCTGAACCTGATCTCCGGCATGAAGCAGTTCTTCATGATCCTGACCAGAAGAGAGCGTGCGCACGCCCTGAGTCCGTTTCACTCCACTGAACCCGGCGATCGCCAGATACAGGCAGATCAGTGTGACCATGGACAAGAGCATAAGCGAGGTTTTCCCTCCCTGAAATAAAACGTACGCCAGACAGCACATCCACACCACTAAGATGCCCCATACGCGGGGGTGGCGCAGGCCTCGATTGACTGTAGTCAAAAGCGGTCTCATCAACTATTGCCCCATGGATACAGGTACACGAACCTGCTGTAATACGGAATTCAGAACGGCCTCTGAGCTCATACTGTCCAGTCTGGATTCAGGACGAAGTACGATACGATGAGAAATTACATACGGAGCCATCGTTTTCACATCATCCGGCAGTACATAGTCTCGCTCTTGTAGGAAGGCAAAAGCTTTCACGGCCATCATAAAAGAAATGGCTGCTCTTGGGCTGGCACCTAACAATACAGACGGGTGAGTACGCGTGTGACGAACCACATCGAGCAGATAATCCATCACAGGATCTCCGATAAATACCTCTTTGATCTCCTGCTGAATCGCCGAGATTTGATCCATGTGAGTGACAGATTCAAGCCGGTCTACAGGCTGACCCGATTGATGTTGCTTCAGCAATGTTTTCTCAATATCTTTGTCAGGGTAACCCAGACTGATCTTTAACATAAAGCGATCAAGCTGTGCTTCAGGCAGCGTGTATGTTCCTTCAAAATCAATCGGATTCTGCGTTGCGCAGAGCATGAAAGGATGTGGCAGATCATACGTGTCACCATCTACGGTTACACTGCGCTCTTCCATAACTTCCAGCAAAGCCGATTGTGTTTTCGTCGTCGCACGGTTAATCTCATCCGCCAGCAAAATATTGGTCATGACCGGACCTGGTCGGAAATAAAAGCGCTCGTCCTTGGGATGAAAAACAGAAACTCCCGTAATATCACTCGGTAGAATATCAGGATTACATTGAATACGCCGGTATTCCCCGCGCATGGATTTCGACAGTGCTTTGATTAACTGTGTTTTGCCCGTTCCCGGTACGTCTTCAATCAGAACGTGTCCGCCTGCAAGCAAAGCTGTGAGTAAAAGTTGAATTTCAAAGGATTTCCCCATAATGCAGGATTCCAGATTCGAACGAACTGCAGATATGATTTGGATCGACTCTTTGCGCACAGGCATGTGGTCTAACCTCCTAAAAAAGCATACAGATTTCCTTTTATTGTACATGATCCAGGGTCACGAGTACACTCGAAGGAACTCACAATTTGTTTCCAGTCGTCCGTTTCACCGCATTTAACGCATGAATACGACAAAAAAAAGACCACGGATAATGTTCATCCGAAGCCTTATCTTATCATTGGATTCTTTAAAATTTTAACCTTTGGGCCGAACAACCAGTGCTGCGAGAAAAGAAAAGATAATCGCCGACGATATTCCCGCTGCCGTGAGATCAAAAATACCGGTAATTACGCCGATCCAGCCCTCTTTCTCAAGCTCGGTCAATGCTCCATGCACCAATGAGTTGCCAAAGCTCGTGATGGGCACCGACGCACCTGCACCTGCGAACTTCACCAGAGGATCATAAAGCCCTAATGCATCCGCTACAGCACCAGCCACTACCAGCGTACTCATCGTATGGGCTGGTGTCAGCTTCGCACCATCCATCAACAGCTGTCCGATCACACAGATCAGACCTCCAACGATAAAAGCCCAGAGAAATTGCATGTCTTTTAACCCTCCTGTTCAATAGCGACAGCATGAGCGATACATGGAATACTTTCACCCTGCTGATATGAGAGCGGAGACAGAAGCGCCCCTGTTGCAACAACAAGCACTCGCTTCAGATCACCCTTTTGCATCCGGTTCAGAATATGCCCATAAGTTACGGTAGCCGAACAACCGCAGCCGCTTCCCCCGGCAACAACTTGAGTCTGTTTCTCACGATCATAGATCATCAGTCCACAATCGTTGAAAACCGTCTGCTCCATCGGAATACCTTCCTTATGCAAAAGCTCCTTGGTAATTGGCAAACCGACAGATGCCAGATCCCCTGTAACAATCAGATCATAATACCCTGGCTCCAGTCCGGTATCTCTGAAATGAGAAATAATCGTATCTGCCGCTGCTGGCGCCATGGCTGCTCCCATATTAAACGGATCTTTGATACCGAGATCCATGATCCGTCCAATGGTCGCTTTGGTAATAACAGGGCCTTCACCCGTGCGAGAAACAACACCACAACCCGAGCCAGTAACAGTGTACTGCGCATAAGGTGGCTTCTGGGAACCATACTCCGTTGGATAACGAAATTGTTTCTCCACCGTGCAGTTATGGCTCACTGTTCCAGCGAGTACATAATCCCCGGCACCGGAATCAACAATCATGGAAGCCAGCGCTAACGTTTCCATGGAGGTAGAACAGGCTCCAAATACACCGAGATAAGGAACGCCGAGTTTTCTAGCAGCGAATGAACTGCTGATAATCTGGTTCATCAGATCGCCGCCAACAAAATAGTGCACTTCTTCCTTGGTAAGATTGGCATTCACCAATGCCAACTGAGACGCTTGTTCGAGTAATTTACGCTCTGCTTTCTCCCACGTTTTCTCACCAATCTCAAGATTGTCATAGATGTAGTCAAAATCAGAAGATAACGGCCCCTTGCCTTCATCGGGTCCTACAACTGTGGCTCTCCCGATAATTCGCGGCTGATGATCATACTCCCATGTTTGACGGCCGAGCCGTTTCATAGATGACCACCTCCGAATCCCAGAAAGGCATACACGATCCCAATAATAAACGCTGCAACAACCCCAAACACAATGACGGAGCCGGCAAGTTTAAACATATTTGCTCCAACACCGAGCACCAGCCCCTCCGCACGATGCTCCAGTGCAGCGGAACACATGGAATTCGCGAACCCGGTCACCGGAACAGCTGTGCCAGCGCCTGCCCACTGGGCGATTTTGTCGTATATACCAAGGCAAGTCAGAATAACCGAGATCAGAATCATGACCGCGACAGTAGGACTGGAAGCCTCTTTGGAAGTCATGTCCATACCAGCCATGAAGGCTTCCTGTATGGCTTGTCCAATCAAACAGACGGTTCCCCCCACAAAGAAAGCCTTGATGCAGTTTTTCAAAATCGGACGCGAAGGCTCGTGTTTTTTGGCGACCTTTTTATATTCCTTTTCATCCATCGAGAGCGATGAGGTTTTCTTTTTTCCGGTTGCAGATTGTTCTGGCAAGCATAGGACCTCCTTTATGTGAATGTTTACAGATACAGCTGCAGCTGCATGGCGATTGTGGAGCACTTCTATACATTGTTTGTTATTATCGGGAAGGTTATGTATCCGGCGAGGAACAGCATATGTTTCCAAAGAGGAACAGACAGAGGATGTATTAGGAGATCACGCCGCTTAATCTGGTTTACAGTCTTTAATGGGTTTATAAATAAAGAAGAATGATGACGAGCAAAATAAAGAGCACAATGAACAGCACCTTCTCATTACCTTCTTCAGGAGGCTTCATCTAATATCTGACTCCTTCCTCTTGCGCTTAAACGTAGTTAACAGAACCGCATGATTACTGAGGAACATGGCTGCCTTCTATAATCATATTCATGAGTGCAGCCTGGGGATTGAGACAAATGCGGATGGAGGAACGGAAAATCCCGGCTGAGCCTGCAAAATCATGCCTTAAAAACGTAATATAAACATAGACAATCATATGTACAAGCTTCATACTATAATGTGACCAGTGGTTAATAACGAGTCCTTTACACGAAAAAAGGACATCAGCCCAGTAGCCGTTCTGCTGTGAGCTCATATTCATATACATATCGACAGAGGAGTTGTTAACAAATGAATAAAAAAACGTTGGACATGTTCCGTACACTAACAGAATTCCCTTCCGCTTCCGGTTTTGAACGCGAGCTGCGCGGCTGGATGAAAGAGCAAATGTCCGCCTATACCGATGAATTTGTACAGGATCGTCTGGGCAGTCTTTTTGGTGTACTGCGCGGGGAAGAATCTGGACCTAAAGTTATGGTTGCCGGACATTTTGATGAAGTGGGTTTTATGACCTCAGGTATTACAGAAGCAGGTATGGTTAAATTTCGCCCACTGGGTGGATGGTGGAGTCAGGCTGTACTATCACAGCGTCTTCAGATCATTACACCTGAGCGCCGAATCACAGGCGTTGTCGGCTCTACACCTACTCACCTGCTGGATGAATCCCAACGCAACAAACCGGTAGATCTGAATTCGATGTATCTGGATATTGGAGCGGATGACCGGGCAGAAGCAGAATCGTGGGGTATCCGTCCGGGGATGCAAATCGTACCGATCTGTGAATTCACACCATTGGCCAATCCAAAGAAAATCATGGCAAAAGCTTGGGATAACCGTTATGGTGTTGGACTAGCCCTGGAACTCATGGAAGAACTCCACAAGGAAAAATTTCCCAATATTCTCTATTCAGGTGCAACGGTTCAAGAGGAACTGGGTCTGCGCGGAGCACGTACAGCAGCTAATCTTATTCAACCGGACATTTTCTTTGCTCTGGATTGTAGTGCTGCCAACGATATGACGGGTGACAAACAGTCCTTTGGTCATATTGGTCAAGGTGCACTGCTCCGCATACTTGACCCTGGCATGTTCACGCATCGCAGTATCGTTGAATATGTTCAGGACACGGCTTCTTCCAATCAGATTAAAATGCAGTATTTCATCTCGCCAGGCGGTACTGATGCAGGTCAGGTTCACTTGAGCGGTATTGGTGTACCTTCCACCGTAATCGGCATCTGTGGCCGATATATTCACACCTCTTCTTCCATTATTCATACGGACGATTATGATGCAGCCAAAGAGCTGATCGTAAAACTGGTGAAAGGTCTCGATCGCACAACGATGGAAACCATTATTAATAACGCTTGATCCAGGACTAGAGCAAAATTTTGTGAGCTTTAAAACTACAGAGATACCTTATCGAATCTTTTTCGGGGTATCTCTTTTTCTATTGCATATAAATAGATTGATCGTTCGAACATGTTAAGAATCAATTACATAAGATACGATAATGGAAGGTTAGTTAACTAAACATGAACCATCATCACATCAACCAGCGGGGGATCCTTGTATGGCAATGAGAAGGAATGGAAAATCAAATAAAGGTTCCAAAAAAACTAATGCCGCGAACAACCTTCTCAATGGCAATCTAAAAGGAAAACAACTTGAACTGATTGTTGCAGCATTATTGGTTAGCGGGAAATTAAGAGTGGATGCGGTCACGCTGTTTAGAGAAGCTACATTGGTTGTAGAATTAGTCGGCCAGTATAAAACACTTCAAAAGGTCGAACCCTCCAATTCAGATAAACTAGTGCAATTTTTGGATGAAACGGGCCGGGATATGACCCTGAACGATGTTATTCAGGCTTTTCAGCAGCGGGTAAATTCCTAAATGCCAAGCAAGAAAAGAGGTGGCTGTGATGTCTGAGTTTGATGGAATCGGATTTGCCGAGATGTTGATTGTACTTATTCTTATCGTTTTATTTGTGTTTGGTTCCACAGATATCGATACGCTTAGCGGTACACCTACAAAAGTCTGAGATTGCCTTTCTTCTGACATTAAAAACGCCAGTCCATAAAGATGGGCTGGCGTTTGTGTGAACTACAGAAATAAAGGTGAGAAAGCAAACCAAGCCAAAATCAGTGTTAGTATAACACAGACATTTTCCACAACTGCCCCATGCTTGGTTCCGGTACTCATCAGGTTCGCCCGGATGCGCAGCTTTAACGGCGGCAAAGGCCGTATACCCCGATTGGTCAACGAATCAGCAATCAAATGCAGAGCATAAGCGGAACCTCCAGCTACCCAAATCTCTGGGCCTTGCTGCTGTGTTGTACTATACAACAAACCTGTCCAGATGGCCGTTCCATACAAGGTATGCGTCAGCCCCCTGTGTGTCAGTGTTGTACATAACATAAGCAAACTACCTGCAATCAGATTCCACGGAGCAAAAGCCTGACCATAAAAAACCAAGCCTAATCCAATGCCAAACATCAGCACTTTACGTAGCGAGCGTGACGGCAGGAACGACACAAGCCCGATCAGTATGGCGAGCAACAAATTCCAAGGTTTTGCCTGAACATAAAAATACACAAATACAGCCGCAGGCAAAAGAATCGTCTGCAACAGCCGAATGAGGCTGCTCGGCAGTGCTTTGGATACCAGCAATGAATTCGGCTCATCAATGTCTGGCAACAATGAGCCAATCAGGGCTACCGTTACTGCGGGAGCTGTAACCTGCAATCCCATCAGCTGTAATACTGAAAGCGAAACGCCTGTACCGATAATCAGGTGGGATCTTCCCATCATGATGCAAAAACGTCCTTTCGAGAAAATAGGGAATGTAGCCAAGCCCACTACGATCATACCTCGATCCAAAAACAAGAACAATAGTTCGTATTTCTCATTTCTAAAAATATTTTTAGTTTCGTGACGGTCATCACACTTATTTTCATATGAATGATCTATCGTAATTAGTGAAATAAATCACATTTTAGTCTGGAAACGCATGGTATACTTTTTAATATAAAATATAAGAATTTAAAAATTTCGGTATTATCGTGGTATTTATCCAAGGGAGGGCTACACATATGAACGGAAATAAAGAGAAATTAGTCGTGATCGGTAATGGTATGGCCGGAATTAGCACCGTGGAACAAATTCTAAAATTAACTTCACGTTTTGATATTACGGTTTTTGGTACAGAACCTTATCCTAACTACAATCGAATTATGTTGTCCTATGTACTGGAAGGTAGCAAAACGCTGGATGACATTGTCCTTAATGATCTCCACTGGTACAAGGACTATGGCATTACGCTACACACAGGCACAACGGTTGCCCGCATTGATGCCGAGACTCGTGAAGTAGTAACCGAAGATGGACACCGCTCTCCGTATGACAAAATTATCATTGCAACGGGTTCGAGTTCTTTCATCCTCCCTGTACCCGGACATGACAAGCAGGGTGTCGTTGGTTTCCGTGATATCGCCGACTGCAATATCATGCTGGAAGCTGCAAAAGAATACAAAAAGGCAGCTGTCATCGGGGGCGGACTGCTAGGTCTGGAAGCAGCCAAAGGACTGGTACAACTCGGTATGGACGTTACCGTTGTGCATCTCATGGATGATCTGATGGAACGACAGCTGGATCCTCAGGCTTCTGCCATGTTGAAAGCTGAACTGGAACGTCAGGGAATCAAGTTCAAAATGGGCGCCCAAACTTCCGAACTGCTGGGTGGTGACCGGGTTGAAGGCATACGTTTTGCCGACGAATCTGTGCTGAATGTTGATTTTGTGGTCATGGCGGTTGGTATTAAACCTAATACAGCTGTGGCCCGCGAGAGCGGTATCGAAGTCAACCGGGGCATCATCGTGGATGACTACATGCAGACTTCACTAAAAGACGTTTACTCTGTCGGAGAATGTAATGAACATCGCGGTGTATGTTACGGGCTTGTGGCGCCATTGTTTGAACAAGGGATGATTCTTGCAAAACATATCTGCGGGGTCGAAACTGCTCCGTATGAAGGCTCGGTTGTATCCACCAAATTGAAAATTTCGGGTGTAGACGTCTTCTCTACTGGTGAATTCATTGACAGCCCGGAACATATCGTGATTTCGCAAAAGGACGACTGGAAACGAACGTACAAAAAAATTCTGCTTCGTGACAACAAAATGGTAGGTGCCGTACTCTTCGGAGACATTACCGATTCTGCCGAACTGCAGAAACTAATCAAAAACCAAACGGAAATGACGGATGAATTGTACAGTTCCCTTATGGGTACAGGTTGCGGCGGTCACAAAAAAACAACTTCTGTTGAGACCATGCCTGAAGACGAAATCGTCTGTGGATGTAATGGCGTGACCAAAGGTGCCATCGTGGATGTTATTACCAATCAGGGTCTTACTACGATTGATGAGATTAAAGCCTGCACCGGTGCAACCCGCTCTTGCGGAGGATGTAAACCGGTGGTGGAACAGATTTTACAATATGTGCTTGGAGATAGCTTCACTGCCGGGGGCAAACAGGGAATCTGCAGCTGCACATCCCTCGGACGGGATGAGATTGTTGCTGAGATCCGGGAAAAAGGCTTGCAAACGAGCAAGGAAGTCATGAACGTGCTTGGCTGGAGCCAGCCTGAGGGCTGCTCGAAATGTCGTCCGGCCATCAACTACTATCTTGGCATGATCTATCCGGACACACATGAGGATGAGAAAGAATCCCGTTTTGTCAACGAACGTATGAACGCCAACATTCAAAAAGACGGAACATACACCGTCGTACCTCGGATGTATGGCGGGGTAACAACACCAGCGGATCTAAAACGAATCGCTGACGTTTCAGTCAAATATGATATTAAGGCCGTTAAAGTTACAGGCGGTCAGCGTCTGGATCTAATTGGTGTCAAAAAAGAAGATCTGACTAAAGTATGGGCTGAACTGGATATGCCTTCAGGTTACGCCTACGCCAAATCACTTCGTACCGTTAAAACGTGTGTCGGTTCCCAATTCTGCCGCTTCGGTACACAAGATTCCATGGCAATGGGTGAAAGAATCGAACGTAAATTCGAACGTCTGGATCTGCCAGCCAAATTCAAATATGCCGTAAACGGGTGTCCTCGGAACTGTGCAGAAGCATGCACGAAGGATATCGGGATCGTTGGTAATGACGGTGGATGGGAAATCTTTATCGGTGGTAATGGCGGGATCAAAGCAAGACTTGCTGACTCGCTATGCAAAGTGAAAACCGATGATGAACTGATTGAATTGTGCGGAGCCATCATGCAATATTACCGCGAGACAGGTAATTATCTGGAACGTACTTCCGAATGGGTAGAACGTATGGGTCTGGAGCATATCCGCTCGGTTGTTGTGGATAACGTTGAGGAACGTAAAGCACTGATGGAACGGATCGAGTTTGCCCTTGAACAGGTGGAAGAACCATGGCAAAAAGCGATTCGTGATGAAGAAGGCCAAAGCAAAATGTTCCATAGCATTGAAGTTACGGCTCGTCCATAAAGAAAATCAGATTATATTGGATTCAATTAGAGAAACAAATTGATACCAAAGGAGTGGTTTACGATGACAACCAAACAAACAGGCACGTATTTCCCGGCTGGAGCTATAGATGAATTTCTTCCACGCATTGGCAGAGTTGTCGAGATCGAAGATCTTCAGCTTGCGGTATTCCGTGCTTCGGATGGCACCATCTTTGCTGCTGACAACCATAACCCCCACCCTAAGGGTGGGCCGCTGGCGGAAGGCATAGTCTCTGGACACTATCTCTATGATCCACTGTATGATTGGAAAATTGATTTGACAACAGGTCAGGTGCAAGCACCAGACAACGGTCAAGTGCAGATGTATCCGGTCAAGGTGGAGAACGACCAGGTCTGGATTGCTGTATAACCTCTGCTCTACTGTAACATTGGGGATTAAGATTGATGTTGACTAATGGGGGAAACCAAGA
This sequence comes from Paenibacillus amylolyticus, assembly GCF_051136285.1. Taxonomy (GTDB): domain Bacteria; phylum Bacillota; class Bacilli; order Paenibacillales; family Paenibacillaceae; genus Paenibacillus; species Paenibacillus amylolyticus_F. The sequence continues at coordinate 5,760,305 of NZ_CP194938.1, read as the reverse complement.
TGTATACACCAAGTGTTGAAGGAATTATTGAAGCAGCCGTTAAAAAAAGAGACCAGATGAATGCAAGTTTGCCACGTTACATGGTTGCTGCCCTAATGGCAGGTGCATATGTGGGTCTGGGCATTATCCTGATCTTTAGTATCGGAGCTCCGTTGCTGGCAGCACATTCACCGCTGCAAACGATGCTGATGGGCATGTCCTTCGGACTCGCCTTGACGCTGGTTATCTTTGCCGGGTCGGAACTGTTCACAGGCAACAACATGTTTTTTACGATGAGCACACTTGCAGGGCGAACCACAGTAAATGAAACGCTGAAAAACTGGGGACTTGTCTTTCTCGGCAACCTGATCGGTGCCGTCCTGCTCAGCCTGCTGATTGTTGGAAGCGGCCTCTTCAAAACAGCCACCCCGGAGCATCTGCTGTTCGTTGTGTCTGCCAAAAAGATGGCTGCCCCAGTGACTGAACTCTTCTTCCGCGGCATTCTCTGTAACTGGCTCGTATGTCTGGCCATCTGGATGTCTGCCCGCTCCAAAGAAGATATTGCCAAGCTGGTTCTCATCTGGTGGTGTCTGTACGCCTTTATCGCAAGCGGATATGAGCACAGTGTAGCCAATATGACACTCCTGTCCCTGGCTTGGCTGTTGCCTAACCACCCGGATACGATTTCTCTCGCTGGCTGGTTCCATAACATGATTCCAGTCACACTTGGTAACATTATCGGTGGCGCCCTGTTTGTTGGCATGGCTTACTGGTACACTTCACCGGTACGTAAAAAAGCGTAATATTCTGATCGTTCCTATGTTTCTATCGTTTCTACTAAACATAGATTTCTAAAATGAAGAAATTTCACTGGTAATCGATCTAATCTTTATCTCACAGCCACGGGGATGCTGAATCTGATTCAGCACTCCGTGGCTTTTTGATCTTCCCTTTACAAATTTACAAATGGTGTATACATCCTTAATCTCCGGTTAACATAACAGCAGTATAGTCGATGTATTGACTACTCAAACTAGCAAAGGATGATCACTTCTATGGGAATCCATACGTACTTTCGATCGCTGAACGATCTCGAACGCATCATTCGCACCCCTGGCAAATTCAAGTTTGAAGAGCACTGTGTTTCAGCCCATTCCTGGAAAGTCGTGCAGTATGCTAAAACACTCGCCGATATCGAGGAACAGCAAGGTGTAAGTATTGATTGGAAAAAGTTGTATGAGATAACCAGCAGCCATGATTATGGTGAAATTTTCATTGGTGATATCAAAACCCCGGTCAAACATTATTCACTGGAGCTTCGTTCCATGCTGCAGCAGGTGGAAGAAGGCATGGTATCCCATTTTATTAATGAGAATATCCCGCCAGAGTTCCAAGACATTTTCCGCAGACAACTTCGCGAAGGCAAAGATAACTCCGTTGAAGGTCTTATTCTTGAAGTGGCTGACAAGATGGATCAGGTCTATGAAGCATTTGCAGAACTACAGCGCGGCAATACGGAAAAAGAATTCATTGTCATGTACCGCTACGCATTAATCAAGATCAAAAATATCGACCTCCACTGTGTCCGTTATTTCCTGAATCACATCCTGCCAGACATCATCGAAGAAGGTATTCGCTCCCCGTTTGATATCCGCCAAATAACTGAAGAAGCGTTGTCGCAATAAAAAGCTCTGCCCACCGGATGGCCTAGATCCATGGACAAAGCTTTTTTTGTTGTTTTATTGCTTTGATATGCTGGCTTTACTCTATTCTGGCGATATGTGCATTAATGATGTCATATATGAACACAAAAATCCCTCGTCTGGGCCACATGTGCATCGTTCGATAACAGAACGGTTCACAAGGGGAGACAAGGGATTTTTGCCTACTGTTGCAAAGATAACCTTTTAATCATTTAACTCTTAATCATGTGCAAGTCCGCCCACATCGGGAGGTGATGTAATATCACTACTTTGCTCCAGTGACTTGATCATTTTCAGACGTGACGTCACGATCGCGATCAGAATGACGAATATACCTGCAATGATGAACAACAAAGCGATGCCTCTACCTGGCCCTGTTCCGATAATCTGACCTACGGATGATGCCAGTGCTCCGCCCTCCATCATAAGTGGATTAAACACATGGTCTGCCAAAAATCCAGCTAAACTGTAGGCGACAATGAATCCAAGTTGGGACAAGATACCGATAATCCCCCACACTCTGCCCTGCTTTTCATTCGCTATATTATTACGCACCAACACATCTGCGCTCATATTAACAAACGGCAATGAGGAGAGGAACAAAAATCCGGCAAAGATGATAAAGTAAATATTTGTTGAAACGCCCAGCAGTGAGAAGGCCAGACCACACATGACTAATCCTGCAACCAGCACACTTGCATATTTCTTGGTCATGGTGAAAATACCGATGCACAGGCTGCTGATCAGCATACCGATTGCACTAACGGACTGAAACGTTCCCAGGGTCTTGGCATCGGTAAACGACAGCAGCATAGGACCGATAAGTGTCTCCAGAAACCCGAGATAGAAGGTAACCAACGAAATGATAATAACGAGCAGCAGTACTCCTTTATTCGTTACAACCTCTCTCCAGCCTTCCTTAATATCAGTCAACCAGTTGTGATCTTCTTTGTCTTCCCGCTCCACCTTCATGCTCTTGCGAATAACCAGCACGGCCAGAATGGCAACAAGGAACGTCGCAATGTTAATGACCATAATAACTTCAATCGTTGTGACACTAAGCAGAATACCTGCGATAATGGGTGAAAATAAAAACTTGGAGGATTCCGCAAGCTGCACAAGCCCGCTGCCTTTGGCGAACTGATCCTTATCCAGCAGGTCCGTTGCTGAGGCTTTATATGCCGGACTTTGCAGCGCCGAGAATACAGAACTGAATGCCACACCTACGTAGATATGCCATAACTGAATATCCCCCGTGAGCATAATAGACAGTATAAACACCAGTCCGGCTGCTGAGCCAAGGTCACCAATAATCATCATCGTACGACGGTCAAATCGATCGGCCAACACACCGCCAATAGGACGAAGCAGAATGTTGGGCAAAAATGTGAATAAGGTAATTAGCGCAACGCTGGTTGCTGTGTTTGTTTTTTCGAAGGCATACACCCCCAGAGAGAACGCGGTAAGTCCGATACCAATCATCGAGATCAACTGACCAAACCAGACAATTAGAAATTTACCAAACGATTTGTGAGCAGTTTGTTCCATATTTACGACTCCTTTACTTGTTAAGCTTGATGTGGAAAATACAATTCAGTTACATAGGCGAAGCTTTCATTTTCGGCACCCAGCACCCGTTCCATGATCTGGCTGAATGCTCTCACCTTCTTCTGAAACTCTCCTTCATCCCAATGAAAAATCCCCTGATCCAGCAAAAACTGCGAGGAAACCAGTAAAAACTCAATGCTCTCTTGAGGATCCGGGGTACGAAATACCCCTTCCTGAATGCCCTGTTCCACCACTTCTGCCAGGATGGGGCTTAGACGAAGTACGGTTTCGACCAAACTTTTTTGATGCATCTCCACATTTTGCACACTGTGCAGTTGCTCGATTACTCCAAGCTTTCGATCGTCGGGCTGATTCTGGGCCATAATAATGCGGAAAATTTTATCATGTGCACTGAGTTTGGGATCTGCGACCACACGTCTCGCCGCAGCTTCGCCGCTCATAATAAAACGCATAACGATGGCATGCATGACCTCCTCTTTAGACTGGAAGTAATAATAAAATGTGCCTTTGGCAATGTCACAGGCTTGGAGGATATCCATAATCGTTGCTTTGGTGTACCCTTTGGTCACGAACAGAATTTCGGCCGCATTCAAAATTTCATTTCTGCGTTCCTCCGGATTTTTCATCAATCTCATATTCTGTCCTCCATTACCTCTCGACCGACTGTCGGTCTATTTTAGTCATGAAGCTCTAAGTTTAGAACCCCATTTCCGTTAACCATTGGGCCAATCGACTCTCTCTCGACTTCAGATCCTGTTTATCCTTGTCATACTTTCCGATGTTTTTATCCGCAACCAGATTGCCGTCCATCATAAACAGCACTCGTTCCGAGCGGGCGGCAACTTTAACATCGTGCGTTACGAGTAGAACCGTAGTTCCTGCTGCATTAATATCACCGAGAATATCCATAATCTCGTGTGTAGATTTGGAATTCAATGCTCCCGTCGGCTCATCTCCGAACAGAATGTCCGGATTATTGATCAGTGCCCGGCAGATCGCGATCCGTTGCAGTTGTCCACCCGAAGCTTGGGTAATGTTGTGCTGAGCCAGCTCGTCGATCCCCATTTTTTTCATTAATGACATTGCACGGTTGTTGATGGTGTCCCGGTTGCTGTTATTGGCCAAATAAGCGGAAAGAATAATATTGTCCAGCAGATTTAAATTTTTGAGCAGATGGATATTTTGAAAAATAAAACCCATTTTGGTCAAGCGCAGACTCGCCAGCTCTTTCTCTGGAAACGCTGATATTTGCTTGCCATTAAAGAAAACACTGCCTGTGCTGATCTGATCCATGCCGCTGATGTTATAGAGCAAGGTCGATTTGCCCGAACCGGACGGGCCCATGATGGAAACAAACTCTCCTTTTTTTAGCTGGAGATTGATATCTTTCAGAATACGCTGTTCTTCATTCTCGCCAATTGCTACCGATTTATTCACATCTTTTGCTTCAAGTATCGTTGTCATGGTTATGCCTCCCTATTCCACAATCATTTTCGAAATGCTAGTTTCCCGAATCGACTGAATGCTAATCCACGCTGTAATAATAATCGTTCCTGCCAGCAGCAATGGACAGAGCACATACGCCTGCATCGGATCAACCACAAACACGATATCCGAAGCGCCAAACGAGGACATTATAGCGCTAACCAGCTTCGGCCCAAGTGTGTTCGACAGGATTGTACCTGCTGCCACACCCACAATAAGGATGGCGAGTGACATCACAACATACTTCAGCTTGATCTTGGATAAAGCAAAACCGAGACTTCGTAATACAGCAATATCATTGTTATCTTTGGCAACCATCATCTGCAGGAACAGTGAAGTGATCAGAATTGATATGAATACACCAATTGTCAGTGCAAGTGTAGTCACCAGTTTCAATTGCTGAATCGTGCCACCAAGCGTTTGACTTAAGTATCCTTGGAGATCGGTTACGCGCGCTGGCGAGAAGTCTTTCTCATACGATGCAATTTTGGCAGCCATTACACCACGGTCTTTCAGATCCAAACTGACTACATACCACAGCACACTTTCTTTGTTGTAAGGTAACAGCGCCTTCGCTGTTTTTCCGCCATTCGTAACATCCTGATAGATGCCGCTGACGGTCATCCCCTGATCTTTACCACTCACCTGTAAGGTCAGCTGATCCCCTGTTTTCAGTTTGAGTTCACCACTGTTTGCATCCGAGAGAGCAATCTCGCGATCAGTCGCCGGGGCTTTTCCACTCAGATAAGATAAAGGAAAGATGCTGAAATCTCCGCTCTCTACGCTAAGATTATCGTAACTGCCTTCTGCATTACGGATCTTGAACTGGCTCGTTACGAGAGGTGAATACTTTTGAACTTCTGGATCGTTTTTAATCTGGGTAACCAGATTAGCATAACGCTGCTCTACATCATCGCTATGCCTAAGATCGATTCGAATATCACTTTGCCCTACACCCATATAAGATATGAAGCTTGGAGCCTGTAGTGTGTTTAAAAAGTTAAGTGGCACAATCATAATAAATGAGCTGACAATGAACACAAATAATAACAAACGGAACATTTTGACACGCTGCAACACTTCCTTGAGCCCGAGAAAAACAGGGACGGAAGACCATCGATTACGTGACAGACTTAACCGATTCCGAATGATCTGTGTATCGCCCAGACTGCCGGTACGAAGGGCTTCCACAGCAGAGATGGAACGAAAACGTCGCAGCACCGTCCGGCAAAACAGGACAACCATCGCGAAGATTAAGCCTGCTGCGAGCAAAGGAATGGCGAAATGCAGCAATGTTGCCGGGGCTTTTCCCATATAAAGCATAATGTTGGATACAAAAAGTTGGTTCACTCCGAGGGAAGCCACGTATCCAAGTATGGAGGCCACCCCTGCCATAAACACATATTTGGCAAGATAGAGCTGCTTGATATCTTTCTCCGCGATCCCGATAGCTTTCATTACACTAATCTCGCGGTAATCTTCCTCGATGGTCGCGAGCATGGTAAAACGAATACACAGCATCGCAATGAGAATCAGCACCAGGCTGACCAAAATAATGACAGCCGCGATAATTCCATCTGTCATCGCATTAAGCAATTGGAACAAACCATATGTCACCACCGGGCCAGCGTTAGGAAGCCCTGCATTTTGATAAGCTTGCGTAAATTCGCTGGTTTTGGAAGGATCATGCAGACGAAATTCGATCAGATACTCCATCTCGCCTACGCCCTGCTTTAATTGCTGCAAATCACTTGGACTTACGATAAATCGCTTGGAGTGAACTACGGACGGATTCATCTGCGCATCACGCACAAAATCAACAATGGTGTACGAACGCTCAAAAGCCCCATTATTGATCCGAACCTGATCACCGATATTTAATTTGTTTCGCTGCAAATAGTACACAGGCACAGCAATTTCACCATCACGAACCTGGATAATCTCACTGTTCAGATTAAGCAGATAGTCGAATTCCTGATTTTGTGTAACAAGGTCAATATCCATGACCGTGTTTTTTTCCGACTCCGCCCCGATGTAAAGGTTGGCTCCATTGATGTTAACCATCTCGACAATCTGATGCTGCTCAACCATTGCATTACCTTCGGCCCATGTGTTCACTTTGGCCTGATCTAGTTCTCCAGAGTGCATTTGCACAAAATGCGGTGTCTTTGATTCAGAGAACAGGTATTGAATGGAACTTGTCAGTTCCATGATCATTCGAGAACCGGAAGATACCAGCAATGCGGCAAGCATTACAAAGATAAACAGCGCAGCCGTAATTCCTTTTTTCCTCATTAAGTCGTTTCTCAGCATTCTCAGCAGCATAAACAAACATGGCTCCTCTCATCTACTCTACTATGTTTAGTCGTTCTAATTCTGGAGTCATAAAGCTTGTCAGGTAATGCGCCACCGTTGAAGGTAGATGCATGATAAACATGTGTGTACCTTCTCTAATGGTCTGAAGCTTCATCGGTACATTGAAATATCGTTCCCACTTTAACGCCGACTGCAGGGGAACGGCAGTGTCCCGTTCTCCCCACAGATACAGCACTGGCAGTGAAAGAGGCTGACATTCAAGTGTTGCTGCGGATTCAAGCATTCGAAAATCCGCCCGAATTACAGGCATGAAATACTGCAAAAGTTCTTTTTCGTGGATGAGATCTCTGGGTAGACCGTCATAGGAAAAGAGGTGATCGATCAGATGCTCATCAGACATCTGGTCGTAACGGTTCATTCCACATTCGGCAGGCGTGTTGCAGGCGGATAACACAAGCCGCAATGTCTTCGCTACATCTGGAAGTTCCTGTTGTAACCGCTGGGCAACATAATAAGCTGTAATTCCTCCCAGACTATGCCCAAACAACATTGCGCCAGGTTGGATGACAGGCAGCAGTTCGTTCGTGTAGAGGTCTACAAGCAGCCGCATATGTTGCAGAGGCTTTTCAGCGTTCATCCCGTGACCGGGAGGTGTGAATGCCCATATTTCCGTATCTGGAAAGTGAGATACTAAAGGATAAAAATTCTGGGCATACCCACCCAGATAAGGAAAACAGATCACCTGCCTGTTCCCCCTGCCCTTTTGCAGTCGTTCAAGATAAGTCTGTGCCATCACTCCATCACCACCGTTAATTGCTATTTCGTGTCCAGAACATATGCAGGAAAAGTCTGGAGCGTTGTGTCTACTTTTTTACGCTTAAAGATAATATGAATAATAATTGCCGATGTTACGAAGAAGAAAAACTGCATGATCTGTACTTGCGGATTAAAGTAATACAGATCGATTTGACTTCCAGTAGCCACAAGCCAAAATGCCAAAAGGTAAAATAACAGCGTGCCTTTGGTAGCATTGAAGATGTAACTCTGAAATACGATAAATGCCATAAGTTGCACCACGTAGTATATGTATGTGGTTGAGGTGCCGAAAGATGAAATCAGATAACCCGGAAGCACCCATAGTCCAAACAGGAGTCCTGTAATCAGACCACTTGTTACATTGTTTTTTAACTTGCCTTGCAGGAACGGAAGTAAAAATCCAATCCATCCAAACAACCCGCCGATGAGTCCGGTCTCTTTGAACAAGTTCAAAATGCCGAGCCAGATCATTTCCGGTACACTATATGTCAGATCAGGGACCGGTATGCCGAACAGCAGAGAACCAAAATGCATCGATGAAGCAAATACGACGGAAATCCCGATAATCACAGGGATCCAGAACAGATCCTTTTTGCGTGGAACCAGCTTCAGGAACATGCCTTTCAGCGCGTCTTTTCCTCCCATTAAATAACATGTAATTAATCCGGCAATGGAAGGAGAGTACAAAGCAACCATAGCTAGTGGATGCATCAGGTGCAGCTCACCTGTGATTGGCACAATGAAATCAGGAAAGAACATGAACAAGCTGGCAATACCGTAGCAAGTACCGAAGGACATCGCCAGGAACAGATACATATACTTATTGGAAGGACTGGCTGCCGGGCTCGCGATCGGACGCACCGATGGCTGATTTGCTGAAATCATCGTGCCACCTCCTTCGCAGCAAGCTTTCTCTCAATGAGATCATGCAACCGGTTAATCGTACTGAAATTAGCCAAGTCCAGATCGTCATTTCCGATCTCAATCTGGAATCTGCGCTCTACAAAATCCACCAAACGCATGGCAAAGAGTGAATTGACAAATCTCATTTCAAAATAGTTATCGTTGTCACTAATTTGAGCATCCTCATGTTCCATGGTGAGGTTGTTTCCAATAAACTCTCGAATTTCCTGACGATAATCCAATTTCCTTCCCCCTTGTTATTGATGTTGTCTTTCAGGCACACAAACTTCAATATAGTCTGGAAACTCCACAACCTGCTTCAAATCATGCGAAAAGACGATCTTTCCATCAGGTTCTGCAGACAGTTGTGTAAAACCAGCAAAACGATAGCTGATGTTCATCATCCGGTTTCTGCCGGTGTCTCTGAAATCAGCAAGCATCTTCTTGCCCTGTTGCTGTGCTTCACGCATGATATAAGTAAGCAGTACACTTCCTGCTCCTCTTGACATGACTCGGCACGACATCAGTAACATGTTCAGTCTCCATATATCCGGCTGCTTATGAATAAGCGCAAGCCCGATCTTTCCATATGTTCCGTACTTGTCTTCAAGTTCACACACCAATAGCAAGTGATCCTGCGAAGTCATCAACTGATGTAACTCCTCATAACTGTAGGTGATCCCTGTAGCATTCAACTGATTCGTTCGAACCGTTAGTTCTTCAGCTCGCTGAAGATCATCCTCTGTCGCTTCATAGATGGTAAACTTCATACCAAGTGAAGCCAGAAACTTCTCCGAAGGACCTTCATACTGCTCTTCAGCCTGCTTTCGAAGTGTATCTGCCTGATACATCTGCCTTCTGCGGGAAGAGTCTGCTGTAATAAATCGAGGCATCAGTCTCGGATCATCCAGCATCGTCTCATATTGATCTGCATGAAGAACATGGATGTCGGCATGTACACTCTTCACTTCCTCCAGTTCAAAAGGTTGGTCGTCTACAAACAAGATGGCATCCATTCCGATATTGATGTTTTGCTGAATACGCCCAACGGATATGGACTTCGCATCCCAATGGATCTCGGGGTATAAAAAATACTCGGCAATGCCCAATTCGGTAAGTTTGGCCCAGGCCAGTTCTGCATCATTTTTACTGGCGATGGAGTGCAGTATGCCACGGCGGTCTAATTGTTCAATCACCTCCTTCATGCGCGCCTTCAGCTGCACATCCCCCGATTCAAGCAAAACTCCATCCCAGATCGTGTGATCTAGATCCCATACGATACATTTGATATCTTTTATCTGCTCCACGGACATGCCTCCCTTTGGTTAATAGGCATAGAACCCTTGACCTGTCTTGCGTCCCCAGTGTCCAGCATCCACCATTTTCTGCAATAGCGGACAACAGCGGAATTTAGGATCCTGATAACTTTCGTACAATACTTTAAGCGAGTGCACGACGGTATCCAGGCCGATCAAATCTGCTGTTTCCAGCGGACCCATCTGATAACTAAACCCCTTCTTCATAATGGCATCGATCTGCTCAGCTGTAGCAATACCATCCTGGACAATAAAGGCCGCTTCATTCATTAACAAATGAGAGAGCCGGTTCGATACAAAGCCTGGCAGATCCTCGATGACAACCGGATTTTTGCCAAGAGACTCCAGAAAGGTTACCATTCCCTGCTCTGTCTCAGGTGTTGTATGATGTCCTTTGATCACCTCCACCATGGATTTAACCGGAACCGGATTCATCAGATGCACGCCAATTGCACGGCTCGGGTCAGGTAAAAAGGACGCCAGTTTAGTGACTGAAATACAGCTTGTGTTCAACGCATAAAGAGCATCAGGACGAGCCTTTTGACTTAAGCGCGCGTAGACTTCCTTTTTGGACTCTATATGTTCTGTCACATTTTCAATAATGATACTGGCCTCTTCCACACCTTCGTCCTGTATCTGGAAAGAGATTCGATCCATAATGAAATCAAGCGGAACCTCACCGTATCCTCTTTTCAAGAAGCAGGCCGAGCGGTATTCACGTCGTATGATATCTGGAGCCTGGGCAATGGCAGACTCCGAATGATCCTGCAAAATGACCTTATACCCGGCTCTGGCAACATCCAGTGCCGTAGCACATCCCATAACACCTGCGCCAATGATTGCGATGAGCTGATTATGCATACCTAACCTCTCTCCCTGTTGATCTGGCATTAAACAAGTTCATCGTAAATCTCTTTCATCTCTGCAATAGCCGCTGGTACATGCTCGCTGAACCAGGCCACATCCTTCATATCCAGCATAATGTTGGGATACATACGGGAGAGCGTAGATACGAGAATACCGTGCTCCGCAAGCTTGCTATTTAACAAAATATCAAAGGACATCAATTCAAACGTATAATCGGCTGTACTGCTAAGCTCTTCGGAGCAGCAATGATAGGACGCGCAACCCGCCGGGCCTTGAACAACAAGTGGCAGCCCCGCCTTCGCCGCTTCCCTTGTGAGGATGTCATGAATCATCTCGGCGTGGTGATTCATACGATTCATGGCTTCTCCCCCGTTGCGACCCAACATTTCGAGCGTTGCTTTCACTGCGGCTGTGCCCAACGGATAACCATTAAATGTCCCTGCATGAATCACTTTTTTGTCCACTAGCAGCTTCATGATATCGGCTCGGCCAACCAGAGCAGACACGGGCACACCTCCGCCCGCGATGGCTTTTCCGAGCGTGGTCAAGTCAGGCGTAACGCCAAACATCTGCTGAGCTCCGCCCAGTCCCATACGAAACCCTGTAATGATCTCATCAAAAATAAGGACAACCTGATGATGATCACATAGCTGTCTGACCTTTTGCAGATATCCTGGGGATGGCATGACCCCGCCTCCGTTCACACATACCGGCTCCATAATTACCGCTGCAATGTCATCACCATGTTCAACAAACAGTTCCTCTAAACGCACAGCATCGTTCCAAGGCAGTAGATAGGATTGGGATTCCATAATATCCCTTGCCCTTCCCTGCGTTCCCTTCATGTCGCCAGGATAGTCCGAAGGTACGGGCAAGCCTGTCCGAGGCATTTTACCTCCCATAATGTTGTCCGAATTGCCATGATAATGGCCTTCAAAACGAACAAAACGGTTCTTGCCAGTCCATGCGCGGGCAAGACGTAGTGCATTTTGCACAATTTCCGTACCGGACAATCCAAACCGGATCATCTCTGCTGAAGGCACATATTGATGAATTAATTCCAATGCCTCAGCATCTAGATCACAATGGCTTACTGAAAGAACACGGTCGATCGTATCCTTCAGACACTCGTTATACTCCTCGTTACCGTGGCCTACAATAAGCGCACCAAAGCGGGCGTAGAGATCCAAATATTCACGGCCATTCATGTCCGTTACCCTGCTTCGAGAAGCATGGGTGAAGTGCAGCGGCGTCTCTTCCCAAGGAAGATGGAAATTGTAATGCACACCGCCAGGAAGATGCTGTTTCACCCGCTGGTTATACTCCGTCATATTTGTAGTAATCATCGAGCTTCGCCTCCCCGGTATGTTAGAATCTGCGCCTTACAGATCTCCAGCAGTTTTGAATGATCCTGTGGATCGTCCAATGAATAGGCTGTGATTGAGGTGTCATACTCAGCAAGCATATTTCTTACACTTTGGCTTGGACCGACATCTATCCATGTTGTTGCACCCATACGCTGAACTTGTGCTAAAGCCTGAATCCAGTGAATCGGCTGCAGAAGCTGATCCGTCAGCAACCTTGAGATATCTTCCGTTTCACGAATGAACTTCCCGTTTACTGTAGAACATATCGAAAATTCAGGTGCAGAGAAGGAAAGTCTGGATACCATTGCTTCCATTTCAGGCTGAATAAACTGCATCAGTTCGCTATGATATGGCGCATCTGCTTTCATAGGCATCATGCGGAAGGGAATGAATTCCCCTCCGGCTTGATCCACAATGTCATCCAGCAAACGCAAACCTTGCACCTCTCCTGCAACAACAAATTGGTTAGGTGAGTTATACCCCGAGATAGTCACATAATGAGTCTCACGAATATTTGCAGCGATACTTTCGAGTTCCGCTTGACCCATATCAACCACAATGCCTGCTCTGCCCTTCTGCTCCTGTATCGCACGATGCATCAATGCCCCCCGTGCAGCTGTAAAGCGGACTGCATCTGCGAACTTTAATGCACCAGCAGCTACCAAGGCAGCAATTTCTCCCAAGCTATGACCAATCGCATAATCTGGCGTAATTCCTGTCCGGCGAACGAAGGAATCAAACCGTGCATAACTCGCAGTAAGCACAGCAGGCTGAGCATATTCAGACTGGGTCAGTTGCTCCAGTGAACCTGCCAGAATCAACGTTCTCAGATCAAATCCGACAGCTTCGCTCGCTTCAGCAAAAATTAACCTGGCTTCCGGTTCGTTATTTAAGAGATCACTGCACATTCCGATATATTGGCTTCCTTGACCTGGAAACAATGCGCAGATTGTCATAGCCCACCGCCACGCTTGTAATAGGTTTTCAACCCGTAGTGTGAGATCATCTCCTGTTGCATCTGGGAGGAGCCTTCAATAATCTCCAGGATCTTAGCCTCCTTGTACAGTCTGGACACCGGGTACTCACTGCTGATTCCATTGGCTCCATGAACCTGAAGTGCATCGTTTGCCACTTCTACAGCAATTTTGGATGTAAAATATTTGGCAATGGTTGTTTCCATAGTGGCCTGCGGATCCTTCGCTTCTCTAAGCTCGGCAGCTCGCAAGCATAATGCTCTGGCTGCATGAACTTTCGTTACGGCATCACCAATCATGCCGCGGATCAGTTGGAAATGACTGAGCTTCTGGTCAAACTGCTTTCGCTTCCGAGAATAGGTCACCATGGAATCAAGAGCTTCCTGTGCTATGGCCAATCCTGCCCAAGCGATGCTATATCTTCCCTGATCAAGTGCACCACTTACGATGTACTCAAAACCTTCATGCATACGTCCAATGAGATGGCTTTTAGGTAGACGAACCTCATGAAGATCAATTTCAGCAATTCCCGTCTCGCCGCCAACCATTACACCCTCGATAGCTTGCGTCTGAACACCTTCAAACTGCCGTTCAACCCAGAATGCTGTACTTCTTCCCTCTTGGGAGGCAACTATAATGAATACATCCGCTACGTCTCCAAAGGTAATCCACTTTTTCTTTCCGTTCAGTACATAACAGTCCGCTTCTTCCCGCCAAGTGGTCTTCACGTTCTTTGCATCCGATCCAACCTCAGGCTCAGTCAGGCCAAACGCTCCGATCCATTCCCCGCGGACTAACTTAGGCAGCCAGGACGCCTTTTGTTCGGGCGATCCGAAACGCACCAAAGTTTCACTCACCAGTGAAGTATGTACCGTCAACAAACTTCGAATCGCCGGAAGTGCTTTGCCAAACACTTCAGTTAACAGTCCATACGCTTTCGGGCCAAGGCCCATCCCCCCATACTCATGTGGAATTGAGGCAGCTAGATAACCTCTTTCAGCCATGGCATGAATCAGTGATTTGGGAATGAATTGCTGCTCCTGAATTTGACGGGCATAAGGACGAATCTCACGGGCAGCAAACAGCTCGGCTTCATGAAGAATCTCTTGCTCCTGTTTCAAATCCAGTTCAATCATTCGACTGCCTCCCCTTGAAGAAGGGATTCATGGAGATACGAAGCGAACTCTGCAATCGTTTTGTATTCAAACAACGCAACAGGACTGATATCCACCTGCAGATGTTTACGTGTACGATTAATAATCTTGAGCGCCTGAACGGAAGAAACACCTATTTTCAGAAAATTCGTCTCTTCATCAATCTCATCAGGATCCTGTTTCAGTGCCGCAGCAATTTCGCCTTTGATAAACCCTTCAATCTCTTCTCTTGTCATATCAAGACCTCCGTTCCCTGATTCACATCTACCCAATGGACATGTGGCTCGAAAGGATGCGCTGGCAGATGTACGATCTGACCAGATCCATCCGGGTGTAACTGTTCCCAATCCAATGAAGCACCTCGCACGTAGAGTTGCCCCAGCAATAGGGCTAATTGTTTTTCCACAACACGTGATGTCGCTGCAGGGAGATGGATATAACTCTCTTTGCCTGTGCTTCCCGCCGGTTTCATCACTTCACCTGTAGCCAGCGTTACAACAATGTCTGCATTTCCCATCGCGCAGCTCGTGTCCTGAATATCTCCGAATGTTATTTTTTTGCTCAGAAGGAATGCCTGCTTATCCGAAGTCGGGATAGAATCGGCCTGATCCTTCTGCTTAAACTGCGACAACATTGGTTCTCCGCCATCAATGCCACGAATCTCCTGGATGGAAGGTACAGCGCGCACGAGCGATTCAAGCAGATTCAACCAGTATTCCTGATCAGCCAGATCCCACTTGTTTCCTCCCATAATGATGTTGACACGGGCCGCTCGGCTTCTTGCTTTGAAGCCAAATTGCATCTTTTCCTGGCTCCAATCTCCGGTGCCACTTACGGTTACAGCAGCACGGTGACGATAATGCTTTCTATACCTGTTCCGCGTAAAGCACAGATCTGTCAGGCGCAGATCAGGATGCTCTTGCACGTAGTGTTTTGTGTTATGAATCAACTTCTGCAATGCCTGCTCTGACTTGGCAGAGAAGGTTAACAATTGATCACGCGCCGAGTCCTCTCCCCAAACTGCGGGTGCGTTCCATTCCTCCAACACAATATGGGCATTCGTGCCACCAAGACCAAAGGAACTAATGCCAGCTTTACGTGTTTTCCCCTCGGTTACCGTCCAGTCTTTGTGTTCATTGACGATATAAAAAGGAGACTTCTCCAGCCGAAGAGCTGGATTAGGATGATCCATATGTAGACTCGGAACAAGTTCCTTGTGCTGCATACTAAGCAGAACTTTTGCCATACTAGCTCCACTGGATGCTGCAAATAAATGTCCGATATTGGTTTTGACCGAGCCTAGACCAATAGAGGTATCTTCGCCGTATCCCTTCTCCTGAAACAATCGGAGTAAAGCATTCACTTCGATGGGATCTCCGATTCTTGTTCCTGACCCGTGCGCCTCAATATACGAAATTTCTTTTGGATTCAGATTGGCATCGTTATATGCAGCACGCAGCACTTCATATTGTCCCTGAGGATTAGGTGCCATAATGCCTAATGAATACCCATCGTTATTCACCGCTGTGCCACGGATCAAGCCATAGATATGTTTGTTCGCGCGAACTGCCTCTGTTAGCGGCTCAAGGTACACAACCACCGCACCCTCCCCAATAACCGAACCATCCGCACTCTGATCAAACACCTTCGTATGCTGTGTGGAAGAACATATCCCCGCATTACGCGACAGCTGGTGTACATGAGGTGTTGCCAGAATGCTCGCTCCACCTACGACTGCACCGGAGATACGCTTGTCCTGAATCGCTGCCACCGCTTGTGTCAAGGCCACGAGAAAGGAAGAGCAGGCTGTGTCGATGGCAAGCGCCGGGCCCGTGAAATTGTACAGGTGTGAGATGGATGCTGCTGCGATATTGGACATATTGCCAACCATCGCGTGCGAGTGCACCTCAAATTCCTTGCTACGATTCATGTAAGCTACAACGAGATCAAAGTACGAGCTGGGGTTAATTCCCACGTATACACCAACATCACGTTTCTCTTCCCGATCCACGATCATACCCGCATCCTCAAGTGCCTCATAAGCAACCTCCAGCAGTTTACGGTGTTGTGGATCCATAAATGCAGCTTGTGCCGATGGAATCTCAAAAAACTCATGGTCAAAGGTGTCCGGGTGTTTTAATTCACCAATCCAATCATCCCAATCCGGACGCTTGGAACGAGTAGCGCGTTCCAGACTCACCCGATCCACACTGTCCAAACCTTGAACGAGATTGCCCCAGAATTCCTCTTGCGTATCTGCATCAGGCAAACGAAGGGACAACCCGGTTATTGCAATCGCTCGATGTACATTCAGCTGATTATCCGAGCGGATTTCCTTTTCGAGTGGCCTCTTCTCTTCGGGAAGTTCCTGAAGATATTCCACCATCTCCTGTATCGTTCTGCCAAAAACGAGTACTTCCTGTCCAAGTTCACGCCCCATGTGTGCTGACAACTTATCAAGTAATTGGTAGGCAAGAATGGAGTTTCCCCCTAAAGCCAGAAACGGAGTATTGACTGCGGCCTTCTCCACAGGTATTTGTAGAACTTCAGCCCAGGCGGCCCGTACCACTTGCTCCAAAGATACCGGATGAACCGCCTCCGCAATGGACTTCGGTTTGTTTTGAAGAAGCATGTCTTCAATAGCCTCGATATCCTTGTTAAATGTGCCACCTTCATACTCGTTTCTCAGCATGAAGCGCTGAACTTTGCCGCTGGTCGTCTTGGGGATGACCTTGATCGGAAGAACATGAGTGATCTCAATTCCCAGACCGGCTCTCATCCGATCCATCAAGTCCTGCCTGATTTCCAGGAACTGCGGCGTGCTCGATTTATACTTCACAAATACAAGCAGTTCTTCCGTTTGAGAAACGCTATTGAAATGTCCCACGACCGTCAGATTTCCTCTTGGAATGCTGGAATTGTGATATAAAATCTCTTCGAGATCGTGCGCGTAATGATTTTGTCCACGGATAAATACGATATCCTTGATTCGTCCGCTTACTACCAGAGAGCCTTCCGCCATAAAACCAAGATCACCCGTCTTAAGCCATCCGTCCACGAACAACTCCTGATTCACTTCTGGCAGATTATAATATCCGGAAGTCACCGATTCCCCGCGAATCTGGATTTCACCCACTGTGCGCTCGTCTACCACTTCGCCCTGCTCATTGGCAATTCGAATCTGGATTCCCGTCATGGGATAACCTTCATGCACAAACTCAATCAGATCTGCCGGGTCATGAACAGCAGCATCAACCGGGACCGCCTTTCCCTGCTGCACAAGCACTTTACGGGATATTTGTTCGATGCGCGGCTCCTCTCCCAGCCTCCAGGTACACACACCCACCGTTGCCTCAGCCATACCGTAAGCAGGGAACATCATATTCGTGCGGTAACCGCTGGAACTGAACTTTTGACCGAATCGCTCAATGACTTTGGTTGATATCGGCTCGGCACCGTTTAAGGCCATACGAAGCGAAGACAGATCAAGCGTCGCCAGTTTGGAATCCGGAATCTTTTGAACCATCCATTCAAAGCCAAAATTTGTGCAGCAAAACCACTTTCCTTGATGTTCCGTAATTTTGCGCAGGAACAAGTACGGTGATCGTACAAAGGTATATGGAGACATGACCATCATATTAGCAGCGCTTAGTACAGTTGTTAGATGTTGCCCAAACATTCCCATATCGTGTGTATGAGGTAGCCAGGTAAATACGTTATCTCCTTCTTCAGCACCAAGGAACGTTTTGCATGCAATACTGTTCGCTATAATATTGCGATTTGTTAACTGTACTCCCTTAGGGATACCTGTACTTCCTGACGAAAACTGCAGAAATACAACCTCTTCAGGAGCAGTCAGACTTATTTCAGCAAGTGTATGACTTGACTGAAGCTTGCTGACGCTAATGCAGTTCAATCCCTCAAAAATTGGACTCTCAGCAAGCTGTTCGTATTTTGGCAAAAATGCTTCTTCTACCACTACAACAGGCTTTCCGAGGATTCCCCAGATTTTTGTAAATTTCTCCAGACCAACTGACCCCGGCTCCCATGAGGCAGGAGGACTGACCGGGGCGACAATAATGCCGCCCAGGATGCAAGCCCAAAATGTACGATAAAACTGCTGTGAATGATCAATTTCCAATATAACAACTTGTCCCTTAGCTAACCCACTCTCAAGCAAGCCTTGGAGATACAAACGTCCCTGCTTCAGCAGTTCAGGGTACGATTCAAAGTGTTCTTCTCCGGATGAACTGATATAAGTGATGCCCTTATCCGGATGTTTATCAGCGATATACATAAGAAGTTCAGCAACTGTTGCATAATGCTCCGGCACAATCAACTCCGGCCCTCGTTGTATGGATTTAATGGACATGCTGCACCTCCACTGCCTCATTATGAACTTTTACTTTTACATTCCCCTCACTGCCGATCTGCTGCTCAATCTGCTGCTTCAACCGCTCGATATCCAGTCCTGCATGACAAGCCAGATGCACGTAAACACAGTTTTCATCGTATCGAATGACCCATTCCATGAATGCGAGGCTCAGCTCAGAATCTGTGTTATCTGCCTGCTCCAGCTCTGGAATGGTCTCCTCACTGGAGATAAAACCCTGGAAGTTGAACAAAATCAGCTTTCTTGGCTCCTGACCCTTCTGTTTATAGGACGCAGCCAGTTGTTTTTGAACTTTTGAATACGGAGAAGACATCGCCGATTTATTCGTCAGTGCCATAAAATTAATGCTGTGTTGTTTGGCAAAGTCCAAGCGCTGCAGCAGATCCTCCTGGGCAAAGTCACCATGTACAAGAATCGGAATCAGGTCGAGGAATTCGCCTACATGATCGTAATACGATTCTTGACCATACTCTCGGCCATAATGCACCAGGGCAATGGGCAATTCACTTATGTCAAGATATGATGCAAGAATGCTGGCAAAAGATTTAAAATGGGTCCACCAAGCATCTTCAATCTCTTGACCTGTGATATCTGTCCGTGGTAGTTCAACAGTCAGCGCTGACGGCGATGAATGGTCTGCTGTAGTGAGCAATTGATCCATAACATTGCTATTAGCATGCTGCCAGGCCAGAATGGAATACTGCTCTTCCAGTTCATGCTCCGTAAGGCCGACAGGCCCCCGAGACAACATGTTTACATAATCCTCGTATTTCCGTATCTCCTTCAACGAACCAGCTGTATCGATCATCTTGGCTTGCTGGTTACCGGCAATTGCCGACTCAAGTTGCTGCTTGATGATCTCGGCGCTCATGCCATCAAAGGCAAGGTGATCAAAACTCCAGATCAGTTTGTGCTCTCTATCCCCTGTTCGCAGAATACACAGACGCCATGGCAATCCATCCAGTGTATACGACCTGTGTAAAAGAGACTGAATTAGTTTGGACTCCATTTGTTCCAGCGTAGCAGAGGCATAGTGACGCACATCGAGGTACGGAATGAGCTGTTGCAACATATCTGCTGCTTCAGACAAATCACACTGATGCCACTGTAACGTTTCTTCCTCATATATAATGCTATGCAGTAACTGATGATGGGCAATGACCCCGAGAATCAGTCGTTTCACAGTAAATTCATTCAAATGGCCCTCCAACATCGTTGTAAAACCACTTGCTCGTGCAGTTGTAGAAGCATGTGCTTGTTGAATTGGAGATAAGGGGAAACGACCGACAATAGCTGTTCCCGTCATAAAACTTGAAACCTGATTACAATTATTCAAGACATGTAATACCAGGCTGTCCAGTTGTTTCTCATGAAGTATAATGTCTTGGGGAATGACAATGGGGGACTGAATTTGCAGGCTTTCTTCCAGTAAAATCGTTGATGAGTTCATTCCTTTTAAGGAGCGTGCCAAGGCTCTAGCTGTATTATATTGGAATAATTCGCTCACGCTGATGGCAATTCCTTCTTTTGACAAAATTTGCGCAAATGCGATAGCTTTAAGCGAATGTCCTCCGTTCTGAAAGAAATGATCGGTTACGCCAAAGTCAGGGTTGTTCAGCACTTGTCTCATGGCAGCAAGGATGATTCGTTCTGTATCCGTCAGAGCAGAATCTGTCCCGACCTGCACTGACTTTACTTCTGTCATTTCGGACAAAGCCTTCCGATCCACCTTGCCGTTAGCGTTGATTGGCAGATGATCCATTCGCCAGATTTGTGCAGGTACCATGTATTCAGGCAGCGCTTTATGCAGCTCTGACCGAACATCCTCAACCGTTCGTTCAGTATAGGATTCACACGTATAAAATGCAGTAATATACAAACTTCCAGATGCATCCGTAGCTGTCATCACAAAAGCATCCCGAATTCCTGGAAGTTGCTCCAGGCAATTGTTGATCTCTGATAACTCAATTCGAAATCCCCTGATTTTCACTTGAAAATCCGAGCGTTCAATAAACATCAAACTGCCATCGAGTAAACGCTTGACAATATCACCCGTCCGGTACATCCGTTTCCCTTGGCGGAAAGGATCATCTACAAAATGTTTTAAAGTAAGTTCTTCACGGTTCAGATATCCGATACCTACGGCATCTCCGCTGATATACAATTCGCCCGGAACATTGGCAGGTACAGGATACATATCCTCATCCAGAACATATAAGGCCGTGTTGGACAGTGGATAACCTATAGGCAGCGAGTCGGTATACGGCTCCGTCTGCTCCAGCAAGTGATAGGAGGCAAAAAATGTAGCTTCAGTTGGTCCATAGCCATTTAACAGTTTACCTGGCCCTACACATGCAAGTGCTTTATTCGCGTGGCTTACAGATGCAGCTTCGCCCCCAAACATCACTCTGCGAACGTTTTTCAGACATTCAACATCCCAATCAACCAGCATATTAAACAACGAAGTTGTGATAAAAAATACGGATATCTGCTGCTGACGAATCACTGCCGCCAGACGAGCCATATCAAGAATGATCTCTTTGGGAATGAGTACCAGGGTAGCCCCATTTATTAATGAAGCAAAAATATCAAATATCGAACCGTCAAACGCGTAATTGGAAACCTGTAAAACCCGATCCTCCGGTACTACCGTCACAAAGTTGCTTGTCTTCATGACTTTAATAACGTTGCGGTGACTCATGACCGTACCTTTTGGCATTCCGGTTGATCCTGATGTATAGATGATATACGCCGGGTCCGTAGCAGCAGCTTTTACCTGCACTACCGGCTCTACAACCTCTCCTGAAACAACCGAGGCCAGTTCTTCGGACGGTATCATGACACAAGGAACAACAGAGTTCCATGTTGAGGCATAAGAGGCTTCGGTCAAGAGAACAGGCGTATTGCAGTCTTGTAAAATATATTCAATTCGTGCCGGCGGTGAAGCCGGATCAATCGGCACATAGTGACAACCTGCTGTTAGTGTAGCAAGGATACTGATCATCTGGATCGGTCCGCGGTCCAGGATCAAAGCAATACTTGAGCCTGATTGCACCTCTTGTTCGAGTATTCTGGATGCGAGCCTCTGAACAAGTACATGCACATCAGCATAACTCCATTCCTCGTCTCCCCATATCAATGCGATCTTCTGTCCATGTAATCGAACTTGTTCCTCAAACAACTGTGGAATCGTCGCCTCTCGTGGATAATGCAATTGGTTATCGTTGACGCCGAACAAAAGCCATTCATCCTCTTCCGGCACAGTAAGCTTGATCTGACGAAGCTGCTCAACCTCCCCTGTGACCATCTGAGTCAAGACATACCGGAACTTATTCATCATGAGTTCCATGGATTGGGCATTGAACAAATCAGAACGATATTCCAGCTCAAGTGTATACTGATGTTGATGTTCAACGATCGTCCAGGTCTGATCAAACTTGGCATCCACCTTGCCATCCATCCAGGATTCAACTTGTAATGTTCCCGCTTCAAGATCATCCGTACCCATGTTGATGTAATTCAGGACGATATCAAAAAGCGGATTACGACTCAAATCACCAAACAGATCAAGTTGTTCAACCAACGCTTCATATGGATATTGTTGATGTTCATAGCAGGCTAACAACTTGCTTCGAACCTCATTCAAATACAGTTCAATAGACTGATTCTTGTCTAACGTATTTCGAACGGCGAGCATGTTTACAAACATACCCATGACGTTATTCAGTTCTGGCTTCTCTCTTCCGGCTACAGCTGTACCCACAACCAGATCATGCTGTCCCGTATATTTCAAGATCAACACATTCAGAGCTGCCATGAACAACATGTATGGAGTGAGCCCTTGTCTTGTACAAAAATCGTTAATTTGCGTGCTTAACATCTCTCCAAGCTCACTGCTAATCCGATCTCCCTGGGTAGATAACACGCCACGTCTCGGGTAATCCGTAAGCAATTCAACCGGTGCAGGCACATCCTTGAACTCCTGTAGCCAGAATGCCTCATCTGCAGCAGAATGCCCGTTTGATGCGGATTGATCAAGCCATTCGGCATAATCCTTGTAATGAATCGTTAAAGGCTCCAAGGATTCTCCATTGTACAACCGAGCAAATTCTTGCAAAAGAATCGCAATGGAACTCTGATCCGAGATGATATGATGCATGTCTATGAACAGAATATGCTCCTCGTCTGAAAGGCGGGCAAGCTTTACACGAACCAACGGTGCACGGGTCAGATCAAATGGCTCCAGCCATGTCAACAACTGCTGCTCTGACTCTTCTTTTTCAAGCTCCAGCAACTCCACCACACTTGCAACCTGATCCTCAACGACTTGATACAGTTCACCATCCACCATCTCAAATCGAGTACGGAATGCCTCATGTCGGTGCACGAGAGCGTCCATCACCGCTATAAATTGTGCGGGTTCCAGCTCTCCCCGCAGCTTGTAAGAACTTGCGAGATTGTACGCTGTGCTTTCGCCCTTCATCCATTCATGCACTACAAACATTCTTCGCTGCGCAGAAGTGGTCTTGTATCGGTCTTTGAGTGTTGCTGGTACAATGTTGTTTTCTGCCCCCGAATGGTTCATGCCAACATTCTGTTGTTGATCAATCCACGCGACCATGCGGGCAAGTTCCGAATGATCAAAAACATCTTCCAATCCCATAGAGACACCGAATGTTTCCTTGATTCGGGATGCCAGAGTGATCGCCTTTAAGGAATGCCCGCCAAGCTGGAAGAAATCATCTTCCGGGGTCACCGCTTCACACCCAAGTAACTCCTGCCAGAGTTGTGCCGTTGCGTCATATATTTCATCTACATTTAACCGGGTTCCTGCCTTACCTTCTACCGCCTTTACAGATGAAGAGATCTCTGAAGCCTCGGCCTGTGGCATACCTGCAAGCAGGTATAACGGAACATCATGTTTATGAACAATTCGATCGAAAGAATAGGTTGGAAGAGATATCTTTTGCCCAGCCCCCTGTCCGTTGATCTGCTCCCAATTCAGTTCAATACCCCTGCACCAGCAATATCCCAACGTTTTCATGAAATAAATATCGGCTTCAAGCGGACTGGAACGATCTCCAGTAAGTGAAACAACATGTGCATCTTTCAAAATAATGTCGTCTGCAAACTCCGCGTTCTGCAGTGGAACTGCTGTAATGCAAAGTGTATTTTCCGCAGATTGTGAAAGACTTGTTGATGTGCCTAATGTGTTCAAGGCATCATACAAGGCACCTTCATTGGCTGGCCAATCATCGCGGCTATATAACAGGCGTACTGCTTGAGCTGGCTCAAGCGTATGACTAATCACTTGTCCAACTAACTCACCGACACCTTGTCCACATATCACATCCGGTTTGACACCTGACTCCATCACGGTTGTGAAAAGAGCATACTGGACTGCAAAACAGTACATACGTTCCAGACGTGAATCCCGACTCGGCCTGCCTATACTCTGACGAAGTGCATACTGTTCCTTGGATTCAAAAAGGTTCAGCACCTCTTCAAAGTGTTGCTTGAACCGTTCAGACACCTGACTACGATACCTGGAAGCATAAAGTTCCCGAATCGAGCGCAATTCCCAGCAAGCTCTCCCATGGATGTAAAACATCACTTTAGGCTTACCACTCTGTATCACATTCGCTTGTGCTTCATACTCTTCCACCTGATCCTGCGAAGGGATATAACCATCCACTACGACAAGAGCTTTGCGGTGAGTAAATCGGCTTCTGCCCTCCTGCAGAGTCCAGGCAGCGTTCGACATTTGTTCCGGCATATTCTCAAGTACTTGCAAAATCGAATGATACGTGTGATCTAAGGCGGATTCACTTTTGGCCGAGAATGGAAGCAAGTGTAAAGGCTGATATACGGATTGGCTCTCCTTTACAGGTGGCTGCTCCAAAATAACATGCGCATTCGTGCCACCAATTCCGAAGGAACTTACCGCTGCGCGTAGAACTTGCTCCTGACTTTTGAAGTACTGCGGCTCCTGGTTGATGTAAAAGGGACTGCGTTCCAGTTCCAACATAGGATTACTTCTTTCCATATAGATCTGCGGCGGAACCGTCCGGTGATGCAACGTCAGAACCGTTTTGATAAACCCGGCAACACCAGCTGCTGCGTCAAGATGACCGATATTGGCCTTGACCGAACCGAGGGCGCAAAAATTAAGTTTATCCGTTCCCCAGGACTGTCTAAGCGCTTCGATCTCGATGGGATCACCCAGTTTGGTGCCTGTCCCGTGTGCCTCCAAATAATTAATTTCTTGCGGAGACACTCCCGAACGCTCCAGTGCCGTTTGAATCACCTTCACCTGTCCGGTAACACTTGGTGCGGTATATCCGATTTTATCCAATCCATCATTGTTAATCGCCGAGCCTTTGATCACGGCAAAAACCTGATCCCCATCTCGCAACGCTTCCCGCAGTGGCTTCAGAACAACCATGCCGCACCCGTTACCAGAGACGGTACCTGACGCCTCTTCATCGAACGCTCTGCAATGCCCATCCTTGGAATAGATCATGCCTTCATGCCAGTGATACCCTTCTTTGAGCGGATAAGAGATGGACACTCCCCCTGCGAGAGCCACGTCGCATTCTCCCCGGATCAGAGATTCTGCCGCCTGATGAATAGCGACGAGCGAGGTGGAGCATGCCGTCTGCACGGCCATACTTGGCCCTCTCAGATTCAGCTTATGGGATATCCGTGTAGTAATATAATCCTTCTCATTCAGCGTCATCGCTTCAAAAGCTTGCAGCAGGTCACCTGAACGGCCGAGGAATTGAACCATCCAAGGCAAACTTAGTCCGCTTCCTGCAAATAAACCGATGGAACCTGAGTACCGATATGGATCACAGCCCGCATGTTCGAGGGCCTCCCAGGAGCACTGATGGAGCAGTCGAATCTGCGGATCCATCATATCGGACTCCTGATACGGGTATTCAAAAAATCCGGAGTCAAAAAATTCGGTATCTTGTAAAACGCCTTTTGCCCGAACATATTCAGGATGTTTATACTCTTCCGGTCGCACCCCTGCTGCAACTAAATCTTCTTCCGTCAGTCGGGTAATGCCGTCTTTACCTGCCATCAGATTTTCCCAGAATTCCTCGATATTCTTCGATCCCGGGAAACGTCCAGCCATACCTATAACCGCAATATCCGATGGGGAAGTACTTCTGTTCCTGCTGTTTACATCGGGATATGCTTTGATGTTCATTGTCTGTTCTTGCTGCTTACTCTGCTCCGCTATCGAATCATCATGACCGCTATCCATAATAACTCTTTCTTGCGTTATGGAAGGATCAGGCGCAACCCCAACGTTTGCGGCGACTTCCCTGGCTATATGCTTTGGCGTTGTCTGAACAGACACATCCACAGAAGTTAACATCTGTTCCGAGATCAGATGATCAACCAAAGAAGCAATGGAAGAATGTTCAAACAACTGCACAAGCGGAACATTTTTGCCCAGATAAGCATTTAACCGGTTATTAATCAAGATCAGGCCCAGCGAGTTTCCACCAATATCAAAAAAGTGCTCTTGTACTCCAACATGATCCCGGTTCAACATCTCTTTCCACGCTTCAATCAACATCTGTTCCAGCTCTTTGCGAGCTTGCTCTCTCCCCATTGAGGAAGAGGAACTCGAAGTCGCCAACGATTCTGACTTCTGGATCACTTCAAAATCAGTCCATTGAAGGGCGTTCCGATCCAGTTTTCCATTCGGCAGCACCGGCAGCTTGTCCCGACGAATGATGCGGGAAGGCATCATATAATGTGGCAGCCTTTGATTAAGCCAGGCACGAAGCAATGTGTCATGTTCAGCCATAACGGATAGACTTACGTCAGGCTTCAAGCTGTAGTAGAGAACCAGTTGCAACTGCTCAGGCTGATTTCCTTCTGCCTTCACAACGGCTTCTCTCACACCTTCATAGCTCAAGGCCGCTTGCTCAATTTCATTTAATTCAATCCGGTATCCTCTGACTTTCACTTGTTGATCCAAACGCCCTGCCAGCTCAACCTCTCCATTGGCCAACACACGGGCCAGGTCACCCGTCCGGTACAACCGTCCGCCCAAGACATGGGCATGATTAATGAATTTAGCACTAGTCTCGGCCATATTGTTGAGGTAACCACGAGACAATCCACGTCCTGCGATGCAGAGTTCCCCGTAATTTCCGGGAGGTAATAATTCACCCTGTTCATCCACAATATATAGCTCTGTATTAGCAATAGGTTTGCCAATCGTAATGAGCCCTGGTTCCTGTAACTCTTTGGTCGTTGACCAAATCGTCGTTTCGGTAGGGCCATACATATTAAAGACACGAGCGGACGAATATTTTTTAATATCCGTTAGAAGTCCTGCTGGAACACTTTCTCCTCCGGTAAGCACACACCGAAGATGAGGCAATGCCTTCGCAAATTCCGAATTCTCAACAAAGGCTTTAATACGAGATACCGTGCTGAGAATATGAGTAACGCCCTGTTGCTCTATTCTTCGTGCTGCAAGAACCGGATCAAGCTGCTCCAGCTCATCCGCCAGATATAAAGAGTACCCCGTACACAATGGAGCCCACACTTCGAATCCGAAAATATCAAAGGAAACCGTCGTTACACTGATCATTCGGTCTGTTTCTTGGGCAAAAATGTTTCGATGCCTGATGTCTTCCACAAAATTGACCATCGCTTCATGTGCAATCATCACCCCTTTGGGCCTTCCGGTTGATCCCGAGGTGAATATTACACAACACAAGTCGGAAGACAGGACGTCCACATTGGGATTGATAACAGAATGTTGGTCAGCAGACTCATCATGCTCATAAATCAAGCGATCTCCTTCAAAAGCTACAACATTCGCCTCATCAGAAGTGCACAGCAACAATTTCATACCGCTGTCTTGCATCATGTTCAGAATGCGCTGCGGCGGAAAAGCTGGATCTATAGGCAGATAGGCTGCACCTGCTTTGAGCACTGCGATTAACATAATAATTAATGCTTCATTCCGGCTGGATAATATGCCCACTGGCTCATCTTTGCGTATACCTCGATCCATCAGCTTCCAAGCCAGCGCATTCGCTCGCTCATTCAGTTCTCGATAAGTTAGTACCGTTCCCGAAGATACAATAAGTGCTGTCTTCTCTGGTGTACGTTCTGCCTGTAGCTCAAACAAACGATGCAAGCTCAGCTTGCGATCATAATGCAGAACTGGCCCTGCCAACTGGTGAAACTCCGTTTCGGAAGAATACCGTGCTCGTTCATACAGTTCCCCCAGAGATACATCCGGCTGCTGCACAACCTGCTCACATAGCTCAATGAACTCCTGAATCATACTCTCAACCGTTTCACCCCGGAACAAATCCAATGAATATTCAATGTAGCCTTCGATGACCTGC
The DNA here is from genome assembly GCF_051136285.1 of Paenibacillus amylolyticus. Lineage (GTDB taxonomy): Bacteria > Bacillota > Bacilli > Paenibacillales > Paenibacillaceae > Paenibacillus > Paenibacillus amylolyticus_F. The sequence continues at coordinate 5,732,074 of NZ_CP194938.1, read as the reverse complement.
TGTTCCCTGTTCTCCTGACACGTCAATAACAAGTCATAGGTTGAGATTCCCGTCTCCACAGGGAAAGAACTGAACTGTAAGCCATGAAGCTCAAGATCATGCAGTTCCATATTCTGATAATCGAAACACACATCAAAAATGGCATTGCGGTTCAGTTCCCGCTTGATTCCAAGCTGCGTTACAAGCTCGTTGAATGGATAATCCTGATATGCAAAAGCATCGAGAGTATGCTGTTTGAGTTCACGCAAAAATGTAGTGTATCCCCGATCAGATGCCGGAAAATTCCGCATCGCAATCATATTGACAAACATGCCGACCGTTTCTTTCCACTCTTCCTGTAATCTGCCGGCTACAGGTGTTCCGACTACGATGTCCTGCTGACCCGTTCGACTCGCTAACAGAAGATTCCACACACTCAACATCACCATGTACATGGAAACTTCCGCTGACGAAGCCAGCTTATGCAGACGCTCTGTTAACGAGTGACTCAACGTGAATTGCACACGTTCACCTTGCATCGACCGCTGCAATGGACGATCATGATCAAGCGGAAGCTGCAGTACAGGTAGTGTTGGACCCAGACGTTCCAGCCAGTATGTCTGATGAGGCTGATACGCCTGTGAGGCAAGACGCTCCTGCTGCCAGAAGGCGTAATCTTTGTAATGTAAACGGACGGTTCGTTCCTCGCCAAAATACAATGCATTGAAGTCTCGCGTGATCAATTCCACCGAAGTACCGTCCGCAATAATATGATGGATATCAAAGAACAACAGATGTTTGCGCTCCCCTGTTTTAATCAGGTTCACTCGCATAAGTGGAGCTTGATGAAGCTCAAAAGGTTGAATCAGTGTCTGGATTAAAGAAGACATCTTGCGTTCATCAGCCAAGTGCTGCTCCGTAAAACTTAACTGTAAAGGTACCGATGGATGAATGACCTGTACCACTTGGTCTCCACGTATTTCAAACGTCGTTCGAAGTGCCTCATGGCACTGCACCAGCTTCTCCAGTGCAGTCTTCACTCTGGCATGATCCAAATCTCCCTCGATCAGGGTGGCCGACGGCAAATTATATGCTGTGCTGCTCGGATCAAGCATGGATTGGGTAAACATCCGCATCTGCGCGGACGAGATCGGGTAAGCATCCATAACCGGTGCAGCCTCAATCATGTTCTGTTGTTGTGCTTGCGGTTTAACCATCTCCAAGAGATGTTCCGCCAGTTGAGCCGGTGTAGCATGGTTGAACACATCCGCTACCTCTGCCTGAATGCCGATGGAAGACCGGATTGATGCAGACAAACTGACTGCTTTGAGCGAGTCTCCGCCAACGCCGAAGAAATTCACATGTTCTTCCAGATCGTTGATGCCAAAAATGGACTCATATGCCTCCAGAACAACCCGCTTCATGTCATCCAGGTTGCCCGCATAACCTCCCCCGCCGGATAGTGGCGTGTTGCTGTATTCCGCTCTCGACTGCTGCTGACGTTGACCAGCACTCGTCCCTTCCACTGCTGATCCACCGGTAAGCGATTGACCAATCGGATAATGTTGCTTGTCGAAGTGATATGTTGGCAGAGAGCATTTTCGGCGCACATTCTGTCCCTTGAACGCCTTCCACTCCGGCTCAATGCCCTCGCACCATAACTCAGCTATTCTACGGTTCGTATACAGGATGTCATGTTCGGTTTCTCTGACGTGACGCAGCATATTCAACACGGTATGTGTTTCCTTGGACTCCATGTGCTGTCTCACAAACGAACTTAATGTTCGTCCTGCACCAACCTCAATAAATACCGCTTGTTCCTCTTTTAACATCTCGTCCAGATTTGCTTCAAACAACACCGGCTCCAAAATATGCTTTGCCCAGTAGTTTGGACTCTTAATTTCATCTGGTAAAGCCCACGTTCCGCTTGTATTCGAAAGCAATGGAATTTGCGGGCTTTGAAGCGAATAAACAGACAGACTGCGTTCAAATTCCACCGCTGCGTCCTTCATCATTGGCGTATGGAACGCATGAGAGGTTTTCACACGAACACATTTCCAGCCGAGTCTTCCAGCCTTTTCTTCCATTCGATCAATCGCCTCTGCTGTCCCGCCAATGACGCTGGAACCTGTCGTATTGACCAGAGCCAGCCACATCTCTTCGTCCAATTGGGACTTCACCAGCTGTGAATCCTCCATAATGGCAAGCATGACACCCGGCTGCTGCTGCTGCATCAAACGCCCGCGCAGTCTTACAATCCGCACAGCGTCTCGCAGATCGAATACACCGGCGACCACAGCCGCGGTCAGCTCCCCAATACTATGTCCGATCATGCCATCTGGCTGGATACCCAGTTCCATCAAGGATTGAGCCACAGCATAGCTGGTCATGAATAGCGCAAATTGACTATACTCCGTCTGGTTAATTTGTTCTGGCTGCTGGTCCCCGTAGACAACAGACAGTATCTCTTCGCGTTCTACTTCAGGGAGCAGATCCAAAATCTGCTGTACATGTTTCTTGAACAGAGGTGCAATACCTGACTGCTCTGTTGATCTGTACAATGCTGCCCCCATGCCCTGATACTGACTGCCCTGCCCAGGGAACATAAAGTATACCGGGCGCCGCCCTTGCGGCGAATAAGAGATTTTAGCCTTTTCCAGCTGACGCGTGAATTGCTCGGGATCATCTTTCCAGCTCTTATCCAGAACCAGTGCTTTACGATATGCAAAACCTGTTCGGCCTGTCTGCAATGTCCACGCTGCGTCTGAAACTGATAGTTGCGGATGCTGCACCAAATGCTCCATGATTTGTTCAGCGGTGCGGTTTAGTGAGTACTCTGTTTTGGCTGAAAAAAGCAATACGTTGACATCATCATCCGGACTACATTGATCCATCTTTGGAGCCTCCTCCAATACCATGTGAGCATTCGTGCCTCCCACACCAAATGAATTAATACCTGCACGCAGAACACCAGCTTCACCTGGTTTCCAGTCAACTCCTTGCGGGTTAACCATGAAGGGGGTTTTTGCAAAATTAATCTTCGGATTCGGCTGTTCATAATTCGCGGTACCCGGGATATATCCTTGATCGAGGCTAAGTGCAACCTTAATCAAACCAACTACACCAGCCGCTGTATCCATATGTCCAACATTGCCCTTCACCGAGCCGAGATAACAAAACTGCTTCTTCTCGGAGGCAAAAGCACGTGTCAACGATTCGACTTCAATCGGATCACCCAGAAGCGTGCCTGTTCCATGGGCCTCAATGTAACTGACCGTTTCGGGATCAATTCCCGCTGCCTGATATGCATCCTGAATGACCTCCGCCTGACCGCTCACACTTGGGGCAAGGAAGCTGAGTTTCTCCTGTCCATCATTGTTAATGGCCGAACCTTTGATAACTCCATAAATATGATCTGTATCTCGCAAAGCATCCGTTAATCGCTTCAACACCACGATCCCCATCCCGTTGGAGAACACCGTGCCACTCGCTGCTGCATCAAATGGGCGGCAATGACCGTCCGAGGAGAACATCATGCCATCCTCGTACACGTAGCCGCCTTCGTTCGGCAATTCCACGGTAATTCCACCAGCCACAGCCACATCACATTCTCCAACCATTAAGGACTGGCATGCCAGATGCGGTGTTACCAATGAGGTTGAACATCCCGTAAGAGCTGTATAAGCAGGACCTCTGAGATTCAACTTATAAGCCATTCGTGTAGCTAAAAAATGATTCGTGCTGAGTGTAAATGCTTCATATTTACTGCTGTACCCTGCATCCCCAAACAACACTTGGCGATACCACTCAAAGTCATCCGATCCACCGAGGAACACACCCACTTTGCCTGCTTCATCAGGTCTGCACCCCGCGTCCTCGAGCGCTTCCCAAATCCCCTGATACATCAGTCTGAACTGGGGGGACATCATTTTGGCTTCGCCAGGTGTGTAATCAAAAAAGCCAGCATCGAACTCTTCAATCCCACCGACCCGTCCTTTGGCCTTCACATAACGAGGAGAACGCAGCAATGCTTCGTCTACACCAAGTGTCCTCAGTTCATCATCACTGTAAAAATGAATGCTCTCCTCCTGTGCCACCAAATTACGCCAGAATTCATGTATATCCTCTGCTCCGGGTACATTGACAGACATCCCTACAATGGCAATATCCTCACGCAAAATGCCCGCTTTCCGCCCAAAACGTTCCTCTCGCAAGTCCGGTATCCGAACGACTTCCCGTGTCTGACCTAGCGCTGCGAACTGTCGCAGTGTGGGGCACTCGAAAAAGCGGGGCACAGGGAAGTCAACATTCGTCCGGTGCTTCAATCGGTTATGAGCCTGAATAACGGAAAATGAATTGCCACCTAGTTCGAAGAAATGATCATCCCTTCCGACTCTTTCCACACCCAGCACTTCTGCCCATACGGCAGCTATCTCCCGCTCCAATTCCGTAGTAGGAGCAACATACACCGTACTTGAAGTGTGAACATGTGTTGTGTCTGCGATAAGGGCATTTCGATCAATTTTTCCGCTGCTATTGAGTGGAAACTCCGATTTATGTACAAAAACAGATGGAATCATATAGGCAGGTAAGGATTGTGATAGATGCTCCCTTAGATCAGCCACGGGCAATTCTTGTTCCGACAGGTAGTAGGCATACAATACACCGGATTGCCCCTCGGATGATTTCATGACAACAACGGTTTGAATGACTCCAGGATAGGATGAAAGGGTATTTTCTATCTCTCCTGTCTCCAACCTGGCCCCCTGAATTTTAACCTGAAAATCAATGCGCCCCAGGTATTCAATCGTTCCACTTGGCAGTGACCGAACCATATCTCCTGTACGGTACATCCATCTGAAATACTCAGGATCTTTATTTTCATCAAAGAAAGGATTAAGAACGAATTTCTCTCTTGTCATTTGTTCCAGATTCAAATATCCTCGTGCAAGCCCCACGCCACTAAGACATAGCTCGCCCGGAATACCCAAAGGCTGCAATTTATCCCCACTTCCAACGACATACCATCTGGACTCGTTTAGCGGGGAACCAATCGGTATATTTCCATGCCCCTCATATGTACTCAATGGATAATGGGAAACCCATATTGTACATTCCGTAGGACCGTAGACATTATCGAGGCTGGCCCGAATGTTCAGTTTGTTATATTTTTTAATAATATCGGGTGTAACAGCCTCTCCGCCTACACACACCCATTTCAGGGAGTCCAATCCCGAGAGATCAGAGCGAAGTTCCATTGTTTCCAGAAAAAGGCGGAATAAAGTCGGCACAAAGTTAATATGAGTTACCTGATGTTCAGCTACTGTAGTCAATATCTGATCAGGGTTCTTCTCCTCGCCTGGCGGCAGAATACTTAATGCTCCCTCACCCATAAACCAACCAAACAATTCTGTACAGGATACATCGAAGGTATACGCTGTTTTTAACATATACACATCACTCGCTTGTACTGGAAAACGACGTTCCAGATCCAGCAGTGTATTCACAACGCTATGATTTTCAATCATGACCCCTTTGGGTTTGCCCGTTGATCCTGACGTGTACATAATGTAGGCCAGACTTTGAGGATTCAAAGGCTCTTCGGGATTGGAGCTGTTCCCGGTATAAACCGTCCCGTCCTCCGTGTAAATATAGTGGGCAGTCAGAGAATTATCCTCTGCTTCCGGACGGATTGCGATGACTGTGGATATATTCGCATCGGATAAAATATAGGTTTTTCTGGATACCGGATAGGAAGGATCTAGGGGAACAAAAGTACATCCAGCCTTCAGAACAGCCAGCAAGGCGATGACCAGATCGGAAGAACGTGGCATTTGTACGCCGACTGCCTCATTTTCGATCTTTTTCCGTGCGATGATCTGTTTTGCCAATTGATTAGCCTTTGCATTAACTTGTGCGTAGGTTTGTTTTTCTTTTCCTTCCAGTAGAGCGACTCGTTCTGGGTGATTTGTTACTTTTGTATGAAAAACATCGATGATATGCTGCGGAGTGTAGGGAAAATATGAAGTTTGGTTAAATTGATGCAGCAATTGCTCCTGCTCTTCCTGCATCAGCAGGCTGTATTCACCAATGCTCTTCTCTGGTTCAGTTACCAGCTGTTGCATGAGGTATAAGAAGCGCTGACCCATTCGTTCAATGGAGTCTTCTCGAAACACATTCGGTTTATATTGCAGTTTCAGCTGTGTACCTTGAGGGGTGCCGTTCAATACAACCATCAGATCGCCTGGGAAAGTAACCTTATCCTGTTCCACAAGCTGGCTTCCTGACAGATCCTCCTCATATGAGTCATACACAAAGGATACATCGAATACCGAAGGCGAGCCTGGCTGTACCTGCAACATGCTGTCTCTGATAATCAGATTATTGGGATACCCAATGTGTTTATACGTATCAATCCAGGCGGCAGTAACTTGCTCAAGCAATGATCCAAATTTGGTTTCGAGGTCAATCTGGAACCGCATGGGCAACATATGTACAAAACAGCCAATCGTTTCTTCCAATTCGAAACCCGGACGATGGGAAAACGGGGAAGCAAAAGTGATATCCTCTTTACCCGCATATTTATTCAATAGAATGCTGAATGCACCCATGAAAAACATAAATACAGTAACCTCATGTTCCTTGGACATCTGTGTAATGTCCGCCATTAAAGCTTCGGGTATATCAAATCGCAATTCCTGTCCCACGCCGGTCTGCGAACCGCCAGTTGGATAGTCATGCTGCAGAGCCAGTGGTTCTGCGCCATTCATTTTGGATAACCAGAACTCGCGCTCCCGGTTATACTTGTCCTCTTGTAACTTCATATTCTCTGTTTCAATATAAGAGATAAAACCTTGATCCTGTTTTACCTCCAAAGACAGATCCTGCATTATGCAAGTGTATGAATGGAGAAGTTTATTTTTGAACAGTTCCAGTGACATACCGTCACAGATTAAATGATGGATACATAAAGTAAGAACATGCTTGTCCTCATCCATTTGTACAAGCTGGATTCGGAACAAGGGGCCTTGCTCTAACATGAAGGGGGCCTGAATACATTCTTCTATGAATGCCTCCAGCTGGTGTTCCTTCTCATCCTGATGTTCATGACTCAGATCCCGCAAAATCAGTGAGTATTCCATGTCATCGTGGATAGATAGGACAGGTCTATCCTGTTGTATCTCAATATGTGTGCGCAGCACGACTTGTTCATGCATAAGCAATTCAATGGAACGTCGAAAGGCTTCAAGTTGAAGCCTTTCTAATTGTATCGAAGCTGAGATGTTATAAGAAGAAGGATCATTCACTTGACAATCAAAATAGATTCCCTTTTGTGTCTCGGAGAGTTCCACGGTTTTACGTACCATCACGACCACACCTCATTCATTAATTGAAGTTCAAGCTGTGTTGTCATAAATCCAGTCCCTGTTTAGCTCATTACCCAGATACCGCCAGCCAATATGGAAAGAACCGTGATAAACGTTTGATAGACGACGTCCATAATCAGATTACCAATACTATCTCCATCTGCCTTGCGATTTTTAATCATGACATAAGTATGTGACCATAGACCACTTAAACCATATATGTACATCGTAACCAACACACCAACCCAAAAATTCCCTTGAAACCAGATTGCCATAATCCCCATAACACCAAGCCCGACTTGCGAAAATCCGTATTTCACCTGAAACGGTCCGCCTGGCCAACCCAACATCTTGGCTGTTTGATCTGCTCTGGCAATGTTAACCACGTAACCAATAACACCTACAAGTCCAAATGTAACCACAAACTGATGAAGCAATAACACTCTGCTAATCTCGCTCATTTCTCCAGGGAAACCGAGCATCCACAGATGAATTGCCCCTGAAATAAGCCCAAATAACCATAGAACCAAAAACCACATTGCTGTCTCACTCCTGCCCATTCGTTATTTTGGAATCATTTGTAACTAAATGAATTAATTTGTAGATATCCACATTATATAATCGCTTTTATATTTGTCAATTCGTACATATTTTTCTATTTTGTCGAAGCTTTTTACATTTTTCTTCTCTTATACGCAATTGTATAATTTAAGTAGTTCCAATTAACTTGAATAAAATGGTACTTATATACCATTTTTACACTTATTCATACAAAAAATGTTTCTTTTTTAACACTCCTTAAGAACCATCACTCATTTATTGGACAATTAAAAAAAACTAAATAACCAACGGTCGATTCGTTTTATACATATATTCGGATCATCTTAATCAACTTAATTGAAAACAGAAAATTGACAACATTTCTTTTTGTAACTATTATAGTTACAAGGATATGGATTTTCGTTACACATCCACCTAACGAGGCGAATGTTGCAAACTACATTATAGGAGGAAACAAAAATGAAATTGTTAGTTACAGGTGCTACAGGTAAACTCGGGTCACTGGTTGTTGAGGCGCTATTGAAGACGGATGCTGCAACAAACTTGGCTGTTAGTGTGCGTTCACCAGAAAAAGCAGAAGCATTGCGCTCCCAAGGCGTAGACGTTCGACAAGGGGATTTCGATCAGCCGGAAACGCTGGAGAAAGCCTTCGCTGGAGTAGATCGGTTACTACTGATCTCCACAGACGGGGATAATGAGACACGTATTCGTCAGCATCAGACTGCCGTTCAAGCCGCCAAAAAAGCTGGCGTTGGTTATATCGCTTATACAAGTGTTGTGAATGCGGAACATAATCCACTCTCCCTCGCTGAGGTACACCGCAAGACAGAACAAGCGATCCGTGATTCCGGCATCCCTTACACATTCCTACGTAATAACTGGTACCTTGAAAATGAGGCTGGCAGTGTACAAGCCGTTACACACGGTGCTCCTTGGGTACATGCTACGAATGACAGCCGGGTTGGCTGGGCTACCCGCCGTGATTATGCCGAAGCTGCTGCTACTGTACTTGCAGGCGAAGGACACGAGAACAAGGTTTATGAATTGTCCGGCAAACTGCGTACACAGGCTGAGCTTGCTGCCATTGCAGGTGAAGTACTCGGACAGGAAATCAACGTACAGAATGTCGACGATGCGGCTTACGCGGACATCATGAAAGGTGCAGGTTTACCTGAATTTGTTGTATTTATGCTGGTTGAAATGCAGAATTCAATCCGCCAAGGTGCACTGGCTGTTGAGAGCGACACACTGGAAACTTTGCTTGGTCGTCCGGCTCAACCGTTAAGTGAAGGTTTTAAAGCCATTTTGGGTAAATAATCAGTCATGCTGTAATTTTCGCTAGATAATAACAGGAATACAACAAAAGGGTTGTTCCATACGTCAACTGATGACGAGGAACAGCCCTTTTTTTTGCTTGTTTTTGATATGCTTCAAACGAAGCTTGCACACGCGTCCATCTAACTACCCACTGGATCTTCTTGATCAATATAACGTGCAGGAATAACATCAGCCAGCCATATATTTTCATTGCCGTGGTAAAAGAGAATGCCATCACGTTCGGCCTGCCCAGCCTGAACACGCAAAATGACAGGATGATCATCCCGTCTTAGACCAACCTGGCGTGCCGTGTTCCTATCAGCCGACAAATGTACATACTGCCGCTGCCGAGGCTGCAGACCGTGCTCCATAATAGAGGCAACGGCATGTCCGGGTGTACCGTGGTACAACCATTCCGGAGGCTGAGTAGCTATTTTAGATATTTTCTGCGGAGTGGAATGACCATAAAGGGCGCGAATTCGGCCAGCATTGATCTCGTGCCGCTTTTTCTCCGAACCCGCAATCATCTGTTCCAAATCCTCTTCTGTAACCTCACGCCACTTCGGGCTTTCGTGCAGAGCAATGAGCAATTGCGGAATATCTACCCATCCCTCTTCATCCAGCTCAAGCTCGTATTCCCAAGGGGCATGTCGCAATGCATAGGAAAGCTCTTTGCTCAATTTCATGTAGTCCATCATGCTCATCTCCTTTACCTAGCTTTGCTGCTGAACTGCCGCCAAAATTTCCTGTATAGTATGTGCCAGCGCCTCGTGATCCTCCTGCGCAAATTGAACATGTCCGTTAATACCGCGATGGATAATTGTATTCATCACCGGATGTGTCTCTTCATTGGAAGCAACGCGAATCAAATCATCGGCAAAATCAACCGCTTGCTGTTCGCTATAGTTAAACGGCTTCATCAACATCCGGATACTCAGCGCATGAGCCTGCGGCTCCGCCAAGCGATCACGGTGAGTAATACTATATACTGCGCCAAAACCAAAAGCCGCAAGCACCTGACGCTGCAGTTCTGTTGTCTCTTCAAGTGGTGTGCCAATCAATTCGCCGATCTGATTCACCATCTGCTCCAGTTCGTGGGCTGCAGCACTCAAAATGACATCATTTTTATCTTCAGTATTCATAAAATTATTCATATCCACATTCTCCGTTCTATACTTTATTCCAGTTCGGGGACAGCAGATGTTTGAAAGCTTCCTGATTTAGTAAAAAAACCAAATCTTCTCGATATAGAGTCGATTTGGTTTACATTTTAGACGAGTAGCGTTCCTCAGCTCACATTTTCACAAAAAACACACTCATGCCGTCTCATGCTGCTGCTTTGGCTCCGGCTCATAGACCTGAGTATGCTCGTTCTCTTCAAGCATCCACTCTACTGTACCTGGCTTGCGTACCTTCCACACCAAAGCTTGAACACGCAGCGATCTTCTCACCCAGGACAGTGAGGTGCAACGCTTCTCCGAACGAACCATAAGCCCCCATTGAATGACTCGTGCAAGCCATGGATTTACATATTCATTGTGTTTGCGAACCGATGGCAGTTCATCCTGAAACAGGCGCTGCTTCACATCCATAGGTGGCTGTCCACAGGTCCAATAATGAAGCAAGGCAGACAAACTATAGATATCCGACATCGGCCCCTGAACCGACTTCTCAGAGTAGAACTCAAGCGGTGAATACCCTTTAGAAGTAAAAATAGCTTGCTTGGTTCCAGTCTGCATCGGCCAGCGCATTGCTGAACCGAAGTCAATCAATTTGGGTGTGCCATCCTCCATCACCATCACATTGGAAGGTTTGACATCCCGGTGAAGAATACCTTGTTTATGAATATAATCGAGCGTATCCACCAGCGGCAGTAACGTACCGGTGATAAAATCGGCCTGCAGTGCGTGGTTACGCTCTTGTAAATAATCTGTCAGAATCAAGCCGGTACAATATTCCGTGACCAGATATCCGGTATCATTGGCCTCAAAGTGATCCACATACGAAATAATGTGAGGATGATTAAGGGAAGACAACAGCTCGCCCTCCTGTAGAAATGCAGACAGCAATTCGTGAAATTGTCCGCCATATCCTCGGGATGCACAGAATACACTGCGCTTGTTGGTCTGGCGTGCAGCAATTCGATGAGGGAAAAATTCCTTAATTGCCACTTTAGCCCCTGTATGCCGATTTCGTCCAACATATACAATAGCCAATTCACTGCTGGTCAGAACCTGTCTTACCTGATATGTATCGTTCAAAATGACATTACGTTGCAATGCCATATTCCAGTTATCTTTTCCCATACCAAACCTCTTTTCAACCTTGTCGATCGGAAGACTTGCCGCATGACGGTGTGATTGATCCTTAAGCTCATCCGAGATGAGTCCAACCAGATAGCAGTTCATCGTTAATCAACTATATAAACCAAACCACATCGTTTGAAACATCCTTTTCGCGGAAAGTGCTTTATTGGTTCAAGCTCCCGTTATCTATACATAGATGTGTACGCACTCTTCTATACATAGTATCGACAGAAGAGGCAGTTTCGTTAATCCATTTGTAAAAATACGAACTGCCCCAAATGTCCAACCATTTGTGAAGTTGTGTTGCCTTCATTCACTTTGCTTTCAAAATGCTATTGCTTTTAATAATGTTTACTTAAAAAGTGCTGAATCTCCTCATTCATCTTACTTAACACATCCTGAGAAGGAAAATGCCCTGTATCATATTTAATTGCCTCTACATTGGGAATAATCTTCTGAGCACGGTCAATACATTTATCCCCTGGGAAAAAGACGTCCTTCTCCCCCACCAAAAGTAATGTAGGCGATTTATAATTTTCAAGCTCTTCCCGCTCTGCAAGTTTGGGCAAATCCTGCTCCATACTGACATATTTGAATATTTTACCGATCAGGTTTTTATCTGTTTCCTTCATACAATGGCATGACAGGTTATCCGTGATCTTTTGCAAAGAAGCTGGTGAAGAAGTCATACGGTACTTGACGAGCGGAAGTGTAATGTCATGAGCGGTTTTCATTCTGGAATTGACAGCAAGACCTGCTGGAGCCACCAGTACCGAGCACGCTATGCGTTCCGGGATATAGGTAGCCAGTCTGAGAATGATACCCCCGCCAAAAGAAGGACCGATGAACGCACTTTGTTCAATTCCGTAGTGGTCGAGCAGATCGGATACCCACAAGGCCAAGCTGTCAAAACGTGCCGAAATGCTGGTTTCCTCGCTGTACCCCGGATGACCAATCGTATCCGGCGCAATGATCCGATAGGATTGAAATAACGAAGAGAACCAGGACAGTGTCATTGGATTCACACAATTGCCGCCCTGAAGAATAAATAACGGCTTGCCGTCTTCCGGCCCAGTTAACAACACATGTGTTTTCCCAAAACGTGTCTCTACATACTCTCTTGTGAATCCTTCACCTAGCTCACTCAAATAAATTTCGTACTCTTCCAGAATACTACTCTTTCCTTCTTCACTTCTATAAATGGAACTCATGTCTGCCTCCTGCAATGTATACTCATCTCACCTGATTCAGTGATCAAAACCCGGGTATTCCCGGCCCAAAAATATATAAGGAGGGCCTGTTGGATGCAGGCTCCTCCATATGTGCGACTTATCATATGCTGATGATTATAGAATGGAAAATGGAAATTGTAAATATCGATTCTAATAGACAAGCTCAAGACTTTAATTTTGGAGTTACAATAAATCACTTTCGGCCATAATCCGCCTTGATCTCGCCCCACTGTTTCGTTTGCCATTTCAGCACTTTATTGGTGTACGTATTCGTGCGAAGCCACTGCTCAGCCCGATCAATCATCAGCCAGATTTCTTCGGTGGAATGGTCACGCGGCAGGGTTGTAGCAACCTTTTTTTGCTTCAGCCACTTCATCGCATTCACCGAATCGGTATAGACCGTTTTGTTGCTGCCTTCTTTTTGGAGATAAGCCAGAGCATGTACGATGGCGAGAAATTCACCCAGATTGTTCGTGCCTTTTGAGATCGGCCCAACGGAAAAAATCACCTCGCCTGTGCGTGTGTCGACTCCTTTATACTCCACTGGCCCCGGATTGCCGCGTGTTCCCACATCTACAGAGATGCTGTCATAATCAATTTCCTCCGATGTTTCCATTCCGGCGCTTCTACTTGTTTTGGACTTGGGAGCTCCACCAGCACTTGATCCCCAGTTCCCTTTCCATCCAGCACGGTATGCTGCTTCGGCGGCTTCCTTGGATTCATACGATTTATATTTGGCTCCGGTATATTGATCTGTTTGTGCTTTGCACGCCGTCCAAGTGTTATATACGCCTGGTTGCTTTCCTTCCCATACCACGTAATATTTTTGTTTTGCCATGTGTAACCGCTCCTTTGTTCACTGCATCAATACCCTATTGTAAACGATGAGACGTTTAAAATGAAAGTTTGTTATTTCTTGATTATGAGAACACAGGGATAACCAGAACGGATGAATTTGGTATATTCCCCCCCCCATATCAGAACAGTCTAATAGCTAGAGTACATACCGGAACGGAAAGGATGTTAACTATGGACTGGATCTGGAAATCCGTCTTGCTTGTTCTTATTGGCATGATCCTGCTTAGAATTGCTGGCCGCAAGTCGATCTCACAGATGAGTGTTGCAACAACCGTAATTATGATCTCCATCGGAACCACCATTGTACAACCGATTGCCAACCATGAACTGGGGAAAGCGATTGGCTCTGCATCGGTGTTTATTGCAACATTGCTCGTTGTAGAGCAATTACAAATCAAATTCAACATGTTTGAACGTCTAATGAGTGGCCGCTCCAAAGTAGTTGTAGAGAATGGGAAAGTTATCATCCCGAATCTGAAACGAATGCGTTATACGATGGATCAGCTGGAGATGCATTTAAGGCAGGAGGGCATCCAAAGTATAGACGATTTGCAAACAGCCACGGTCGAACCCAACGGACAGCTTGGTTATATCCTGAAACGTCACGCCCGTCCCGTGACTATTGGCGATCTGGAAGAGATTTTGCGTAGCTACACCCTAACAAGCACACCTGCCGTTAATCAGCAACAAGAGTACAATAACAGCCAAACCTCAAGCGCCAGTGCGAATTCTACAGACATTTTTGAAGAAGTCAGCAAAGGTCAACATTCCCACGCCATTAATCCCAAACTTCAATAGGTGTAATCACAACCGTAAATAAAATGAATCATAGACCATTCCAGTGAGCCATTCTTTTGCTCGAAATAGGGAGGTCTTTTTCCATTCAAATCTTGACATTAGTTTGATATCAAATTATATTACAAGTATGAAAACAAGAGATGCAGTTTCACTTATATCCAAAATCAAAGAAAAAACCAGTCGTTTTATTTTGAACGAAATGGCAGCAGAGGGGATCAACGATCTCGCTACTTCTCATGGAGATATCATCTACGCGCTTTATAACCATCAGCGGTTGACCATGGCAGAGATTGCGAAGAACATTCGCAAAGATAAATCCACAGTAACTGCGCTTATAGACAAATTGGTGCGAACAGGATATGTGGTGAAAGAACGAGATGTAACCGACTCTCGTATCGTTCATGTGGCGTTGACTGCCAAAGGCGAAGCGTTAGAACCAGTGTTCGAGGATATTTCACAACGATTGCTGGATACTTTTTATGCGAATATTACTGATGATGAGAAAAAAGAACTACTTCGTATTTTGATCAAAATTTACGACAACTTTTAAATTTTTTTAGCACAATAGTTTGATATCAAACTAATTACAAAGGAGATTTATGATGACGGATTATACTCAATACTTACCTGAACATGAGATACAGAAGATTGGGAAACATGCACTGCACGTAGAAATTCACAGGGGAAATCAGGGATCTGGGGCAGCACAGGTAAGCACATGTCCTCCCCTTCTATTGGTTCACGGGGCATACACAGGCAGCTGGATGTGGAGCAAGTACATCCCTCATTTTGTGGAACACGGCTGGACATGTTATGCGATGAATCTGAGAAGTCATTACAAAAGCCGGGTGATGGACATGACTCAAATAACGGTTGACCATTATATCGAAGATATCCGCGAGGTACTGTCTCTAATCGCTGAACCTCCTGTATTAATTGGCTTCAGTATGGGCGGCATCCTCAGTCAAAAGATTGCAGAGACTGCCGAGTTGGCAGGTTTAATTGTGATTGACACAAGCATCAGCAAAGAAGTTCATGATGCTCTCCCCTATCCCGTAACGGATCAGATTAAACCAGGAATGATCATGCCAGCACCTGTACGTGAGGAAACGGAGACCATGGATGAAACCGCAGAGGATATCGCTTTTCAACGTCTGTATCTACAGATGGAGTCGGCCAAAGCCTTCCGTACTTTCTCCGTCCTCTGCGGGGCTGAAGGCATATCCATTGATGGAAGTTTGGTCACTTGTCCCAGCCTGGTAATTAAAGCTGTGTCGTCCGAGGATGAGGATCTGAGAGGCCAATTGACCGCAAAGCAACTAGGAGCCTGTTATGCCGGACTTGGGGATACTACACATACAGGTCTGCTTGTAGGTCAGCGGTATAAGGAAGCCGTAGACATCATCCTTGATTGGTTTAACTCAATTCATCTGGAATAAAGTGTTTGCTCTTTTCCTCTTTTCGTATCTCCAGCTTTCTTCCTTACTGCTTCACGTAAAAGGAGTGCTTTCGGTTACATCTTCGCTCTTTTTTTCACCATATAAATAACGGATAAGATCAGGAACCAGACCGGTGTAACAAACAACGCCACTCTTGTATCTTCTGCCAGCGCCAATACAATGACCACAAAGGCCAAGAATACCAAAATTAACACATTGGAAAAAGGATAGAGCGGCAATCTGAACCGACTTTGACGTGCTAAGTCAGGCTGGGTGCGCTTGTACTGCATATGGCAGATCACCATGATCGCCCATACGAATATAAAACATACTGTGGATACACTCGTAATGAGAGTAAATACACCTTCCGGCATAATGTAGTTCAGCACAATCGCAATAAAGATGACAATGGTAGAAAAAAATAGCGCATTAGCTGGAACTTTTCTATTGTTAACACGTGCAAACGATTCGGGTGCATTTTGGTCTTTGGCCATGGAATATACCATACGGCTTGTACTGAAAATAGCGCTATTACATGCCGATGCCGCAGACGTCAGCACTACAAAATTCACCACTCCGGCTGCCGCCGCAATCCCCACCGCTGCAAACACCTGCACAAACGGGCTTTCGGTTGGCACGATTGCACTCCACGGATAGATGCTCATAATAATCAGCAAAGCGCCCACATAGAACAGCAGAACCCGGATAGGGATCTGATTAATGGCTTTGGGAATGACCTTTTCCGGATTCTCCGTCTCCCCTGCGGTCAGCCCTACCAGTTCCATGCCAACAAAAGCAAACACAACCATCTGGAATGAGATGATAAATCCATGCAATCCATTAGGAAACCAGCCTCCGTGGCTCCACAGATTGGCGAAACTTGCAGCACCCTGGTTCGTTGTAAAACCTGTAAAAATCATATACAATCCAACCACGATCAGAGCCAATATAGCGATTACTTTAATGAGGGCAAACCAGAACTCCATCTCCCCAAACAACTTAACTGTAGCCAAATTCATCACCAGCAAAATAACCAGAGCAATCAATCCCGGCATCCATTGAGGAACGTTCGGGAACCAGAACTGCGTATATAACCCCACCGCCGTAATGTCAGCCATCGCAATGGAAATCCAGCAGAACCAGTAGGTCCAGCCCGTAATAAATGCCGTCATATTTCCCAGGTAATCACGAACGAAATCCACAAACGAATGATACTGCAAATTGCTCAGTAGCAACTCCCCAAGTGCCCGCATGATGAGGAATAATATGATGCCTGTAATGATGTACGCCAGCAGAATCGAAGGGCCTGTTAGTTGAATTGTTTTGCCCGCTCCGAGAAATAGTCCTGTTCCGATCGCTCCTCCAATCGCCATTAGCTGTACATGTCTGTTCTTTAATCCTCTTGTTAACGTTTCTTCCTGCATGGTACACCACCACTCTCTTTCTGCGTATGCTCTCTGTGATGCAAAAATAATATACCATTTAATATATAATATTCTGCAGTCGATACCTATACTTCTTTAGATATATTTATGGAATTAATCCTAAGACAATCCCAAAAAAACATACATAAATATGAATAATTTCTATTATAACTTTTTATTTACAATTAAAAAAACTAATCGAAATGGCAAACAATGTCGATATATTTAAGATGAATTTTTGATTTTGGAGGTCTATAATGAAAAAACGACATAATAAGAGAAATATAAGAAAAAAAACAACAGCTGCCATATCTTTAGCAATGATATTAACATCTCAAGTATCACCATTTGTTCAAATCATAAGAGCTTCCCCTCATCCGGAACCCAAGGAAAATTTGCATTCGATCTCTAACAATAAAGTAGAACTTAAGATGGATCACAGTAACAACTACATAGTTTCTCATAACAATAGTGATAACGATAACATAATTAAAGTTTCAACTGAATCCGGGAACTCTTTAAGTTTAGAACCTTTAAAAAAAGGAAGCCCATTCTTTAATTTAATCGTTTCTAATATAGATAATACTTTCGTTCAATCCTTTATAGTCAATAACTTAAATACCGGAAATGATGGGATTTTGGATATAGGGGATATTGTAAATTTCCTAAACCTCTCCCCATCTTCTGCTGTCGCAAGTGATGTTAAAAATATGTTAATGGGGATCAACTCTCGTGCTTTCTCCAATCCGAGTAACCCTGATTCAAACCTTGCGCCTCTGATTGTCAGCTCACCTGTGCTGACCTTTGATCCGAATGAAAATAGGTTCTATCCGAATGTTTGGAACATCGCAGACTTTTTCCAAGATCCCAACCAGGATTCGCTTTCGTATGCGATTGTCCAACAGCCGGATGATCTGAGCGGGCTCAGTCTCAGCTTGAACTGGGGACAGGAACTGGCTTTTGGCGGCGTGCCAACCCTACCGACCTCCTTTACTGTACGGGCAACCGATCCGGGGGGATTGTACGCGGATCTCACCAGCACACTCCAGTTTGTCCCTGAACCTGTCTCTCATACGGTGGTGGATGCGACGGGTACACGGACTCAGGTGGATCTTAATACCTTTTTCCGAGATCGGGACAATGATCCGTTAACGTTTGAACTGTCTGGCACCAGCTATGCGGCGAATGCGTTCATCGAGGGGGGCCTGCTGACGTATAGTGGCACCATCCTTGCACCGGTTCGCATGGGAGTCACTGCTACCGATCCTCAAGGATGGTCTGCCTATAATGTAATAGAAATCCAAGGAGAAAATCTGGCACCTCTGACCGTCAGTTCACCTGTGCTGACCTTTGATCCGAATGAAAATAGGTTCTATCCGAGTTTCTGGAACATCTCAAACTTTTTCCAAGATCCCAACCAGGATTCGCTTTCGTATGCGATTGTCCAACAGCCGGATGATCTGAGCGGGCTCAGTCTCAGCTTGAACTGGGGACAGGAACTGGCTTTTGGCGGCGTGCCAACCCTACCGACCTCCTTTACTGTACGGGCGACCGATCCGGGGGGATTGTACGCGGATCTGACCAGCACACTCCAGTTTGTCCCTGAACCTGTCTCTCATACGGTGGTGGATGCGACGGGTACACGGACTCAGGTGGATCTTAATGCCTTTTTCCGAGATCGGGACAATGATCCGTTAACGTTTGAACTGTCTGGCACCAGCTATGCGGCGAATGCGTTCATTGAGGGGGGCCTGCTGACGTATAGTGGCACCATCCTTGCACCGGTTCGCATGGGAGTCACTGCTACCGATCCTCAAGGGTGGTCTGCTTATAATGTAATAGACATCCAAGGAGAAAATCTGGCACCTCTGACCGTCAGCTCACCTGTGCTGACCTTTGATCCGAATGAAAATAGGTTCTATCCGAATGTTTGGAACATCGCAGACTTTTTCCAAGATCCCAACCAGGATTCGCTTTCGTATGCGATTGTCCAACAGCCGGATGATCTGAGCGGGCTCAGTCTCAGCTTGAACTGGGGACAGGAACTGGCTTTTGGCGGCGTGCCAACCCTACCGACCTCCTTTACTGTACGGGCGACCGATCCGGGGGGATTGTACGCGGATCTGACCAGCACACTCCAGTTTGTCCCTGAACCTGTCTCTCATACGGTGGTGGATGCGACGGGTACACGGACTCAGGTGGATCTTAATGCCTTTTTCCGAGATCGGGACAATGATCCGTTAACGTTTGTTATTGATAGTATTATCAGTAGTGGTTCAATTAGCGCCTGGGTAGATGGCAACCTCCTTTCTGTATCAGGCATCATTAATTCCTCAGTAAGATTAAATATTAGAGCTACTGACAGTCATCATTCTAAGGTTAACAACACTGTGCACATTGAACTGAAAAGCAATTAAAATAGACAAACTTTAGACGGAAGGAATAGTTATGGATCCCAGACACAATCACATATCAGACCTAATATTAAAACATTTACATCATTCAGCTGAACTAGCAGCTAAAAAACACGTTCAGGAATTCCCATTAGATGGTCAGGGCTGGCTTTTACTTGGAGAATCACTTATGAAACAAGGTAAAGGAAGAACAGCTCAACTCCTGTTTGATCGTGCCTTGTTTCTTGATCCTAAAAGTCAGTGGATGCCATTCATGCGGAAAGAGTTACAAAAAGTACCCTGCAATGAAATTGTGAGTGACGAAATTAAATTACTTTTAAGTACACCAAAAGTCTCTGTTTCAGCTGCTCTTATTGTAAAGGATGAAGAACGAAGCATAGAACGGTGCATTCAAAGCATTCTGAACGCGGTTGATGAGGTCATTGTTATAGATTCTGGTTCAACCGATCAAACCTTATCGATTCTGCAAAAATATCCGCAAGTCCAAGTGTATCATGTGCAATGGAACGACAGCTTTGCGGAATTACGTAATGAAGCATTAAACCATGTTCGTTCAGAATGGGTGCTCTGGCTGGATGCAGATGAGTGGCTACATGAGGAAGATCGTGAACTCATTCGACTGGCAGCAGGAATTTATAGTTCTATGAAAACCTATGTTCCAGCACTCCAGCCCGCCATTATGAATTATGTAGGAAATAAATGTTTATCAGAGTACTCCGTTCCACGCCTTTTTCAAACCAATAAAGGTATTCATTTTAGTGGCAGGATTCATGAGCAGATCGCTACAGAAAAGGAAGGAATTTTCACCTCCAACATTCTGCATAAACCTGTCGGAATTCGCCTACATCATGATGGCTATGAACCCGAGATTAAATCTAAAAAAAACAAAATAGCACGTAATATCGAGCTATTAAGAAAAATGACAAAGGAAGAGCCGAGCAACCCAGGTTGGTGGTACTTCCTTGGACGTGAAACAATGAACACGAATGATAAACAATCTTCATTATTTTATTTCACAAAGGCCATTGAATTAGGGCAATTGAATTCACATTTTGGAAGAATTGCAGAAATTCAAGTGTTAATGGGTAAAATCTATACTGCTCAAGACAATCTTGAAGCTGCTGAAAAATGTTATTCTCAAGCCCTTTCAATACACCCAGATTATCCTGATGCACATTTCTTATTAGCAAATATAGCTGTCTCCAAAGCTCAAAAATTGCTAGAAGGAGCCTACTCACATGTGAATAGGGCTAACAATGGCTTTCACTCTTATCGCGGAACCATTGCTCCTGATCAAGACATTTATTTGTGGAGATCCGAGTTACTCCGCTCCGATATCCTTGTTTTGAATGGACATTTTGGCGAAGCAGTGACTATATTACAAGCTTTAAAGGAGAAATTCCCCAATATAGAGGTTGTAGAAAGAAAATTAACATTCATTAATGAACAGGTTCAACTTTTATCAAACAAATCTTAAGGATGATCAAATTAAAGAAAGAGTGATGTTACTTTGTTTAAACGGATTGGAACTTTAACGCTCTTGCTCGCCTTATTGACTTTTATATTAAGCTCTTTGATTGTTTCGGCAGCAACGCGAGACATCGAAAGTGCGCTTATCACAACGGTTCAAGGAGAAGTAACGGTAACGCGAGCTGGAGGCCTAAAACAAATACCTGCTTTTTCAAATATGAAACTCTATCAAGGTGATCGATTAATCACTGGAAATACTGGCGCAGTAACGTTTAGGGTAAGCAATCCAGAGTCAGAAAGATCTTTAGGGAAAAACTCTAACGCTGTCATCTCTAAATTAAAACACAACACTTTAGGAAATGAGTTTTCCATTAAATTATGGACAGGTTCAATTTGGAGTTCCGTATCCCACTTGGCCGATTCCGATACGGATTACGTTGAAACCCCTGGTTCCAAATTCCGTGTACGCGGAACCAACTTTCACGTTATGGTTCAATCAGATGGTACATTAACGGTATTCGTTGCCTCTGGCCTTGTTGCTGGGTCTGCAAGTGATATCAATGCTTCCAATGCTTCCTTTCTGGTTGCACCCGCGCAGCAGATCAGCTTTAATTCTGTTGCTCCACCGAAAAATATGCAGGATGCTATAACTGTAGCTGACGTTGCAAAGCTAACCCAACAAGTGGATCCTTTCATTCTAAAAGCGATGCTATTCAGTACCCCTGCTATCATCACAGAGAATAAAAAGCTTGAGAAGCAGCTTAACGATGATATGAATAAAAATATCTCTCCCTTGATTCAACGAGATGGAATTCAATCTGACATAACAATCAATAACAAAAAAGATCTCTCTAATTACTTAGATAATATGAATAGACTAATATCAAATATCGCTTCTGAATCTGTTCAACTTAACAAGATGAATGATAATCAAATGAACGTAATTCTTAATACGGTCAACCAACAGATTATAGATATTGAAAGAAAAGTAAGCTTACAGAACGTCAAGCCTCTTCATGCAATGGGAGGGATCAATCCAGAAGATTTTCAAAATAAGGAGACAGAAAGATTACGATTAGAATCATTACAAAAAGAAATTAAAAAGCTGCAACAGGTCTTAAAAGAAGAAGCCAAGGCTAGATTAGATTCTTCTTTGGAAACCCTTTTAGATAACAAACAAAAGATGGATTCAGTAAATAAATCGGTCTTAGCTCAGCTTCAAGGACGTGCTGAAAAAATCTACACGGCTCAATTATCGCCAGAGGAACTTAAAACCTTTGAAAAAAACAAACAGCAATTAGGAGTAAATCATTCAGAATCTGATCCTGCACCCGTTGTAACAGTTCCTGATTCTCCTGGCAATCCAGCTGGGAGACCTAGTACACCCAAAGTCACTTTGGTGCAGACCAAAACAGCACAAGGATTCGAATTATCTATTCGTTTAAAGGATTTCACGGGTTCCAATGCTATCTTTGGCACCGAGTTTCACTTTATTAGCGATACTGGCGTAGATGTGACTAATCCAGCGAACCGTTTTTTGAATAATTCCTATTTCAACTCTTCAAATAGTGTAGACATTATCAAAACATATGTTGGAAATATAGATAACACCTTAATTCAAAAAAAAGAAACGATATACGCTGCAACCCAATTTGGCTCCACATCAAACATTGCGATTTCGGACGGGATCTTAGCTACTATTCCTTTCTCCGTAAGTGGGGATGGAACATTTAAGCTATTCTATGTTAAGCTCGTGGACCATACAGGCAGGACTATTTTAGAATTGAATGATCCAAATACTGATTTGCCTCCTGCTTTTCATTTTACTAAATAAGAGGCAGTTCTTGCTAAACCCAAAATGGAGCACAAGGAGTTTTTATGACACTACTACACAAAATATTTCTCTCGCTCAATGCTATAATCATTATCTTTAGCTCGAGTATCGGTTCAGCTGCCAATGCTGCCCCATTATATAATGATAAAGGGAATATGATTGCAACCGTCTCAAGAATTGCTGGTAACGGGATGTATGGAGAACAGGAAGGGCCCGCCTTACATTCTTCCTTCAGACAACCGACAGGATTAGCTATTGGGGAAAAAGATCTGCTTTTTGTTTCAGACACGGGGAACCACAAAATCTTTAAACTCAGCAATGGTAATATCAATACTTACGCAGGCCCTTCATCTTCTTTACTCGTTGATACGGGAGGCCAGCCTATTGGAACCCTTCGTAACGGGAATAAATTAAACGCCATGTTCCAATCTCCTGCAGCTCTAGCTTACAGCACAGACAAGAGCTTGTATGTTGCAGATACCGCAAACAATGCAATCCGGAAAATATCTTTTACGGGTGAGGTTACTACAGTTGCAGGTAATGGCCGAATTGGTGCTACAGACGGAAAGGGAAAAGATGCCTTATTTAATCACCCTCAGGGGATTGCAGTTACCAAAGGCGGCATACTCTATGTATCTGATACGTTGAACCATATTATCCGTAAAATCATGCCAGACGGCACCACTACTACCATAACTGCGGCATCAAACCGGGTTGTCGAAATCCACCCTGGATTTGTATCACCAGCCGGTGATTACAGAAATAGTTCAATACAACAAGCTTTATTTAACGAACCCACCGGCCTTGCTTTAGACGAGAAAGAAAATCTATATGTCAGTGACTCTGGTAACCAACTCATTCGTTACATAGATTTTTCGACTAATGAAGTCACAACTGTAGCCGGGACGTTATATCTAAAGAGTAATTCAATCTATGAAAAACAGAAGTTATACGCAGCTGGTGGTTATACGGATGGAGCAGCACAAACGGCCGCCTTTCATGCTCCCAGAGGAATTGCCTTAGACAAGACGGGAGGTCTTCTTGTTGCTGATTCTCTAAATAATGTAATACGATATATTAAAAATGGGAAAGTGACTACAGTAGCAGGCAGCCAAACAGGTGAATCGGGTAACCAAAATGGTCCTGATCGAGTAGCACGGTTTAATTCCCCACAAGATGTAGCCGTTACATCTGAAGGAATCATCTACGTCGCAGATACAGGAAATAATATCATTAAAAGGATTTCACCCTATACACTACCCATCAATATGAATAAAACCAACCCTGGGATTAAAATTATTTTAGAGGATAAGCAGATCAAGTTCGATACTTCCCCTGAGATAAAATCAGGAAGAATTATGGTTCCTCTTCGTCAAATTGCGGAGGCTCTGCGCTTTAATACAACGTTCTCTTCAGACGGTACATCTATTCATTTAGAGAAAGGCAACCGTTCCGTACAACTTTTTCTCAATTCGAAGAAAGTCGTAACGAGTGAGGCAAACAAGGCATTACAAAACAAAGAACTTGATGCAGCACCCTATATGAAGAATAGTAGAACATACGTTTCTCTTCGGTTTATAGCAGAAGAACTCGGAATAGATGTCCAGTGGGTTCCAACTGCTGGAACTGCTATACTTCGGAACAATATAACTAATTAACACTAAATGACATAAGACTCCAAAGAGATCAAAAGTAAGCTTTTCTTAATCCCTTAGGAGTCTGTTATTTTATCTCTATTTCAGTTTGTTTTTTTCATTACTTTTGCTTATAAAACTCATGATATAGTTTCATCAACGCCCGCTTCTCAATTCGTGAAACGTAACTGCGTGAAATGCCAAGCTCCTTGGCAATCTCGCGCTGCGTGCGCTCTTCTCCGCCAGCTTCCAGGCCAAAGCGGCCAATAACCACTTCTTTTTCCCGATCATCCAAAATGTCGAGATTGCGATAAATTTTGCTTTTTTCAATTTTAAGCTGCACACGGTCTACCACATCATCGGCTTCGGTGCCGAGGATATCAATAAGTGTTATTTCATTTCCTTCTTTATCCGTACCAATGGGGTCATGCAGGGATACGTCTTTGCGTGTTTTTTTCAGGGAACGCAGATGCATTAAGATTTCGTTTTCAATACATCTCGCGGCAAATGTAGCCAGCTTTGTGCCTTTGCCTTGCTGAAAGCTTTCAATGGCTTTGATCAAACCAATCGTCCCAATGGAAATCAGGTCCTCCTGATCTTCGCCGGTATTATCAAACTTCTTGACGATATGCGCCACAAGACGCAGATTGTGTTCAATAAGCAGATTGCGCGAGTGGGCGTTGCCTTCAGCCATGAGACGCAGATGTTTGGCTTCGTCATCCTCAGCGAGCGGCTGAGGAAACGCATTATTTTTGACATACGAAACGAGTAACGTTAATTCTTTAATGAACAGAGCTATTGCGGTAAACAATCCGGGCACAGATGACACCTCCTGCAGTTTTACAACGATCTGGCCTGAGCACGTAAGGGAACAGGGTCGATCTATTGTATGTAGGCAGAGGCCTATAAGTGCAAGTACATGTAAATCTGCATCAAAATAAACGCTTCACACACTCACCGTAACGATCGAACCAACTCGTTCCAATAACAAAAACTCTTTTTCCACACTTTCAATAAAATATGTTCTTTCCCCAAACAGAACCACATCATGCTGCTCCAGCGGAACCTCGCTCTTGAAATAGATGACGTTATCCGTTTCCCGAAATGCTCCTTTATAATAAAACACCGTAATCGGTTCCTCCTTTTTCACGAAACTACCTATGTACATTTCATCTAATACTATACTATTTACCCTTCAGATCCCAATCTGCTTCACCGAAAAATACATAAAGCCTCAGGCGCTGTATAATACAAGCCTGAGGCTGATGCTCATCCGAACGCTCCCCCTTAACGCTACACTCCTATTAAAGAATAGTGGGATGGAACTTTCAGATGATTACTTTTGGATGGAAGCTGATGTACTATTTAAAAATGCGTTGCGCGAACTGATAAAGGCCACTGTTCCAAACCTTTGGCTCATGTCCACCTACATCCTGATACCAAGTATGTGGAACATTCATACTGCTGAGGCCATTTTTAAAGTTCTGGCTCACCCACAGCAGGCCATCACTTCCTCCACAGGAAATCCAGAGCAACTTCAGTTTGCTGGCTGCCTGTCCAGGATTTGTGATCAATTGGTTGACAGGCTTCGTATTCGGAGCTGCCGAGAAGGCACCTACATAAGCAAACGTATCCAAATTCTTCAACCCAAAGTTGAGAGATTGTCCGCCGCCCATGGACAGACCAGCAAGTGCACGATTGTTCTTATCCTTATACACGGGATAGGTTCTCTCAATGTGAGGAATGAGATCCTTGAGCAAATCTTGTTCGAACCGTTCAAACGCAGCCACCTTATCCGGTGCATAAATATCACCTACCGGGCGGTCATCCTTCATCGCACGGCCATTCGGCATAACCACGATCATCTGGGACAGTTTGCCTTCGGAATACAGGTTGTCCAGAATGTTCTTCGGTTTCATCGCATTAGCCCACTCGTACTCATCCCCGCCAATACCATGCAGGAGGTACAGAACGCTATACTTTTTATTAGGTGAATATCCAGGCGGCGTGTACACCATCGCTTTCCGGGCATTGCCAACCGTCGTCGAATTATAAGTAATGAGGTTCATATTACCATGCGGAATGTTATTGCGATAGCCATCATACCCGGGTGGTGCTGGTACAACCGGTGTTGCATTTAGAGTATTATTCGCCCCATTATTGGAAGCATTGGTAGATTCATATGCAGTATTCTGAGCAGAAAGTTCGCTGGATTCCGTAGCCAATGCCATCGTTGGAGCGATCATAGCAACAACCATAGAAAGACTTAAAAGAATAGAAATACGTTTCTTCATTCACTTTTCTCCTCTCAATTGGGTTAATGCAAGCAACACCTCTGTCACGAAAGCCCTTACAAATAAATCCACCACCTCCCTTCCGTCATAAATCACTACCGTTTACAACACATTCAAAATTGTAAATCCAACTCTACTTCTTTTTGACGTATTACTTATATAGTATATTTAAACTTATTTATCCATTTTTTGCAACTATATTCGACACTTCGAATCTACGAAATCCATCTTTATCTAACAGCAAAGAATTCAAGCTTCTATTTTCCTAACAAAATCACATCGAAAAAATGTAAATTACTGTTGTTAAATTGAATATTTTACCTTATTATAATCTCAAACAAGGAGGTGTCTATACTAAATCACAACATTTTCTCGCTTTTTTTCTTCTAGGCATTCATTTCATCAGGTCAGGCGGCATGATTTATCGTATTTCAAACTATCTATTTCTTGGGAGGGAAATGATTGTGAACAAACTTCGCTCGTCTATTCAAAAGACCTGGGCCTCATTTTTGGTTTTCACGTTATTACTGCCTTTGCTTGTCGGTCTATGGCCTACCAATGCCTACTCTGCTTCTAACAACGAGGGAAAACTATATATAACTGCCGACAATGAATTTTCACTTTTTGTAAACGGTAAACAGGCAGGTAAAGGGGATGACTGGACCAAGGCTTATACATTCCCGGTTCCTATTCAACCAGGCACCAATGTCATCGCGGTTCATGCAAAAGATCTGGGTTCGTATGCCGGACTTCTGGCAGATCTCAGTTATGCAGATGAGAATCTGGTTACCGACTTCAACTGGAAAGTATCTGAACGATACGTTGAGGGCTGGGAACAGTTAAGGTTTGATGACACATCTTGGGCACGTGCTTCAGACTTTGGGCGATATGGAATTGATCCGTGGAAACAAATCGAAGGGATGCCGGAGGATACCAGTGCACGGTGGATCTGGGCAGGTAAAACAAACGTCAATGCTCCGATCACGGAAGCCTATTTCCGCATTACCTTTACGATTTCGGAAGACGGTCTGGGTGTCAGTAATCCCATTACATCCTCCGGCCAGTTTGAACAGGTGGATTATCAATTAAAGCCAACACAACCTATGCCTTCTTCCATAGGGAAGAAACTGCCTTTAGTGAATTCCGTCTTCGAGACAGTGGAAGATAAAGGATCTATTGAGCTGACTTCCCGGGAAGCTGCGCAGCTCGGCAGCCAGCTTTCACCTGGTCAGATTTTTCTGGATGAGTCCTCTGCCCGGGCAATCAAAGTCGCGAGCACCGGCAAAAGTAAAGATGGTATAGTGGTGGATTACACCACGCCTGGTGTGGATGAACTGTTCAATTATTATGATATCCCTGAGCAGGAAGTTTCTCTGGAAGAACGAAATATTGTCATGCCTGATCTGGACATGGTACTCGAAAGCAACGAACGCCCTGGAGCATCCTCTCTATCAGATGAGCAGACAAATCCGGATCAAGAGATCAAACATTTCAACATTGACAACACAATTCAGCAAGACGATGCACGCGCAAATTCAGATCTTCTTGCCGATGAAGCCTTCACAGCCATCGATCCTATCGGTCTGAGTGACGTAACATTCGATCAGAATGGCGAAACTACGATCAATCAGGTTGACGAAACTTCGATTCATCAAAGTGACGAGGCCTCCACAGGCTTGAATAAAGCGGATTCCGCAGATATCACTGAGGCAAAAGCCTTAGATATGAATGAGCTCATTCGCACCGCTGGAGCAGGTGATTTTGCCACTTGTAAAAAATCCGGTAACGAGTTTGTGTGTGATTTCAAAAAAGTACTTGTAAATCAACAAAATGCAAACGGTAACAAGGTTTTTGTTGAAGCAGGCGGTAAACTTACATTGATCGCACCCAAAGTAACGGGAAAATACGGTTTCTGGGGAAAATACGATCTGAAATTTACAGCAGGTGAGAAAGCAAACGTCTACATTAAAGGCGACGCCAAATTCAAAAAAGAAGTTAAAGTACCTATCGTGGGCTTTAACATCGGTGCAGGCAGTCTGGGTTCCGTATCCGTTGGTGTTTTCCTGGTCATCGGTATTGATGGCAATGTCACATTTGAATTCCAGGTGGATCAGGGGTATACCGTTACTCTGGGTGTCAAAGGTAAAACACGTGCCTATATTCCTGTAAAAATTCAGCCTTACAGCAGTGTGAATCGTTATCTTACCGTCACTCATAAAATTGAAGGGCAAATTACGGCTTGGGCAGGAGCCAAAGCCGAAGTAAGTTTGAAAATTGCAGGCAAAAAAATACTAGAGGTCAGTGTGTTTGCAGGCATTGAGGCCACAGGGAAATGGACAAGCAGCAACAGTGTGCCGAGTGCTATGTCCCTGACCATCGATGCTCTCGTGAAAGGAGAAGGAGCTGTATTTAATAAATCCTTCAAGCTCTTCGAGCTACGCTGGAATCTCGTAAGGCTCGTGAAAAACCCTACGAATCCGGGAACTGGACAGAACCTGGCGAGAAATGCCACCGTAACCGCATCCTCTACCTATCCAGGGTACTCAACAGCCCGAATCAATGACGGCGACCGAAACACGGCACTCGGGGACAGCTATAGCTGGGCAAATAATCGTAATTCCTCATTGCCGCAATATGTCGTCCTTGATCTGCCTGCATCCAGTTCCATCCAGCGGATCGATCTCTATACAACCAATGGTTATGTACTGGCCAACTACGACCTGCAATACTGGAATGGTTCAAACTGGGTAAACCTGGTTCAAGTCACAGGCAATCAGGAGACAACACGATCACATACCTTTACAGCGGTAAACACCTCCAAGGTACGTGTCGTTGCAAGTCGAGGACCTTCTCATCAGCCAACCTATGTTCGAATTAACGAGCTTGAAATCTACTAAAATGCAGAGCAAAAAAACCTCAGTTTCTTGTTTTTAACAAGAGGCTGAGATTTTTGCTTTTGCTAATTTACAAACCACTTACAATTTAGTGCACGGATACGGGATGGATGACATCAGGTGCACCTTCGGGCGAAGTCTTATCGTGCATGAACAAGCTGAGTAACAGTCCTAGCAACCCAAGCGCAGCAATCACTGCGGCATAGATCGGCACCGAGATCAATCCCGTATGCGTAATGGCAAATCCGCCAAGATATGCTCCGGCCGCATTCCCCAGATTAAACGCAGAGTGACTGGATGTCGTCGCCAGCAGAGGAGCTTCACGCGTCATATTCATAATACGTAGCTGAAGTCCCGGCATAATGCCAAAGGCTGCAACTCCCCAGAAGAATATCGTAATTACCGCCAAAACCGGATTGTGCAGCGTCAGTGTTAATGCAGCAATCAATACTGCAAGAACGCCAAAGTTCACAATAAGCGAAGGCATGAGCTTCCAGTCCGCCAGACGTCCGCCTAACATATTGCCGAGTGTAACACCGAAGCCAAACAGTACCAGAATCCAGGTTACACTTTTCTCTGCAAAACCACTAATATCCACCAACATGGGTGTAATGTAGGTAAAAACAGCGAATAGACTACCGCATCCCATCGCTCCGATGAGCAGCACCAGCAATACCTGTGGGCGGATCAAATTGCGGAACTGTTGTCCCAAGTTAGCTGGTGTGCCTTGCGGAATGACCGGGATAAAACGAATAATACCGAGCAGAGAAATAATACCCAAAATAGTAATCGCGCCAAAAGAGGAACGCCAACCGAGCTGCTGACCGATAAACGTACCAAACGGTACACCGATAATATTGGCAATAGTCAGTCCCGCCAGCACGACCGACACTGCGCCAGCCCTTCGATCTGGTGTGACAAGCTTGGTAGCCATGATTGAACCTACACCGAGGAACGTGCCATGAGCAAATGCCGTCAGAATACGTGCCGAGATGAGTAGCCCGTACGTAGGCGCAATGACAGACAACGCGTTACCCATGATGAAGATGCACATCAATAGTACCAAAAGTTTTTTCTGCGGAATCTTGTGCGTAAATACGGTTAGGATTGGTGCCCCTACGGCTACACCCAGCGCATATCCCGTAATTAATTGTCCCGCCTGTGGAATGCTCACATTCAAGTCCGTTGCCACATTAGGCAACAAACCCATAATAATGAATTCAGTCATGCCAATGGCAAATGCCCCAATCGTCAAACATAACAACGATATAGGAAATGGTTTTCTTTTCCCGGACGCCGAGGTCTGTGACATACTCCTCGATTGTGCAGATTCCCCCCGTTCATCTGTTGAACGGTCTAGTGAATGTTCTGTCTTACTCATGATGTTTTCTCTTCTCCTGTCCTTCATATGTCTGTTGTTTTACGCTAAGTCTCATCTCTAGCTTTAAGACTGAGAAAACTCCCTAGTTCTTCTGCGCAGTATTCCCCTCCGCTTTCACCCATAACGCCTCATTTAATCGGTCAAAAGTATCTCTCATCGCCAGCTTGTCCTGCCAATGGGAAGGAATACCACTTCGTCCGTAATACGCACCCGCAATCTGTCCATAGATCGCACCGGTTGTATCCGCATCATCTCCCAGATTAACCGCCAGCAGCGCCCCTTCCTGGAAACTGGATGATTTGGTGAATGCCCATAGCGCAGCTTCAATTGATCGAACTACATAACCACTGCCTTGAATCTCAGGCGGCTCTTTACGCTGATATGACCCCATAACCACTTCTTCGATCGCAGGTGAAAAAGGGATTCCTTTCTCCGTCCGCCAGCGCTTTAACGTATCTGGAGATAACATCGTAGCCTTGTCCGCTCCGTGGAATCCTGCCACAAGAACGGCTGCCAGCACTTCGCAAGCCTCTACACTTTCCGTCGCTGCATGTGTTGTCCGTGAACTAAGCCCTGCGTAACGAACGGCTGCCTCCGGTTGAGATGCATAAGCCATGGCAACTGGAGCGAGTCTCATAATGGAGCCATTGCCTGCTGTCATGGGGTCAGTTGATCCACTGTAGGCTTCACCGGTTCGCGCAAATCGTTCCAATGCACTTCGCGTAGCCCCCCCAATATCAAAACAGTTCCCCGTACTGCTCATGTAACCTACTCTGTACCAGTTCGTATACCTGCGCATCTGATCATCCGGATCAAAACTTGGCTGACGCACCAGACTCTCTGCCAGACAGAGCGCCATGGATGTATCGTCTGTCCATTCTCCTGCTTTTAATCCAAACACACCCCCGCCTACCATATCCGTAACAGGCTCAAAGGTGCCGGGACTGCTGAATTCAACCGTTGTTCCCAGCGCATCACCCACTGCAAGCCCCATCAAAGAACCCTCAAAACGATCTCTTTGCAGCATGTTCATTGAACCTCCTCCTCTACTCGTCATTCTCGCAGACTCATTCTTTCATTTTCCCACATGCACTAATCCGGCGTAAAGGGAATTCAATAAAATCAATCCATACACTCCCTCCATGATAAACATGTCAAAAGCTGTTGAATGGTCAAATCCGATTCATTTTCATAAACATATTTTATTTTTTTCATGCTGAAAAAACAGTTTATCCAGTACACCGCTTACATGCAAAGTGCTTAAGGGTTTGTAAGGTTCTTTTTTTCTGAAAACAAGTCAATTTTATGAAAATTTTCAATGTAAATAAACGTAACATACTTGACCCTATTCTTCGTCCTGTGGTACGGTTTTATTAGATTAACGCATATTTTTTCCCAATTTAATATTCATTCTACATCAATCGCGTTAGATAATATTCCGCGAGTTAATGAATATAACGGGATATTGATTTGCAGAAAATTTGCGAAAGAGATGTTTTTTTCACAAACCTAAAACAAATTCTGAAAAAACAGGAGGAACAACTGTATGATTAAAGCACTGATTTTTGATTTTGATGGAACAATTATTGATACGGAGACAGCATGGTATATTGCCTTTCGTGATGCGTACAAAAAACATGGTGTTGATCTGACACTTGAAATGTATTCCAAGTGCATTGGCACCAGTCTCAAAACCTTCAATCCGTACGAGTACCTCATCACAGATTTGAATCTTCCGATTGATCGGGATGTGTTCAGGGAATCGGTTCAATTGCAGCATGCGGCATTGATGAACAAAGAAAAGGTTCGCCCAGGAATACAGGAATACCTGGAACAAGCGAGGAAAGCTGATATAAAGCTTGCTGTAGCTTCCAGCTCCAAACGTGAATGGGTAGAACAGCACCTGGAGCAGCTTAAATTAAAAGACTACTTCGAAGTGATCCGCACAGCAGATGATGTTGCGAATGTGAAGCCCGATCCCGAACTATACACTCAAGCACTGGAAGCCCTTGGAGTAACTGCAGACGAAGCCGTAGCCATTGAGGATTCACCTAACGGCGCGCGTGCAGCTGCTGCTGCTGGTATGCATTGCGTTGTCATCTCGAATACCATCACGGGAACATTGGAATTCGATATGCCACACCAAAGGTTATCCTGTCTGACCGACCTCGAATTTAACGATTTGATCTCGAAGCCACTCGTCACTACCACCTAAGGTCTGAACGAATTTCGTCATCCAATCTTAAAGGGGGAGTTCACATATGAAAGCTGTACATTTTGGTGCGGGCAACATAGGTCGCGGGTTTATCGGTCATATGTTGTCCGCTTCCGACTATGACGTCTGCTTTGTCGCGCGTAACCCAAAGAAAATATTGATGCTTCAACAAAGACAAGAATATCCGATTACCCTCGCCAATAACGCAAAAGACACAACCATCGTAAACAACGTAACCGCAATTAACGTAAATGAGCAGCAGCGTGTCGCAGAAGAGATTGCATCCGCTGATCTCATCACAACGGCGGTAGGTGTATCTGCCCTTGGGGATATCGCCGAGCCGATTGCAAAAGGCATCTACCTGCGTATGAAAGCTAATAATCATACCCCTCTGCACATTATCGCTTGTGAAAATGCGATTGGCGGTAGTACCCGGCTGAAAAAGCGTATCTATCCTTTTCTCGATGAGTCCACCCGTGCCAAAGCTGAACGTTATGTTTCATTCCCCAATGCAGCTGTGGACCGGATTGTTCCGGCCCAAAACCACGAAGACCCGCTGCAGGTCACCGTTGAACCTTTTTATGAATGGGTCGTTCATCGTCCCGCCTTGCTGGATGGGTTTAAAGAAATCGAAGGCGTACACTACGTTGATTCACTAGAACCATATATCGAGCGCAAAATGTTTACGGTTAACACAGGTCACTGTGTCGCCGCATACTTCGGTTATCTCGCAGGCTTCAAGACGATTCGGCAGGTCATGAGCAACACGGCTCTTCGTGCCAAGGTTCGTCACGTTATGGAAGAGACGGGAGCCATGCTGATCCGTAAACACGGCTTTAATGCCGATAAACACCAGAAATACATTGGTACGATATTAGAACGGTTCGCCAACCCAAATCTGACAGATCAGGTTACCCGGGTTGCACGTTCCCCGCTTCGCAAGCTTTCGCCCCATGACCGGCTTGTTCGCCCAGCGATGCAGGCCAGTGAATTCGGAATTGCTATTCCTCATTTAACCTCTGCGATGGCGGCCGCGATGCTGTTTGATGACAAACGCGATGAGGAAGCCATGAAGCTGCAACATATGATTCGTGAAGATGGCCCCTCTGCTTTTATTCGCGAACGCATGGGCATTCCCGAAGACCATCCCGCTCATCAGCACGTGATTACCCGTTATCAAGAACTCCAAGGGCACAAGGTACCGAGCGTACTTACCTGAACTCGCCGTTCAGGCTGTGGATCAACTATCTTAATAGACCCATAATATCATGACCACGGCGAAGACGCCGGAAGGAACCTGTGTACGCCTTGTTCCTTCCGGCTCTTTTCTGTATTTCACCCTGCTCCCCCAAAACAAAACAGCGCATCCCCTCTTGTCAGGAAACACGCTGCTTACAGTGACTTCTCTATTCATTCATGATGGAGTTCACTGATGCATACACCATAGGTAGAAAACCTTCGGAAGGTTCACCAATCGGTGCATTAATGTGGAAAATAAATCCATTGCCGTCCAGTTCTTTGACGATAAAATATTGCGTTTTCTTGTCATTCTGAGACATCATGAACAACCTTGCATCTTTCATCGGCCCATTGCTGAGTTGCTCAGCCATTAATTCTTTGACCTCTCCGGTCTTCGACAACTCTTCCTTGGCGTCCATCTTCAAATAATCCAAATTAAAGTCCGAAGGCAGCTTCTCAATCTCTGCCTTATACGCAGGATCAATTTTCATCGTTAGCTCATGGTCTTCTGCATCAAACTCCATTGGCGCAAAGATATACAGGGAATATCCTTTCGCCTGTGCCAGATTTACTGGCCGCTTCTCGGTGATTCCTTCCACCGTCACTTCCAGCTCTGACGTTTTTGGACGGTCAGATGTAATGGTATCTCCCGCCCCAGAACCCGTTTTATCGTCATCCGCCGATGCGATTTTGGCAATCTCGGTAAGTATCCACTGTTTGGTCGATATATCAACCGTTTTTTCTACATATTTGAAACGAACCGAATCCTCGTCATCGATATCGTCCAGTGACTTCTGCATCTCCTCGCTCACCTGGAAGGACATCGCTTTGTCATTCACACGAATCTCTACGGTATGTGGGTCAGCCCAGCCCGTCAGAATCCCCTCTGCTTCAATGACATTACTTTCCTCCGGCTTCTGTTCCGGAGCGGGCGACGTTTCCTTTGTATTGTTCACAGATGGTTGAAGTACAGGTGCACTGCTCCCGCAAGCTACAAGTGAGAATCCCATAAGAAGAACCACTAATGTGGTACTGACCTTTGCCCTATTCCTTTTTCGCATATGAACACCTCCGTTAGCTTATACGCAATGCTGCTTCGCTTCCTATAATATTTATTTACACGGGACCCAAGCAGCTCAATCACGTAAAAACGGTATTCGTCACTCTGCGCTCCAACTTAGCCCTGCTGATCCAGTTTGACCAACTGCGCATGTGCAGCGTTGAATGCTTGCGTCTGCAGGTTGAATTGTTTCCGTACATCCGCAAGCTTTGCGTACTCTTCATTGCGTGTGCGGATGGCGCGTTTAATTTTCACAAGATTCGGCTTGGCACTTTCTCTCATGAGTCCGTAAAGTTCAGCCTCAGCGTCCAGACTATGCTCATAGGAGACAACAAACAGCTCAAATGTTTTGGCTCTTGCCTCATATTGATCCAGCACTTTCCCTGCGTGAATAAGAGTCTCTTCCTTCTCAATGGTAAGTTCTTTCAGGGAATGACGCAGCGCTTCGGTTTTCTCTCCTGCCTCTTGCATGACCTTACGCGTCTGCTCAAGCAACACTCGTCGTTCCTGAATATGAGCATCGGCTTGATCGAGCATTGCCTCGATATTGCTGTTCTTTTTCTTCCCTTTGCTCAAAATAGTCTTGTATAAGTCCATATCCTCTTCTTCATAACGTGTCAAGGACTTCAAACTTTTATCGATTTCCTGACCGCCCTGCACCAACCGATTAACCTGGTTGGCCGCAGGCTCCTGCGGCTCTCCACACCCGCTAAGTAGAAGCATCAGCAATATGCTGCATGCTGCAAGGGTCATTTTTTTACTCGTGATTAACATGTGTTCTCCCTCTCTTGCCATAACCCTCTACGGTTCTATCGTAATATTACAGACGGACATCTCCGCTGAAATTGACAACCCAATGTGCATTCGGATCATATACCTCGAACTCATAACCCCGTTCTTCCAGGAGTTTCATGATACGCGGTAGCGCCTGCACGGTCTGTTCCCGTTCATGCATCAAAATAACTTCCTTATCCTTGTGTACACTGTTACTCACTCGGGCTAGAATTTTATCCGGCTGACCTGGAAGATTCCAGTCCAGTGAATCCGTTGTCCAATCCCACATTTTGAAACCTGCCGCAGCAATATCACCTCTGAACGCTTCACCAATCTGCGGACTGCTTCCGTATGGGGCACGGATGAGATGCGGTGTGTATCCGATCAGTTTCTCGACCATTTTTTGCTCTTTTTTGAACTCGTTCACAAAATTGGCTGAGCTCCCGCTCTTGTACAGCTTCTTATAATTATGTGTCATGCTGTGCAGCCCAGGGTAACTGCCTTCTTTTACCAAACGTTTCACCGCATCCGGGTATTCATGCAACTGACGTCCAACCATGAAAAAGGTCGCCTTCGCCTCATGTTGTTTTAAAATATCCAGCAACTGATCCGTATATTTACTTGGTCCGTCGTCAAAAGTTATGTACGCCACTTTACGAACTTGACCCAGAAACCGCGCCGGTTCTTCCTTCGCCTCAGGTGTGACCTGAATCATACCCAGCTTGGCGGGCTGTTCAATCACGGCAATTGGCGGTGGGGCCACCGCCGTTTTAATCCAATGAGTCATGCCGATAAATACATATGTCAATCCCGCAACCAACAGGAGCATGAGCATAATAGCTACGCTTAACCTGCCGTAGCGAATTTTTCTTCTTCTATGGGTTTGTTTCCGACTTGCACTGCGAATGGCATTTCCATACTCTCGCGTTGTTTCTTGTTGTACTCTCACGACCTGGCCACTTCCTAACTCTCATTTTTTCCCGATGAATGGAATATTATATCGATTCATGTCTCTATATAAAAGATTAATAGAAAACCTCGCGCTGTGAATGACAGAATAGTTACAAGCCCGGTTACAATCTGCTTATCTCTTTTCCATGTTTCTCTAGCTCGTGACAAACAGCTAAACTTATTCGTTGTTAAAGGTAAATTGGACTGCGATATTTGTTGCCGTTTTTTAGGTGTATTCTTCTTTTATGCATGGCACAGCGTTAGCTGAAATGTTACCTATCTATTCCTCGAATCTATCTTCCCTCAGTGATTTTCTCCAGTATAACGTGGTGATTGTTAGCTTATTTTCAAGGAGGACCTACACACATGACAAACATGAACCGTGCTGACAGATCCACTTATTTGTTTTTTATTGTCGGCATAATCGCCATTTCATTCTCTTCTATTTTTGTACGCTGGTCTGACGCAGATGTTGCGGTCATTTCCATATATCGCCTGTTTGACCAATCTGCTCATGCTTCCATTCGTCTGGCGACATACCATAAGGATTATTCAGCTGAATGATTAGGGGGTGCCCTGTCAACCTAAACACTAAAAGATCGTGCCCACAACAAGTATCACACTGACTGGAGTAGCACACCAAATACCAACCAAAAATCATATCAGGGTTCATTAAATCCAAATAAGGGACTGGGCATTATCCATTCATTTGTTGCATATTTTCTGATCCAAACTCACATTCTAATAGATGGTTGAATGATTTTACTTAAATACAAAAACGGATATCTAGTGCTCATTAAAGGAGAATCTTTCATGAAGGCTGCAGTTGTCACAAAGGACAAAAGGGTTAGTGTAGAGGAAAAACAGCTACGTCCCCTGAAACATGGCGAAGCTCTCGTTCAAATTGAATATTGCGGGGTTTGCCACACAGATTTACATGTAAAAAATGCAGATTTCGGCGACGTTACAGGCAGGGTTCTCGGTCATGAAGGCATCGGAAAAGTCATTCAGCTAGCTGAAGGAGTAACCAGCCTTAGCATTGGAGATCGAGTCAGCATTGCCTGGATGTTCGAAAGCTGCGGACGTTGCGAGTATTGCTTGACTGGGCGAGAAACGCTGTGCCGTGAGGTCAAGAATGCAGGTTATACGGTAGATGGTGCAATGGCAGAGCAATGCATCATTACAGCCGACTATACGGTAAAGGTACCGGATAATCTCGATCCTGCGGCTGCAACCAGCGTAACTTGTGCCGGGGTTACTACCTATAAAGCGGTAAAAGTAAGCCATATCAAACCAGGGCAGTGGATCGGAATTTTCGGCATAGGCGGCCTGGGTAATCTGGCGGTGCAATATGCAAAACATGTGTTCAATGCCAAAGTCATCGCCTTTGACATCAGTGATGAGAAACTTGAACTGGCGCTAAAGGTTGGTGCCGATCATGTCGTTAACAGCTTGAAGGAAAATCCGGTCTCCAGAGCCAAAGCGTTAACGAACGGGTATGGACTGGATGCAACCGTAGTCACTGCTGTTGCAAAAACACCTTTTAATCAAGCTATTGATGTTGTAAAAGCAGGCGCGCGAGTCGTGGCGGTAGGACTACCAACGGACAAGATGGATCTTGATATTCCACGTCTGGTTCTCGACGGCATTCAAGTCATCGGCTCCCTGGTAGGCACGCGGGAAGACTTGAAGGAAGCTTTCCAGTTTGCCGCAGATGGCCAAGTCGTTCCTATTGTTGCCAAGCGTCCGCTAGAAGACATTAACCACATCTTTAAGGAAATGGAACAAGGTAAAATCCAAGGCCGCATGGTCATTGATTTTACGAACTAATCAATCCAGAATGTAAGACTTTACAGGGGATCATTTCCAGCAATCAGTCGGTTCAATTGTTTAAGTGCACATGACGTAGACACTCGTACAGCGCAAGGGGAGTCAACATTTCCCTCTCTGTACGAGTTTTTGTTTTAACTGCACATTGCATGATCATCCTTCCACTAATGCGCTAGTACATTAACGGGTGTCCGCAGTTAGTTATCTCAACATGTATTGCTGTTTTTCCTGTGATTGGATGACGGTTATCACGTACATGCGTTTCACTTGCTGATCTTCCCTGCATTGATCTTCTCCTGTATAATGAGGTGATTTAGGTTATCTAGTTACAAGAAGGAGCTACACCTATGACAAGCATGAACCGTGCCGGCAGATCCATCTATATGTTATTTGTCGTCGGCATTATTGCCATTTCTTTCTCTTCTATTTTTGTACGCTGGTCTGACGCAGATGTTGCGGTCATTGCCATGTATCGCCTGTTTTTAACCAATCTGCTCATGCTGCCTTTCGTTTGGCCGCACAGACATGAGATGTTACGATTGAATTTCCGTCAGTGGGTCTTGTTACTGGCTTCCGGTGTGATGCTTGCGCTGCACTTCCTGCTCTGGATGGGATCATTGAGGTTAACCAGTGTCGCCAGTTCCACCGTCATCCTTGCTCTGGAGCCGATTCTGATCCTGGCCGGTTCGGTATGGCTGTTCAAAGCCAAGATCAATCGCATGATGCTCATCGGTATGGGCATCGCTCTATTCGGGTCGATTATTATTGGTGCAGGAGATTTTCAGGTGGCGGGTACTGCGCTGCAGGGAGATATTCTATCGTTACTTGGCACGATGGCAGTGGCTGTGCATATGTTGCTGGGTCAATTTTTGCGAACAGGTCTCAGTGCATTCTCGTATAATTTCTGGGTGTTTCTTGTCGCTGCCTGTACGTTCGCAGTGTACAATCTATTCATGGGGCATCCGTTCGGCGGGTATGCGGCTTCAGAATGGGGAATCTTCCTGTTGCTGGCCATCGTACCAACGATCTTTGGACACTATCTCTTCAACTGGTTGCTGCAATATATGAATGCTACTACGGTATCCATGGGTGTTCTCGGAGAGCCTGTATTCTCATCTTTGCTAGCCTGGGTGTTGCTGGGTGAAGCACTGAGCACACTTCAAATGTCTGCAGGTGTTGTTATCCTGTTCGGGGTGTGGATCTTCATTCGGTATGGCAAAACCAAACCACAGCCTATCCCGGCTGATGCCCCCATCGCTGCTCCGGTTCCTGTTGAACCGAAGACGGTATAAAAAACTCATTACATATTAAAGGCGGTGTGTTGTTATGAAAAATGTGGTATCCATGCGCTGGCTGCTCGCCAGAATATACGAACCCGATGTCGCCATCGTAGATTGTCGCTTCCTGCTGGGACAACCCGATGCCGGGCGTGAAACCTATGAAGCCGGACATATTCCGGGGGCTGTCTACCTTGATCTTGAAAAGGATCTTTCCGCTCCGGTATCCGAGCATGGCGGACGCCATCCGCTCCCTGATCCGTCTGTTCTGGCAAACCGCCTCGCCAAAGCAGGCATCGGCTCCAATAGCCGCATCATTGCTTATGATGATCAAGGCGGCATGAACGCCTCTCGCCTGTGGTGGTTACTTCGCTACTTGGGACATGAGCAAGTCTATGTCATGGATGAGAGTTTCTCCGCTTGGCAGAACGCCAAGTTCCCTGTTACGACGGATATCCCGGTACAGATTCCGTCTTCGTTTGACGTGAACTTACAGCCGCAAATGCTGGCAAGTGTTACGGATGTGCAACACGCATCCGCCAGCGGCAGCGCCGTGCTGATTGACTCACGCGATGACCGCCGTTATGCGGGGCTGGAGGAACCGATCGATGCCAAGGCCGGACATATTCCGGGGGCGGTGAACTATTTTTGGAAAGAAGTATTGGATGCGGATGGTCGCTGGTCTGGTGTTGACGCGCTTGAGGAGCGGTTCGCGAAGCTAAGGAAAGATGGTGCGATTATCGTGTACTGCGGCTCCGGCGTATCCGCCTGCCCGAACGTGATTGCACTGGAGGAAGCGGGATTCTCGAATGTGAAGCTGTATTCAGGAAGCTGGAGCGACTGGATTAGTTATGAGGGGAACGCCGTGGCGACGGAGGAAGATAGAAAACCGAAAGATAAGTAACAGTCTATAGAGTTTGGATACATCACCATGCAGCTTTAATTCCTTGGTGATGTATTTTTTTGGCCTAAAAGTCAACATGAAGTCAACTAGAAATGAATAAAGGCAACTTAAATCAGATGATAGATTATGCTTTGAATATATCCAGAAATCTTTGCACTCATTCACGCAGATGTTCACTTGATTGCTTCCCTGTAGATGTGTTTGACAAATGTTAACTACCTGTAAAAGCAAGAAATAAAACCCCAAAAAAATACTTTTTTGTCGTATGATTATTCAATATAGCAAAGGAGGATTATTCTTTTTGTATTCCTTACCAGTAATACATCATCGCAGAGTCTATATTGGAGTAAGGAGGAGACAGAGTGCTCACTTTAAGAAAGCATGAACTTAAAGGACATGATGTTTTTGAATTTATGCAAGGGGAACTACTTGATGATCACTGGCTTGATAACTCGATTTACTTAACAGAGGAAGTCCTAAATGAAACTCAATTAATAGAAGAATTTAACAATTCTTCAGTAAACTTCAATTACTATGGTCCAACAGTAGTCAACAAAGAAACTTGGGAGTGCATCAAACAAGAGGTTCTCACTTCCAAATCAATTAAAACGCAAAAACTCCTTCTAGAAATTGATACATGGGCAAATATCTGCTTTAAAAATCATCATTGTTTTACAATCTGCGGAATATAATATAAAGGAGAATTCTTTCAAATAAAAAAAATTTTCAGTTCTATTCTGGCATTTCTCACACTACTTTCTATTAGCACATCTGCATTTGCAGATGTCGAAAGTTCAAAAACAACCGACCCTTATGCTCCAACAATTACATAGGTGAAGCACTTGTAAATAACTTGTATAACTATTTGTTAGCTGCTAGGACTTTGAGAGATGATATAATAAACAACCCTTCAAATTATACAAAAAAATGTAAATTCAGATTCTATTCCTGCACACAAATATAAACAAAAAACAAATGGAAGATACGCAATAATTACTGATTCTGGTAATGAAATTTTGAGTTTCGGTAGATAATTCCTTACTCACCTTTCAATTTATCAAGTGTTGATCAGAGGAATTTACAAACCAAAGCCCGTAATTATTCACGGGCTTTTTTGACGTTTTATTGGATAAGGGTAAACGTAATGTTTTCTAAGTTTTAATTTACTCGAAAACCAAATTGGAGTGAGCATGAGGATAAGAAAGTAATCTGCAGGTGGCCTGATAAGAAGCCGACTTCAAGGAAAGAATCAACAATTCACCGTGGATCAACAAAAATTCAACGACTAGACATTGTTCTTTTTAAATAGGAATTCTTCAAGAACACTATCTAGATGCGTATTTCGTTTTAGTCCCATTATATTCAATCAATCACTGCTTTTCCTTCCGTACGTTCTAGATCTAGAGAGATTCTCGAACGAATGATTTTCCTTTGTTGTTTAAGAAAGCTTGGTATCGTATGTCCCTACCTTTTTTGCTGATCATGGCCATATTCATGAGTGGTTGTAACCAAAACGAGGCAATAGAGCAGCAGAAACAGTAAACACCGCACCTAAGACAAGAACACTCTCAACAATGATGGGAGATATCACGGTACCCCTCACCCCGGAGCGAGTTGTCGTCGACTGGAATATAGGACATGTTCTGGCTGTCGGCGTAACACCTGTTGGTGTGCCGGGCAGCCTGCTAGATTATGGTATGTTCCTGCGCGACAAACTTGTGGATAGCGCGGATTTGGGTAATCATAGCGAGGTTTCACTTGAGAAAATGGTAGAGTTGGAACCGGATCTGATTATCACATGGGACCAGGAGAAATTTCAGACCTATTCCAAAATCGCTCCGACTGTTGTATTCGTACCCGAGCAGTACGATTCCATGGAAGCCGAGGTGACCGCCATGGGCGACATTCTAAATCGTGAAGCAGAAGCCATCGCGTGGAACAAATCGTTTAAACAACTTATTGCAGCGGCTAAGGCCAAAATCCAAGGTGTAATTCCGGACGATGCCACCTTCACCGTTGCCGATTTTAACTTTTTGAAGAACCCAGCCATTATCGGCAACAGTGCCAATCGTGGTGGAAGAGCAGCCTATGAATTGCTAGGACTGACGCTGGCATCCAAGGTTAAGTCCGATATTCTGGACCAAGGTAAAGAAAACATGGAAGCTAGCGCAGAGGTATTTGGAGAATACGTGGGTGATTATCTGCTGATGATGGTTACAGAAGGCACAAAGGATCATTCTCTGTTGCCTAATGTCTGGGACAACCTGCCTGCGGTGCAGAACAACCATATCTTCAAACTGGATATCCATAAATATTTCACCGCTGATCCCTACACCTCGCTGAAAGATAACTAGCCCGATGTAAATTTCAATCTATCTAACCGACGAATTGTGCTCCAGCAATCGGACCATTTCATCAAGTTGGCCATCGACTGCCAGCGGTGTATACATCCACCATTTGTCGTAGGATACCGTATGTAGGTTTTTATTTCGAACTGCCTTCAAACTGTTCCATATTTCGGAGCGGCAGAGACGCTGGAAAGCGGCTTCCGC
Source organism: Paenibacillus amylolyticus (assembly GCF_051136285.1). GTDB lineage: Bacteria > Bacillota > Bacilli > Paenibacillales > Paenibacillaceae > Paenibacillus > Paenibacillus amylolyticus_F. The sequence goes on along the minus strand of NZ_CP194938.1, from coordinate 5,688,070 downwards.
ATTCGGATTTTGCCCATTAACCATGATAAACAATCGATCTGCATCATAATAAGGAAGTTCTTCAAATGGAAGTTTGTTCGAAAAGACGTTATACCCATTGTAGTCGTTAATGAATTGCTGCACGAGCGGGTGAGGAGTCAACCGGAGAGATCGATGCAGCACATGTCCCATATTTCGATTGCCTGCTACGCGAAAACCTGTATCTTCTATCACTAGCGCTGCATACGTTTCCTGCAATCCAATCACGGAACGAAGACACTCCTTAGTGTGGTCAACTTTAATCCGATGTTGCTCCATCCATTCAATGCTTTTCATGCGCTTGTTAACAACGGCACCAACACTATCCAGCTGCTGGTATACGTCCTGAGATTGCCAAGGAATACGCACCACCTCGGCAATTGCGGAGAACTGTTCATATTCCCCCGTTGTCATATGCTCATATCCCAAAATAAGATCAGGCTTCATTGTACGAATCTGCTCGAGATCACATGGTCCCCATGCAAATGGCTCCATCTCAGGCAAATAGGGACGAATATACTCGTTGCGAAACACATGATAATCCGGTACGCCAATTGGCGTTATGCCAAGGGCCAGCAAATGGGAGGTAAACAGAAGACCGATCACACGAGGCTCACTTTTTTTCATATAAGCACTAGGAGACACCCCTTCTTGCTGTTTGAACCTGCGACTGAAATAAAACTCATCTTTGAATCCGACCTGTTTGGCAACAGACAGCATGTCCCCACTTGATGAGCGCAGCAAACGTTTGGCCTGATCCATTCGAACGCCATGCAAATAATCCATCGGACTTGTTCCTGTAATCTGTCTGAAAATGTGGCTATACTGCCTCAGGCTCACACTAGCCATGGCTGCCAAATCTCCTACTTTCCAATTACGCTGATAATTTGCCTCCATATGAGTGATCGTTCGGAGCACGGCCTCCTTGGTCGTTGCTGGCTGATTGGCACAAGCCTTCAGCGCAAATTGATAAATTGCTTCCTGCAACAGAATCTCCCGCTTAAAACGAGCCAACCCGATATTCGTCTTTTTTAGCTCAACCATCTGCTCGAGCAGTTCCATCAACTCCGCCACAGGCTGGACCGATACCAAGCGATTAGCAATCATAATCAATGGGTGCTCTGTAGCTTCTTCCTCCCAATTGGCCTCAAATTCAAGTTTGTATGCATGCACGATTTGTCTTGGCTGATGCACCCACTCGATGACTGTTCCAGGGAGAATCATGATGCTGCTGCCTGGAACAATGGGAAGTTGTTGTCCGTCCACAACGGCAACGCCTTCTCCCTCATTGATCATCCACAGTGTAACATGATTGGATGCAAACATCGCATGTTCTATATCCGAATGAAACGTGTATACCTCAAGCCCAATCCAACGCAAACGCACGTTATCCATAGATACATCAAAGGTCTGCCAATCCACCATAAGTCCCCCACTTCTAATTGAAAACAATTCTCATCTATAACTATTGTACGGGAATTCCAATACGCAGAAAAGCCCCCTTTTTTAGTGGAGGCTTTAATTTTTGATGCTTCATTTTTGAGAATTCATTTATGATGTTTTAGTTTTGATTATGTTTTTTGAACAATTCCACTGCTTCATCCAGCAGCGCGTCAGTAGAGAATAACGTGTAAGACCACCATTTATCATGCGGTACAATAAAAACATTTCCGTTTTGAACCGCAGGGAGGTTTTTCCACAAACTCGATTCTTTCATTTTCTCGAAAAATGCCAACGAACCTGGTTGAGTATCATTGACCTTAATGATCAAGTAATCTGCAGTTAAAACAGGCAATTTCTCCAGTGACTGAGGCTCGGTGTACACAACAAACCCACTGTTTTTATCAATCTCTTCCTCAACCCATTCCATACGCTTTAATCCAAGCAGATCATGCAGTACAAACCCCATGTTTCGGTTGCCCGCGACCTGGAATGTGTCTTTGAAAATTTCAACGGCTGCCACCGTCTGATCTGCTGTCACAATTTTGCTCATTTCGGCTTTATGTTCCACCGCCTTGGTTTCATGCTTTGTAATCCACTCTTCTGCTTCCGCTTTCTTGCCAACGATGTCGCCTATGTATCTCAGCTGATCGTATAGATTATCTTCCCATGGATAGACCACGGTAGGTGCGATTTTCTGCAATTGTTCTAACACATCCGCTTCGACAAAAGAGGAGGCAATAATCAGATCCGGTTGAAGTGCCGTTACTGCTTCCAGATTAGGCGGATAGTCTCCTGCGATTTGAACGTCTTTGGCTGCATCCTTCAAATAATAATCTTGATTGATCTCATATTGCAACCCACCAATCGGCGTAATGCCGAGAGCAAGCAACTGTGTTGTGGCACTGATCGAAAAAATGCGCTGCGGTTTGACAGGAATTTCTTGTGTTCCGTTTGCATCGGTGAAAGACTTTGTTTGTGAAGCACTGTCTGCTACTTCCTCTTCCTGACTCCCTGTTGCTGATTCCGTTGATGACGAAGCTGGAAGGCCGCCGATGGATGAACCACGTTCAGTCTCAGTGCCACATCCTGTCATCATCAAAATGAACAACAGTACCATTACTGCAAAGATGACGCTATTCTTAGGTGCTTGTTTCATCGAATGAATCTCCTCGCTATGTTGTATTCAATAATGAGAATCAATCTCACTTAAAATAGAATACCGGACAGTGCTTCCCTTTGCACATGGAGAATACGGTGATATTTTTTAGAAGATTAGGAGGAGACGGATCATATGATTTCAAGAAGGTTAGCGTGATCCTCCCAGATGACAGGATTATTAATCACCTGACTCTCCCCACGCATAATGGAATCGTAACTATCCTTTCCAGATGTATACCAGTCTACAATAATTAACTTGCCCTTCATATCTTGTATCAAAAATTCAGTAGACTCCGCATATTCACCTACATCCTTAGTAATACGTGCATTCAGTTTTAGATAGTAAAAACTTTGCTCCCCTTCAATATAATCCACTTTTTCAGCATCCATCTTGACCTCTTTCACTTGGTTATAGGTTAGGTTGTTCTTCCGAAACAGATTATATTGTGATTTGATCTTTTTTTCCGTATATTGTTTGAGATTCGGGTTGTCCATATACCTGCTAACATCAAATTTCAGACCGTTCCAGATAGCTTTGTAATATTCAGATAGAGCCTCTGCACAAAGTTCATAAGCCTTCTCAGAATCCAAAGTAGATAAACTTAGATTGTTGATCGTGCCCGTCCCTGTCTGAGTAGTAGAAACCCCATGTTCCTCTTTGTTCATACTACGATCAGACTGTTCACATGCACTAGTGAGCCACATCGTTACGAACAATAAAACAAGGTAGGTCTGCTTCATAGTATTCCTCCAAGGCTCAATTTTCGATTAATCAATATTTTGTTAGAATTTTATATAATTAACATAATTATTTACATTTTTACCTTCGAAGGATATACTCTAATATGAATGAATATCTTAATTATTCCTATATTAGGAGGGTATGTATGATGAAACGTTGGCTATCTTTATCTCTAAGTTTTTGCCTGGTTTTTCTGATGACAGCTCCACTTGCAGAAGGGAAAACGAATCAGGTTGGCTCTAGCGGGCTCTATGAAGTAAGTACAGGGGTTGCCTTGTATGCGGATATTCAAGGAGTGCAAACGTCTCTTCCCACCGTTGTTTTCATTAGCGGATATGGTGACGATTCATCCGTCTGGTCTGGTATCCAGTCCGAGATATCCAAAAAAACGTTAACTGTTTCTTATGATCGAGCTGGGCTCGGCCTTAGTGACGATACTACCAAAGATAAAACAACAAAACAACAGGTGAAAGAACTACATAAGCTGCTTCGGAAAGCTAATATTCCAGGTCCATATGTACTGGTAGGACACAGCATTGGCGGATTAAATGTGCGGGGATTTGCTGATCGTTATACCAATGAAGTTGCAGGAGTTGTGCTGATTGATGCCTCTCATGAAAAGCAAGAGGAAGCTGTTCTGGCAACCTTGCCTCCAGAATTTATTGAGATGTATCAGTCACAGTTTACTGCGGAGGGGGATTATGCAGAAGTAACCAAGAGCTTTAAATATATCGAAAAGTTGCGTGCCAAGGATGCAATGCGGAATATACCATTAACTGTAATCTCTGCGACAGAACACGGTATGGGGCCAGAAATGGAAATCAAATGGGCTGAAATGCAACAAGATTTAGCATCATTGTCTAATCAGGCTACTCATGTCACTGTGCAAGGCTCAGGACACTATGTATATCTTGAACAACCTGCACTAGTTCAGCAAGAAATTATCTCTATACTAGAATAATAGTATATGCATCAGGTCTACTATAGATAAATCAGTTTATCTTAAAGATAGCGTTGATTCATGTTTAAAGACCCCATTCCATCTTTCCTATAAAAACCTTGAAGCTCGCGATAAGCGGGCTTTTTGACTTCCCTCTAAACTATCTGCTTCGATCAGACGTGCCTGAGGAAGAATGATATTTCGTTTAGATAACAACAGAAAGAAATATTATTTTGCTATCGGACCGTAATCCTAATTCGGCATTTCATAGTTACACACCATGCTTACCTACTGTAGGACATACGTCTCTTTTTCTACGAAAACGATTAAAAAAACTTTATAATCCACTCCAAATGATCGATATACAACAAATGAACATCCGCTTATCCCATGATTGCAACCTGAAATCGATCTCAGGAATGCGGCACAGGAGAACAGAACCATACATATAACAGGTTGTTAAGAAAAAGAGAAAGAGAAAGTTCTGTCTGACCGAGAGGCAAGAGCTAACAAAGGAGAAGAAGATATGAAGGGACAAACAAGTCACAAACGAAACAAACGCAGCATCTGCGTGAACTTGCTGTTATCCATGCTATTGTTAATTAGCAGTGTGCCGCTATGGCCAAGCAAAACAGCAAACGCTGCAGTAGAAGGGTCATATCTCTTATCCCTGAACAGACCGGTGTATAGTTCCTCATCCCTTGGCGGGAATACAGCCGATCATGCCGTGGATGGTAACAAAAATACCCGATGGGAAAGTGTATGGCAGCAAGACCCTCAGTGGATCTACGTTGACCTCGGCGCAGTTGCTTCCATCTCGGATATCTCGATTGAATGGGAAAATGCCTATGCATCTGCCTTCGACCTTGAAGTGTCGGATGACGAGATGAACTGGAAACAAGTATACTCCACAACGAGGGGTCAAGGCGGTCTAACCGAAGTGGAAGTTTCCGCGAAGGCACGTTATGTGCGTTTATTCAGCCATGAACGGGTACAACAAGCCTACGGTGTATCTCTGTACGCGTTCAATGTGTATGGAACAGGCGGGGCAAATCCACCTCCAAAACCGGTTGCCACCAATCTAGCCCTTGGTAAATCGGTCATGGCGTCATCGGAAGAGATTGACGAACCTAGCCGCTCCGCCGAAGACAAGGCCAGAATGGAGAAGCGCAATTATGAAGCGCGCAATGTGACAGATGGTGACTCAGGTACACGCTGGTCTTCCATATACAAGGATCAGGAATGGATTGTTGTGGACCTTGGTCAACGTCATGAGATCGGACATGTTTCTCTGCAATGGGAAAATGCGTTTGGACGTGCTTACGACATTCAGGTATCCAATGATGCAAAGCAATGGACTACGTTGGTTCGGGAGTTACACAGCAACGGTGGACGGGATGACATACCTGTTTACGCAGAAGCCAGATATGTAAAGTTCGCAGGGCTTGGCCGAGGTACAACTAACGGATATTCGCTCTATGCCTTTGATGTGTACGAGTATATTACAGGTGATGAGAAACCGGTCTACACCATTCCGGATATCCCAGAGATGGGCTCAGTACAGGTTGGGGCTGGCAGTTATGCCATGAATGACATCACGATGCTGCAACCGAAAAACCCCAAAAATCGCACAGCCGACATCACCGCCCCGATTCCATCTAATGACTGGTGGCAATCGATTCTTGTTTCGGACTTAGGGGATGGAAACAGTCTGGTTACACTCCCGTTCAAAAATCGATATACCAAACAGGGGCTTCATATTTTGAATCCTGGTGCGGGATACCTCTCTGCAGACGGCAACTCGATGGATGCAGATGGTGAAGCAGACCTTATCCTGACAACAAGCAGTATGAACCCCGCCAAGGTGAATACCAAGGTAGCCGGATACGGGGATTACTCCGCAAACATCATTATGAGTGATGATGACACGGCGAAGGTCAATACAACCTTTGTCAAAGGCTCCCCTTTCCTGTACAACACGTTCGAGAACCCGGACACTATCCTGCTCCGTTCACCGAACATCACACGTCTCTTTGATGGTCAAAACCGTGAGATTGTACTGCAGGACGGCGAAGCATGGACAGGCGATCATATCGGTGTTGAAGTCACCAATCAGGACAGAGCACCTTCACCGCAAACCTTTACAAGAAACTACGGCCTTTATGCACCAGAAGGAACCACACTTATTAAGCTTGGCAATACACTTAAAATTAAGCTGGGATCGAGCGAAAATTATTTATCGCTGGCCACTCTGCCATCTGCATCAGAATTAGCAACCTATTACCAGCATGCCTACGCTTTTGTGACGGATACGAAGGTTGATTACAACTATAACGAGAGCACTTCTCAAGTTACAACGACCTTCAACTCCGTTACACAAACAAAGCGTACCAACTTTTCCACCAGCACATTAATGGCTTTGTTCCCTCACCAGTGGAAAATTGCAACAACTCCACTCACGGAGCTCACTTATCCTTCCATTCGTGGAATGATGAAAGTAAGCGAAGGCAACAGCTTTACGACACAGGATCGTTTCTATGGCATTATTCCGCAATTTGTAGAGCCGGACGATCCGACATACTCACGCGCACAATTAATCAGCTATCTGGATCAGCTTGATGCAGATACGTCAGGCAATTTAATGAGCGAAGATCCCTACTGGCAGGGGAAAAAGCTTCATCCGCTTGCGCTGGGTGTGCTCATTAGCGATCAGCTTGGGGATCACGAACGTCGGGACCACTACCTGTCCCTGTTAAGAAACATTTTGACGGACTGGTACACCTACTCACCGGATGAACGTCTGCACTCCTATTATTTTTATTACTCGGAGCAATGGGGAACGATCTTCCCTTACGGAAGCGGGTTCGGCGTCAATACCGGGCTGACGGATCATCATTTTACGTATGGCTATTACGTCTTTGCATCTGCGGTGCTGGCTACGTATGATCCAACGTTTATACAGGATTATGGTGATATGGTTGAACTGCTGATCCGGGATTATGCCAATCCTTCGCGCACAGACAATCAATTTCCATGGATGCGTAATTTCGATCCTTATTCAGGTCATTCCTGGGCGGGCGGTTATGCGGACAATCGCAGTGGAAACAATCAGGAAGCTGCAGGCGAAGCTCTGTTCAGTTGGGTCGGGCAATATATGTGGGGCGAAGTAACGGGGAATAAAGCTTATCGCGATACAGGGATCTGGGGCTTTGTCACCGAAGAAAAAGCGGCTGAGCAATATTGGTTTAACTACGATGGAGACAACTGGCTGGAAGGATACAAACACGCTACCATAGGGCATGTATACGGCAGCGCTTATCTGTATGGCACGTACTTCTCCAACGACGCAGAGCATATTTACGGCATTCACTGGCTGCCGCCGGCGGAGTGGATGACCTATTATGGCCGTGATCCGAAGAATACCGCGGCACTTTACAACGGTCTGATCAAGGATCTTGGTGGGCAGCAGGAACGCACATGGCAACACATCATCTGGCCTTTCCAATCCATCGGAGACCCGCAGGCTGCTCTTGCAAAGTGGAATACGAAAGACATGCAGCAAAATGAAGTCTTTAATGCATACTGGTTCATGCACAGTATGGCATCCACAGGAACACGGACAATGGATATTTGGGCTGATTCTCCCGCAGCAACCGTCTACGAAAAGGACGGCGTTTACACGGCGCAAATCTGGAATCCATCCGACACCACCAAAACGGTTCGCTTTTATAATGCGAGTGGAGTTTTGGGTTCAGCTACCGTCTATGCAAAGGCTCAAGTGAAGGTCAATCCATTGGAGCATACGGTAGTCAAACAGCCAGATGATTCACAAGGCGTCACCTATCTGGATCGCAGCAAATGGACGATTACCGCCTCCTCCAGTTCGGAAGCAGTGGAACGCTTGATTGACGGAGATTTAGCTACCCGTTGGTCATCTGGACAAACGCAACAGCCTGGAGATTGGCTTCATATTGATCTGGGCAATGAACAGATCATGGATACACTTTTCATGAACTCCGGCAACAACGGGGGAGATTATGCTCACGGGTATGAAGTTTACGTTTCGAAAGACGATGAAAACTGGAGCAAGCCGGTTGCACAAGGAACAGGGACATCACCGAGCCTGTCCGTCGATTTGGGAATGCAGACTGCACGTTATATCAAAATTGGTTTAACTGCTCCCGCAGATAGTTGGTGGTCCATCTCGGAACTCAAGCTTGCCCGATTTGGAAAATTGGCTCAAACACCTGAACATCCAAAACCAGCCCCGTTGCCCGATCGGTCAACCTGGATCGTGACGGCTTCATCCACACAAGGAACGGATGTCACAGCTCACATGCTGGATGGAAAACAAGAGACGTTATGGACGAACGGTCGAAAGCAAACGGACGGACAGTGGATCACGATTGATCTTGGACAATTGAGTGTTTTTGACGCGATAGAGTTAGACCCAGGGAACGCGAAGAATGACTATCCGCGGCAATATCGTATCTTCGTTTCCGATGACGGGCAAAACTGGGGAACATCTATTGCTGGCGGCGAAGGCGTATCAGGACGTCTCTCCATCACCTTCCCTGAGCAGCAGGCCCGTTATGTGAAGATCGTACAGACGGGTGAATCCGACCAATGGTGGTCGGTCTCTGAGTTGTTCGTTCATCACTATGGAACAGGAAAACAAAAACGTTTGCTTCCAGATGTATGGTCCGTCACAGCTTCTTCCGGTGAGAACGTTGCATCGGTACTGGACGGCTCGGACCAAACACGCTGGAGTTCTGGCCAGACTCAAACAGGCGGTGAGTGGCTTCAGCTGGATCTGGGCGATTTGCAGACGGTGAACCGGATTGTACTGGATAGTGCTCATAGCAGTGAGGATTATGCTCGTGGTTATGAAATCTACACCTCTCTGGATGGCATGGATTGGGGTAAAGCAGTGGTAACGGGTGAAGGGAAAAATGCCGTGCTCTCTATTGCTTTCGCTCCCCATGAGGCGCGCTATATCAAAATAGTTCAGACTGGAACGGATTCTCACTGGTGGTCTGTAGCTGAAATCGCGGTTTATACCGCCGATCAGACACCATGGAAACCCGGGGAACTGGATGAGCTGCTACCTACCGAACTGGATCGGACATCATGGACAGTTACAGCTTCCACGTCTGAAGACGTTAGCGCACTGCTGGATGATGATCTGAACTCACGCTGGACCACTGCATCTGGACAACAAACAGACCAGTGGATTCAGATCGATCTGGGAAGCATCCAGAATTTCAGCCGGTTAACTATGGACTCAGGCAGCAGTACCAATGACTATGCCCGCAGTTTTAAAATCGTCACTTCAACGGATGGCGAACAATGGAATTCAGTTTCAGATGCTGCGGGAACCGATCCTGTAATCTCCGTGATGTTCACGAACCAGCAGGCACGATATGTCAAAATTGCTTTGACTGCGGGTACTGCCGAGTGGTGGTGGTCTATTGCCGAATTGAAACTGTACCGTTGATTTATTTACTGGAAACCAGCTTGAATTCGTCGTGACAAGTCTAACAAACTAGACGTAAAACTCAGAATACTCTGTCTGTGAATTTAACCTTCTGATCGAATGACAATATGTCCGTTAATATACTTACACATAAGCAGGGACCTCAAGCCATAATCGGCAAGAGATCCCTGTTCCCATTTGTGGTATATGACAAACTGTCACATCTTTATTATAAATCCAACCATACTAAGTCCAGCTGTTTCACTGAAATAAGCCATAAGCGAAGTAATTGTTTTAGCAAACGATGACGAGAAAGCAAAGTTAAGCACGATTTCTAGGACATCTCAAAGATTAATTTATTCTATTATTTGCGGCTAATATTTATTTTTTTTACTGTGCCATCGTACCCCACCTTATACACGATTCCTTTAGAACTGGATTTGAATACAAACTCCTTCCCCACTTTACCCGAAAAGAAATCATAAAAAGGTAAATATAGTAGCTTATTTTTTTTACCTGTATATCCATCAAATACGTATATAACTTGTCCAGTATCACCCCAAGTTAAATAATACAACCGATTATTATCATATCCTAGAGGTTGAATACCATTAATAGTGTTAAATGTTTTTCTCTTCTGACTATTCAAATCTACTAATATACCTTTGGAATTATTTGGCCCATCCTCCTCAAAAAACAGCATGTTATTAAAAATCTCATAGCTATCTATCTTTTGCGAGGAAATAACCTTAGTCCCTGTACCGTCTAACTTCATACGATATAATTTTCCATTATTACGGTCAACATAATATACGTGTCCTTTATAAATCTTAAAAGGCGCTCCGACTACATTAAAAGTAGAATTAGGCCGAATAATCTTTTCATCTGTTCCATCCATTTTCATTGAGCCAAAGGACATAGGCGCATCAACATCCATACCTTTTTTCCTTTTCAAAAAATAAATCGTATCTCCTGCAATCTGAAAATGGAGATAATCTGCATCCTTACTTACATAAGTGAACGCTGAGCCATCCTTTTTGATTTTAACAATGTGAGCAAATGACTCGGAAGTCCCGTCCAATAGCAAAAAGTACACCCACTCCCCCACCAATTTCGAAGTTCGAATTTCCGTTGGAGAATTAAATATTACTTTGCTTTCGCTGCTTGTAGATGTTGTAAAAAAAATTTCACTCCCTGAGGTATTGGGAATATAACCCTCCCATACTAGAGATTGAGATTCTCCTGAATCTTCCGCACCGTATGCAGGCACAACGCCAAACAACATGGTTACACTTAACAACGCAATCAACCATTTCCTTCTCATTTTCGTCTCCCTAAAATATGTATTTTTCCTACATTTTCTATTGTAAATTGGATTCATAAATAGAACAATCATTTCACTCTACATCTGGCACACTCTCCGTTATCACTTGTCCTTCAAATCAACCTCCCGCACTCCTTCGGAAATCTCCGTCACAAAATAACTACAGACCCATATGTAAATGAAGTGAGCATAAGCATAAGTCACTTTAGATAAAAGAACCTCTCGCCAACATGGCAAGAGGTTCTTTTCTGTGTTTTGAAATTGATATATTATTAAATTCCACTAAGTGATGGTAAGACCACCACTTGCATATCCTGCAATGGTTGAAGCCACATCAATTCCAGCCGTCACTGATGCGGAGAAGACCATAAGCAGACGGTCACCAGCGGCTACTGGAATACTCAGACCTGTGGTCAACCCACTAGAGATTGTGCCTAATGACAAAACGCCAGTCAATGGAGGAGATAAGGTTACCACTGCACCCGGTACAGCTGTAAAGGTGTTATTAGGTGTAGCAGAACGAAATAATTGTGCGGTTATGGTTACTGTAGATCCGACCAAGCTAAGTCCAGCTGTCGTACTGAAATAAGCTGCCAGCGAAGTAATCGTCCCTGCACGAGATGCCGAGAAAGCAAAGTTAAGCAACGTGCCTGCAGCACCTGTGAGATCAATAATTCCTCCGTTAACCGTTACTCCTGTTGCACTGTTGCCAAAACCGACCAAGCTGGAGGTATTCAAAAGTCCACCTAAAACGGTAGTTAATGATGCTGGAAGGCCTGATGCATAAGGGACGATTGCTCCAGAACCTGTTGCCCCGGTTGTTCCCGCCACTCCGGTTGCTCCAGTCACGCCGGTTGCTCCGGCCACTCCGGTTGCTCCAGTCACGCCGGTTGTTCCCGCCACGCCCGTTGCTCCAGTCACGCCCGTTGTTCCCGCCACGCCCGTTGCTCCAGTCACGCCCGTTGTTCCCGCCACGCCGGTTGCTCCAGTCACGCCCGTTGTTCCCGCCACGCCCGTTGCTCCAGTCACGCCCGTTGCTCCAGTCACGCCCGTTGTTCCCGCCACGCCGGTTGCTCCAGTCACGCCCGTTGCTCCAGTCACGCCCGTTGTTCCCGCCACGCCCGTTGCTCCAGTCACGCCCGTTGTTCCAGTCACGCCCGTTGTTCCCGCCACGCCGGTTGCTCCAGTCGCACCCGTTGTTCCCGCCACGCCGGTTGCTCCAGTCACGCCCGTTGTTCCAGCTACTCCGGTTGCTCCAGTCGCACCCGTTGTTCCCGCCACGCCGGTTGCTCCGGTCACGCCCGTTGTTCCCGCCACGCCGGTTGCTCCAGTCGCACCCGTTGTTCCCGCCACGCCGGTTGCTCCGGTCACGCCCGTTGTTCCCGCCACGCCGGTTGCTCCAGTCGCACCCGTTGTTCCCGCCACGCCGGTTGCTCCGGCCACGCCCGTTGTTCCCGCCACGCCGGTTGCTCCAGTCGCACCCGTTGTTCCCGCCACGCCGGTTGCTCCGGTCGCACCCGTTGTTCCTGTTGTCCCACCTGTTGCTCCTGCAGGACCTGTTGCGCCTGTTGCGCCTGTAGCTCCAGTGATACTCGGGATCTCACCCAGCAATTCAGAAGAAACTAAACGATGTGCTGTTACCAGAGAGCCTGTGCTACTTTTCCCCCATACAGACACTTGAACAGGATCATTAATCGTCTCTGATGTAGTGAAAATAAACTCGAACGCATCCAAATTGGCAAAGTAGTTGTTAGTGATCACTTGATTGGGTGCAATGTCGAAAGATTCACTAACATACAGAACTCTCAACCCAGCACTCATGTAATAGCCTTGTATTTGTACAGTTGAGACGGTAACATCACTGCGATTATCAATTTTGACTGTTAAAGTTTGCGTCGGTCTTACACCACTAACTGCATTATTTTCAATCGGCCCTGTCGATAAAAAGCTCATCGCTATATTCCCTTCTTTCGAAAAAAGTCTTATTTGTTAGATGTTCTTAACTGTTTTTTCGTGCTCCACTACCCGGTGTGCATCTACCAATTGTCCTGACGCCTGTTTGCCCCACACTGAAATCCCGACTTCTCCCACACTTTCCTCACTTGTTTCAAAAACAAACTCAAAAGCATCCAAATTGGCAAAATAATTACGGGTCACTTCTTCATTAGGTGCGATACTAATCAGTTCACTCACATACAGCGTTCTTGTTGTACTTAGGACATATCCCTGAATAGATACCGTTACCGCATCCACAGAAGCTCGACTTACCAATCTAATCGTCACCTGTTGCGTTGCTCTAACACCGGAAACGGCATTATTCTCGATAGGCCCAGTTGATAATATAGCCATTTATCCCATCCCACCTTTTTGTGAACCTCTCACTCTAGCAATATTTGGTTTCCTGCATCACATAATAGTAATATTCGGCTACTCATCCAGAGGTGTGGACATAAGACAGGGGACAGTTCACCATTATCGATCAACAACTACCATCTGCGCTTAGAGTTTCAGCCAAAAAGCCTTGAAAATAGGTTTAACCTGAAGCAAAGACAAAATGACCGTTCCTCTATCAATGAAGAGGACACGGCCATCACTTGGAACATCTTATTTCTTATCAACTTGATCGTTCTTACCTCGGAATATACTTCTGTGTATCTATAACCTGACCAGACGTATTACCAAGCTGCGCGAAGATTTCCCCCTTTTTGTGCTGCATATGAAGTAATTAACGTGCCACCCAACCTTTTTTTACAATTTTTGATAGAAAGTGATTGTATTGTCGCTGAAATGTGATATGATATCGTCAAATATACAAACAATTTAAAACAAAAATGAAAAATAATTACATTGTAAAAAATCCCAATTATTCATCCCATTCTCTTCTAAAACCATTCTATTGAAAGCGATTACAAAGAACAACCGGGCAATTTATATTTGTTTTCTCGCCAAAGTATCTCCATACCCATCCTCGGGTGATGACTATCAACGTGCATCAGTAAACAGGTACACAATCTGCATGTTGTATGGTTTAAGCCATATATTCCTCATCATGAACAGACAATTATTTCTTCTCTGAAGGGAGGTGTCATAAAGAACTTTAAATTCTTCATTTTCATGCTTCATACTTCATTTCTCATCTCTGCTTTCTCATCCAAACTTCTCGGGTTCAACCATTCATGTTAATTCGATTACACACCAATCCAATGGAGGCGAACGTATGATTCGTAAACCAATAGCCCTGCTGATGTCACTAATTCTGGTTTTTTCCATTCTACCTGCCGAGTCCAGCCATGCAGCGAATAATGCTGTTGCCAAAACACCTGTGAATGCCAATCCGCTTGTTGATCACAAATTGGGCGCTGACCCTTACGTGCTTGTCCATAACAATCGGGTCTACGTCTACATGACAGGTGATACCTTCCTCTACAACAATGATGGCTCTGTCCGCGAAAATAACTACGGCACCATCGGAAGAATCAGCGTAATCTCCTCGGCTGACATGGTAAACTGGACTGACCACGGCTATATTCCGGTAGCCGGTGCAAACAATGCTAACAATGGACAAGGCATTGCCAGATGGGCAAGCCAGTCCTGGGCGCCAGCAATGGCCAAGAAAACAATTGCAGGCAAAGATAAGTTTTTCCTGTATTTCGCCAACTCCGGTGCAGGAATCGGTGTTCTGACAGCGGATTCCCCTATTGGCCCATGGTCTGATCCAATCGGACGGGCACTTGTTACCCATGGAACTCCTGGGATGTCGGGCGTGACTTGGCTCTTTGACCCGGCTGTGCTTGTCGATGACGATGGCTCCGCTTATCTGTATGCTGGTGGCGGTATTCCGAACGATACTAATGCAGCTTCCATTGCGAATCCAAAAACAGCACGTGTTATTCGTCTTGGCGCCGATATGACCAGTGTGGTTGGCAGCGCTACGACTATTGATGCACCTTATATGTTTGAAGATTCAGGTATCCATAAGTACAACGGCAAATATTACTACTCGTATTGCATCAACTTCGCAGGAAACCATCCGGCAGCCTACCCGAAAGGTGAAATCGGATATATGGTGAGTGACAGCCCAATGGGGCCTTTCACATACAAAGGACACTTCCTCAAAAATCCGGGTACATTCTTCGGTGTAGGTGGCAACAACCACCATGCCGTGTTCCAGTTCAATAACCAATGGTATGTCGCGTATCATGCACAAACAGTAAGCAAAGCCTTCCTCGGGGATGGCAAGGGATATCGTTCCACCCACATCAACAGGCTGACGCATAATGCAGACGGATCGATTCAGGAAGTACAGGGTAACATGACCGGTGTGTCTCAAACAGCTAACCTTAATCCGTATAACAGAGTGGAAGCCGAGACGATTGCTTGGCAAGCTGGTATTAATACACAACCGACTCAAGCAAGCGGTGGACCAACAGCCAACCAAAATGTGACAAATATCAATAATGGCGACTGGGTTGCTGTAAGCAATGTGGATTTCGGTTCAACGGGTGCTTCAAAATTCAAGGCAAACGTGGCTTCTACTGGAAATGGTAACATTGAACTCCGCCTTGGTAGTCCGACAGGTACGCTAATCGGCACACTTAACGTCACTTCAACGGGTGGCATGCAGAACTGGCGTGAGCTCGAAACCAATATCACCAATACAACGGGACGTCATCATCTGTATCTGGTGTTTACAGGCTCAGGTAACGGAAATCTGTTCAATCTGGATTATTGGCAGTTCACCTCCGGTTCTGGAGGTAATCCAAACCCAAATCCGAACCCGAATCCCAATCCAAACGTTACTCGAGTTGAAACGGAAAGCATGACCCTTGGCGGGCAATATGCCGGGCTGATCAGTTCTCCTTTTAACGGCGTGGCGCTCTATGCGAACAATGATTTTGCGGGTTACAATCAATTCTTTGCTAACCCCACACATCAGTTCTCTCTTCGGGGTGCTTCTAACAACAATAGTACTGCCCGTGTCGATCTGGTGATTGGTGGGGTAACTGCCGGTTCATTCTTTTTTACCGGAACCCAACCAACGGTGCAAACCTTGCCAAATATCACACACGCCACAGGTAATCAGGAAATCAAACTGGTTGTAACAACGGATAATGGTACCTGGGATGCTTACATCGATTATCTTGAAATTTCGTAATAATTTATAAAGATCTGTGATTTCTGATATTTCAGGAGGATAGTTATGTGGAAAAAAATCGGTTTGCTCCTGCTTACACTTCCTTTGCTGTTAACATCACTACCATCGGGTCATCAGACTGTCTCTGCGGCAACCTTTAACAACCCGGTCATTTATGCAGATGTGCCGGACAGTGATGTCATTCGAGTGGGCAATACCTTTTACATGACCAGTACAACCATGCATATGAACCCAGGCGTTCCTGTCATGAAGTCAACCGATCTGGTCAACTGGAGCATTGTGAACTATGTATATAACACACTTGGCAACGGTGATGTCCAGAATCTGAATAATGGCCAGAACGAATATGGTCGCGGTTCTTGGGCCAGCAGTCTCCGCTACAACAATGGCACCTATTATGTCGCCTTTGGCTCACTTTCAACGGGAAAAACATACATCTATCAGACCAACAACATCGAGAACGGGCCGTGGACGCCATATACCTTGAACAGCTATTATCATGATCCATCCCTTCTCTTCGACGGGAACCGCACATTTCTTGTACATGGTAGCGATAACATCAGCATCGTCGAGTTGACACCTGATGCCAAGGCTGTGAAGTCCGGCGGTTTGAATCAGGTGCTGATCTCCAATGCAAGCAATATTGCTGGCTCCAATATGATTGTAAAGGCAGAAGGGGCACACATTCAGAAAATCAATGGCATGTATTACGTATTTCTGATCGCCTGGCCCTCAGGGGATGGACGAATCCAGCTTGCCTATCGCGCAAATTCATTGACAGGGCAATACACTGGCAAAGTGGTATTAAGAGATTCCGGCATCGCACAAGGCGGTATCGTGGATACCGCTTCAGGTTCATGGTACGGCTTGCTGTTCCGTGATAACGGTGCTGTTGGACGTATCCCGTACCTTGTTCCAGTCACATGGTCCGATAACTGGCCTGTATTCGGGGTCAACGGCAAAGTGCCTCTGACAATGAATATGCCTGTTGAAGGACAGGCGCCTGCCAAAATCTTCGGCTCAGATGAGTTTAATGCAGCTTCGGGTACATTAAGTCTCTCGAAGTTCTGGCAATGGAATCATAATCCTGATCCGGCAAACTGGTCCTTGAACCAGCGTCCCGGCTTCATGCGGTTAACCACAGGCAAACTCAGCAAAAATCTGCTCGAAGCCCGTAATACACTGACACAACGTACGTTCGGGCCAAAAAGTACAGGCATTACCGCTTTGGAAACGGCAGGCATGAAGGATGGTGATTATGCCGGTCTGGCTGCTTTTCAGGCCAAATATGGCTTTGTTGGTGTCAAGATGACGGGCAATACCAAGTCTATTGTAATGACCAATGCCAGTTCCGGTACGATGACCGAAGTTGCAAATGTACCCCTGAATCAGAACAAAATTTATCTGCGGGTCATTTGTGACTTCACAAACCGAACGGATAAAGCTTATTTTGCCTATAGTCTAAATGGAACGAACTGGACAACGATTGGCAATACACTGCAAATGTCGTATACGTTGCCACACTTCATGGGTTATCGCTTTGCGTTGTTCAACTACGCAACCAAATCTGCCGGAGGATATACTGATTTTGATTTCTTCCGTGTGGAGTAAACGCGATTATAGTAATGGTGAGCTTACCAGTTAGCACTCCGTACTTCGAGTTAAACTATGGCCTGGAACTCCGCTATGTGCGGAGCCAGGTCATTTTCATTTTTTTGAAAAACATCTCACTTGAAAGCTTGGATATATTGAATATACGCTTTAGCACTTTGATCAATCTCTTCATCACTTGCCTGAAATGAGGCACCAAAAACAGCATAATGCGGCAATGCCGTAACGCCCACATGATTCACGCTCGCTTGGAATGGTGCGATCAGCTCTTCGACACTAAAACCTACAGGCCGTCCTTTTCCGTAATTCTCCTGCTTATCCCCGATTGTCATTGCCAGCCCCATCTGCTTTCCGTGCAATCGATTCCCCTCTGATCCGTAAGCCCATCCGTGAGTGAACACATCATCCAGCCATTTTTTGAGCAGCGGCGGGTAACTGTACCAATAGAACGGAAACTGCAAAATAATATGATCATGTGCCTCCAGCAACTCCTGCTCACGAATCACATCGATATTCCAGTCCGGATAGGCTTGGTATAATTCGTGAATATGTACATGCTCTGCGTGCTTCTCCAGCTCCATTTTCCAGCGGCGATTTACTCTTGAAGTTGTCATATTCGGATGTGCCAAAATAACGAGTGTTTTCATTCCATTCATTCCTCTCTCCAAAACAGATTGAAATTTCATTTCTTGATTACGGATCATTATCCGCCACGTCAGACCAAAAGAAAATACACACAATGAAGTAAGATTCTTACCTCAAGGTGTGTATGGACTTCGGCTTTACAGTTATGAGAAAATAAATAGTTATCCCTGTGAAAACGTAAATATAAACGGAGGTGACATATATGAAACAATACCGTTTGGGCATTGAAGCTACGCTCGAAATCATTGGCGGCAAGTGGAAAGCAATCATCATCTGTTTATTAATGTCGGGTGTCAAAAGAACCGGAGAATTGGAGCGCAGCATGCCCGGCATATCACAAAAAGTACTGATTCAACAATTACGTGAACTGGAACGTGACGGCTTGGTCACAAGACATGTTTATCAGCAAATGCCGCCCAAGGTCGAGTATAGTCTTACAGCATATGGCGTAACAGCCAATACAATCGTAGATGTGATGTGTACTTGGGGAAGAGATAACATTGCGCTCAGGCAGCAACGCGGCGAAGAAATTGTCCTGCTGTCCGATGACAATAATGATTAAGTATTCCACAGTTCCCTCTCACTCTTCCCTCTTCACATGAGCAAAGTGAGCCAGAAGTATGAAACATCCCTCATTCAACCTTCATCCTCTATATACTACCTGTATAGTAAAATATAATTATTATAATTAATAATCGGATGTAGATTGGATTAGTTATTTACGAAACTCATTTATCATAACTCATTTACCGAGATATCAAGACACTTGAGTTAATCCAATCTGTGTCGCGAGGAGGTTTTTTTGAATGAAGAACTATATTGTGTTTGGTGCCAGTAAAGGATTGGGCGACGCATTTGTCAGAGGTGTACCACAGGCAGGAGATAAAGTCTGGGTTGTATCCCGCAGCAAACCAGAGAGTCTGCAACTGGAAGATGATGTACAGCGAATATGGATTCAGGCGGATCTCTCTGAGCTTCAGAGCGCTAAACAGATTGCGGAACAGCTGCGTAACGAAACGTTGGATGTGCTTATATATAACGTAGGTATTTGGGAAAAGGAAGGATTTGAGGAACACTACACCTTTGATCAGGATAAGCCTTCCGATATTCAAGAGCTGATCCATGTGAATATAACGTCCACAATTGTATGCATTCAAGCTCTACTGCCTCAGCTTCGCAAGTCTGAAGCAGGAAAGATCATTCTCATCGGCTCCACGGCCGGGTTAAACAATGCGGGCAGCACTCAGGTTTCTTTTGTTGCCTCCAAGTTTGCGATCCGTGGAATTACAGAGGCGTTGAGAGAACATACTCGGCGGGATCGCATTGCGGTAACTTGTATTAATCCGGGAGAACTGGCAGCAGAGATCCCGTACGAAGAAGGAATAGAACGCGCGCTGTCAGAGTATGACGGAACCCGCATTCCTGTTCAAGATATGGTATCCATCGTCCGGTGTATCGTCAGCCTGTCCAAAGCGGCTTGTGTGAAAGAAATTAACGTTCCCGCTCTTACCGATATGAATACGTGATAGCGTAATAGAAAGCGCTGATTCTATCGAATCTGGTTGCTGTATCTTTACGTTAAATATCGGGATATATGCTCAATCGCCATCGACTGTACTCGTTGTTGTTCAGGAATATGTTCATAGATGACATGTGACTTCCCCTGTTGGATGAGCTGTTCCCGCATAGCTGCAATGCGCCCTTTATTAAAATCAATAAAACGAAAATCCACCTGTCTAAGCTGCTCAAGCTCTGCCATTTTAACAAAAGATGTTGCTTTGAGGGCCGTGTTGATCTCTTTCAGCTCCAAGACTTCCAGTGCGCTAGCCGTCCATAAACCCTCCATATCTTGAAGTGATTTCATATAAACCAGTTCAAGTTGTCTGAGCCGAGGCATCTGCGAAAAATCACAACATTGTTCCAGCTTGGGCAAGGAAACATGCAGATACTCAAGCCCCTGCATCTGCTCCAGTCCCTTGATACTCATCAGTTTTCGCACCGAGCTAAGCTTGAGCATCCGAATGGTTGTCTGGGCGAGTACATCCAGCTCGCCTTTTAACTCACACTGATCAAGGGACAGATACTGGAGGTTTGGTAGTTCTGTTAACAACTCAAGATCATCTACCAAACAGTTCAGGGTAAGGGTCTCCAGACTTTTACATTTTTCTATGGAGATCAAGTTTTTGAATTTTCCATGGAGTTCAAGATAGGTTAAATCTCTGTAGTATTCAATAAAACTCAGATCCGTTGCTTTTGCGGCTGAATTCACTCTAAGGAAGACGAGTTGCTTCAATGCTCCCAGAATCGTCAAATCCTGCACCTGCGAACAATCTAGCTGTAAGGCAAATACATGTTTCAACTGTGCTAATCGTCCGAGAAAAATGGATGTATATTTCGCTTTGAGATCGGCATTCGATATGTGAAGAATCAGATCAGGCCTGACTGTGAAAACATTCATATCCAATTCGGTCAAATCCTCATACGTATCCACGCCAACCCGAAAATGAACTGTTGCCCTGCGGCGCAAATGCTGCACCGCCTGGTTCATTTTTTCTTCATTCCAGGGCATCCCCTGTATGGAAGCATGCCAAAATTGAGTCATTACCCTTCCCCCTGTCCTGTTCCGTCCAGTTCACATCATGCATTTTCATTCAACCTAATGCCGACGATTAAGAATGTCATTAGATTACAAACATTTATAAACATATTATACCAAACCAATCTCTCATCTGTGACCTGGAGTTTTCTTAATTCTTTTTTAATTCGACAAAAATATACACAAATCTATATTATATGCCGACATATAACTCAGAAGTTTTGAACTTCGTATTAAAAACCTGGGGAGATGGAACATGTTAAACATTTTTAAAAAGCGGGGGAACAGAGGAGCACGCACTTCCAGTATGGCCAACACTTTGGCTGCTGTACTGCTCGTTATCATTGTTGTCGTATTCGCTGTACTGGGAACATTCATGTTCACAAGCACAAGAAACATTCTGGTTAAACAGCAGGAATCCATGCTCCAGACCAAAACACAAGCCATTGTCAGTGAGTTCGACGCACTATTTAAAGAAAAAGGCTCACTGGTTAAACAAATGTCCACTAACAAATTATTCAAGGAATACATAGAAACAACGAAATCAGCATCAGAAGCAGCCACTTCTACTTATGCTGCAGAAACAAGGGAAACACTGGCTAAGATTGTGGAAGCAGAACCTTCATTCAACGATGCCTGGATTGCCGGCATGGATGGTAAAGGCTTCTGGCTGCAAAATGACGGAGTTGTTTCTGCACCGGATTTCGATATTCAGGTACGTCCTTACTACCAGCCGGTAAAAGACGCTGACGGGCTTTATTTCTCCGATCCGTACATTGACATCTCGGCAGGCAAAGTACTCATGGGTATTTTTTATCCAATCAAGGATGATAACAACAACATGATTGGCTTTGCCGCAGCAGATATTCTGTTTAGTAATATCCCGAGTATTATGAAGAGCTACTCGCTGGGGGAGACAGGTTATTCCATTTTGTTATCCAAGAATGGGGATATTCTGTATCATCCAGATGAGAGTAAAGTGTTGAAGGAAAACATCCTGAAGACCACTGGTGACATGGGTGAGGTTGGTAAAAAAATGATGGCTGGTGAATCTGGCATCCAGCTTATAAACGACAATGGGGAACGTCGTTACATCGGGTATGCAACCAGCAAAGACACCGGATGGTCCGTAGGTCTGACGATTACAGAGAAGGAAGTTCTAGAAGAGCTCAGAACATTCACCTGGATTACACTTGGCGGGTTTGCTGCAGCTGCAATTCTTCTGGTCATTATCAGCTACATTACTCTGCGTCGTCTATTGCGCACCATACCGCAGCTATTGGGTAAAATCAAGCAGATTGAGCAAGGTGATCTGACAGTTAAACTGGATATCGAATCCAATAATGAAATTGGACAGATTGCCACTGGCCTGAATTCCATGGTGCAGAAAATTCAAGGCATGCTACAAATCGTTGGTAATTCAGCTCAAGTGCTGAATCATTCATCCAATGACCTGCAATCGATATCCTCAAGAACAGCTTTAACGATGAATGATACATCTACGGCGATCAATGAGATTGCAAATGCAACTAATTATCAGTCAATCGAAACGGAAAACATTTTACGTAAAACTGGCTCGTTATCAAACCAAATTGATGAGATTGCATCAGATGCACGAGCCATGGGATCTATGGTGCAGACATCTGTTGATCAAAGTGGTCAAGGACTCGCGGTTGTGGAGCAATTATCCAAATGGTCGTTGGAGAACCATAACTCTACCCAATCCATCTCCTCTATTATTCAAGAGATCGATCTGAGCCGGAATGAAATATCAAGTTTTGTGGATACGGTGAAACAAATTGCTTCTCAAACGAACCTGCTGGCTCTTAATGCTTCCATTGAAGCTGCGCGTGCCGGAGAACATGGCAGAGGATTCGCTGTCGTTGCAGAAGAAGTACGCAAGCTTGCGGAACAAACCGCTCTAGCTACAGAGGAAATCAACAAAAAAGTAAGTGTCATTGAAGAGAAAACTTCTTTGTCGGTTGAACACACCATGCGAGGTATGAAGATTGCGGAAGAGAATACCAAGTCTGTAGAAGACACCAAACAAGTATTTTACAGCATCAATAAAGACTTGGAAGAATTGAAACTGCGCATGGCGCAGATCACCAACAACACTGCTAATGTACATCAACACAAAGATGAAATATTCCAAGCGCTGGAGATTATCTCCTCTACCACGGAAGAGAACTCTGCCTCCACGGAAGAAGTGAGCGCGAGTACGCAGGAACAACTGGAAAATATTCAACAAGTGGCGGATCTGTCGAATCAGTTGAATCAACTTTCGACCAAACTGCAGGATGAACTAAGCCATTTCAAGGTGGAATAAGGACTACTGATCTACTGTTCTCCTGCTCTTCTCTTATGTCCGCGATGCATTTATTATTAAAGCATATGCGCACGAAGAGCACTGGAGGCTGATGGACTTATCATGAGATTTGCAAAACGAATGGATCACTTTAGTGAAGGCATCTTCACCAAATTGCTAGATATCAAGCGTCGCCGGCTGGAGAACGGACAGCCCGTCATCGATCTTAGCGTCGGAACACCAAACATCCCGCCGGCCCCGCACATTATGAAGGCACTCAGTGAAGCGACTGCTGATCCGGCCAACTACATCTATGCGGTTAACGATCAGAAGGAACTGCTTCAGGCGGCAAGTGACTGGTACAAGCAGCGGTATGAAGTCGAACTGGACCCACAAACAGAAATCTGCTCGCTGCTCGGTTCGCAGGAAGGACTTGCACACATCTCCCTCTCGATTGTAGATGAAGGTGATCTAGTTCTTGTGCCCGACCCCTGTTATCCAGTGTTTGCAGATGGGCCTCTTCTGGCCGGAGCTGAGCTATATTACATGCCGCAAAAAGAGGAACATAACTATATCCTCCAATTGCAAGACATCCCGGAATCCGTGGCCGAACGAGCTAAATTCATGATTGTATCGTATCCGAACAATCCAACAACAGCGATGGCCCCAGACTCCTTTTATGAGGATTTGATCACTTTTGCCAAAACATACGATATTATCGTGCTGCATGATAATGCCTATAGCGAGCTAGTGTTTGACCAAAAAACATGCGGTAGCTTTCTGGCTTATCCGGGTGCCATGGATGTGGGAATTGAATTCAACTCCCTGTCCAAAACGTACGGACTGGCTGGAGCACGAATCGGTTTTTGTATGGGAAACAAGGCGATTGTCTCGATGCTGAAAAAGCTGAAATCCAATATGGATTACGGCATGTTTATCCCCATCCAGAAGGCAGCAATTGCCGCCATTACAGGTGACCAAAGGGATGTGGAGCGGGTAAGATCCATCTATGAAGAACGACGGGATATGCTGTGTGAAGGTTTCGCCAAACTGGGATGGCCGATCAGTAAACCGGAAGCTACGATGTTCATCTGGACACGGATTCCCGCGCACTACAACACATCAGAGCAATTTGCCACGGATCTCGTTACCCAGGCAGGTGTCATTGTGACACCTGGCAGTGCCTTCGGGCCTTCAGGTGAAGGATACGTCCGATTTGCGCTGGTACAGGACCTAGAGCAACTGCAACAAGCCCTTCACTATGTTGAAGCGAGCGGTATGCTCGTTCCTGAAAAATAGTCTGACAGGATGTAGTACACTTGTAATACAAATGTAGACCAAATTAAAAAGCACCAAACCCGTCTCATCAGGGTTTGGTGCTTTTTGTTGCTTCCATTTTCACTTCATCGCTTTGCGCCAATTCGAACGGTACATCAGATACAGGAAGTACGGTGTACCGATGATTGCAATGAGAATACCTGACGGAATTTCGGTTGGAGCCATCACCGTTCTGCCAATCGTATCTGCGAGCACCAGCATAACGGCTCCGGCCAGCGCGGACAGAAACATGGACTGTCTCAGTTTGTGTCCCGTCAGCAGACGAACCATATGTGGTGCAATCAGACCGATAAATCCAACCGTCCCGACACAAGCAACAGCCCCGGCCGCCAGCAATACTCCCACAGCCATCGCCAGCAGGCGAGTGCGGCGGACATTCAGGCCCAGTCCGGAAGCACTGTTGTCGTCAAAGACAAGCAGTTCAAATCTGCGAGCAAGCCACCAGGCCACTGGCACCAGAATGAGCAGGAATAGACCGATAACCTTGACCTGATCCCAAGTGCGGGCATACGTGCTACCCGTCAGCCAGATATAACCACTGCTGCCATACACGGCTCCGCGTACAATCAGAATCTGAATACCAGCGCCAGCAATAGCTGACATCGCAATACCCAGCAATACAACCGCAGATGGATTCAAGCCTTTTTTCCAGGAGAGTGAAAATACAACCGCAGCGGCAATGGCGGCACCCGTGATGGCGGCGATAGGCAAGATGAACATCGGCAGTCCAGGCCATAGGATGAACACCATCATAGCACCAAGCCCCGCGCCGGAGGATACACCCACAATCGATGCATCAGCAAGCGGATTCCGCACAGCCATCTGGATAAGTACCCCGCTGATCGCGAGGGCCGCCCCTGCTCCAGCAGCCACCAAAGTACGCGGGATTCGAAGCTGAACAATTCCCGAGAACATTCCATCTGACTGGAACAAACTTGGCAACAACTCGGCTAACGGAATACGCATTCCACCGAACATCGTACTGAGCAGCACCAACCCCATTGTAATGACGGAAAAAAGAATAGCTACAGGCATAAAGGCAAATCGGCGCACACGTCCACCTGTGCTCATGGATGTTGTCATTCCGGCTCCATTCCCGGCTTTCATACGCGTCAGCACCAGCCATATCAGCCAAGGCGCACCAATAATCGCCATAACAGCACCCGTTGGCAGCTCCATACTGGAATTGCGTATCATTTTGGCAAGTACATCTGCTCCCACCAGCAACGCTGCTCCCCAGATGAATACACCGGGAATCAGGAGACGATTAGAGCGAACTCCGCTTAGGCGAACCAAATGCGGAGCGACCAGACCGACAAAGCCGATCGGTCCAATGACGCTAACGATCACTGCAGCCAAAATAACGGCAATGATCAGTCCGCCTGTTCGAGCAAGTCCAACTCTTTGCCCCAAAGAGGATGCGGTTGATTCATCCAATTCCAGCATATCCCACTGTTTGGACAGGAGTAGCGCCAGTAGCGTTATTCCCGTAACCCAAGGCCAGACATAACTCACACCTGTCCAGTCATTCTGGACGAGCGTGCCAGAACCCCACAGGAATAAACCTTGTGTTTCCATCGAGAAAAAAATATGCAAGGCGCTTGTAAACGATCCAAGCACCATCGACACAATCATACCGGATAACGCCAGTCGTACCGGCGTTGACGTACGCCCGCCGCCCATAAAATAAGCCGCGAATGCTGCAAGCAGGCCGCCCATCGCAGCAAAAAGAAACGGCGACTGGCTCAGTACACCTGGAAAAAGAATGGCGCCGAGCACCACGACAAAATATGCACCCGCATTAATCCCAAGCGTGTCCGAGGCTGCAAGCGGGTTCCGGGTAATAATCTGTAACAGCGCACCGGCAACAGCCAGTGCACCTCCTGCAAGAATACCGATCACGGTACGCGGCATACGCAAATCCCGTACCATATTATGTTCAAGGGTATTCTGTCTGTTCGTAAGCGCGCCCCAAACGTCATGCAACGAAATAGCTGCTTCCCCATAACATAAACTTACAAAAAAAAGCACGATAAGGGCGGTCAGACCGCCCCCATAGATGCTTATCATTCGCCAGTTCATGGCTGACTTTATTCCTTGTTGAGACAGACTCATTTGGTAATCGCCTCAACTACACCGTCAACCAGTACTTTGGAAGAAATCGGGCCGCCAAATGTCCATGTCGTACTTCCCAGTTGATACGTACGCTTTTCCTTCACAAAGTTCAGACCGTTCCACACCGAATTGTTTTTCATCGCTGTACCAAAGACGTCATCGTCTGGTTGCGTAATATAGATAAAATTGCTGTCCTGTACTGTGGATAAAGATTCAATACCTACCGTAGAGAAACCATAGTTTTCAAGTTTGTCCGGCTGCCAATCATTCACCATCCCAATTTTGTTCAAGGTACCCGCTACAACCGAATTGTCGCTGAACATACGCAGGGAAGCTGCATTTTGATAGGTGAATGCCTGTGTCAGTACAAAGTGGAAATTTTCTTTTCCAGCTGCAGTCAGCTTTTCTTTGGCTTCCACATAATGCTGATCCAGGTTGTTCAGCACTTCTTTTGCTTTATCTTCTTTACCCAGAGCTGTTGCAATTGTATTAAAAATGGTCGTCATTTTATCATAGTTATACCCGTCACCGTCGTATGGATCAAACTCCAGCGTTGGAGCAATAGCTTTCAACTGGTCATAAACGTTTGAATTGTTGTCTGCATTGGCAATGATTAGATCCGGCTTAAGTGCTGCAATAGCTTCCATATTTGGCTCACTGCGTGTTCCGATATCCGTAACGCTATCATCCAGAGCAGCTTCGCCCGTTACATACACTTTATAGTTGGCATTATCTGCATTACCGACAGGCTGAACGCCTAAAGCAACAACGTCCTCTGTGTAAGTCCACTCCAGTGTCACGACACGTTTAGCGGGCTTGTCCAATGTCAATTCCCCGCGTTTATGCTGCACGGTAACCGGGCCAGCAGACTCTTCAGCAGGAGCACCACCCGTAACCGTATTTTTACTTGGTTCTGTCGTTGTAGCGGCCTTACCGCATCCTGCCAGCACTAAAACAAATGCCATCATGATTAACAGTGCATGTAACCTTTTTTTCATATCCCTTATCTCCTCTATTTGTATGTATTTATATGATAATAATTATCATTATCACTCATTGAATTCTTTTTTGTCAACGTT
The DNA here is from genome assembly GCF_051136285.1 of Paenibacillus amylolyticus. Taxonomy (GTDB): domain Bacteria; phylum Bacillota; class Bacilli; order Paenibacillales; family Paenibacillaceae; genus Paenibacillus; species Paenibacillus amylolyticus_F. The sequence continues at coordinate 5,660,122 of NZ_CP194938.1, read as the reverse complement.
GCCTCATAATTTTCACATTTTTTATTACCATCACAAAAAGGAAAGACATGACCCTGAGGCCATCCTTTCCTTGTCCATATCGCATCTTTTATTCATCTACCCGTATTCTTCATGATTGCTTGTACGGATCTTAGCTTAAATTAACTGCATTGTGGTAATACAGGTCTGATCCGTTGGGTATGTAGACAACTGTATCTCAGCTACCTTTCCACCTTGAACAATCCGGATTAGATATGTTCGGTCTCGTGGCACCCAGAAATCCATAAACCCGTTGGCACCGGACTTTAACACTTCATCCTTCATCAGAGTATTGCCTTCAGAATCATGAATCGTCACACTGAATTGTTCATTCGCCATCTCTCCTTGACAGCCCGTTAAACTGTGAATCTCACAAGGATGCGTCTGCTCTACATAAGGAGCAATAGAAAGGAAAAATTCATCTTCCGGCAAGTTGTAGGCTGTTTCCTGGTTTCTCGCATCTTTCACAGTTAACGTTGTAGCACTGATCGAAGCAGACTGCGGTTTTTCTCGGCCTGTGCTGATATCTTCAACCAGCTTTCGAATATCCGGTGCATCCGCTTGTTCGGTCTTATTTTGTCCTGACGTATTCGCAATCCAATATGTTCCAAGTACGATTACAAGTGCCACACTGCCGATCATCCATAACGATTTTTTCATCCGAAAACTCCCTTTCTAAGAAAAAGAGTTAGATCGGACGATTTCGATGGTGTATTTCACCATATATTCACATTTAATGAAATTACATATAAGTTATCATTGGAAAATAATTATACGCCTGTCTATCTGTTGGAAAGAGCTTTGTTTTTCTCAAAGAACCGGGCATTGTGAGAAGACACACCTGCCATATCGGATGCAGCAGGTTCCAGATACATCTTGGCACTGTTAACGGCAAGCACTGCATCGTTGAAGGCTCCTGCGATCAGTCGCACTTTGCTTCCATAAGTGATGAAGTCACCGGCTCCGAACACACCTGGAATGCTGGTACGCATGCGCGCATCAACGCTCACCCCATAATCTTCCCGTTCCAGTCCCCACTGTACGAGATTGCCGAAGTCACGATCATAACCATGACTCACGATTACTTCATCCATTTCGAGTTGCTTCAATTCCCCAGTCTCCATATGTTCGAGTTCAACACGGTTGATCTGGTCACCTGCACCATACAAGTGAGAGATCCTATAGGGTGTTAAAACCTGAGCCTGTGCTTTCATCTGCGCAACTGGTGTCTCATGTCCGGTGAACTCATGCCGCCGGTGTACTACGATGACTTCATTCGCAATTTTAGCTATTTCATTGGCCCAGTCGATGGCGGAATCACCACCTCCGGAGATCAAAACCCGTTTGCCATTAAAACGGGAAAGATCTGTAACCGTGTAATGCAGATTGGTCAGTTCATATCGGTTGGAACCCTCTATGTCCAGCTTTTGAACCTGTGTCATTCCCCGACCTGCACATAAAAGGATGGTTCGTGTGTAATGCTGCTCTCCCGTCTTGGTTGTCAACACAAATACACCATCTTCACGCCGATGCATCTGATCAATCTGTTGACCGAATACAATAGTAGGGTCGAATGTTCTCGCTTGTACCTCCAATGATTCAATCAGCTTCTCACAACGTACAGGCTCGATCCCCCCGACATCCCAGATCAACTTCTCCGGATAAGTACGCATAAATCCGCCCAGTTCCTGTTTGGCTTCAATGATTTTAGTACGCATGGCTCTCATTCCGCTGTAGAATGCAGAGTACATTCCCGCAGGCCCACCGCCTACGATCGTAATATCATAAATGTCCAGTTGCTTCTCTGTATTCATCAAGGCACCAACTTTCCAACAACATAGTCCATTAATTTAACCGAACCTATTGGACCCACACCGGATACAAATTCACTGGTTTTCAGCGGAAAAACACGATCATTCTTCACAGCATCCAGATTCGCCCACACCTGGCTCGCTTTCAGATCTTCCATGGATTTCTTCGTGTCATATCCAACGAGGGTTCTGTCTTCCAAGAAGATATAATCCGGATTCATCTCAGGCAGAAATTCCAGAGAGAACTGACTGAACCAATCTGTAGAATCTTTAATAGCCTTCGGACTATTCAGACCGAGGGTTTCATAGAAAAAGACACTGCTGCTTCCCCCTTTGGGACCCATGAAACGGTAACGATTGTGCTCCACACGCAGGACTATTACCGTCTTGTCTCCCAGAGCAGTTTCAATCTTATCTTTGGCCTGTGCAGCTTTCTCGTCAAATTCAGCCAGTACCTTAGCAGATTCCTCAGTCTTGTCGAAGATGGCCGCTAATTTCGGCATCGCCCGCTCCATTTCACTATTGGCATCCAGTGCCACAGTCGGAGCGATTTTGGACAATTCATCGTATACGCCCTGTTCCATCCCCTCACCGGCTGCAAGAATCATATCCGGTGATAACGCAAGCAACTGTTCATAATTGTATTGATATTGTTCTACTTCTATTGTCTGAACACCGTGTTCTTTAAAATAGGCTGGGCGATATTCCGCTTCAACTTCCGGTGTATACAATACAATCTGTGGGGTAACTCCCATCTCAATTAAATACTCGGCATAGATGGAATCAAACACAACCAGATTTTGAGGATGGGCAGGGATGGTCACCTCTCCAAATTGATCCTTTACCACTTTGGTCCCACTGGTTCTCGCTTCAGCTTTTGTTGTACTTGCTGCTTCCTCATTCTGAGTTCCTGATGCTCCCGCTGTTGCTTCTTCTTTGCTTCCGCTGGAACATGCCGCAAGCAAGATACTGATCACTACCAGCATGATTCCGAATCCTCTGAAACTTCGTAACATGATATGCTTCGCCCCTTATATGTATTGATAATGATAATTATTATCAAATAGTATCAAATAAGAAGGGTTTCATCCATAGCATATCGTGCGTATTCAGATAGATTATTGTGCTCACTCTGGAGCATCGTCTGTCAGATTGCTGATCATCTGATTCAGAATCAGATTTTGGCCCCTAATGCCATGACCATCCACCCACAGCTGAGTATCTATGTACAATACTCTATTATTTTTTACAGCTTGAAGTTCACTCCATTGCGGACTCTCCAACAATTTCCTCATATTCTCATCCGCGCTGAAATGCTGCATGATTCGTTTCTCGACAAACAGATAATCCGGATTAGCTTGTACCAGTAGTTCAAGCGAGCAAGGATTGAACCAGGATGTACCTTGATTAAGTGCTTGCGGAAGTGATAATCCAAGCTGATCATATAACAACTGTGATATCCCGTATGATTGCCCACCCAAGTAACGATAACCAAAGGCTTCTACCCTTAACAACATAACTGTTGAGGCTGCTTGAAGGATGGGTTGTAACTGTTGTTTTGCTTCGATGATCTGTTGTTTCAATTGTAACTGAAGTCCTTGAGCTTCCTCTTCCATATGAAACCAGACTGCTAATTGAAGGAGCAAAGGCTCTATGTTCTGATGAAGTCCTGTCAAAAGCGGTGCAATCGTGCGCAGTTCCCTTTTGATTTCTTCCGTCATACTGTTACCTATAATGATCTCTGGTTCGACTTGTCGAACAAGTTCCAAGTCCACATCATATTGCGTAACTTCAAGCAGCCTCACGCCATGATCTATAAATTGCTCACGTTGATGTGGAGCCAGCAGGATCGGAGTTACCACAACAGCATGTGGAATGACACCCAGATGAATCATCATCTCTGCGCAGATCGGAGAGAGTACCACCATTCTACGCTGCTTCAAGGTTTGTCTGAATTGTTTCGGTGATACCCCCGTCAGCTGTTTGAAGCGGCGGCTGAAATAATGAGCATCCTCAAACCCGGATTTTTTAGCAATATCCTGTGAAGTGGCTGAGGTTAATAACAGTTCTTCCTGAGCACGATAGATCCGATAATGAGCCAAATAATCCAGTGGCGGCTTACCATATTGTTCACTGAATTTGCGGGAATAGTGCCATGGGGTAATGCCGGCAATCTGCGCCAACTGTCCTCGTGTAATCACCTGATCATAATGCTCTCGCATATAATGGATGGAGCGAAGTATACCATTTTCCCGCCTCAGTTCGTTATCTGGCTTTTGCTGATAGAGATTATTTAACAGTTCATATAACAAATGCTGATTTCCAACCCACTCTGCACTCCGATCACCGTTGTTTTCTTTACTCATGTGCTGAATGATACTCGCCAGACTTCCTCCTCTCAGCGGCACCTTCTGATAGTTTTCTCCTGAGGGTACATGCCAACCGAACTTCTCTACTTCACTCTTATCATTCAATACAGCGTAGGTTTCGAACTGCACATGCCAACCGGCCAGATCCATATTTCCTCCGTCAATGACCTCCAGTACCGATCTCTCTTCAAGCGCAATCAGCTCTCCAAAAGAGACTTGAATGCTATGACCATTTACATTCCATATCGCTTTACCATCCATAATAAATATCAAGCTGTGACTGGCAAAGTAATGCCGCTCCCCGGCTGATACCCATGTATTGGTTAATGCCTTAGTTGACTTCCACTGAGCGATCCATTCCATGTTCTGAGGCATATCCTTATCCTTTCACGATCATACTCGCTGTTATTTGAACTCATCCTACCTGAATCATATCCTCTGTGCAATCCTGTGACGGAATTGTATCTCAACGTCAAAAAAAGCCGTGCAGGAAGCACGACTCTTTTATCCCATCTAATCATGTAGCTAGGTTTAATTAAGATAACGCCAGCATTGCGTTCATATCTTCTTCTGCTGTCGTGATCAGTTTCAAGCCAAACAGATCCACAAGTACATCCAGAACACCTTCCGAAATAAATTCAGGCGGTTTAGGTCCAATCCGGATATCCTGAATGCCGAGGCTGAACAAACCAAGTAGAATAGCTACCGCTTTTTGCTCAAACCACGACAATACGATGCTGACAGGAAGCTCATTCACCGTACAGCCAAAAGCATCGGCCAAAGCCATCGCAATTTTAACCGTTGAACCGGAATTGTTGCATTGTCCGAGGTCAATATACCGCGGAATACCTGTGTCCCCAACGGTACCGTAATCCACATCATTAAACCGGAATTTGCCGCAAGAGGTGGTGAGAATGACGGTATCATTCGGCAGGGATGTAGCAAGCTCGCGGTAGTAGTTGCCGCCTTTGCCCGGTGCATCGCAGCCTGCGATGACAAAGAAGCGGCGAATATGTCCGTCTTTGACCGCTTGGATGATCTCCGGTGCAAGTCCAATCACCGTCTCATGGTGATAACCTGTCGTTAACACTTGCTCCGATTGTACGTTCGCCGCAGGTAATGACAACGCGCGCTCAATAAGAGGGGAGAAATCCTCTCCTGTAATCTTAGCTACTCCCTCGAGACCAGCCACTTCGTAGGAGAAGAAACGATCTGCATACGTGCCTTTGATCGGCATAACGCAGTTGGTTGTTGCCAGAATGGCACCCGGGAATTCTTCGAACAGTCTACGCTGATCGTACCAGGCTTTACCGATATTTCCTTTGAGGTGAGCATACTTCTTCAATGCCGGATAACCGTGCGCTGGCAGCATTTCGGAGTGAGTGTAGATGTTGATCCCTTTACCTTCTGTCTGACGCAGCAATTCCTCCAGCGCATACAGATTGTGACCTGTTACAACGATACATTGACCTTCAATCTGGTTCTGACTCACTGTGATTGGCTGCGGGATACCAAAGCGATCCGTATGGGCACGATCCAGTACATCCATGATTCGAATCGCGGCATTTCCGACTTTCATCGCCATCTCCAGATGTTCCTGCTGATTAAAGTTCGAGTTGGTGAGCGTCATATATAAAGCTTCGTGTGTGATCCGATCCACCTCAGGATCGGTATAACCCAGCTGGCGCGCGTGTGTTGCGTAAGCTGCAATCCCTTTCAGGGCAAAGATCATCGTATCCTGCAAGCTGGCAATCGTTTCATTTTTACCACAAACCCCAATCACTTTACATCCACCGCTCGGCGTCTGTTCACATTGATAACAAAACATATAAATTCCCTCCAAACCAAATTAACTCCTTGTTATGAAATAGCCTAACAGAGCCGGAGGCACACAATTGTGATATTACACACAGTTTTGCAAACTAACACCCATATTCCCCCTTTTTGAACTTATCTAAGACTATCATCCAACCAATTACCAGCATCACGACATAACAAATGCTCCTTCTGTAAAATCAAAACTTTCATTCCAGAGATGCTACGCATAAGTATCACTGGAAATATGAATAATGACATAGACAGCTGATGTTGCCCAAGCCTATCGTCAAACTACATATAAAACGTTGAAAAACAACATCACTTGGCGATTCTAGTTTTTGTCTGTTCGGGTAATACACATATAAATCAAATGCCGAGGAGCTGGTCAATTGCAACATTACAGGCACAGTGTAGAGGAAGTATTGCAGGAGGTACAGAGTTCCGAAAATGGACTGTCCACATCCGAAGCAGCGAAGAGATTAGAATCTGTAGGATATAACGAGTTAAAAGGAAAAGACGCTACACCGATCTGGAAACTGTTCTTGGAAAATTTTAAAGACCCGATGGTCATCGTGCTGCTGATCGCAGCCGCTGTACAGGTTGTGCTTGGGCATCTGATCGAATCCCTGATCATCTTTCTCGTCATTCTGCTTAACGCAATCATTAGCGTTGTACAGACCAAAAAAGCGGAAAGCTCACTTGATGCTCTCAGGCAAATGTCTGCCCCAGAGGCCAAAGTCATTCGAGATGGACAAAAGCAGACACTCCCCGCACGGGAACTCGTTCCCGGAGATATCGTTCTGTTAGATGCTGGAGATTATGTACCGGCGGACGGGCGTATTCTAGAATCAGGCAGTCTGAAAATGAATGAAGGCATGCTGACCGGGGAATCCGAGGCAGCGGAGAAACATACCGATATCATTCATGAAGAAGCCGGGATTGGGGATCGGCGCAACATGGCGTTCAGCGGCTCTCTGGTTGTGTACGGTCGCGGCACAATCGTTATTACCGGTACGGCACTGAAAACCGAAATCGGTAAAATTGCGGAGTTGATTGAAAATGCGGAAGCCAAGGAAACACCACTGCAGCGCAAGCTGGAATCATTCAGCAAAAAACTGGGCTTTTTCATCCTTGGCCTGTCCATTCTTATTTTTGCCATTGAAGCTGGACGGGTGTGGCTGACGGAAGGCACCGAAAATATCGGCCCATCGCTTATCAACGCATTGATGTTTGCGGTAGCCGTTGCGGTAGCCGCTATCCCTGAAGCGCTCTCCTCCATCGTTACCATCGTACTGTCTCTTGGTACCAGCAAGATGGCCAAGCAACATGCGATTATCCGCAGATTACCCGCGGTGGAAGCTTTGGGGTCGGCAAGCATTATCTGTACGGATAAAACAGGAACACTTACTCAAAACAAAATGACCGTTGTTGATTATTACATCCCTCACGGCACCAAAGACGAATTTCCTGATGACCCTGCCGAATGGTCAGAAGAGGAACGGCGGTTGTTACACATTGCCGTACTCTGTAATGATTCGAATATTAACCAGGAGGGCAAGGAACTTGGTGATCCCACTGAGGTCGCTCTCATTGCCTTCAGCAACAGTGTGAACAAAGATTATAATGAAATTCGTGATCAGTTTCCGCGTGAAGCCGAACTCCCTTTTGACTCGGATCGCAAACTGATGAGCACGGTGCATACGTTCGAGGGGCAGACTGCTTTGCTGACCAAAGGCGGCCCGGATGTGTTGTTCAGCCGCTGTAGCCATGTATTTATCCACGGTGAAGTGCAGCCTATGACTCCTGAGATTCGCACCCGGTTTGAAGAGAAGAATGAAGCGTTCTCCAAACGTGCCTTCCGGGTTCTCGCTTATGCATACAAACGATTTGATGACAGAAAAGAGGTCACTCCCGAAGACGAATCCGATCTTATATTAGTCGGCCTGACCGCCATGATTGATCCGCCGCGTGAGGCGGTCTACGGCTCCATTGAAGAGTCGAAAAAAGCAGGCATTCGTACCATCATGATTACGGGTGACCACAAAACAACAGCTCAGGCCATCGGCATCGACATTGGGCTGGCTGACAAAGATGATCTTGCCATCACCGGTGCTGAGCTGGACAAAATGTCGGATGAAGAGCTGGATCAACAGCTTGAACATATCTCAGTCTACGCCAGGGTATCCCCTGAAAATAAAATCCGCATCGTGCGTGCGTGGCAGCGCAAAGGTAAAGTTGCAGCCATGACTGGAGACGGCGTCAACGACGCACCTGCACTGAAACAGGCCGACATCGGCGTAGCCATGGGAAGTGGAACCGATGTCGCCAAAGATGCGGCAGCCATGATTTTGACGGATGATAACTTTGTATCTATCGTAAATGCGGTCAGCGTTGGACGGATGGTGTTTGATAATATTAAAAAGGCCATCGCCTACCTGTTCGCCGGGAACCTCGGCGCCATTATCGCCATCCTCTTCGCACTGGTTGTCGGCTGGGTGAATCCGTTCACAGCACTGCAACTGCTGTTTATCAATCTGGTGAACGACTCGCTGCCGGCTATTGCGCTCGGCACGGAGAAGGCTGAACCGGATGTGATGCGGCGCAAGCCACGAGACATCAACGAGGGTATTTTTGCAGGTGGGACGCTACAGGCTGTTATTACACGCGGGGTGCTGATCGGCATTGCCGTGATTGTATCACAGTATATCGGACTTGGTATCTCCGAAGAGATTAGTGTCGCGATGGCGTTTACGACACTCATTCTGGCCCGTAGTCTACAAACCTTTGCGGCACGCTCCAATACCCAGACGATTTTTCAGGTCGGTTTCCTGACCAACAAGCTGGTGCTTGGTTCGATTGTGGTCTGTCTCTGCCTTTACGGCATTACACTGATTCCGGGTGTTCGCAGCATCTTTGCCATTCCTGACACCTTCGGCTGGGATGAATTCCTGATCGCAGGTGGGCTTGCGCTAGGTGCCGTCATCCTGATGGATGTCATCAAGTGGATTCGCAATCGCGGCAAGCTAACCACGGCGGCTTAATTGTTACAGGCTGTGATGATGCGCATCGTTATGTGTACTGTTGTGTGCAATATGGAATAGATAAACAACCAGCGCCCCTTATAGAGGGCGCTGGTTGTTTATCAGGGCTATTTTTAGATAGAGTAGATCATACCGTACGTGCTTCCTGCTCCTAATTCTTCTGCTTGATTCCAAAGGCAATCCATCGTCCATCAATATCCTCAATCACAAATTCTTTGTTATTATAATCGGAATGATGGAAGGAACGTACAATCGTTACACCTGCGTCGATAAATTCCTGCTCAAGCTCTTCCTGCTGTTTGGTAATAAAATAGGCATCATATCCGTAGCCGTATAACTCTCTGTTGGGGATAACCTTCTGTCCATTGCTTTGGGTTAAAATAATCTCGGTAGAATCGCGGTACAGGCAGACATGAGGCTCTAAGGCATCCAAATATTCAACCACTCGAAACTTTAATTTTTCTTCATAGAAAGCGGCAGTTCTCCTCATATCAAAGGTTGGGAACACACTGTGGGACTGCAATAAAACTGGATTCATGGAATGACGCTCCTTCATGTACAATTTTGCTGTATTTCTTATATCTTGGGCATTGCGCTGTGCTGCTGTTTGCTTCTGATCAGGTCTGCGTTGCTTGTTATGTAGTGGCTTTAAAAGAAATATGACACTATTGCCATATTAATATATGAGGAGTAAAATTAAATATTGTTTTGTCCTCAACATATATAATGCCAAGGCTTATTCATATCATACGATAATCTATACAAGACAGGAATGGTTACGTGAAAGAAAAAATTGTGATGCCACTCTGGACATGCTGCCTCTTCATCGTGGTAATGAATACGACCATGTTTAACGTTTCGCTGCCGGTCATTATCCGTGATCTTCAGATCACTTCTGATCTCGGCTCCTGGGTCATCTCCAGCTACTCCATCGGATATGCCCTGTCTACCGTGATCTACAGCCGCTTATCCGACCGAATTCCAGTGCGTAAGCTGGTCACGGTTGGGCTACTGATTCTCGGCTGCTCGTCCTTACTCGGTTTGTTCGCACATAATTTTGCCTTGTTGCTGACGACACGTATTCTGCAATCGGCAGGAGCAGGGGTTATGGCTGGCCTCGGTCTGGTCATTGCGAGTCGTTATATTCCGGTGGAACGACGCGGTGCAGCCCTGGCGCTCATCTCGTCAGGTAGCGCGATGGCCTTTGGTCTTGGCCCCATTGTCGGCGGACTGATCAGTGAGTACATGGGCTGGAACGGGTTGTTTGCAATTACGGTGCTGGTGCTGCTGGCCCTGCCGGTATTACTCTATTTTTTACCACGGGAAACCGTGAACAAAGAGCAGCCGTTTGACCTTACTGGTGCACTGCTCACCATCATTAATGCAACCACCCTGCTGGTAGCCATTACACAGCGGTCATGGATATGGCTTGTCATCGGCATCGCCTCTCTGGTTGCACATATTCTGTATATTCGCAGAGCAAGGTTGCCATTTGTTAACCCACAAGTGTTTCGAACACTGGGATTCACCCGTCTCATTATCATTGGCTTCTGCGTGTTGGTGGTTAATCTCGGGAACCTGTTCCTCATGCCGTTAGTGCTTGCGGATCTGTATCATCGTTCTCCCCTTGCCATTGGCTTGTTAATCGCTCCCGGAGCGATCATCTCGGCCTTCTGTACCCGCTATGTCGGACGATGGATTGATCAGTATGGCAATATGCGATTTATGCTGATTGGACAGTGTATGCTTGCAGCCGTTCTTGTGCTGTTCATGTTTGGACTCGACCAGTCGGCTCTGATTATCACAGGCGGTTATGTGTTCTTCTCGCCAGCATTGTCTGCATCCATGGCCTCCTTGAACAACGAAGCTTCGCGGGTGCTGCCTAGAAACCAGATCGGTTCAGGTATGGGGTTGTTACAGCTGATTCAATTCTTCGGTGGTTCGGTATCTGTAGCCGTCTGCGGTTTGCTTCTCCACGCCATACCTGGTGTATCGGTAAAAGAAGCCTATCATGTGGTATACGGCTGCCTGCTATTGGTATGTTTAGTCTCTCTCGGACTGACCTTATGGCACAGCAGAGCCGCTTCAATTGCTAATCGTGATCTAACCTCTGATAGCTAATGAATTGAAAGGGAAAGACCATAGTGAAATGGACACAACTCCATGAGAACTTTTTTTTGATATGCCTCAATCAGAGCAAAAGGGTTGGAAACATTCGATGAAGTTCGATTTAGTAACGGATCGGCATGTATTTACTGTAGAGTCTCAGTATTTACTTTCCCACTAATACAAACACATTTCCATCAGGGGCTTCCATTACAGCAATATGTCCAGACTCAGTGGCAAAAGGAGTTCTAATCCATTGGATTTCTTCGTTTTTGCTTAGTTCGTCATATGCTTGTCTCACATCATCAACAAGAATTTCAACTTCTGTAAAATTGATATCAGGGTGATTACTTAGCACAAGTTCAGAACTATCTTTTTGGGGAAATTTTAAACCTATCACTGTCCAGGTAGAACCGCTCTCCAAGATACGTTTTATTTTCCAATTTTCTGTTAAGCCCATAGAAATGTAAAACAAAAGTGATTTCTCAATATTTTTTGTATGAATACAAACGCATTCTAACTTTTTAAACACTTGATCCATCTCCTTCTACCATCCTATAAGAACAAACATTCCCAAAAAATATACTATTTTCCATGTTCAAAAGCAAGAATATATTAGGTGTGTCTTGAAACCTACTGAAGTGCATCGTTTACCGCCTTTTCGCCCCCTGCTGCGTCACTTTCCCTTGACGTCTCCCGGCATGCCTGCGGAAAACTTACTGGCTTGGAACGGAAATTCAGCAAATTCTGCTTCCTTCAGCGTTTTCAGACACACCCTAGAAAAGAGCAATCGAAAAAAGCTCACACCCGTTGCGAGCCTTTTTACTACCCATATTGCGTTAAATATGCGATGGCCGCATCTGGAGAAGCGAAGCAAATGAACGGAAATTGGCAGCGAGCTGCTTCACATTTTCCTCCATTAACTGCTGTGCTTCTTCATCCGTTTCTGCTTCGCTCTCGGCATCCTCTCGCACCATCGCCAGTTCATGCTCCATGACGAGCACGGAGGGCGTCTCTTCGTTCTCACGATAATCGAGTAAATAGTTGTTACCACTGCTTACACTCCACGCAATAGGAATAACTCGCCGCGGATCAGGGTTAACTTCGTCGACCAGCGCAGCATTATTCGCGATAAACTGGTCATCCAATACATGAAAGCGAATCTCCCAATCCTCAACCTCTGTACCTTGCATCAGTTCAAAAGAAGCATCGCCATGCAGCTGTATAAAGTCCAGGTATTCCTGTGGAAAAACAATACCATAATGAGCCTGAATATGATCTATGTTTCCATTCACCTTCATTGACTCCTCTTTATCCTGCACCCCTATTCCTCCTGACCAATTCCGTATACTTCTGCCCTCTTCTATCCAACATCAGCGATCACCCTGCACTTGATATCATTTCGCTTCCAGCGCCGTCTTCCAAGCTTCAGTGATGTGAACTGGCGTTTTACTGCTGCTCTTTCCGCCGCCTTCTTTCGTCCATAGTGGAGGATAATAAGCAAACACATGACCTGTTTCCAACTGTGCCATATCCTCCTGCCAGCCTTTCCAGCGAAACGTTTCGTAAAATAACTGCAGATCTCCCTCAGCCACCCAAGTCATGAACTCGGAATATGAAAGCTCTGTTGATTCCCACTCGAGCGCATCCGGTGCAAAATAATGAATCTGCCCTGTACCACCGAACTTGCCGGTATCCAGTGCAAAAAAACCTCCGGCCACATCGTACGCAACGACCATCATGCCCGGCAATGCTTGTACCGCGGGTTGAGCACTCAAGCCATTCCAGCTGGTCAAACTACCATGTACACTCTCCCCACCTGCACCTAACAGGGTGATCCATCCATGATCCACTACAATGCCCTGTGTCTCATATGCGACAGCCCCCAGATAGGAACGTGTACTCACTTGGATCTGGTAAAGTGTATCCTCGCCCATCTCGGGCTTCGCCGGAACATAGGTATATGTATTATCACCCTTATCCAGAAGCTCTTTAAGTTCTTTCCAGGCATGATTTTCCCGGTCCACTGATTCATTCGCAGACAGTTTGTTCATCTTTCAACGACCCTCCTCTCCAATTCAATGACTTTTCACAGCATACCATGGCTTATACTGCCATTCAAATCTGGTATAATCATATTTTACATTTGATACCCAGCTAACATAAGAATGACTCCGTAACAAAGAAACGGATCAAGCAAGGCGGATAATCCTCTGCCTGCTGATCCGTTTTTGTGCTCAGTAATTCGGAGTCTTCTGCCGTTATACGAGTCGCTCGAACGGCTGAACATATCTACAATTCATGCCAAACGGCTTCACCAGCGCTAGTGCTCGATCAAATGGGCGGCATGCGTCACCCGATTTCGTCCGGCTGTCTTAGACGCATAGAGTGAATCATCCGCCTTTTGAAATAAGGATAGATCCGCATCTACTGTCGAGATCGTTGCCGCGCCAATACTCACCGTAATTTGATATTCCCCCCAATCCGCCGAAGCTACTTGTGCACGATAACGTTCAGCAATGCTGATGGCTTGCTTCTCTCCGCAATTCGCCAAAATGATGACAAACTCCTCACCACCGTAACGTGCCACCACATCGATGTCCCGTGATATAGATTGCAGCAAGCCGGCCAGATTACCAAGTACCAGATCACCAATAGGATGTCCATAGGTGTCATTAATCCTTTTAAAGTGATCAATATCCATCACAAGCAGAGAGAATTCCCGTTTTTCCTTATGGTAGAGGGACAGATGGTCAGCCATTTTCTCCTGAAAAAATCGGCGGTTCTTCACGTCCGATCATGTCCAGAAATGTTTGATTTATCGACAGGATCACGCCCGAATCCGATATCGAGAAGTATCCACAGGGCGCCGTGTCTAATTGCTTGTCCATGAAAATAACAGCCTTTCTTCTGCATGTTATGCACTAGTCAGATATTCTTTGATCAATCGAATCGTCTCGTCCGGCTCACTGAAATGAGGGTAATGCCCTTTGGCATTCATCTGCTGTAACCTGCTATTCTTCAGGTGGGAGTGCAGGTAATCTCCTACTTCCAAAGGAGCGATGCTGTCATCCGAGCATTGCAGAATCAAGGTAGGCACAGACACCATATCCAGTTCGACTCGGCAATCGGATAGAAACGTCACTTCGGCAAATTGCCGGGCAATATGCGGATCACGGGAACAGAAGCTCTTCTCCAACTCCTCCGTCAGATCCTTTCGCTCCGTTCTGCATCACAATAGGGGACAAATAACTTACCCGACCGATAAAGTTCAATTGCATCATCTCTAACAGCTCATCAATATCCCGCCGTTCCAATACCTCGATAATCTCAAGCACATCCTGGGCATATCCATGGAGATTATTATATTTAAGAGCATCATAATAGTTAATTTTGGATTGTCCTGACCCTACATAATCAAAAAGAATAATACGATATTGTTCAAAAAAAAGCAGGCACGATATGTCGCCACATATCCTGATCACACCCAAAGCCATGTGCAAACCTGATCGTCTGGCTGCCCGTTCCCAAAACATTTACATTGTTGCGTACAAGGACGTCAACGGTCATCTGACTCACCTCTCAAAGAGATCATAATTATATTTTTCAGAATATTATATCGGAAAATGTTGGGATTAGGGTTAAAAATATTTATATTACCGTTTTTGCACATGGCAAATCAACTTTTTAATACTGATATTTTGGCACATTCCAAGAGGATGTAACCTTCTGCATCTTGATATAAAATAGGGATTATAACTAATCAGGAGGAAAGCAATATGATGCCATTACTGGGCGCAGCCTTAACTCGTTTTGTTGAACAGCAAGACTTATATAATGAAACCTACGGACTTTTTCAAAATCACGATCTCCGGCCTCGGGCATTTCCGGTTCAGCCTGAAGTGGATAAGCGTATTTCTCTTTCGCCAGAGCTTGAGTACCTCTACAGCCATTACGAGATGGTAGATGCTCAAGCCGAAGGCACTCTGAAAATGAAGAGTGCTGCTGTGGAAATTGGCGATGCCGCTCTGCTCTTTTTTGTTGCCCCCGAGCATCTGCATCGTCAGCAATTAGGCTTTCGCTGGGTTGGTTTGCAGGAACCTTACGAGGAATCTGCTTCGTGGTCACCCAATCATATGGTCATCGCCAATGTGAATGATGATCCCATTATTGTTGACACAGAAGCTCCAGATTCTCCTGTCTATGTAGCATTTGAGGGTGGAGAACCGAAACGTATTGCAGCTTCTCTCGCCAATTTTTTTAATGCTCTTTCCATCCTGATTGAAGCTGCGCGTTCGTTGGCAGGGGAAGTAAAGGACGAAGAGACCTATGAAACGAAACCGGAATACCTTTCGGAGGTGGAACCAAAATTAGAGAAATTGCTTGGACAGGAACATACGAAACACCTTTTCGAATATCTATCTTTATGACTAGTATGAGGTAATCGGGGAAGTTTGAATAAACAACAGGGGACTAAAAAGCTCCCCTCACAGTAACAGCATTTACATTCCAGCTGTGTACTACTTGGGGAGCATATCAGGCTTTACTGTGAAGAGTAATAAAATAACCATCTGGGTCAGCAAATGTGAAGGTGCGCCCGAAGGGGCCATCGATTGGCACGGATGTAATCTTTACACCTGCTGCGAGAAGCTTGTCGTGGATTTCTTGCGCATCAGGAGCATGCAACCACACAGCCACACCAAGTCCCGGCTGATTACCTGAACCAAGTTCTACCCCTGGCATAAGATCACGAAGAGCAAACGCGATGGGCTTTGTCTCAAAGACCACTGCATGAGGCGGTCCAGCTTGTGAGCGTACCAATCCGAGATTGTTCTGGTAAAATTCTGCCGAGCTTTCAAGATTGCTCACCTGAAGAGAAATGAAATCGGGTCCAATGACTGACATACGGATAAAGTCCTCCTTTATATTGGTTAATCCAAGATGACTAAAATCTTATAAATAACCTCGCTTTCTTAATGTGTATCTCGATTATAGAACCTCTCTCTTGCCAACAGTATGTCAGTAGCGTTTTTCATTTTTTTAGATTTTCTAGGGTGTGTCTGAAAACGCTGAAGGAAGCAGATTTTGCCGAATTTTCGTTCCAAGCCAGGAAGTTTACTGCAGGCGTGCCGGGGCACGTCAAGGGAAAGTGACGCAGCAGGGGGCGAAAAGGTGGTAAAAGATGCACTTCAGTCAGTTTCAAGACACGCCCTAGTCTTAGGAGGATGTATTGATGATCTATGTAGCTTTACTTCGGGGAATTAATGTAGGCGGCAATAACAAAATCGGCATGAAACAGCTCAGACAAACGTTTGAACAGGCGGGTATGCAAAAGGTAGTCACTTACATCAACTCCGGTAACATCATCTTCACCGATGATCAGGAACGAACCGATGCCCATGCCGAATTATCCAAAATTCTTGAACAGGCAATTTCCGCGGAATTCGGCTTGCAAATTAAAGTGCTGGTGCGGGATATGAAGGAGATAACCGCTGTCATGCAGGCTCTGCCTTCCGATTGGACGAATGATGATCAGGCTAAAAGTGATGTTCTCTTTTTGTGGGAAGAGATTAACGATGTCGATGTGCTGGAGAAGCTACCCCTCAAGCCAGGGATTGGAACACTCATCTATATGCCTGGAGCGCTCTTATATTCGGTAAGCAGAGAAGATGCATCCCGAAGTGGGATGAACAAGCTGGTTGGCTCCAAGGTCTATTCTTACATGACCGTTAGAAATGTGAATACAACACGTAAAATTTATGCTCTTATGCAAGCTGCTGCAGAGGAATAAAATCTATACAAAATAAACGAAGGACTTAACATCCGTTAAAGAATGTTAGGTCCTTTTCTTACGACCTCTATTATACTTTTCACCCGATAACTTTGATCACCATCAGTCAATCTGAATGCGTCTGTGTGTTTGCTCATCGCCTGGGCGTTTGGGAATGTCCAGCTTCAACAACCCATTTTCCAGCCGTGCCTTGATATTTTCCTCATCAATACGATCCACGTAGAAACGACGAACAAAATCCCCGGCACGACGTTCCTGCCGAATCATTCGGCCCTCGTCATCCTTCTGTTCGATCAGTTCATTACGTTTGGCGCGAATGACGAGTTCATTGCCTTGCACCTGAATATCAATATCTTCTTTGGCGATGCCCGGAAGCTCGGCCTCAACCAGATACTTGCCCTCTTCCTCCCGAATGTCGGTGCGAAATGGCTGCATACCGTTTCCAAACGAAGAGAAGAATGAGGTGTCAACCATGTCATGGAAGGATTTCAGCATCTGTCCGAACGGGTCTTCATTTCTTCTGCGAAATGGAATCAGATCAAACATGAACATCATCTCCTTAAATGTGGTTGGGTTTAGTTGTTGCTTACATCTATTATTGTATTCAGGATGGCCTAAAGGCTCAAAGCCGATTATAGGTGATATAAAGCGATGATCTGTCATCTTGGTTCAATATATAAAAATAGATCGTTTTCTCATTTAATTTGACCATTTTTGACTTTCTGACTTTATCTGACTAATATCCGCTGCTTCGCCCTACCTTACTGCGCATTGAGCTTCTGTCCAGAAGTAGCTTCCTCCCTCTTGCTTGCTCCCCTAAACTGAAACATGGCTAACAAAAATGCTATACCTACCGCAGCAAAGCCTGCCCAATTTAAATTCAGAACAGAGGCCTTGCTAATGACAAGCCCCCCTAACCCGGAGCCCATGGCAAAACCAAATTGAATAAAGGACGTATTCACACTTAAGGCCATGTCCGGGCTACGAGGTGCCAATGTAACCAGATATAATTGCTGAGCAGGAGAAATGCTCCACGTCGCTAACATAAATATCATCAGAACCAGGATCAGCAAGATCAGATGTGCTCCTGTCAGAGCAAATAAAAGAAGAGTTATGCCTTGCAGCACCAGTCCGAGCAAAATCGTGAATTTTGATCCCTTGGTATCGGCCAATTGTCCGCCCAGTTTGGAACCCATAAAGCTGCAAATGCCTGCCAAGAACAAGATGAGACTAATTTCGGTCATGGAAAGGGACGAGGTCGTTTGCAAAAATGGCGTAATATAGGTGAACAACGTAGCGTAGCCGCCCACATATAACAAGGTCACCATCAACGCGATTAGAACCGCTTTATTTTTCAGCATGGAGAGCTGCATGCCAATCGTCACTTTCTCTTCCTCTTTGATTCCTGGAACCCTTCGATAGATGATCACGAACGGAATAATACTCAGGATACCAATGACCATAAACAGGACTCTCCAGCCAAACATTTCACTAAAAAATGTACCGATCGGCACGCCGAGCACCAGCGAGCTGCTAAGCCCCATCAGAATGATCCCGATCGCATTGCCTCGCTTCTCATTCTCCACAAGCCTTGTCGCTGCAGCCATGGCAACAACAGTTGTCATGCCTCCACTTGCCCCCTGAATAATCCGTATCCAGAGCATCACTTCGTATGAAAGATCAAACATCATGAGGCCATTGCTGGCAATAAACACCCCAAAGGTCAGCAGCAGCAGTTGCCTGCGATCGGTATTGATTGTTATAGCAATCAGAATCGGAGCCAAAATGGCAGCAGCAAGGGCAAATACGGTCACTAACAAGCCCGCTTCTGCCGTAGATACGCCAAGATCCGTAGCCATCATCTCAATGATTCCGGTGATGATGTATTCAATGGTGCCGATCAGAAACACGGCCAGTGCCAGAATATAGATTGTTCCTTTATTTTTCAACTGTGCTCACTCCATCTTCTATATGTTCATTTTCCATTTATGCCTTCTAGTTACCTGTGGTAATCGGAATCTGGATCTCAATGTACTGTGCATCTTGTTCAGGGGATAAGGGCAAATAGTATTCTCTCCCCGGTTCGTTCTCTTTGATCTGGTAGTTGTTTTTCTCAATCCATTGCGCTAAATGTACACAGGCTGCCACATCAAAATTCGAATGCGAATGGAACGCCATGGAAGCAACCATCGGTTCCGGCGGCAGATTTCTCAGCTGAAACGGTTCGGGAACAGCCGCAGGCTCACCTGTTAAGAAGTAACCAACTTCAAACTCGAACTCGTCTTCTTTTCCATCCACTTCTCGCCACAAAACGACCTGTGGGCCTTGTATCCATTGATGCATGTCTTTGGTCAACAGCGAATCCAGATGATGAAGCAGCTCTGGAATGCGTCCGTCTCCCCCATTTGCCCTATAGAACAAGAATGTTTGGGCAACCTCGGCCTTGATTCTGATCTCCTGCCCCGTCTCCAACTGCCCTTCCCTCTCCATAAGCTGGATACGCTCCTCAATCCGGGCGAGTTTGGCTTGCTCTGCATCAATCATTTGCTGTATTTCACTTCTTTTCAGTCTGAACATGCCTTGAATGTGGTCAGATGAAATGTCTTCCTGAAGCAATTGTGCAATCTGCGGTAATGTAAAACCCAATTCCTTATAGATGAGAATTCGGTTAAGTTCGAGCAACTGATCTGCAGAATAATATCGGTAGCCCGTATCCTCGTCTACTTTACGCGGCTTGAGAATACCGATCTGGTCGTAATAGCGCAGCGTTTTCAGAGAAAGCTTGCTTAGCTTGGCAAACGTACTGATTTTGAACAAATTATCATCTCCAATCCATTAACTTAACGTGAGTATACAGTCTCCCGTGCAGGGGAAAGTCAAGGGTATATTATTCAGGACATTAGGGCGTTTCTTGAAATCCGCTGAAGGGCATCTTTTAACGCCTTTTCGCCTCAAAATCTATTCGCATAAAAGAAACAGAAAAAGGACAGGGGCAACAATCTCCTGTCCTTCATTCTCATTTTAAATTAATTCGTGAACGATTTCATCATTCCCAGAAGAAACGACCTGCAAACACTTTCTCCGTCAACAGTTTGTACGTCTCTTCAGGCAATTCTTTCTTCATCTTGGCCATCACCGCTTCTTTGCCCTGATTAAACTGAGAGGACATGCCGATCTCGGCGGTTGTGTTATTGGCATCCAGACGCATAATCGGTGCCTTGGCGTCTTTCGTCCATGGTGTCCATGCAGCAAGCACAGACGTTCCACCCGTGCCTGGATTGCCCGTGTATAGGAACTGCTTCAGGTAAGCTGCCATCGCAGCAGACAACTGCTCACGTCCCGGCTTGTTGACATCACTGAAGTAACCTTCAGGGAAGTAAGCTGCAATACCCGCTGCTTTTCCTGTGTAGAAGTCCATATCCGCACCATGCGGAGCGCCCAGTATCGTCTGCAGATATTCCGAGATGACGCCTGGCTGAGTCCCCCATGCAAAACGATAGGCATATACTGGCGGCTGACCAGCTGCACTGGTTAACTTTTCGGCTACACGTTCCGCATTAAAGCCCGCGTATGCTTCGCTGCCATACTTCAGCGCAGCCGCATATTGAGCCGCTTTTGTCTGGTCTGTGAGCAATGTTCCATCACCGATGGATGGAGCAAAGCTTGGATCACCAAAAGCAAAAGCGGAGAATTCCGTTTCCAGGCTGCCGAGCAGTACAGGGACTTTGGCATATTTGCCACGGTTGATCGCATCAAAACCTTCTTTTGGAATCACCGTACCATCACGGAACAGATGCGGGAATGGCTGCATACGGATGGCCGTTGCGCCAAATACAGTCACCAGTTTGTCCGCAGGCAATGCACGCAGATAGGTTTCGAGCTGTGCTGGCGTTTGCTTGCCGATCCAGGCTTTGGCTTCGTCTGCATTTGCCGCTTTGCCCTCTTGCACAAGCAGCTTCACGATGGCATCCTCGGATTTTTGTTGCCCTGCTTCAGGTGAGGCTGTCGTCAAACCACCACTGAACGCAATCGCTTTTTGATACAATCCCTTGCTAAGCGGAGAGATCAGTGTTGCCAGAACATCACGTGCCCCGGCGGATTGACCCGCGAGTGTCACATTTCCGGTGTCCCCACCAAAACCTGCAATGTTATCCTGAACCCACTCTAATGCACGGAATGCATCAAGCAAGCCATAGTTACCGGAATCATCAAGAGCATTACCTGTTTTCAGTGCAGTGTTCTGGAAGAAACCAAGTGCTCCCAAACGATAGTTCACCGAGATAATGATGCTATTCGTATTACGTGCAATCTGTTCCCCCTGAAAGTCCTTGCCTGATCCGGTCATATTACCGCCGCCGTGCAGGAAAACCATCACCGGCAGTTTTGTACTTGTTGTGTTCGGACGCCAGATGTTCAGATATAAGGAATCCTCACTACCTGCTGTCGTTTTACCGGAAATTTGCAGACTGTTGGCCGCGAATTCCTTCGCTTCTCTTGTGCCTGTCCAAGCCTTCGGCTCTTGCGGTGCTTTCCAGCGCAGTTCACCTACCGGAGGTGCTGCGTAGGGAACACCAAGCCAGCCAAGCGTTCCGTATTGGTCATAGGATTTACCATCGATGGCTCCATATTTTGTTTGCTGTAGCGTTTGTGGTTTAAACGCCCCCGCCTGTTTATGTTTTGACCAAAGTTGCTCCAACGTGCCTGTGCCATTTTTGAGCTGAGCCTGCAATGCCTGTGCCGTGGCTTCTGCCATCAGACGGTTGGTCAGCTGTGCCGTTCCTTTTCCTTGAAGGGCTTTGATGCCTTGGCTTGCTGCAAACGCGGAAGCTTCTCCTGACTTGTAATCCGTGCCTGCTTCATAACCAAGGACCTTGAGCAGCAGCGCCGCATATTCCTCTGCTGTCAGCGGTGCATTAGGCGCAAAACGTTCTGTTTCCGTGACTACGCCGGCCAGATAAGGATGCTGTTTTAAATATGCAACAACGGGTTGCAATACTTTACCTGCCTGAGCGGCATCCGTATAGGTTTCGGTTCCTTGATAGGCAAGTGCTTCCTTTTCCAGACCCGACAAACGCAAGTAAAGCACGGCGGCCTGAATGCGTGTCGCATGTTTACTCAGATAAGCTGCATTTACACCTTGACCATTCCCGCGAATAAGCTCTGCTTGAACGAGCTTGTCCATCGCCGGGGACAAAGATGAACCTGTATTACCTGCTGCATATGCGGGTAGACCCGATAAACACAAGCTGAGAATCGCTGCTACTGCAATAGAACGTTTCATTTTTTTCATAGTTAAATCTCCTCGCTGTCTAGTCGTGTATGATAGGAAAAATAGTCTGGAAATATCACATCTTTGAGTACAGTATTCCAAGGTTTGGATCATTCTATTTCTTGATCATGGAGTAACGAACAACTGTCCTCCTTTCTGCTGATATGAACTGCTGCGGCCCTTTGGTCATGACATTCAGGCGAATTTCTATATAAAAAAACCTGAATCAAGAGCAAACAGACTGTGCAATAGCATGGTCTGCCGCCCTCAATCCAGGTTTTGCCTGCGATACGTAACAACCCTGAGAATAATGAGGTATGGTATTGAATTATGGTCACTCTATATAAGTTTAACTAAAGATTTTACACAATCCACTCTGATGACAGAATAACCTTTCAATCGCTGTTATCCCCAGATTTTTTGGATTCCCTTTTCTAAAGGGGAAAATCCGGTGATAAAGGCGAACGCTTCGCTTTTCCAGGTTTTTTTTGCCCTCTTCGTTAACGTGTAAAAGAAATAGTTCAGCTTATACAGTAAAACGCAATCAATCGCCTGATTTTCCAAAATGAAGCGAATGAACTGGAACAGGTCTTGCCCTAAATGCGGTTACAATCCTGTTATTATCGTGATATTAGCACAAAATGAAAGCGCTAGCAATGTTTTATCAAAAAGATATCGAGAAATATTGCGCTAAACATCAGCCTTAACCTTCCCCTCAGAAAAAAAACATGAACGAATCAGCTTCGATTCATCCATGGTTTAACTTTGAGATCAAGCCGTTGTAGCTGATCATCCACCATACTACTCTTGCAGTTTCTTCACTTGCTCAATCAAACTGTCGAGACCCTTATCCGCCAGATATGGCCCATAGTTCCAGTAGTTCCGGGACACGTTAATAATTCGATTATTTTTGATCGCGGGAATGCTCTGATATACCGGTTCCTCAAAAAGTTTCATCATGTGATCCATCTCTTCATCATCCATCTGGGTGAAGAAGTAGTCCGCTGGCTTGTCTGCCAGCTTTTCCAAGGAAAGCACCGTCCCGCCATCCGAATAGGCTTTATACTGCTCAGGCATCGAAAATCCAAAATCCTCATAAATCAGCTTGCCCAACGTACCGCCTTCGCCCCCAAGCAATACCTCTTTATTGTAGATCACAAAGGACATGGCGGTTGTGCCCGGTTTGATATTAATCTTCAATTCACTGCGAATACTCTTCAGTTTCTCTTCAAACTTCGCAATCCATTGCTCCGCTTCATCCTTGCGATCCATAATATCCCCCATCGTTCTTAACGTATTGATGACATCCGGGTCACCACCCCAGGCAACTGTAATCGTTGGTGCGATCTTCGCGTACGTATCTACGATCTCCTTATTGGTGTAGTCAGGTACAATGATCACATCTGGTTCCAGGCCTGAGATCATCTCAACGTTGCCATTGCCTGATCCGATGTCCGGTACTCCTGCCAGTTCTTTCGGATATTGTTCCAGCGTTTCCGTGTTCGCCCCTGCGGGTTTCATCCCAAGTGGCAGCAGATATCCGCCATAGGTTATGATAACAGGTTTGGAAGGCTGCGTTGGAATCTCAACCTTTCTTCCTGTAGCATCTGTATACATTCGAGTGGATGGCTGTACCGGTTCTGCACTCGTTGCAGGCTGCTGCTCAGTTGCTGCCCCGCATGCTGCGAGCAACAGCGATAAACTAAATAATAAACTAACCGCAAATGTAGGCTTAAAACGAAGGTTCAAATCGTCCACGCTCCATGTGTTGTATTGATAATGATTATCGTTATTACCAATATAACCATGCTTGTCCCTGTCAGCAATGAACGATTCCGACCTCTTGTTCGTACGATTTGAACCTTTGATTCGATGACTATGCAGCTTATATTGCGCCGGGGTCTCTCCAGTCGTTCTTTTGAAAATGCGGCTAAAATAGTACATATCCTTATATCCAACGCTTTCAGCAACCTCGCGAATCTGTGCTTCCGTCTCGGTGAGCAACGTTTTCGCTCGCTTGATTCGGGTCTGGATCACATAATCCATCGGGCTACAGCCAAACTTACGTTTGAATACCCGGGCCAGATAATGCGTGCTGTAGTGGAAATGTGCAGCCATATTTTCCATGGAGATCGAAAAAGCATAGTGCTCCTGAATATAAGCTTCAATCTGCTCCGCAAGCTCCAGCGATTCAACGTGCTGCTCACGTGCCATCTTCCACTGGCGAAATTGCTCATGTACAAATTGATAGAACAGTCCGGTAACCTGCAGCCGATCCAGTTCCTCACGACTCGTCCATGAGTCGGCCATTTTTTCCACAATAGTAAGAAGTGTTGATGGGTAGGATGCTGCAAAATAGTATCTATTTTCCGGAGAGATATGTATTCCTCGTATACTTTGATCTTCCGGCAGATCAAAGCTAACCGCAGGCAATTGCGCTTTATATAGAAGCAAATAATAATCCAGCGATTGCTGCATACAGCGAATACGCAGTGATGTACCTTTTTCACCATGTAAAATGAGTGTCTGATCCGATGTGAACCTGTCCGTCCCGAACTGGATGTCTGCTTCACCCTTATTTATGATCAAAAAAGCCCGTGCCGGCAAAATAGTTGTCGAAAGCTCCTGCCCCGGATGCAATACATTATGGCGGATATCGATAAGTTTCACTTGTTTATCATTCCACCACCGAATGGCCTCTGACCATTCTTTCATTATGAACCACCTCAAAACGATCATTGGACTTTTGTTCCTGCATGTCCGATTTCATCCTTACCATACAAGAGTGCTCATCATTTTGTCCAGTTCGTCTATTATGTAAGCTTTAACTTATAATCGTAATTTTTACAATTAATTAACCTAACGCTGACGTTCCTTTAGCAATTGTTGTATACACTGGGTTCTGGATACTAAACTATACATATTTATTAGGAGGATGTTCATGTTAAATCGCTTCAATACCCGTGCAGCCAAAATAATGCTCGCGGTCACCACCATTGTTACGGCTACGCTGGGAGGCAGTAGTGCAGCTTGGGCTGTGGAAGACGGTACTTCAACAACTTCTGGTTCGCCCATCAAAAATGTAATCATTCTTATTCCTGACGGTATGGCTAATGATGCTACTGCACTGGCTCGATGGTACAAAGGCTCATCCCTGACCATTGATTCCATGGCAAGCGGTATGGTTCGTACACACTCTGCGGATGCGCCGATTGCGGACTCGGCTCCTGCAGGAACAGCCTTTGCCACAGGACATAAATCTCATACCGGTTTTGTCAGTGTATTGCCGGACAAGGCCACCATGCCTGGACAAAAAGCGATTGCAAAAGGCGACGAAAGAAAACCTGTTGCTTCCGTATTGGAAGCTTCCAAACTTGCGGGTAAAGCAACGGGGATTGTAGCTACATCCGAAATCATGCATGCCACACCGGCAGACTTCTCTGCCCACTATCCTGACCGTAAAAACTACGACGCACTCAGCAAACAACAAGTCTTCAATGGCATCGATGTTGTACTGGGCGGCGGTAGTAAATATCTGGAACCGGCTGGTCGCAAGGATGGTAACCATCTCGTTGCCTCCATCAAAGCACTTGGCTACGATTACGTGACTACACCTGCGGCGATGAAAGCATCTACTTCTAACAAACTGTGGGGCATGTTCTCTCCAGCAGGCATGTCTTACAACATGGATCGTGATCCTGCCAAGCAGCCAAGTCTGGCACAGATGACATCCAAAGCGATTGAGGTTCTCTCCAAAGACGAAGATGGTTTCTTCCTGATGGTCGAAGGCAGCAAGGTAGACTGGGCTGCTCATGCCAATGATCCGATTGGGATTATCAGTGATGTGCTTGCTTTTGATGATGCTGTAAAAGTAGCAATGGATTTCGCTAAAGCGGACGGACAAACCGCCGTTGTTGCCGTATCTGACCATCAGAACGGTGGACTTACGATCGGTAACGCAGCTACAACAAGCACGTATGACAAAGAACCTTTGTCCACGTTTATCGGGCCTCTGAAAAAAGCCAAGCTTACAGGCGAAGGCGTGGAAGCGAAACTCGATGCGAAACGTACCAACATCAAAGCAGTGATGAAACAATACTATGGTATTTCGGATCTGACTTCCGAAGAAATTGTTACAATTCAAGCTGCTGAGCCAGGTAGCCTGAACTATGTGGTAGGCCCAATGATCAGTAAGCGTGCTGGTATCGGTTGGACAACAGGTGGACACACGGGCGGAGACGTAGTCCTTTACACGTATGCCCCTAACAATGATCGTCCCTTCGGTGTTATTGATAACACGGACGTAGCCAAATATATGGCTCGTGTGCTCAATCTGGATCTGGACAGTGTAAGCAAGCAACTGTTCGTACCTGCCAAACAGGCGTTTACTGCCAAAGGTGCCACATACAAACTGGATCTAACCGATGTTAAAAATCCGAAGATTCTCGTAACGAAAGAAAACACCAAGCTTGAATTGCAAATCTACAAAAATATTGCACTTGTGAACGGCAAAAAGACAGCACTTGAAGGCGTAATTGTATATAACGGTATAGAGGCTTTTGTGCCGCAAGGTGCTGTGGATCTGATCCAATAAAGCTGTTTATCCCGAAGGCCCAAAGACCAAAACCCCCAAACACTCGCGAGATCATCTCGCGAAGTTTGGGGGTTGCTGTGTTAATTAATGAATGAATGACCACTCCTTGTAGCCTATAATTCTTAGCTATAGTCCATGGTCATTCACTGGTTTATTTTGAAAACGTCAGAATGCCATACTGGGAAGTGTTCTTCCAGCTATCATTGGTGCGATCATTCCATTTCGCTGTGCTCTTGTTGTTATTTCCTTGATTATCATTAATTTGAAGCTCAAATCCCATCACTTGACCTGCCTTCGGCACGAGGGATTGGAATCTGATCTTGGCCTCCACCTGGTACCCCTTGGCCGTTTTCTTCACAGCACTTTCAAGACGCGCCGGTGAGGCACTGCCTGCAAACGTAGCCACGTTATCTGCACTGATTCGGAACTGGGCATCATCATACTGAAAGAAAGGCGTGCGCTGATGATTTTCATCCAGGAAAATCTCAACCGAATCCTGATCCCACG
Source organism: Paenibacillus amylolyticus (assembly GCF_051136285.1). Taxonomy (GTDB): domain Bacteria; phylum Bacillota; class Bacilli; order Paenibacillales; family Paenibacillaceae; genus Paenibacillus; species Paenibacillus amylolyticus_F. The sequence continues at coordinate 5,632,798 of NZ_CP194938.1, read as the reverse complement.
GATCGGTGGCGTTGGTTATAATTTGCAGATCTGTGACATCAATGAACAGATATAGATCCTGTCCAGACCACATCGCACGAGCCTCAGCTGATGCTCCCCCGCTCTGATTCAGTGGTGTAATACGGAATGGAGTAACCTTATTCCATTTTGCATCTTTCTCACCATCTATCGTTACTGTTCCTTGCAGAGCTTTTGCAGACTTAGGCATACCTGCAAATTGAATAACGCCATATTTGCTTGTGTCTTGATCTTGGGATAATGTACGATCATTCCAATACAGAACCTGCTGCCCTTCTGAACTGTTATTTCCACCGTCCGTCACCCGTACATCGAGGCCAACTTCACGTGCAAGTGCCCCTTGTGCATTCGTTAATGGTATGGATATTTCAACCTGATAGCCACCGACCGCTTCACGAACGCGATAGTTCTTCGCTCCAGTTACTTTGCCTGCACGGGTTATCGTGATATGTCGATCATCTGCCTCATATACAGGGGTTTTGCCATTATTCAAATCAACGAACAGCTCCACCTTGTCCTTCGAGTGTTTCGTTGTATCCTTCACATCAACCAGGACATACAGATTATTGTTATCCCATAGCGTACGGAATGACGCTGTGCCTGGATTGCCTTTTAATGCTGTAGAAACAGCCTTGTTCCATAGAGGATCTTGGGTAGCTGCCTTCGTATTCGGTGTACCAGACAAGGTAACCGCACGTTGCGTCAAAACAGGTAGACTTGATTCGTCAGCTAACCCCCAATAGGCGGGTTTGGATTGTAAATTTGAGTCAAACAAAAATGCCTGATTGTTATAGGATTTCTCATCTTGAAGCCCCCATAAGGTCACCGATGAGATGACATCGCTATGCTTTTGATACAGGTCAAACAGCTCTTTATAACGGTAGGCCTGTTTCACCGCAACATCCTGAGGCAGATTCTCGCCATAAGGAATACCACTGTCCACATCCAGCTCGGTAATCTGGATATCCAGTCCTAGACCGGCAAACAGATTGATTGTTTTCTCAATCTCATCAATCGGCGGGGATTCGAGGTTATAGTGGGATTGCAGGCCCACACCATCAATCAGCCCTTTTTCCTTCAACCGTTTGACGAGTTGATACATATGCTCTCTTTTTTCAGGGATTTCGGTGAAATACTCGTTGTAATATAATTTCGCATCCGGGTCGGCTGCCCGGGCAAATTCAAACGTTTTCTCAACATAATCCGGGCCGATCAGCTCGTAGAACGGGCTTTTGCGCATTCCATTCGCATCCCCGTTACTGTCCGCAATTGCCTCGTTCACGACATCCCAAGCGTAGATTTTGCCTTTATATCGTTTCATGACCGTATCCACGTAGTTCTGAACCCGACTGAGCAGCAGGTCTCGGCTTGCCGGGTTGCCCTGGTCATCCTTGAACATCCACTCCGCTGCATCAATATGCCAGAGCAAGGCATGTCCGCGTAAACCCATCTGATGTTGCTGTGCAAAGTCCACATATTCGTCTGAAGCTTTGAAATCATATACTCCTTTGGAAGGGGACACAAACTTCGGTTTCATCTCATATGTTGCCGTCAAGCTGTTGAAATGTTTAGATAATAGTTGACCATAGGCTCCTTCAAGCTGCCAGCGATATACAGCGGCTCCAATAGGGAACTCGCTCTGGTAAAGATCCTGCAAGGAAGGTATATCCGTCTCAATAGCCAGTTGCCCAGCTTCCTCAATCGTTACATCATCCACATAAAATGACAAAGTATCTACCGTATCGTCTGAAACATAAGGTGTTTCAATAAAGAAATTCAACTCTTCAGGATTATCGCTGTATTGGTACGTGGCCGTAATTTTATGCCATTGCTGCCAGTCATCTTTGGGAATCGTAACCTTATCCAGCATATTCCAGCTCTCTGCCCCACTCTTCTTGTAGGCTGTTAGCTGAATCGTCTGATCTGCAACAGGTTTCTCGGTCAGCTTGACATAAAATGAGATGTTATACGTAGAATTAGGCTTTAACAGACTTTTCATTTTCAGCATCGGCCCATGGAAGGAGCGCTGACGGTTTGAGACAAGCATACTCCGAGTACCTTGATGCGCTGCCTGTTGTGAAACCGTCACACTCTCGCTGCCAACACGCGGAAGCCAGCCTTGAAGCGTTCCATCCTCAAAGTCAGTATTGAGCACCTTGAGGTTTGGTTGGGAAACTGCAGTAGCTCCAGGGCTTACTCCTTGCTCGATCTGCTGCTCTTGTGCAAAAGCGGCCTGCTGGAAAGGAACCATCGTCATCACCATCATCGTTGCCAGCAGAGTTGAACTCACTTTTTTAAACGTCTTCGTCTTCATTTCATTCCTCCTCTCAATTTAACTTGTATTATACACTTTGAAATAACGCTTACATATATATATTTGTAAATTTTTTCAATTAAAACAGATAAAGCGGCTTTCTTCTTGTATAATAAACATAAACCGACACCAAGCAAAACAGAAGGAGAGAACAAGTATGTTAATCAAACTAAATTGGATCACATTGCGCGTGCGTAATCTGGAAGCCTCGATTCATTTCTACCACCATGTGCTCGGGCTTACCGTGCAGCGCAGATTTGAAAGCCGCGGACGACAGATTGCCATGCTCGGTCTGGGGCTAACCAGCGAGACCTCATTAGAGTTAATCGAAGGTAGTGAGCAGGTACTACAGCCTGAAGCTGGTATCTCGATTGGTTACGAAGTCACATCACTGGAAGCAGCTATGGAGCGTCTGGCGGAGATGAACATTCCCATCCTGCGCGAACCCGTGCAGCCGAACCCACGTCTGCGGTTTATGTACATTGCAGACCCGGATGGTTTTGAAGTTCAGCTTGCTGAGCATCTGGAATAGAACTTTACATTACAGCTTCATTCGGCGCATAAGTGGCACGCCTATGCTGTTCAACAATCGGTCTAGTAATGCCCAGCACCACCGTCTGTACATTGAAAGATGCCGGTCGTACACCGCGGAATATTCGAAATCCGCTATCGCGCCACGATTACGTTTAAACTGGGCTGCACCAGCACTCTCATGCAACAACATGCCGTTGTGACGGGCTTGTCCAATCAGACAGGCGGACAACATGCGATACAGACCGACAGACTGGGGAACATCTGTATCATAACCGAACAACGGTGTGGTCATCACCCCATTGCGGCAGAAATAACCCATCACTGCATCCAAGCGCCCTTCCTTACGCAAGCCATGCAGACTTAATGTGCCGTTCGCTCTAGCTGTAGCAATAAAATGCTCACTGAATTGCGGATTGTCATAGGAGTACTTTTCCAGATACAACATCCGGTACAGTTCCACAATTCGCGGGATATCCGCTTCCGTAATATCTGCACCAGAAACCCGTTCATAGCCATGTTTGTTCAACAGTGCCAGATCCCGTTTCAGCAACCAGCGAGACTTGGCATTGCCGAAATTAGGATCATCCGCCTGATAGAGATAAATCTGCCTGCTCGGTATAGAGCGGCACCCCGCTTCATGAAGCCCTGTTATCAGGTTCGAGTGCAATGTGGAGCCCAGAGAACGAAAGATCACCGTATGCTGCGGATAGCGCTCCCTCACCGCTTTCAGGATATGTACTGCCTGCTCGCCAGTCATGGCAGGGTACAGATTGGTAGACAACAACCAGTTGTTCACATGTACAACTTTGTTGATCCGGGATTTTTTCATACCCCAGCCAATGAAAGTGAGCAACAGGGAGAGTCCTTTTTCCAGCACTGGCTTCTGCAACATGGTCAGTTCCTGCTTGGCATATCGCACATAGTGAGTATATGGCGAACAGACATAAGCATTATCATATTCCTCTTCATTCACGGTCACCGGCAGCACAAGGTTGTCCATCCGGGCAAGGAGCAACGTGGTGTTTACGTTAGTCATATATTCTGTTGTCCCCTGCATGATCATCGGCTCTAAATACACCTGTGCGTACCTTGCATCCTCGGTATCAGGCCAATCCATGTTATGAATCGAATTTCGATCATATAACTGAACACGTCCTCCGTTGTCCATGACACCTTTCTCTTTCATCTGATGCCCACTGCTACCCAAGCCGTATTCGCCAGCATTTTTCTTCAACCTCTGATTCCTCCATGGTGTGCATCATATCATAGTAGCTTTACTCACTAACGTTCTCTGATTTGGTTACAAATTCAGCAATCCGCTCACCCGGTTCCAAATTCGGCCAATCATAGTAATATACCATGCCGAAATGATACGTCATCTGCTTCGCAACGATATAAAATCGCTGTTGTTCGAATTCATTTTCCAGGCAAAAGACTGTGCCATTCCGTTCATAACCGTGCATAATGGAATTTAACTGTGTGTTCTCTTCTTCGGTGGCAAGTCGAAACAACTCCACATTAAATATCGTCCCGGGACACAGAATAAACTCTACCTCAGTAAAGGTAATCTCCACATTGTGATAATATGAAAAATCAAAACTTCCTGCCAGTACCAACTGCTGGCTCTGCTTTTGTCCAGGTTCAATCTTGTAAAAATGTTCGATATTGCCCGCCTTCAGTTCCTGCTGCAACTGCTCCAGCTTTTTGGTCTGCTCATAGAGGGACTTTTGTAGCACTCCGAATCAGCCCTTTCTAGTCAAAAATGCTGCGAGATGTCGATACTTAGGCCCATCTACTCTGCTGTTCACTTCTTCCAGATCCATCTCCAGCCAGTGATCTGCTTCCATCAATTCAACCATGTCCAGCCTTGTAATCTCGGCACATTTCGGATGTTCAGCTGCTGCAACCATAGGTTCGGGACTATCATCCCAATTAAAGCCATTCACCACTGCATGTACTAACACTTCTGAATCCAACATCCGAATTTGCTCACAGGCTGCCTCGGAAGACTCCTCGTAAATAATGTTATCAACAATCTGTTGTTCCTCAGTTGTCAATTTCAAACGTATGGAACCAGGTGTATCCAGCAGCATATCGGCAATGTTCGGGTTATGCTCTCTTGCCATGTTCCAGGCTGTTGCCAAGATACCCTTAGGGGAATCCAGTTTTGCACCATGTTCAAGTAACAGACTGATCGCCTGGGGCTGCTTGAACCTTACCGCTTTTTTCAAAGCAGTATCTCCCAGTTTATCTTCCGCTTCCAGATCCGGTCCGAATTTTAGCAAACAACGAATGCCTTCAAGCGGGGTACGATTGGTCAAAAAAATCATAAGCGGTGTGCGTCCGCGGTCATCTCGTTCATTAACATCCAATGAGGATGAAGCAATAACTTCACATAGGTGCTCTATTTCTTTGATTTTACTGATCTCTGTCCAATTCAAGATGATCTCTCCTTGACAATTTTTCTATTTCGGCCCACGGCCCCACACTCCAGAGGCGTTTAGCCGAGATCTTCTTCACCTCTACTCTATCTAAAAAAACGTGGAGCTACAAGGGACCTATGAACGTCCAAAAAGGCCCGTACAGCACATAATTATGCACGAACGGGCCTTTTTGGATCAACTTAATCTGACTAGGATTCGTTGTCTGGTCTCGAAGAACGATGATCCGATACAAGCTCACTCAGATTGATGATGAGCTTCTCCAGTTCAGTAAAGCTTGCCACCATATTTTGCGTCAGGTTACGCTGTTCTTCCATGCTTGCAAGAATCTCTTCGGTTGCGGCACTCGATTGCTCCGTCACGCTGGAAATCTCGGACACCTCATTGACCACCCGCATCGAGGACTCTTTCATCGTTGCCGAACTTGTTTCAATGTCTGTGGCCTGAGTCAGCACATTCTGTGAGTTTTGATTAATCGACTGGAATACTTTCTCTGTTGTCTGCACACTCTCTGCTCCGCGTTGTAACAGCAGACGAATGCCTTCGAACCTGCTTGTTAATGCTTGCGTCTGTGTTCTCAGCCCGGTGAGGATCGATGTAATCTCACTCGCTGATTGGCCTGAGCTTTCAGCCAGCTTGCGAACCTCTTCCGAAACGACAGCGAACCCGCGTCCATGCTCACCGGCACGTGCTGCTTCAATCGCTGCATTCAGCGCAAGCAGGTTAGTTTGAGTGGCGATATCCGAGATGCTGTTCAACATCAATGTCATCGATTCACTTTGATCATTGAATTTCTGCATATCATCAGCTGTTGTATTAATCGTGTCATACAATTCACGCATCTGCATGTTCAAATGATCCATCTGTGCACTGCCAGTCTGTGTGCTTGAAGCCATACTTGCAGATAGTTCTTTCATCTGCTCGGAATAGGATGCCACATCTTTAATATGCCGGTCAGAAAGGGATAAGGATTCGGAGATATCCGCAATGCTGGTCGCCTGGAATTCGACACCCCGGGCAACTTCGCTGAATCCAACCGTCACTTCATTGGTGATGGCACCAGTCTCATCGACTTTTTGTTTTAATTGCTCCGTATAACGGGACAATCCAGTAACAGCATCTTTTACCCGTTCCAGCATGACTTCCACTCGTGTACGGGACTCCACTACCTGTAACCCCCGTGCTTCGCTGTCCATGAACAAACGTTTGTTTACTCTGGATACCGTGATCATTATAATTCCGGTTACGATATACATACTGAAATTAATCAAGTCAGCAAAGAGCAACTGGATGCTCGCCGATGATACAAGAACGAGTTGAACGAAAAAAAAGGCAAGCATCACCGAAAAGGCAATATTATAGTGCTTGCTATTCGGGTACAACAGCAACGGTGAAACGATAAGAATGCCTTGTACTACATTCATCGCGTCACGGCTTACATAGATTCCACTCGCGATAACCGCTATGGTCACAAACCAGGGAATAACATGAATACCCTTTTTCAAAATATTGCATACCGTAACGACTAAAGTAACCACAACCGAGAGTAGCGTGGACAACCATAGATCAGGAACAATAATCGTGATCCCCGCACTGATGGCCGTTATGGCCCACATCATGTAACTTACTAGTTTGTTTCTCTGCCAAGTGATCTCATCGATACGATTCATGCTTACCCCGTCCTTTATGTAAGTTAAAAAATTTAACATATGTAGGCCACTATAAGTTTATTTTTAGTCCATAGCCCTGCTTATACGTAGTTCTGTAGACCCTGCGCCTTTAGCATAGTACTTATTAACTTCATAAACATGCAGTCAGCGCCACTTTATGTATATCGGCAATTTATGTCTAAATTTAATATATGTTAAGAAAATATATATTTCCACGACATAAGGAGCTTAAACAATGGATTCAATGCATTCTTTAGAACGTAAAAAAAGTCTGGCAACACGTCTTATTTACGCGTTGCCAGACTCCTCAGTAAGCTTATTTAATTGTTCTGAATTCCCCCTCAGCATCTTCAAGCCCTGCGACTGATTTACATTTAAGGAGCTTCGGATTCTAAAACTTTAAGCTACTGCCGTAATTGCTTTCCTTTTCGCATTCGCTTCCTGATCTGTCCCCATACTGGTTGCTTGATGATCGGACACCAATAAGCTCAAATCCACGATTAGCATCTCCAACTCCCCAAAGCTTTCCACCATATTCTGTGTCAGGTTGCGCTGTTCTTCCATGCTCGCTAAGATTTCTTCTGTGGCTGCACTGGACTGCTGTGTTACACTGGAAATTTCCGAAACCTCATTCACTACCCGAGTTGAGGAAGCCTTCATTGTTGTTGAGCTTGTCTCCATATCGGTTGCATGAGTAAGGACATCCTGTGAGCTATGATGAATGGACTGAAACACTTCCCCTGCTGTTTGCACGCTGTCTCTTCCACGCTGTAGAGATTGGCGAATCCCTTCAAATCTCATGGTTAATGCTTGGGTCTGCGTTCTCAGCCCCATAAGGATTGTTGTAATTTCATTAGCAGATTGTCCAGAACTTTCAGCAAGTTTGCGGACTTCTTCCGATACTACAGCAAATCCACGTCCATGCTCGCCTGCTCGGGCTGCTTCAATGGCTGCATTCAACGCAAGTAGATTGGTTTGTGTCGCAATATCGGAGATGCTATTCAGCATCAACGTCATCGATTCACTTTGTTCATTGAACTTCTGCATATCATCGGCGGTTGTATGAATGGCGGTATCCAATTCGCTCATCTGTATATTCAATTGATCCATCTGGGCACTGCCCGACTGGGTGCTTGAAGTCATGTCTACAGATAGGTCTTTCATCTGTTTGGAATAGGACGCTACATCTTGAATCTGAAGGTCAGACAGAGCAAGAGACTCTGAAATCTCGGCAATACTTGTTGCCTGGAACTCAACTCCTTTGGCAACTTCTCCAAAGCCAAGTGTCACTTCATTCGTTATGACCCCTGTATCATCCACCTTTTGTTTGAGTTGTTCAGTATAGTGGGAAAGTCCAACGACGGACTTTTTCACTCGTTCCAGCATTTCTTCAACACGCTTCCGTGAATGTTCTACCTCATTCCATCTATGCTCACTCTCTTGAAATAACTTTTGATTCAACACAGATACAAGAACTAAAATCACACCCGCTACTGTAAAAAGCACCACATTCGTTATATTTTCTATAAACTGCTCCTGGGTAGAAACCGGAACGATGAAAAGCTGAAAAATGTTGTTTACAAGTAAAACCGAGAAACCGGTAAGGAATACTCGCTTATCAGGATAAATCAATAATAGACTCGTTATAACAATCGCCATGAACGGATCCACAGTCCCCCAACTGGCAAAAATGCCACAAGCGCTAATGAGCGTTACATTAATCCATGGAATAACGTGAATACACTTCTTTTTGACATTGGCATAAGTAAGCCATATACCATACATAATCACTATAGCATTGGAGATGAACAACTTGGGATCTGTAAAGGCGATAACCATTCCAAAAATCACAACAATCCACAACATCATTGTAATCATTTTATTTCTTTTCCAGATAATTTCGTCCATACGATTCATGAGTACCCCGCCTTTGATGTAGGTTTAACCAGATGTAAGCTGCTTTGAAATGTATTATTAAGATCCTAATCATGCATACATATCAAAAATCCCTGCCGTAATATAGTGCATACAGCCTTCATAAACATGCACACAGCGCTACTTCAGTATATATCGGCTGTGAGTCATGCAAATGAAATACCATCTGCAAAATAATATCATTGCATATCATCATGCCCAAAATAAAGAGCCTGCTTATGCGTAGGTACGCATAAAGCAGACTCTGTTCTTCCTTCTTTTACAAAGGACTCTTATGTGTCAGTCTATTACTTGCCAAACACCAATGTTGTATTCGATGATCCGGCATATTTCGTAACAAACTCACGTGCATAGGCTGCACTTTCAACCTGATAGCTGTAATTATTGCTTGGTCTCCAGTTGGTTTTCGGGGAAGACGGACTGTTCAACGCAGGTGTGCTACCTGTATCTGTGAATTCTCCTTTGCCTTTGTCATCCAGAATGCCACCTTTTTCAGCGCCTGCGCCAAAGTAGTTGTTTTCAGAATAAATCCGTGCTTTCTCACCAATAGTAATCGCTTGGTTGAAGTTATTGGCGTAATTGTTTTTGATGTGGAAGAAACCATAACGCATAAGTCCAGGACCGCGTACATACAAGTTTTCGAAGTAGTTGTTGGACATGGTCACATGAGGCACACCGTTATAGCTGCTATTACCGTCATTCGGGTGTCCCAGAATAATGCCATATTTGTGATTCGCAAATTTGGAGTTACTGATCGTGATATAATCTGCGCGGTCACCGATATACAAGAGCTTATCCAGATCACTGCCGCCAGAACTATAGTTGTGACCCGAGAAGGTAATATGGTCAATCCAGTAGTTGGAGCCGGAAGTAATGTACATCTGAATATCATCGTTGGCATTGATGTTCGCAGAGTGATTAAATGTCAGATTCTGAAAGATCACATTGCTTGATCCCGAAGTGGATCTGAAGTGAATGTTCGTTAACGTATGTCTGTCAAAAGAACCTACCAATGTTTTGTTGGAACCAAATTCAACTTTTTGCAAGCTGGAGGATGAAATATTCTGTTCCACAACGACAATCTTGGCTGTAGAGCCTGCCATGTGTGTTCTCAGATCATTCAGATTACTGACATACACGACCTGACCGTTCCTGCCTCCCGTCGTTCCCGCCTTGGATACACCGTTCTCATTCTTTGCATTACCAGCAAAACCAGTTAAACCATTTGTGCCCGTGTTGGGAAAGCTAGCTGCACCATATGTAGCAGGGGCTGTTGAAACCGTTAACAACAATAAAGTGACTGCGAGTAAAAACAATGAAAACTTCTTCAAAATATCACCATCCTTTGTAATTTGTCCCTTCAAACAACTCGATTATAGCTTGTAACCTGTATTGTGACAATACCATTATTGCAAAAAGACAATAATTTTATCTTTTTTGCAACAGCAGGTCACGTATAGTGAAAAAACAGAAAGATGAGATTAGTTCACACTTAACCTGTGAACCCCTCCTATCTTTCTTCAAGCATCAAAAAAAGCTCCTCATCGACATAAGGAACTTCTGTTCATGCCCTATAAATCTATTCGCTCAAAGATTACCCGTAATCTCAATTCCGTCAGCTAACTCCAGCACATTGCGAACCCAGGCTGTGAACGAATCCAAAAACAACTGCATTTCCGCCTCAGCAGCTTCCCTCTGCTCCAACTCAGCCAAAATTCCAGCCCATGCCTCTTTCGGAATCGGATTGTCCCAGCATGGATCAAATGCCTGCAGTTCTTCTCCGCTTCGCAGATCCGTTAACGGGAAAACACGATTGATTGCTGGCCGAATATACTCGAAATCCTCATCATAGATAAACAGCATATCCTCATGCCGGATTTCATATATATCTTCGTTCTCGTATAAAGGTGACAGGGTAAACCCGATATTCCTCTCCGGGCCTTTATATCGGTACACGAGTACCGGAATTTTACTTTTTGATTTTCTCGTCGTCACAAATACCCCTTCCATTCTCGTACTATTCACTCATGTATTCACAATTCAAACCATTCGAACATGCCAGAATATTGATTCGTTACTCCCTCCAGCTGCTGCCTCCAGACTCGTCCTTCCTCCCCCCAGATATGAAACAGGCAGTAGATATATCGTTCACCATCCGCTATTTCATCCAGACCGTTCGCTTCCTCCAAGCCTACCTCCAAAGCTCTTGGCCAGGATGCATCGTCACGCAAAAGGTTAAAACCATCGGTGTGTTGCTCCAGACTGTACATCCTGCTGTACGTAAGTGAAGCTGCCAGTCGCTGCATAATTTCAGGCAACATGTTGTACTCCTTCGTTCTAATTCCGTACTCCCAACCCATCATGCGCCCCCTCACTCAAACGTTGCTTATTCCGCTCCGCCTCGCTGCACAGTGTATCCAGATTGCTGCAGTTCATCCAAGGCAGACGACACGTCACGCTTCGGATTTAATCTTCGAATCAGGTCAGCACTAATTGGCGTATCGTTATATATTTCAGTTACAGCCGTCAAAGACATATCCTGCATATCGTAGTATCCTTCCGCCCAATCGACGTATGATTCCGGTGTGTCCTCGATATAACCTAGCAGAAATGCTACTCCGCCCTCAGCATCCGATTCGTCTTCCTGAGCCATGGCAAGTTCAATCCAACTGCCTGCTTTCCACTCCAGACTGTGCCCTTCCTGCCACATACAGAAGGTCACATCCTCCATCTCCAGCACTTCCTCTTGTTGACTCAAAATACGCATGAGCTCCTCTGGCACCTCGTCATACATCCCTGGGTAAATCTCACCGTCCTCACGATTATGTGGGCTGAGCGGAGATTCATGATCAAACCCTTTGAGTAAGGTGCCCGTATTCGTAAACAATACATGCAGGTGATCCCCTGCACCGTTATGCACAGTTCCCCATGCTGTATCTGGCTGGAGGACATTATTTTGATAACGGTGTACGCGGAGCCAGGCCTCCTCAGACAGAATGATATCAAGTGTCGCAAGTGCTCTTATTCTTTGGCGCAAAGTAGGAGCATCCATGATGGGCGTACCCGTCCAATGTTGCATATACATCTCTCCTAATAATTATGTAAGTTTGTTCATCCGTATCGTCACACTATATCCGTATCAAATCGTGTAACATGTTCTTCCCCTGATCACCAGGCTGAATCGTAACCGATATCTGATTTGCCTTTTTAAATACGGTGCAAGCATAATTGCCAGAGTTTAGTTGTAAAAAAATCCCTTGAGATAATTCATCCGGCTCCAGTTCACCGCCACTGACATCATCGGCAGCACCCAAATACACTTTGCCCGAAGGGACTTGCAGATAATACGTCATACTTTGCTCCGCTCGTGCCTCTGCTTCGTCGTAAGCAGCTTCACTCACAATCCATTGCACGTCATACGTTCCATCCTCACCCAGATTCAGAAACAGACAATGGCCTGCATTGACCTCCTCCAGCTCATCCTCCGGAATCGACCACCAGTCAGGCGTGTCCTGAAGACGATGTTCCAGTGACGCCAGATCATAACAGCACAATGTGGCTGTATCTGTATCCATTTGAAATGTTCCTTTCATGCTCATCCATCCTTTCTTCCCCTCTCCTTCTTACATTATAACAAGCTCAATTCACACGTAAAATCGAACTCTCGAACCATCTCTGCTGCGGTACTCTTCATTTCTGGTTCATAAGTGACGATATAACGATAACGGAATTTTTTTGAACTTGATGGAGGAATCTATGCCAATTAATAATAGGAAAGAACCTTTTCGTTATACCCTGAAGGAACCTATGCACTTCGAAATATACATTTTGAGCATTAATGGCATGGATGGCCCTCCCAAGCCCATTCAAGCCGAATTGCGTGATATCAGCCGCTCCGGCTGTCAGCTTGCTTTCCCACTGTCCCTGCCTGTAGACAATAACGATATACGCATCGGCATCAACCTGAAGCTGTTTGAAGAATTGTTATATATTGAAGGCACACTTCGCTGGGGGATGGAACATAACACGGTATGGCGTTATGGCGTGCAACTGGAAGTTGAAAAAGAACATCAGGATCGCCTGTCCCGGGAAATGCGCATGCTCGCAGGACAAGGCAAAATTATCGTCAAATAACGCTAATTCTTATATTGCTCAGAATAGAAGATAATTTAATTTAAATTGTTACAGACCGGTAGAATGTAGATCAGGAATTAATGCATTTTCTTCAGTAAATACCAAAAAAGCAGCCGCTTTCCTTGAGACATTCCAGGAAAGCGGCTGCTTTTATTATATTGATTATGCTTTTGCCGTGAACAACAGTTCTTGTTCCTTAACCGTTGTGCGACCAGCAGACTCAATAGAAGCATATTGATGCATATTGGTTATGATTACCGGTGTAATCGTAGTATATCCGGCTTTTTCAATCTCTTCGCGGTCAAACTCCATCAAGACATCACCTACGGAAACTTTGGTTCCTGCCTGAACTTTAGGAGAGAAGAACTGACCTTTCAGCTTCACCGTATCAATCCCGATATGAATCAGCATTTCTGCCCCTGTATCACTTACGAGACCGATAGCATGTCCACTCTTCGAGAGGGAGAACACGGTACCGTTGATTGGAGATACTGCACGACCTTCAGTCGGCTGAATTGCAAAACCTTTACCCATAATTTCTTCAGAAAACGCAGGGTCAGGAACTTCACTAAGTGGTCTGACTTCACCCGCAATCGGGCTGAATACTTGCTCATCCTGTGATTTCGTTTCTTCCATTACAACTGGAGCTGTCGTTGTTGCTGGCTCTGCAGTTTCTGTAGAAGTTGAAGTTGCTGCCGCTTGTGAAGCATTATTTTCCTGGAATCCCAAGATGTACGTAATTATTGCTGCAGAGACGATCGCAATGACACCGCCCAGTATACCATAAATCAATGTACTGATGGACGGACTGATAAATGCTGCAAGTCCCGGCAAACCTACAAGGCCTGTTAGTACAAATGCTTTTACCTTGACAATACCCATGAAGCCACCACCAATTGCCCCACCGATGAGCGCAGCAATAAACGGTTTTTTGTACCTCATATTAACACCATACATCGCTGGTTCAGTAATCCCCATAAATGCTGTCAGACCTGTGGAATAAGCCAGTGATTTCGTTTGTCCATTTTTGGAACGAAGTCCTACACCAATGGCTCCACCCGCTTGAGCCCAGTTCGCTGCTAACATCAAAGGAATAATAAAGTCATAACCAAATTGTGTCATAGAACCTACAATGATTGGCAACAAGGCATAGTGCATACCTGTAATGATTAACAGTGACATCGTACCACCAATCAGAATACTTGCAAGGATGGACGCATTATCGAACAACCAAGCAATACCGCCAGACATACCATTACCGATAATGGAACCCAGTGGTCCAATCGCAATCAATGTAAGTGGAACCATGAACAGCAAGGTAACCGTTGGCACGACGATGAGTTTTACTGATGAATGGGTAATGCGGTCAACCGCTTTTTCCACGTAAGAAGCAATCCAGATCGCAATAACAATCGGAATAACCGTTGAAGAATAGGTTGCTGCGACGACTTTAATCCCCGCGAACGATGAGTTTCCTGCCGCCAGTAAAGCTGTAATGGTTGGGTGCATAATCCCAGCCGCAAGTGCTGCACCAATATACATATTGCTTCCCAATTTCTTCGCAGCGCTGATTGCGAGGATGATTGGCAAGAAGTAGAAGGCACCATCACCAATAGCAGATAAGATAATGTAAGTCGAACTCTTATCTGACAGCCAATTAAACGCCACAAGGATCGCCACGATCCCTTTGATCATACCTGCGCCGGTAATAGCCGGTAAGATTGGTGTGAATACGCCTGAGATGAAGTCAAACAGTGCACTTATTGGATTTTTCTTTTTCTTTTCTCCGCTAGCCACACCTGACGTTGCATCTGCATTCGGGGATTTGGACATGTTGCCTACCAGCGCGTTGTACACCTTCGGTACATCGTTACCAATGATGACCTGGAACTGTCCGCCATTCTCCATAACACCCATAACTCCAGGTGTATTCTTTAATGTTTCTTTGTCTGCCTTTTTATTGTCATTCAAGTTAAATCTGAGTCTTGTCATACAGTGGGTCACTTGATCAACGTTTTCTTCGCCACCGACAAGTTTCAGAATATCTTTGGACAATTGTTGTTTATCCATTGTGTTTTGCTCCTTTTATGTGTATTGAAGGTTTAAAAAAAACCTAAACACTGAACCATGACAAAGCATAATAGCTTATCATGTTTCAACGTTTAGGTTTTGCCTTTATTGCAGTAACAATCCCAAATTTATTCGATTGTTCGTTCATTTCGGACAATACGTTCGATATGAATCGTGAGATACAACACTTCTTCCTTCGATAAGACGCGATTATATATTTTACGTGTATAATCGTTAATCTTGACTGCACAAGCATGTGCTTCCGGATATTGTTTGCTCACCAGATCATGAAGCGGATTATCCTCTTCCTTGTCTTCAATCGCTGTACCTTGCAATACGCGTTGAGCAAAGAACTTTAAATGGGTCAGGAATCGATAATAACTCAGTGAATCTTCGTCGAGTTCAATTACGAAACTGCGCCGAACGATGTTCAGAATATCCTTCACGATATTCGTAATACTGATCGTCTCTCTCATCTCACCATTCATCTGAGCGTTAACCAGATGCATAGTGATGAATGCACATTCGTCCTCGGGAAGCAGAACACCAAGCGTCTCTTCAATAATCTGCAATGCCTTGAGACCGATCGCATATTCCTTGCGGTACATACGCTTGATTTCCCAAAACAACGCATTACGAATCTGTAATCCTTGACGATGCCGGTCAATCGCAAAATGGATATGATCAGTCAGTGAAATGTAGATGCTTTCATGAAGCTTCTCACTTAGTACCGTCTCGGCATAGCGAATAATTTCATCCGAGCACTCCATGTATTCAACCGGAATATCGGACAGAAGCGTCTTTAATTTCTGGGATACTTCCTTGCTTTCGAGCGAAAATATCTTTTCAACGAGACTCTCGTCTATTGATTCACCTGTATGCTTTTTGAAGGCAATTCCACGTCCCATAACAACCAGTTCGTTGCCTCCTGGGTCAATTACAGTGACTACATTGTTGTTGAGCACCTTCTCAATTCTCATTTCTTCACATCACCTTGCACCGTCAAAGTAGTAAAAGGCAAAACCAAAACAGGACGAAAAAATGCCTGCCTCTGGTTTTGCCTGATTGAACAGTAACAATCCAGTATTCATTAGCCTTGGGCCTATCTTACCATATTAAATGGCATGTGACAATGTTTTTCTGAAAGCGGTTAATGTGCGTCAATGCGATATAAAAAGCACTTATACAACAAGGTCTTTGGAATCAGGACTATGCGTTATTGTTTTTAAGACTTGCGCCATTCGTACTAATAACTTCTTTGTACCAGTGGAACGACTTTTTCTTGTAACGTTCCAGCGAGCCAGAACCGTCATTGTTGCGATCTACATAGATGAAACCGTAACGTTTCTTCATCTCTGCCGTAGATGCACTTACCAAGTCAATGCAGCCCCAAGACGTGTACCCCATCACTTCAACACCGTCTTTAAGCGCTTCTCCAACTTGCACCAAATGGTCATTCAAGTATTGAATACGGTAGTCATCTTGGACTGTTTTATTGCCGTCCTCATCCGTAATCAACTCATCGACGGCACCCAAACCATTTTCGACAATAAACAACGGTTTTTGATAACGGTCCCAGTATTTATTGAGGGTTACACGCAATCCCTGAGGATCGATCTGCCAGCCCCATTCACTCGCTTTCAAGTACGGGTTTTGCACGCCTGCAAACAGGTTTCCTTTGCCCTCTTTGCGCTTTTCCGGATCACCGGTCTCGCAGATACTTACATAATAGCTGAAGGAAATGAAATCTACGGTATGTTTGAGTATTTCCGCATCCCCATCTTCAAACTTAATGTTGATGTTATTCGCTTTGAAATAACGATTAATGTATTTTGGATAGTAACCCCGTGCGTGAATATCAGCAAAAATATCATTACGCTGCTCTGCGTGCATCGCTGCAACCACATCATCTGGATTCGGTGTGAGCGGATACGTTGGCATGCTCAGTACCATACAGCCAATCTTCGCTTCTGGCATAATCTCATGGCCCAGTTTAACGGCAAGCGCACTTGCTACCAATTCATGATGGATCGCCTGATACAGATCCTGCTTGGACAACTCGGATTTTGGCGTATAGATGCCACCGCTCATGAATGGTTCTTCCAGAATGGAGTTGATCTCATTAAACGTCAACCAGTACTTCACTTTGCCTTTGAAACGGTTAAACAGCACGGTAACATATCGTTCATAAAATTCGATCATTTTACGATTAACCCAGCCATCATACGTTTTGGACAAATGCAGCGGCGTCTCGTAGTGAGAGATCGTCACGAGTGGTTCAATACCGTATTTGTGGCACTCATCGAACAGATCATCATAAAATTGCAGACCTTTTTCATTCGGCTCCAGTTCGTCACCTTTAGGGAAAATACGGGACCAGGCAATCGATGTACGGAACACCTTAAATCCCATCTCGGCAAACAGTTTAACATCCTCTTTGTAGCGGTTGTAAAAATCAATGCCAATCAATTTCAGGTTATCTTCGGTAGGGCCTTCTGTTCTTGGTGTTGTAATGCCATGTGGCATAACATCTTGTACAGACAAACCTTTGCCATCGGCATTATATGCTCCCTCAAGCTGGTTGGCTGCTACTGCGCCGCCCCACAGGAAATCCTTCGGAAATGGTGTAGTCATTTGCGTTCATCCTCTCAACATTGAATATTTTAGAATTTATTTCCGATCCATTCAGAGCTTTATTTTGTGCCCACTTGCTCTAGTCGCTGCATGATTTGCTCAAGCTGTGAACCTGTCACGGTTTGCATCATATCAAACTTGCCTTTGCTCACACCTGTCATTACACTTGCACGGGCGCTATTCTGAATCGCTTCATATGCCCAGTGTTTACTGTTGACGTCTCCGAACTTAAGCTCTGGCGATTCAGTTGCAGGCTTCCAGTCTTTACGAGCCAGGATATGATCCACAATCATTGCCATCTGCGCACGTGTAACTTGGCTCTCTGGAGCAAACATTTGATTGCCAGTGCCTTTCATCAGTCCCGCCTTGGTCACCTTCGCAATGGCTTGAGCCGCCCAGTCAGGAGCGTTGTCCACATATGTGTAAACTTCCGTTCCTTCCGGAAGTTGAAGAGCATCAGCCAGGATCACTGCAATCTGCGCGCGTGTTACAGGTTCAGAGGGTTGTACACCATGCTCTGATGAACCTCCGTTGTGATCTCCATTTGTGCCTTTATGAAGTTTGAACAGACTTGCGATAACCTCTTTATTGTTGAAGGCAGGTACCCACGACCAGTGTTTCAAGCCCCCGTAAAATCTGTAGCTATCCATATATGCATCGTCATATAACGTCAGATGCACCTGCTTGGCTCCCATTTCAGTCAGCGCCTGGTAAGCGAGTGAGCTGGTACGACTGTCTGTCGTAGGATCATTTTGGGCATGCATAATCCACATTGGCACATCCACAATCCCTTTGAGTTCCTGCTTGAATGCATCAACTGAACCTGTATAATCGGCAACGGTATCTTTGGCTGCAACGATCATAGCTCCAGCAAACAGGTCAGGGTACTGCGTCAGGAAACGAAATGCACCACCGCCGCCACTGGATACACCCGACAGATATATCCGGTCAGGATCTACTTCACCTTCGGCAACCAGCTTTTGGATCAACTCATATTGAGCAACAAAATAGGCCTGCATAATGGGTAACTGCTCTGCGTTGTTGTATATTTTGAAGCTGTAATTCTCAGGATATTGCACCGCCAGTACAGAAGTATCATACCCCGATTCCGTCCAGACTACTGCACCGCGATTCGCGGTCAGATGATTACGTCCGTCTGTTCCAACTTCACCACCGCCGTGGAGCCATACCATAAGTGGCTTCGCTTCATTGGAAGGACTGCGTTTCAGGTTATAGGATAGCGTTACACCGTTGCTGGCTGTGAATTGTGCTTTTTCAAACTCATCCACGGTACGTGTCTTCAGCTGACTTACACTTTTTTTATCAAAAGAAAGCTCTGGATACGTTTTATTGGTTACCGCAAACTCAGATTTCAGACCTCCAGGATATTTGAAAGGTTTCACGGTCATGTGGATCGTATTATCCTTCATGGACAACGTGATGCCATCATCTTCGTAATTGTCTTGCACAATTTCTCCTGCAGCATTTAACGGATAACCGTCATAATTCCCTGTAATATCGAAGTCCGACGCCTTCAGATTTTTATATTTTTCTACATCTGCAACCGTAATGTCGAAAGATTCGACCATCTCACCCGGATCACCTACAAACGTATTCGCCTGAATCTGCGTCACTTGTGCACTTGCTGCACCTGTTGTCCCAGGCCAGATCACACTCAGACTCAGCGTTAGTGCTAACATACAGGAAACTAGTTTAATGCCTTTATTCCACTTGTTCAAAAGAACCCCTCCAGCTCATATGATGTTATGATTCCAAAGTAAAAAAGCGGACAAACGCCAACCAAAAGGGTTGTATGAAGCGAAAGCTCATATCACACTTTAAGTCAGGTTTTGCCCGCTCCTGTGCGGTAACAATCCTAAGAATGCTGAATTTCTAATCTTTATTTCAGGTGTTTATTTCTGGTGTACATCTCTAACACATGTACTCCATATGTTATGGTGCAGAATGAGAGAAGTTACAGTTGCTCACCATTGCTGGCAATAACATTTTTGTACCAATCAAACGAATCTTTCTTGGAGCGTGCAAGTGTTCCGTTTCCTTCGTCATCGAGATCAACGTAGATAAAGCCATAACGTTTGGACATCTCGGACGTTGACATGCTCACAAGGTCAATCGGGCCCCAGGCAGTAAAACCGATCAGTTCAACCCCATCTTTGATAGCCTCTTTCATCTGCTCGATGTGTTTCTTGAGATAATCTACGCGGTATGAGTCATGGATTGATCCATCCTCTTCCACTTTGTCATACGCACCCAGACCATTCTCTACGATAAAGAGTGGCTTCTGATAGCGATCCCAGAAGTTGTTCAACGTTACGCGCAGACCAATCGGGTCGATCTCCCAACCCCAGTCGGAAGCTTCCAGATAAGGGTTTTTCACGCCGCCTGTCAGGTTACCTGTTGTCTCAGCCGCATCCGCAGAAGCCGATTTGGTCACGGACATGTAATAACTGAAGGAGATGAAATCAACCGTATTGTTCAGCAAAATCTCGTCATCGCCTGCTTCTTTTTGAATAACAATGTTATTCTCATCAAAATAACGCGCCATGTAGTTCGGGTATTTACCGCGAGCGTGCATGTCTGTGAAGAAGAGGTTAAGCTGATTCTCATGCTGAGCCAGTTGAACATCTACCGGATTACAGGTCGCTGGATATGTTTCCATACGTGCAAGCATGCAGCCCACTTGGGAGCCAGGGATAATCTCATGCGCAAGTTTGGTTACCATGGCACTTGCTACAAATTGATGATGCAAGGCTTGATACGTTGTTTGCAACTTATTGTCCACTTTATCAATCAGAATACCGCCGCCAGTGTACGGACTGAACACCATCACATTAATCTCGTTGAACGTCAGCCAGTATTTCACTTTGTTTTTGTAACGATTAAATACCGTCTCTGCGTAACGTACGTAGTGACCAATCACTTCACGACTTGCCCAACCGTTATATTTTTGCGTCAAACCCAGCGGAGTCTCATAGTGAGACAGCGTAACGAGTGGTTCAATACCGTATTTATGCAATTCATCAAATACTTCATCATAGAATTTCAGACCCGCTTCATTCGGCTCTTGATCGTAACCGTTCGGGAAAATACGCGCCCAGTGGATCGACAGACGGAATACTTTGAAGCCCATCTCAGCGAACAGGGCAATATCTTCTCTAAAATGATGGTAGAAATCAATACCAAAACGTTTCGGGAAACGTTCTTCAATTTTGCCAGAAAGAATCTCTTCGATTCGGGAAGAGGAAATTTCCATGGCATGTCCACCCGTACGCTTTTCTTTTGGCACATGAGCGATCATGTCCGCTGTGGAAAGACCTTTGCCGTCCTTATCAAATGCGCCCTCCAGTTGGTTTGCAGCTGTAGCGCCGCCCCACAGGAAGTTTTCAGGGAATCCTTTTTTTGCCGTGGTCATTATAACAACCTCTTTTCGAAATAGTTTTTGGTTTTTCCATACCTAAGAGCAGCTTAGAACAGGGCAGAAAACAAGAAAAACCTAAACTCAGGGTAAAATGGCTCCAGAAAAAGGGGGCCTACATTTCACCATCAGTTTAGGTTTTGCCTGTCTGCACAGTTACAATCCATCAAAAGATGTTATAACATATTCTGTTGTTTTGCTCTTGTGATGTAAGCGTAACATATTCATTTTATAAAATCAAATTCATCAAAAGCATGCGGCCCAGAACTTCTTTGACCACACCTAACAACTGATCTCTAACGAATAACATCTTATTTTCTAATATCTTTCTAACGTGGCATTCGCAGGATTGCCGCTCTGAGTGCATTGGCTCCTTGTTCCGTTTCCAGATAAGTTGCAGGACTTTGGTCCCCCAGAGCCGGAACCTTCTTATCCATCCACTTTAAGGCGGAGTCTTGCATTTCACACAAAAGTACCCGGCTTATATCTTCTGGAATTCCTTTTAATCTTGCCTCTTCTTTCCATTCATTAGGCACTGTAGCGTACCATTCATCAAATAGTACAACGAAGGAATCCCAGTGCTCCTGTTTAAATGAAGACAAATACATATCTTGCATACTCATGTAATATTTTTCCTTCCCATTATGATATGTAACTCCCTGGTCCTATCTCAGAGAACTCATCCTTAAGCCGCTTGCAGCCTCTGTTGTAATAAGTAGACTTAATTTTAAATGATTTTCAGGGACAGAACAATCAGGGAGGAATTCAACATGACGCAAGAAGAAAATACATCCGGCTGGGATGCCATTGACCAAGCCATGCAGCAACTGTACGGTGAACAGGAACCTAAACATTATGGCACGGCCATTCCTTATATGCTTGGCGGCCCGGATCCGTTGGATGGCATCAGTGTCTACGCTGTGAATACGCCCATGCCTCACTGGCATTTTGTAACGTACGGTTTCTCGGAACTTTATGACAAAGAATCGGATGATGCCTCCAGAAGCGGATATGGTTTTGAACTTACGTTTCGTCTTACACGCTGTGAAACTGAAATAGAACCGCCAGCATGGGCGCTCAATCTGCTACAAAATATGGGGCGATATGTCTTTAACAGTGGCAATCTGTTTCAGCCTGGAGATTATCTGGATGCCAACGGCCCGATCTGCCTGAACTCCGATACACTGTTAACTGCACTTGCCTTTATAGAAGATCCAGATCTGTCAGAACTCCGTACACCGAATGGCTCCGTTCAATTTATTCAAATGGTCGGCATGACCTGCCGGGAGCTGGAGATGATCCAGAGCTGGAATACCCGCAGTTTCCTGTCTGCCTGTGAAAGCTATATGCCCAAGTATGTAACGGATCTGATGAGAAATTCCTACGCAGACATCCCTTCGGTGATCAGGACGACTGAGCGCGGCATTGAGGAAGACGGTTCAAGCACAGCCTTTTTATTTATCCAACAACTGAGCTGGGAGTCTCCACGCAAAAAGCTGTTACAGAAAAACATGCCTGCCAAGCTTCAGCTTGGGGCTAAACAGACAACACTCTTGAGCAGTATTCTGCGCAGTCGAATCGCCAAAAAGGTAACGTTGTCGTTGATCGGGCCAGACGTCAATATCGTCTTTGAAGCCGGAGATCAGCCATCTCTGTTAGAAACAGATCGGGAAGTTAGGCTGACTGTGAATCCACAAGCGGTAGAAGAAATTACATCGAAACTCCGCCCGCAAGCCGGTTCCTTTGAGATCACTTCACTGGATAAGCTTCAGATTGAGATTTTGCCGACACAGATTAAAGATCAAGAAGGCAACGTGATCAAAACGATCGGATAATAACACAATCCAGCACAGTAGCTGTTTCAATGTCCAGTCAATTGTCTTATTTATAGTAGACCCCTGTAGTTTCCTATAGGTGGAAATAGAGAACACAAGTGCCACAATGTTTACTGCACACAACAAAGAGAGAGAAACACACACACATCTCAGGAGGTTATTATGTCTATTACTAACAAAACAGCTGTATTCGCTATGCTCATTATGATGATGCTTGTAGTCGCTGCCTGCGGAGACAAAGCGGATAACAATGCAAAATCAAACGAGTCTGCAACCACTGAAACATCTACTGGTGCAGTTGCGGGCACAGCCAAAAACGATACCACCGACATAACGGAAACATCCGGCGAAGACAGTAAAACAAACGACAACTCATCCAAGGTAGAGCTGGGAACCACACAAAAAGGCTCTTACACCAATGACTATTTTGGTGTATCGCTGAAATTCCCGGAAACATGGGAGTATCAGGATGCCGTGGGCATGAACCAACTGACAAGTGCTTCCTCTGCAGCGATTGCCGGTGATGATGAAAAGAAGAAAAAGCAGATCGAACTCTCCCAAACCAAAACACTGAACCTGCTTATGGCATCTCAGTATCCGCTGGATGGCGGTCAAGTGGGCCCTTCTGCAATGGCAATTGCCGAGAAAGTCAGCTTGCTGCAAGGCATCCTCACTGGGGAAGATTATCTGAAAGCAACCAAGAAGTTCATGGAGGACAGCAATTTCCCTTATGAATATAAGGACTTTACAACGGAAACCATCGGTGGAAAACAGATGGATTTGATGCAGATCACGATGGATGCAGGGAACGGAAACACAATCACCCAAGAGTACTACAGCACCATTATAGAAGGTTATGCGTTCAACTTTATCTTCACTTATGTGGATGAACAAACCAAAGCCGAGATCGACAACATTAAAAAGTCGGTTCAATTCAAATAAAACCAAACCCCGGCAACGATCTGAACAGATCATGCCGGGGTTCTTTGTTCCTTTTTACATAAACTAATTAAAATAAAAAACCGTTTAACTCGATAAGGCAACCCAATGTCCTTCTTTCACCTCGACCCAGCGGGAATGTTCGAGATTATATCGGTCTCCCGTGTCTCCGGTCTCCTTCTCTTGATCCACCACAGCAATACGTGGCTTACTCCTCTCCACCGCCGGATCAGGAACCGGAATTGCCGATAGTAATGCCTTCGTATAAGGGTGCTGCGGATTGGCGTAAAGCTCTTCGCTCTCGGCCAGTTCCACAATTTTGCCGTTATACATGACAGCGACCCGATCACTGATATGTTTCACCATCGACAGATCATGCGCGATGAACAAATAGGTCAGACCCAGGCGTTGCTGCAACTCTTCAAGCAATTGTACAATCTGTGCCTGAATAGAAACATCAAGTGCTGACAACGGTTCGTCACAAACAATAAACTCCGGCTCTACCGCCAGCGCCCTTGCGATGCCGATCCGCTGACGTTGTCCACCCGAGAACTCATGAGGATAACGCTGTGCATGGGATGAATCAAGGCCCACCATCTCAAGCAGTTCCTCCACTCGCTTTTCTCGCTCGGCTGCATTGCCTGTAAGCTGATGAATATCAAGCGCCTCGCCAATGATGTCCATGATTCTCATTTTCGGATTCAGTGAGGCATACGGATCTTGGAAAATGATCTGCATATGTCGTCGCATCGTTTTCATCTCTCCAGGCGAGAGTCGCTGCAACGGAATACCCTTGAACAGCACATCGCCTCCCGTTGGCTCATGCAAACGTAAAATTGCTCGTCCAGTGGTAGATTTCCCGCTGCCCGACTCTCCTACAACGCCAAGTGTTTCCCCCTGACGGATATGAAAGCTGATATCATTCACGGCTTTTAACGTATTGCCCTTGCCGAGGTTAAAATACTGTTTGAGAGATTTGACCTCCAGCAGCGGCTGATCGTCTTCCAGATCTTTGGGTACTTGCGAGACTAGCTTCGGCTTCTTCTTCTCATCCAGGCGTGGCAGCGCGTTCAACAGACGGACGGTATACGGATGTTTTGGACTCTCAAAAATCTCCGCCGTGGTGCCCGTCTCCACAATCTCTCCTTCTTTCATTACAACCACCCGGTCACACATGCCAGCAACTACACCCAAGTCATGTGTAATGAGAATAATGGACGTTTCCAGTTGCTCCTGCATATCTTTCATCAAGTTCAAAATCTGTGCCTGAATCGTTACATCCAGAGCAGTAGTCGGCTCATCGGCGATCAATAGTTCCGGACGGCAGGCAAGGGCAATCCCAATCATCACCCGCTGACGCATGCCACCGGAAAATTCATGAGGATACTGATTGTAGCGGATGACGCTTTGTTTGATTCCTACTCGTTCCATCATGGCGATGGCTTGTTTTTTCGCTTCCCTTTTCGACAACTTCTGGTGTTTGATCAGACTTTCCGAGATTTGTTGACCCACTTTAATAGTCGGATTAAGCGAGCTCATGGGGTCTTGGAAGATCATGCCGATGTCACGGCCCCGAATATGCTCCATCTCTTTTTGTGATTTACCGGCGAGATCCACGCCTTTAAACAGAATCTCACCCGATTTCATCTGTGAAGGGGGAGAAGCAAGTAATCTCATAATGGAGCGTGCCGTGACGCTTTTACCACTGCCCGATTCCCCGACAATGCCCAGCGTCTCCCCTTTCCGCAGTTCAAAACTGACCTGTTTGACCGCCTGAAACTCACTCTCTCCCGTGTAAAAAGAGACGGACAAATCATTCACTTTCAACAATGGCTCCACGTATGCACCATTCCTTTCATGCCTGCTCCATCTTCTATATGTAACCATTTCTTAGCCTTGACAATTAAACACACTCTAAATAATATATACTATATTGATCGGAATAATGCAATTTAAACCTCACGAAAGGAGGTACTACCATTTGACTTCTAGAGTAGAACGTCGCAACACCTCTCGTCTGGTGAATCATCTACGTTTTATTTATGGAAAAATGCTGCTTCATCCCGTCTATCGATATGTATTGATCATTCTTGGTTTACCGATTAACCTGATCGTTTATATGGTCTGGCGTTCCAAACGTAAACAAGATGACTGGTCAGCTGTTAAACAACAGGTTGAACAGGAGATGAACCACTCTTCCTACCGGGACAGCAAACGATTGGAACTGGAAGAACAACTGAGACGCAAGCATCGTTTCTTCAAGCAAGAGGTCGGCGAGGCAGCATTCAGACAACAGGCTGAGAGCTGGCTTGAGGAAACATTTCAGAAGGAACTGTTCGAACGAACCTCTCGTAAGTTGGAAAAACAGGGACGTCATCGCCTCGGATTGCACGATACATTTGGTATGTTAATTGCAAAGCCCTGGTTTCTCGCCTTGTCCGTCATTCCCGGCTGTTTGATGTATCTCATCCTGTTCCTCTATGGTAATGCGTATCTTAAGTACATATTTGAAAGAGTGCTCATGACAATCTTTGTCATTCTGGGCGTAGCAACACTGGTATTTACGATTCTGTACTTGTCTCCGTTCAATCCGGCGGCCAACATTCTCGGGGTAACGGCGACACAAGAGCAGATTGCAGCCTTTAATCATGTGTATGGCCTGGATCAGCCTTATCTGACACAGCTTTGGAACAATATCAAGGGCGTTGCGATGTTTGATCTTGGCAAGTCCTTTGCAGGAAATGAGATCGTGACGGATACCATTGCCCGGAAGTTTCCCATTACGCTGACACTCGCCGTGATTTCCCTGCTGTTGGCTATTGTTATCGCTTTGCCGATTGGCACCATCTCGGCGATCAAGCCTAATTCCTGGTTTGATTACACCTTTATGTTCATCGCTCTGATTGGACTGTCTATCCCGAACTTCTGGCAGGGACTAATCTTCATTCTGAATTTCTCGATTAAAATGCAATGGCTTCCCGCCACCTTTAATCCACAGAACTGGCTGTCCATGATTATGCCAGTGATCGTACTGGGTACAGGGCTTACGGCTGCGGTTGCACGAATGACCCGTTCATCCACACTTGAGGTCATTCATGAGGATTATGTCATGACTGCCCGGGCCAAAGGTTTAAGTGAAAGGCAAGTGATACTGAAGCATGCGGTACGCAACGCACTGATTCCCATCATCACTGTCGTGGGGCTTCAATTCGGAGCTATGCTTGGCGGGGCAGCGGTAACAGAGAAGGTGTTTAACATCAGCGGACTGGGAAGTTATATTGTGGATAAACAATTCATCCCGGATATTCCGAGTATCATGGGCGGTGTAATCTACACAGCCATCACGATTTCCATTGTGAATGTTGTCGTTGATCTGTTCTACGCATTTATCGATCCCAGGGTTCGCTCCAGAATGAAACAATATTAAAGCAGGTGTACTATGACAAAATCAAGCTCCCTGACGCAGGAAATGCGTTTCCGGCTCAAGTCTTCCCAGGAATACAGTCAAGCCAGCTTCGCATGGATCACTTCGTTTCTGTTGACCCTGTTATTGCTGCTGAACAGTTATGACTGGAGCGGGCAGACGTTCAAACCGTTTATAGCCGGGGTGACCGGCATTTATCTGTTCTTTACACTCGTTCAAAGTCTGCTCGTCATTCGAATCAGACAGAACCTGATTCGGCTAGGCGCAATACGTGTTCTCACACGCAGATTAGCCTGGATTCAAATGCTGGCTGTTTTCACAGGTAATATCTTTGTCGTAACGGCCGCCTTTCATCTGATTCGGAAACGAAAAAGTATTGATTATACGTTTGCTGTATATGCACTGTTAACTCAGCTTTTTGTGATTGGTGTATCGGCTCTTAATGTGTTTAAACCTTATGTTGCTGATACCTTTCTGCCTTCCATGGTGGCGCTATTATGTATTCTGGTCATTGATTTGATTGTATTGATCATCGTGTCCAGGTATGATACGACCTCTCCTCTGCCTCGCTGGATGACGGTTGTAGGGGTAGTGATGATTGTTAACCTGATTACGGGCAATGTTTTTGCATTGCTGCTGGGTATCTCTATTCTTCGCCGGATTCGCAGACAAGGGAAGCAGGGAACAAATTTCTGGAATGATCTGTGGGAGCGTCTTGCTCCCAATATGACCGCGATGTCCGGACTTTTTTTCATCATCTTCCTGTTCTCGATCTCCATCTGCAGTTTCTTTACATTCGACTACAGCATGGCGGTAGAAAATAATTATGCAACTCTGCTTCAGCCCCCTTCCCTTGCTTATCCCTTGGGAACGGATGATTTTGGACGATGTCTGTTTTCCCGAATTGTGTTTGGTGCACGGATCTCCTTGATTGTCGGTTTGATGTCAACGGTGATTCCGGTTGTGATTGGTGGTGTACTGGGGGCCTTCTCGGGTTTCTACGGAAGACATACGGATAACATCATCATGCGTCTGCTGGATATCCTGTACGCCATTCCGGGTATCTTGCTCGCTATTGCGATCATTGCAGCTTTTGGTGCCAACACAGTGAATCTGATCATTGCATTAAGCCTTGGCTCCATTCCAACGTATGCCCGAACGATGCGGGCCAGTGTGCTTTATGTGTCGACCTTTGAGTTTGTCGAGGCGGCGCGTGCCTTGGGATACTCCAACCGTACGATCATTTTCAAACACATCATTCCCAACTCGCTCGCTCCGATGATTATCAAATCCACGCTGACGATTGGCGGAGCTGTCATTGCAACCAGCAGTTTGAGTTATCTTGGGCTGGGTGTAGAACCGCATATTCCGGAATGGGGCAACATTCTGAAGCTGGGTAGCACCTATCTCGAGACTCATTCGTATCTGGCGATCTATCCAGGACTGGCGATTATTTTGCTTGTTCTTTCGTTTAACTTTCTCGGTGATGGATTGCGGGATGCACTTGACCCCAAGCTTGAGAAGGCGTGACGATGGAGTTTAATTCACATGATTTTTAAAAGTTGAACTAAAAAATCTTTACACGAAGCACTCCAATGACAGAATAACCTTGCAATCGCTGTTATCCCCAGATTTTTATGATTCCCTTTCTCAAGGGAAAAATCCGGTGATAAGCGTATGCTTCCGAAGTAGCTTTCTTACAGAAAGCTTTTAGGCTAGCACTCCGTTTTTCCAGGTTTTTTCTGTCCTCTCCGTGTTTTGTGTAAATGAAATAGTTCAAAAAAAAAAAAATCATACATCACATCTATTAATATAATGGAGGTATTTTCATGAAAAAACGTACACTTGTTGCCTTGCTGCTGATTCTCGTGCTGGTGATCTCCGGCTGCAGTGTGAAAACCAAAACCGAATCCCAGGAGCAGAACAAACCTTCCGATACGACGGAGACAGCACCCAAAGCGGCAGACATTGAATTGCTCGCCATGAGTTCATCCGAAAATGATGTCAACATCATTCGTGACCAGCTAACCAAAAACGGCTTCAATGTGAAGCTGAACCTGCAGCCGGATTACGGCAGTTTTAAATCCCAGCAGGACGCAGGCAACTACGATATCGCGTTGTCCAGCTGGACAACGGTAACGGGTAATCCGGACTATGCGGTTCGCTCTCTTTTCAAAACGGGCGGAGATTACAGCATCCTCGCGGATCAAGAGATCGATAAACTGATCGATCAGGCCGCTACGCAGACACCTGATGAATACAAAGAAACGTATAAAAAGTTGGAAGACCGCTTGGTTACCGATCAAGCGTACATCGCTCCACTGTACATCTCACTGAAAAGTCAGGCTGTAAACAAAGACATTCTGAATGTGGATACCGTTCGTCTGTCCAAATCCCGTGCGCTGGCGTGGGAGCCAATTGAGTTCAAGGACAGCTCCAAAAACAGTAAAGATCCGTTGATTCTGACGCAAGCTGCATCCGTACTAACTTCCCTTGATCCGATCAAAGGAAACGACGGTTCCATCAACCAAATTAACACCAATATGTATGTTCGTCTGGTGAATTTAACGGATGACGATCAACTGACTGCTGATGGATCACTTTCACGTAATTTTACGATTGCAGATGGCAATTCCGAATATTATTTTGTACTTCGTGATGACATCAACTTTGCTAAAATCGAAAACAAAAAAGCTGTTGATACCGGTGAGCGTGTAGGCGCAGATGACGTCATCTTCTCCCTCGACCGTGCCAAAAATAAAGATTCCGTTCCGGATCACCGCACATACAGTCTGCATGAACATATCAAACAAGCGGAACTCGTGACAGACCTGAGTGCACTGGAATCTGCAAAACAATCCGGGGGTAGCGGAACCGTGCTGGAAGCTCTGAATCAAGGACTCGACAGTGATATCAAGGAACTGGTTAGTGATAAAAAACAAGCTAATAACGGTGCAGGCAAATACCAAGTGGTTAAAGTAACGACAACTGAACCGTTCCCGCAAGTGCTGAACTATCTGGCACACCAATCCGCTGGGATCGTATCCAAGAAACAAGTCGAAAGTATTAATACCTATGATGTCGCATCCTTTGATGTGAACAAAGATATTCCTTATGGCGATCAGAATACCGTGACCGAAGGTGCCAAGTACAAAAATACCCTTTACACAAGCGGCCCTTACATTCTTTCTTATAAAAATGACTACGAAGGCGTCTTCCTGAAAAACCCGGGATATCGCAAAGGTTCGGACTTCGCACCGAGGATTGATCAAGTAAACGTACGCTTCATCGCGGATGCCGACAGTGCCCTCTCAGCCCTTCGCAGTAGTGAAATCCACCTGTACTACGGGGTGCCTGAGACGAAATATGACATTATCAAGAATGATAGCAAATTGCAGCTGCAAAGCATTCCAAGCAATGCCGTATCCTATCTGCTGTTCAACACAGCCAATCGTGAAGTGGCCAAGAGCAGTGATCTGAGAAAGGCGGTACTGTATTCCATTAATCAGGATGAGATCCTGCAATTCTACAAAAACAACAAACTGAAAGCTTACTCGACTGTAAGCCCACTTGTACAAACTGGCAATGAACTCAAGGCCGATCCGGCCAAAGTGAAAGAATTCCTGAGCAAGTATAACGCGTCAAAATAAATGCCTGAACACAAAAGGCTGTCACCGATGGATCTTTTTCTGATCCTGGTGACAGCCTTTTTTCTTATGATTCGGGCACTTCGCAATCTGCCAAGATGTCGGGATAATGCCGCATGCTATCTGCTTCTGTAATGCTGCGGATCACTCTACACGGCACACCTGCGGCAAGCGAACGCGGTGGAATGTCACGTGTAACCACACTTCCCGCTCCAATCACACATCCGTCTCCAATTGTGACGCCTCCGCACACGGTAACGTTTGCGGACAACCATACATCACTACCGATGGTAACAGGTTTGGCATAACAGAGTGATTTCAATTCCCCATGTTGATTTACCAACTGCCTCCGCTCACTGGCGATCAAAGGGTGAACGGGTGTCACGATGGTGACATTGGGACCAAAGCTGGTATGGTCTCCAATCGTCACTTGTGCATCATCCTGTATGGTCAGATTGTAATTCGCAAAAAAGTGATGGCCGATCCGCGTATGCACGCCATAATGAAAAAAAATGGGACCCTGCATAAATCCGCCTTCCCCCATCTCCCCTAGTAACCGTTCTACAATCTGCTGCCTTTCCTCCGTCTGTTCTTCAAAGGTTTGACTATAACGCTGACTGAGATGATGAGCCTGCCTTTTCATTTCCTTCAGTTCTGGATCAGCCGGACTGAATAACATGCCCTTCATAATTCTCTCTTCTTCACCCATTGCGACTCCCCCTCATCTTATGTTTATTCCTGCAAATCCATTAGCGCCTGAATCGTTCGCAACACGCCATTTTCATCATTGGATCTCGTAATGAATTGTGCGGCATGTTTCGTATTCTCGCATGCATTACTCATGGCAAAACTGTATTTGGCAATAGCCATCAGTTCAACATCATTTTCTCCATCGCCAAAGGACATCGTTTCGCGCCAACTTACCCCTAGCAGCTCCTGCAATGTTTTGACCGTTTCACCTTTGTGCGTATGCAGCGCCGTAATATCCAGCCACCTCGGTTCAGAGTCAACAATATAGATTTGCCCTTCCATCGTCTGTTCCACATGTTTTCGCAGATCTGTGCAGCGTCCTTGTGGATCGAATACCGTAATTTTTATAAAAGAAGTGCGGATGCCTGCAAAAGAGTCCGTTTTGATGACCTGTTCATACGAGCTCTTCACCACTTGATACATCTCATCGGAAATGGAAGAATGCACATAAGCGGCATCACTTGCACAGACGATGATGGTCAACAGAGGATCAAATGACTCAATTTCCTGAACGGCTTGCAGTGCCAGTGAAGGCTCCATGCTAAACTCCCGAATTACCTGCCCGTCCTTCTTGATCCTGGCTGCACTGTCCCCAAGAATCCAAACGTCCTTGCCGTGCTCACCAAATAATTTTTCTACACGCTCGCACTGTTTCCCAGTACATGTTACAAAAGTAATTCCCCTACGTTTCATCTCCTCATGAACTTCGTTGAATAGCTTCATATCAAATGTTCCTTGACTGTTCAAAAAAGTTCCGTCCAAATCGGTTACAACCAGTTTAATCATGATGTTCTTCCTCCAATGATTCATTAGATATATGGCAACGGAGATATACGAAACATGGAACAAGTCTTGGAGAACCTCAGTTTCTTCAAAATATTCATAAACATACTTTACAAATATAGTTTATAAATATTGTTTACAAAGTGTGTAGCAACTGCCCTTTGCCATAACAGAATCGTATTCCGTGTAACTGGTTCCATGTCAACAAGAAGTTTTCGGACAAATTCGCAGATTTACTAGCAGATTCACTGCATCCAAAAAACACCGAACTTGTCCTGCCAATTATAAAGCTTCAGAACCAATCGAGGATTTCAATGCTTGAAGAACCACATCCCTTAACCCTGCGTCAAAATCATTCTGAAACGAGTTCTGATGTACAATCTCAGGCAACGTCGGCATAGCGTGCTGCTCTATGTACTGTTCCCATGCCGAGTTCAGCACTTCTCTCTCCACCCGCTCCTGATAGATCACAATCTGATGTGGGGCAAGAACAGCATTAACTGTGTGCAGAATCCGGCAAGCCTGTTCTGCGAAATCCTCTTTGCTCATTTCCCTATTCCAGTCTGGTGAGTAGGGAAGATACTTAATTTCACCGAACATCCCGTTTCTACCACGAATGATCTGTCCGTTCAACACCATACCCATGCCTGGCGGATAACGATTTGGAAAATAAATGCCTGCCACTACCTGCGCCTTCGTATCCATATGTTGTGTATAGTATCCGCTGATCGCTGCATTCACATCATTCTCTACGAGAACGTGGATTTGGAATTTAGTCTCGATCTCCCGAATGAGTCCTGATTGAATAAGTTCCTCATGACTGCTCACCGTAATGTCCCCATCTACTGCCTGCCCCGGAATCCCTATTCCGATCATGTGGATGGAAGGATACGACGCAATGAGACGTGCAATGAGTTGCAGCACATGCTGTTTATCAAAGACAAGCAAAATACTCTCTTCCTTCAGTACAACTTCATTCTCAAGATTGATAACCGTAGCCGAGATCAACTCCTGACCTTTCATTTCTTTGATGGACAATACTAGGGCAAGCCTATAATTAAAATTATATCGATAGGCCTGGGCAGGGCGCCCGCCATTCGAAGGGACTATTTGATCTGGAATCAGCTCTCCACCATCACATAAATTCTGAATCAATGCGTTAATAGTAACCACACTAAGCTTCGTGTGCGAAGCGAGCTGCGGTTTCGTTGCCGTTTTGATTTGTTGCATGACTTCACGCACAATATTCATATTCATGTGTTTCATCATTGTAGCGTTCGCTTTTTTCATAAGCCTCTCGTTTCTACTCTGGTTCAAGAAACCAAAGCAATCGTATTCATGTTATCGTACTCCATATCATAACATAATACATTGGTTCCACACATGGTGCTCACTCAGATGTTCATTCAAATAAGTCATCTATAGATCGTAAGGGTTGTACATCCATCGGCTGTTTGGACACAGCCATATTCACATAAACACCTCCCCAGATGATTAGAGCCATGATTACATAAGCCATCCCACTCACCTCCTTATTTTATGTGATCAATAAAACCATCTTAAACAACATACCTCCATTCTAAATGGGATTATTTCACTACTTAATAAATAAACTTTATAAAGTAAATATTGTAAGTATGCAGTCTTAATATTTTCTTGTCAATATGGAAAAGCACCCCAACCCCTCGGATAACGAAAAGCATTCCCTCAGTTCAAACGGTGTATCTTCGTTGTATGTCTGGGAGCAAAGTAACCATCTGAATGCTCAACGCCCAGTAGCGTTCAGGGTAAAGATTCAACTTCTTCGCTAACGTCCAATGAACCCGTCTCACAAGAGCAATGCAAATAACGATAGGACATATTCCAAGAACCATGAACAATATCATTCCTGGAATAAAAAAATCAGAAAAAGGGGATTTCTCCAGTAGAGTAACAGGCATATTCAACAACCTTCCTGACGGATCAATCATCAGCAGTAATCCTCCAGCGACTGCTCCAATTCCCAGCAAGCCATGCATCGCTGCCAGTAGATATGATTTGTCTGATTTGTCTGATTTGTCTGAACGCTCTGTCATCATAAATCGCTCCCCTTGTATCCTTATTAGCACAGGTCATTGAAACAAATAAAAAGGACTTACTGCACCATCTTCTCACAAACAGGGATTTAAACCTGTGCTTCTTTTCACTGGCAGAGTCAGCCTAATCAAAACTAATTGATTTAGATGGTAAAACTTGATAAAAGAACATATGTTCGGTATAATGATTTTATACACTATATGAGCGAGGCATAATACGATGGACGACAAATTTATTAAGGAATTACGTAAGATTAGCCGCGACGACAGACGCCGATCCGAGTTCATGATTCAAGGCATGAAGGAAACATTGCAGGAGCGTAAAGAGGAAAGTTTGTTGAAGCGATGGATGAGAAGGCGAAAAACGAAGAAAAACATCTCTGAGCGACTTGGCTCCCATTCGTCTTCGAGTCATAAATAGACTGAATTCAAACTAAAAATGGAGGCCTATTAAGCCTCCATTGATTCACTACATATATTTTATAATGTTAAACAGCCATACACTTGCGGTGTGGTCTATAGAAATTTAAGGCAAAATGGCAAACGAACGCACAGGAAATCCTGATGCCTTCTCCGCTTTTGGAACGATATTGAAGATAACAGCTCCCTTAGCTGGAACCTGATCGAGGTTCGTTAACAGTTCGACCTGGTAAGTATCCTGTGCAAGCACATAATACTCTGCTAATAGGGCACCATTCTTCTGATAATCTGCCGCTGCATCTGTATCAAACGTTTCGTGACCGATCGCTTTAATGTTCCGTTCTTCGAACAGGAATTTCAATGCAGCAACAGACCATCCAGGTGCGTGGCTGTTCCCATCGGCGTCTTTGTTATCAAAGTCTTCATGGTTCGGCCAGCGTTTGCTCCAATCGGTTCGCAAAGCTACGAAGCTGCCTGCTTCGATCTTGCCATACTCTCTCTCAAATTCAATAATATACTCTACTTCCAAGATGAAATCGGGATTATTCTCCACGGCAGCAGACTGATCAATGACGACAAGAGGTAACACAAGCTCTTTGAGTCCCAGTTCATCCAGGTAACGCGTATCTCGCACAAAATGAATCGGTGCATCCAGATGGGTTCCGTATTGACCAGGAAACTTGAAGCTCTGGGCGAAGAATCCTTGATCATGGTTAAACAGCGTATCAAACTCTGCAGCATCAAAAGCAGAAAAATGCGGAGATGCCGGACCAAAGGTATGCGTCAGATCTACCCATTTCTTTTCTTTCAACAGCTGAATGGCTTGAATAAGTTCGTTAGTCATCCGTTTCACCTCATATGCAGAATGGAAACAATTTCCCACTATTATATCTCAACGCTGCACATTGGTGAAGAAGCTGCTGTCAAACACACGAGTAAATTTCTTGCACTTTGCATAAAAAACAAACGACATAGGACTCTTCCCCATGCCGTTAAAGATTCATTTCCTAATCACAATCTCATCTACGTATTGTAACCACGAGTTTGGATACTGCATCTGGATATTATTTTCCGATATAGATTCTTTTTGAAAAAGTATACCCGAGATTGCCCCATAGAAAATATGAAATACAACCAATAACTATACTAAAAATGTAAAGGTTCGAGTAAATTCCTGTCAAAATGAATATTATGGATAACGAAACTGTTATGACGCTTAAACTCAGTAGAACTTTATTTG
This sequence comes from Paenibacillus amylolyticus, assembly GCF_051136285.1. GTDB lineage: Bacteria > Bacillota > Bacilli > Paenibacillales > Paenibacillaceae > Paenibacillus > Paenibacillus amylolyticus_F. The sequence goes on along the minus strand of NZ_CP194938.1, from coordinate 5,596,499 downwards.
TAGGAGTTCGCTTATTTTTGGGGAATAACGGAAAGAACGCAGGATAAAAGCCAACCAAAAATCCAAGAACACAAAGTGGTAACATCGGATTCACTAGCCTTATAAAGATGCTTTTTGGAAACTCACTAGATAAATATATTTGATAACGAATAGAATAATGTAGTGCGAACAATAAGATCACTATATAAATTATAATCTTAAAAAGATTGAATACATATTTTGATATATTCATCACCCCCTTTACAGTAATACATTGAATTAATATACCATATTTTGTTATGGTTTAAAGGGATAAAAAGGAGATTAAGTTGGTTAGGTAGGAGAAATCACGCAGAAAAAAGCCGCTCTCCTTTATGGAGAACGGCATTTGATTTTCAGATTGAATTTTAGGGTAGGTCGACAAAAGTCATTCTTTAAATCGATTGATTAGTTCAATCAATCGGGCCAAAATCCTCAAACTCCCCGGTTACAATCACCAATTCCAGACTACTCCGCGGTAATCACCAGCTTGCCCCGCGTATGATGTGATTCACTTTTTTCATGAGCATCGCGCAAACCTTGCTCAGTGAGCGGATACGTTTCATCAATGATCGATTTCAGTTTTCCGGCTGCCGCAAGTTCGGCCAACTGTTCCAGTTGATCTCCCTTCGGCTCCATCATGAACACGTTACCTGTTACGCCAGCTTCCTTCGCCAGTTGCTCATCCGGCTGTTCTACAAGAGATACCAGACGTCCTCCAGACTTTAACACCTTGAAGCTATCTCGCTGGATGTTACCGCCCATCGTATCCAGCACGACATCGTAGTCTGAGAGAATTTGCGAGAAATCCTGTTCCTTATAGTTAATGAAATGATCCACGCCCAACGAGCGTAGCAGTTCTTCGTTCGCTGCACTCGCGGTGGAAGCAACCTCAGCGCCTAACGATTTGGCAATTTGAATGGCATAGGTGCCTACTCCACCCGCACCGGCATGAATGAGCACCTTCTGTCCTTTGCCCAATCGGCCGTGATCAACGAGCGCTTGCCAAGCTGTCATTGCGGCGAGTGGAATCGCAGCTGCCTCCTCAAAGCTGAGTTGCTCAGGAATGCGGGCAACGATATCTGCATCGACAGCAACATATTCGGCATAGGTTCCGAATTGACGTGGGCGAGCAAATACACGATCCCCTTCTCTGAAACGAGTCACGTTTGAACCCGCTTCAACCACAGTACCTGCTACGTCACCGCCCAGAATCATTGGCAGCTGATCTGCTGCTTCTTTTAGGTGACCTTGTCTTATTTTGAAGTCCACCGGATTGACAGAAGTTGCATATGTGCGGATCAATACCTGATTCACACCGCATTCCGGCTTCTGAACTTCCTTTTCTTTTAATTGTTCCGGTCCGCCAAATGCTTCAATTACAATAGCTCTCATATTAAATCCCTGCCTTTTCTTAGAAATGGAATGACTTGTGACGGGTTATTCTCATACTCTTCTCTATTTATGATTACCCCATTCATCTGTGGACTTGACCAAAGTCACAGCATTACCATTCCATTCACAAGTAACGCCATTGATGCTAATGAATTTTTCGCAAAAATCTTAGAACCGCTTCTTCCAGTTGCTTCAAGCCTGGTTGCTCTATAGGAAAATGGCCTGCTCCTTCTAAAATGACACACTCCTTCTCCACCGTTAATCGATCATAAAAAGGTTGACTGAACTGTAACGGAGTCATCGGGTCGATCTCAGGATGAACCAGCAAAACCGGGCACTGACTGAATCGTTCCGGACTCACCTCGGGTGTTTTATTCAGGAAAGTTCTTAATAATTCCAAAGGTACAGCTGTAGCTGCCGCTTGTGGATCATTCATAATGAGACGGGTTAGATCCTTGTTGTTCGTAATCAACTCCATTCGAGAGACCCGTTTGACCGAAATACGAACAGCATCTAACAGACCAGGGAAAAGATCCATCATACGTTTCCCTACACGACTGACGAATCGATTCGGAGCAATCTGATCACGCATATCTGGATTACTTGTGTCTACAAATGTCGTTGCAATTATTCCCTTCACCTGTTTATTTCTTACACTGACGTGATAAGCCAGCATACCACCAATACTGCTGCCCAATACAACGAAAGGTATGCCGTCTTTTTTGTACTCCCGCTCCATAAGGGCATCTAACAGTGTAATCCATAGTTCATAATTTATCCGCGTGCCATGCAATGCGTAGCTTAGACCGTACGGCGGCAGATCGGGTGATATGACCTCGTATCCATGTTGCTGCAGCATCCGTGCATAAGGAGCAAGTAACCTGCCATTCCCCCCAGCTCCATGAATAAACAGTATTTTGACAGGTGACTCCGGTACCGGAAATCGGTCGATATGAAGATGGATTCCACGGCTTTCCCACCACTCCTCCTCCGGGGAGTTGTTTACATCCAACCTGACTTCTTCGGGGAAAAATGACTGATACTGCTTCCAATATAAATGTGTTGTTCTATAAGAAGGCAAGCTTTCTCTCATATGTACGCTCCTTTTTCTATATCAAAAAAGCCGTACGATGTACGACTTTAAGACTCATGTATGATCCTACTTATTTTGATGCCACATTTCATTTAATCCGGGAACTGTACGTTACCCGGTACAATGTATGCACCGCCTGATCCATCGTTTGGCAGAGCCGGAATGGAATCATACACCACTTTACCACGAATATCGGTGATCCGAATACTTAATTCTTCCTTACCCAACCCCGTGCCAAGGAAATGGTTATAATCTTGCTTTTCGAGATTAAGCCACGAACCGTTCTTCTGCTTCACTTCAAACTTCAGCACCGGATATTTATGATGACGAACCTGAATGGCTGCCCACCACTGACTGCTGCCTTCCTTGATCCGATAAGATACGTTCCCTTCGATCGGAGCTTTAACTACCTTCCAACTAATGTTGATCTTCCCTGCCTGGGGATCACCAATCTGGTTGAACGCATTTGGTGAGAGATCCAGTGCTCCACTGGCTCCTTCCGGGTATAAATCCGTTACATAAACCACGGTTTTCCCTTTAGGCCCTTGCACTTCCAGATAAGCTCCAGCTAAAGCAGCTTTGACACCGTTATAATTAAGCTGGTATGGATTAAGTGCGGTAATCTTCATGTCTGCTGGAATCGGATCTAACAATACAGCACCACCCGAGTAACCCGAGCCCGTGTACGTAGCGTACCCTTGATATGTATCGTTCCAGGCAGCAGATGCAGGTAAAGCAAATAAGACAAGACCGAGCAGTATACCTGTGGCAGACCATCTGAGACGTTGGAATTTGCTCTTCATGCTCATTGTGTTATTCCTCCCTATCATTTCGGCTATGATTCTAAAACAAATTTCTTCATTGTCACAGACAACGTATAACATTATTTTACATAAATCATAAAATTTTTAAATACATTCTCGAAAAATCACATCTTAAGTCCTGCTTTATCATACATAAAAAAAGCGCCGCACTCGGGAGAAGGTTCGTTCTCCAGCATCGTGCGACGCGCTTCTAAGCCTTACATCAGATCCATAGTGTACATCATACTAGCAAATGTACATCTTGTATCTTGTATCTTGCATATTTCATATCACTTTTAACGGCTCATCCTGCTTCTTTTCGTTTCCCCCGATTCCGGAATCGTTCATACCTCGCATAAAGACGAGGAGATTCTTTCGTCAGAATAGGTCCAAGTACAGCCAGAATCAACACGTATAACACGGCGAAGGATTGAATCGAGGCCATCAGGCCCCCAGCCTTACCGATGTTCGCCATGATGATCGAGAACTCACCCCGAGATACCAGCGTAAAGCCCACATTCAACGAAGCTTTGGTCGACATACCAGCCATTTTCCCTGCAATCATGCCCGCGCCGTAGTTGCTCAGAATCGTTAGAACCACAGCAATTATCGTCATGCCTACAGCTCCCCCAAGAGAGGCTGGCTCAATGGTCAGGCCAAAGCTGAAGAAAAACAGGGCACCAAAGAAATCTTTGAACGGCATAATCTGCTGCTCAATTCGGCTGACATGCCTGGATTCCCCAAGCACCAGTCCAATCATTAACGCGCCAATCGCCTCAGCTACATGTAAGGTTTCCGAGAATCCGGCCACGAGGAAAAGCAATGTCATGATCGTAAGTAAAAATAACTCCGAGGACTTGATGTTCAATGCTTTATCGATATATTTAATACTCTTCCTGCCGATAATTAGGAACAGTACAATAAACAGCAAAGCTGAGAGAGATACCAGCAGCACACTTCCGAATGAAGTTGCTCCGCTAAGTACAAGTCCAGTCAGAATGGAAATATGAATGGCAATGAACAAGTCATCAAACATAATCATGCCCATAATAATTTCCGTCTCGGGATTCGCAGTACGCTTCAAATCCACGAGTACTTTGGCAACGATAGCCGTAGATGAACTGGTCATGATCCCGCATACGACCATCGTTTCCTGAAGCGGCAGATTCATGAACCACCCCAGCAACAGACCAGAGACAAAATTCAGACCCACATAGAATATGCCACCGGTAAGAATGGCTTTACCCGATTTCAGCAACCGGGAGACCGAGAACTCCAGCCCCAGATAAAACAATAAAAATAAAATACCCAGCCTGCCCATAAATTCAATAAAAGACGAGCTTTCGATAAATCGTAAATCCACAATACCAAACTGTGGTGCATGTGGTCCAACGGCCATACCAATCAGAATGTAAAAAGGAATAACCGAAAATCGTAGTCGTGCAGATATCAATCCCGTAAGTGTAATCAGCGCAATGGCAACCCCCACTTCAAATATGAGCATATCCATACGCTACATCCGCCCATCGGTCAACCAGTGTTTGAGCTGCTTAAGCTGGTCACGTTCACCAGCAACAACAATTGTTGCCCCACTGGTGAACACATACTCTGGCCCGGGGTTGAATTGTTTCTGTTTCTCTTTGTCCACCGCCGCCAGGATCGCCACACCGGTAACCTGACGGATGTTCATCTCTCCAATCGTCTTCCCGATGCAAGCCGCATGGGGTTCGATGCGAAGCCACTCAATCAGCAGCCCTTCCAACATAACTTCCCGTTCGTTCTGGAACTGAGGTTTATACGTCATGCCACCGACTATAGCAGCTACGGCTCTTGCCTCATCATCGTCAAGGGTCACCAGAGAGACCATATCTCCGAGATCTTCCGCTTGATCCCCAGATTCCATATGGAACAAATCACGCCGTTCATCATTATGAACCACGATGACAAGATGCTCCCCGCTGCGAGTATGCAGCCAGTATTTACGACCAATGCCTGGCAGATCCGTTTCTTTAAAGTGCATGATTCGCACCTCCCCGAGACAAATCTTGCAGGGTATTGGCATTCGGCTCATCCAACCGATCAGGTTCCTGCACCTGTTCTACGTTCAATTCAGAAGCCCATCCGATGCTCGCTATACGAATTCTCATGGAACCCGAAGGAGTTGATATCGCTCGTATTTCGCCTTTGTTACCCAGAAGCAACTGACGTCCCACAGGAGAAAGGAATGAAATCTGTCCTTCGTCTGGATCTGCTTCCTCTGGCATAACAATCGTTAACTTATCCAATGTATGAAAATCAACATATTCTAGTTCAATCTGACTGCCAATCAGCACAACGGAACTCAGAAGCTCATCCGGTCCAGCAAGCAATTGCTCGACTCGTTCTGTATAAGCCATCAACTGCTTATCCAGCTGCACACGCTCGGGACTGCGCACGTCAAAATAAGCGTCAAGAAAAGTCCTTTTCTCTTCGCCCAGGATCAACAGCTGACTCACCAGCATTTCTCTGCAGTTGTCAAGTGGAGTTCTACGGTTCATAGTAGATCTCACCTCCTATACACGCCTTGTTCTCCACGTTGATTCGCTTGTTGTTACCCATCATCATCCTGTTGTCCTCCTTCTTATAATAAAAGGGCCCGAATTACGAGCCCTTCTTACCATCTTACCAAAATGAAATTATTAATCCAATCTATTCTGCTAACTTGGAGTTTAATTCTATACTTTGGGGATATTATCCAAAATTACACGATATTCTTTACATATAGTGATAGATCCATAGAACATTTTAATTACCACATAAAAAAATTTTATGGATTTTCATCTCGTATTTTTATTTCCTTTCCTGTATATTTAACTACAAACTTTTATGCAATTTATACAAATAGGTATCCACAGACTTTAACACGATAAAGGAGTGCATTGAAAAAGTGTCCACGATTACAAAAGATAGTTCAACGTCATCTCAAGCTACTACTGCCGCAGCATATGTTCATTCCGTTTATGAGTCGGTTATCGCTAGAAACCCGAACGAGAGTGAATTTCATCAGGCTGTCAAGGAAATCCTGGATTCACTGATCCCCGTCATCGAAGCACATCCAAAATACAGAAACCACAGTCTGTTAGAGCAGCTTGTTGAGCCGGAACGGGTCATCACTTTCCGTGTTCCTTGGGTGAATGATCAAGGTAAAGTACAGGTAAATCGCGGATTCCGGGTACAATTCAACAGTGCAATTGGTCCCTACAAAGGCGGACTTCGTTTCCACCCATCGGTATACTCGGGCATTATCAAGTTTTTAGGCTTTGAGCAAATTTTCAAAAATGCACTGACTGGCCTGCCAATTGGCGGCGGTAAAGGCGGTTCTGACTTTGATCCCAAAGGAAAATCGGATCAGGAAATCATGCGTTTCACGCAAAGTTTCATGACGGAGCTGTACAAATACATTGGTCCAGATGCAGACGTACCTGCGGGTGATATTGGTGTAGGCGCACGGGAGATCGGTTACATGTTTGGACAATACAAACGTATTCGCGGCGGGCATGAAGCAGGCGTATTAACCGGCAAAGGTCTGCTGTACGGCGGAAGTCTCGCTCGTAAGGAAGCAACCGGTTATGGTTGTGTATACTTCGTTAACGAAATGCTTGCGTCCAAAGGCCTTAGCTTCAAGGACAGCACCGTTGTTGTCTCCGGTTCCGGCAATGTATCCATCTATGCCATTGAGAAGGCACAGGAGCTTGGTGCCCGCGTGGTAGCATGCAGCGACTCTGGTGGTTACATACATGATCCGCAAGGCATTAATCTCGATACGGTCAAACGTCTGAAAGAGGTTGAGCGTCTGCGGATCAGCGAGTACATCAAAGAACACCCGCATGCGACCTATACCGAGGGTTTTGAGGGTATCTGGTCTATCCCTTGTGATATCGCTCTGCCATGTGCAACGCAGAACGAAATCGACGAGCAAGCTGCGACTCTTTTGGTTCAAGGTGGCGTTAAGGCGATTGGTGAAGGTGCAAACATGCCGTCTACGCTGGCTGCCATTGATGTGTTCCTTGGTGCTAACGTGCTGTTTGGCCCTGCGAAAGCTGCAAACGCTGGCGGTGTAGCCGTGTCCGCTCTTGAAATGTCACAGAACAGCATGCGGTTGTCCTGGACATTTGAAGAAGTGGATGCCAAATTGCATGACATTATGAAAAACATTTATAAAAGCTGTGTAGAAGCTGCCGAAGAGTATGGCTGCGAAGGCAACTTGCTTGCTGGAGCGAACATTGCCGGTTTCCTTAAAGTAGCCGATTCCATGATTGCTCAAGGCGTCGTGTAATTCCTCTTTTACCGCATTTTTTAAATAGTTCACACAAAAGAAACCTTTCCTTCGTGCAATGGTCATTTCAAACTACCATGCCAAGGAGAGGCTTCTTTGTATTATGCTATATACTTAATTAGGCGAGAAGTTTCCAACACCTTGAGGGTTCCTGGACATGAACACGTCCACTTCATCTTCATGATCTATAGTAAATCCGAAACGTTCGTATAAACGCTTTGCCGGACTTCCTTGCAAGACATTTAACGTCACACGTCTACTCTTGACTGCTTCCTGTTCAAACAATATGTTAAGCACCTTCGTGCCTAGTTTCCTGCCTTGGTGGTCTGGATCAATGTAGAAGTGCTCTAGTAGAAACTCCCCGTCACCCGGCTTTAACGACACACATCCAATTAAAACATCTTCCAGTTCCAAAATTTGTGTATGTTCCGGCTGGAATGTATTTCGGAAACGCTCCCTCACCCGAATCTCGTCGTATCGCCCCAAACGTGTCAAATCATCATATAACACCACGGCCCGCAAATCCGCAAGCTGCTCCCGATCTTCCAGGGTAGCCTGACGCATCTTTAATTCATCCACTTTCTGCTACCTCCATCCACTATCCACCAGTACTACTGCTTGTTTATAATTCAATTCACATTTTAACATATGGCTCTTTTCATTGTCATTGGTCCCACAAAAGTATAGATACCATCCATTCAATGTGATTGAAGTGAATTCCATCCAATGATAAAGTGATACTGACATGATGTGATCCGTACATTTTAAAATGGAAATGTTCTTACCATGATAAGGAAGTGTGTATTTTGTCTAACCAATCATTAAACTACAGTGGGAATCCTCATCTTCAAGCAGACTGCGAGCAGTGTTATGGGTTATGTTGTGTGGCTTTGCCTTATGGAAAATCCTCGGATTTTGCTTTTGACAAGTCCAGCGGCACCCCTTGCCCCAATCTGCGGGAGGATTACCGATGTGGTATCCACACCCAGCTTCGGCAGAAAGGCTTCAAAGGTTGCACTGTCTATGACTGCTTTGGTGCAGGTCAGAAGCTGTCACAGGTGACGTATGCAGACAGAAGCTGGCGTACGCACCCCGAAACGGCCCGTGAAATGTATGACTGTCTACCTGTACTGCGTCAGATTTATGAGCTGATCAGTTACATGAGAGAGGTTATGATGCGGCCGGATACCTCTTCACTCCATGCCTCAATTGAAAAAGCTTATCCCGATGTGGCGCACCTGAGTGATCTGGAGCCAGCAGCTCTGCTGCAACTGGACATCACAAGCCATCGTACAAACGTGAACACCCTGCTAATCCAGGCTAGTGAGATGGTACGCAGCAGCGCTCCGGCGAAAACACAGGTTCAAGGTAAGGCCAAAGGGAAGAAACGCAGCGGCATGGATTTTCTGGGAGCTAATCTGCAAGGAGCAGATCTGAGAGGCGCAAGTTTCCGGGGCGCGCTCATGATTGCAGCGAATCTGCGTAATGCCGATGTACGAAATGCCGATTGGATTGGAGCAGACTTGCGGGATACGGAGCTTGGCGGAGCCGACCTGCGCGGCGGGATTTTTCTGACACAATCCCAGCTAAACGCTGCTATGGGAAACGAGGATACCTTGCTGCCTGACCATTTAAGCAAACCTTCTCATTGGCGTTAGAGGCGCACAATGCAAATAGCTCGTCCTTCCACCGAAGGACGAGCTACTTTTTTTCAAAGTATAGTACAGACTCAGATTACAGCAAGTCACGACGAAGATCTGCAGCCGATTTGGGAGACAGGTGACCCAGCGGGATATCAAATACCGTCTTCGCCCCTTTATGTCCTTCCTTGCTCAAACGCTGTGCTGCACGGGCATACGCCACAAGTACACTCGCGGTGAATTCCGGATTGCTGTCGAGCTTCAGACCGAATTCAATAATTTGTTTTTGCCCGTTACCTGTAATTCCGCTGCGAATGACGAAACCGCCATGTGGCATGCCTGCATGCTCGGATTTCAGTTCTTCTTCACTGATGAAGGTAACTGTCGTATCGTAGTCCGAGAAATAGTTCGGCATATTCACAATCGTTTCACGAATCTCATCCTGGTTCGCACCTTCTTCTGCCACAACATAACATTGACGGAGATGTTTCTCACGTGTGGACAATTCCGGGGTCTCTCCTGAACGAATGCTATTAATGACCTCTTCTACAGGTACTGTATACTGCACACCGGCTTTAACGCCTGATACACGTCGAATCGCATCCGAATGGCCCTGACTAACGCCTTTGCCCCAGAACGTGTACTCTTTTCCTTCGGGTAGAATAGATTGTGCAAGCAAACGATTCATGGAGAACAATCCTGGGTCCCAGCCTGTCGAGATCACGCTTACATGTCCACCTTGCTCAGCTGCCGCGTTCACCGTTTCGAAGAACTCAGGAATTTTGGCATGGGTATCGAAGCTATCTACAGTATTAAACAGCTTGGCGATCACAGGTGTCTGTTCCGGCAAATCGGTTGCAGAGCCCCCACACAAAATCATGACATCGATTTTGCCTATATACTGCTCAGCCGCAGAGATATGCTCAAAGCGAACTTCTGTACTTTCCGCTACCATTTGTTCTGGATTACGTCGTGTAAATACAGCAACCAGCTCCAGATCATCATTCTGGGTAATTGCTTTTTCTACACCTTTACCCAAGTTACCGTAACCTACGATACCAACTTTAATCATGTTTAATCCTCTCCCTGTCTGAATCTTTTGTCTATAAGTCTATCTAAGGATATAACATAACATGTAACTTGTCAGGTTTCCAGATGTAAATCAAAAATACCTTGCAGAGGAACAGCTTTAACGCTGTACAGCCACAAGGTATCAGTGAATAAACAATTTCATGTATAAAGATTCTGTTTTGATTGAATTTCCAAAACGAATGCTTCTCTATCCGTGATGTAACTTCTTAAGATTCTGACCAGGTTAACGTAAGTTCAACGACACCTTCCTGACTCGCCAATGCTCCACCGATCAGAGACCATTCCTGCTTCGTATCCGGGTCAGTCCCTTGAATAACGATATTTTTTTCATCAATCAACTGTCCGGAGTCTGCCAGTTTCTTGTCTGCAAAATAATCTTTGTACAGCTTCGATACCGTCTTCATGTCCTGTTCCGTGGTAAAGATCATCATTACTGACTTCTTCCCTTCATCCTCTCCGGAAGTCGCTGTAGTAATTTTGGCATCGTCCGGTAACGGGAAATCTTTAGGCAAGTATTCGGGCATGCCTTCCACCGCACTACTTTCACCTTTACTTGCGGATGATTCCGAAGTTGTCGGCGTGGATGCGGCTTCTGTATCTGTACCTGTCGCTGCTTCGCTTGTGTTTTCTGTGACAGCTGGCTCAGCGGTTCCAGATGTTGCTTCACTATTCACCTTTTCAGACTCGCCTTTGGGTTGATCAGCTGCACTGCTGCACGCACTTAATGCAACCATCATAGCCAGCGCAGCGCAGGCCAGTAGATAATTCTTCTTTTTTGCCATTAAAAATCACTCCTTCTGGTTGTTTTATGTTGTCATTCTCCAGATCACACGCTTACATCAGAAGTATGCTTCTGTATGCAGGTTGTACATCCCTCCTTCATTTAGTCGCATTCCAGTGTCTGCTCAATAACGGATGCTGCTTCTACGGTATGTTAATCCAGAGAACCGATAACGATAACACTGTCAAGGATAACAGGCAACTTACTGCAAGGATGGATAGGAATCGGGTGATGACTTTGAACTTTTTCATACAACCCTCCTCCTTCTGTATACAGGTTGCTTACGCTTGAACATCATATTTTTCGCATAGGACAATCCAATGCTTTTTCTCCGCTCTGTATCCATGAACCATTCATCTTATAATATATGTATGTTTCAATCGTACCCAAGAAATGCCCGGTGTGAAACAATCCAGAGTCTAGTCGTTTCCCCAACTAAAGTCCAGTACTCTCCCCCTACCTCTGTCATACCTTTTGACGTAAAAAACCGCCTGCATCCCCTTTAGGAACCAGACGGTTATCCGTTTATGCTTGTTATACTTACAGTTCCAGCTTGACTCCTACAGGGCAATGGTCACTGCCCAGCACATGACAGTCGATATAAGCGTCGACCATACTTGGAGCCAGCTGATTCGACACGAGAAAATAATCGATACGCCAGCCCACGTTCCGCTCTCTGACCTTAGGCATGTACGACCACCAGCTGTACACATCGGTCTGATCCGGATGCAGGTGACGGAAGCTGTCCACATATCCTGAACCAAGCAGGTCGGTCATCTTGCCGCGCTCTTCATCCGTAAATCCGGAATTGCCCATATTGGGCTTCGGATTTTTCAAATCAATCTCCTGATGAGCCACATTCAAGTCTCCACAGATGATCACGGGTTTGCTCTGCTCTAACTGCAGGACATATGACCGGAAGCGGTCTTCCCACTCCAGACGATAGGGCAGACGGGTCAGATCACGTTTGGCATTGGGTGTATATACATTAATCAGATAAAAGGAATCATACTCCAGCGTAATCATTCGGCCTTCCGGCTCGCTATCCTCTTCCATACCATAGCGAACAGACAATGGTTTGATGCGGCTGAATACCGCCGTGCCGGAATATCCTTTTTTTATCGCATAATTCCAGTACTGATAGACGTTTTCTCCCAGATCCATCTCGATCTGTCCAGCATGTAGTTTGGTCTCCTGAAGACAGAAAATATCGGCCTCACTTTGATGATAATAATCCATAAATCCTTTATTCACACACGCTCGAAGTCCATTCACATTCCAGGACACCAGCTTCATATTCTCATCTCCTCACATCTTTCCAATATAACATGAGTCTAATTAACTGGACAAGATATCACGATTAGGGCTGGAGGAGTGCGATTGAGAAGGGGATGAACATGGAAATGGAAGAAATCTGTTAGTTGTCGCTTTGCAGCTTCGAGAAAACGGCGAAATCCACGTATCTGCCTTTCTCAAACTCATGCTGCCGCAGCAGACCTTCCTGCTGGAAACCCAGCTTATGCAGTAAACGAATGGACGCCTCATTCCCCGGGTCTACCTTCGCTTCAACTTTGTTCAATTGCATCTGGTTGAATCCAAAATCCAGCACAGCACGAGCAACCTCTGTCATCACACCTTTGCCCCAGCACGATGAAAGCAGATCATAACCGATCTCTGCGCGATGATGTTGCTCTTCGTAACCCAGATATCCACATGTTCCAATCACTTGATGAGATTCCTTATCTTCAATCATCCAGCGCAGACCGGTATGTTCCTTAAAAATCTTCCTATACCAGCTCATCTCATCCAGCGCATCCCGTTCGGATTCGAAGGGATCGAGAGGCATATATTCAACAACGGTCTCATCTGAGTACAGTGCCAGTAGATCTCCACTGTCACGATCTGTTGCTGCACGGAGCACAAATCGCTCTGTTTCTATTTGCGGAAACGTGTCAAATTCAAATAATATATTCATACGTATTCTCCTTTAAATGCGAAGTATCTTCCAATTATGTATGTTATAGTCCCTGTGCTATTTTACTACGTTAAACTTCAAGTAACCAAGTCATATCATAAAATGATTACAATCCGTCAAGACAAGTGAAAAAAGGCCATCCCCTAACTACTTGCCGGGAATGGCCGCGATTGGTTTGTATCTTATTTAAGATTATTTCGATCCATTAAATGATATGTGTTCATTCAAGATAAATGCCATCTATTCATTTTATCGCATCGTTTTCACAAGTGATGCTATATCTTGCTCGCCATAACCAGCTTCTACAGCTTTACGAAACATGTTTTGCAAGAACAGCGGAAACTCGTTATTCATATTCTTCTCACTTGCCTGTTCCATGAGCAGACCAACCGTTACCATGGACATCTGAAGAGAACTTTGTGGATTTTCGTATTTGGAATGTTGAATGACCTCACCTTCGTATTGAAGAATGGAGCCAATCATAGGCGAGACTCCAGCAATCATAGAACCAAAATCATCAATACGCAAACCATCGGACTCCAGAATTCGTGATGCGTGGAAGAATCCAAGATATGAACCAAACAGATAAGACAGGAATGCCAGGTCGATTGAAGCAGCCGCACTAACCTGTTCTCCATAATAAGGTACATGACCTGCTAGTGCACTGAGAAGCGGCTTTACTTGATCAAAAGCTTCCATCGATCCAGAAGTAAAGATGGTTGCATGAGATCCTCCGATCTGGGTAGGGGCAGCCGCTATTGCTCCATCTATATATGTAGCACCATGGGTGTTTGCCCAGATTTCGTGCTTTTGGGCCTGTTCAGGGCTTCCTGTAGTGAGTTGGATGAGCACTCGCCCCGACAAGGCCGCATGTACATCTTCTGCATCCAGTACTTCATATGAGGTCTTGTAATCAGACACACAGATAATGGATATTTGACTGGCACGAATCGCTTCAGCTGCCGTAGACGTGAGTACTGCTCCTTTTTCAACGATGGAATCTGCCCTTGTCGATGTACGATTCCATACGGTCACATGATATCCCTTTTCCAGTAATGTTTGCGCAATAGCTCCCCCCATCGCTCCTAAACCAATAACCGTTACTTCATTCATTATTATTCCTCCCAAAGGTTCTATATCACGAATCGAAGGCAACTCGTCTTGACTTCGAAATTAAGCATAATAGATAATAGTGACAAGTAATGGCATGATTATAAAATTAATATGAGGGAGTACATATGCATAAAGCACAAAGGCTTGTTCAGTTAATCATGTTAGTGAATGAACGCAGAACGTTTACCGTACAAGAGCTGGCAGATGAGTGTGGAGTTTCACGTCGAACCATGATTCGAGATTTGGCGGAATTAAGCGAACTGGGCATCCCCCTTTATTCCGAGGTTGGTCCTCATGGAGGTTATCGTGTTTTGCGAGAAAAGGTGTTACCACCAATCAGTTTTACGGAGTATGAAGCGATGGCTTTATTTTTTGCCTGCCAATCGCTGCAGAATTATCGATCTCTCCCTTTTAACAATGAAGCGCAGAGCGCTTTACGCAAGTTTTTTCATTACTTATCCAGTGACCTCAAACGTAAAATTGAACACATGCAACAAAGACTCACATTCTGGATACCACCGCGTGAGCTAGACGTTCCCTACTTGAAGGAGATACTGGAGGCAGCCTTGGAACAGAGAATCATACAAATCCATTATCAAGCGAACAAAACACAGGAACGACTAATTCAACCCCTTGGTCTGTATACAATGAATGGTTTATGGTATTGTCAGGCCTACTGTTTCCACGCAGTAGATTATCGTGTATTTCGTGTTGACCGAATTAGTGGACTGCAATGTGAGGTGGATCAGAGCCAAAAAGTAGATCTGACCAAAGAGAGCATTCAAGGATGGATCATGAGAAGTGAGGAGGAAACTCCACTCGAACTTAAAGTGTTACTGTCACCAGAAGGTGTCCGAAGATGTCAGTCTGATGTGTGGTTATCACAATATATGAAGGTGAACGAGGATGGCTCAGGAACAATCCACGCTCAGATGGGCACCAGTTATACGCCATGGGTGGTCAGTTTCTTTCTTGGTCTGGGAACAGATGCCCACGTGACACATCCCCCTCAGGTTTGTGACCAGATTCGCACCAAGTTACAAGCCATGGCCGCACAATATGGAGATTAGGGTTACATTGGGGGCGGGAATTCCTTTTGTTTCAATCCCGAAATCGCTAATCCAGTATATCCTCTAAAATGAAAAATGAAAAACAGCCTGCTATAAGCAAGCTGCTCTTCGTTCTTCATGCTATGACAAGAAGATTACATTCTAGTTCACCTTAACTAATCTCCACTGCTGATTCGCTCCTCCGTTATCTTCCCACTGAATGGTGGACGCTCCTGCGTTCATCGATCCTTGATTAATATCAACGGTAAGGCCGCTATTACGATTCGCCAGTACAACATAACCACCTACATCAATAGGCAGCCACTGCTGGTTATACCCTCCGTTGGCCTGCCACTGAATCAGTGCTGCACCGCCCTGTGTAGAGCCTGAGTTTACATCGAGCATTAGCCCGCTGCCCAGGTTACGAATGTTGTAATATCCGTTGCTTGCAGGCTCCAGCTTCCATTGCTGATTGGCTGCTCCATTATCACTCCACTGAATGATAGTCGCTCCTCCGGCTGACGAAGCACCATTCACATCCAGTACAAGACCACTGTTACGGTTAACAAGCTTGTAGATTGCCCCTGCTTCATACCCTGTGCTGCCACTGTAGGCTGCGCCAGAGATCACATAAGTGGTTACCGAATTCGCTTTAGCCGTCGTTGTGAACTTTTTGTTCTGAACCGGTATGTTGGTGAGTTGTTGTAATTTCTCCGTTGCAGAAGTGCGATACACCTGCACGGACGAGCCTACACCTGAGAAACGGCTCAAATCATAGGTCACCGATGTATCCGTAGATTCCGAGTTTGTCGTAACCAGTACAACTTTACCAGATGTGGCATCATAGGCCGCAAGAGTATTCGCATCACTCATGCCGATGATCTTGTAGCCCGGGCGGATAAATTTACTGTAATTCCCCATCACATAATATTTCTGATTAACGGTATAACTGGTCGTTTTTGTATTGTTCAGCACGTTTTTGAAAAATCCCCAGCCTTCCGCACTATCCACGGCCTGCCAGTACACCCAAGCCGTAGCCCCCATGTTGCGCATATCCTTTAATATTATACGTGACATCGTAAGACCACTTGCATCTCCATCTCCGTATTCGGATGTCCATAAATGTTTGCCTGACGATGCTGCTGTATTCCGCATAGCTGCCCGGTTGCTACCATTATACGTATGTGTGTTAATCTGGCTGATCGCTGATTGAACGGCATTGCTGTAACTTTTAAAAGAGATGTTGTTATCATCCAGATTATTTTCTTCCGGTGCACTCAGCTTGGTAGTGAGCCCTTTGGCAACCAGAGAGGACTGAACCTGAGCTAGAATCGTATTCTGCTCTGCCCGGCCGAAGTGCATGCCCTCCTGATCATTGCCCAGCTTCCACCAGTTCGAGATCGGTTCATTCAGTGGGGTCACCGTATCAAAGGTAATGCCCCAATGATCCCGGAAATGCTTCACAACCTCCGTCAAATAATCGGCAAAATCATCATAGTAATCCGGCTTGAGATTATTCCCGCCATTCGCTGCACCCGATACACTGCCACTAATTGTCATCCAGTAAGGTGCGGAGTTAGCAAAAGCTTCAATGATGTTGACCCCTTGTGCCTTGGCAGCTTGCAGCATATAACGCTGATTTGCGTCAGCAGTCCAGTCGTACACACCGGGAGAAGGTTGAAAACCAGGAACGGCTTTGCGGTATTCAAGAATGTTGGACGATGGATCATCCCCGCCTCCGATGTTATATCTCAGAATGTTCATGCCAATACCTGTCGCCGGGTTAAACATTTTCTCTACATACTCATCTCGATTCGAATACTCACCGACCACCTTGCCCCACCAAGCCAGCGATGTGCCCCAACCTTCAATGGTCTGATACTGTTTCGATGGATCAGCAGTCGCCGTGTAAGCTCCCGCAGCCGATACTTCTGCCCCTGAACCGAAGCTGCCAGCCAGTAACGTTCCACTCAATAGCAATGCACTCATTCGTTTCAACCACTTCATATCCTTCACTCCTTAGATATTTTAGATCAACCCATTTGGTGAACATATGTTGGTCCAATCAGATACCAACTAAACTGAAACCGTCTGCTGAGTCTTGACACTTGTCATGGAGCTATGGAGTGGCCTCCCTGAAAGTGGCATCCGATTTATCGAGAGCCGTAACGACTGAGCCCAACCGCAACACTTGGTCGTGATGCCTTAGATACAGACTTGGATTGTTAAATAAGGTGTACGAAGTCCAGCTTGTATTCGCCAGCCCGTTTACGCGTTTAAACGTTGTATCATTTCGGAATGCAGCACTGCCGTCATTTTTCACCAGTACGATATTGCCATTATTATTGCGCAGGAAATAACCGGGATAATTCATCGCTTCAAATGAGATGCCCATCGCATTTGCCAGACCAGGAACGATACGAAACTGAGCATCCTCTGCCGGACTCACATTGGAATCAATACGAGCTTGATAGTTATAGTGGCGAATGAAACTGCCTGGTACGTTAAACGATTCGAGCTTGCGGATATCACCAGGCTGACCGGATTCCTTCAGTACTGTCATATGGCGAACCATACCGGACAACCCCGTAATCTCCTTTTTAGCACTCCAACTCTGAAAGTTGTCTGCCGAGTCGCTGTAATAATATTTGTGATCCGCATACCCGTCAAAATAAATTCGCCAGGAACCGTTATCCAGTTGGATTAGCGCCGGTCCTTCTACCCACGAACCCCAGCCGGCCCAATTCCCTGTGCCTTTAAAGGTATATGGTCCTTTTAAGGAGTTGGAAGTGGCATGTTCAATGTATTTGGTCGTTTCGTTCTTAGTAAAAGCATGATACGTTGAACCTGTCTTAACAACAAAGGTGTCAATGTAATTGGGAGCAAGACCTGTAAGCGCCGCAGGTGCAGACCACGATGTGGATGCCAGATTACTGCCCGATGCGGTAATGACATGTGGCTTGAAGTTCTCATAATTTCCAGGGGAGAGCGAAACGATGATGTTCACACTGCCGCTCGTGTCTTTGAACCATTCCGGTGCCCAGGTATGTGCGATCGGGGCTGTAGTAGACAGTGTGATATTGCGGATAAATGTCCAGTTCATCTTGTCCGAGCTGGACGCGATGCCGATCGTATTGCCTGACCAGTTTGTGGTGTACACCACATAATACAAGCCATCGGTGTGTTTCATGATGCTGGGATCGCGAATCAAGTCCGCCGCAGGTGGGGTATACGCTGGACCTTTCAGCAAACCGTAATGTTTCGCGTTATATGACTCATAGATATACATGTTGGACTCGCTTGTGTTCGTAAAGGCCGTCATCGTATACACACTGGTTGTTGCTTTGACTGTATTCGGGAATGCGACAGTGAATATCATCAACAATGCTAACGTGAGTATAAGTGCAGTTTTATGTCTGCTCCATTTCTTTGGTGTGCCTTTCCCTTTCATTAACATGAATCCAACTCCTTATCTTGCATAAGATCATATTGGACTACCTTCTGACTGAACGAAGCGTGTGTTTAAACATGCTTCCTTTTGCCAAGAAGCCTATACGGTATCTGCTCCCGTCCCATTTACATGAAACATCACCCCCTTCACCAAAAATACGCTTATTGTGTATGCGCTTACAAAAAAGTTTTCATCTGCTCTACATGATCATTGAGAACAGTCATAGCTACCTCTACCTTTCTTTCAAAATAAACATAAATCCCCTCATTCTCATATAAAAACCTAAAACCATTTAATACAAGATTCGCTATCTATACCAAGCTCTCCTGTGATTCAGGTGTATATAGGAATGAGGGAATTTACTGTGACGTATAGCTACTACTGATCCACTATAACCCACGGATATCGTGACATCTCATCGAGTAGCAATCGTACCCGTTCGGGTGTTCTGCCCTCCTCATCAAAAATGAGTAATTCATTCTCTTCCTTCAGCCACGCCACCGGAATTTTGTAGTCCTCCTGCGGTCCAATCTGCCAGTATCGGCCCAGATGATGACCGTTCACATGGATCGTTCCCTTGCTCATGCCAGTCAGGCGAAGCATCAGGTTTACTTTGTGGTGTGCGCCTGTGACGGGCTTGGCAAAACGCCAACGATACCATACTGGCTGACCGTAAGAAGTTTCCGGTGAGGTCAATCCTGGTGTGCGATTGGTACGATCAACCGTGATCGGACTTGATGCAGCAGGCATTTTGCCAACATGCGACTCTTCCAATTGTGCTGCACCCAAGCTGGAACACTGGATCGTATCAAGCGATTCCCACGACGTAGGAAGCAAGGCGTCTGTACCAGCCATTCGCCAATCCTGAAGCTCACGCTCATGAAGGTAAGTGATCAGCTCAAGTCGATTGAGGGGTGAACGGCTATATGGCATCTCCAGCGTATTTACAACTCCAGGCTTCACGTAGCTGGAGAGATCCAGCACCTGGAACGCAAACCAGTCTTGATAAGCAGGCATCGGAATTTCGATGCCGTTAATACGTAAGCCTTTGCTCAAGGCACCGACAAGTACCGCTCGATCCATACCATCCAGTGTAAAGTTTCGACGGAGTACCGTTCCTCCTTGAATGGAGTTCACTTCATCCAGATGAATAGTGCCTGTCTCTGTTTCTTTCTCTGACTCCATCTGCCAATCCCGACGAATATCCTGTACTTGACCACCAAGGTACACCGCTCCGGCCACACCTTTACGTTCCCCCAGATACGGAGAAAAGTTCAGTCTGCCCATGTGCTGTACCAGCACCTGTAGTGTATTTTGCCCATGAATCACCTGAACCGGAACAGCCGCCGCTCCAACCTTACGCACAAGCGCTTGCTCGGCACCGTTCACGATAATTCTCGCAGTGTCCTGAATATCCGGCAGAATGAGATTTGTCGCATCCTGCACTGTACTATCAAATTGACATTCATACAACAGATAACCAAAATCCTGACCATACTCGGAAAAACCCATAGGCTGCCCGCTCGAAGAACGTTGCTTCGCTGTTAATGTGATACGAGAGAAGTCAGGAGAACTGGACAGCACTGGCGCCATCGGAGCAGCAGGACTCTCACAGACAAGTTGCTCTTTATCTGCACCAGATGCCGACGATTCAGACTTCGTTTCCGCATCTTGGGTGAAGAAGAACTCATGCCCTGTCCGTGTCTGTTCGCCATTTTGCCAATCACCTAGCAACATCACTGTACGCTCCGGATCAGAGATCATTCCCTTCACTTGCCCGGACGCCATGACATCCACATCGTCAAAACCGATGGCATAACGCAAGCTTTCGTGATTGGTCGATTCCACTCGCCATGTGCGATTCATCGTGTCACGATCCAGAATAATGAAACGAATAGCGGTTCCATTGGCTTCCACACGCATTATTCCCGGCTCCTGAAAGTGAAACAGGTCAAAACGATATGCATTTCTCTTCGCATCCTGTTCAACCAGAACTTGCACCGTACTGTCTTTCAAAATCAAATCCACAGCGTCCGATGCCTGTTTCGCTCCCAGTTCCAGTTCAATTACCGAGCGTTGTCCTCTGTCAGCTGTGATGAACAACGTCAGTTCTCCATTGACGATTTCATTACCAGTAATCATTGTACCTGCAGTCAGGTATACCTGATCAGCAATTTGCACACGATCCAGCAATGGGACAATCTGTCCCGGATGAATCGATATTGGCAACGTACGGCCTGCCTCAAGCGTAATGTTCACCGTCTCACGTTCATCCTTGTGACTTTCTACAAACCAGATTTTCTCCTGATTTGCCTGTCTTCCGCGCACGGAAATACCACCCGGATGCCGAACCTGAATCTGTTCAGCCACAATTTCTTCGGATTCCATCAGCAGGGATCCGAATGCACGCACGAAGTAAGACAGGTTTTTCGTCACTGCGTATTTCGGCGTCGCACGTCCATATTCACTCAGCGGAGCATCGTAATCATATGATGTGATCATGAAAATATCGCTGTCACCCAGCGTTCTTCCACCATATCCGCCGAAATTAGTCCCCCCATAAAACATGTAATAACTGATCCCGGTATACCCGGCTCTCAGGATTTCCATGATTCTTCTGTCCAGCAGGGATGCGGTTTTCTGGATTGCCGAGGGCCCACCCCAATTTTCAAACCAGCCGGTCCAGAATTCAGTAACAATCTTCGGTGTGTCCGGCTGTTTTGTCCGCAGGTTGGCATAATGTCCATCGGCGCCAGACCAGAAGTTCGCTCCCTCAATCGTACCTTCTGCTCCGCCAACACAAGTAATAAGCGGGACGTCTATCCCTCGTTCCAGTATCCCGTCCCTCAGCGTTGTCATATGTGCGCTTGCCGCCTCGTCATCCATCAGATACCCGTACTCATTTTCGACCTGTACGAGGATCACCGTGCCTCCAGCAGACAACTGACGCTTGCGGATCATGGGGATGAGCTGGTCAAAGTACAGATGTACATAATGAAGGTACGTTTCATTATTTTCACGAAATTTCACGCCGTCTTTTGTACCCAGCCAGTACGGAAACCCGCCGAAATCCCACTCCGCGCAAATAAACGGTCCTGGTCGTGCAATAACCCACATGCCCAGCTCTGCACACAGATCAAGAAATGCACCGCAGTCGTTATCCCCTTCGAAAGACCACTGTCCTTCCTCCGGTTCGTGTACGTTCCATGCAAAATAAGTATCGATGCAGTTCATGCCTGCCAGCTTGGCCTTCATTAAGACATCACGCCACTCCTCCTTCGGCATGCGGAAATAATGAATAGTCGCACTGTTCAAAAAGATGCGTTCACCGTTCAGATAAAAGCTGCGCGCATCATACGTCAGCTCAGAATGAATCTCATTTTTGCTACTGAGTTTGTTATTCTCTTGTTGCTGAAACATTAGGGACGTTTGTTCTGTCAACGTAATCCCCTCCTTCTCATTTTTATAGATAAAGAACGATCTCATTGAACTGCAAATTCAAACGGATCACTCCGATGCCAGAATAACTTACAGATCCCTGTTATCCTGCGTTATTTACTCCACAGATGGCATGACACCTTCCAGCACTACGGTAGTGATAGAGTTATCTGCGGTAGGTACTTCAATGCCATTGGCATATACCGGGATATCCTCCAGCTTTTCCATATTGCGATCCGGTGATGTCTGGTACACCTGGGCAGAAGTTGTTTTTGCATATTGCCAGCCGGTCAGGTCAAACGCTTTGTTTTCCGCAGACAACTCATTGCGAATCACCAGCACAAGTCTCTGGGCCTTGGCATCATAAGCGGCAAGTGTTCTACCTTTATCTGTCGGAATAATAACCGCGCCAGGACGAATGAATTTGGTAAACTGAGCCATGCCATAATATTGCTTGGTCATCTCGTATTGTTCATCCCCGTTAAAATTCGCATGGATGAAGCCCCAGTTGTTACTCGCTCCTTCATCCTCAACGGCCTGCCAGTATACCCAGGCGGATGGCTGCATGATTTTCAGATCATACATAATCCGGTCTGCCAGCTCCTGTACCGAAGTCATATCCTCATGGTTGTGCGGCTCGCTGCCACCCGTTCCGTATTCAGACATCCATAGCTTTTTGCCGAATTTATCAGCCATAACACGCAGTTCTTCCATTTTGCTGCCGTTATACGAATGGGTATTCATCTGCTGAACCGCATCAATCGTGTCCTGGTCATACAGGCTGAAATTAAATAGGGTCTCATCTATACTGTTATCATCCGCGGCACTGATTACGGTGCCATCCAGCCCTTTACTTTGGAGGGAAGCAGCTGTTTTCTTAATAATCTCGGCTTGTTTCTCCGTGCTAAAATGATTTCCCTCCTGCTGATTCCCCTTTTTCCACCAGTTCGCAGAAGGTTCATTGAGCGGATCGAGGGTACGAAATGTAATGCCCCACGTATCCCGGTAATGCTTCACCACTTCGGTCAAATAGTCGGCAAACGCATCATACTGGTCCTCACGCAGATTGTTACCGCCATCCTCAGCGCCAGTAACCGAGCCGCTAATCGTCATCCAGTACGGAGGGGAGTTGGAAAATGCCTCGGTGATGTTGACCCCGCGTTTGATCGCACCCTGTAGTACGGAACGCTGACCCGCATCCGCTTCCCAGTCCCACTTGCCCGGTTCAGGCTGAAAACCTGGAACGTCACCCCCGGGACGAAGCTCCTTCATCTCGGGGTTTTCTTCCCCCCCAATATTGTAACGAACGATGTTAAGCCCTAAACCTTTGACCGGGTCAAATATCAAATCCATAACCTCATCAACCTTGTTCTGATCCTTCCAGCCGCCGAGATCATTCGCCCACCAAGCCAGCGACGTACCCCAGCCTTCAAAATGATTGTACGACTGTTCCAGCTTGAGATGTACCGGATCTTCCTGAAAAACAAGTGTCTCGGGTGATTTATTCATATAATGATTGACAACCATTCCTCCTACGGCCACCAAGGCCAGCAGGGCTGTGCCTGCAAGTATCAAACCTTGTCTGCCTCTGAAGCGTCGCTCATGATCCGCCATCGTAGTTTCCTTCCTTCATAATGCATTTGATATTCTAAGTTGATGTTGGTAATTTAAATATGTTATTAATTTTGTTCACTTTTTGAAACCCATTTCATGAAATCGGTTTCATTTAATCCAAATATAAAACCCGTTCCACATGATGAAAAGGGTCTCATTGACGCCCTCATTATATTTCACGCTTCGAGGAAATGTCAACGCTTTCTTTTTTTGAAATACAGGCCCCTTACCGGGCGACAGGTCCTGTACTCTGACGGATAATCAGCTTAGGTTCCAATACGTTCTGTTTCTTTGGTTTGCCTTGGTTAATCAATTCATGCAGCACATCTACAGCCTGTTTGCCCAGTTGATACGTATTCTGGGATATCGTTGTCAGCTCAGGGATCACGGCACTCGCAAGTGGTGTATCATCAAAACCGATGATTGATATGTCATTCGGGATCGACAGTCCATGCTCAAGCGTTGATTTGATCGCTCCAATCGCCGTGTTGTCGTTCACACAAATTACTGCTGTAGGCGGATTGTCCTGATTCAGCAATTTGGCCATCTCCCTTTTGCCGTCATCGATGGAGAAACTGCCCAGTAACTGGCGTTCTTTCGGGATCTCTAGTCCATGTTCACGAAGTTTTTTCTGCACTGCCTTAACCTTGACCATTGTGGTGGACAACTCTTTCAATCCTCCGACAAAAGCAATCTCCCGATGCCCAAGCTCCAGCAGATGTTCGGCTGCCATGGCCGCTCCGGCCCCTTCGTCTGTATAGACGCGGTGAAATCCACCTTTGGCAATGTTACCATTGACCAGCACAATCGGCATCCGTTTGCTCATATCAATTAATTCCTGTGCCATATTGTCTGGACAGACCTGCATGTTAATTCGGCCGCCGAGAAAGATAATACCGTCGACCCGTTTCTCCCGCAAAATGGAGAGATATTCAGACTCGCGGTTATAGTCTCCTGCGGTATTACACAAGAAAAACGTATACCCGAGTCCGCGCGCTTCATTCTCTGCCCCCCAGAACACCTCGGGGAAAAAAGGGTTGGTGATATCCGGCAGGATGATTGCGATGGTGCCCGTTTCTTTCTTGATCAGGCTACGCGCCTGTGCGTTGGGCTGAAACTGATGTTTCTCAATTATTGACATAATCTTCTCTCGCGTGCTGGCTCGAACAGGAGCCGTATCATTCAACACCCGGGAGACGGTCGATACAGATACGTTTGCTTCCTTCGCAATATCATATATGGTGATCGCTGTCATAGGGGCGAACCTTCCTTTTCTCTCTATTTTCCTGCTTATCATACCAGATAAGATATCACGAATGAAATGCATTTCATTCACACATGCTGCTTAGCGGGTGAAAATAAACAACTTGCTATCGGCATTCACCACTTGTGTGCCGTTGCTCAGTTGAACCAAGGGCGTATCCCAATGGGTATGCCCGCTGAACACAAGCGTCTCCGGCCCGGCCTCCAAGGCCTGCCGGATGAGCGGTTCCCCCATAAGCCCAAGCTCGGCGATGCCCGGGCTTTGGTGCAAAAGCAGGCAATCCGGCTGCTGCTTCAGCAGCTTGCGTACGGATTGCAGATACGGCTCTGCCGGCAGCCGGTTCGGCTTGTCCGGCCTGCCGATGATGCCGCCAAGGCCCGCGATGCGTAGCTGCACGAGCCTTGCGGCATTGGGCGCAAGGCCACCCGGCGGGCGGCCAGCGCCAATGATCGCAGCTGGGCCATCCATGCAATGGATGCCCTCGCTGCGGTGTAACCGATGAGCGTCTGCGTCATCGGTGAGATCGTGGTTGCCATGTACGCCGGCAACCCAGCCGAAGGCTGCCCTGAAGGCAAGCCAGACGGGAACCGGATTGCCGCTTGCTCCCCTTTTCCCGAGCAGGGCATACATATCTCCACATAACAGCACACCCGTCTTCTGCGGATCAAGCTCAGGCCATTCCACCTCCATCAATAGACGAATATAGTCAGGCAACATCTCACCCAAAAGCTTATCCGCAGATTCCGTGTCAGATGCGGCACCAGACTCCTTCTCCGTTACAGGTACAATTCCCTGCAAATCTGACGTGACAATCAGTGCATCGATGCCTTCTGGCAAACCAGCTAGTGTACCATGATAAATTGGAAGCTGAGCTTGAATGACCTCACCGCCAGGAAGCACATTCAAATATGGATATTGTTCAATGGGTTCATCGTTCAGTAACCGTATTTCCAAATCGCATCTCTCCTTTCCTTATATATTATCTTACCTTCTAATCGGCAATTATGGTCCATATATTAAATTGTAAGCGAATTCATTGGGAAGCGAAGGAGTGTGACGACGCCATGATCATTCAAGTGAGTCCGCAGGCAGAAGCCAGACTGGTTGAACAACTGGATGACCGGCCTGGCTTTTTCAAATTATTTTATGATACGGATGGTTGCGGCTGTGACGGAATTACGGTACTTCTGATCTTAAATGAACGAGACAGTGATGACGTGCCTATTGAAGCGGGTTCCCTTCCGTTTGTGATTAATAAAGAGCAACAGATTTACTTTGAACCCTGTTTACGTCTGCAATCCGAAAATAACTTCCCTTCCTTTCGTCTGAGCAGTGAATCGATGATCTATGGAAGCAACGTAAAGGTGCATGACCTGCGGGATGTGACCAATGTAACGTCTGACTCTGCGGAACGTTCTGTGAAATAGTCACTTTGCTCCATTAATTAGGTAGTCATCAGTATGAAATAATACCCCATTCTAAAATCCAGGAATGGGGTATTTTTATACATATATGAATTATAATATATACACGTATTTACTTATATTGGAATATAAATGTATTATTTAACACATGAAACTTTCATTCCTTTTACGAAACAAAGTTTTGAGTAGCTGGCCAGCTTTCAAATATATTAAAATTTGAAGGGAAGATTACGATGAAAAAAGCATTTGCAACTTTATTAGTTACAGCATCCTTATTTTTAGGTAGTGTCTCATCTTTTGCAGATTCACTAGACTATCCAAATACAATTCCTACGAAAATGAATCCAGGATCTATAGTAGAATATGATGAGTCCAACCAAATGATTATTATCGACCAAGGTCAGCTAGTAACGCTTCCTTCTATTTATCAAAGCACTATAACACAATTCAGTTCCTCAAAGATAGATGCAGAACAACTAAAATCAGAAGAAGAATTTGTTAAAAATATCAAAGAAGAAGCTAAAAATCTACCTATATATACAATAGAAAATCCTCTTCCACAACCAGGATTGAGAGTTTTATACGACGGTGAGGGTTACATAAAAGAATTTATATACCCTCAGGAAACCACCTTTGCTTTGGCAGCATATAAAGCCCTCCCAAGAGGTACTAGAAAAGCAGCAGGTACTTATACCTACGGTAGTAACAATAATAAAATTACAATAACATCCAGTACTGTTCTTGGAGAAGGGCGTTTTACTAATTTTACAGATACAACTGGTGAAAATAGCAATACTCTTAAAAAAGGCGATGCCGCAACGAGAGGAGATATAGACAACCCTAAATATAAACAAGTGCTGGATGCACGAAACTTGGATAATAACGTGTTCGCAAATGTCACCAAAAGAGATAACGGAGCACTCCCTGATGCCACATTAGATATCTGGAAAACAGGTGTAGAACTGTTTGATTTAAAATGGTCTTCTTCTCTTTCATTCAAAGGTAGATACTTCTACTCATTCTAAATTTTACGTACTAAAATAAGGAGGCGAAATTCTTCGCCTCCTTATCGAATTTCTAAAAAGGGTGATAATTTATGCAAAAATCATTCGTCAAAAATAACTTTTTTCTAATCTTGTTTGTTTTACTCATTATAAATTCAGGATGCATTAATGATAAAACAAATGTCAAAGAACCCTCAGTCGACATAAAAAAAACGGTTGCCAAGAACCGTGAGTACCTTTCCATTACTAACACCGAATACGTCAATGGGACAGATTCCAATGATGGAATGAAAATGAATGTCTACACGTACGACTTACAGTCCAAAACGCTTAACAAAATGGCTGACTTGCCATATAACTCTCAATATCCCTTGACCGTAGTTTCGTTGGCGGAGGACGCTACCTATTACTCAGGTGAAGGCAAAAATAAAGGGGACGAGTTATTCGCTTATGACATGAAAACACGGAAGGCGAAGCAGCTAAGTTCTAATTTATTTGCGATTAATGCCATTATCCCGGATGTCTCTGAGAATACACTAATGATGGCTGCTGTGAAAAAAGGAGAACGCCCTGTAAAAGTCATGTTTCTGGACAAAGCAACACAAAAAATCTCGATATTAAATGAGCAAGATTCAGACACGACCACATGGGATATCGCCTATGATCCCGAAACACAAAAAGCATATGCCATCCAATACTCTGAGGAAGAACAGTACAAGCAGATGGAAAAATCAAATCAGACGCAGAAACCAATGGTTCCACCGAGCCATACCATTATTGAAATCGATCCCGCAACGAATCAAACTCGTGCAATCATCAAACTCAAAGATGAACAGATTCTCACTTTATCCGCCAGAGGAAACCAGCTTCTCATCGCAACTGCCAAACATATTAATAAAATGCCCATCGGATATAGTCTGGTGGATCTGAAGACAGGACAACGAAAGGAACTTCATCTGCCGATCAAGGCCAGTAGTGAATTATTTTTGGACAAAAACGGTAACGGGTTTTATTTTCTTGGGGAAAAAGGAAATGGCAATACCGAGAGAGGTATTTACTATTATGATATGAAAACGGACGAGATGGAGACTGTTTTCCTGCAAAAAGAAGGATTCATCAATAACTTCGTCTTGGTATCTGAGCGTAATGAAAAATGAGATTATGTGTTTTAGCATCGATTACTATTCTTGTCATGTGGGAATAAAAACATAAAAACCTCCCAATCCACTATTTTGGATAGGAGGTTTTATGAATTTTATGATTTTTATGAGATCATTGAACTTTTAAAGTCAGGTTCCCTTCATCAAGTGCTTCCTAATTCGTTTTAAATCGTGCCGATTCCTCAGCGAGCTGTCTGGTCAAAGCATCGATGGTCTTCACGAGTTCCGCCAAATGCTCGGTCATTCCTGACTGCTCCTCCATGGTGGCAGTGACTTCTTCAATGGATGCGGACACTTCCTCACCTGAAGCGGACAAGTTCTGTGCAGCACCCAGGACTTCGTCTTTGTCCCGTTCAATAGACTCAATCTCGGAGGCGATGGCCTGCACTTGATTCATCATATCTTGCATGTTCCGGGTTGCAAAGTTAAAGGTTTCTTTGGTTTGCATTACGCTGCTCTTGTGCTGCTCCGCAATGGCCTCAATAGCTTGCACACTCTGATTATTTTGCTCCACATGTTCAATCGTCTGCATGACGATACGGTTAATGTCTTCGGACTGTGCCGTTGTCTGTTCAGCGAGCTTGCGTATTTCGGAGGCCACGACGGCGAATCCACGGCCTTGCTCCCCTGCCCGTGCCGCTTCAATAGACGCATTCAGCGCAAGCAATTTGGTCTGATTCGCAATTTCGGCAATGGTACTTGTAATCTGTTGAATACCGGACGAACTCTCTGCGAGTTGAACGGTGATTTTGGAGATGTTATGAACCTCTGCTTCATTCCGATCATTAACGGCAATAAGGGCATCGATCACTTCATGATTGTTTTGGAATGCATCCGTGATTTCATCAGCCTGAGCCATGACGGACTGAGACATCTCGTTGACATTCACAATTTTGCTACCCACGCTCATAAATTGATCCACGATTGCCTCGGTATCATTCGCCTGCGATTCCATCGCCCGTGATATTTCTAGTGCAGTGGCTGTCGTATCTGTTATCGACGCAGATGTCTGCTGCGCAGACCGATCCAGTTCCGCAGTACTTTTATTCAGGACGCCGATGGAAGTGTTCATGCTGGCAATCAGTTGTCTGTTTCCTTCAGCCATGGTGTTGAAGCTATCCGCCAGTTCACTGAATTCTCCGCTATATCTCTCCTTCGCTTGTACCGTCAAGTCGCCCCCCGCCAGTTGTTTAAACAACGTAGTAATGGACGTGACTGGTCTGGTCATCACTCGTGAGAGTAGAATGCCTACAATAATTGAAAAGGCAATGGAACTGAATAGAACGATATACATTTTATTCGCCATGCTTGTTAGGGGCTGATTGACGTCTACGTAGGAATCCTCAACAATAATCGTCCAGTCCGATTGTGGGATTTTGGAATAAAACACAACTTTCTCGTCCGTGCTTAACTCGCCCTGTTGCAATTCATTACTTGGAGCCAAATCCACAAGAGACTTGTACTCTCCTGATTCCAGCGGTTTCCCTGCCAGTTTAGCATCTGCCGAGTGATACATCACTTTACCCACCCGATCCAGAACGATCACTTTACCTTCATCATTAATCTTGACATTCTGCAATTGGTTCACAAAAAATGACGTAGATATCGTGGCAATAAGCACCCCGTTTACTTGCTTATTCTCATCATACATCGGGGAGGCAAATACAGTGCCAAGTGTACCCAGCGTTTTGGAAATGATGCCTTCACTGATTACCTGGCGGTCTTGAATCGCTTCCTTAAAATAAGCCCGATCCGCCCGATCTCCGCCCACGGCCTTCGGGTCGTTCGCTGCGACTACCGTGCCATTCTTATCAATCAGCATGAGCACAACGGCGCCCTCGATGCCTTCTAAACTTTGAGCTAATATATCATTGGATTCATTTACCAGAGTTTGGTTTTCCTCAAAAAAGGCATTTGCATCCTGCCCTTCATTCGTACTCCGAATCGCCAGCAATTGCTCGAACGACTTATGTTTTGTCATCAGAAATGCAGCCTGTTCGGACAACTGAAGGGAGGTGAACAACCCCGCTCCAATTCGATCTGAATTGGCATGAATCTCATCTTTACTTTTATCCTGTGTAATACCTTCGGCTATCTTATAACACAGCACAGCCGTTACGGTCAGTACGATACACACGAGAAGACTGATCATTAATGGTAATTTGATTCGAAAAGACATATTCCTTAGGCGCTGTCCAGCTTTTGCAAAAAACATGAATACCTCCACCATCCATCCCGATTTTGTATGAACCCATATAATGTTTGATATTTTAATATCGGCATGAATCCAATAATCTGACAGTGAATGGAGCATTTGCACAAAAAAAATTTTAATGATCTAAATTTATTACAAATTGGAATGAATGGTAGTGAACTTAAAGAACAGCGGTCTCTCTGATTCAAAAAGAAAACAAGCTCCTGCCAGCAGAATGGCAAGAGCTTGTTCGGGGATTGTTATGACTTCGTAATACGCTGATTAATACGCGGAAACAGGCTAAACGCGTTCTCATAAAATACCTTTTCGTGATGTTGCTCTGGCACAAGCCTGCGAACAAATTCGGCATAAAGATCGATCGGCGCAAGCGGCCAGTCGGTTCCAAATAACATTTTCTCATAATGATCCGAGTAAACCAAGGCCCGGCGGAAATGATCCATAAACAGCGGTTCGTTCATAAACCGTTCGAAGTGAGGTCGATCCCCGACCACAAGCCCAGATAAATCCGCGTATACGTTAGGATTCTTCGCCACCACCTCGGCTGCATCCATCACCCAGGGATCACCGAGATGGCAGATCATGAAGTTTACCCCACGCTGTTGCAAGGCAAGCTCATCCACCGTGAGCGGATGCGAATATTTGAGCAGCCCGTTCATCGAGTAGGTGTCTCCCGTATGGATGACCACAGGCAGATTATATTTTGCCGCCAGCTCATAGACCGGGGTATAGATTTTGTCATACACATAGTGGTGATAATATCCGGCGTACAGCTTGATTCCAGCAACCTCGGGAGACTGCAATCTGGCTTCAATCCGGTCCAGTTCGTCTTGAGCTTGTTTACCACCCAGTCGATTTGGATTAATCCCTACACACTCCATCAGAAACGATGGGACTTGCTCTTCCAGATCCAGTCCCATCGGGTTAGGGGAACCGGAATCCGGGAAAGCTCCTTTCGTCTGCTCGCTTACGCCCATGCCGATGCCAAGAATGACATCATTGCGATCAAATTCCGCCTTCAGGCCAGCCATGCTGTAGTCTACTTTGGACAGGTCAATCGCAGTACGGTGAAAGCTGTCGATATCGGATAGATGGATGTGAATATCAATGATGGGCATCGTTAGCCTCCTCTTCGCCTGTGGTGGTTACAAAATTCAACTTCAACAGATCATGTACATCCGCCGCACGGAGCGGGATCGGCCCCAGCACAAGATAGGTTGGCTCCGTCCAGACGGTTTCTCCGTCTTTAATCGTGAGTTCATGTGTTACATGATGTCCTGTTACCAGATTGTTGGCAAACGCCCAGGCATTCTGGTTCGGGTAACGATTCACCGCATGCAGCATGTTTTGACGAGAACGCGACCCTATTCGGAAAATGTGCTTCAAAGGCAAGCCAATGTCTACTTTGCCGAGCGGAAAACGATCTTGACCCGGTTGCTCGATCCAGCCTTCTGTATATACTTCCGAAGGCTTGAAGAAACGACCTTCTGTAAGAGCATAATGGGTCCGTGTCAGACCACTCTTGTTGGTCACAGCAAGTAAGGTGCACAGTACGGGAACGCCAGGCAGCATCAGATAATGCTGTTGAACCGTTATTCCGCGGTTCGCTTCATGTTCCTCGATGCGGGTGGTCACCTTCAAGCCTTTCCACACATTGCCGAATTGATCCTTTTGCTCCGACCACGATAACCCCGTATGCTCCATTTGACGGCTAAATCCGTTCATGCCTGGAATATCGACAGCCATCCCGCCATACCATGGATTCCACCACGAACGAGCGGCAGGTTCAGGATATGAGCTGTCCAGCCACTCTTCTCCCTGAACTTTCAGAGAGTGTATAACACCAGCAAATGCTGGATCAGCTGTGATCGATAACACACCATTGTTTACGGTATATAACGTCCCTGACCCGTCTGCTCCCTCTCCCATCCCCAGCTGCACCTCGGATCGTGACTGCGGGAACCAAAGTCCGGTTCGCTCTTGAATCCGATCTTCTCCTTGATACACACCGCGGACTTTCCAGCCTCTCTCCGCCTTGGCTAACTCGTCTGCTGTTCCCATTCCGGTGTCCTCAGGCGAAAACTCCAGCTTAACGGCGTCCAGATGCTCCGTCGCATCAATTACCATCGTATCTGCCTTAGTCTCCGATTCATAACCCTGCTGTACGTACAACTCAAGCGTACCTGCAAGCGGAACAAGCTTACGCTCGACAAGTTCAGCCTGAAGTACATCTGCTGCAAATGGATTGCCATCATTCAGTGTCACATCCAGATGACTGTCCAGCATCGGAATAACCCCATTAGGTTGTTTACGGGCGAATGCACGGAAATCCGTCCACTTGGCAAACGTGTTCAGCGCAAATACCGTTTCCTTCGTGGTTACCGAAGCTCCGGCTTCCAAACGTCCCAGTTCATGCTGTAATGCCAGCATATATTCGGGTTTAATCAGTTTCAGTGAAGGGTCCCAGTAGATGCCGCACGCACCATACTCCTCCTTGCAAAACAGCCAGTTCTCCGTAATTTGTCCCGTATCCCAATGGTTCGGATCACCGGCATAATCATCCCCCATATCCACAAAACGACCTTGATACGGCAGAATGAGCCGATTGCCGTAGAAACCGAAGTGATCCATCAGGAATAACTCTTCTTCCCATGCCGTATCACGTGTATTCACAATCTCATGAGAGAAAGTCGCAATTCCGTTAGCAGACAGTTTGGCAACTGTCTTCAGCAGCAATCCCGGGAAATTTTCCAATTCATAGATCGCTTTCATAACCTGCTGATTCCCCTCAGCCACAATCTGTACTTCTTTGGCTTCTTTCAGGGACAACTCCTCCGAGTATGGCTTCCCGAGCTTCGGATAGTTCCACCAGAAAGAGTGACGTGACCCGGGATATTCGATCCACATGACGTTATCATGTTTGTTCATATGGAGGGAGTACGCGCCATTCACCGCAATCCACTGTCCATTCGCCTCTCCGCCATACCTGCCTTCAATGCCCTTCATCAGCACAGAGAGTTTTCTTGTAAAAGAAATCTCCGATTCTCCCGCCGGAACAGCGGTGATCACCACATCTTGGGCATATATACCATATGAATGCAGCGTAAATGGGACGGACACGGCACGTTTGCCTCTCGCTGGTAACGTAAAGCGCAGTGTTCGCTCTGTCCAGTCTAGAAAAGCGTCTGCAGGCAGTTCCATAACAAATTCTGTTACCGCATCCACATTGTTTTCCACGTTCAGGATTAGCTCTGCCGGAATACCCGGATATAGTTCCTTCACGGGGAGAACGGGCGTAATCTTTGCAGGGAATTTAGGATGAAGGCCAAGACGGAACTGAGCTTTCTTGCCGCCAATAAGCCAAGTACTGCAGATAACCGGATGTGTTTTGTTCTTGTTCTGTTCTTCGGTCACCGGATCGAGGTAAAACTCTCCCTCTACCGTGATGGTTTCGCCTGGCTTCAAGGTTTGCAAGACATCCATAGCAAAACGGATATTTTTGTCGTCCTGTCCTTTGATCTCGAACTCAAGATTGAAGTTGGATTTATTTTCAATATGATAACGCACGGGATAACTCGAACCAAACACCAGATCATGATGATCTACTTCGGTGTGGATGTGGTAATCCGGCGTTTCGAGAGCAGCCAAGCCGCGGCCTGTTTTTTCAAAAGATGCCCGCAGGGAGAGGTCTCCCTTTTGCCACGTATAATCCAGGAAATCGAAGCCCCGCTCCTGCCGTCCATCCGGCTCGATCACCAGTTCACGGGTGCTGTCAGCATACCAATCTAATGTTTCAAAGTACGGTACCAGCGCCTCGGTCTGCAATACGGTCGGGATAAAGTTCATCAGATGTACGCTGTCGTCTTTTTTCTCCCAAAAGAATCCACATTTCTTGTACATCGGCACCGCCTTCGTATTGCCCGACCATGTGAACAGATCCAGGCGCGGCCATCCCGCCTGCACCGTTTTCTCCACAGCCTTCAGTATCAGATTGCGTCCAACTTTGTATCCGTGGTAGTCGGGGCGTACGTTAAGCAGCGGTACATATAGTGCATTCTCGTCAAAACGATAATGGGCAAAGCTGCAAAAACCGACGACCTCTTCCTCATGAACAGCCAGAAATACATGCAGATTGGAGGAGTTCTCCATCTCCTGGCGTATACTTTCCTCTGTTCTCTGCCTCGTGCCGCCTCCCCAGCTCTCATTACTTCGGTTCCACATGTCTGCCAAGCTCGCGGCGTAAGAGGCGTTGTATTCAACAATATGAATTTGATCGATGATGGTTTGTGATTGTACGCTCATGTTCTGCTCTCCTTCTCTATATGTATAGGATGGTCTTCGTGAACAAACTAGCCTTCGTCTGATCGCTACTGAACTAATCCAGGCTGTATGTAGCTAATCTATATAAGTTGAGTTACGATTTTACACAGTTCACTCCGATGACAGAATAACCTTCCGATCGCTGTTATCCCCAGATTTATCATATTACTTTTATAAAGGTGTAAATCCGGTGATAAAGGCGACCGCTCTGCTTCTCCAGGTTTTTTCTGTCTTCTCCGTTAGCGTGTAAATGAATTGTTCAACTTATCTAGCGATAGTCTTATCATACTATATTTGGAAACATTTTCAGAGTGTCTTCGTCTCATAGATTCATATTGGCTCCAGAACGATTATAAGTAAATAAGAAACCTTAGACCGTGGTCGTCCGTATCAATCTAGGGGCTCTCTCAGGCTTATGTATAGGCTAACATATCCGGTGGTGAAAGGAAAAATTGCCTTGCCTGTGAGTTTTGACAAGCGCTATTCGCCCTTGGTACTCTGAAGAGAGTAATGTCTACTTATATCAAAAATAGATAGATTCGTGGAGGGAAAGCATGACGGAGTGGATTACGCAATTCATACTTTTTTTTAAAGATTTGTCATACGCAGGACTGGTTATTGCCTTGTCCTTTGAATTTGTCCCTGCTGAACTTGTTCTGCCCATGGCGGGATATTGGGTATATCTCGGGGATATGAAGCTGTGGTTGGCTATTTTGGCAGGAACCGTTGGCGGCACATTTGGCCCATTGACCTTATACGCACTCGGACGCTATGGCGGCAGACCGATGGTTGAGAAATACGGCAAATACTTCCTCATTCGCCCCCATCATGTTGAGGCTTCCGATAAGTTTTTCGAAAAATACGGCAGCGGAGTCGCTTTCTATGGACGCTTCGTGCCTGGCATTCGCACCGTCATCTCCATCCCATGTGGTATGGCGAAGATGAACGTGTTCAAATTCAGTATCTTTACTTTTCTCGCCATGCTTCCGATCACATCGTTGTATGTTTATCTCGGCTACAAATTGGGCGCACAATGGGAAGAAGTCGGCGAGGTCGTTAAACCGTATGTCATTCCGGCAGGTATGATTTTCCTGATTGCATTTGGCTTGTACATGCTGTTGAAACGTTGGAAAAAAAGACCGGCTTAGACAAGTGGGACGCTTGTTGAAGTAAGGGGAGTAAGATGGGTGATTGGAGCAAAGATTGCTACAAAGCTAGGAACACCCTTTCAGACACTGCCTCAACATATACTACTACTCTTTCCAAATATGGAGACAAGTCTAATTTCAGAATCTTATAATTGGTACTTATTGAGTATAAAAACCAACAACATTTTCTTGTGTTATTTATTCTTGGATTTCTATTCATCGCTCGAAGTACGGATTGGGGTATGGACAAAGCGATGTTGGTATTGGCAAAATATCAGAATGTAAAATCAGACACTACTGATATTTTGGGGGATTTGATCAAATCAGAAATTTGGTCTTATAAAATTGAAGGAATTCTATTCATTTTACTTGGAATGTTCGTGCTGAATTTAGCAAATAAGGAAAAAGTATTTCTATACTTTTTCCTTATTTGCTGTCATAACACTTTCTTAGTTGGAGGTTTATATGAGCCATATTCGAGGAATTGTTTTAGAGGGTTATTCACATGCAGGAAAGACATCTGTTCTAAAAGCATTGAAACAGCTTCATGCACACAATGAATCATCAGAGCGAAGTATCATTGTGCTCAGTGAACATTATTCCCAAATATTAAACAATGTCCATGGAGAATACAAAAGCTTGAATCGCGATGAACACCTTGATTTGTTGAAAGAACGAATTAGCATGTTAAAAAAGCTAAATGATTGGGCAGCATATTTAGGTCCAGATGCATCTAATGCGTCTAGAGGAATATTCTTTGTATTGGAAAGGTTTCATTTGAATCATAGAGTGGCTTTCTCCACATACCCCGTACACGAGATCGAAAACCTTGAAAATGAATTACTTCAGCTTGGGGCTCAATGCGTATTACTAACCGTTTCATCTGAGAACATCGAACAACGAATGCAGAGTCGAACGCCTCACGAATGGAAAAACAAGACACAAGATGAAATCCGAAAATCGGCCAAAGATTTTTTACATACTCAATCAGAACTTCGTAAACAGTCTGCTTTGTCTCTCCTGCCAACAATCGAAATCAATACAGATGACCAAGATTGGACGGCATATGCAAACGAAATATTGAAACGACTAAGCTAATTTAGATTTAGTTTTGAAGAATTAAAAACTCCTCCCCCCCAAAAAGATAGGAGAAAGAGTTCCAATTGAATTTTCCAATGATGGAGTAACTAAATCAATTCCCGCCTTCTTTTCAAATACACATATAATACCACGCCAGATGCCGCACAGATTACCGCACACAAGCCGATAAATCCATACCCCGCCTGAAGTCCGCGCAGCAAGCCAAGCTGCGTGGTTGCACCGTACATGTTCTTCACACCTTCAATGACCCAGCCAATCACATAGTTACCGATGACACTGCCGACTCCCATGAGCGTAACCGTGAACGTAATTGCCGTATCACTCCCGTTCGGATATCTGCGGGCGATAAAGGCCATCACCGTTGGATAGATCATCGCAATACCTGCGCCCGATATCGCAAAGAAGATCGCCAGACTCTCCCCACCTGCAAGTGCGACAAACGTACATACCGCCGAGAAAGCTGAGAACAAGATCAACGATAGCACAAACCCGATTCGATCCGTCAACGGTCCAAGCAACAAACGCCCCAGCGAGAATGTGAGGAAAAATGCAGACAATAACCCCGAAGCTTTAACCGTGTCCCACGTGTAGGCTTTCTCCAGGAAGTTAACAAGCCACCCCCCAACTGCCAGTTCGGATACCACGCCAAAAGAAAGAATAAGCACCATCAGCCACAGGGCCGGATCACGTGTCAATGTCTTGAGTGAGGTTCGATCCTCATGCGCAAGATCATCTCCGGGAAATGTACTGCGCAGTGCCGCGATGATCGGCAGCAGACAAAGGGACAGCATAACCAGATACATGCCGCGCCAGTCCAGTAGGTAGCCAAATACCGTGAGTGACATGACGCCTGTCGCCAGCAACGGCGCCACCGTTGAACTCAGCCCATAGAAGAAATGGGACAGGTTCATCATCGTGCCTGTATTTTTCACAAAAATCCGCGCTCCGAGAATCGCCAGCGCAATCTCCAACATCCCGTTACCGATATACATGAAGAAGTAGGATGACGCAAAAAGCGGATACGTATGCGATACATAAATGAACACACCCGATAGGATCATCGATGCAAATGAAATGATGCTGACCGCCTTGATGCCCCATTTGCGAACCAGTATTGCGGTAAACCCGCAGGCGATCAGGTATCCCAGAGCGTTCAGGGACAATAACGTCCCGAGCTGTTTCTCATCCAGATTGAAGTCAAATTGAATGCGCGGAATCGCAGGGCCTTTAATATTTTCCGAGATGCCAAATACGATAAATCCTAAAAAGATCGTCGCCAGCTGCATGGCGTACAGCTTGTTGAACTTTCGTTTGTTGCCTTGTGTACCTGCTTGCTGATTCAAAGTTAGTTCCCCCATTGTGTCCAGAAAAATGGTTACACGCTGTACCTCCGATTGCAGTGCCATCTTACGCCCGCTATTATCCCTGTATTTTTTTGAATTTCTTTCTAACGGTGAAAATACAGTGATAAAGGCGTTCTCCAGATTGGCTCTGCCCTCTCCGCTCTCGTGTAAAAAATTTTGCTTAACTTCACTTCATAAATAAGTAGTCCCTACCACTGCTTCTCAACCACCTGAATGCGGTAGGTTAAGCTTTCCAGCGATACGGCTACCAGTCCGGTAACATACTCACGTCGGGTGTCGCGGCGAATCATCAGCTCAGGCATATGCTCTTGTGGAATGTGGTGATTCAAACAACCTTGTAACAGGCCGTCCCGCATTGCGGGGTCCATCCTGTCGCCCGTCACCACAATCGCAGCCGGGTTGATGATTGCAATAATGGATACCAGCGTCTGTACGACGAGTTCCTGCAATCCTTCTTTCGTTTTCAACATGCGCAGCTGCTCTTCCCGTGACACGCCAAAGGGTAAAAAGGACACCTCGCCCCCAAATTGCGTATTCCCGGTGAGCGGCCGACCATCGATAATAAAACCTGCACCCGGAAAATGGTTTTCAGGGAACGTAACTACCGCAAAGTTTTTCTCTTCTTCAAATTGCTGCTCATTGTACAGTCCGTACACCGTCAGATTCATATCGTTGCCAATGACCACTTCGATGTCTTCATATTGCTCTTTGAGCCTTAAACCGAGCGGCTGGTTAGCCAGTTCCGGTACGTCACAGATACCAATTACCCCATTGTGCGCAACCCCTGGTATCCCGATTCCGATAGCCTGCACATTGTGATGCTGCTCAATCAGTTCAGCAATCAGTTCCTCTACCACCGTGACATTAATCTCTTCCAAAACAAGCGTCTGTTCGTCCGCCATCTCTCCATTCAGGTTGGCATATGTATGTGTGATCGAATGAATGCCGCCTTCGGTACGAATAATCAGACACAGCACACTCGCGTAGTCCGCATTAAACTGATACCGACTCGCCGGTCTGCCCCCGCTCGACTCATCCGGGCCCAGATCAATGATCTCCCCTGTCTGGAGTAGTTCATTTAGTATCGTTCCGCAGGTCGCCACGCTGAGTTTGGTCAGGTTTGCGATGGAAGCCTTCGTGCCTATACCCATGGACCGTAGTGTATTTTTTACAATTTCAACGTTAATGCGTTTGACCTGTTGGGTGTTGTGAGATGTGGGTAACATCGTTTGTTGTGCGCCTCCTTTCGTTTGTATGTGTGGGGGTTATCGCGTATTCGAGAAAGTATTGGAGGGTAGTTTTTAAAAGTATTTTAATAATTGAAGTTTAGGGGGATTGATGTGGAAAGTCAATGCTTATTACGAACAAGATTGAACTAGTAAGAAAGAAGAATTAGCTAGTGCGTTGTATTATATTTCACATAATTGTTACTAAATGATAAAATTAAACATAAGTGTCAAGGAGGTGGATTTATATGAGTTGGTTCTATTGGCCGGAATTTATCATTTTAACTATATGTCTTATCTTGGTATTATTCGGAATTTACTATGTATTTCGTAAGGTGTCGGGGCTCTCAAAAAGAGTTTCTAACTTGGAAAATAAAATGAATACAATAAAGAAAAATGATTAGTTAATACTCAGGTTTGCGATGGAAGTCTCCATGCCTACGTCCATTGAAATGCTTATATGGGGGAATAATTTGGGAGCGCTTATAAAGATTAAAAGGACAGTCAAGATCATTCCTAGAATGATCCTGTACTGTCTTTTTCGTTCATACAGTTATGTAGACTGGCTCATGTGATGGGCCAAGATGCTTTTCTCCAGCCTGACTTCAAATAACTTGCGGTTCAGATCCTGTTCCATCGCGTGAAGGTGATACGCCGCCTGTTTTACCGTGTCCATATGCAACACCCCTGCCCGCTTCGCGATAATGTCCATGGCATCCAGGATGAGTTTGTTACACGTGACCAGTTGATCGACGTAATCGTCTTCCTGCTTTACGAGTTGTGCGTACTGCGAAGCGAATTCTTCGCCGTGGGTACTTGTCATGTCACCACTCCTTTGTTAAGGAGAGATTAACATATAAGTTAATGGAATGCGGTACGTTAAGACGTATCAGGTAACATCAAATTAATCCTCGAAAAGTTTCATTTGAAAATCTCTTTCAGTTTCAATAATCTCTATAGCGTAATCATGAGGAGGAAGAATTTCATTTATTTTACTTTTATCTAAATGCTTTGTAATAAAATAAAAATCAGAGTCTACAACTGATAATCTTTTATCAAAGTATGTGAACACTTTAGGGAATATCTCTTTGTCTATCTGTAGTTCGTCAAAATGGTTTAGTACAGTAGTCAAAGCACCATGATTAATACTATCCCCAAGTGGATGATGATTTTTCAAATTCTCGTATAAGTATTGAAATGAAAATCCATTTCTTATTATATCTTGCTCAGAATTTAGTATTATTTTTGTAATATAGTAGTACAGCTGTAACTTTCTTTTTCTTCCTCCACTCGCAATATCCTTTATTTTATTAAAATATGTTAAAGTCATTTTTTCCCAATATTCGGTAGTTACATTTTTCGCTTCTTCTACACTACTGATAATTATATGATTTTGTTGAGGTTTTTTTACATCATTTTTTTGACATAAATTAAATAACAATCCTTGGAAAACAGAAATTATACTGTTTGAAGAACTGATAAGATAGTCGATTACTTCCTCATTGAAATTTATATTTAATGCTTTTGATCCCTTATTTACAACTTCTTTAAGTTCAGATTCATTCCATTCAGTAGCATCAATATAATCTATCCTATGTGATAATTCTCCATTAAATTTTTCAAAATATCCTGATGTTATTTTAGTACCTAGTACGACAAACCGAATACCATTTTGATAAAACATTTTTAGATCAAATGCTAATTGATATTGTTCTATTAAAGGTAAATAATGAAAATCATCAAGAATAACTGTGTTTATACCCTTTTTCTCAAGCTCATTTGAGACAAGAACACTAACTGTATTTGGAATATAAGGTTTAATTAGTTCATTATGTTTTGACGTGTCTACTGTTTCACCAGTAATCTTAGACTTTATAAACTCAAGAAAATTAGCACTTACCTCTCCTTTTAGTTTATTTGTTTCTTCCATTGATTTAGTAATATTCTCAATAGAATCTACTCCTGATTTGTATAAGATTTGCATATATATATCACTCAAATTAATCCCTTTAGTACAGTCAATTACTACAACCTCATCAGTTACAGGAATATATTTTTTTCTAAGAAAAGTTTTACCAACTTTAGTTTCGCCAAAAATTACAATATGATGATCTGTTAAATCAAGTTTATCTTTTAACTCATAATCGATGGCTCTCTCTACATAACTTTTAAGAATGTTCTTAGACACACCGAAAACATGCCCTAAATTGATATTATTATTCATATTTCAACCCCTCAATATTCGTCCTGTAGATTAAACTAAGATAACATACGTTTGTTCAAGAGTAAATTAATCCCATCACTATAATATATTAAAATTTAAACTTATTATTGAAAGAATGGATCCCCCCCCATTTGACACTCCCTCCAAAAAGGTCTATCCTAATAACGAATTACTCATTCACTTTTAAGGAGTCGTTCCCGATGGTGCAGGCCAAGAAAGACGAAGTCAGGAAAGAGATTGAATATGCGGCGCTCAAGGTCTTTTTTGAGAAAGGCTTTGTGGATGCCAAGATGAATGATATTGCGAATGAGATCAATATATCGGTCGGCAATATCTATACCTATTTCAAGAACAAGAAGGAGCTGTTCTACGCCGTTGTTCCGCCGGATTTGGTGGACTATCTGAAAAAGGTACTGGTGGAGACGATTCATTTTGATAACCAGACCGCGTTTGAGGAAACGAACATTGAGCAGCGTTCCGTCCTCATGCAGGAACAGATAGATGTGCTGCGGAAATATCGGAATCAGATCATCATTATTTTTGAAAAGAACAAAGGCACCATCTACACCAACGCCAAGAACGAGCTGGTTGAGCTGATGATCGACACGAAGAAGGCCTATCTCAAAAATCAATACAAACACTATGAGATCGGCACCGAGGAGAACCTGATTCTGCTGAACATCTTGGCACATAACGTCATTGACATGAATCTGGATTTATTGAAACGAGACATGAGCGAGGACAGCCGCAAGCAGATCTTTGAAGCGTTGTATGTATACCGACTATACGGCATGAAGAGCTTGAACGAATAAGGATTACTGCTGGATCACTACAAAGCAAAAAACCACCTTTACCATAGATCACTACGCGTCGCACGGCGTGCAGATCAGTTCCACTCACATGATTTGCACGCAAAAAATAAGCATAGGCAAGTCGATCTATTTTTTTAACCCAAAAATGAATTATTAATTCACTTTTAGACCACAAGAATACTTTGCACAGAGAAACCAAATAGCACAGAACCGTATCACTCAACTGATTCAACATGTAACATCATGTAACACCACCCACACCCAAGGAGGAACACACCATGAACACCGCTTACGCTTTGAAAAACGTCTATCTGATCCACGGCGACTCCAGCCGAAATTTGCAGCCAAACATGACGATTCTCGTCAACGAACAAGGACTTATCGAGAATATCGCGCCAGATCAGGAACTGCATATCCCCAGTCACTACACAACAATTGATCTCACCGGAAAATACGTGATGCCAGGACTGATTAACGCACATGTGCATCTATTCGCCGATGGTAAACCACTCACCCTCTCTGTCAGTGAAGGTTTGCTGGATTTTGCTTATCATCGGATTCTGAATACCCGATTCGGGCGAAAGGTTTTGAAGAGACGCATGAAACGCAACGCGCTTACCGCACTCCATGCGGGTGTGACAACCATGCGCAGTGTGGGCGAATTCTTTTATACCGATGTGCAGCTGCGAGATGAGATTAACCGAGGAGAATGGGTGGGTCCGAATCTGCTTGTTTCGGGATTTTTCCTGAGTGTGACAGGTGGACATGGTGCTCCTTACTTGGCGCTGGAGGGTGACTCACCTTGGGAAATGCGCAAAAATACACGGATTAATGTGAAGAACGGTGTGGACTGGATCAAAATCTGTGTGACGGGCGGTGTAACGGATGCCAAGATGGTTGGCGAAGCTGGACGTCTGCAGATGACGGTGGACGAGGTCGCGGCGGTCTGCGAGGAAGCGCACAAGATCGGGATG
Source organism: Paenibacillus amylolyticus (assembly GCF_051136285.1). Taxonomy (GTDB): domain Bacteria; phylum Bacillota; class Bacilli; order Paenibacillales; family Paenibacillaceae; genus Paenibacillus; species Paenibacillus amylolyticus_F. Next base: position 5,552,489 of record NZ_CP194938.1, on the reverse strand, counting down.
AAGGTTGCCGCTCATGTGGAGAGCACGGAAGGTGTGCGTGTTGCGCTTCAAGGGGGCGTGGATACAATTGAGCATGGGGCTGAGATGGATGACGAGATTATTCATTTGTATAAAAATAACCCCAAGGCCCTTCATGGTTACACCGCATTGATCCCTACCCTGCAAGCCGCTTATCCATCCGCTTCGCTCGATCCAAGTGTGACCAAGTTAAGTACGACGGTCAAAGAAAACGCCAGACTCGTCTACGACTCCATGCTCAAAGGGGTGGAACAGGCCATTGACAACGGCATTACTATTGGAATCGGAAACGATGCGGCCATGTCCTACGTGACCCACTACGATATGTGGAGAGAGATGGATCATTATATGAGACAAACGAATCTGACCAGTAAAGATGTCATCGACATGGTCACCTATACGAATGCCAAAATTCTAGGGATTGATAATATAACGGGTACGTTAGATATCGGCAAACAGGCCGATTTGATTGTCCTGGATCAAAATCCGCTAAAGCAGATTGAAGCCTTATCCAGCATGTCGATGGTTATGGTCAAAGGTAATCTGATTCAGAATCCATCCGTCACACATATCCAGGAAGTCGATCATGTTCTTAATGCTGTGTGGTGAGATAGAGTTATGACAAAGTCAGAGTAAAATGTCGAAGTTTACCTTTTAACCCTCCTCCTAATATTATTTATAGATATATTAATGACTAAAACAAATGCTCATCATTGTCTGTGTACAGCGATGAGCTCAGTCTTCAAGATCAATCTTCAGTTAATTTTATAATTTTTAAAATTATGGAAATATAACATTTTATAACCATATTAAATGTTTATATAATTGTACATAATCACCTTTGTAACCAATACATATTTTAGGAGGTAATTATTTTGTTGTTGAAAAGAGTTTAAAGGTTTTAAGCTTAGTTAAAGTGCTATTCTTATCTTTAGCTATTCCTGTTCTTGCATCCGATTCAGAAACTACTGTTAACAATCGGGCACCAATTGAAGAGTATAAAGATGGAAAAATTTCCATTGATGGAGTACAATTACTTACTGAGAAAGATCTGAAAGATAATTTCAGAAAAAATTTAAAGCCAGTTACTATTCCTAACTCAGGTGGCATTGGAACAATGGGAAGAAATTCCTGGACCAAAGTAGCTGAAGCAAACTTCTACACTAGCTACGACAGAGATTGCTACAACAATGTTGCAGCGGGCGCTGTTAAGAGGACGCTTTCAACAAAATCCGAATTCACAATTTCAGTAAGTGGTGAGACGAGCTTTGGTTTTAAAGATGTCGTTGGATTTAAATTAGCAGGAGCAATTGGACAAAAATTCGAAAAATCATTGGTCGAAGAATATACAATTCCAGCTGGCTGGGTGTATGAACAAAAAAGTGCTATTAAAGTTACACAAGAGGATTATCGTTACACAGACATCGGAATTTTCTGGGATACACAATATAATGCATCAACATTCGACTATAGAGGTTTTGAAACCTGGCTCTGGTCCAACCCGATCAAATAAAACATATAATTAGGGCGGTTCTGCCGCCCTTCCTTAAATCGGAGGAATAATGCGAAAAATTTTAATTAGTTGTTCCATGTTAATTTTATTATCAGGATGCATTCAAGATACTTCTCCTGCAACTCTGGAAACATCCACTAAAAACTCTGGGGAATTACCTAAAGAGTACAATAAAAAAATAGCACTCCTTGAAAAAACTGTTCCTAAAGAAGAAAGTTATTTTTTTCAAACTAAAGAGTTCAAAATATACTTGCCTTATGCTGTAGATTTTATTGACATTTCTAAGATAGAACTATTCTCTGGCAGAAACCTTGTAGCTGAGATTCCTAATAAAGAGAGCATTCAACTTCAAGATAAACATATTCTTGTTTTGCAGGCAAATAAACAAATTAATCATTTTGATACTGTAACATTGACTGATGCACACAATAACCATATCGAAATCCCTGTAGGGGACTACTATTACGAAGGAAAAACTTCGGATGACACCATTCCCAATGACAAGGAAGCCTTCATTCGCAGTAAGCATTATAAACAAGCTAAGGGTTCTTTAGTCTACACCATTGAGTTTACAAAAGTTGAAGGAGCAGACATTCAATTTTCAGTACCTGCATCCATTCAAAAAATCGCTTCATTGGAAGAAAAAAAAACAATATCAGAAACAGCAGACACCATAACTTACGAATTCCGCATCGACATTCCGAAAGAATATTTTATAGATCAGGACATTACAAATCTAAACCTCGAATTAAAAGCAGAACAAATCAATCATTCTCTGAGGAAAACGATATTCAAAGCATTTATTCCGGTCAATATCGACGAATATAATACAAAGGCACCTTAATTAAACAGGTGCCTTTGTGCCTTATATATTTGTTCGCCCTAAAAAACCTCAGGCTTTTTTTGTAGTTCCAGATCGTTTTCAGTACCTTCCTTTATCTGTTGAAAATGACTTTTCAGTACTCGGGAGCATAGACGCACTTACTTACGCATCAGTCATTCAATCCTTTTCCCTCCATAATAGGCTGCATACATTTTTCAATGCGAGCTGTCTTGGTCTTGGATTGTTTTGGCTGTGAAAAGTGATACAGATACGCCCGCTGACGACCAGGGGTTAGTGCTTCGAATGCCTCCTTGAAGGCAGGATTGGCATCGAATTGGTGCTGGAGTTCGTCCGGAACCACGTATTGCTCTGTTTTCTTTTTCTCTACTTGCAAGCCAGCTTGCTCAACTTCAATTGCCTCCTGAATATACAATTTCAGCATTTCTTCCTGCTCTACAATCTGCTGCAAATCAGTAAAACGAATCTGACGACCCGCTTGCACATTTTCTGTTTGCTGAACCAAGAGGCCATGGGTGTCCTTGAGCAGAGCTCCTTTAATAAAGAGGATCGCACAGTACTCCTTAAAGCCATGAATCAGCACCACATTCTTCCCGTTCAACGTGTAGCATGGATGCATCCATTTGTAATCTTCGGTCAGGTCAAATTCTTGAATGATCTCCCTTAACTTCAAGGATTCTTCTTTCCACGTTTTGATTTTGCTTAAATATTCATCTACTTTGGGATTGGTATTCTGGACTACCACAGGTATCTTCCTCTCGTCTGCTTAATCACGACTAATTAGTCCTCGTACACTTAAATCAACAAGCACATACCATAAAAATGTAACAAGAAGCTCACTTTCCTCTGAAGCATACTCATGGCAATGATCAATAATTACAATCCACTTAGCCCCAGCAGTCCGTAAATCAAACTCATTATCATAAGATAACATGTTTATTAATGAACCCACGGTGAATAGGGGAAATACATCTTGCTCTGCTACTCTTCTTCCTCCATTATAAATAACAGTCCAACTGTCATAATGTTCCTCGATCTCTTCTACAACATACATTTCATCATTGTAAGGAGTAATAATAAAAAAAAGGTCTCCTACCCTTATGCTATATTTAACAGACCGTAACACACTTCTTACCTCATGAGACTCATAGTCAAAAACATCCTGAGCCGTTAATATATCCCGATCATACTGCATAAATTGACAACTCCTTTGAAGTATACTACTTCATTCGACAACGCTTAACTATCCCCTTCTTTAGATATCACATCCTGCCATTGAGCTCTTTATTGCGTTTTGGATTCAATCCAGCTTGATCTATAGCGCACAAAAAGAGCTCATAAAACAATTTATGAGCCGTTTCTTTTCATACTGTTTTAAAAAAATGCAAATGTATAAAGCCTTCTCCGTTAAAGTGCACATAGATGGTTAGACTTATATAATTGACTATTCGATTTACATTACCAGATTCATTTTCAAGCGATCCAGTTGTAAAAAATGATGCTTATAATGCATATCGATCAAGTGGAACCACTCCTGAGCATTTAACGCTCCAAGACGAGGGTGAGGCACTTTGGAACCTGTGACCACTTCTTCTAGAACAAGTACAGTTGCTGTACTTCGCATCCGATCCAGAACCTGCTGCAGTCCCTGGGCCAGTTGTTCCTTACTTTCGGGTTGCACTGGTGTGTATTGCGGCGAAGCTGGTACTTTAACCCGAACAGGAGGGAATTGTTCTGCCTCGAATACCTGATTGCCCAGCTCTGTTTTTTCCGCATCAACATCTACTGTGTGCTCATTCCTGGCCAAAGCATGCTCGATATTACGCAACTGCATGAACAGGGCCGATTGTATCAAATGCATGTACATCTGCCCGATCGACCATTCCTCTTCATTCTCTTTTTGTATTAACTCATCCATATTCATAAGATTTAATTCTGCTACATACCTCTCTACTGAAGTCTCGAAAGATTGTAATATTTCATTTGTGCTTTTCATCCTGCAAACAACTCCTCTTCATCTTGATTAATTCCAGTATAAAAAAACACTACTGACAAGGGTATGTCAGTAGTGTTTTAAGATATTTGTCGCGATCTCCCGCATACGAACACGCAGAGACTCCGGCTCCATCACTTCGATATCTCCACCCAAACCAAGCAGATGATGCAGAATTTCCTCAGGATAGCGGACACGAAAGTCAAAATGAATGCCGTCCTCGTGCTCCTCCACGAGATCAATATAAAAATGAAGGGCCTCCCTCATTTTGTCAGCAACTTCAATTGTCGCTCGGACAAGCACACGTTCGTTGCGATCATCTGGTGGCTGATACCGATTCAGATCAAAATCTGGCGGTAGACCAAATTTTTCTTCCAGAACAGAAAGCTCCGACATGCGGGACAAACGAAAATGACGAACGTCTTGCCGCAGATCACATCTGCCGATCAACACCCAATTTTCCCGCACCAGGGTGAGTCCGTATGGAGACACGACACGCTGATTCGAGCGTTTCCCGTCCGCTCCCGGCATTTTTTTCAGATACATCAAGCTGATTTTACGTTGCTCCAGAATTGCATTCCGTATATCGTTAAGGTAGCTTCTCACCATCACTGTTGTATCACTTCCCATCGGATGAAGCACACGCATCGTTTCCTGTACACGCGAGGACTGCTTACGAATAGCATCTGGTAAAATGGCTTCAATCTTACGCTGTGCAGACTTGGCCTGAATACCATAGGCGGTATCCCATCTCTGTTCAATAAACTTCGCTCCCATAAGTAGCGATACGGCTTCCTCCGCACTAAAACTAACAGGAGGAAGAAAGTACCCTTCCATCAGAGAGTAGCCATGACCTGGCGTACCTGCAATGGGCACTCCAGCCTCGCTTAGTGCTTGGATGTCTCGATATATTGTACGAACACTTGTCTCGAATTGAGCGGCCAGATCCTCCGCCCTTATCAGTTTTGTTCGTTGTAATTCCAGCGTAATGGCGAGCTGTCGCTCCGTTTTGTTCATGTTTATACAGTCCCCTATTGTTTCATCATCCTAGATTATTTATTCTATCATAATCATCTGTGGTTAAGTCTACGATGTGAGAAGAGTCTGAGAATGGGGTCATTTCGAAAGATTGAAATTCCACTTATACTTCACCATAATGGAGGTCTGCAAAATGAAGAAAAAACGCTGGATTACGAGTGCAATTCTTCTGCTTTTCATCAGCATACTACTCCTAAGTGAACTCGTAATGTTGTCCTCCCAAAAGGTTGGCTTGATCAATACAACCTACCGATTCATTTCAGGTGCACCTCATATTAGCACGCAGGGGAAGACCTTGTCTTATCAAGGAAACATGCACGGGGGAGACATTCTGGACAGCATAGAGCCATATTCGACAAGTGATGACGGAACAACGTTATACAAAGCGTTCGGCACCCCCGTTCCACCTCCATGGATTTATGTTAAACATGAGAATAATACCGTTTTTCGTTACAAGTACCCTCGTCTCCCATGGAAAATGTGAATCCCAAAAAGCCCTTCGGATTACATCTGAAAGGCTTTCGTCTGGTACACAGGCTCACTGGAGATGCGCCATACTACATAAATTCTACTGTATAAGCCTAGGTATGCGCCTCCCCGTCCAACTCACCTTTACTCACGTCATTCTAAATCCTATTTTATAACTCACCCAGACTTAACCCTTTTTATCACAGCAACGCGTTCTTTATTTTTGTGAATTAAAACGTAGTCATACTATACGTATTGCATTTCTACCCAAAATCGGCCTGTACTTCCACATAAATTTTTCTCGGCCTAATATATTGATTAAAGTGGAAACTATGAAGAAGGGTGTGGCAATAGTGGCTTTTATTGAAAGGTACGTCATTAATGATACCGGATCCGTCACGTTCACAGGCAACACGTTAGGACTAAGTCGATCCAATACCGTTGGCGTTCCGGGCACGGTGGACAGCATTGGCGCTTATATTATCACGGATACGAGTGTGCAGTTTGGCACTTATCCCCCTGGAACCACCAACATGTTTCAGAACAACAGCTCGGCTGCCATTCTGAATCTGCCTGCGGGAAGTACGGTTCTCTACGCGGAGTTAATCTGGGGCGGAACCTACATTGATAACCAGGAGAACAATTCGGCGTTTATTAACAAAGATGTTATTCTGACGACACCTGTCGGTGTAACAACCGTCTCTCCTGATCCAGCCACAGCTAGAGAAGTCTTGCTTTCAACGGCCTCTGGATTTCCAAGAACCTTCGCTTATGTAAGATCATCCGACGTAACCGATCTGATCCGAGCAGGGGGTGCGGGTACATATGTTACAGGCGGAGTTGTAGGAACATTATCTATTCCGGACCCTAATTCCAATCATGCGGGTTGGACACTAGGTGTCATTTATCGCAATCCAGCTCTTCCCCTGCGTAATCTCTCGATTCGAGTAGGAGCCGAGGTTATTCTTGCCACATCAGGTCCCGTTACTACACCGATTGAGGGCTTCGCAACCCCCTTTTCTGGTCCCTTGGCAGGCAGAGCCTTACTCGGAGCACAAGAGGGCGATGCAAGAATAACAGGAGACCAAGCCCTGTTTGGTCCTACAGTCTCAAATCTCACGGCGTTATCCGGCCCTAACAATTTTGCAACCAATTTCTTCGCTTCCCAGATCAACGGAGATACCGGGGCACTGGACACCACGGGTACTTTCGGCAATCGGAACCAGATTAACGGTACGCCTGGAACCGATATTGTTGGTGGACGGCAAGGCTGGGATATTACGAATGTAGATGTGAGCAGCACATTAAGAAACACCCAGACTTCAGCTTTATTGCGTCTGACCACATCGGGTGATGGTTATTTGGTCGATTCCTTTGCGCTGCAGATCGATATTAATACACCTGTGATCACGGCTACGAAAACGGCAAGTGAAGAGGACGCCATTGTTGGAGACATTATTACGTATTCCGTTCTTGTAGAGAACACCTCCGCTTCGAACGCTACGGATGTAGTTGTTTTCGACAATATTCCAGGAGGCAGCTCGTTTATCCCCGATAGTGTGACAATTAATGGTGTCTCCCAGCCAGGAACGGAACCTATAACCGGCATTTTTGTCGGTAATCTTCCGGCAGGCACCTCGGTCGTTGTTACATTCCAATTCCAGATAACCTCGCTGCCTACGCCACCTCGTCTATTCGACCAAGCGAAAGTAGGCTACACAGCACCTACGGTTCTCGATGGCCCCATCATCTCCAATGAGGCTCCATCTAACGCAGTAACGATACCTGTCTTTCAGCCGGACATCACGATTGAGAAAAGCGCAGATACAGCCAATGCACTAGTTGGCAGTACGGTGACATATACACTGGTTGTAACCAATGTCGGAAATATTGATGCAGTCAGCACCGTGACCGACCCGATACCGGAAGGCTCCAGCTTTGTACCAGGGAGTGTCACGGTTAACGGGACGTTGCAGCCTGCGGCTGATCCCGTTTCTGGGATAGACATTGGAAATGTCGCCATTGGTGAAACGGTAACCATCACATTCCAGGTACTGGTGAATGGACTGCTGCGCGGGTTTGACTTAACGAATCAGGGTACTGCCAACTATACGTCTCAACTGCCTGATGGGCGTGTAATCACAGACGCATCTGTGTCCAACAACGTAACCGTGACTGTATCCACTCCGCTGGTAAGTGTCACCAAAACGGCCAATGCCATTGATGCTGTTGTAGGAGATACACTAACGTACACCGTTGTTATCACAAATTCAGACACCGATCCGATTGACAACGTTGTATTTGCAGATGTCATTCCACCCGGATCGACATTTATTCCGGGCAGTGTAATCGTTGATGGAATTGTTCAGCCCGCAGCAGATCCGGTAACAGGGGTTAATCTTGGAACGATTGGGCCCGGTGTGTCTGTCACCGTCACGTTCAGCACTAGCGTTACTTTTTTACCCGATCCGCCCGATCTGGAAGATCAGGCACAGGTTACTTTTACGAGTGGACCGTTCGAGCAAGCATCCTTCTCTGATCCTTTGGTAATACCCGTATATCAGCCCGTCATTACAACAACCAAAAGCTCAGATCCCACCTTTTCAACTGTCGGTCAGACCGTGACGTACCAATTCAATGTCACGAATTCTGGCAATATTGCCGCAGACTCAACATTGACGGATGTGATTCCTCCAGATGCCGCCTTTGTACCAGGGACCGTGATATCCAATGGCATTCCATTGCCTGCGGCTGATCCTAATGTCGGCATTCCGTTAGGAACGCTGGCTCCGGGGGAATCCCTGTTCGTTACGTTTCAGATCATCGTGAATACACTGCCTGCCAATCAAGAGTTAACCAATCAGGCAGTAACAGACTATACATTTAGTCCACCGGATGGCCGGGTCATTCCAGGGAGCTCACCGTCCAATGAGATCATCATACCGATATCTGCCCCGGACCCGATTGTAACCAAAAGTGCTGATGTGATTGATGCTGTGGACGGAGATGTGATCACTTACACCGTTATTATCGATAATATTGAAAGTTTCACGGTCAATAACGTCATTTTTACGGACTCAATCTCAGCCGGCTCCGTGCTTGTTCCAGACAGCGTAACCCTGAACGGGACGGTCATTCCGGGAGCTGATCCTTCCGCCGGTATTAATATCGGCAGCATTCCCGGCAATAGCCAGGTTGTCGTTACCTTTCAGGTCAGTGTTACCGATCTGCCCGTACCTCTGCCCAATCCTTTTAACTTGACAGACCAGGCAAGCATCAATTTTATTGTCGGAACAACTACTATCGAGAACTTGTCCAATATCGTCACCATTCCCGTATATAGTCCAATTATTACGATCGAGAAATCCGCTTCCGAATCCAATGCGGTTGTGGGAGATACCATTACTTACTCTTTACTCATTACCAACACGGGGAATCTGAATGCAGATGTCATATTGTTAGACCCGCTTCCGCCGGGAGAGACGTTTGTGCAAAACAGTGTATTCATTAACGGGAATCGTTGGAGCGGGACCAGTCCGGTGACAGGAATTATTCTAGGCACGATATCTCGTGAATTTCCTGTCAATGTTACATTTCAGGCTGCAGTCACTTCGCTTCCTGATCCGCCTGTGCTGAACAATCGAACCAGAGCTGACTATATTGCCCTTGTGCCAGACGGTCGCATTCTCAGTGACAGTGTATTATCCAATATCGTCTCGATCCCGGTTACCGCTGATGATATTATATCCGTAGTGAAATCAACACCTGCCCAGCGTGTTCAGATTGGTGAAACCATCACTTATACGATTTTGATCCAAAATAATGTATCAACACCGATTACCGATGTTGTGCTTACGGACTCAATTCCGGCCGGTACCACATTGGTTCCAGGAAGTGTTACTGTAGGTGGCACGGTTATACCCGATGCCAATCCGGCTGCAGGCATAACGATTGGTTCAATCATACAAAATGGCACAGCCACCGTCACTCTCCAAGTTATCGTTAATGAAAGTGTTCTTAACGAGCCTGTACCTGTCCTTGTAACCAATCAGGCCCAGGTTCGATTCACTACAGGAGATTTCACAGATAACGTAGTATCCAATGCAGTGACAACACCTGTGGATATTCCGGTCATCACAATTGTCAAAGCGGCAAGCACTCAGAATGTACAGATTGGAGATACGGTTCAGTATCTGTTTACTGTCAGTAATTCAGGTCAGGTTCCAGCCCAGGTAACTTTGTTTGATATCTTGTCATCCAATACGACCTTTGTACAGGGTAGTGTCGTATCCCATGGCAGCAGTTTGCCCACAGCAACGCCGGGTACTGGCATTCCCTTGGGAACGATTGCTCCGGGGCAGCAGATTGAAGTATCCTTCTCGGTAACCCTTATCTCCATACCTCCAAGTCTGGAGATTGTAAATCAGGCGACTGCAAGCTTTACTTTCCTTACCGCAGACGGAAGAACACTAACGAACAACTCACCATCCAATGCAGTGGTCCTCTATATAAGTAATCCCAATGTAACGATCAACAAAACAACGAACAGGCCTGATGCCTTACCTGGGGATGTTATTACCTATACCATACTAATACGCAATAATAATCAATCGCCTATAAGTTCCGTTGTATTAACTGACCCAGCTCCCCCAGGAACATCATTTGTAACGGGCAGTGTTGTCGTTAACGGAGTATCAGCACCGTCGGCAAGCACTGCGAATGGAATCACTCTTGGTATAATTCCGCCAGGAGGTAATGCGGCCATGTCCTTTCAAGTCAGCGTGAACGCCAACACGACGCTTTCACCCATTATCAATCAGGCGAACCTTCGTTATACGTTGGGACAGACGGTTTTCACCATTCAATCCAATCCGGTCAACGTACTGGTGACTTCCCATTCAACAACACAGGTTACCCTTCATAAAACAGCGGACAAAACTTCGGTTATTGTGGGCGACACCATCACATATCAGGCCGTCGTTACCAATACGGGAAATACAATCGTTCAGGTTACGATCACCGATCACATACCGACTGGAACCCGTTTTGTTGAGGGAAGTGTACGATTGGACGGACAGCCGCTCACTGGAGCCAATCCGGCAGCAGGCATCTTCATCACATCTCTTCTGCCCGGGGGGATAGCCAATGTGACGTTCCAGGTCATCGTGATCAATCAGCCTGTGAGCGGCAATATCATTAATCAATTTAAAGCTATATTTCAGGCCCAGGGCCAGACCGCAGCAGGGTCACTTCAATCCAATACCGTGGTGATATCCAGCCGATTGCCTCAGCTTACGATTGTGAAAAGTGCGAACAAACCAGAAGTCGAAGTCAACACTCACCTTCGTTACAAGATTCTCATTCAGAACGAAAGTTCATTATCTGCAACGGAGATAACGTTAAGGGATACCATTCAAGCAGAGTCTGTTTTTATTGCGGGGAGTGTGGTGGTAAACGGTCAGCTCAAGCCAGATGCGGATATTACCAAAGGGCTGTCACTGGAAACCATTCCGCCAAAAGGAACCGTTGACGTTCAATTTAATGTGTTGGTTCACAGGGTTCCCAAGAACTACAGGCTGGCGAATCAGGCTTCCCTTCATTTCTATATCGCTCTGCCTGACGGCAGCCTGTTACCTTCGTTTCTGTCCTCCAACAAAACCGATGTCGAGATTACGGAACAGGAGGAATAACTCGGTACCGACCGAATTCTGCCTCAGTTTCTGCACCAAAACTGAACAAGGGCCACTCCTTTTGGGAAATGGCCCTTTAACGCTCAGACATGGTGTGAAAGACCTGCACCCTTATCCTACAATGATTTCACCTTACCCAAATCGGCCGCTGATATAATCCTGTGTGCGCGCATCGACGGGTTCGGAGAACATGCTCTTCGTAGGCGAATACTCTACAACTTCACCGTTCAGGAAAAACACGGTCTGCTGGGAGACACGCACAGCTTGCTGCATGTTGTGGGTAACCATGACGATGGTGTAACGCTCCTTCAACTCATGTGTCAGTTCCTCAATCTTGAAGGTGGAGACCGGATCAAGAGAGGCCGTGGCTTCATCCATCAGCAGGATATCCGGTTCGACCGCTAGAGCACGAGCGATGCATAAACGTTGCTGTTGTCCACCTGACAAACTAAGCGCCGAGCGCTTCAGGTTGTCTTTCACTTCGTCCCAGAGAGCAGCGGAACGTAGGCTGCGTTCCACGATCTCATCAAGCTTTTTTTTGCCATGAATCCCGTGTTGTCTTGGTCCAAATGCAATGTTGTCATAGATCGATTTCGGAAAAGGATTCGGCGACTGGAAGACCATACCGATCTTCTTGCGCAGTGTCTCCACATGCACATCACCACTGTAGATATCTGTTCCACCAACAGCTACGGTTCCCTCGATACGTGTGCCGGGAATGCGGTCATTCATACGGTTCAGAGTGCGCAGCAACGTGGATTTGCCACAGCCGGATGGACCGATAAACGCCGTAATGGCGCGTTCCGGAATTTCAATGGATACTTCTTTCAGCGCCTGAAAGGTACCGTAAAATAAGTTCAGCTTATTCGTTTCAATAATCGATTGCACCATGTGCCCTCCTGGCGTTGAATTGGAATATACTATTTTTTCAGCAGACATAACAGGTTCGCCCCACAGACTTTAGCTCTACGTTACACTTGATTTTTACGAGAGTTGAACCACAGCGGCACGCGGAACAAAATATTGATAAGCAGCACGACAAAGATCAGCACCGCCGTTGATTTCTGGGCAATCTGCTCCGCATCCGGCACGATGGCCTCGGACTGGATATACCACAGATGCACAGCCAGCGTTCCGCCTGGCGATAACAGATTGAAATCCCACATCTCTCCGGACGTGGATACACCCGCAGTCAGAATAATAACGGCACTTTCGCCAAAAGCACGGCCTGCGGTCAGACAGATCCCTGTCATGATTCCGTTCAGCGCAACCGGAAGCACGACCTGCCGAATCGTCTGCAGATGCGTTGCACCCAGTGCAAACGAACCATTGCGAAGCTCGTTTGGTACAGCACGAACCGCTTCCTCTGTCACCCGCGTTAATACAGGCAAGTTCAGGAAGGCAAGGCTAACGGCGGCTCCAAGAATGGTCAGACCAATCTCGAAATACTCGACGAATAGTGCAATCCCAAACAAACCAAATATAATCGATGGCACGGACGACAGTCCCTCCACGCAAATACGTACAACCTCAATCAATTTGTTGTTTGGTGCAAATTCAGCCAGGTAAATGCCTGCTGCAAGCCCAATCGGAATCGAAATCAGAAGAGATAGAATCAGTACGTAGAAAGAGTTAAACAGCGCGGGGCCAATGCCCCCGCCTTCTTCGATCTCACTCGGTACGCCGTACAAGAAATCCCAGCTGAGCATCGGCAAGCCTTTTTGCAGCAACAAAAACAATAATCCAACAATAAATAAAATGACGATGATACCAATACCCCACACCGTACCCGTAAACATCCGATCCATCCATGCCGAGGACGCTCGCCGTTTGCCAAAGGAATACGCAGAAGCCGGGTTAATCTCTCTTTTCACGTTCACAAATGACGTCCCCCTTTCTTCTGCAGCATTCTCACGGCAACGATCATCAGGATAGAGATCGCCAGCAAAATAAAGCCCATCATGTACAAGCCATGATTCCAGATCGAATCAAACTCCACGCTGGAAATCTGCATCACAATGTTACTGGTCAGAACTGCGGTTGGCGTAAACAGACTGGTCGGCAGCTGCGCCGTATTGCCAATAACCATGACGACCGCCATGGTCTCACCAATGGCACGTGTCATGCCCAGAATCACGGCATACATAATACCGCCTCTTGCCGCAGGAAGCACAACACGGGTAATCGTTTGAAACCGATTCGTACCGAGTGCATACGCCGCATCCCGGTATTTGTTCGGCACGGCGGAGATGGCATCATCACTAATCCGGCTAATCGTCGGCAGTACCATGATTGTTAGCACGATAGACGCTGCAAGCAGACCATCTGCCAGATCACGCCCGCTCAAGTCCCTGAGCCATGGAATCAGAACCGTCAAACCGAGGTATCCATATACCACGGAAGGGATACCCACCAGCAGATCCAGCACCGGACGCAGCAGGCGACGAAGCCATTTTGGTGTCATTTCCGCCAGGAATACAGCAATGATAATCGATAGTGGAATCGCCATCAGCATCGTAAGTCCAGTGAGAGCAAAGGTACCCAAAATAAAGGTCAGTGCGCCATAATGTTCATTTTCCGGGTCCCAGTTCGTGGAGAAAAAGAACTCCTTCAGGGAGACGTCTGCAAAAGTCAGGACACCTGTGCGAAGCATAAGCACCAGAATACAGAGCAGAACGAGGCAGACAAAGGCCGCACTGCCGATGCAGAGGATACGAAACATGCGGTTAGACCACCGGAGGCGTGCTTTGCGGTCAAAACGCCTTCTCTTCTCGGGCGCTTTACCCAAGCTTGTAGCAAGCTCATTCGGAGCCGGGCTGTTCGCCGGTGGATTCATTTCCATCATAGAGGACTCTTCCTTTCACATAGAGAAGCCAGCTTGGCGACCACGCGCGGAAGCTGGCTATCCCTTTCGTATGAATTGCAGGATGTTGAGTTGAAATCTGATCTGAACCAGACTGGACGTTTATTTAACGGCTGCAAGCGGAATGAATTTCAGCTTTTTCAGGGAACCGTTCTGGAACTTGCTGCTTTGAATGTATTCGATAAATGATTTTGTTGCACCCGTTGGTTGACCCTTGGTCATGTAGTACCCGATACCCCATACTTTGTAGGTTTTGTTCAGGACGTTTTTCTCTGTTGGAGCCACGCCATTGATGGATACAGCTTTCATTTTGCTTGTTACATAGGGAAGGTCGATATAACCAATCGCGTTAGGTGTCGTTTCGATCGTTGTTTTCATGTCACCGCTTGAACCTACCTCTTTGTAGTTGTCCCCTTTGTTCATGAAATCTTTGCCGTCGAGTGCTTTTTGTTGGAAGTTAACACGTGTACCTGATCCGAACTTACGGTTAACGACCACGATTTTACCATCTGCACCGCCAACTTCTTTCCAGTTGGTTACTTTGCCGGAGAAGATGTCTTGCAATTGTTTCGTTGTCAGACTGCTTACACCTACGTTCGTGTTCACAACCGCTGTGAATACCGTTACGGCTACCGGATGAGCAACCTGTCCATCGAATTTTTTGAAGCCAGGCACGTCCTTGGATGCATCCCAGTCTACCGCGCCGATGTCTGCAATGCCTTTACGAACAGATTGTGGGCCCGTCACGGAACCGGCAGCCGATGCCGAGATTTTAACTTTTGGATTGTCTTTCTTGAATTCACTTGCAGCTTGAAGTGTCAATGGAAGGAGTGCAGAAGATCCATTGATGACAATTTTGCCTTTCTCTGTGCTCTTGGCAGCCGATGCTGTCATTGCACCACCAAGTCCACCAACCAGGGATACAGCCATCAGCATGGCTGTGAAAGGTTTAATCCATTTTTTCATTGTAAAAAGCTCCTCTCGAATTTAACGTTCATTTTAGTTTTCAGTACATTTCATATAGGGTTATCATTTTCCTGTTCAACTTCATTCATTTAGGAGCATCTGTTTCTACTACAGTTTTTTACTTCGTTACAGCTTTCCAGCTGCCATCTGCTTGCACCAGCACTCGTCCGTTCTCAACAACAGCAATCTGTGAACCCTTCACAACGATAGAAGATACATCAGAGGACACGGTATACAGCTTGGATTGTTGTCCGGTTACCGTATCGATGGACAGAATCACACTATTCTTGTCATCCTGCGCAGCAAGTACGTATAAGGTACCACCTGACAGAACTGCTTGTTCTACATCATGCTCGTTATACACGGTGACTGGCTTCTGGGATGCATCTACAGACATCAGTGAAGCATTACCATCCTCAGACGGTACGCTTACGTAATAAGCTTTCTGTCCATCTGCCGAATAGATAAATACTTTATCATCGGTTGAAGTAGTCAACTTCACAGCAACCGATTTTCCAGAACCGTTGTTATATGAAAATAATTGCTGTTGATTGGCTGAGAAATCAATGTCTACATTGTCTTCATCTACATTGGTCGAATCCGCTGTTACTTTACCCAGTGTGGTTACGGTGTAGACGAATCGTTTGCCGCTTGCCGATACATTCAGGTTTTCCTTGTAATCGACTTTATCTTCCACCAGTTTCTTGATGGAGCCGTCTGCCAGATTCAGGTTGGCAATCACCGATCCTTTATCCCCTTGCAGGAAATAGATCGAACTCTCATCCGCAGACCAGACCAGTTCCGGTTTGATGCTTGTATCATTCGTAATGAGCTTGGAAGCCTTCGTTTTCAGGTCGATAACGTACACGGCTCCTTCTGCATTCGTATAGGCTGCTTGATTGCCGCTTGGGGACACAACGAGGTCTGAACCACCTTCAGTCGTTAACAACAGCTCATATTTTCCAGTAGCCGTATTGATGAGATAATCACTTCTGCCCTCATCGTCATTTTTGGAGACAATTAGCTCATGTGCTCCGGCAAAGCGTGGGTTCTCTGTACCTTCAATTAGAGCAATCGTGCTGACTTCAAGCTGACCGTTTTTCAAACCAACGGTTCCACCTACCCCGGATACCAACGGACGAAGTGCAACATAACTCACTCCTCCAATGATCGTAACCGGCTGGTTCAAATTTACCTTTGTACCATCTACGACGAGTTGTTTGGACTTGTTTTGTAAGCTGACTGTGTGACCATTCAATTGAATCACCGTTGCTCCGCTGGCAACTTCAGCCTGTGCACCAATCGCTTTGATGACGTCGCGAACAGCGACTAACGTTTCTCCATTTTTCACAATGGAACGTACCATGACACTGTTACCGTTTATGGTAAACGTGGAGTTTTTCACCTGTGCTGCACTCGTACTAGCCGCAGGTTTTGCTGCAGGAGCAGCCGATACTGCACCGACCACAGAAGTTGTTAATACTGTGGCTACCATGGACACTACAAAGACCTTTTTCATTGACATTGGCTTTTGTCACCCTTCTTTTCTCCATATAATCTTGCCTGATGTTGCTGTGCCCTGCTAGGTATATTTGCATGTATCGTCAATATGAGAGCTTGTCCGCTCATCCCCCCAAACCATCCACGTTCGTAGTAAAAATGACCTATCACGTTTGTAATTATAGAAGTGATTTGTAAACGGGAAATCTTGGAATTGTTAACGTATTGTCAATGTTTTCATAAAACAAAAAAACGTGCCGGTGAAATGGTTTCATCCGGACACGTCCTATTCAATCATTGGATCGTCTTATTGAATTCGTCTGATCGTATATCATGCTGTATTAGCAAGGTTTCCCCTCACAACTTAGACTTTAATTTGCTCATATAAACGTTTGGTCACCGCAGAAGGGCCAATGTGCAATTCGTTCAGCCTCGCTTCCAGATCTCGATAAATTCGCAGCACCTGATCATGCTTTCCCAAGGATAAATAAGCTTTCATAGCGCACCGATAGGCTTCTTCCTCATAAGGCGAATGCCCCATAGCCCGCTCGGCTGCCTCTGTTGCTTTCTTCCCATTCCCCAGCGCCAATTGCTTCTCCGATAGGGTCAGTAGCAGTTCCAGGACATTTCGCTCCAGCCTCTGACTAAGCTCGTACACCCATGGATAATCTTCCTGCGCGAGAAGTTCATCCTGATACATGTGCAAGGTCCGATCCATCTGCTCCAGCGGCACATTTCCCTCACGTTGTATGCGTTCCAGCACATCCAGCACATCATAGATATCAGCACGAATTCTCTTTTTATCTATAGCATACTGCTCATTCCTATAACTGATCATCTGTTCCATACCCAGCTTCTTGAGGTTTTTGCGTAGCAGGCTGACACAGGTATGCAAATAAATTTTAGCCTTTTCATAACGCTCATCTGGCCACAAATCTTCAATAATCTGATCCCGGTGAACTTCATTGGCGTCAGGGTCTTGCAGCAGCAGATAAGCAAACAGTTCCTTCTCCTTCGCTGTACGCCACATGACTGAATCACCACTCGTCGGCGTCACCCGCATTTTTCCAAACATCTGCACAAATAAGTAATGTTCTTCCCCATGGTTGTCTGCATCTTGCCGGTTCGCAGTAAGTTTCGGTGAATCAATCAAGGTTTTAGTCTGCTTCTGCTTCTCGTGCTCTTTCTTAGTCTCTCTTAAAATTCGATCAATCGTGCGGGATAAACGTCCCATCTCGATCGGTTTAAGCAGATAATCCAGTGCTTCATGTTCAAAAGCAGCAACAGCGTATTGATCATACGCCGTGACAAACACAATCACCGCATCCGGATCTACCTCATGAATGTTAGCTGCGAGCTCCAATCCACTCATGCCTGGCATCTCGATATCCACGAACCAGATGTCGGGACGTGCATTGCCCAGAGCGTTCAGCGCCTCGAAACCATTCATCCAGCGGCCAGCAACATGAACCTCTCCTGTTCTGTCCAAGAACATCTCCAGCATGTTGAGCGCATGCGGCTCATCGTCCACCAAATAGGCTTGTAGCACAATCCTCCCCCTGTTCTATTATTGATAAGGAAATTCAATCCTAATTTTGGTACCCTGACCAAGCTCGCTCTGAATCACAGGCCCTTGCCCGTTCAAGTGCTTCAGGCGCCTCTGCACATTTTGCAGGCCTATTCCTTGATCCGATTGGTTTCTGTTTAGAACAAGTGTAACCTGCTCTTGCGACATGCCTATGCCGTCATCCTCAACTACAACCTGAACTTGCTCCTGATGTCTGTGAATAGAGAGGGTCACTTTACCGCCATCAATTTTTTTGGATACGCCATGTCGAATGGCATTCTCCACCAGAGGCTCAATCAGAAGTGGCATCACTTTGCAGAGATACAGCGTGCTGTCCACATTCAATTCAACCTGAAGACGTGAGCCAAAACGCTCCTGTTCAATCTCAACGTAAGCCTGAATCAACTCCATCTCCTGACGGAGTGGAATCAGTTCTTCTGTATTATCCAGATGAAACAAAATTCGCAGATAACGACTGAAACTGCCCAGCAATTCTCCAGCTCGTGGTCCATCCGTAAAACACAGGGACATAATTGTTCCCAGAGCATTATATAAAAAATGCGGTTTGATCTGCGAACGCAGAAACGCCATCTCGTTATTCGCGGCTTGCTTCACAAGCTGCTTCATGCCAAGCAGCATGTGAATACGAACCAGAATCTCCCCGGCATCCAGAGGACGGGTAATAAAATCATTGCCGCCAGCCTGAATGCAGGCCTCAATGTCCGCTGGTGTACTTCGCATGTTAATAAACAACACCGGTAGTTCCGCCTGGCTGAAATCCATACGTATCCGTCTGCACATCTCATACCCGGTTATTTCAGGCAGCATGGCATCCAGGATCACCAGATCTGGCTGTCTGCCGCCAGCCAGAACAGAACTCACTTTGGTATGATTGTCTGCAAAGCTTAGTTGAAACCCTTCCGCAGAAAGCAATGTATTCAGCTGTTCCAGGTCTACGAGGTCAGATGTTGCAATCAATACGTGAGCTGAACTCATGCCTTCCACTCTTTTCTCCTCCCCCATATACGTCTCTTCACCAACTGCTGCTTCTAACAGACTCATGTCAGCATCTGAAGCCGGCGGAAGCTCAAGGGTAATCCATGCCTCCTCTTCATTAATCGTTAGTTTTCCTCCCATCGCACTGACAATCTCGAATGCCGCTGACAATCCGGCAGCTGTTCGCTCTGCCTGTGCTGAAGTCGTATCCAAACCTCCTGGACCCAGCCGAGAGCCTAATCCCTGCTCTGCTTTCATATGTAACATAATTCGAATCGCAGTTCGATCCCGTTCACTGGCAAAAATCAACTCTCCATGATGATACTGCCCCATCATGTGATAGACCAGGTTATATAATACTTGCAGCAGCCGAGTCTCATCGGCTGTAACGTACCTTGCATCTGGCTCCACTCTGCGGACGATAACGATCTCCTTGCCAGACGCCAGAAACCCCAGTACCTCTGTAACGAGCGAAAAACATGAAACCAGATCAACGGTGCCCAGTGAAATTTTCACGGCGCCATCCCTGAACCTTGACACATCGATGAGATCATTAACCAGATTGGACATCCGATAAGCCGTATTTCGGATTAATTGAAGCTTGGACCTGATCTCCAGTTCATTCGTTCGTTTCATGGACGTTGTCAAAAGAGAACGAGATAGATGAATGATGCTGTGCAGCGGCGAGTTTAACTCATGTGAAGTCAGCAGCAAAAACTCATCCTTTGCCTTATCCGCCACTTGCAGCTGGCGGGTAAGGCGCTGCATAGAGGCATACGCCTGCACATACTGATAAATTAGCAGCATTGCAAATGTGCCCAGAATCACGATGGTTGTACAGTTCAGTAACACCTGACTGACCGGATACCAAGTTACGATGACGCCCAGAACATAATTGACCAGCATGAGCCAGATGCAGACAATCAGCAACTGGGCCTCAGAACGGGTCCGTTTTTCATCACTTGTTCGAATATACTGACGAAGAATGACAATGAAAGACACTGCATAGGCGCAGACATTAACAGCATACATCACTTCCTGGATAGACGAATATACACGGAATGGAGATATCGTGATTAAACCGAGATACAGAGTCAACATGACACTGGGAATCATCCTCCACTTTTTCCACCAAACTCTATTATCAGGAACCAGTCTCCAAGTGATCAAGCTTGCAATGACGGACAAGCCATAAACAGCTATATATTTCAGCTTGTAAACCAGTTCAAAGGAGAAGTCCGGCACCAGATGTAACAGCAAACGCTCACCGTTGGTTACCACGGTCAAGGCAAAACCGATAAAGAACAATGCATACAGAAGTTGAATGCCATCCCGATGCAGACGTACATATAAATAGAAGAACAATAAGCTGAAGATGCCTACGATCCCAATGATCAGTAACTCAAGCCCCGATTGAATCATCGCTCTGGCCTCCATATAACGGCCTTGGCCCAGATCAATCGAATTGTAGATTCCGCCGCTACGAAAATCAAAATTGGCAACTTGCAGCACGATTTCGATCTCGGAGCGATCCGGATGAAAATAGACCATGTAAGGTTCATTCCTCGGAACATAGGAGTCAACAGATTCTCCCGGGATGCCGGAGCGATTCATTAATTTCCCATCGATATACATCGCATCCGAGAAGCGAACATAACGTTTGGCGATGGCCATCATTTCTCCTTGGGGTACGTTTCTCACGAGCAAACGATAGGTTCCATAACTTTTACCGTTCATGGTGTATCCGTGACCGTTGCTCTCTTCGTCCCAATTACCCGGAACCTGCATCATCATCGGCTTTAGGTGCGTGAGGTGAATCTGCCGGGGAGTAAGCAGATGCTCCGGGTAGAACTCCCATTCTCCATCCAGCGGGATAACGGATCGACTTGTCCACTCCAGACCTGCCAAGTCCATCACACCCTTTTTAGCCACTGGCCTCTCCTGCTCAGACGTAATCTGCCACATGACCACCAGGGCGAGCAACAAAGTCATGAATCCGATCCCTAACAAAAATCGATCCTTTCTGATGACCTTCATCTCTCTTTCTCCAGTAACGTCTATCTTACCAATAGCAATCTAGCGTTATTTTCGCACTCACACCTGAAACTGTCTATGCTTATTCAGATGATCTGCATACAAGATGGAAAAAAGGCATCCGAGGATGCCTTCGCAAATGCCTTCCGTAATACCTTCTGCCTTAATTGAATGATCTGCCATGGATGAACAGACTGAGAGAATCAGCAAGCTTCGTGCTACTTTTGGGATGCAGCCTGGATCGCTCCATACGCCCAGTAACTGGCAGGCACATCCTTCCACATCGGAGAACTCTCCGCAACCGATTCAACATGGTTAAAGCCTCTGCCCGTGTAACTGCATCGTCTGGGCGGAACGCGCCATGCTCTGACACACTCATAATGCCAGGGGCCAGTAGTGTAGTACCGCCTCTTTAGCCCAATATTGTGTAATATCAGAAGCATCCATTGCACCGTCATTAGTAGTTCCGGTTGTTTCCTTGTTCAAAACTCGATGTCTGTAGGTGCACTTAACGGAATGGATGTAGTTGCATCTGTGGTTGATGAAGCTGAATAACTAACACTAAAGAATAACGCAGTGACGAGCGTAAGTAGTAAAGTTTTGCGTTTTTTTACTTTTGCAACATTGAAATAATATGGTCTCAAAGCGTTTTCTTCTTATAAATTCTAATTATGTTTTGTATTACTCATTATACAAGCATATCCTTAACAATCACTGAACAAAAGTCAAAAGAACCGAAGGGGAGCTTTGAACGACAAAAAAACGATTGAATCAAACGGTAGCACGTTTGATTCAATCGTTCACTACTAGAACAAAATTTAAAATTCTCTTCATGATATCTCTCAAAATGATCCCATTCGTGTGCCAGTGATACGAATCGACGAGCAGAACTACATTGGACTGTATCGCATCGATCCAGTCCAATATATCCTCTACACGCCAAAGAAACGGATTCTTCGATTGCGTGCGCAAGTGATGACATCCCACAAATTCTAGTCCGAGCCGGATTCCATAAGCATCCAAAATATCAAGTAATATATTGTTCATCGGAGCCTACCCTCATTACTTCGTAGCCAAACTTTAGAGGTGCTAAGAGAATGGAATAGCCAGTATTTCAGTCAAGTTCATTCAGATCATAGATGAGCTCATTCGCGAAGCAGAGGAAAGACGTGCCCTCCTTGATGGTACTAATGATAAAGAGATGTATGAAGATGCAACACAAGGCAGGCGCATTTATCCCACCTTTAAGTTGAAAAAGGTCATTCTGATTCCCCAATACCATGCTCGTCCTTTTGTCACGTCAACCATCTTTAACGAGGTCATTTTCACGAATTACGCTTGTGACATCATGCCAACAGAACCGGGACGGCCTGATCCTAAATTGCTGCGTCTAACAAGAGCTTTGTCTGATGAGACGCGATTAGTTATTTTACGTCTGCTTGCGGGTAAGCAACTATCCTTTTCCGAGATCGTCCGTGAAGTCAAGCTTTCGAAGAGCACCATACACTATCATCTGATTTTTCTGCGAGCTGCAGGTCTAGTTCTCGTTCACTATGATCACAAAAAAATTAGCCACGGTTACTCTAAGCTCCTTCGGAGACGTTTTTGGTACATATTTCCACTTATAAATTATAAGTGGCACAATCTGATGCAGGAATATATTCCTGCATCCTCTTTTCTGTAAAAAAAACATTGCCCCACCAGAGGTTTCTGATGAGACAATGCCTGCGAATGGATTCTACTAGTATAGCGCGATGCTGTATTACATTTTTTGCAAAATGCCTTTAACCAAGCCAATAAAAGTTGTCTTCACTTTCGCGGCTACCTCAATAACTTCATCATGGCTGAGCGGTTGATCCAGAATACCGCAAGCCATGTTTGTCAGACAGGAAATACCGAGCACCTTCATGCCGCCATGAATGGCAACAATCGCCTCAGGTACAGTAGACATCCCTACAGCATCCGCACCCATCGTGCGAATCATGCGAATCTCCGCAGGTGTTTCATAAGCTGGGCCACTCCACCACGCGTATACCCCTTGTTGCAGGCTTACATTTTGCTCTTCGGCAACCTGTAGTGCGATACTGCGCAATTCACGATTGTATACTTGAGACACATCCGGGAAGCGCACACCCAGATCAGCATTATTTGGTCCAATCAGCGGATTGTTGCCAACCAGATTAATATGATCCGTAATCAGCATGAGCTGGCCTAGTTCAAAACTGGTGTTGACTGCACCACAAGCATTGGTGACGATCAGTTGTTCAACGCCCAGTGCCTTCATAATGCGAACCGGGAACGTTACTTCATCTAAGGTAAAACCTTCATAGTAGTGAAGGCGGCCTTTCATGGCTACAACTGTCTTCCCCATTAATTCTCCAATCACCAATTCATTGGCATGCCCGATAGCTTCGGATTGAGCAAAATATGGAATCTCTGTATAAGGAATCACTGTTGCATTCTCAATCTCGTCCGCAAGTGCCCCCAGTCCTGAACCCAGAATCATACCTACTACTGGCTTGGTGTTGATCCGGTTTAATATGTAATCGCGTGCTTCCTGAATGTGTGCTGATTGATGCATAATAACGTCCTCCTGATCATCTGAATTAATATTACGTATATCCTATTTATAAGCGTTACTTATCAAGTGTAATGAACAAAGGCTTGGATGTAAATGGTTGTCCTCATTCTCTCCTCGATACACCGTTCATAAGGTGACCTGCCCCATAGCTCTCTCCGATTCATGCAGATATCCAACGAAAGGATCGGAAGTGCACTCCTTCTCATTTTCAGGATTCTCTTTTCTCTCTTCCGTTGAGATCTGGAGCACCTGCAACTGTTCCTGTTTCCGTTGCATCCAGCATCGGAATGAGTCAAGCGAAATCGGTCGTGACATCAATCCAGCACCTCCTCTCCAAAATTGTACACCAAATAGCCGATCCTCTGCCAGGACCGGCTCCATGGTACCGTATGCTAATTTAGTGTATGACTCTTCCTACTCTTGTACCAGTCCAATCCCATCATCAACATAAGCATCCAAAACGCAAATATTAGCGGCTTACCGATTGTTCCCTCTCCAAAAATAAAATAGGCCATCGCGAAATTCCCGATAAACGTTAACGCATTATTACGGATGCTTTCCATCTTATTCAACCCCATCTTGAATTAGATTTATGACCCTTCAAGATATATCGTTTCGGCTCGATCTTCATTCCATTGAATATGAACAGAGACAGGAAATTGCTGAAGATCTAGAAACGTAGCACCTATCGAATTCTTGACCGCTGACTCACAAGACCACGCCGTATTATTGAAAATTATAACATATACAGCAAATGATTAGATGTCTTTTTCTACTCATTTTTCCGATACCTACGTATACCAAAAAAGCCGACCTCATTCGGCCGACTTCTTTAGATCCTACTATCATTCGCTTCCTAACGATGATAACTCATCGTTTCTGCTTCTTACTATTCTTTCACACTACCCAATTGCAATCCGTGTACAAAGTACTTTTGCAAGAACGGATACACGACCAGGATTGGCAATGCTGCAACAATAGTGATCGCTGCCCGGATTGATATTGGCGTAACCATGTTACGTGCTTGCCCCAAATTTGCCCCGTTGGATACCGAAGCACTGCTGTTGGTGTTCATAGAAGAGGACAGCAGTTTCATCAACTCGTACTGCAACGTACTCAGGTTTTGCTTGGATGAAGCATACAGGAACGTATCAAACCAAGAATTCCATTGCCCTACCGCAATGAACAACGCAACCGTTGCAAGTACAGGCTGACACAATGGTAAAATGATGGACATAAACGTTCTAAAATCTCCCGCACCATCAATCTTGGCCGATTCAATCAGTCCTTCAGGCAGCGTCTGGATATACGTCCGAATAACGATCATGTTAAACGCACTGATCAGACCCGGAATGATGTATACCAGGAAATTGTTAAGCAAGTGCAAATCTTTGATCAGGAAGTACGTTGGAATGAGACCTGCACTGAAATACATGGTCATTACAACGATAATCGTAATCGGTTTACGCAGAATGTAGTCTTTGCGGCTCAGCGTATACGCCAACATGGAAGTGAGGAACAAGCTGAGAACAGTACCAAGTACAGTTCTGGCAACCGAGACCCCAAAAGCCGCGAAGATGGTTCCACCCGCAAATACGGCTTTGTAGTTCTGGCTGGTCCACTCCCTCGGCCACAAATAGATTCCGCCTCGAATCGTATCGTTACCCGCATTAAAAGAAATAGCCAGCGTGTTCAAAAATGGATATAAGGTCACTACTGCAATAAAGATCATCAGCAAGCCGTTAAATGTGTGGAAGACAATCGGCTCAACTCGAGATTTGTTTATTCCCATCGATGTGTCCTCCTCATATTAATCGGTCTTCGCCGAATCGTTTGGATATTGAGTTAGCTGCAAATATCAGGGTGATACTAACGACGGTTTTGAATATACCGGCTGCGGTAGCAAGTGAATAGTTACCGATCTGTAGCCCGTATTTCAAAACAAAGATGTCAATGGTCTGAGACCAGTCAACAACTACACCATTTCCAAGCAAGTACTGTACTTCAAATCCGGCTTCCAGAATCCATCCCATATTCATAATCAACAAGATAATGACGATGGACTTGATGCCAGGCAACGTAACATACAACATTTTTTTATACCGGTTAGCTCCATCAATCTCAGCCGCTTCATAGAGGGATGGGTCAATGGAAGTGATCGCTGCCAGATAGATGATTGCATTCCAGCCGACCTCTTTCCATACGTGTGATGCCCCGACAATACCCCAGAAGTACTCTGGAACGCTGAGCCACATAATCGGTTCATTGATAAATCCTAACTTCATCAGTACCACGTTCACAATCCCGCCATCAACAGATAACGAACTGGCTACAATGCCCGTAACGATGATCCATGACAGGAAGTGAGGCAGATATGAGATCGTTTGAATCGTGCGCTTGTACAAATTGTGTTTGATTTCATTCAGCAAAATCGCAAAAACAATGGCTGTCACAAAGCCAAGAATCATGTTAATTAAACTCATCGCGATCGTATTGCGAAGCACGTTCAGAAACGCGTCGTCCGTAAGCAGAAACTTGAAGTGCTTAAGTCCGACCCACTCCTGCTGCGAGAATTTCTTCGCTGGACTGTAATTCTGGAACGCCATAACCCAGCCCCAAACCGGATAATACGAGAAAACCAAAATATAAGCGACGATGGGCAGAGACATAAACATCAGTTGTTTTTGACTGCGCAGGCGCTTCATCAGAGGCGTCTTGGTCACAACGGTTGGAGCAGATTTTTCCTGTATGGCTCCTGGCGTATTCGCCATCTTTCACTCCTCCTATCAACGTACGCGGATTTTGAGGATAAATTGTTCGGAAGGCACAGGCCATGATTTATATCCATGTACCTGACACCTTCCGAGCCAATCTAACAACCGCTTTTATTTATTTCACGGTCCAGTTCTGAATCCGCCATTGTAATTGCTCATTGATTCGGTCTTCATACGCTTTCACGTTGATTTTCTTGTAAGCGTCCACATACTCGCTCCAGATCGAATCAAATTGATCTGCATTGGACATGATTGCTTTAGGCAAGTACTTCAGCGACGTATCGGTCATTTGTTTGTTGGCTACCGAAGCATCTGAACCTTCTTTCAAGTCCACTTGCCACGCTGGATAATACACTGGGTTTTCAGGTGCAGGAGAGAAGAAATCACTCCATGTTTTGAAACCGTATGCATCCAGCAATTCTTTATCCTCCGGCTTCAAGCTATCGTAGAATTCCTCAGGCTGGTTAAGCGCTCCTACAGCATTACCGTCCTCAAAAGTTCCCTCGAGCTTCGGTGATGCTTTGTAGAAACCTTCCGCTTTGTTAGCCAGTTTCCATGCCGGGTCGTCCTGTTGAAGACGTTGTTCAGGTGTACGATAGAATCTACCTTTATCGTTAACCATGTAGTCTACGCCCTCTTCACCCCAGGACAGCAACTTTTGATACTTTTCATCCATCAACTTATCCAGGAATTTCAGAATTGCAACAGGATCTTTAGCATCTTTACTGATACCAAAACCGTTGTTCAAGTTAATGACCGGACGATCCAGGTAATGATCCCTGATGCTTGTGTCATAAACCAGCGGGAAGCCAACATATGTTTGAGCAATTTTGTTCTGAGCTACAAGCGGGTCCTCCCCTTGCTGGAAGTTCCAGTGCTGATCAAACATGCCGATAACACGGCCCGAAGAAATTTTCGCCAAATACTGGTCGTAGTTCTGAACGAAGGCTTCTTTATCGAGCAGTCCATCGTTATAGAGACTGTTCAGCTCTTTATAGTATCGTTTTGAAATGTCTTTATCCGCGAATACGGTTGCAACACCTTTGTCTTCTACAACAACACCACCATCATTTGGATGACCGGTCAAGTGCTCTGGCGGATTAAGGAGAGGGAATGTTCTCCAGTCAGAAGCCAGTGTTGTGAAACCGATGGTTGGCTGACCATCCGATGTCGTCGGGTGCTTAGCCGCATAATCACGAATCAGCTTCATGTACTCATCAAGTGTTTTCGGTGTTGGATATCCGGCTTCTTTCAGTACCTGCTTTTGAATCCAGAACGCAGGTCCGGAATAATAGTTACTAATGAATTCACCAGTATATACACCGTAGTTAGGCAACCAGTAAATATGCCCATCACTGGAATCTTTCATCCGTTCCCAGTCTTTTGCGTAATGCTTTTTTAGGTTTGGAGCATGTTGCTCGATCAGATCTTCCAGCGGGATCACCGCGCCAGCCGCAACCAGTTTGGTATCTGCCGTAATAAGATCCGGGTAATCTCCACCCGCAATCATAACCCCCAGCTTCTGTTGCAGGTCACCGACCAGAAACTCCATGTTTAATTTGACACCCAGCTCTTCTTCAATCCTTTTGTATATCCGGTTATCCGCTGCCGGTGCCTGATTCGGCTCACTAATAAATGCCGAGATGTTTAATATTTCCTTACCATCGGGTGTGGTCGTTTTGGCTTCTTCTCCACTGCATCCTGCCAGTGCCAAAGTTAATGCCAGAACAAGAGAAACGGAACCCCAAAGTTTCTTTTTCTTCAATCCCCCCATGTATTGCGCCTCCTTGGAAATGGTTTGCCTTACTGATTTCATTATGAGGAAATGTATGCGGTTTCAAAATAAACAGATTTAAGCATCTCCCCCCCTTAATTGCAGGAGGTCTTGAACCGGTTCATACCTCCTTATGTGTGCTCTACTTAGCATGCTTAAGGCGATACTCAGCCGGTTTCATCCCTGTTCTGCGCTCAAATTGTTTTAGAAAATGCTGGTAGCTCTTATAACCAACCTGCTCTGCAATCGCACATGAAGCATCGTCCGAATCTCTTAGCAGTCTCATCGCTTCCTCTATCCTTAGATCATGCACCATATCGAGAACACCCTTGCCATATTTGCGCATAAAAGATTGGCCCAGATGCACAGGATGCATGAAGAATCGTTCGGCCAGCTCCTTGATGGTAAACGTCTCTCTAAAATGCTCTTGCAAATACTCAGCTACCATCGCTTGTGTTCCGCCGAGCTGTTTTTGACGAAGAGATGATGCCGCAGCTTGACACTTCAGGCAAAATTTTTCCAGCATACTCGCTGATTTTTCGATGTTCCAGTGGTACCGCTCATCGGAATCAAAGGCTGTATCTAGCAACATATCCTTCGTTTCTCCTCCAAGCTCCTTGCATAGAGAAAAACCACGGAATAAAATCTGGGTCATGAATATGTGTACAAATTCAGGTGCAGTCTTGTTCATTACAAATTGATGGAATGCTTCTCTAATCGACAGACTCAGCTGTTCTGGCGAACCGTTCTCCAGATGCTCCATAATGAGATCCACTTCACGGAGAGATTCGGGATTAAACCTTAGTCGTTGTTCCTGAATATCTTCGGCGAATAGCAAATTCCCCTGGTGCAGAAACAAAAAACGCTCCGTCTCGACAGCCATACTTCTGGAAAGAGATAAAGCTTCCAGTTGCTGCACAGGCAAACCTACGGCAAACTGCACTCCGTCTGGGACGACTTCATCCAAGGCAGACAGCAGCCTTTTCGCAAAATCTCGATGACCTCTTCCTTGCCATGTTTCTGGCCCTGAAGATACTTCACCCCATACAATGCCGCAGGTATCCAGTTCATTTTCCACCACA
Source organism: Paenibacillus amylolyticus (assembly GCF_051136285.1). Classification (GTDB taxonomy): domain Bacteria; phylum Bacillota; class Bacilli; order Paenibacillales; family Paenibacillaceae; genus Paenibacillus; species Paenibacillus amylolyticus_F. The sequence continues at coordinate 5,522,791 of NZ_CP194938.1, read as the reverse complement.
TAACAGCACGGTTCACGGCTTATGGTCTCATGAATCATCGAGCGAATCTGTCCAGAATCAGCACGCTGAAATCTTACTTTCACATACGTCCACCTCTGAGCTTGTTCATACAAATGAGCGATATCATGAGCCATCTGTTCTGCATCCTCAACTTCCTGTCCTGTGACCAGTGCAGCTATAACATGCCGGGTTTCCTGCACTTTGGCCTGTTCACGAACACTCTCGCGCTGTTGCTTCTCCTTCAACTCCTGCGCCAGTCGCTCCAGCATATCGTCCGCTTCCACCGTATCCACAGGTTTGGTTAAATAATTGCTTACGCCAAGACGAATCGCCTGCCTTGCGTAATTGAAATCGCTGTAACCGCTTGTAATGACAAACATTGTGGAATCATGCCCCAGACGACGTGCCTCTTCAATCAATTCGAGCCCGTTCATCGCTGGCATATGAATATCCGTGACAACCAGATCAGGTTTACTCTTACGGATCGCTTCGACTGCCTCTTCTCCATTGGTGCACACACCGTTAATTTCAAACCCGAATTTTCGCCAATCAATTAACAACTGCAGGCCTTCAATCGCAAATGGCTCATCATCCACCAATAGTACTTTATACATCTAGCTGTCCCCCTTTGTTCATCAGTCACAGTCTGTCTGTCGGAATATGAAATCCGGCTTCTGTACCGTTGCCCTTCTCACTGCGAATCGTGAACTTTGCATCTCCTTCATAAAATAACTCCAGTCGGCGATAGACATTACGAATGCCCACATGTGAACCATCCTTCGCCTGATCCGAGCGTACATCCTGTATTAATTGCCGCAGTTTATCCTGTTCCATCCCGATCCCGTTATCGATGACACGAATAATCAGTCCGGATTCACCTAGCTTTGCGGTAATATGAATTAATCGTCCCGTCTTGCGTGCCTGCAATCCATGTTTGCACGCATTTTCCACCAGCGGCTGAATACTCATACGTGGAATACGTTTGCCTGCAGCCTTTGGATCAATATCCAGAGTATAATCAAATAATTCTCCGAACCTGAACTTCTCAATTTGAAGATAAAGTGTTGTGAACTGCAACTCCTCTTCGAGTGGAATCAGGTTGTCTGATCTGCTGAGCAACTGTCTCATGAGTAAAGATAAGCTTTTAATAATTTCAGATACTTCGGTATAGCCGTTTTTAGTGCTCACGACGAGCAGCGCATTCAGTGTATTAAACAGAAAATGTGGATTCATCTGGCTCTGGAGCATAGATAACTCCGTTCGGACTTGATCCAGTTCCAGATCCTTGTGCCTGATCTCCAGTTTGTATACGTCATTAATCAGGGAATGGATTTTGCTGATCATCATATTAAACGTGCGAATTAACCCGCCAATCTCGTCCCGGCCTTCCTGGATCTCGATCAGGTCAAAACGTTCATTCCGCACTTTCTCCATATGCCGTGACAATTTACGGATACGGTAGTGGTACGAACGCAGAATAAAGTAAATGAGCACCGAGGGTACGATCACACTGATGACCGCCAGCCACAAAATAGAATTACGCGCTTCGTCCAACAACTGATCCACATGCCGCGTATCCGCAACACCAATCAGCTTCCAACCGTCCAGGTAAGCCAGATTACCAAGTGATTTTTCCATGATATATTCGGAATTCACATCGGAAGACCATCCCTCTGCCGGGAAGCGTGCACTGGAAACAACCGGACGGCTGTTTCCGTCCACAAGTCTGAGCTGCAGGCTGTTTGTCTCCCGATTAAGGATGCTGTAAATACGATTCACTTCGAGATCAATTCTGGAATACTTCGCATAGTTAGCATATGAAGTGAAGGTCTTCATTTTCCCGATGACACTAATTCGCTTCCCTCGGCTAAATCCAGACTTTTCTTCGTAATCAATAACTAAAATATCGCCGTTTGCTTGATTTAACTGCTCCATACCCGGCAGTGATGTCGTTTTGTCCTTCATGACGAAGTAGTGACTGCCCGTCTGAATGGTATCGTTATTCGTATAAATTCGGACTTCCAAAATATTGGCCGACATATACCGTGTCAATTTGTCACGCAAGAAAACATGATACTCGTTGTAATATTCCACAGGTGACGCGTAGGTACGATCCAGAGCCTCATACAAGGAATCATCCGCTGCAATCATACGGCTTAGCGCCACGCTCTCATCAATCATACCGACTAATTCTCCTGCAGCCCTGTCAATCGATTTGCGCAAATTTTCCTGTTCCCGCACTTTGATATCTGCAGATGTTCGTTGATAAAAAAACATATTAATCGCAATAATTGGAAGAAGAATACTGACCACATAGATCAGCAGAAATTTATATCGAAGGGGGATGTCGTTTACCGTATGAAAAGTCCTCTTTTTCTTATGCACATAATCACCCTTGGTTATTGTTTTTATATAGAGATGGGAGTTCACCTGTAAGCGCTTTAAATTTTTCTGTAAAATACTCCGCATCATGATAGCCTAATTCAAATGCAATATCTGAGATTTTCATATTGGTCCGGCGGAGCATCCTGCGTGCCTCTTCAATACGAAGACGATGAACATACTCACTGAAGCTGACTCCCATCTCACGTTTGAATTGCTGGCCTAGATAAGCCGCATTGACATGAATGTGATTGGCGAGCTGCTGCAGTTTGATTTTTGTGCGATAGTGCTCTTTCAGATACTGGACAGCCTCTGCCACCAGCCCACTGGAACCCGGGTCAGCCTGAGCCATTGAGGCAAAAGTTTCCGTAATCCGAATAAACAATTTCTTCAAGTCTCCCATGAACCAACTCTCTGTATGATGCCAGGTCCGCACTTGGAGAACAGTCTGATCTGCTCCGATCATGCTGTATCTGCGTAGCAGTTCTCCATGGATGTATCTAACTGCGCTTTGAGCCCAGACCATCGCGGCCCGTGATTCTTGCATCTCCTGTAGCATATCATCAACAGTGCGAGCAACGCCTGTTACATCTCCTGCCTCGATTAAAGCGATAAACTGCTGGGCGCGCGATGCCATTTTCTCCAGATCCGCCTCATTCAGCATGCCGCCCTCATCCATAGTTGTGTCCTTCATCTCCATGGCGTCATATTGTTCTTCTGCAAGCTTGATCTCTATTTCCTGTCGCTGGGTATCCAGCGGTATGATCAGGTTCCGTAATAACTCGTGAATTTCTTCTGGCACCAAAGGTTTGAGCACATATTCATTCACCCGATATCGTATCGCCTGCTGTGCATAACCAAACTCGGAATAACCGGTTACGATCACGATCTGGGAATCATATTTTAACTCTTCACGCATGGTTCGAATCAAACCCAGTCCATCAAGCACCGGCATCTGGATATCGGTTACCACCAAATCCGGATTTACATGATTGATCAGATCTAGTGCTTCTTCCCCATCGGTCGCAGTTCCACACAACTCATATCCGCAGCCTTGCCAATCGATCATCGTTTTCCAGCCTTCCAGCATAAACGGTTCATCATCAGCTACAATGACCTTGTACATTGGATTCACCTGCCATTTCCCCTTTTTTTCTCCAGTATGGCATCGTACCGTGCATGTGACAATGCTAAGATTCAAATAAATCTGCTCTCTATATAAGATACTTCAAAAAAGCCTTACATGCTCGCCTCTTTTTATGAGGTGTGCATGTAAGGCTTTGAGTCCAAAATAGTCAGCAGACTGCTGGATGTTTAGCTTGAGTCTAATCCTAAACTGAACCTGAGTTTATGCCTGAGCCTTCGTCTTTTCGAGAATACGCCAGAATGAATCCTTTGGCTGCAGCTGTGTATCAAACACAAATGGCCAGTTTTTGCGGCCTCGTACCGGAAAATGATCCAGCCAAGTATAGTTATCAGAAACACCCCAGAATGTCACGGAAGTGATATTGGATTTATACTCCTGGAACAGTTGAAAAACGTCCTCATACCGCTTCTCTTGAAGCTCCAACATCTCGGACGTTGGCTCTGTCAGATCGGTGCGCTGATCATCATGTTGAAACACGGATAGATCCAGTTCGGTTACGTGAAGCTGTACATCCAGTGAAGCATAACGTTCAATGGCTTGACGGATCTCCTCAATGGAAGGGCCATGGATATTCCAGTGCCCCTGCATACCAATGCCATGTACAGGTACTCCCTGCTCCAGCAGAGACCGTACCAGATTGTATATTTTTTCCCGCTTGACCGGGTTTGTCTCGTTGTAATCATTATAGAATAGCAATGCATCAGGATCAGCTTCATGAGCCATATGAAATGCTTGAGCCAGGTAATCTTCTCCCAGCAATCGCAACCACTTTGTATCTCGCATAATTACGTCGGTCTTATCCTCGATGGCCTCGTTCACAACATCCCATGCGTAAATCTGTCCTTTGTAACGGCCAACAACTGTATCGATATGCTGCTTCAACCGGGACAACATCAACTCTCTCGAAGCCGGGCCTCCGGAAGCATCCTCAAATACCCATGCCGGCGTCTGATTATGCCACACCAGAGTATGACCACGTACACCTATCGCACGACCCACTGCAAAATCAACGATCTCATCTGCTGCCTCAAACGTATATTCATGCTCTCGCGGATGAACCTCTTCAAACTTCATCTGATTCTCCGCGGTAACACTGTTGTAATGCTTCGCAATAAATTGCCCTTCGGATTGTAGCATTCTCGTATGTACTGCTGCACCTATTTTGAATGAATCGGCATAAGCAGTATGTAGGGACGGAATTTCGGTAGACATCCTGGTTCCTCCTCGCAGATTTGTTTCTTTATCATAACGAAAAATGAATGCGCTTTCCCTGAACAAAATAAACGTTTTGCCCCCTGAAATTCTACCAATTTCAGAACATAAGGATAGAAAGCAGGAATATACGTTATAACTTGTCTACCTGCAACAACGTAACCTGCTTCACGGTACATGCCGGGCTGACCTGTTCCTCGGAGAGAACATTCAGCTTGATCAGGCTCTTCAATTTATGGCTGTCCACCTTGGACATGAGCCTCCAGATCTCCGGGTCGGGCAGGGAAGCGTACAGCTTCTGATCGTCATATTCCTTACGGTGCTGGAGCACCGTTTTTACCTTATAGCTGCCTACTTCTGTCTCGTACACTCCTTGCTGCACACAGTACGCCACGATCTCATCTCTCAATACCGATAACGTTTGTTCAATCTCTTTCTGCTGCTGTTTCAGTTCGAAATACGTCTGTACCTTCTGTTCCATTATTCATCACGCTCCTCTACTACCATAGGTATGCAGAAAACGTGAATTTAGGACAGGCTTGCAGGCTACCTTGAAAAAGATATTGCAAATACCGAAAGCATATTTTGGGGATTCAGGAAAATGTTCCAGCTTTATGGAGGGAATATTTTATCTACAACAAGTTTGGGTCCAGGTACGGGTTTTGAGAAGATATATTCAACACACGTCGCATAACTCCCAAATCTCTCGGAACATCACCGCCGCGCGAAAGCAGTACCCAGCGTAACCAAGCCAACGCTTCAAAGGCTGGTTCTTCATCCGGCATGCTGCTATTAACAGCTCGTAATTCAGCCTGATAAAACTCGCCGTACTCTTCTCCCTTATAGATGGTAATTAGAAAAACAGACCATGCCGCATCATATCTCGGATCTCCGCACTGTCCGTTGGTCCAGTCTATGATAGTGTATTTTCCATTCATTTCAACAATATTCCCCAGGTTATAGTCGCCATGAATGAAGTGATTTTGTGTAATCTGTACACGCTGTATCAAGTCATGAACAATGGGATAGATATCTTCGTGTTTGGCAACCTGAGGAAAAAAATAGTCAACAAAGTTGTAGCGAGGGATGTAATCTTGTTCTAATTGTTCCGCCTGCGATTCACTAACATTGACTGGATACTGGTGGATATCATGTAAAGTCTGAGCCATTTGTCTTAATATTTCTTGATCTAGCCGGGTAACCGGCACACCATCGTAACTTGTGAGCAGTACTTGATTCCGATGCTGATCTATCCCCCAGCCATACGGCCTGGATACCTGAATCCCGCTTTGAATCAGCTTCTGCAACAACTGATACTGTCTTTCAATATCCGGGCGAGATTCCTTGTTCCATATTTTCAACACGCAGTCATGATCATACAACTCAACACGCATAACATCCGCTTCCAATCCAGGCTTAAGCGGGATCATCCGATGCTCCTGTCCTATTCCCTGCCGAATCGCTTCATCCAGTTGAACCCAGTGGATACAGCTAAGTTGTATCACTTATACTCACGGCCCTTCATCATGGTTTGGCTCGATCAATCCTTTACCTATGACATTAGCAGATACGGGCTCTCGGCCAAGTTCTCTAGCCCATACGGATAACTGTCCCATATGATGAATTTCATGCGCAATGACATGACGCATAATTTCACCCCAAGCATCGATATCCACGCGCCCATCACTCCGGCAGTCAATGAAAGTTCTCTTCTCCATGCCCGGCTCCCAAGCTAATACGAATGCTTCCACGTCCTGATGCAGCTTATGATCCAGTTCCCGAACGGATTCGAGCGTCTGATATTGTGCAAAATCCTCCGCACCATCCGGTTTCCCTTGCAGCAGCTGAAGCCAGCTCCACTCGACATCAATGACATGAAAAAACGTCTTCAAGATGCTTCCTACGCCACCTGTACGTGGTCGAAGCAATTCTTCTGGTGGCAGGTCTGCACACCATGCATACCACTGTTCACGCACCATCCAGTTGTATCGAAAAAAGGGTTCCATAATATAGCCTCCTATTCTGCTGTAATCAGCTGATTACAGCTTCTTAATCAATTCAATATTTGCAAAATTGTTTGATGAATGTTTCTCATCACCATAGATGCCGCCGATCTGGCTAAAACCCGACCTAAACCAGAAGCGTAAGGCTGGCCAATTTTTGAGTGCGACATTAATTCTGATCTCATCATAACCCAGAATGGTCAGCTGATTAGTTAAAGCAGACATCATTTCCTGGCCGTATCCTTGTTTCTGAACAACGTTCTGAATATATAAAAATTCCAAATACAATACATGTTCAGCAGGGTAGCCATGATATACACTTAACATCCCGATCGTTTGATTCGCCTCAAGCGTACGTATACTTTGAATTCTATAATTGGCTAATATTCCACCTGGGGGAAGGTTTCCTTGTTCTATACAATTCTTAACGTAATTCATATCATTTTCTTGTCCATCCCATTCCTGTATATAACGGCTTGTATCATATAATTTTTGCAGTTCAACAATCTCGAAAGGCTTTACATCTGAAATAATTAGCCTTTCTGAATTCCATCTTGAAGGAAGATGCTTCATTATTATTCACTCCACTGATTTCTTAGTTAATCTTTTTTTGATATACACAATCACATGTATTCCAGCATAAATAAATAGAACATTCACGAAATATATCAGTACATTAATATGCATATCGGATATAAACCAGATTGATCCGTTCGAATTCGAGACATGATAATCTGTCAAAAAACGAAGCGGGAATCCATATTCAGTTCGTAAAATTTTGTTATCGTTATTCAGCGTTCCTGGAATAAACAGTACAGCCAGTGCGGCAAGCCAAGCCGACAGATTGAATATTTTTTTATGTATCTTCATTACGTCTCCTCCTGTTCCTCCTTCGCCAGATTTCCTCCGTAATAGGTTCCTTCCAGCTCTTGATCCAGATAATTCTCCAACGCCTGATGTTGCAGCGAATACCTCGAATTTTTGCTAAAACGGCCAATCTTCGTAACGTATATCTGTTTGCCGTTGTATTCTATCATGACCTGAGTGTTATGCTTCAATCTCAAAGCGATGCCCATGAAAGCCCCTTTGAACTGCACTTCATTCCTATCTTCAATGTAAAAAGGCCATCTTTTAATGGATGGCCTTTACTATTTCCATGGAAATAAAAAAAAGTCTTGAATTTTTTCAAGACCCTATTCAACATTATACCAAAAAGATGATTATAAGTCTATATTTTTCTTGCCATATATGTGAAAATCATTTGTAAATATGTATTTGGAGGGGATAATGAATGATTCCTGCATGTTTTTCAGATTATCACTTAAGAATACCCTTGCTGAATCAGATTGATGAATGGTCACTGTTAAGAAAATGGACTCTTTCGGAAGTTTACCGAGTAAAACTAACAACCGGTGAATCACGCATAATTAAATGGGGTGGGCAAGAAATGGCAGGAGAAGCTGAAAAATACCGAAATCTAGTACACCCACTACAAATCAAAGCCCCACAGATTTTTGAGTTTGTACAACTTGACGATAGCGGAGTCATGGTCATGGAGGATGTTGGTGAGAAAAATTTGGAGCAGCAACCTCATCCTGCTCATTTTCTTGAGGCATCAAGAGAACTCGCCAGATTAAGAATGCGTGCAACAAACAATATAGAAAGAATGCTCTCTAAGAAGGTTATTGACACTTACTCAGCTTCAATGGAACACTTTCTGGAGCAACTTGATGATTATCATGCTAAAAATTTAGTCATTCAAGACAATGGCATTATGCCAATAGATTGGCCTATCTCCTATCTGAGCCCTCATCTTGGAGACCTATATTGCTTAATTATGGAAGCACACGGTTGGTGTAGTCTACCAAGAGAAGAAATGATATTAGCATACCTTGACGTAACTGAACTTAAAATTGATGACTTGAACTGGCAAGTGCATATAGGCGGTCTATGTTGGCTGATCAGAACGTTACGTTGGCTTGTTTATGGTGGTACTGATATAATCTCCGGATCAGAAACCTGGATACCTGGTTTGCAAAAGGAGGTAGAAACTCTATATCAGGAAATTATATAAGTTCTCTTTCATTCTAAACTTGTGAGCTAAAAAAACATTTATTATAATCTTGAACCAGCACCTCTATCTTACACGGAGTTGTCTTTACTGTCTCTCTTTCAATAAAGACTTAATTTCCTTTAACTCTTCCAAAATCTCTTTCGTATGCTGAGTATTTTTTGAAGTATCAATGGCCGTCTTGATGACATATTGACCTAGAATTAAAAGTACAAGTAAACAAATAATTATAACAAATATAATGATCTTCTCCTCCTTTTTCTGAAATAAAGAGGGCGATCTCCTTAGACCGCCCTACCTCTACAACATTTCTTTTTCGAATTGATTTCCATGGAACGCTTTCAAAATAAAATCCTTATCTGGAACGTTCAGGTGCTTATACGCTTGAAGATACTGCCCGTTGTCATAGGGAACCGCTGTAAACCTCACATCCAGACGTTCCTTCTGAAAATCCACAATTCCGTATCTTGCAACCGCAAGATCATTACATCCCAACGCTCCAGGATTCATGTAAACCCGCTGCTCTGTTCTGAAATAATGCAGTATGTGATAATGTCCAAAACAGATCAGGTCATGAGGGCTTCCTTTATATTTTGCATCCCACTTCACTCCTGAGGGTTCCCGGTCAATCGTATCCAGTTTGTTATCATTCATATGATAATGAGTCAAAAGTATATGATGTCCTTCAACTTCTTTTTCGATTGATTGGGGCAGGTTCTGTATTCTCTTGATCGATTCCTGACTCAACTGCCCGCCAACCCACTCATGATGTTCCTTCATTCCTTTGTGTCCTTCTAGCGGCCCTCTGCCTTGAAGTAAATGAAGCACAGCAGCTTCGTGATTCCCTGCAATGGCTGTCGTATGCTCACGGCCGTATAACATTTCGATTACTTCATTCGAATAAGGACCAATGCCAATCATATCCCCTAAACAAAATATTTGCTCAATGTCTCCCTGTTGATCGATATCATTTAGCACAGCTTGAAGCGCAGGAATATTTCCGTGAATATCGGTTAAAATGGCAACCTTCATTCCGCTTCCTCCTCTGGTATATACATCGTCTGAATCTCCTGCACACCTTGAACAAAACCGAGATTAAGATATACGGACTCTGCATCATTACCTTCCATCACATACAGCCGCAAAAATGGATAGTGTCCCTTGAGCATCGTTAATGCTCTTTGTAACATTTGGGTAGCAAGTCCTCTGCCTCTATACGCAGGAATGACACCAATACTGTAAACAGCTGCCTGATTGTCCTGTAGACATAAACGGCAGTTGGCGATCAACTCCCCCGTCTCCTGATCGTATACAAGTGTAGATGCCTGAGTCAGAATTTCGTTTGTATAATTAGGATCTTCGTCAGGTGTAAAATCTTCTAGTGAGCTCTGTTTTCTTCTCGTTGCTTCTAGAGTCCCGCCAAAACTCTTCAGGTCACACCTGGCAATCTCCCCTTCGTTTACATATTTGAAGCCACCTGATTCTTTTTCGATAATCTCTGGACTCTTTACGCTCACCCTGCTATCCCAATCGATATCAAAATGATCCGTAGGCCGCTGCATCCATCGGCATCTGAACTCGGCCGGCCAGAATCCGGCTCTTGCAAACCAGTCGACCTGACCCGGTAGAATCTCGAATGACAAAATACGTTTGCTGCGATCCGACCATTGCATTAATTTCTGTTTCAGCAGCTTGACGATCTCAGAGCCTTGCTGGAATGGTGGGATTAGAAAAAAATGATACATCTTGTTAGGCTCCATTCGTACACCACCTATTTTGCTTTCCCCCCGATAAATCCAGTACGCACTGCACCTTGAGGAACTGAATTCTTCTTCCCTGAAAAATCCGACGTATCCCATATCATAATAAATGGTGCAAAATAACCCCCACTCCGTAACATCCGCAAGCCGAATTGAATATTCATCCGATAAATCATATTGGAGCGTATCTGCAGTCCATTCTGTTAAATTCATATGTCATTCCTCCTGAACCTGGTATCCGATTTCTGTAATATCCTCTTCCAACTCGTCCAGCTCAAGCTCCGGATTTAACGCTTGCAGCAGCTGTTCATTCAACGGTTTCATGGCAAAAACATGCTGGATCAGCTTTAGATCCAGTTCAATCTCATAGTACTCCTGAGCCCAGGCATGATAGTACTCTGCACCGCCCACAAGAACTTGTAGCAGAGCATACGATTCATCCGAAAGCTGTTGAGTTGAAGCCCACTTGTTCTGTTCCTCTTCGTTCCAGATGCAGAAGGAGGTCTGATCCATCATAAAAGCAGGCTCTTCCAGAAACGTTTGGAACACCGACGGCACGCCCTGCAACATATCACCAGATTGATGCTTATGAAGAGACGCATACGTTTTATCGTACCCTTTAAAAATCAGACCGTTAGAATTAAACAAAGCAAAATAGTGATCTCCCTCCCCGTCTCTCATCGAAGCCAGCTGTTCGTTCGCATCCCACTGTGCATTGTACGAATAGTACCTATACTCCCATTCTGGCATTAGAATCGCATCCAGCATCGCTACTGCCTTGAGGATTCGCTGACATTCAGAAATGCCGGGCAGTTGCTTGATAAAATCAGAAGTATCTTTCATGTTTTACCTCCCGAACAGTTGTATGAATATTCCCGTTTCCTAACTCTCTAGTTCTATATTTCAGGGGCGTTCTTAACAAAATCAGCCAGCTGTTCGAGCCGCCATAATTATGATCCCTATCATTGAGGCAGTTCCTTGGTTTTATGAAATAAACTCTATCTCGGCGTATCCGTTCTTGAACTTATCAATGAAATAATGACATATGCAAATGCCTGGATCACAAATATCAGCGTAACAAACTCCACCAGAAGACCGCTTGCTGAACTAAAATCATGCATCAAATCGATAACAATCTGCCCGGGTCTGGACACGATATCCCATGAATTCCAGCGATTAAATCTCCCGATATATACGCCCACCCCGCTTAGAAGTAGAACGAATCCGACAATGATCCAGCAAACAAACCTGTGTACGAATCGTTGCAGCACATGTTCTATTTGCCTTATAGAACATATGGAGAGCATTAACCCTACAATGGCTACACCAAACGTAAGGGTCAGACTGTACCAAAAATCCATCTCGAACCAAAAAGCACTCTCCGGCTGAGCAATAAAATACCGGAATGCATGCAACATTTCTGTAAACAGATAGGCTGCGTTAGGCAAAAAGAAAAGCCAGATCAAACCGAGCAAACCTGTCAACATCATGCCCATCCATCCGGGTCTCACAGCCTTACGTCGAAAGATAAGAGCAATCATCGTTGAAATGAGAAACGGAACCCATGCCAGAAACATATCCCAGTCTAGAAATGCATACATATTCGAGCCTGACTTTGCACGCAGATACGCCGCAATGCCAAGACAGCATAACGTCATCAACAGCAGTGTGAACGCTAATGCAATGAATCTTTTGTTCAATATTCGATCATGTTTATCTCTCATCTTGTTGGACTAGTCCTTCTTCTATCAAATTATAGATATTTCTTAAAGGCTTTGCTGGACTCACCATCGTACCCTAGCTTTTGATAAAATTGATGGGCCGCGTACCTGGTAGCCCCGCTAGCGAGCAGCATCTTTGATGCATTCATCTGCACACATACCTCTTCCACATGTTCCATTAATTCTGTTCCGTATCCCTTGCCCTGTACCTCGCTAGACATAATGACCCTTTCAACCAAACCAAACGGTCGATTTCCTGCGAGAGCATCTAAGCAGATATGTAAATGTGCCGTACCTACCACCTGCTCCTGGACTTCATACACAAAAAGGAAGCTGTGTTCGTGACGCCTGATCTCTTCAATTCGTTCAGCCAGCACCTCAGTATCCGCGTGGTTAGGCAAGAGTTCCCTGTACAATTCCTCAATAGCTGCTACATCGCTCACTTCAGCTTCTCTGATCATTTTTTGCCACCTCTACTCTCTAACTTGATAACTTAAAATAATGTCACCGTTATCCTCAAATTCACCTGTTTCCTGAAAGCCACAACGTTTGTACATTGCATTAGCCGCTACATTATGAGGCACATGAGATACCCTGATTTGCCTACAGTCACTACGTTGTTGCAACATATGAATCATTTCCTGAATGGCACGTTTGCCGTAACCTTGGCCCTGATGTTTCCCATCAATCATAAAACGAAGAATCCAATAATACCCATCCGAATAAACTTCATTATCAAACAAAACAAATCCGACCATATCACTTCCCGCATAGATCCCGTAAGGTCTCGAAGTCACTTCCTTGGTTGCATGAATTAACGAATCGGCATTGCTGGCTACCAGTGAAAGTTGATCCTCCCGTGGCTCAAGACAAATGCACTCCTGTTCATTTTCCTGTGTGATCTGTTGTAAGGTCACTCTGTTCTCCATGTGATGATTCATATTCACTTCCCCTTCAGAGTTTTCAGACACCCCCTAAATTTTCTTCATCAATATAATCTCCAACGGCTGTGTATCCAGCAGCAATGCTCCCGCATCCACATAGCCCATTTTCCGATAGAAATGCTGCGCATGTTCATCCGACTGCGTGGAGGTCATAACCATCTCAAAACCCTTCTGTTTCATTTCATTCTCCCAATACTGCACAACACGTTGCCCTGATCCACGACTACGAAACGGCTCGTCAATCCAGATCATGTTCATGAAAGGGATGTTGTCCCAAAAGTATCCATATCTCATCCAGCCAATCCTTACCTCGTCTTCCCAGAGGATATATATTTCGTTCTCTTTCATTTTGGATTCAATAAGTGTGGGATGGATATGCCGATCTTTTTCAACGAGGTATGTATAGTCTGCCTGTGATGCGTATTTAATGTTCATATGACAACTCCTTCTATCCTAAAATCATAATCTATCATAACCTAAAATGTGGTACTAGCGTATAATTTCTTCCTCTATATGAGCTAACCTTCCTTCTACACTTTCCTATGAAAAAAAGCCACAGTATCCGTGGCTTAACCCTCATGCTTTATTTTGTTTGCTCTAGGCTAACGTTCCGCTCACCACTTGCCCTTGATACCACACTGCTTTCCGGTCGGCTCTACGGGCAACCGCTTCGGCTGCACAACTCGCCTGTACCAGTACAAAGCTCGCTGTATCTCCAGCCTTCGGCCATACTCTCTCTCCCGCTGTATTCAGCGGTGCCACTCCGCCCGTTACATAGGCCAGTGACTGGGACAACGATACCTCGTCGCTATATCCATATAGTTCGGCGAAACGGCCTGCCTTTTCCAGCATATCCCCGCTGCCAAAAGGAGACCAGTGATCCGTCAGACTGTCCGTGGCCAGTTTCACGTTTACACCCACTCGTTGCAGCATCGGAAGTGGCATCATCGTTCTGCCAATTGGCACTGTTGAAGCGATACTCATTCCTAACGACGCCATGCGGCTCGCCATCTCTTCGGCTTCCTGCTGCTCCGCTCCGGCAAACCAAAACGCATGACTCACCGTAACTTGACCTTGAAGCCCAGCTTCTTCAGTCAGCCTGAGAAGTTCAAGCAGTGTGTGCTTGCCAGCTTCACCGCCATCATGCAAATGCATATCGATCCCGGCCTGATGTTTTACTGCCAGTTCCATCATAGTATGCAGCGATTTCTCCCCATTCTCATCTACAGTGTAGGGATCAAGACCACCTACATGCGTTGCACCCTCAGCCATGGCTTGCCCCATCAGTTCGACTGAGTTTGAGCGTAATAGTCCATGCTGCGGGAAAGCAACAATCTCGGAAGATATTTTACCTGTATAACTCTCCAGAGCCTGCTTGGTTACTTCCAATCGTTGTAGCCCGCTAACAGGTTCAATATTGCAATGCGCACGAACATGCGTGGAGCCATAGGTCTGAATTAATGCGAGAATGCTCTCCGCCTGACGTTTCGCATCAGGTAGCAACTTCGGCAGCAGCACCTTTTCCTCCTCAATGCGATCAAAGATGCTGGAGCTACGTCGAACAGCTTTCCACGGCCCGTCATAATAGGTTTTATCCAGATGAATATGCGCTTCTTGGAATGAAGGCAGCAGAAGCAGCCCTCTCCCATCCACCTGTGGCAGCTTGTCCGTCAGTGGATCATTACCACCCACAACGGCAGCAATGACTCCGTTCTCAATCCGCAAATGAGCAAGGTCTGTTTGTGTGCCAGTTACCTCTGCTCCTCCGCGAATATATCCTTGTTCCAGTCTTACATTGGTCAGCCAGTATGCGTGTTGCTGTTGCATTGTCTATCCCTCATTTCTCTTAACCTGCTACATGATATAGATATCAAACGATACATTAAAAATCAAATCGTGCATGTCCACCATCCGTCACGCCTTCAATCCGTTCAATATCCAGTAATCTGCGTTTCATCTCCAGACCACCACGAAAACCCGTCAGCTTGCGATTGGCACCAATAATCCGGTGGCATGGCAGCAATACTGGAATGGGGTTCGCCCCGTTCGCCGCACCAACAGCCCGCACAGCCGAAGGTCTGCCGATGGCAGCAGCGATGTCTCCATATGTGCGTATCTCACCATAAGGCACTTGCCCAAGCGCTTTCCATACCTCCTGTTGAAATGGAGTACCGATCAGGTCAAGTGGGATTTCAGCTGTAAAAGCGGTCTTTTCTCCTGCAAAATAGGACTCCAGCCAGTCCATCATGCCCGTCTGTCTTAATGCCTGATCATTCTCTTCAAGTTCAACGCCCGGCGCAATTTTGCCGATCCAGCCATGCCAGTCCTCCAGCGTTTCATTGGGCATCACCACGCGGCACAGTCCCTTTTCGGTTGCCAGCAGGCTCCACGGACGACCGTCCAGCTGCATGGTGGTGTACATCATCTTTTGCCTCATCACATATTCACCTTCTCTTCTCCCGAGTTTATCTCATGAGGTTGTCTGTGTCTGCTTTTTCGTCTTACGTTTCATGCTTCGTATCATTTGTTTGTCCTCAGGTGTCACACGGTACGATTCCGTAATCTTCTGGAGTGCCTTGTTGTACGTAAAATCATCAAGCGTATTATGCTTTAAATAAGGCATGGTCACTTCGGGCTGTTTCACATACGCAATCGAGATTGCCCAAGCCACCGCCATTTTCACGTAATAGGCCTCATGTTTAATCTGATCAAGTAAGGGTAGCACCTCATGAATATAGGGCTCCTCCAGATAAAAGTTCAGCAGCATCACGACGCCAAACCGGATCTCATATTCCTGGTCAGACTTCAAATAAGGTTGAATGAAGTTCCACATCGCGTCGGCATGCACTTTCGTATACTTCAGTCCGGCACAGAAGCTGTCACACACAGACCAGTTATCAATTTTGGGCACAAAATCCGCAATGCGTATCAGCTGCTCGTCCAAATCTGCTTGCACATGACCAATAACCATCGCTTGCAACATCACTTCTTCAAAATATTCATCCTGCGCCGTATCCAGGTACGTTCGCCAGTCTGCAACAGCAATCTGTTTGGCAATTTTGCGGATCGTGGGTAAGCGCACACCAAGCACATTTGAAATGTTCGGAATAAGGGATGCTGCGAATTTCTGGTATTCCGGCTCAGCCAGACTGAGCAGTTGCGTTCGAATATCGGTTTCCAAGGGCACACGACCTCCTCATTTGTTGCTGTAGAACAAGTATATCCTGAGTGTTTTCATTTGTAAGCCCTTCTCGAATGTTTGAGCAAGATTTCAATATGTCTTCTACTTCACTGCACACATCATTGTTTAAGAACAGAGCGTTTCCGTTTAAAAATATGAAGCTGACCATTCAGGAAAGGAGTGTCAATATGAACGGTTCTCAAGCCAATAAAGATTTTTCCGTTGAGGAGATCACCCAGCAACTGACACAGCATGTACAATCCCAGAATCTGCCGGAATTCTATAAACTGGTGAAGGAATTGCGCCCCTATGATCTTTCACTTATCTATAAAAAATTCCCTGAAGACGAAAAGAATCGTTTTCTTCTTCTATTTAAACCGGATACCCTTGCCGATCTGGCCGAGAACCTGAAGCTGCACGAGCAGGCTGAACTGTTCGAACGACTCGGGCCAGAACGTACACTGGAAGTCATGCAACAGATGGACAAAAGTGACCTCATCCGTTTCATGAACGATCTGCCCGCAAAACGCAGGGAAGAGCTGTTATCCAGCATGAATCTGGACCACTCCGCCATTATCCGGTCTGTACTTAGCTATCCACCAGAGACTGCTGGACGGATCATGACTGACCGCTATCGCACCTTGTTCACCCACGATACAGCGAAGGAAGCACTGAGACAATCGCAAGGTACGTTACATCTCTCCGCCTCCAGTTATCTCTATGTTGTCGACGATCAGGGCAAGCTGGCTGGTGTCGTCAGTTATCGTTCTCTCGCCCTGGCTGACGACAAAACCAAGGTTGAAGAATTGATGACCAGACGCGTCATTCACGCCACCGTAGATATGGATCAGGAAGAAGCGGCACAGCTGCTGCAGCGTTACGAGTTCATTGCCCTTCCGGTTGTGGATGAGAACAACAGGCTGTGCGGGATCATCCAGATGGATGATGTCATTGACATCATTATGGATGAGGCCAGTGAAGACCTCGCCAAAATGGGCGGCGGCGGTAAAGATATTGACTTTGATACGAAACCGCTCGTTGCGGTCAGACGCAGGTTGCCCTGGCTTATTTTGCTGTTATTGATCGGATTGATTTCGGGAAGCATTGTGGATTTTTTTGAAGATACATTAAATCAGGTTGTGTCTCTTGCGTTCTTCATGCCCATGATAGCCGGAATGACGGGAAATACAGGCACGCAGTCTCTTGCTGTTGTCGTACGCGGACTTATTGGACGTAACCTGGACAAATCAACGGTACTCGCTCTGATTGGACGAGAGATTAAAGTCGGTACGATGATCGGTCTTGTCTGCGGTCTGCTGATCACGGTCATTGCGTATATCTGGCAAGGGGACTGGCTACTCGGTATGATTATCGGTGTATCCCTGTTCTTAACGCTGATTATCGGCACACTGACAGGCACATGTATCCCGCTCCTGCTCAGTCGTTTCAAGGTTGATCCCGCTGTGGCATCCGGCCCGTTAATTACGACGTTAAATGATATTCTCTCCCTGTTTATCTACTTTGGTATTGCTACACGTTTTATAGGAGCACTGATGTAAATCCTACTGTGTAGGGATCGGTTTAAACTAAGCCGTCTCTAATTCAAAAATGTATATTTAAGCCAGCGCCTCTTGACGATAAAGATAATTATGGTATTGTAAAGGCATATCACTTATTGAAACTACGTTTCATAGAACGGAACAAGAGGTGATTTTAATGCCAATTAATTTTCACGATAAACGAAACAGAATGACGTACACAACCAGAACTGCCGATGTATCTTGGTTATCTTTGATTAAGGAGCATGCAGGCATAGCTGGTAAAGAAATTGTTGACATCGGCTGCGGCGGAGGGATTTATACTAAAGCTTTAGCAAGCTCAGGGGCAGCCCATGTTACTGGAGTAGATTTTTCAAATGAGATGTTACAAGGGGCTGCTCGACATTGTGAGAATCTGAGCAATGTCACATTGCAACAAGGGAATGCCTACAACTCGGGACTTCCAGACCATACATTTGATATCGTATTAGAAAGAGCGCTCATACATCATTTGCATAATTTGGACAGCTGTTTTCAAGAAGCTAAGCGTATCCTGAAACCTAGTGGTGGTGTATTCATCATTCAAGACAGAACACCGGAAGATTGTTTAATGCCAGGGGATGAAAATCATATTAGGGGTTACTTCTTCGAAAAGTATCCTAAATGGATTGACATGGAACGCTCCCGTCGGCACGAAGCCGCTGAAGTCCAAAGATCGCTTGATTCTAATGGATTCGTGATCCTTAAAACAGTGCAGCTTTGGGAGACTAGATATGTTCACCAGGACATGGCTGCATTGAATAGCGATCTGGCGCAGCGAACTGGACGCTCTATTCTTCATGAATTAACAGACCATGAGCTTGGAGAGCTGATTGTGTTTATTAACAGCAAACTTAAAAACCGTGCTGATGATGCAATTATTGAGAAGGACTCATGGACGTTGTGGATTGCGGTTACAAAATAAAGACAAAAAGGCTTGGCACATGCCAAGCCTTTTTACTAAATCCAAATTCCAAATTTGCGGCATTTCATAAGCCTGTTGGCGTGAGCTACGAAACAGCTTGCCAATATTTACGCCGCTCTTTTGTTTTTGTTATAGATATCAAATGCAACGGCCAGCAGCAGTACCAATCCTTTGATTCCCTGTTGCCAGTCAATCCCTAGACCAATGAGGGACATCCCGTTATTCAGCACACCCATAACCAAACCACCGATGATCGCGCCAAATACGGTACCGATTCCGCCTGATGCTGACGCTCCACCGATGAAGCAGGCTGCAATAGCATCCAACTCAAAGTTCGTACCCGCTCTTGGCGTAGCCGCATTCAGACGTGCAGCGAAGATCAGACCAGATACAGCGGCCAGTGTACCCATGTTTACAAACACCCAGAAGGTCACTTTTTTCGTTTTAACACCAGACAGTCCTGCTGCCTTCTCATTGCCGCCGAGTGCGTACACGTGACGTCCCATCACGGTACGATTCATGACGAAGGAATACACCACAATCAGAACAAACAGGAGCACCAGAATGTTCGGAATACCCGCATAACTTGCCAGTACAAACGTGAACAGGTTGGTTACTGCTGCTACCACAATCAGCTTAAGCAGGAATAGCCCTTGCGACACGACTTCAAAGCCATACTTGCGCTGGGAAGCACGTTCCCGCAGTTCATTCACAATGTACCAGATGGTGAGCGCGATCCCCACAATGATGGACACCAGACCCAGACCCGAGAATTGAACATCCGGCAAGAAACCGGAGCTGATTTTCTGGAACCCGGCAGGGAAGGGAGAAATGGACTGCCCTTCAAGCACGATCATGGTCAGACCGCGGAACAGCAGCATGCCCGCCAGCGTAACAATGAAGGCCGGAATCCGTACATACGCAATCCAGAAGCCTTGCCATGCACCTATTAGTGCACCCACCAGCAGGGAAGCAATGACTGCGAGCCAGGCTGGCAACTGCCAATCCACCATCATAATGGCGGCTACAGCGCCGACAAAGGCTGCAATTGAACCAACGGACAAGTCGATATGTCCTGTGATAATGACCAGCACCATACCAATGGCGAGGACTAAAATGTAACTGTTTTGCAAAATCAGGTTCGTGATATTAATTGGCTTGAGCAGCAGCCCGCTCGTCAGTACCTCAAAGAGAATCATAATGACAACGAGGGCAATGATCATGCCATATTGACGTATATTATTTTTGAACAGTTTAGTTACCGTTTCCATGCTTACCGCCTCCAGACTTGGTCATATATCTCATCAGTGTTTCTTGCGATGCCTGCTCCCGGTTGACTTCACCCGTGATTCGTCCGGCATTCATCACATAAATCCGGTCACACAGGCCGAGAACCTCTGGCAGCTCTGATGAAATCACCAGCACACCCTTGCCTTCGGCAGCAAGCCGGTGGATAATCGTATAAATTTCGAACTTGGCACCTACGTCGATCCCGCGCGTCGGCTCATCCAGAATGAGAATATCCGGCCCGGCAAAAATCCATTTGCTCAGCACCACCTTCTGCTGGTTACCTCCGCTCAGATTGCCTGTTTTCTGCAGGATGTTCGGTGCCTTGATATTCATGCTTTTTTTCATCTCTTCCGCAACCAGCACTTCCTCCTGCTCGTTAACAACGGCATTACGGGTCAGTTTGCCAAGTCCGGTAAGTGAAATGTTGCGTTTGATATCATCCATCAAAATAAGTCCATATTCCTTACGATCCTCCGTCACATAAGCAAAGCCATTCCGAATCGCCTCGGTCACACTGTTGTTCTGAATCGGCTTGCCATCCTTGATCAGTTGTCCCGAGATGTTGCGGCCATACGATTTGCCGAAAATACTCATCGCAAGCTCCGTACGTCCTGCCCCCATCAATCCCGCGATGCCTACGATCTCACCGCGTCTGATGTTCATGTTGATCTGATCCAGCACCTTGCGCTCCGCTTGATGCTCGTGATACACCGTCCAGTCTTTCACTTCCAGCACCACGTCACCAATGGTGGCATGACGTTCAGGGTAGCGGCTTGTCAGGTCCCGTCCTACCATGCCGCTGATGATGCGATCCTCGGTGACGTTGTCCTTTTTCATATCCAGCGTTTCAATCGTTTTGCCGTCCCGCAGAATGGTTACCGCATCCGAAACCTTCGTGACCTCGTTCAGCTTGTGGGAGATCAGGATACAGGCGATGCCCTGTTTTTTGAATTCCAGCATCAGTTGCAGCAGATTTTCACTGTCGTCCTCATTCAATGCTGCGGTAGGCTCATCCAGGATAAGCAAACGTACTTTTTTGGAGAGCGCTTTCGCAATTTCAACAAGTTGCTGCTTACCTACCCCGATGCTGGATACCAGCGTGTTCGGGTTTTCGTTCAGGCCTACCTTGCCCAGCAGTTCACGAGTGCCCACAAAGGTTTCCTTCCAATTCACGATGCCCTTACTGGCACGTTCATTGCCAAGATATATATTTTCCGCAATGGAGAGATACGGGATCAGTGCCAGCTCCTGATGAATAATGACAATGCCCAAATCCTCGCTCTGCTTGATATCTTTGAATTCACATGTTTTACCACGGAACAAAATGTCCCCTTCATAGCTTCCATGCGGGTATACTCCGCTCAGCACCTTCATCAGTGTAGACTTGCCAGCTCCATTCTCTCCGCATATGGAATGAATTTCACCTTCACGGATTTTCAGGTTAACATCCTCCAGCGCTTTGACCCCTGGGAACGTTTTGGTAATGTTCTTCATCTCAAGAATGATGTCCGTCATGGCATGTGCTCCTTTCCTGGATTATGCGATATAACAAGCCAATCTTTTGCACCACGCTTTACGGTAGCCCGATCACTTGCATCATACTTTACGGCAACCCTATCTCCTGTTTTGTGTAATACTTGCTGCCCACAATATCTTTTTCCACATTGGTTCGATCCACCGAGATCGGGTCGAGCAGATATGCCGGAACAACCATTAATCCGTTGTTATATGATTTTGTATCATTAACCTCTGCTTGTTTTCCCTGCAAAATGCTATTGGCCATCTCCACCGTTTTCTCAGCGAGCTTACGTGTATCCTTGAAGACAGTCTGTGTCTGTTCCCCAGCCACAATGGACTTGATCGATGCCAGTTCCGCATCCTGCCCCGTAATAACCGGAAGTGGTTTGTTCGGCTTGCCGTAGCCGATACCTTTCAGAGATGAGATAATCCCGATACTGATTCCGTCATAGGGAGATAACACGGCATCCAGATTATCGCCCGAATAGTACGCACTGAGCAGGTTATCCATCCGTGATTGGGCCAAAGCCCCGTCCCAGCGCAGTGTGGCAATTTGAGCCATCGTCATCTGTTTACTGCGGACGACTAACTTGCCAGAATCGATATACGGCTTGAGTACCGACATCGCGCCATCGAAGAAGAAGTATGCATTGTTGTCATCCGGTGATCCGCCAAATAGCTCAATGTTAAACGGCCCTTTTCCATCCTTAAGGCCCAGCTTCTGCTCAATGTAGGAGGCTTGAAGCACCCCGACTTTAAAGTTGTCAAACGTAGCATAGTAAGTCAGATATGGCGTGTTACGAATAAGTCGGTCATACGAGATGACCTGAATGCCTTCGTCATGTGCCTTCTTGATGACATCCGTCAGCGTATTGCCGTCTACAGATGCGATGACCATCACGTCGACACCTTTGGTAATCATGTTTTCAATCTGGGAGATTTGATTCTCAACAACGTCTTCAGCGTACTGAAGATCTGTTTTGTAACCTTGCTCCTGAAACAGACGAACCATATTCTCTCCGTCGCCTACCCAGCGTTCCGATGATTTAGTAGGCATGGATATGCCGACATATCCTTTTTCCTTGCTACCCACATCACTTTCAGCCAGATTACAGGCCGAGAGCATCAAGGCCATGATTAGCAGCCAGATGAGTGTTGCTCCTTTTTTCATATGAAGTTCCCCTTTCCTCACGTCATCGCGTTCAGTTGGAATCTTAAGATAACGCTTACAACACATGGAGTATTCTGCAGCTTATTGTTCCTCTCTGCATCCCATGGTAGCATTTCACAACCAGCGGGGTCTTTGCAGGTTTTGAACCTTTTTTATAAAAATTTAACTTTTGATGGAAATGCACAACCAAAAACCCACCGCAGGCGCTTAACCTTTACGGTGGGTTTGTTTTTATGTTTGATATGTGAAATATCTAAATCGGGCCCGCGGACGAATTGTCCGTTCCGCCATTTTTGCGATATTGGGCAGGGGAGATGCCCATTGTTTTCTTAAATGCTGTGCTGAAATAATGCTGTGTATCATATCCTACTCGTTCGGCTATCGAGTGGATCGGGAGTGAAGTGGAGTCCAGCAACTGTGCAGCCTTACGAATGCGGGCACGGGTGACCAGTGTAACGAAGGAATCGTTCAATTCTTTTTTTAACACACGGCTGAGGTACACCGCCGACACCTGCAGACGGGATGCCAGTGATTCCAGCGTCAGCTCCCGTTCTGCGTATTCTTCCTGAATCAACTGCCGTGCCCTGCGAACCAGCGGAGAGAGCTTCACTTCTTCAAAAACCTGCTCCCGGCAAAGCCGATACGTATCCGGCACCTCTTCCAGCAAACCGAGATGAGGTTCAACATGGGTATGGACCGAGATATTCAGGCATGCACTAATCTGCTTCTCCAGCAGAGACCCGATCTCCTCCGGAGCCTCCTGCCACAGACAGATCCCGATAACACTGCTCGCGTCGCGGAACAGCACATGTGCACGATCGTCCAGTAGTTCCGCAATAATATTTTCGATGGCAAACAGGTACAACTGACGATCTGTCTCGCGCAGTATCGTCTGACGTGCTTCCGCAGCAGGCCAGCGCACAACACCAACTTGAACGGGCGATCCAGACGGCAGATGAAGAAATGTAAGCTGCTCGGTCAAGTTTTTCCCACTTGCCTGTCCCTCCATCCACTCTTGACAAAATCGCTGGCGAAGAAGCGGAATGTTGCGTTCAATCTGCTGCGCCGCTTGTCTGACATACGCTGTCCGTTGATGTTCCTCATCCAGCCGCTGACGCAACCGCTCAAGTGCCGCTTTCAACTGGTCTGCTTGTACAGGCTTCAGAATATAATCCTCCACCCCAAGACGAACCGCCTCTTGAGCATAAGCGAATTCATCATGTCCTGATATGATCAAATAACGTACTCCAGGGCACTGCTCCTGTAAAGCGCGAATTAGTCCAATACCATTCAGAAAAGGCATATTCATATCAACCAGCACCACATGTGCATTCAGCTCAACCGCCCGTTCGAGTGCTTCTTCACCGTCCTCGGCTTCGCCGACAACCTCCATGCCAAGCGCAGCCCAATCCATAGCCTCGCGGATGCCTTCTCGAATAATGGGTTCATCGTCAGCAATCAGCACACGGTAAAGGGTATCCGTTGCATTTACGGGTGTCATTGTATAATCCACGGCCTTCTTCACTCCTTCTCCTGTCGATCTTGGTTATCCGGCGGCTCAATCTGGGGAATTACGGTCGCAGGCATTTCCCGCATTAACGGATGGACAATTGTAACACAGGTTCCTTCATTCGGCTTGCTGTGCAGCAAAATCCCATAATCACTACCGAATGATAATCGTAAGCGTGCCTGTACATTCAGCATCCCATAACTTTTGCCTGTCCACTCCGGTGAAGTCGATTCCAGACTCTCCATAGGCATATCGAGCAGCTGCAGCATCTCTGCGAGTCGTTCCCTGGTCATTCCGGCTCCATCGTCCTGAATCGTCAGATGAAGTCTCCCCTGTTGCACATTCCCTCTAATAACAATATGACCTGGGCCACGTCTACCTTTAATACCATGGTAAATTGCATTTTCCACCAATGGTTGGAGCAACAGCTTGAGCACATACAAGTTCTGCAATTCTTCCGGGACATCTACGGTACAATGAAGACGATCCCGGTACCTTGTCTGCTGAATCTGCAAATAACTGTTGATATGCTCCAGCTCCGAGTGTAGCGGAATATAATCCTGACCCTTGCTCAGCCCGATCCGGAACAAACGGGACAAGGCGGAGGCCATATCGGACACACCGTCAGCCCCTTCTTTTCGAGCCATCCAGTGAATCGTATCCAGCGTATTATATAAAAAATGAGGTTTGATATGCTCCTGTAAGCTACGCATCTCCGCATCCCGTTTCTGCCGCTCCCGTAGCTCATTCAGCGAGATTAACTGACGAATCTGACTGAGCATTCGGTTAAAGCTGTTGCCCAGCATACCGATCTCATCTGCTCGATCACTCCAGCGGCCCGCACTGAGATTGCCCGTCTCTGCCCTTCGCATATATGACATCAACCGGAAAATCGGTTGGGCAATCGAACGCGAAAACCATAAGGATGCACTCAGACCAAACAGACACACCACAAAGACAAAGCTGACCACGTAAAACTGAATCTGCCGCACCTCGGATATGGACTCTTTGGTCGGGAATACCCCTACCGTTCTCCAACCTGTAAAGGTAGAGGATTGATACATGAATAATAAGGTCTCGCTATCCACCTCTTTCGTAAACGTTCCACTCTCCCCGGAAACAAACCAGTTCGTCGGGATCTGTTCAATTAACGGATGCTCCGGTTTGTATACACTTTGTCCTTTCGCATCCGTAACCATGACATACCCGGATTTCCCAAGCTTCACATTGCGTGCTGCCTGTGAAACAGACCTCAGCTTGAGGTCAATCAGCACGGCTCCCTTCACCAGCCCGGTTGTTTCATCCGTGACAGAACGGGCAACCGATACGATCTCATCGTTTTTATACCGCACATGGGTTGTCATGTTGCGCTCCTGCGGCTGACCGAGCACCGTGAAAATACCTGGTTGCGCTGCAGCTTTTTGATACCAATCTTCCCGGGTCAAACGCTGCTCCGTTCGAGGGTACATCTCGTTGCTAATATAGTCACCGTTACTGTTCACAAGCACGATGCCGGCTATCTCCGGATATAACGTGGTGAATCCTTGCAAGGTCTGCTTGATGCCATACAACCGATTCTGCTCGGATTCCGTGTAAACTTGATTGGCTGGTGGTTCAATGGGTTCACGTTCACGTTTGCCTCCGCCTCCATCTCCGCTGATCTTATTATCCATGAATGCATTGACATCCGGTTCAAACGCAATCAGGTATGTCATATTTTGCAAGTTCTCCATCTTGGTATTCAGCGCTTCATTGACCTTGCCAATCAGTTGCATCGTATGACCTTCAACCTGCCGCTCCACCACCCGTTCTACCGTCCAATTCACGAGCAGACCCAAGCCTACAGATGGCACAATCGCAAAAAGTAAAAACAGCAGCATCAGCTGATACCGTAACGGCATGTTGCGCAGACGCAAGCGACGTAGACCATTCCCCATTACAGAGCGCCAGGTTTTCTGATTATTTGGCATAATAATCATCCACATTCGAACGTGTCACGACAGAGATCCCCGTATCTACCGTTACAGGCAACGGTGCGTTTTCTCCAGATGGCGAAGGCGCGGGAACGGTCAAGTGGTGATGCAGATGGAACAAATATTGAAGTGACCAATATCCCATGTTCCAGGTTCCTTGTGCAATCGTAGCGGATATCGTGCCGTTTTGGATCAGATCCAGTGTAGTTTTATTCGTGTCAAAAGAAATAATGTGCAACTTCTGACCATGGTTTGAGCCTGCATTTTGCACCGCTTCCCCAGCCCCGGCTCCTCCCGTTGCCTCGGTTACAAATATACCCGCCAGCTTCGGATGTGCCATCATCATCCGGATCGTTTCGTCACGGGATTTCAGCGTATCCCCATGTCCGTCTGCCACTTCAACCACTTGCATGGAAGGATATCGTTGTTCAATTGTTTCACGGAATCCTTTGGTTCGTTCCTCATGATTCTGTTGTCCGGGTAACGTTAATACCGCTACTTCTCCCTCACGACCGAGCAGTTCGGCCATTTTATCCGCTGCCGTTACGCCCGCCTTGTAATTATCTGTTCCCAAAAATGAATATGCCTTACTCCCCGGTGCATCTGCATCGAACAGGATCACAGGAATATCTGCTTCCACAGCTTTATTAATAGCAGGAATCAATGATTTCGGGTCGATCGCTGATATGGCAATGCCCGCAGGTTTACGTGCAATGGCCTGCTCAATCACCGTAGTCTGCTCTTTGGCATCATACCGTGTAGCCCCGCGATATTCGACAGTCACGCCAAGCGCATCCGCAGCATCCTCGAAACCTTTTAGTGGACTCTTCCAATATTCCAGCCCGGACTGAAACGTAATCATCATGTAAGTCTCACCCAGATCACCGCGCAGCCCGCGGTTTTCCCACGAGCTATTCACCTGACTGGTATATTCAAACCTCAATACATACAACGCAAACGCCGCAATCAATACAATATAGATCAGCAGCATTTTTTTCATCTCGTTCACTTCCTCAAGTGGTTTATGTCTATTTGTACACCCTCACTCCGTTATAGATTGTAAACGCAATCATTCAAAAAGGGAACCTCTCCGTTAACGTATAAAGAGAAATTCAACTTATATAAATGGTAGCTGATCAGGAGACATAACCATGACCCAAAACTCAATTGCAATAATGTACTATAGCTAAGGTCTGCTCTGCCGTATGATTGCGACAATAATCTTCTATCTTAGTTGAGCTACTTTTTTACACATTAACGGAGAGGACAGAAAAAACCTGAAAAAGCGGAGAGGTCGCCTAAAAGCTTTCTGAAAGAAAGCTACATCGGAAGCATACGCTTATCACCGGATTTTTCCCTTTGGAGAAGGGAGTCTAAAAAATCTGGGGATAACAGCGATTGAAAGGGTATTCTGTCATCGGAGTGGACTGTGTAAAATCTTTAGTTCAAAGTGATAGCATCAAAGAAGGAGTTCACGATGAATATACTATCTTTTTTAATTTACTGTATCGTTGTCACATTTACGCCAGGCCCTAGTAACATTGTCATTCTCTCCTCCACACAAAAAGTAGGTGCACGCCGCACCATGCCTTATGTCTGGGGAGCCACACTGGCTTTTGGCTTGCTGCTTACTGCTTCAGCTTTTCTGAATCAGCTTCTTGCTGACATCTTGCCGAGCATACTACAAGTCATGCAGATCATTGGCAGCATCTACATGCTGTACCTCGCTTATCAGGTCTATCGAATGGGCTCTACTGAAGCCGCTCCCCAAGCCATATTAGGCTTTTGGAACGGTGTGATGATGCAATTTGTCAATCCCAAGGTGGTGCTGTTTACCTTTACCGTCATTCCAGCCTATGTACTTCCTTACGTCGCTGCGAAATCCTGGTCTGCGTTCTACTATGTTATGCTGATTACGTGTATTGGTTTTCTGGCATACTCCAGTTGGGTAGTGTTCGGTACTGTCTTTCGATCCCTGCTGAATCGATACCAGCGAACATGCAGTATGCTGATGGCCCTCTTTTTGATATACTCAGCTATTATTGTGTCAGGTCTTATCTAACGACTTACTTGATCTGCGGAGGTGTGCGGAATGGAACATTTTAGCTACAGAAGATCAGAAGACGTGCTGGCTCTGTCCGCCAGCTTCACCGATTTTACTTATAAAAAGCATTGCCATGAGGAATATGCCGTAGGTGTAACGCTGCGCGGTATCCAGCAATATCACCTGGACGGTCATTATCAAGCCTCACATCCGAATGGTGTCATGCTGTTTAATCGGGAACAGTTCCATGATGGAAGTTCCTATGATCGAGAGGGCATCGACTATGTGATGCTCTATTTGAGACCCGAATTAGTCGAGGAGATTATGGGCAAAAAAGAACTGCGCTTCACCAGCCCTATCGTCTATGATCCGAAGCTTGCCCGAAGCATTCTGATGCTCAACGATGCCGTGCAGCACAGACAAGATGAGGCCGAGTGCAGCACGCGGCTATATGATCTGGTGCAAATGCTCACCCAGGAAGAACAGCCGGCAACGCTCTGGAAACCTCAGGACAGTCTCGTTTGCAAAGCAAAAGAGATTATGTTTTGCAGCACCGCAGACGTGCTGAAACTGGATGATCTATCGGCTGAATTCGGCCTGTCCAAGTTTCAGTTTATTCGTGAATTCAAAGCGCATGCCGGAATATCACCCTATCAATTTTTCTTGAACTGCAAGGTTGAGCACGCACGCCAATCCCTTGAAAAACACAAAGATACCTACGCCGCTGTCGCCGAATGTGGCTTCGTGGATCTGACACATCTGAACAGACATTTTAAGCGAGTATTCGGTGTTACCGCGTATGAGTATCTGTTGCAGCTCCAGCGTTAGTATAAAGGTTAAACATCATGAACGGATGCTCAAAACAAAAACATAAACACAGTTAAACACGCAGTCACAAAATACAAAACCCCTTACAGAACGTGCTCACGTCCATAAGGGTTTTTTTCTGGCAAATTCTACTTTAAGCTGTACTCATTGCCGGTTCTGTTATTTCGTTTATTTGCCCTCAAACCTGTCAACTATGATGTCATAGACAATGCTACCACATTAGATTCTCCGCCGCTTCTTTCTCCACAGCCATCCACCTACCAGCACAAGTAATATAACTGCCCCTCCGCCATAAAGTGCGCTCATCCACGGATTGCGATATCCGCTGCTGCTCTTGAAATCATCCGAGCTTACTGGAGTGCCCTTACCCAGCATATTTATCGCCTCTCCAGCCTGTTCCAGCTGCAGATTGCCGCTGCACAGACTACTGTGAAGTTTGCCATCCTTATCATTCTTATTGGCGAAGATTAAATAAGACTGATCTTTGGTCAACGTTGTTCCACAAGCGCCCTCTCCCAGACTACTGATCAAGATGGTCATCTTTTTTGCATCTACGCCTTTCCATGCCGTGTCCACATCCAGTGTGTACTTCTTGTTCTTCTCATTGCTGAATATAGAAGGCCCACTGATCTCGACTACTTTCCCCGTAAATACCGAGGCATACATTTCCAGCTTCTCCTTGGCATTCGAATCCACACAACTGCATGCATATGCCCGCTCTCCCGACCAAACGATCACACTTGTTGCACACAACATCAGAACCAATACGGTCGTGATGATTCTTCTCATCCTCATGCCTCCCCTTGAGTTACCCTTAGATTGCCTTTATCTTAATTAACGCCTCCATTTTCGTTTTTGTTTGTTTTATTGTAAAATGTTAACACTATGTTAAGACATCATACATCACGGAGGAACTCAACATTTGAAACACAATTACATGAAAAAAATCTCAATTCCGCTGCTGGTTGCAGCGTTATGCTTGCTCGCTTTTATCACGATAGCGCTCTCGATTAGCGACAACCAGATTCACCGCTTTGATGCAGTACTAATCAATTGGATTCAAGGTATGGAATCGCCTGGCATGACTCGATTCATGCAATTTTTCACCTGGATTGGCAGCGAGCTTCAAGTGGTTGTCATTACAGCCATTGTCATGCTGATCCTCTATGTTTTCCTGCACTACAAACGCGAACTGCTCTTTCTCGCCAGCGTGCTGATCGGCTCAACCGTGTTAAATGCTTTACTCAAGCTTGTATTTCAGCGGGCGCGTCCGACCATCCATCGTATTATTGAAGTGAGTGGATACAGCTTCCCGAGCGGGCACTCCATGGCTGCATTCAGCTTGTATGGCGGACTTGCTTTTTTGATCTGGAAGCATATCCCTAGCTTTACAGGGCGTGTATGTATGATTGTAGCCAGTACAGGCTTTATTCTGATGATAGGTATTAGCCGGATCTATCTGGGTGTACATTACCCTAGTGACATCGTTGGCGGTTACTTTCTGAGCGGGTGCTGGTTATCCACCTGCATCTGGTTCTACAGACGTTATTTGCAGCGGCTGTCTCAGTTACAAGCCAAAAGTTTCGCCTAATCTACAGCGATGCCCGCCTGATGTGTCTTTTGAAGATAAAGAGCCTGTTGTTTCACTCTTTTTCTGCCCATTCAGTCTAACACACGGCAAAAAAGGAGCTGTCCCAAAAGGGTACCGACGGATAAGCCAGTCCCAAACGTTGAACGGAAAAGCCTTCAAAACCACCGCTAAAGTGGGTTTGAAGGCTTCTCTCTTGCTTGAACTCCTGTCTAAAGTGGGGGCTGAAAAATCATAACATGACTTTTGGGACAGCCCCTTTTACTAATTCATAATTGAACACAATTCTATAGAATATGCTTCATTCAAATTTACAAGTCTTCACCATTGGAAGAAATCACATTTTTGTACCAGTAAAAGCTTTTCTTCGGTGTGCGGCTCAAATCACCATTGCCATCATTATCTTTGTTGACATGAATGAAACCATAACGTTTCTTCATCTCGCCAGTCGAAGCACTCACAAGGTCAATGCAGCCCCACATCGTATAGGCAATGAGGTCAACGCCGTCTGCAACTGCTTCTTTCATCTGCTCAATGTGACCTTTCAGATAATCA
Source organism: Paenibacillus amylolyticus (assembly GCF_051136285.1). GTDB lineage: Bacteria > Bacillota > Bacilli > Paenibacillales > Paenibacillaceae > Paenibacillus > Paenibacillus amylolyticus_F. The sequence goes on along the minus strand of NZ_CP194938.1, from coordinate 5,491,391 downwards.
ATCCGGTAGTCATCCTGGATGGAACCATCTTCTTCTATGACATCAACAGCACCGAGACCATTTTCCACGACCATCAATGGCACTTGATAACGATCATACAGGTGATTCAGCGTGTAGCGCAGTCCTTTCGGATCGATCTGCCAGCCCCAGTCGGAGGCTTCGAGATACGGATTTTTGATACCGCCCAGCAAGTTGCCTTCTGCTCTGTCCAGCGACGCATCTGCACTTTCCACAAGAGACATGTAATAACTGAAGGAGTAGAAGTCTACACAGCCCTCACGCAGAGTCTGCTCATCATCCGGTTGCATTTGAATCTCAATGCCTTCTTCTGCGAAGAAACGTTTGGCAAATCCCGGGTATGCTCCCCGAACCTGTACGTCGCCACAGATCATGTTGGATAGCTGATCTTTCTTCTGCGCAAGCAAAATATCATCGGGATTGCACGTATTCGGATACGTTGTCATGAAAGCAACCATACAACCGATTTTGAAATCCGGGTTGATCTCATGCCCCAACTTCACCGCTTTGGCACTGGCAACAAATTGATGGTGAAGCGCCTGGAACCGAGTCTGTGGCTGATCGACTCCGTCCGTCAATGTTTCTTTACCTTCAAACAACAATCCACCTGCCATATAGGCACCGAGTGGCATCGTCAGACAGTTGATTTCATTAAAGGTCAGCCAGTATTTTACCTGATCTTTATAACGGTTGAATAAGGTTGTACAGTAACGGATGTAAAACTCGATCACTTCGCGAGAAGCCCAGCCGTTATATTTTTGTGTCAGGCCAAACGGTGTCTCATAGTGGGAGATCGTCACCAAAGGCTCAATGTTGTATTTTTTCAACTCGGCAAAGACTTTATCATAGAACTTCAAACCCTCTTCGTTTGGCTCCAGATCGTCACCATTCGGAAAGATGCGGGACCAGTTGATCGACATACGGAACATTTTGAAACCCATCTCGGCCATCATGGCAATGTCTTCTTTATAATGTCCATAAAAATCAACCGCCTCATGGCTCGGATAATAGGTATTCTCTTCAAGTACAGGTGTAATTCGGCGCGGCGTGGTATGTGTTCCGCCTGTCATCATATCCGATGTGCTCGGCCCTTTGCCGTCCTTATTCCATCCGCCTTCAAACTGATTGGCAGCCGTTGCGCCGCCCCAAAAGAATCCGTCTTTCATTTTCATGATGTGTTCCTCCTCTAATGTTGACTGCTGAGAGCAAGTCTCTGATCTTCAATCCACTGAAATACGCTGAGAACTATAACTTTATAGTCCAAGTGTAACACCCATACCCTGACAAGGGTTGTCATGATATAATTCTGTCATGGAACATAACCGATTATTCCGAATGTTGTTGCTGTTGCTGGAAAAAAAGAAAACAACCGCCCCCGAACTTGCGCGCCTGTTCGAAATCTCGGTTCGCACGGTATACCGGGACATTGACCGCCTAAGTGCGGCAGGTATCCCCGTCTATACTACAACGGGCAAGCACGGCGGCATTCATCTAATGGATCACTATGTGATGGACAAGTCGCTGCTAAGCAAGGATGAACAGAATGAAATTTTGCTGGGCTTGTACAGCGTCAGCGCCATTCCTCATCTGAACAGTGCCCGGATGCTGGGCAGGTTAACGACCCTTTTTGATCACAAACTGGACTGGATTGAATTTGAGTATTCTCCATGGGGCAGTATTCCCGAGCAAGAAATGCAGCTCTTTAATCAGGTAAAACAGGCGATATTCGCTAGCGAGCTACTCTCGTTTCACTATATCGATTCCAATGGAGAAGCGAGTGAGGAGACAGCGCTGCCCGTGAAGTTGATTTTTAAAAACAATACATGGTACTTCAAGGGTCTGAAACATTTCCAGCCTGTAACATCCAATTCATCCAATTCGCTTAATACCTTTGTCACATACAAAATTAAACGTATTACGAAACTACGCTTTGTACCCGGCCCATATGAGCGCGCGATGACATCCATAGCGGGGGATGCTGGGGAAGAGATCATTAAGGAAGATCTACCTCATGGAAAAAACAAAGATACTGATACACCGTCTAATCAACCGCCTGAGAAAGAGCTTCCGATCGAACTTCTGTTTGAACAAACGACTGCCTATCGTGTTTACGACCTGCTTGATCCCGCTATGATTCAGCAAGAGCCGGACGGGAAGCTTAGGGTTTCTATTCCAATTGATGAGGGTGAACAGCTGTATTCCTTTCTAATGTCCTTTGGCTCGAAAGTAACCGTAGTCACACCTAAGGCAGTACGCAGGGAACTGCTTCGCAGACACCAGGAGGCTCTCACACATTTACTGGAAGATGATGGGCAGAACACAGAGGATGATGTTACAATATAGTATGCATTTATACCATTTGGTTATAGGATCGACAGGAATTCAACGATGTTGGGAGGCACACACATGAATCAACAGCTAAGACATAATAACGTGGAACGTTTTAAAGGATTTGGCACACTGTATGATCAAAATAGACCTTCTGCTCCCCGTGAAGTCGTTGATATTCTGACTCATTATTTGGGCAAGAGGCCCCGCTTCGTGGCTGATGTCGGTTGCGGTACCGGTTTGTCCACCTGGATCTGGCTGGATCATGCCGAGCGAGTAATTGGTGTGGAGCCGAGTGAGGATATGCGCTCCGTAGGCATTGCGAAATGGGAAGCCGCAGGCAAACCGGATCAGCTTCGCTTCGCGCCAGGCATGTCCCATGACCTCGGCCTGCCGGATGACAGCGTAGATATTCTGACGTGTTCCCAGTCGTTTCACTGGATGGAGCCGGAATCCACCTTACGTGAGTTTGCACGGGTGCTGCGTCCAGGTGGCATTTTCGCCGCCTACGACTGTGACTGGCCGCCTGTACTGGACTGGCAGCTTGAAACAGCATACGAGCAACTTGTGAGCACAGCAGATGAACTTGCTTCACGTCTGTCGCGTGCAGAGGAGCAGGCACATAAATGGAGTAAAGAAGGCCATTTACAGCAGATCCAGCAATCCGGGCTGTTCCGTTACAACCGGGAAATAGTGTTCCATCATCGCGAGCTATTCACAGCCGAGCGTTATGCCAACCTGGCTCTTAGTCAAGGCGGACTTCAGACAGCTCTGAAGCTGGGCGCCACGGAATTGAAGGATATGGCGGATGATTTCAGACGTCAGGCGGAGCTTGTTTTTGCGGGGAGTTCAAAAGAAGTGCTGTTCTCTTATCGCATGCGAATCGGCATTGTTTAAATATGAACCTTAAAAGGTTGTGACCACTTTGATTAACAAAGAAGTTCTGGAACGAGATCGACATTTCATCAAAAGCTGGCTTGACACATATTTCGATTCTCCTTACCGGGATATTCTAATGTCTCATCCAGCCAAAATGCAAGAAGAGGACTATGGCGTGCCTGCGGATATGCAGGATGGTGAGGTTGATGAAGAAGAATGGGTTCGCTGGAGAATGCTGGACTCTTCCGTTACGGTAGAACAGATTAACGAATTAATTGCTAGTTATATTAAGCCTGGCTCGGATAAGTATAGCTCACCTTTCTCCCTGCCTCCGCTGTATATCGCCTATCTGAGCAGCCGATACGTTCTGAATGTCTATCTTCGTTATGAGGGATTTATGATCGAATTACCAAATCTACCTTCTGACTACCCTCTGCGGGAATTACGTGAACTCTGGTCATCATCGGAATCACTCATCAAGGCGGGATATATTCCATTTGCCTCCTATGAAGATCATGCGGGGCCTGTCTGCTGGGATACGAGTAAACCAAATGACGACAAGGATTATGCTGTCGTATGGTTCGATCACGATATATTAACAGAAGAGGGACAGACCCGCCGGAAACAGCTTGAACCCTATGCACAGCCTCTTTTTCACTCTTTCCGGGAAATGCTAATGCGCTCTCCTTCAAGCACTCGTTCTTAACTTGCCTATAGGGGGATAAAGAAAGAGTGCCTTCCCCGTTAATCGTCTGTCTTGACTTGGGGAGGGCACTCGAAAATACAACTCTAATTTCCTGAAAGGAACCGGGAGAACGCTACAGTTCCATTTTGTACAGCTTTTTTAAAGTGATTCTAAAGTTAAGAAGATCAAAATAAGCAGATCAGGACGAGAAGAGTTGATTCAGCTGCTGCTCCTGCACTTGAAGGGCAAGAGCAACCTTGGAAGGATCCTGCGGCAAATAAAATACGTTAATGATATGCCCTTGCTGAACCTGCGATATCGCAGAGGGCAAGATTTCTTTTTGTGTAATCGTCTCAAAGGTTTCACCATTGGGCTTCGTAATACTCAGTTTAAGCTGTAGCTTGATGTTGCCATTCTGTCCACTTCCCATAGGAGTAACGTCCAGAATTTTAGCGAACCCCTTCTCTCCTGTACGTGCAATATCCACCATCTCCGGTGCTATACCTTGTTGCATCATCTTTTCATTCAACAGTTGTTGCATATGCTCTTGCGACACCGTTCCTTGCTGATCCAGCCCGACTTTGCGCTCATCTTTCTCGGAAACGACAAGCGGGATGACTGCTCCCGGCTGAAACTGGGACAGCGAGGTTAAAGGAACAATGGTTCTTAGTTCGGTATCATACGTTTCCCGGCCTTGGCGAGACACCTTCAGCATCATTTTCACTTCCGGTTGTTCATTAATATAGGTGCCCGTCTGCTGTATGCTTTGGATCACACCAACTGCTGGCAATCCTGATTTGATCTTGCGCTGTCCCAAGCTTGTACCGAATATAGATCCAATGACCATCAAACCAATGCCTCCAAAAATCATCGGTTTAAACCACCACGATTGCATAACCATAAACGGATCATCCCACAGCCACTGAGCGACTACGGGGGAGAAACCCGCCCCAAACACCATAAGTAAACCGATTACTCTAAAAAAACGACTCATCTCTATCATCCTATCTATATCTATTTTCATTCTAACTATATATACTTATCGTTGTTATCTGTAATTTAAGTACTGATAATCCCAATTAAATCCTATCTATTAGCTAGTAAAACGTCCGCTTCCCACTCTCTTCGTCCTACCGCCCATCTAAACGGACAGAAGTCCCATATAGATCAGTTCAGAAGGATTGGCCGGATTCTGTCCCAAACCAACGCGATCACCAGCACGCGGAATCTGCAGCTTGGACACCAGTGTTTCCATCGTGCGCTGATAGGTGCGGCCACTCGTTTCAGTCACCTCAAGCACAAGCACCACAATCGGATCGAAGTTAATCAATTTCCCTGTATCCGTTACACTGAGCACCGTTCCAGTCGCCGTTAGAGGCAACGAACCGCTGGCAGCCAGCTGTGCCTGTTTAGCAGAGTCCAAACTTTGATTAATCGCATCCCGATGCTCCTTCGGCACAAAACCTTTCATCATCATGCCCGTGAGACCTTTATTCATCACACGATCCGCTTTGGCAACAGCATCTTCCTGTTTGTTTTTACGTTTAAACCATCCCATCATATCAAACACCTCGTTTGTTTTTTATTGGCTATGATTAATTATAAACACAACATTAATGTATTGAATACACATCTGGACACATACAAAAAAACCAGCAAAAAGCGTCTGTTACAGACACAACTTGATCGGTTTATTTGTGCTCATACCTTGTTTTTCACAATAAAAAGAACGTTCTCCCCGCTTCAATGAGCACTGAGACGTTTATTTTTGTAACATTGCCCTCTTGATTGCATCAAAATACCGTTACTAAGAGCGGTCAAGTACCCATTTTTAGATGGAACGTTAATATATATAAGTACATATCTAGCAAACATGAATGAATAAATATAAATATAAATATATACATATACATATACATATACATATACATATACATATACATACACATTTACTTTTACACTTAAATAATACATAATAAATACATTTTTCAAGATAATTATCGAGCCTGCCCCACCTATCCAGGCACATATCCCCTGTGTATATCTTACCTGAATAAAGCACAAGCATAAATATATGAAGAATTCACTGTTTGTCAAAAATGCATATTGAATATTTATGCTTTATTCCAAGAGTAAGCCGCCACCATACAGCTTATTTATTCTAACGATCTCAGATGAGCTTATTTGAGAGATATAAAGCTTTCGGGAATTGTAACGATCACCAGAAAGCTTATTTTGCTGAAAACCCCAGATAAACGTCCATTTTCGCATCATTTATCCGAAATAAGCTCTCCTGAGATCGTTAGAAAATAAAAACATGAAAAACCGCCTAAATAACGTCTCTGGAGATCGTTAGAAAAACAAACTCGCCGGAGAGACTAACTTCTCCATTGCACACTCTAAAGGTACCTTACTTACTTACTTACTTACTTACTTACTTACTTACTTACTTACTTACTTACTTACTTACTTACTTACTTACTTACTTACTTACTTGCTTGCTTGCTTGCTTGCTTTGCTTCCTCGCCTCCTTAATCCCTTACTCTCTTACTCTCTTACTCTCTTACTCTCTTACCTTCATTGTGACTTCCGCAGCAAATACACCAGCTTACGATAATAACCTGCCGCCTCTTTGTACCGCCGCTGATCCTCACTCACCACAGCCAACCCTTCATATAGGGATTCCAAACGTAACGACTGCTGCACAGACTCAAAATACGGCAGACAAGCCTGGGCTTGAGTTAAAAATGTGTCCTGCTCCCCGTGTGCCAGCGCTAGCTGACTCTGATAAAAGACAGCGTTCATCCGCTGATCTTCTGTGACAGCACAACTGAGCAGTTGATCGACACTTTGTGCCAGCATGCCCCAGTTTTTTCGGGCTGAGGCAACCTCGCATCGATACACCAAGAGCAACGGCTTCATCGTCTGCTGTGTCTCCTTCGTTTCTGCCTGGAGCAGGTTTTCGAATCTCTCAATCTCAGTCTGTGCCTGATCTAACTCCCCTGATATCGTCAACATGACAATTCGATTGTTCGCAATGGCTGTCACCAAATCTCCCTGATTCCCGGCGTAGACAAGATTCGCCTCAGCCATCGACAATGCGGACAAAGCTTCCTGCAACAGTCCCATCGTAAAGCAATATCCGCTGTATGCTACATACAGACTGGACAAACGATGAAACAACCGCTGATCATACACATGTTTCATCGTCTGCTCAAATATGCGCTTTGCCTCCTCGTACTGCCGGGTATGGATATAAGCCTCCATCTGAATATTCTGGATCGACAGCCATAGCTCGCTTCCTGGTTCCGTCAGGGCACTCAGTCTTGTCACATGAGTGAGCACGTCCACAAACGCCTGCTTGGATCGATAATATTGGATTTTGTAAAATAGCAAAGCTTTGGTAAGTGGTTGTGGTAGCTGCACATCATCCGGGCGGCCATACTTCTCCAAATAAAAATTAAGATACGATGTATGTATATATTCATGCGCAGCAGCGTCATTTAACTGCTGATAGTACACTGCCTTCATTAGAGCTGTCGTCAGCTCCACAGTGAGCGAATCATCCCGATCCTCCAGAGCATGTACCGTTTCCTCCGGGATCGCCGAGGCTGGAACTGACATCTGTACAAAGATCGCTTCTGCTCGTGCCAATGTCTGTTCATCCTGGACTGCTGTCCGCAATAGATAGGAGGAGCTTACACCCAAGCGCTCTGCAATACTCTCGGCCAAATCCTCAGGCAGTGGATAACGCTCTGCAAGGATATTTGCGAAATGTGCCTGCGTAACCAGACCTTCTACGAGGTCTTTACGTGAGATTTGTTTTCGTTTGCTTAAAAACTCGATCCGTTCTTTCAGCATAACAGGTCTATCCTTTCATTATGAAGGTATACTCTTTCTCTATAGAGAGTCTATCATCTCATTGGTACGATTCGTCATTTGCTATCAAGCCTAACTGTTGATTATAGCGAATCTGGCCTTCTTCATCCAGTACATCATTCTCATGCTTATTAAACTTATCATCCCAAAATGAAAGCCGAATGGCCACCCCCGTGCTATCCTTCGAGTAAAATTGACGAAACGGTTTCCGTTTCGAACGTAATTGTTTTACAATAGGGGAGATGTATACGTACAATATACGAAGCAGTATGATGAATCAACTAAATTTCAATATGAATTGAACACGAAAGGGTGCCACTATAATGATTATTAAACCAAGAACACGTGGTTTTATCTGTACAACTTCCCATCCTGTCGGCTGTGCGGCACAAGTCCGGGAGCAGATTGATTATGTAAAATCCCAACCCGCGATTCAAGGGCCTCGCAACGTGCTCGTCATTGGCGCATCTACAGGTTATGGACTGGCTTCGCGTGTTGTCTCTGCTTTTGGAGCTGGAGCAAACACTATCGGCATTTACCGTCCGTCCAGCTCAACCGAGAAACGGACAGCTTCCGCCGGCTGGTACAATTCGGCGGCATTCGAGAAGGCTGCTGATGAAGCAGGCCTGAAATCTTACAGTATTACCGGTGATGCTTTTGCCAATGAAACTCGTGAGAAGGCCGTTGAGCTGATTCGCAGCGAATTCGGTCAGGTGGATCTGGTCGTTTACAGCGTCGCTTCGGCACGTCGTATTGATCCGAATACAGGCGAGGTGCTCAATTCGGTACTGAAGCCGATTGCACAGCCGTATACGAACAAAACGGTCAATTTCCATACGGGCGAAATCACTTCAGTGACTCTTGAAACAGCTACAGAAGAAGAGATTCGTCAGACGGTTAACGTGATGGGCGGCGAAGACTGGGAACTGTGGATGGATGCTTTGCAACAAGGCGGCGTACTCGCAGACAATGCAACAACGATTGCCTTCTCTTACATCGGCCCTGAGCTGACACATGCGATCTATCGTGAAGGTTCCATCGGTCAGGCGAAGGATCATCTGGAGGCAACGGCGCGCAAAATGAATGAGCAACTGAGCGCAAAAGGCGGGCGTGCTTACGTTACCGTAGCCAAAGCACTCGTTACCCAATCCAGCTCTGCCATTCCAGTTGTGCCACTGTATATTTCTGCGTTGTATAAAGTGATGAAAGAAAAAGGACTGCATGAAGGATGCATCGAACAGCTGCAACGGCTGTTTGCGGATCGCCTGTATGCTGGTGGTGAAGTGCCAACAGACGAGCAAGGACGTATTCGGATCGATGATTGGGAGATGAGAGCAGACGTGCAGGAGGAAGTGGCAAAGATCTGGAACGAGCTGACCACCGAGAACATCTACGATTTGTCAGATCTTGAAGGTTACCGCCGCGAGTTCTTCCAACTGTTTGGTTTCGAAACCGATGGCGTTGATTATGAGGCCGATGTGGATCCCAACGTGGAAGTCCCCCACCTCGTTCAGTCACAAGTTTGATCTGTTATGCATTTAGGGAGGAGCTCCATTGCTTCTCCTTTTTTCCTGACATACTCCGCTCGAAGACAAAATAAAAAGAAGCACCACCATCCTGGATGATCTGCTTCTTGTGTTTGACCTTTTGCAATTTTTCCTGCTTGGTTGGTGTCAGGCGAACATGCTGCGATAATGCCCCATAATCTCCATTCACTCTTCGGCTTTGCTCGGAAGTCCATTGTCCTGACCGTGTTGCTTTACGTAATGCCTTCTGTGTCTGTGTACGTGCCATATTGATATACACTCCTTCATTAGATATACGTTCAATATATCATGTGTAACGATACAAGTGAAGGTGCAGCCAGCCCGAACTCATAGATACATCCGTATTTTTGAAAAACAACCCTCCAGCTCCGTGCTCCAAGCACGGCTCGTCTGACATCAAGTACGCTTGCGCCGAGACTGCCACGTCTCTATCGGTTCGTGGTCATGCTCTTCGATCAATTCCATCGCTTCGTCCAGCCTTCGCGACTTAAACAGCGCGATCAGATCGATCAAGTCCTCTCGATCCAGCAACTTCACCTCATTCACCGCAGCCAGCGTTCGGCATGCCTCTGTATATCGGGCAGATGTCAGTACAATGGATCGATCCGCCTCATAATATCGCATCGATGTATAGATCTCCTGCACCGCGCCAAGACCAACAGGATGATTCGCCCCGTATCGTTTGGCCTGTACCACACTGCGTCTTCCCAGTCTATCTACAAAAACGAGGTCTGCTCCAAAATCCCGGCTACTCGTCGTTTTGTGAACCTCGTCGTAACCAAGCTGCTCGAACAGATTGTAGAGATATAATTCAAACTCCGATCCATCCTCCATTTTATCGATATCCTTAATCGTAATTTTCTGAGGGTTCGCCTCGCTTCGTATCCGCTGTCCGCGATAAATGATCCGGCGAATAACCCAGGTTAGCAGCAATAACAGGACGATGCCTGTGATAACCCATAAGGTAATATTTTCACTCCAAATCATGTCTGCTCTCCTTGTCCTCATTGCTTCGTATATCTCGTGTCACAGCACTAAATATATCAAACTTCACTGCACATCTAAAGAAGATGAATTCCCTGTAACTGTTACATTTCTTTTAACATCGAATTATCACATTTGATGTGTAAAAAGGTTACAGTGTGTTCGGTTGAATTCCACTAGAAATCAATGGTAGAATTCTACAATCGGTGTTATTTTGACCGAAAACGAAAGGTGGTTTATTACTTGCATACCTATACCAACCCTAAACGCAAGTCTACTACATGGGCCGTTCTTCTGCTTAGCGGCATGCTTTTCTTAAACCTGAATACAACAACAGGATCCGCGGCGGCAGCCACTGAATCCTTGCCTAAACCGGCATGGACTTCTTCTTCCCTCATGTTAAATGAGGCCAATACGGAGAAGGATGTCATGATCAAGGACATTTACGCTGTACCTTCCAAAAATCTGGTGTATGTGCATTCTTCCCAACCCGTAACGAAAACGAGCAGTAAAACAACACTCGACTGGCAGCTTGATTCGTTACAAGCGCTGGATGCCAAGACAGGCCAGTTGAAGTGGAGCACTATTTTTCATGAGAAAAGCGGCCCTTATACGACCTATTCTAATTCATTATATACAAGCAATGGTACGGCTTACGTGTATATGGAATATTCGGATAAAAGCAAGAAATTATATTCTTTTAACACTTCCGGCAAAACTAACTGGGTGAAAAACGTGAATGCGTCTGCAACCGTCTCGCTTATGGATAATGAAAATGTGCTAGTTGCTACGAGTCAGGGTGTACAAGCGAATGGCTCCGTGCGTTCAAAACTCTCGATCTATGACAAAAAAGGCAAGTTGCTGACCGAGAAAACAATCAACGGCTCTGTGCTTCAGGCAGGACATGGACGGATCGTTGTGGATGCGAGCAAACAGGTGAAGTCAGGAAACTTCTGGCAGCCAGCAGCGAATCCCAAGATTGAAATCTATGATTCTTCGTTAACCCGCCTGTCCTTCTATCAATTCCCGGCAGATGCCAACACACAAGGAGATGGTGGCGGAGAAGCTCTGGCGATTCTGGACGATGGTTCCGTTCTGATGCGTGCTAACTTTGAATCCACTGGCAATCGTCTGATGGGATTTGGTTCGGATGGCAAACTTGCATGGGGTCGCACAATCGCGGGTGATGCTTACATTCAGACGATAGGTAACGGATATACTGTTCTAACTGGGCCGAAGCTAGAGCTATACACGATGAAAGGCAAAGTAACGGAGCGTTTGTTCCAGGATACGCAGCCTGTGCTCATGCATGTTGATCGGACACAGGATGGGCAATATCAGCTTGATTTTACCAAAACGGGTTATATCCTTGATCCGCAGACATTGGAAGACGTACATGTGTATACGGTTAGCGCTGCCGTTCCTTCATTAGACCGTATCTCGACCTATATGAACGATGTCATCTATTCCATGAAGGGTGAAGCCCTTTCGAAGTACGTACTCAAGTCGTCGTCAGCTAAATAATTGCTGTCACCAACACCTGACATAGCTTTAGTATTTAATAAATAAGAAGCCGGAAAAGCTCTCTCGGGGCTCCTCCGGCTTGTCTTATTTCCAATTCATATGAATAAAATCGTCTCTTCCGGACATCGCCCGATCTTCCTTATAATGTTTCTCGTTTTTCTTGTGGTAATCCTGGTGATAGTCCTCTGCAGGGTAAAAGGTTACCGCATCCCGTATTTCAGTCACGATTGGTTGATTGAAACGGCCGCTGGCCGCCAGCTCCTGCTTGGATTGCTCGGCAAGCTGCCGCTGGCCTTCATTGTGAACAAAGATCGCAGTGCGATACTGTGATCCCCGATCCTGAAACTGTCCACCGTCATCCGTCGGATCGATCTGAGGCCAGTACAGTTCTAATAAGCGCTCATAAGGAAATACATCCGGTTCAAATGTAATCTCCACCACTTCCACATGACCTGTTTCCCCTGTCTTGACCTGTTCATATGTTGGATTCTCGACATGACCGCCTGTATACCCTGATACGATACCATGGATGCCTGGTTGTTCCTCAAACGGGGTAACCATACACCAGAAACATCCGCCGGCAAACGTTGCTTTTTCCATTCCCTTCAGCTCCTCTGGTTCAAAACAATATCATGAAAGCAATTAGCTCAGACACGCATTCATTCCTTTATTGTAAAACAACAAGAGGTTGATGGAAAGCCACCGCAATGGCTCTTCATCAACCTCTTCATTTAGCTTCACTTGGAAGCACTTATTTTAGATGTTTCAAAAGGTTAACCTAAGCAACTGTTGTTCATAAGGAAAACTTCGCTCGGCTTATATTACCCGCGGCTTCGTCCCATCGAACGGAAGATCAAGCTGACAATCGCTACAAGCACAATCGCACCAATCAATGCCGGTACAATGTGGAATCCGCCCATTTCAGGACCCATATCTCCAAGAATGACTCCGCCTAACCATCCGCCGATAAAACCAGCAACGATATTACCAATAATACCGCCCGGGATGTCACGACCAACAATCAGACCTGCGAGCCAACCAATGATACCACCGATAATTAATGACCATAACCAACCCATATCATTCACCTCTAATTTAAAGTTTTTGTTGCGTCTGACTACTATTAACCGCTCCGAAGACATTTAAACAATTGGCATAAAAATTGTTGCATATTACCTTTTGTCCAGAATGCTTTCTTCTCTGCTACACAGGCGTTTCGTGAGGGCATGACAACAGGCCGCGTCAGTTTCCGGCATCTCATCAGCACATGGCTGCGATATGTACCTCCCGAAAATCATTGTATGTTACCAGAGACAAGGTTAGTATACCCAGTGAAGGTGAATTTATATTTATGGCAGATGCATTAATACTGCAAACTCAGCATTTATAGACTCAGTATTTATATCAGAGTGAAATCAGTGTATTAAATCAATAAAATCCGGCTCTTCCCTTGCCCGGCTGTGCAAGCCAATTATGTTTGTGGCTTTTGTCCAGCTCTCCTCGCATAGACTGAATGACTTGAACAATATCTGTTCGACCATTTTGATGCCACTCCAGCGCAGCACTGACATACAATTCGCCGAGTTGTGCAAGCGAGAATGTATCAGTCAGACGAGCAGCCTCTATCGTTCCTTCTTCACCTGCAAAAACGCCAAACCCACGCTGACGCAAATATTGCAGGCGCAACTCTTCATCGGGCAGTGGAATCTCATACGCCCGGTCGAATCGTCCCGCACGGTTCATCAGACCCGGATCAATTTTCTCGGGATAGTTAGTGGTTCCGATCAAGAAAATACCTTCTTTGGACGTCGCACCATCGAGCGTGTTCAGGAAAAAGGAGCGAACTTCATCTGGCATCGAGTCGATATCTTCGATGATCAACACCATCGGTGCCAACCGTTTGGCAGCATCAAACACTTCACGCACCGACTCACTGTTGGTGTATTCGGTAATTTGCCAGTACGCTGCTGGGCCAGGAATACTGCCTGCTATCGATTTTACCAATGTTGTTTTTCCGTTTCCCGGATGTCCATAGAGCAGAATTCCACGTTTGTAAGGGATATCATAATCCCGGTAAAAGGAACGATCCGCTTCAAAGAACTGGTCCAGCGAACGGAAAATGTCCTGCTTGATCTGTGCAGAGAGAACCACATCTTCTCTGCTCACGGAACGTGTTATCGACTCCACATGACGATCACTGCCGTTGCGGGCATCCGTGTAAACCGTTACTTTTTTCATGTTTTGCTGACGCTCGCGTTCCCGGACACTTCCCAGAAACTGCTTCATCTCTTCATCCCCTACTGCAAACACAAAGTCCTCACTGTAGATCCCGTTCTCCCGAAAAAAAGGTACCCGCACCAGGGCTACGCCCCATTTTGGGTAAGCAAATACGTTGTTGCGGATGGAATAATGCACACCATATGTAGGCACATCTCCATCATCATCATAATGCAGGGTCTGCAGTTCAAGATCCTCAAATATACGGGCTACAAGCTCAACCTCGTCACTGCCATTTTGCAAATCTTCCCGTAACAGTTCCCAATATTCGTTGTTTGGATCAGAGCTTGAATATAACTTATATTGCACGCCGTACCGTTGCAGGAGCGCCTCTCCAATCCCGCGAATCAGTCTGGAATAAACCGCATACCCTTCTACCCGAATTCTCGTGTCATGTTGTTCATCATAGGCGTAGATTGCCTGCATTGGACTCATCTGTTTTTCGTTATCGTTCATCATTTCGCTCCCTTTACCGCAGCAAGCGGTTTACATTTGGCTACCACTTGGGCCAGTCCGGCACCGGTAACACTATCTATAATTTCATCGACGTTTTTGTACGCCTGAGGTGATTCATCAATAATGGATTCCAGGGACTGCTGATTCACCACAATCTCATCCGCCGTTCCCACACCCAGTGCGGCAGCAAAATCTTCAACGGTCACCAAACGTTTCGTTGCTGTACGTGATCGTACTCGACCTGCACCATGACAAATGGAGTAATAGTTGTCTGCTCCTTCAGGTTGACCGACCATGATATATGAAGCCGTACCCATCGAACCAGGAATCAGTGCAGGATGGCCTGTAGCCATGTAAGGTTTTGGATTATCCTGGTGACCCGCAGGCAATGCCCGGGTTGCTCCTTTCCGGTGTACAAACACAGAACCCCGCTCTGCATGAGATTCCTCCCAAGCGTAATTGTGCATCAGGTCATACAGAGTACGGAATTCACATTTTGGCCCAAATACATCCTGGAATGCCTCTCGAATCGCATAGGCGATGAGGTGGCGATTCACTACGGCATAGTTCAAAGCAGAGTACATCATGTTAACGTAATGACGACCTTCCGCATGTTCCAGCGGGGCAAATACCAATCGGGGATCGGAAGTGCCGAGCCCGAGCCGCTGCATGACTTTGGCAATGGCAGCCGAACTTGTCTGGCTCACATGCCCGCCCCATGCCCTTGAACCGGAATGGATCATCACGGCAATCTGTCCATCGTAAAGCCCCCAAGCCTCGGCCACTTCACGATTCTCTTCTGCAATCTCAATGGACTGGATCTCGGCAAAGTGATTCCCGCCACCCAGTGTGCCAAGCTGACGATGCGAACGATGCCAGGTCATATCGGGGACAAGGTTTAAAACATTCTCGTCATACGTAAACTTACTGCTCTCCACATGAGTCAGTGAAGTGGATTTTTTCGGTGTGTAGCTGTCGGGGATATATTTCTTCGGTAATCCATGCAGCCCTTTGCGTACAATGTGCTCTAATCTTATATCAGAGAAATGCCCCCGCTGGCTGGCCTCCATTGGAAGCACCTTTTCAATCGCTTTAACCAATTTACGACGCAGCTTTACTTCCTTCAGATCATCCTTATGCAGATTGGTCAGATGTACCCGCATACCACAGCCGATATCACTCCCCACAATGGAAGGTGATACATATCCGCCCTGTGCCTCCCATACCGCCGTCGTTCCAATACAAGTTCCTACTCCCACATGTACGTCCGGGGTATACCCCATATAAGAAATGTCCGGGATTTGCAAATTGTTGTTAGCCATCTCAAATACTTTGTAATCCAGAGAAGAAAATAGTTGCTGTGCTGCATATACGGTAAGTTCTCCCGCTGGTAATTTAACTTGATGGCGATACCCCCCGATCATTTCGTTCAAGCTCTCAAAACCATTCCATTTGTTATTCATATATAAGTGTAGTTCCTTCCTAGTCGTTCAGCAAATTCGGTTTGCTGCTTGTTGTTTTATCAAAACATAAAAAGCCATGGACTCATCGCCCATGGCTTCTACTACATGACAATAACGGATAACAACACAAACGGAATTTGTGTATGTCATCCATCGCTTGATATCGCGAAGAACGCATATTACTTATAGACATCACATGTTACGCTCAGTTGTGATCTACAAACAATATGCCCGTTCTCTTATGTCGACCGTATGAGGCCAAAAAGACGATGAGCCGGATATACAATTGTGTCAATGCTTCTGTGTCTTAGATTCAATTCATAACCTAACGTCATGTCTCTCGGCCTCCCTTCTTACTTGATATGTATATATTAAGGCTACATCTTTTATGATGTCAACCCTTTTCTTGGAAATTAAAGAAGACAAACGTTATAACGGATTAGACAAAACAGGAGGTTGTCCGGGGACAACCTCCTGTTTTGTCTACTTTTTAACGGTTATTCACTGCTGTATCTTGTCATGTTACATGACAGCATTCTAATCTTTGAATCCTTAGTGCTTAGCCTGCTCTTGCAGTTCTTCCACAGGATTCTCATCTTCCTTTTCAGGCACTTTGGATGAAAGGAACCATCCACATAGAGCAATCGTGATTAACACAATATAGAAACCAAATTTCCATATTTTATTTTCCGGGAAATGCTCATCCAGAACAGCCAATGAAGGGTGCGCAAGCGTGATTACGGACAATTTAACCCCTACCCAACCTACAATCACAAAAGCAGCAACTTCAAGACCCGGACGGGAATGAAGTAATTTCACGAAAAATGATGCTGCGAAACGCATGATGACAAGCCCGATAAAACCGCCGAGGAAAATGACAATGAACTGTCCACCATCCAGGCCGCCAATTGGCGGCAAGCCGCTTGGAGGCAAAGCAACCGCCAGGGCAACCGCTGCTAATATCGAGTCTACTGCAAAAGCAATATCCGCGACTTCAACCTTAAATACGGTCATCCAGAAACCGGATTGTTTCTTCGGTTTTTTGGGAGCATCGTCAGCTGCTTCATCTGTTTTATTTCGGCCACTCAACACTTTTTTGACGATATGGTTTATCGAGATGTACAGAAGATACAGTGCTCCGATCGCTTGAACCTGCCACACATCCACGAGAAATGAGATCAGGAACAACGACCCGAGACGGAAAATAAATGCACCCATCAGACCATAAAACAAAGCTTTTTTACGCTTTTCCTCAGGTAAATGTTTAACCATAATTGCGAGTACCAGTGCATTATCTGCTGCCAGTAATCCTTCAAGGACAACCAAGACTAAAAGCACCCACCCATATTCTAATAATAGTGCTGGTTCCAACATTAACTCCTCCTTAATATGCTTATGATGTACAAAAAAAAGGATCTTTACCATTACTGGTAAAGATCCTTTTTTAACCACAAAAAGAAACCTTTACCGAGCATGAATACTTGGTAAAGGTCTCGCTAACAACAAATTGCTGCCAATAAAGCCGGGGATGAAATCCCGAATTGACGACTTTACTGTAAAAGCTACTCCCCTTTAACAGGAATATGTAGTTTTAGTTGATACCGATGAATAACCTGTATACATCATATTTCATACCATAAAATAAAGTCAAGCTTTATTTACGGATTCACGGGCTATTTTTCGAAATACAAAAAAATCGTAAATCATATTGCCCAGCGGTATAAAAGAAATGAAGAACAGCGCAATGGGACGGCGCAGACGCCACTTCTGAACCGTATATAAAGACACCATAAACAAAAGGTACATCAGGAATAGAAAACCATACAGGTTGCCAAACCAAGTAACCGCCTGAGGCATAACACCCGCATCCCGAAGGGGAAAGGCTACGAACAACAACAATACATATGAAATCCCTTGTAACCATAACATTAGCCGGAAACGACCCAGCATTGAACGTAACATCATCTTCCTCCTGTTTCTATGCAATAACCGCTTGTTGTATCCTGTACAGTATATCACAAAAGCAGTCTCGATCCTCATGCAGTCCGGCAGTAGAATAATTCCATGAACCATCTGATGAACCAATATATACGTCTCACAGGAGCCAAAACTCCTTCTCTAACATACAATGCTTGAAATGGGGCGTTACTGATGTCGGACAAGGAGGAGCGGATTCATGAAAATTGCCCTGGTTGCACCAGAAAAATTGCCTCTGCCCGGCAATGGTTCAGTGGAAATCTGTATATTAGGTATTGCACACGAACTTGCCCGCCGTCATCAGGTAACCATTATAAGTCGTGCAGTACATGGTTTACCAGTGCTTGAACAGATTGACCGTATTACAATTCAGCGAATCCCCGCATCAAGTGTTGCAGGCTACACAGGTGAAGCTATTCGTTTGCTACGGACACTTGATGTTGATGTCATTCAAGTGGATAACAGACCTTACAGCATGGCGATTATTAAACAAGCCTTTCCTCAAACACCTGTTGTCCTTTACCTCCACTCACTCACCTTCGCTCAGCCCGGCCCCCGGAAGCTGGCTATGCTAAAAAAGGCGGATTGTATCGCTGTGAACAGTCAATCGTTAAAACACAGACTCAGCCGCCGTTTTCCTGCCGTGAAGAAACGGTTGAACGTTGTACCACTAGGTACTGATCTTGAACGATTCCGGCCGCTCTCCAGCAGTGAGGAGCGGCTTCACTTGCGTAAAAGGTTTGGAATCACTGAAGGTTTCACTGTCCTGTATACAGGCAGAGTCATTCCTGGCAAAGGAGTAGATGTTCTCATTCGCGCTGTTGCTCTCGTACAGAAGCAGGTACCTGTTCAGCTGGTTATTGCAGGCAAGGGCCCTTCACGATATGTGCGCTCACTACGTAAACTGACACAGAAACATAACGTATATGCTGCCTTTCTGGGGCAGATGAATCATGAGCAGATCGATCAGCTCTATCGAAGTGTCGACTGCCTGGTCTGCCCTTCACAGAACCATGAGGCGTTTGGCCTGGTGAATGTAGAGGCTATGGCTTCCGGCATTCCTGTAATCGCTTCGGATAATGGTGGTATTCGCGAGATTATCCATTCGGAAATGAACGGATACTTGATATCCGAATACAAGCAGCCTCAGCAGTTTGCTTCATCCTTGTATCGGCTGGCTACCTGCCCAGATCTTGTGCAATCCATGGGAAAAAGTGGCCGTGAAACTGCGAGTGCGCAATTCAGCTGGGCAAGAACCGCCTTGTATTTAGAGGCTGCGTATACAAGGCTCATCCGTCCATGAGCCTTTTTTTTCCTGATCAGGCTTTCTCACGGAACTGCCATTCCGCAATAATAGAGTCCATCTGTGATACAGGAACATGCGTTATTTCAATCAGTTCAACAATGACCGTATCCTTCATCATAAATCTCACTTTGGCACAGGTTTGTTGATAGAAAGCATCATAGAAACCTGCTCCGGTCCAACAGCCATGGGGAACCTTCCCGGCCTCGTTTACGATATAACCCACCTCACCTATTGGGGGTATAACCACTTTAATAGCTTGATGATCCAAGCGATTATCCGGGTCTTTTACAAGATACAGTGTATCCCCCACATGTAGAGCCTGTGCTCCGTGATAGTTTTCCAAGCCCATCATTGCGGCAAAAATTTTGATACTCATACCTATACTCCTTTTCCAAACCATATTTCTTGATGTATGGCTATAAAGCCTTTTCATCTTCATAGTGCTCCAGCCATGTTAAAAGTTGTTTACGTATCTCTCTCCGGTACTCACGAGGCTCAAGCACCTCAGCTTCAGGACCGAACTGGTACAACCATTGTAAAAATTCACGGCTGCTATTCAAGGTTACCTCAAATAACAATCCACCATCCGCAAGATCTGTCATGCGTGGACGAACAAACATCTCTTCTTCCTTTATGTAGGGGGCAACTTTTTCAGAAAATCTCACCTTAAAATGAATATGTTCGTCCCCTCGGACAACAGACCATGTATTTTTCATATATTGGGTTATATTGAAGTCACCCATATCAAATACAGTATTAGTACGTATAACATCCAGAAAACGGCTGATGCGAAACAAGCGAACTCTCTGCTGTAGATGACAGTACCCTATCAGATAAAAACGTTGGTCACGGGGTACGAGATAATAAGGGTCTATATGCCGAACCGTAATTTCGTTATCGGTGAGCGTATGATAATGAGCCTGGATCGTCTGTCCATCTAAAATCGCTTCGATAATGGGAATTAACAAGTTGGGGTCTTTTCCCTCTTCACGGTAAGCAGGTATCCCCATCCGAATAATGCCTGCAATATTTTCCACAATTTCACTGTTCCTTGTTTTTAATTTGGTATGTGCCGATATGACCTTATCAAAAGCTGAATCGAATTCAACAGGTAATTTCGATGTATCAACTAAGGCCGGAAGCATACAGAAGAGCATGGCCTCCTGTTCGGTAAAATCTAAAGGATACATGGCAAACTCACCAATAAATCGATAACCTTTTCCATATCCTTCGTTCATAATGGGAGCAACCCTGTCCAAAATCCGGAGATCGCGATAAATTGTGCGCACCGTTGTACCACATTTCAGCGCCAATTCTTTCGCTGAGATTCCGGGATTAGCTTGTATAGCCTGAAGTATACGCAGCAGACGAATTAATTTCTCTGTCATGTAGTTTCTCCCCTTCGATATTTTATCGGCAAGGAAAACTAGTTCCTTTAGTTCATAACTAAATCTTTAGTCCCAAATTATATTTCGCAATTTCACCTTTTATTTATAGTCCAATTGAACTTTTCCCCTCTCTAAATATACCTTTTCTTACTTGCTTGCGTAAATTAATAACCCAAATTCTGATTTTCCTAAGCCTGAAAGCCTATACAAATACCTAAAATAATTACAAAAAAAGCCCTGCTCTTCAAAAGAGACAAGGCTCACAACGTCTATTCAACTTATTAAACTCTTACGTGTTTATTCGTGCATCATTATTAATTTGTTCAGCGCATGAACCATATGATCACATAATGCCGGAATATCGTGCATCTGCTCCTCATTCACGTGCCGCTCAAAATAAACGCTGGCGGAAACGTTGAATGATATCGGGTTTTCTCCAAAAATATAGTGGATATATTGCACTACCCGCTGATCAGGCCAATTTTCCTGCATCATCTGCTGGATGTCGAGACAACGTGAGTCCGGTTCCTTCGTCACCAATCCAAAACGAAGTTCCAATGCGCAGCCCGGATGGCTGTCTGGCATCTCCAGAATCTCTGCCGCAATTGCTTCCAGCGAGCTTTTCAGCACCACTTCAGCAGTTATGGCAGCATGATCTCTCAGGCAGAACCGTAAGGTGAATTCACGGGACATGCTTGCCATTTCTAATTGATCCCGGCGATGGGTAATGTGAATACTCTCATCCAGATTGTCCAGGTCATATAGATAATTCTCGAAGGCTACTTTTAAATTATCGTACACAGTAGGGTCAAACATATCGCAAACCTGCTTTCTTTTCTTTTTCATCTATCTCCACGTTGTACCACAAATACGACCTTGAATCCAATGAACCATACATTTTCGAGTATTCATATGTAACCATGAGCTAATCAGTACGTTTTCCAGCTAACTTCATCTTCATTATCGGAAAAAGCTCAGTCCACAAGGAGTGGACTGAGCTTGGACATGCTTTGTAAGGAATCTTCTGGATTCCAGCGTTCGCCTATTCTTCTGCAGATTGACCGTCTGCTGCTTCCGGTGCTGCATCATCAGCAGAAGCACTTGGTTCCTCTTCAACAGCCTGCGGTGGCATTACCGAAGCAACGATGGAGTCTGGTGACGTAACCAGTGTCAAACCTTTATCCAGTTTAATGTCACCTGCCGTCAAGCGATCGCCGATTTCCAGAGCGCTGACGTCAACCGCAATTGATGTTGGCAGATCTGCCGGCAAACCTTCAACTTCCAGTTGCGTTTCCTGTGTCTGGAATACACCGCCGGCTTTGGAACCCGCAGCAGTACCTTGGAAATCAATCGATACGCTAACACTGATGGGTTTGTTTTTTGAAATCTGCAAAAAGTCTACGTGTAACAAACGTCCATTACGTTCCTGCTGATCCTTGATCAGCACAGGCACGGTTTTGCCACCCTCCACATTAAGATTAAACATCTCGGAGCGGCCTGTACGAGCTACTTTCAGCATTTCTTTTTCATCCACATGTATGGCGGCACCTTCTTGTCCCGGTCCGTATACTACAGCAGGAACTCGTCCACCTTGTCTTAACAGGCGCAGTGCTGCACCTTTCTTTTCCGTTCTTGGCGTTGCTGTAAGTTGAGCCATTTTTCCGTTGGATTTCATGATTGAACATCCTCCTTCAAGGGATCCCTACTTTGAATTTGTTGGCAAGCTCTGCGGCTTCTCTCGTAGACCGAAACGGTCTTTTTTCTGAGACCATATGTTGGGCCATATCTATATTTACCCCAATGATCCAGTTTCTAAAACATAAACATGGATATTTATAACCTTTTTTTGTCATTCCATCTGATTCAGGGCACACCAAAACAGCCGGAATTCCTTCCGGCTGTAAGAGTGGTGGTGCTATCAAATGTTAAGCTTAATTCCCTGTCATAAGCGTACGGAACATCATGTTCTAAGCACTGTTCAGATCATCCGTTTCACGATTTTCTCGTACTATCTGCATCGTATCTGACCCACTTTGCACGATAATCTGTACGTCACTATCTTCAGGTATGATATCCACATAGCGATCTCCGCAAGTATCCTTGGCCTCCCACTCGTGCAACCTGATGATAAAACCGAGATGATGCAAACCCGGAGCAACGCGGAACCGAGCTTCTGCAAAATTGCCTACCCGCTCCAAGCGAACGGCTCCGTCCTCCATACCGGTTCCCCACACCCATACATCCCAGCCATCGTAGCAGTGATCCGTTCGCTCGTAACGGATCGTCACGGTTCGTGACATATGTCTATGAACGGTGATTGCATAAGTTGCCCGAATGTTACCCACTTCAGCGATAATTAGCGATTTACCCGTTGTTAATGCCCTTACAATACCAGCTTGACTTACGACCGCTATATCTGAATGCAAAGAATTCCAGCGGATATGGGCATCTGTAAGCGGCTGCCCGTATTGATCCAGCACAAGCGCACGAAAACGACTAATTCGAGTGGTATACAGCACAGGCTCCCCTACGATTTCGATTCGCTCAGCATACCGGACGTCTACCTGAACGTTACACGACGTTGTAAGTGAACCGACACTTGCCGTGATCGTAACTTCCCCTCGGTTCAACGTGTGGATGGTACCATCTTCTTCTATAGCAACAATATCTGGATTGGATGATCTCCACACCACTGGTATATTTTCCAGAACATTGCCGATATGATCCCTCACCGTAACTCGCAGCAGAGAAGTCTCCTGCGGAGCGAATACCCGGCGCGGAAGAGCGATCTCCAGCAAAGCAGGATCGGTCTCAACAGCACGCTCCATATCATATAAAACCATAAGCGACCAACGTTCCACCTGAACCTCTCCGGTTACGGTCTCAACCACGTCTGTTCCAGCCGAATGATGATTTACGACAACCTTCCATTCACCCTCATCCAAGTGTATGGACCGGGATTCATCCGAGCCGTTATAGATAACGATAATTCGATTCCAGGAATCCCCATTCGCCCCATGCTCCAGCATATAAGCGACGACATTTCCGTCCATCCGAATGAAGCGAAGATGTCTGCGAACCTGTTCCGCCTCCGTCATGCGAAACGCTGGATGGGTACGCCGCAAGTGGATCAGTCCGCGATAATAGTCGAATACAGGTCTGAAACGGGCTTTATTTGCCCAAGTGATCGTATTTACCGCATCACCGCTTCGATAACTGTTATGATCCCCAGTCTTGGATCTTAACATCTCATCCCCGGCATGCAGAAATGGTATCCCTTGTGAAGTGAGTAGTATGCCCGATGACAGCAGCGAGCGGCGAACCAATTCATTATGCATCACATGCGTTTCATCTACATATCGATATGGATTTGCGGCTTTAACCGCAGACTCGGCACTACCACCCTCCACGGGCTGTCCGTCTTTCCATACGGGAAAGCCCAGATCATGGCGAAGATGGAGGGATGTTGCGATTTTGTCCCACAGATTGAGATTATCATGAGCTGTAACATAATTAACGGTTTCTGCCGGGGAAGAGGCGAAGTCATCCAGCGCTCCCGCTACCCCTTTGCCAATTTCATACTCTTGACCTTCGGCACCCGTGATGAATCCTCTGCTGCTGCCGTCACTGTCCCCTTTAATGGCACTGCGAAAATGGTCATTGAATACCGCAAATCCCTTGTCCCTCTGCGTTCCTTTGAGTGTTTGACGATCCAGCGGCGAGTTGCCTCCCATCCACGGCTCTCCATAGATCAGAAAGGCAGGATCAATCTGCTCTCTTAACTCACGGGTGAGTTCACTCATGGTGTCCTGATCGATCAATGCCATCAGATCAAACCGGAATCCATCGATATGATATTCCTCAGCCCAAAAGCGCAAGGAATCCAGAATATATTTTCGTACCATGGGGCGCTCTGTTGCCAATTCATTGCCTACACCCGAACCATTGCTGAGGGTACCATCCTCATAATAACGGTAAAAATAACCTGGAACGATCCGTTCAAAAGGGCCTTTTTCCACGCTGTAGGTATGGTTGTAGACGACATCAAGGACAACACGGATGCCTTGTCTGTGCAGTGACTGGATCATCGATTTGAATTCACGGATGCGAACAGCAGGATCCCGCGGATTCGTCGCATAAGAACCTTCCGGAACATTGTAATGCTGCGGATCATAGCCCCAGTTGTATGGTGTTTTGACCGTCGAATCTGCATTCGAAGTTGTCAGTTCGTTCACCGTCTGAAAATCGGCTACAGGAAGCAAATGTACATGGGTAATCCCGAGTTCAGCTAAATGATCGATGCCGATTCGGTTGCCCGCCCCATCCGTAAGTCCAGTAGCTGTAAAAGCCAGATATTTGCCTTTGTACGGCAGTTCAGCCTGCGGATCAGAAGAGAAATCTCGTACATGAAGTTCATAGATGATCGCATCAACCGGATGTACAAAAGAGGGCTTCACATCCTGATCCCAACCCTCTGGATCGGTTGTCTCCAGGTCAATGATCGCCGTCCGTTGCCCATTGGCTGTAACTGCTTTGGCATAAGGGTCTCCTGCGACTTCTACCCGCTGATCCTCATGAACGATGTGATACATATAAAAGTGTCCTGCCCAGTCACCCGAAAGCGTAAGTTGCCAGATACCTTCTGTATCTCGTGTCATCGCATACGCCTGACCATCCTCATGATTGGTTACATTGCCAAGAGCATTATACTCTCCCTCATTTTCGAAAATGAGTATATTCACCAGCTGTGCTGTAGGTGCCCATACTTTAAACGTACTTGCAGCACAAGTATAAGTTAAGCCAAGATCGTTGCCTTCATAACAAAAAGAAGTCCATTCGGGCATCGTCCCACCGCCTTTATATCCTTTAAATTCGTATTGTCCCGATGTTACGAAGCGGGACGCCATTTGTCAACCCGGGGTTGTCTGTACTTAAAAATATCGGTTAGAGCGAGGCATTCGATGAGCGATCGCTTTCATCTATCATATGTAAACAAGCGCTGTGGTTGACAGCGTATGTACCTGTGAAATCAAAAAAACACTCCCTTTTAACATCAAAGAGAGTGTTAGACTGTATGATTTTTGACCTGGTAATTTCACCACTGGCTATCTCTTCAGGATCGTGAATGCAGCACGGTCATGGATAACATTTTGACCTCTACTTGGGTTTTATTATTGTCACGATTGTTCTCGCTGCTCTGATTTTTCTTGCTGCTCTGAACGTTCCTGTTGTCGTGGATGTTCTGGCTGTTCTCTATGCCCTCAATCGTGCGGAGCGAATTCACACCAGCCCGTCCATCTTCAACAACAACTTCCCATGTGCCTGAGGGGATAGATACCACATGAGATTCTCTGCTAGCGTTATAGATCACGATAATCCGTTGCCATGCATCATCAACATCAACAGTCGCACCTTGTAGCTCGTATGCAAGCAGTCCTTTTTCTTTTTGCAAAAGACGAACATGCTTCTCTATCGCTTCGCGTGTACGCAGACGAAAGGCTGGATGCTCCCGACGCATGCGAATCAGACCACGATAATAGTCAAACACCGGCTGGAAACGCTGTTTTTGATCCCAATGAATCGCGTTAACTACATCTCCACTCTCATGGCTGTTGATATCCCCGAATTTGCTGCGCAGCAACTCATCCCCGGCCGCAATTAGCGGAATACCTTGCGAAGTCAGCACAATACCATTAGCAAGCAGGCAGCGTCTAACTGTCTCGTTCTCAAGCACATGATCTGGATCTATCTGAATATAAGGATCGGCCTCTCGAACAGCCTCTTCCACATGATCGAACCCACGAAGACTTCCATCCTCGTTATAGTCAAAAAAGCCCAGCATATCTTGCAACCCTTGCGTCCGTGCCACCTTATCCCACAGATTGAGATTGTCATGTACAGTTACATAGTTAATCGTCTCAGCAGGCCCTTCCGTAAAATCTTGAATAGACCCTTGCACGCCTGTCCACAACTCATTTTCCTTCCCATCTTCACCTGTTGCAAATCCTTTGCCATCTCCATCACTGTCGCCTTTAATGACACCGCGAAAATGATCGTTGAACACCGCAAATCCTACTCCACGCTGTGTTCCCTTCAGAGTCATTTCCTCTCCCAGAGGAGATTCCATCGCAGCCCAAGGTTCGCCGTATAACAAGATGGAAGGGGATACCTGAGAATGAAGCTCCGATGCAAGCTGTTTCATTGTAGTAACATCGATCAGCCCCATCAGATCAAACCGGAAACCATCCATATGATACTCCTCTGCCCAGAAGCGCACCGAATCGATAATAAATTTACGAACCATGCTTCGTTCTGTTGCCACTTCATTGCCTGTTCCTGAACCGTTACTATACGTTCCGTCTGCATTATGACGATAATAGTACCCGGGAACCAGTTTTTCAAACGAGCTATGCTCCGTATCAAACGTATGGTTATATACTACGTCCATAATGACACCTATCCCTTTACAATGAAGTGCCAGGATCATGGATTTGAATTCGCGGATTCGCCTCTCAGGATCATCGGCGCGTGTTGCATAGGAACCTTCTGGTACATTGTAATGCAACGGATCGTAACCCCAGTTATAGTTGGAGGCATCCTTCGGATCCTGATCCACAGTGGACTCATCTACCGTAGCAAAATCAAATACAGGCAGCAGATGCACATGGGTGATACCCAGTTCAGCCAAATGATCGATCCCCAGCGTATTACCTGCAGCGTCACGTAGCCCCGTTTCCGTGAACGCCAGGTACTTCCCTTTATTGGTGATGCCAGAAGAAGGATGAATGGAGAAATCCCGGACATGCAGCTCATACAGGACAGCATCGGTAGGATGATCTAATTTCGGTCGCACATCCTGCTGCCATCCTTCAGGGTGAGTCTCCTCCAGATTCACGATAACACCCATTTCTCCGTTCATGGTTACAGCCCGTGCGTAAGGATCAACTGCGATCCTTGAAGTTCCATCGGCAAAGGTTGGCTTGAACATGTAACGATAACCTCTTAATTTCCTCTGCACATTTAGAACCCACACATCCTGTTCATCACACTGCATGAGCAGGGACTCCCGCTCCACTTGATTCGATATGTGATCGGGATCTCCACCTGTGTGAGGCGGATACAGAAGAAGTTCCATCTGAATAGCAGTTGGAGACCAAACCTTGAAATAACTGATATTCGATTCAGTGGTAACACCCAGATCTCTTTCTTCATATGTGCTTTTAATTATGGATGTGTTCGTTCCCTCGGCTATTTGTTGTTTCTGAACATCGTCGATCATAACGTTTCCCCTCTCGATGAGCGTAGTGTGGTTGTAGTGTGATCATGAATGGAAGGCGTAGCGGGTCTGTAATGTGTATAAAAAAACAAATGCTCCTTACCTTTATACCCGTTCCTCGGGTCAAGCATAATTTACTCACGCAAAAAAGAAGCAACCCTGATGCCGAATCACATCACAGCTGCTTCACATTGAGGATGATCCTTCTATTTTTAAAACCCCATTTATTCCTATTTCCCCTCTTTAGTGTGGCACCTGAGATTGAAAATCATCACGGCTGGATTGATCCGCATGATACCACACCACATCTCCGTCTCTAATTGGCCATCTTATCCCCTGCTCATCCACAGGACTCGCGTTAAAGCCCTCCAATTTCCATTGATTCATTAACGCTCCGTGGATATATTGCAGATGTGGTGCCAGTGTATTGCCATTTTGCAACGATTCCAGATTAAAATTCACGACGATATATCCATCATGCAGGAATACAGGGGCCTTATCATCCAGCCGAGTTTCGCGTGCCAACCGCTCCAGATTCGTGCCTTTGGGAATGGCATATACATCAGCTGGCAGACTATATTCTCCGTACCAGCGCTGTATGGCGGCATTTGCCCGGTCTATATTCACCCCGGAAGGAAGGTCCGTTTTCGGGCCGATGAGTGTGCGAATCTGTGACGGGAGAATCATCCAGTCGTACCGCCCCGCCCAGGTTTTACGATGCGAGTTCTGGGTCACGAACCGAACCATAGCCTGTTCCAGCGTATACAACTTGCGTTCATCCGCCGTCCATTCATGAAAGTACTCGTAACGTGCTGTATCGCCAAGTTCCGTTCCAGGTACGTTACGTAGCCTTGCGTTCAAGATAACATAACGTTTCTCCATGTCTTGTGCAGATCCAATACGAATAAGTTGCTCTCGTCCACGATGATAATACAGATCCACTTCCTGTCTCTTGGTCCCGTCTTTACTTACAAAAAAGAAAGTGGGTGTGATTCGGATACCGTCCTGTTTACCAAACATATTACCCTTGGTCTTTACATCAAACTTGAAGTGGTAACCTGTCTTCACGGCAGCATTACGAAATCCCTGCACGGGATGGCTACCTGGACGAATCGGCAAAACATACGGAGCCAAGTTGCCCCGTGGCTCCCCGTCAATTCCGTGTATTCCTGTCCAGTAGCTAACTCCCTTAGGCTCCGGGCTGCCCTTCCTTTTGCGAAACACATTCTCCCAGTTGTAGTCTGCGATATCCGTGATTTGAAAGTCGTACAATCTCCCAATGACCTCCACGGCTACAGTATCCACAGCAACATGATGCGTCAGATCTGTATTGGCATCTGGTTGCTCTGTGAACGGCAAGGGGGCATTTTCTGCCATGTTACGGAACTCGATCTGATATTTTCCTTCATCAATCCACACGGGAAGCACAAAAGAGGTGTCCAGCTGATTGACCGGAATATCAATCCAGCTATTGGCTGGAACAAAGTTACTTTTACCATCTGTGTAGACATCGAACGGAAAACGCACCTGTTTACTGCGAAAATATTTGGCGTAATCGCGATTTCCGTACCCCGGATAACGAGATGCATCCAGATGTTTTCCTGACGTGGGGATGCGCACCTGGAATGGACGTTCCAGAATCAATGCCGCTCGAGTGGGATCTGGCGCCGTTTTCTGATTATGCGGCTGGTCATCCGATACCCAGGCATAGTTAACCACAGGTGTATGTACCGTGACCGAATTGATCCCTGAAATCGGAAAGCGCTGATCCTGCCCGCCATTAACGTTTTCGGGAAGTAGTCCGTAGTTCACTTCACCTGTGGTCGGCTGATCGGCTTTATTGATCAATGTGTTCTGGATCGTCAATCCGTTCCGATACAACACATGGTCACCGACCATATTGGGCTGTGGAATCAATCCTGGTCTAAGAGTTTCTTTCTGAGCTGGACCCGGATCCATAATGGTTGTGCCATTAAAAATCACCTTGTCATTAGTGACAGTGTTTTCTCCAACTTCGGCTTCAGCCCTGGCTTGAAAAAGGGAAGTCTCACTCGGCGTAGAGGGTTCAGTTGAACCACCCGGGACATTTTGGGTACCTAAATCAATCTCTCGGCATGGTGCAGGTTTTACATGTGTCTGCACCGCCGTGTCTGTCATTGATCGTACTGTTGGAGATGTGTATGAATTCGGTGTCAGAGTAACCATGCCTCCGTAACCACCCAGCGCATAGTTAGACACGTTGGCCCCATTTAGTTTATAGACCTCCAGGTTATCAATCTGCCAGTAGCTATACCCCCTTGTTACTCGCATCGTTTGATCTCCCGATACATCACGTTCTTTCGGCTCTGGTTGTGTGCCTGGATCTCCCTCACCACGAGAAGGGCGTCCTGGAATTGTCCACGTTTTGTGGTACATCTTCTTGACTTGGACAGTATAGGTCACTGTGCCCGTCATGTTCACCCATCGGTGCTGAAACAGGTAACCCTTGGTCATAACGTTTGCATACAAGTTTTCCGACGTTGGAATACCTTGAGTGACATCAAACTTTTCAGCCCCTCGATTGTCTGCTTTGAGTACACCTCGAACTGAGGAATCCATCATTTTAGCCTCCATCACCGTGCCTCGACTCGGCGGACTAATGCTCACAGAACAGCCATTCGGCGGATCACCGCCCGGATTTTCGCCACCCGGGTCTCCTCCATCCCCACCATTAGAACAATCTTTGACCTCAAGTTCTTGAGTAGCTTGCTCATCTATACCCTGAGTGATATCCAGGAAATGAGCCTTGATCACAGTGCGGCCTATGATGCCTTTGGTTGTCAACTTGCCATCAGTACCAATTGTCGCTACCGCAGGATTCGAACTGTGCCAAGTCAATTTAGGGTGAACCGTGAGTTTATGAACACTTCGATCCGCTTTGGTAAGAACTACCTCCGCCTGCAGTGGTGTCGTGGTGGACTTACAAGCATTTGGCAAGTTCACCACAAGTCCCGGCTCAGACGTTACGGTAATGGTAGCTGTATCCGAGATCAAGTATGTGCCATTGTTCCAAATCCCACGTACCGTAACCGTTCCTGGGCTTTCCGCTTTTAACATCCCTGTCTTTAGATCAACACTTGCCACCGTCTCGTCTGAAGAAAACCATTTAATCTCTGTCTCTCTCCCAGACACATCAACCCCCTCAGTCCAAACTGTTGAGCCATAGCCTTTAGTCTTGACTTTGGCTACCATCTGCTTGGTCTGGCCAATGGTCAGGGTAGCATCAGGTGTTACATCAATCTCTTTTTCTTCAATCAGATCGCCTTCCCAAATGATGTCCATGGGAGTATTATAGGCAACATTATATTTGGGACATCCATCATTTGTTCTCCCACCATTATCAAATTTCTTATGCTCAGTTGGTACGTGGTTTCCTCCAGTGATAGTCTTTATAGCAACAATTGTTGAGGTAAACGGCGATTTAATATCTCCTACTCCAGTATATGAATCTTGATTTGCTCTTCCTTGATAATTAATATCATGAATACGTACATTATAAACATTAGAATCATCAATTCTTGTGAGATTATAATCTGGCCAGTTTGTTGGTGGCCATTTACTAAAGTCCACACTATCGGGAACCTCCTTAGCGGCAGGAAATGGATTTGAACAACTCCCTTCATTATTGGCATAAGTTGGGCCTCCTGAATGGTCAGCCCTGAATTTCCCATTATTCTCTTGGTACCAATACACTCCCGGATTCCCCACAGTAGGAGTAGCTAGTATTATTACTTTCTGGGGACTCTTCATTTTTTTAGAACCATATTCATTCGCAGCAGCATTAACTACATTTAATGATAGAGGAGTCAAAATTAACATTGTAATTTGTAAGACAGATAACCCAAACATTACAGCCCAAAAATAATATTTCACTTTTCTCATATCACTTTAATCACCATCCTAAAAACTACCTTTGGATTTTAAATTCTCCTTTATGGTCTGATTTCAAAAAATATGACCATGAAGTATTTCTTAGGGTTGAAGTAACCCAAAATCTTTTTTGAATCCCCTTTTTTAGAAGTTCTCCTGAATCCATAGGAATTGTTTCATTATCTTGTTTTTTAGCCAAATCCAAATTAAGACGATTAAATTGTATTAATGAATTTGGCATCCCCTTGTTGAATGTGATTAAATTAGATTTTTCTAAAACAGATGTGAAGGAGATATCTGCAAAAGTCCTATAAGAACCGCTCGCGTACTTTTCTGGCATAAAAAGTTTGGTGTATATGCCTCTTGGTGTACTTCGGTTCGCATCCACAACGATAAGCCGATGAATTTGTAATATTCCAGACTTGTTACTAAGACTAATATCAGCACCTGATAAATCTGAGATCATGACAGATCCAGAGCTATACTTATAATTACTTATCGTCGTTAAATTCGTACCTGTCGTGCCTACCTCTCGCAGCTCATTCAAGTCACTGTACTTTGAAGCATTCGTGCCTTCCACGTCCATGTAGCGAAGCAAAATAGCGGAAACCTCTGCACGAGTCGTCGGATCTGCCGGTTTTAATGTACCATCCTGAAATCCACCTACAATGCCTGTTCCACGCACTAGAGCAAGATACGGAATCTGTTCATTACGGATTGTTCCGCGATTCACTTCCGGTGTAGGCAGTAAAGTGTTTTTCGTATCATTAAAAGCATCTTGAAAACTGCTGTCCGACTTGCTCAGTCCGTTTGCAATCCACTTCATCATCTCATAACGTGTCAGCTCGGTATTAGGCTTAAAGCCACCTGTATAATCACCAGTGTCAATAAAACCTTGTGCAACCAGTTGACGCACTGCTGGTTCAGACCAATGCCCCTGAAGATCGGTGAAGGAAACCTGTTCCTGCCCCTGAACGTTCTCAATTCTGGTCGCGCGAGCTAGTATTGCTGCATATTCCCCGCGAGTGATCTTACCGTTCGGGCGGAAAGTGCCATCCTGATAGCCGGAAATCAAATTTTTCTCATATGCTTTTGCAATCGTTGCCTGAGCCCAGTGCCCTTTGATATCGCTGAACCGACTCACTGCGCTATCTCTCGTTCCTGCAGCACTAACTACTGTCGTCGTCCACTGCCCAGACCCCATTCCAAAAGAAAAACATGTACCAGCCACCGCAGTTGCTATTAACAGCCTAATCATATAAACGAATCTTCTTTTCTTCTTCCCTTGAATTACTTGTTCCATGTTCAATCTGTTCACGCTCCTATGTACCTTAGTGTGGGGATGCTTGATTTGCTCACTATGATTACTTCTTCACAAACTAAATCACTAAACCTAAATTTGGAATATTAATCAATATTCTAACATGTTTTTCTAGTATTTTGGTATCATTTTCATATCTCCCCATGATCCTAAGGTGAGTACCCCTCCTTCCAAAGACCTAATTTTCATCCTAAGTAGAGTAGGAAACTGAAATTTCATCGGAGGGCGTAGACCCTCTTTTTACTTTTCCAGCTCCCCCTCATCAAACCGTACGTGAGGTTTTCCCTCATACGGCTTTCCGATGCTCTTCTTCCTGTGGCATTACGGATTTTTTTTTTTTTTTCATCCAGCCAGTTTCTTTAGTCCTGCCAGTTCAGCCGTTGTTGCTGCCTGCCGGGACTTGCTGTGCTTATGGCGTCGGTTTCGTTTTTTGTTCCAGAACAGGGTTAGTCGTCTTCGGATATACCAGTCGATTTTATTCAGAAACTTGGTCGCAAAGACATCCAGTCCATAGTAGTTCTTCCAGCCCTGTATTTTCGGGTTGAGTTCTAGGATCATCTGGTTCATCGTCCAATACAGACGATTCCTCGGCTCGGTGATTTCTTTGACTCTTTGCCTCATGGTCTTCATCGCTTTTCTTGTTGGATAGCTGCGCAAGACATAGGCTTCTTTGTTCCCTTTCAGCTTCTTCGGTATTTTCCGGTGATGCATCCCCAGAAAGTCGAACCCTTCCTGGTCTCCCCACAGGTTCAGCACCTTTGACTTCTCCTTGTTCATCTCCAGCTCGAGTTTTCCGAACACGGCCTTCAACACGTGGATGGCCTGCATGGCTTGTTCTTTGGTTTTGCACAGGATCACCAGGTCATCGGCGTAGCGCACCAGGGTTCCGATTTCTGTACACTTCTTTTCCCAGATCGCATCCAGGTAGTTCAGGTAGATGTTCGCCAACAGCGGGCTAATGACCCCGCCCTGTGGCGATCCAATCTCGGTAGGGTACCACTGTCCATCTTTCATGAATCCTGCTTTTAGCCATTGACGAATCAGCTTTAACATCCGCTTGTCGCTGACGCGCTGCTGTACCAATTGCATCAGCTTTTCATGAGGGATGTTGTCAAAGTATCCTCGAATATCGATGTCTACCACCCAGTACACACCTTTCCTTACCGCTCGCCGGATATGGCGAATCGCATCATGCGCACTTCGCTTCGGACGAAATCCATAGGAGAACGCCTTGAAGTCTGCTTCGAATAGGGGTTCCAACACCATTTTGGCTGCCATCTGCACGACCCGATCCGCAATCACGGGGATACCCAGCGGGCGAGTCTTCCCATCTGGCTTTGGAATCTCTTTCCGTCTTGCAGGCTGGGGCTGGTAGGTTCCCGTTTTCAGCTTATTTCTCAGTTCCTCCACAAAGCGCCCGGCTCCATATGTCTGAACGATGGTGTCCAGTGTCACTCCATCGACACCACCACTCCCCCCACTCGCTTTGACCTGTTTCCATGCTTCCCAAAGAACATCCTCTCGATAAACCTTGTCATATAATGTATGAAACCGGCGCCTCGGATGCTCCTTGGCCGCCAGGTATAGTACGTTTTGAAGTTGTCGAGCTTTGACTTTGGTGTAGTTAGCCTTTTGGGCATTCACTGACTCTTACCTCCTTCAGTACATGAACAAAAGCAGGGGTCCTTCCCTTCATGAGGTTGTGTTGTCCTCATTTCCACGGTACTATGTCCCCCTCCGACTCCCTTCCCGCAGCTTCCCATTTCGCCTTTCCAGCTTATAGGTCAGCTCTTTACGAAAAAAAAAAACTTCGTGCGGGGGAGGGTCTCCCTAGTTCCAGACCCAACTTTCTCCACATGCCGCTCCCCTTACACCGGAGGGTTCTTCCGCGCTGCACTTCCAAGGGCTTCACGCGTTCCATGGCCTTCGCCCAATGTCTCAGGACTCGGCTCCCTCTTGTCCTAAAAAAAAAAAGGTTCTTTTTAACGATGCGGCAGGATTCACTTCATGTTACAGCCTGTGGATTTGCTCGCACTTCCTTACGAAGTTACTTTGTCACGGAGCTTCAACCTTAGGATTTCTCCACCAGTTGCCCGTCAGCTACGAGGCGACTTGGCTCTTACCTCGACCGGACTTTCACCGGCTAGTTGTGTCTAGCTTGGCTAGGCGCGCAAACATAAAAAAGGCCATGAATCCGCAGATTCATAGCCTTATGCTTTAAGGTGTGGTCTCACTTATTAAATTATGGAATTTTAACTCTTTTATAGAATAAACCTATCCTTCACACAAAACAACCTTTTTTTTATTACACTCTCATTTATTTCCCGTTCAATTCTTTATACGAAGCTTCCAGTTCAGTAATCAGCTGGTCACCACCTGCTTTTCTCCAGTTAGCAATTTCTTGCTCCCAGCCAGCATCATCAATCTTACCCATAATGTACTTGGTCTGAGCATCCCAGATCATCTGATCCAGTTCTTGGCCACGCTCCGTGTAGATTACCGAAGAGAGAGTAAGAGCAGGATTAGCAATTGCATATTGTTCATTTTCACGAGCCATCTTCGTACCTTTCATACCAATAGGAACATCGACAAGTTCAGGTACATTGTACCCTTCAACACTCAGCAGATTATCACGATATGGTTTGACCTCACGCTGATAAGCATCGAAGTCCTTCAGTTCCGTTTTACCGTCAGAAGTCTTGGCATAATGCACATCGAGCAATCCACGCAGTTGCAGCGTGCTGAGTTCCTCGTCCATCAGTTTATCCAGGAATGTCAGTACCTTTTTGAGCTGCTCTTCATCTGTAACAGATGCTTTTGGAATAACCAACATACCGTAGTTTCCTGGCTCACCGGCAATGCGGATGCCCTCTGGTCCCTGGAATGGGGCCACATCAATGACGCCATCGGGAGCGTTAGGTGTAAGGCGTTGCTGTGCTGATTTTCCGTTCTGGGCAACACCGTTTAGTTTCATCGCAACGAGACCTGAATCCATTTTTTTGTCCGCATCCGAAGGATCCAGTGCAGGGAAGTCACTATTAATCAGCCCTTCATTGAACAGCCGCTTGAACAGCTTCATTGTATCCACATATTCAGTAGTCAGGAACTCCGGTGTTAATTTACCAGCGTTGTCTACACCCCATTTGTTAACGCCGCCAATACTTACCGCAATCCGGGTCAACGGTGAGGACACACCCTCATTATACTTTTTGAATAACAGCGC
The DNA here is from genome assembly GCF_051136285.1 of Paenibacillus amylolyticus. Taxonomy (GTDB): domain Bacteria; phylum Bacillota; class Bacilli; order Paenibacillales; family Paenibacillaceae; genus Paenibacillus; species Paenibacillus amylolyticus_F. The sequence goes on along the minus strand of NZ_CP194938.1, from coordinate 5,454,951 downwards.
CCCATACGTATCTTCCTTGCCATTACCGTCCGGGTCATCCTTACGGATTGAACGCATGACCTCATACCAGCCATCCAGGTTTTTCGGGATATCCAGTTTTAGCTTGTCAAACCAATCTTTCCGATAAACGATAGCCGTCCGGCCAATATCCCGGAAATTAGGAATACCGTAAATTTTGCCCTCAATCTTGATATTATTAAAATGTGCCTCTGACTGAGCCGACAAGTTTTTATAATCCTTCAGATAAGGCCCGAGTTCCCAGAACAGCCCCGTCTTAGCCGCGTTAAATGTTGTAGGCACGTAATTGACACGCATAATTGTTGGCATCTCCCCAGATGCCACCATGACATTCACCTTGTCGTCGAACGCCGACTGTGGAATCCACTGCACGTTTACATCCGTATTTGTGTATTCCTCGATCTTCTTCTCAATTGCATTTTCCTTGGCGGGTACATCACCCACCTGCATCAATGAAATGGAAATGGGCATTTTACCTTCCCCGGCAGCTGGAGCTTTTTCTCCCCCGCACCCTGCCAGCAGGCCAGCAGACAACGCACCAACGATGACGAAGCTTCCTACACGAAACATAGGACTCTTTGAACTTTTTGGACTTTTTGGACTCATGAACCATCTCTCCTTTTGGATAAAACTAATGTTCAGCGAACTTGCCCTCATTCCTCAATCATAGATGTCTTTCAAATCCAAAATGTATGCGCTATCATAACATTTTGGAGAAAAAGAACCGGCGTTATGCCAGTTCCATCTCTACCCCTGCCAAAATAAACGGAGCAACCGATTTCGGATCATTGATTCGAATCGATTCGGTTACATAATACTCATAGGATCCATCACGATACGGGGTTCCCCCAAGGCCTGCTCCCCCGTTGCACTGTGTCAGGGAAAGCGTGCCTTCCTGATCTGTCTGCAGCAGATGTTGCAACAGACCTTGATATCCTTTTTCTGCAATGGCTTTGAACTTTCCGCTCAAGTATCCTTTACGCACGCCCTTAGCCAGTGCATACACAAACATCGAGGTACCCGAAGCCTCCAGGTAATTCCGTTCACGCCCTGGCTGATCCAGCAGATGCGGCCACAAACCGGTCTGCTGATCCTGTACATGGATCAGTTCATTCGCGAGCCGTTCGAAAATACCGATAATCTGTCCACGCTGCTCATGATCGACCGGCAGATAATCCAGCGTATCTACAACCGCCATCACATACCAGCCCACAGCCCGGCTCCAGACATGTGGTGAACATCCTGTCTCTCCAGAGCTCCAGCGCTGCTCTTTGCTCTCGTCCCATGCGTGGTAGAGCAAGCCGCTGCGCGGATCACGCGTTCGCGCTTCCACCAACAACAGTTGCAGAGCAGCCTTGTCGAACCACTTCTCTTCACCAGTCACGGCTCCATATTGGGTCAGGTAAGGTGTAGCCATGTACAATCCATCCAGCCACATTTGGAATGGATAGATCTTCTTGTGCCAGAATCCACCTTCACTTGTGCGCGGCTGCCCTTTCAGCTGCTTCATCAGCAGCTCAGAAGCTTTGCGATACTTGTCCTGACCCGTTTTCTCCAGCAGGAAAAATAACGATTTTCCCTGGTTGATCTGATCCAGATTATATTCCTCAATTGTATAAGAACAAATCGATCCGTCTTCCTGAATAAAATGATCCATGAGCTCCTGAATATAATCGAAATATCTCTGTTCTCCTGTACGCGCATACAGCTCTTCCAATGCTTTTAACAGACAGCCGTTCTCATAATGCCAGGTAGCGTACAGCTCGTGGTTGCGATAACTCTCCATAAACTGGTCGGCCATGCGCATAGGTGTATGTTGTAACGTTTCCTTCATGATCAAACCTCCGGTTTCGCTCCTTATTGAGCCTGTTTTTTGTAATCCTCAGCATATTCCTCACGGATTTTGGTTCCGCCTGCTTTAGCCCAATTCTCAATTTCTTTTTTCCAGCCGCTTTGATCAATCTTGCCCATAATATACTTGGTTTGCGCATCCGCAATCACCTGGTCCAGATCCGCTCCGCGGTCACCATAGGTTGGCGAATACAACGTCAAAGCAGGGTTTGGCACAGCATGTTCTGCCAGTTCCTTCACCAGTGCTGTTCCTTTTTCTCCCAGCTCGGTGTCCTTCAGTTTAGGTACATTATAACCATCAACATAAGGGAAATTATCCCGATATGGCTTTACTTCACGCTGGAAGGCATCGAAATCACTCATTTCCACTTCGTTGTCTCCGACTTTGGTGTAATGTTTGCCTTCCACACCACGCATCAGCAGCGTTGCCATCTCCGGATCCATCAGTTTATCCAGGAACGAGAGCAGGCTTTTCAGCTCTTCTTCCGATTTTACAGTTGCTTTCGGGAAAGCCAGAATGCCTGAGTTTCCTGTCTGTCCAGCTACACGGTCACCATTCGGCCCGAGCAGACCGGCAATATCCACAACGCCGTCCGGGTTATTCTTCGACAGACGTTCCTGCTGGCTTTTACCGTTCTGTGCCACACCAACACGCATGCCAACAACGCCGGAATCATACTTTTTCTCCGCTTCTGTTGAATCAAATACAGCGAAGTCCTGGTTCAACAATTTCTCATCGTACAAACGTTTCAGCAGATCCAGCACCTGCATATATTCCGGTGTCATGAATTCTGGTGTAAAACTGCCATCCTTCTCAACCTTCCATTTGTTCGGTGCACCAAAACTTACACCAAGACGAGTCGTAAAGGAATATTGATCCTCGTTATACTTTTTAAATAACATCAATCCAAACGTATTCGCCTGCCCGTCGCCATCCGGATCAGAAGTGGACAATGTCTTGATCGTTTCGTACCACTCATCCGGTGTTGTTGGTACTTTCAGATTCAACTTGTCGAACCAGTCCTTACGGTAAATAACGGTTGCCCGGGCAATATCAGAGAATACCGGTACGCCGTAAATTTTCCCTTCAACCTTGATATTGTCAAAGAAACGTCCATTTTGGGCAGAAAGGTTTTTGTAATCGTTCAGCAATGGCCCGACCTCCCAGAACACGTCATTCCGCATCGCATTTGTCACCGTTGGGTTATACTGCACCTTCACGATTTTTGGCATGTCGCTGGAGGCGATCATAACATTAATTTTGTCATTGTACGCAGATGCCGGAATCCACTGGATGTCCAGTTTGGTGTTGGTGTACTCTTCGATTTTTTTCTGTACATCATTGCCCTTGCTTGGCACATCACCCACCTGCGCAATAGCGATCGATACATTCTGTACGCCGCCTTCAGCAGCCTGACCCTCATCTGATCCGCATCCTGCCAGCAAACCGGTCACCAGAGCCAGTGTACTCAGAACAGCTACGGCTTTCTTTTTTGTTGCTTTCATTTCATGAAAACCTCCCTTTTGAAATTACAGTCTTAACGTCCTACGGTCAGTCCTGGAGCCATGCAATTTTACGGTTTTCCAATTCTGATTATTCAGCCATATTCTCAATTCAGTCATGCGCTTTCTACTAAGCACTGCACCAATCACCCTTTTACCGAACCGAGCATCACTCCCTTGGCAAAATGCTTCTGCAGGAATGGGTAGACCAGCATAATCGGAATGGTCGAGAATACAATAACGGCCATGCGAATCGTAAGCGGCTGAATTTCCGTTTCTTCGATGCTTGTATCTCCGATTCGGCTTTGTGCCAAAATAACAATTTCACGCAGCCATACTTGCACCGGCCACTTTTCGCTGTCGTTGATGTAGATGACGGCACTGAAGAAACTGTTCCAGTGTGCTACGGCATAGAAGAGTGAAAAAGTAGCCATCGCTGGCATCGACAGCGGCAACACAATACGGAACAAAACACTGACGTCGTTACAGCCATCGATTTTGGCCGCATCTTCCAACTCATCCGGAATGGCTTGGAAGAAGTTTTTGAGTACGATCAGGTTGAAGGCACTGATTGCCGTTGGCAGCATCAAAGACCAGAGTGTATCGGTGAGATGCAGGGATTTCACGACAAAGTACGTGGGAATCATGCCGCCGCTGAACAACATCGTGAACAACACACCCAGCAGGATCGGCTGGCGTCCACGCAAGTACTTTCTCGATAACGGATAAGCCATAAGCGACGTAAATAACAAGTTAAGCAGTGTGCCGACAACGGTAATATAGATCGACACGCCGAGACTTCGAATTAATGTATCTGTGGAAAAAATGTAACGATAAGCTGCCAAGGAGAACTCTTTTGGAAAAAGGATAAATCCACCTTTAGCCACTTCATGCGGGCTGGTAAATGAAACAGCCAAAATATAAATGAACGGGATTACGGTCACGATACCAATCAAGAACAGCAAACCATGATTCACAAAATCAAAGATCCGGTTGCCCCATGTTTTATCCTGTTGCATCTGAATGTTCACTCCTGTCTGATGAAGAGCGTCTGCATACGTGCATTAATAGACGCCTTCCTCCCCGAATTTTTTGGCTAACGTGTTGGCACCCAGCACCAGCGCCAGTCCGACAACCGACTTGAACAATCCGACAGCAGCACTATAGCTGTACTGCGCCTGGGTAAGTCCCTTCGTGTACACGTAGGTGTCAAATACCTCGCCCACATCACGATTGGTAGGTGTCAACATCAGGAAGATTTGTTCAAAGCCTGTATCCAGGAAGTTCCCCAGACGCAAAATGAGCAAAATGATAATGGTACTGCGAATCGCCGGCAATGTAATATGCCACGTTTGACGCCAGCGGTTGGCCCCGTCAATACGAGCAGCTTCATAGAGCTGTGTATCTACACCGGAGAGTGCAGCGAGGAAGATAATGGTGCCCCAGCCTACCTCTTTCCAAATGGATTGCCCCACAATCATCGTACGGAACCATCCCGGCTCAAGCAGGAAAGCAATTTTTTGTCCCGTCAGGTTATAAAGCAGTTCGTTAATCGCACCACCTTCTGTTGTGAACAGCATGTAGAATACACCAACCACAACAACCCAGGATACAAAGTGTGGAACGTAAACCAATGTCTGTACGAAGCGTTTGAACCGCTCCCGCCGAACCTCATTCATCATCAAGGCAAGTACAATCGGCAGTGGAAAAAAGAAAACCATATTGTAAATCGCAAGCAAAAATGTATTTCGAAATAATGTCCAGAACTGCGGTTCACCAAAGAAACGCTGGAAGTGCTTGAATCCTACCCAATCGCTTCCCAAGATGCCTTTGTACGGGGTGTAATCCTGAAAAGCCATCGTAATGCCATACATCGGTATGTATTTGAAGATAACAAAGTAAAGCACTCCCGGAATCAGCATAATGTACAGCCACCGGTTTTTGATGATGTCCCTCCACAGCAGGTTTTTGTCACTGCGGTTAGCGGGCCGTGTCCGAGCCGCCGTTTCGGCTTTCATAGTGTCTTCCTCCCCACGTTGGAAACGATTACAAAAGATCACTTCCTGAATTCATGTCTCCATTGTGGCGGATATTGCTATCACTGGCTATCGTCTCGTTTTATCCTCTTGTTTTCCCTTGTGCATCAAGGGTTTCAGCGTTTTGAGAATGGGGACTCAAACACAAAATGAACTGCTTTCAACCTGGATGTTCCTGGTTTAACTCTGGCTTACAAGCTACTACTTCGTCTTGAACAACCGTAAATTGAATGCAAAAAGCCTGCCTGCCATGACGGGCAGAGCAGGCCTTGTTCTCTATCGCTGTTGCTCCCGATACTTGCCGGGAGTTGTTCCTGTGATTTTGCGAAATGTACGGATAAATGCTGTCGGGTTGGTATAATTTAATTTTTCGGCGATTTCTGATATTTTCAGATCTGTTGTCTGTAGCCACGTTTTGGCTTTTTCCATCCGGTACTCCGCAAGGTATTCGGTAAAATTAACGCCCGCTTCTTTCTTGAAGACACGACTTAGATAGACAGGATGGAAATTCAACTCTTCGGCACATGCTTCCAGTGACAAATCCCGATCATACCGCTCCTCAATCAATCGAATCATCCGGCGAGCGATATTCATATATTGGGACTCCTCCTGCTCCTTCCAGAATCGGATCACAGGCTGAAATAATCGCTTGCGAAACCAACTTGTCATCTCGTCCAGTGTAGACAGCTTAAGCAAGGATGCCATGGAGGCCTTCTCCCCCAGCACTTCCGCCACATCTCCGCCCTGCTCCTGCACAAGCTGATACCCCCGTGACAAGAGCTGCACCATAATAACCGGATACTCACTGAAATGAAGTTTTTTGTCCGCCAGTAATCCTAAATATTGCGTGAAATAGATATCTGTTTTCTCTTCGTCTCCCTGCTTGAGCGCCGAGGCTAATTGATCCTCAATCATTCGCAACTGTGTATACAGCGCGGCTTCCATCTGACCTCTTGGTTGAATATCCTCATAATGTAAAATAATACGGCTGCCCAAGCTGACTCTGCCCTGCAAAGCCTCCCTACTCTCCTGGTACGCTCTAGGCGTAGCCCCAATGCTTGAATAAGCTCGACTGATGCCTATGCTTACCGGAAGATTCAGGTAGGTTACGACCCGTTCACGAATCCAATCGGCCTGAGTATGCATCCACTCCTTCAGCTGCACTTCATCGTTCAGTTCAGAAGCAAGTACAGTCACCTGGGCATCATCCAGCATGACAGGTGTGAAACGAATCTCGGAAGGTAACAGTTCACCAACCATATTGTTAACAGCAAACAACAGCAAATCCCGATCCTGCTCTTCATATCTCGTGCCTTCGAGCGTATCAATCTGAAGCATAAGCACACCCAGATGTGACCATCCGGTCGGGAAATCATATAATTCTCCCTGATATCTGAAATCTTCTTCCGATATTTTGCCTGTCAGCAGCTTGGTCATAAAAAACTCCTGTAAATGCACATGCTGCCCTTTCATCTGCTCACGCATTGTTTTTTCCGAACTGAACAGTGTCGACAATCGTTCCTCAATATAGATAAATTCATCCTGACGTCGTCCTGCTGGAGGAAGCGGCGAATCCAGACCTTTCGTAAATTGAAGCAGCCTTGAGATTGGTGAATACATACGCCGGCTGCCGTATATCGCCACAAGCCCTGTCACCAATAACATGATTAACGTCGCCACTCCGGTTACCACCGCAATTTTCTGCGACTGGGCTGTAATCTGTCCGAGCGACACGACCGATACATACAACCAACCATTTAGAGGAGATTGTCTGTAGCTGACCGCTACGGGCTTATCCTCCACTTCTGCACTAAAAAAACCTTGCGCTTCCCCCGTCGTCTGAACTTTCTCCTGAATCTCTTTGTTCAGCAGATCGTATTTATTTCCATAATTCGTGTCATTCAAAAAATATCTCTGATCCTTGTCCAGAACATACAGATCACCTGAATTCGGGTTCCGGCTCAAAAAGCTGCTTAGCTCTGCATCCGCAATATCAATAACAAGAAATCCTTTCGGTTTCACGTTAGTTGGAACCATCGGAATTTTAAAAACCATACTAACTACGTTATCAGAAGAGATCAAGGTGGGGGCTTGTTCCGTTAAAGCCTCCCCCATGCCTGCAGATACGGGTAAACTCTCTTTGGATGAACGTTTATTCTGAGTCACCCAGAACAAACTGTTGGTGTATGTAAGATAAGTCCCAATTCGGTCTCGAATGCTGAAATCACCCAGTTTACCGAATGAACGCATCGATACCACCCAGTCCTGCTCCAGATTTACGAGGTAAGCCTGATCAATACTTGTGACTGCCTGCAGATTGTTGAAACCTGATGTCAAATCACGAATTTCTTGAAATTCGCTGCTATTCAGCGGTTGCTTCATTGCCCGCAGCACCAGAGGCGAATTAACGTACTGAATCGAGGACAATTGTAAACTTCGTAATACTTGTTCCACTCGCATCTGAGTCTGATGTAGTATCTGAAGATTACTCTCGCGCACTTTCTGTTCGATATCACGCGAAGCAATCGTGTACGAGACGGAACCAATCACAATGACTGGCAAGGCCCCAAGAATCATCGTAAAGCAGAGCAGACGCAATAGATATTTAGGCAAGAAGAGCATCTCCCTTTTATAAAATCGCTTACATTGGTTTAAATTACTATTGTTATTTTAAAACCCATTCATAATCAAGTCCACCTCTTTATTCAGAATTGTTGACTTGAAGTGATTTCCAGTTTATATTACTTGTATATTCCTCAGGTCGAAGGAGAGATTTTGATGTCGGTGAGCGTTCTTAACTAATCAAGTTTCATATTCAGGAGTTTGGCCTCTTATGACACTTTTGCCGTTATGGCATACGTGTGCTTCATGATGCGCCAGATCCCTGTACTTAGTTAAGAACAGCGGAATCAAACATCGCCTCCGGGATTGCCTATGTCCGGGTCTATTTCCGCGCTGTGTTCAGCGCGGATTTTTTTTGTACAGACCCTTATTAGACTTTGCTTTCCCATACGTTCAGGGCGGAGAATGACGTTTGTTCATTCCCCGCCCTTTTTGTGTTTTCCATGAGGAATTTTTTTTCACTGTAGCACACAAAAACATTTTACATGAAGGAGAGATTTAGACGTGAACATTAATACCAACAATAATGACGCTAGCACGATAGCAAATATCAAAAGCTCAAACGAACAAACCTTGACCAGTCTTGGCTTCCATCATATCCAGAAAAACATTGCAGACTGTGCCCTTTCCTATCTGGGCAAACGATACGCCAGGGAACTCAAACCAATGACCGAGGCGCATCTGATTCAGATGCGTCTGGACGAAACTGCAGAAGCGACCGCTCTTGTCCGTTTCGGAGCGAGTGTGCCTATTCCTTCGCTGGAAGGAATGGAGACCATCATCGACCTCCTCGGTACCGGGTATCTGTTCAGTGAACGTGACTTCAGTCATCTTGCCCAGTTTCTCCGCAGCTGCGCACAACTGATGAAATATATGGAGAGCAAATCCGGTATAGCACCGATCGTTAGTCGTTATGCATCCTCCATGATCCTTATGGAATCCTTGCGAAGCGAGATCGAACGCTGTATCCACAGTGGTCGCATTCAGGATCAGGCGAGTAAAGAACTTGTTCGCATCCGAAAAAAAATGAGTGTGAACGAGGAACGTATGAAACGCAAGCTGGATTCTCTGGTTAGTAAACACCGTTCAATCATGCAGGAGCAAGTCGTGAGTCAGCGAAATGGAAGAACCGTACTGCCCATCAAAAAAGAATTCCGCAAACACGTCCAAGGCAGTGTACTCGACGAATCAGGGAGCGGCCAAACCGTCTATATCGAACCTGCCGAGCTGACAGGTCTGCAGATGGAACTCACTTCTCTGCAGGCCGAGGAATCCAGGGAAGAGATGAAAATTCTCGGCGACCTGACTGATCTGACCGAATCTTACAGCCGAGAGATCGCCTTAAATACGGAAACCGTTGGTGTCTTGGACTTTCTATTTGCCAAAGCAAAATATGCAGCAGCTATTGACGGACAATCCGTACACGTTAATAGCAAGGGTAAAGTTAACCTGCAACGAGCGAGACACCCGTTGATGGGGCCGTCAATGATCCCGCTTGATTTTTCCATCGGATACACTTACTCGTCCCTCATCATTACAGGTCCGAATACAGGCGGCAAAACCGTCGCACTCAAGACACTGGGGCTATTAACGCTGATGATGCAATCCGGACTGCTTGTTCCTGTGCATGAGGGAGGAGAGATGGCTGTGTATGAACAGATCGCAGTGGATATCGGCGATGGTCAGAGTCTTGAACAGGCACTCAGCACATTCTCGGCACATATTCGGAATATGATTACCATTCTGGAGCAGGCGAATCCTTCCACGCTTGTGCTTATTGACGAAATGGCGTCAGGCACAGATCCTGGTGAAGGTGTGGGACTCTCCATAGCCATGCTGGAGGAATTGCATCGCTGCGGAGCAACCGTTGTGGCTACAACACATTTTGGGGAAATTAAACATTTCGCTTCAGCCACACCTGGGTTTGAAAATGCACGTATGGAGTTCGATACGATATCTCTCCAACCTCTGTATCGACTTCGGATCGGAGAAGCCGGTGAAAGTTATGCATATTCCATTGCGCTGAAGCTGGGCATGCCCAAGCATATTATCGATCGTTCCAAATCTGTTGTGGACGAGGCGGCTTTGGCAAAGAACACTGTGCAAGTTGTTTTGAAAGAGCTACTGCCTCAAACAGATGGCGAAAATCACACTACCGTACCTGTTTCTATGGAACAAACTGATCCTAAAGAGCAAAATGCACATACGACCGTTCCAAATGAGACTATATCTCCAAACGATGCGCCTCTCGTCTCTGATCCGGCACCAATTCGTGATTTTCGTAAAGGAGACCGCGTTTATATCGCCTATCTGGATCAGGCAGGTATCGTAAGTGAAGAAGAGGACAATCGAGGACAGATCGAAGTCATGGTCCGGGGACGCAAACTAAAAATTCATAAGAAACGTCTGCGCCTGCACATCTCTGCTGATGAGTTGTATCCAGGCAATTACGATTTAGACATTGTGCTGGAGAGCAAAGAAAACCGCAAAAAACGCAAATTGATGGGGCGTAAACATGTCGATGGGTTACAAATTGAGCTGCCACCGGAAGAATGAAAGGCACGCTCTCACAACCAGGAAACTGTGTGTAATCTCCATTCTATCGATACGTTGCGTTACAATTCGAGCCAGTCATTATTCTAAAAGGTGCGGTGTATAACTGCTTGATTTGTTATACTGAAATTCATGGATAGCCACCGCCCGGCTTAAAAACACTGAAAAGGAGGCCTAGTCGATGTCTGATCAGCAGGATAGCACTCCCAGCGAAACGGTCAATGTGTTTATATGTGCACTTTGCGGTGAAAGCAATGCTTGTGCCTACGCCGCGGGTAAACCACATTCGGAATGCTGGTGTGGCCATGTTTCCTTTCCCGAAGGTGTGTTTGAGCGTATTCCAACCGAGCAGCGCGGCAAGTCATGCATTTGTCAGCAATGTTTGGAGAACTATGTACGTGAGCATGAGTAACTATTTTGCTATAACCAGCTCTTATTCGCTAAAAGCGATATGAAGAGCCGATTGTTAACTAGGATCGAAAAATAAAAGAAACCATTCCTTCTCAAATGGAACTACATCATTCATTTGAAGGGATGGTTTCTTTATATTTAATATTTAAGTTCGTTATTACAATTTGGCATCTATTTTTCCATCTATATTTCTGTATAAACAGATGGATGAACTCATTAACGCTCCAGCCTTATAGTGGTGTCCCCGCTGGACTTTCAACACACTTTGCCAGACTTCGATTACGGTTATACTAACGGATTACATGTGACGGTACTGCTTCACCGCTTCCACCAGGACCGGATGCTCCTCATCCATAGTGGTATAGTGTGACAACGCAGCTGCGATTCCTTTCTCACGAATCATACTTTGCAATTCGGCTGCTTCGGGATCACCTGTTACATCAAACTTGCAGGCCGCCGCCATGCCCATAGCCAGATGGGTCATCGTCATATCGTCCGCATGCGCCAGAAGCGCCGGGCGAACGAGACGATCATTTGGGGAGAGCTTGCGCAGTGGCGAGCGCCCCACACGGGTTACCTCATCGGTCAGATAAGGATTAACGAACCGTCCCAAAATTTTCACAATATACTGCTCATGCTCTTCCGGGTTAAAGCCAAAACGTTTCACCAACACCTGACCCGTTTCCTGCAATGCACCATATACCACAGATTTTACTTTTTCATCAGCAATCGCCTTCTGGATCGTATCATACCCGTGCACATAACCGATATATGCCGCAACGCAGTGTCCTGTGTTGACGGTAAACAGTTTGCGCTCAATGTAAGGTTCCAGATCATCCACATAAACAACACCATCCATCGGTTTAAACGCGGGCGCCATCTCGGAGCGATCCACAACCCACTCATAAAAAGGTTCCACCTGAACATGCAGCGGATCTGCATGATTCTGAATCGGGACAATCCGGTCTACGGCCGAATTCGGGAAGTAAACATATTGATCGGCAAACGAGCACCCCTGCTCATCCAGCAAAGCATACACATGCTCCTTAAGCTGTGCGCTCCCACCGATGGCGTTCTCACAAGCGATAATATGCAGGGGTTTTTGCACAGAACTTGCACGTCTTCTTTGCTCCAGACCTTCTGCGATTCCTGGCGCAATATGCTTTAGCACACCTACCCCCACCGCAGTAGTAACCAGATCTGCTTCTGCCACCGCTTCAGCAACGGTCTTCAACTCTCGCCCATCAATGGCCGTTACTCCGGTTACCTCCTCCTGATCCTTACTCTCATTGGCAAGCTCCACGGTATACTCACCGCGCTCCCGAAGAGCATTCACCAGTTCCTGGTTTACATCCGAGAACGTCACTTCATATCCGGCACGGGACAGAATCAAGCCGATAAATCCACGTCCGATATTACCTGCGCCAAAGTGAAGGGCCTTCATAGCTCCATTTCACTTTCCAGAATTGTGATAACTTCCTCAGCGGTTTTCGCTTGCCGCAATGCTTCCATATTTTCTTCCTCGGCGCAAATGACTGCAATGCTCGTTAGAATCTCCATATGTTCGCCGCCTTGTGCCGCGATGCCAATGACCATGTACGCTTTTTCTTCTCCAAAATCAACCCCTTGTGGGAACTGAATTACCGAAATTCCAGTCGAGAGAATAAATGCTTTGGATTCTTTCGTCCCATGCGGAATAGCCAGTCCATTGCCCACATAGGTGGATACGATCTCTTCACGTTCAATCATTTTGTCAATATAATCGGCACTGATATGACCTGCATCTTTCAAAATCTGCCCTGCCATACGAATAGCTTCGTATTTATCTTGAGCCGTCGCGTTCATGATGACTTTATCTGTTGTTAACACACTCATGTTATAGACCTCCAATTTCATTTTTACTGCGATAAAATCCAACCAGTTCGCGGGACAGGTAATGAATAATCTCATCCCTGTTCCCTTTCCCCAGCAACGTAATCATCTCTTCTTGCAGCAAAAGTGCGCTAATCTCACTGAGAACCTCCAGGCTTTCCTTGGATAGCTCCTTTGGCCCAAGCATCAGCAGCACATCGCTTACTCCCTCCGGGTCCTCTACTGTCCGAAGCAAGGGTTCCTCAAGTTGAAAAAGACTAATGGATGGTTTATAGATGTTTTCGCTCCGTGTATGGAAAAGAGCCAGCTGAGTACCGGGAATCTTCTGACTGCCCATCGACTCACGAACCTCAAGCAGTTTGGCAACCTCTTCCGGGTCTTTCAATACACCTGCTCGATGTGCAACTTTACACATCCCAAGCACACTTTGGGCAAAATCAAGATGAGTGTTATCCATGGCATGTACCTGAAATTTACCGATAATGCGCACAATTTCAAGCAATGTTGCTTCCATTCCATCCGGGTCGGAAATGTTAGGATTCGTTGTCTCATCCCCCTTGTCACGGGGTTTGCGATCATGCCGCTGTAACGTTGTTGTTTTGATAAAATGTCGCAGGCTCTCGCTTTCCTCTGCTGTAAGCAGCGGACTGACCTTGTAATACTGATCTTCCTCCATTGGCAAATCGACGGTGGATAACACCAGATCATATTCTTCGGCTGGCATTCGGGCCGCTTCATACCAGGAGACACTGTCTACAATCTGTATTTCCGGAAACTCCTTGGACAACCTACTGGACAGCATACGCGAGGAACCAATGCCACTATTACATACCACGATCGCCCGAATTTCCTGCTTTAACGCTCGTAGCCGTTCAATAGAAGCACCAAAATGCATCACGAGAAAACCGATCTCTTCATCCGGAACTGCTGCTCCCGGCCATGCCTGTAACACGGACTTTTTAACTTGTTCAAAAAGGATGTCATAATCCTTGCGAATCTGCTGTAATAACGGATTACGGATAACCTGATGTCCTTCAAGCCGCTCCATAACAGGCACCATATGTGTAATTAGCCCTTCTCGAAGCAAACGATCTTCATGAAAGGTATAACCTGTTCTTTCCTGCATCTGATCCGTTAGTGAATGCACTCTGTCCATGAGAATCAAATCATCAATCGGAAGTAGTCGAGAAGAATGAATCTGCTGCTCTGTTTCCGTAAGCAATTGATGAAAATACGTCCACTCTTCTTCGGAGAAGGTGACTCCAAGCTGTGAGTATAGAACGCTGCACAGACGCGAAGCCATGAATACAGGGACTCGCTGTTCACGCTGCTCCGCCGATATGCCTTCAGTTACGGTGGTAATAATTTCTGAGGAAGAACGTCCTATATTAAAACCTTTGCGTATGCGAACAACCGCTACCGATAACTGAATAAGCAGTTTCATGTACTGTCGTTCAGGAATTTTTTCGAGCCATTCGATATCCGGCTGCCATAATGCATTCTCAATGGTAAGCACATCACTATGACCGATCATGCTGAGCAACTTTTGATTGACGATGGAGCTCCCTTGCTCCGGTTGCCTACCAAAGAGATCCGACTCATCCAGTACTTCCAAAGCGAGCGCCGCAATGGCTCTGCGATGAATCGCTTCACTTCCGGTGATTTTGACACCATATCCTCGCCTTCGAACAAGCTTCAACCCTGCCTGCCGGATACGTGACTCCAGATCATCCAGATCCGTGGTAACCGTCGAGACCGTCACTTTCAGATCGGAAGCGAGCGCGAGCAGTTTGACCGGTTCGGCTTCATCCAGCAAGATGCAAAGCATGAAGAGCTTACGCTCTTCCGGCGTAAACTCTACATATTCATGACCTTCCAGCTTCTGGCGTAATGTGCTGAGATCATCTGAACCGGAGTCAATACGTATCCCGGTTCCCGACTTTTTTTCCAATCGCATACCGAGCGGTTCAAGCCACTGTTCAATCATCAGCAGCTCACGATGCACGGTACGGGTACTCACTTTTACTTCAACGGCAATTTCACCGGCCGTGACTTCATGGGGATGTTCCAGCAGGAATTCCACAATTTCACGTTGTCTTTTGGTAATACTCATATCTCAGCCTCCGGCTCTGGGAAAACGGCTGCCCTCGTTAGAAGCTGGTTCGCAGTCTGCTCTCCGCTTATTTCAAACGTTCAACAAGCGCTTCATATTCCGGGCTTTTTAGGAAGTTGTCAATGGATATATGCTCTGCGTTCGGTGCCACTGTACGTGCACGATCCGTTAGTGTTTTTTGCGTAATGACAACGTCTGCATCTTGCGGAATTTCACTGATCGCCGTGTTGGTTATAGCAATGTCGATCCCTTCGGCTTTCATTTTTTTGCGTAGAATCGAAGCCCCCATGGCACTGGAACCCATACCCGCATCACAGGAGAAAACAATCTTTTTCACATCTGTTTTTGCCTTGGAAGCTGCAGAAGTTGCGATATCCACTGCTCTGTCTGCTTCACGGTTATCCGCTGCAATGGCTGCATTTACTGTATTGCCTTGGCTTTTCATATCTTTCATTCGGCTAGAGGCCTCTTCCAGATCTTCTTCCTTCTGTTTACCTGTTTTGAGTAACAGAGAGGCGATCAGGAAAGAAACAACTGCAGCAACGATAACCCCTGCGAGCATTGGAATGTATCCACCTTTTGGTGTCAACAGGAAGTAGGCGATGATACTGCCCGGTGACGGCGCCGACACCAGTCCTGCTCCAGTCAGCATGAACGTTAACGTGCCGGCGACACCGCCAGCAATAGCTGCCAGAATCAGAATCGGTCTCATCAGAATGTACGGGAAATAAATTTCGTGAATTCCGCCGAAGAAATGAATGACTACTGCTCCAGGTGCAGAAGATTTCGCCATTCCACGACCGAAGAAACAGTAAGCAAGCAAAATACCTAGTCCCGGTCCCGGGTTAGACTCAAGCATGTAAAGGACGGATTGGCCCAGCTCTCTTGCCTGATCTGTTGCAATTGGTGTCAAAATACCATGATTAATCGCGTTATTCAGGAACAATACTTTACCCGGTTCAATAATCAGGTTCACCAGTGGCAACAAACCGAGGTTCATTAGACCCTGTACACCTGCAGATAATACTTTGCTGATCGCCTCTACTGCCGGCCCGATACCGAGCAATGCGATAATGCCCAAAATTCCACCAATGATTCCTGCTGAGAAGTTGTTGACCAGCATCTCAAAACCGGCTCTGATCTTACCCTCAATGGATTTGTCGAACTTCTTGATGACCCATGCTCCGAGGGGTCCCGCAATCATTGCACCGAGGAACATTGGAATGTCACTACCTACAATGACACCGATGGTCATAATTGCACCAACGACACCACCACGCTGACCATGGACCATCGTACCTCCGGTATAACCGATCAAGAGCGGCAGCAAATAATTAATCATCGGACCTACGAGTTGTTCTAGCGTCGCATTCGGGAACCACCCTGTTTTAATAAACATGGCAGTAATCAGTCCCCAGGCAATAAATGCGCCCATATTCGGCATAACCATACCGCTCAAGAACCGTCCGAATCGTTGCACACCTACACGTATTCCACCCTTAGAATTGGACATTTGGTCCAAATTACTCATTGGTTTATCCTCCTTGGATCAAGTCATTATCAATATGAAAGGGGTATCATTCTTCCCCTGCTGTAATCCTAAGCGAGAAACCTCTCCTGTTCAATCAAATGAAAGCGTACTTTCGTCATGAATAATGATGACAACATTAGATTATGTAATCGTTTTTTAGTAGGAATATATGATCAAACCCTTGATATACAAGGATTTTTCTGCCTATGACTTTGTTCATATCCAGGATGCAAAGCAATAAAATAGCTTGGTCGGTTTGAACTGTTTCTATTCATAAAATCTACGTCACTCCTGCTTGAACACTCTCCCAAATGCACAAAAAACACACCAAAAAACCTGCATAAGCTACATAGCTCACGCAGGTTTGGAGATAAAATGATCTATTCATATGTGATTATATATATGTCTATAAGTACAAATAACCTCGGTGATTCGGTCTTGTTTACTCCTCCGTATGTTTACGATATGCGTCCGCATTCAGCAATGTAGCTAGCGCAGCTGTTACATCTCCATCCACACGGATTTCAATCATCCATCCTTCTTCATAAGGAGAGCTATTCACCAATTCTGGCGAGTCCTGCAAAGCTTCGTTCACAGCAATAATGGTGCCACTAACGGGTGAGAACAGATCCGACACCGTTTTGACCGATTCAATCGTGCCGATGCTGTCTTCTGCTTTTACACTTGCTTCAAGATCAGGCAATTCTACAAACACAATGTCACCCAGCTGATGCTGCGCGAACTCGGTAATGCCAATACGTACGGTATCCTCCCCTACGGTTTGCACCCATTCGTGCTCTTCACTGTACAGGAAATCATTTCTCAATTCGCTCATCGATATCCGCCTCGCTTTTCATTAATGAGTGCATGCGTTCTTTGACCTTCACCTTTTTCCCAAATAACAGCGTATGTTATTTCGGATTCAAATGTCAAGATAGCTCACAATTTATTTGAAATCCATACCTTGTCTCGTGTAACCTCACACTACTCTTTCTGCATATACTGGTGAATATTAACATAGTAAGCGCACTCTTTTCAAATAGACGAACATTAACATTTACAAATACAAAAACATTCGCATTTAACATAAATGTAATGATATCGTTCTTGACATCAACAGTCGATTCACGTTTTAATGAGAAGAGCAACTGAAGTTATTGGACTACGTATGAACCGCGGATGAATGTAAAGGGAGAGATTGCCCGTACACCCGGTTTGGGGATGTGCATGAGGCGGCGCCGAAGGAGTAAACCACCGACAAGCGGGGGTGAATCTCTCAGGCAAAAGGACTTTTACAGGACGCAACTCTGGAGAGCATCTAATCGTCCGGTCTGGACGTTATGATCACCCAAGGGGAAACCTGTCTGAACATACGGGCGGGGTAACTCTCAGGTACAAGGGACAGAGCCTAAGAATACAGCGTGCTACTTGGCATGCCGGTTCTTTGGCCTGTCCTTTTCCTTTTTCCTCAAAAATGAAATGCAGGATTTAGAATTGTCTGCCCTGGCAGCGTGACTTTATAAACGACTAATCAAATACTTATGTGTGACTGTACTTGTTACATGACGGAATTGAATTAAATTTATACCCGGTTAACAGATTCTCTTTTCTATACTCGGCCCGCTGAAGGCCCATGACGAGGTGATTGGATGTCCGACTTGTTAAGAACACCACTCTTCCCCCTATATGCGCAATATGAAGGTGTACGTTGCATTGATTTTGGTGGCTGGGAGCTTCCGGTGCAGTTTAGCGGTATTCAAAAGGAACATGAAGCCGTGCGAGAGCGCGCCGGGCTGTTCGATGTATCCCATATGGGCGAATTCACCGTAACGGGTGAACAGGCGGAAGCCTTTTTACAGCGCATGATGACTAATGATGTGACCGCAATAGTACCCGGTCAGGCGCAATACACGCTGATGTGTTATCCCGATGGCGGTGTAGTGGATGACTTGCTCATCTATAAACTCGCAGAACAACACTACATGCTGGTCGTCAATGCCTCCAATATCGACAAAGATTGGGCATGGTTGCAGGAGCACATTATACCTGGCGTGAACATGATTAACGATTCCGAGCAAATGGCGTTGCTGGCGTTACAAGGCCCTTTAGCGGTCGATATTCTCGCTAAAGTTACAGGTTCAGAGGTGGATGCTGGCTCCATCGAACCGTTCCGCTTCGTACAGGATGCCGAGGTATGCGGAGTACAGCTGTTGCTATCGCGAACCGGTTACACCGGCGAAGATGGCTTTGAGCTGTATGTTGCCGCAGAGCAGGCTGCACTTGTATGGAACGGACTAATGGAAGCCGGTGCTGATGTAGGCCTCGTTCCAGCAGGACTTGGTGCACGCGATACACTGCGATTCGAAGCGAAGTTGCCTTTATACGGTCAGGAACTATCACCAACCATCTCTCCACTGGAGGCAGGGCTGGGCATGTTTGTGAAACTGAACGCCTGGCCTTTTATCGGACACGAAGCTTTGTTGCAGCAAAAAAATGACGGCCCTGCTCGCAAGCTGATTGGGATCGAAGTGCTGGAGCGCGGCATTCCGCGTCCACATTACCCCATCTATGCGGATGGCGTTCAGATTGGTGAAGTGACAACCGGTACACAGTCGCCGACCTTGAAGCGTAATCTGGGCCTTGCCCTGATTGAGAGCCGTTACGCTGCACTGGGTACAGCTCTGGAGATTGAGATTCGTGGCAAAAAGCTGAAAGCCGAGGTCATCAAGACCCCTTTTCATAAACGGACACGTACGTCAAAGACCCCTACCCAAGGAGCTGAGCAAGCATGAACAAGCACCGCTACATTCCTATGACCGAACAAGACCAGAGCGCAATGCTCGCTACGATTGGTGTAGAAACCATTGAAGATCTGTTCAAAGATATTCCGCAGGAAATTCGTTACCAAGGCAAGCTGCCCGTGTCCTCCAAGCTGGACGAATATGCGTTAACACGCCATATGTCGAAGCAGGCAGGCTCGAATGCCAACTTTGAGACACATGCCAGCTTCCTGGGCGCAGGCATCTATGACCATCATATCCCATCTGTCATCAACCATGTTATTTCCCGTTCGGAGTTCTACACAGCGTACACCCCTTATCAGCCTGAGATCAGCCAAGGGGAATTGCAAGCGATCTTCGAATTTCAATCTTATATCTGTGAGCTGACGGGCATGGCGGTAGCCAATGCCAGTATGTATGATGGCGCAACGGCTTTTGCTGAAGCAGGTAATCTCGCCGCAGCAGCCACACGTCGCAAACAGCTTATCGTATCCCGTACCGTTCACCCGGAAGCCCGTCAGGTGTTGCAGGCCTATGCACATGGTTTGAGTCTGGAGATCGTGGAGATTGGTTACAAGAACGGCGTGACCGATTGGGATGCCATGCAAACAGCCATTTCGGAGGATACAGCAGCAGTGATGATTCAGAGCCCGAACTTCTTTGGTGCCGTGGAAAATGTAAAACAGGCTGCCGACCTTGTGCACACGCACAAAGGCCTGCTCGTCGTAAGCGCCAACCCGCTGTCGCTCGGTTTGCTAGAAGCCCCAGGCAAGCTGGGTGCCGACATCGTTGTAGGCGATGCGCAACCCCTTGGAATCGCCGCTTCGCTCGGCGGACCGACTTGCGGCTACTTCGCCGTGTCCCAGGCTCACATGCGCCGGATACCTGGCCGAATTGTCGGTCAGACAACGGACCGCAACGGCAAACGCGGCTTCGTACTGACGCTGCAAGCACGCGAGCAGCACATCCGCCGGGAAAAGGCGACGTCCAACATCTGTTCGAATCAGGCCTTGCTGGCGCTTAGTGCTTCCGTCTACATGTCTACTATAGGAAAGCAGGGCATGATCGATGTGGCTGATCTGAATCTGCAGAAGAGTCACTATGCACTAAAAACGTTAACAGCTATTCCCGGAGTAAGCCTCACTTATAAGGTCCCTACGTTTAACGAGTTTGTCATCCAGCTTCCTGAAGGAACAGATATAGATGCCCTTCAGCTGAAACTGTTGGATGCAGGTTTCATCGGCGGTTATGAACTGGGACGTGAATATCCGGAGCTCACTGGACATATGCTCATTGCCGTTACTGAACGACGCAGCAAGGAAGAGATTGATGAATTCGCATGTGTATTGGAGGGATCGCTGTGACTCAGCAGACTGGAATTGACACACAAGTACAAGGAGCCACTATTAGCCCACAACCATCAACCTCTGCTGCTCCCGAACAGACATTAATTTTCGAATTAAGCAGTCCTGGGCGTGTGGCTTATTCCCTGCCGGAATGTGATGTTCCCCGTCAGGAAGTTGATATGCTGATTCCCCGGGAAATGCTGCGCTCCGAAGCGGCAGCGTTGCCGGAAGTTTTCGAAGTTGATGTCATTCGCCACTACACCGCATTATCCCGCCGCAACTTCGGGGTAGATAACGGATTTTACCCGCTCGGTTCTTGTACGATGAAATATAATCCGAAAATTAACGAAGATGTGGCCCGTTATAACGGTTTTGCTAAAATCCATCCCTACCAGCATGAATCAAGCCTGCAAGGTGCTCTCGAATTGCTCCACACCTTGCAAAATGATCTCGCAGGTCTGACGGGCATGGATGCCGTAACCCTGCAACCTGCTGCTGGCGCACACGGGGAATGGACTGGACTCATGATGATCCGGGCTTATCACGAAAGCCGTGGTGAACTGCGTACCAAAGTCATCGTGCCCGATTCCTCTCATGGCACCAACCCGGCCAGTGCAACCGTAGCCGGATTCGAAACGGTCACCATTCCGTCCCGCGCCGACGGTCTGGTCGATTTGGATGCACTGCGTGCTGCAGTCGGTTCAGATACCGCAGCGCTCATGCTAACAAATCCGAACACGCTCGGTTTGTTTGAAAAGGATATTCAAGAGATTGCGTCCATCGTGCACGAAGCTGGCGGACTGTTGTATTATGACGGTGCTAACTCCAATGCCATTATGGGCATCACACGTCCGGGCGATATGGGCTTTGATGTGGTACATCTGAACTTGCATAAAACGATGAGCACGCCTCACGGTGGTGGTGGCCCTGGTGCTGGACCAGTCGGTGTCAAAAGCCGCCTTATTCCGTTCTTACCTAAACCGATGGTTCTTCAAAATGATCAGGGCGCATACACTCTGGATTACGAAGGAGATCAATCGATCGGCCGGGTCAAAGCCTATTATGGCAACTTCGGTATCCTGGTTCGTGCCTATGCTTACATTCGCACCTATGGGCCGGAGGGTCTGCGCCGTGTATCCGAATGCGCAGTGCTGAACGCCAATTATATGATGGCTCGTCTGGCACCTCATTACGAAATTCCGTATCCTGGCGTGTGCAAACATGAATTTGTCATGTCAGGGCGCCGCCTGAAACAGTATGGTGTGCGTACACTGGATGTAGCCAAACGCCTGCTCGATTTTGGCTATCACCCGCCTACGATATACTTCCCGCTTAATGTCGAGGAGTGTATCATGATTGAACCAACCGAGACCGAGAGCAAGGAAACGCTGGACGGGTTTATCGATACGATGATTCGCATCGCCAAGGAAGCAGAAGAAACACCGGAATTGGTGCTCAATGCTCCATACGGAACGCCGGTAACTCGTCTCGATGAAACAACTGCAGCACGCAAACCTGTATTAAACTGTGCTTGCAGCTAATCAAGTTTTACTCGACAGTCCTCGGTCCATTTTGATGATAGAATAAGCTGAAGAATAGCAGTTATGCCCAGGTTTTTGGAATCCCTTTGTGCATGATGAGGTTTTGGTTTGGCCTCATCCCACAAGGGGATTATTTTTTCGCCCTAATCTGAACTCCAATTGCCAAGCTTTAACCATGAAAAAAAGCCGGTACCCACTTAATCGTGGACACCGGCAATATTACTGCATTAATGCAGCCCTTTATCGGAAAAAGAAAACCTCAAATCCGGAGGAAACTCCGGCAAAATTACGCTTGAATGCTTTGAACGAGTTCAACCACTTGTTCAGCGGTTTGCATTTCCAAAGCTTTGGCAGCCAGTTCTTGCATGTCCGCACGGGACAATTTGGTGATCTGGCTACGCGCTGGCAGAATGGAGGTTGCGCTCATGCTGAACTCATCCAGTCCAAGACCAAGCAGCAATGGAATTGCTGTTTCATCTCCTGCCATTTCACCGCACATGCCAACCCATTTGCCTTCACGATGCGCTGCATCGATAACCATTTTGACCAAACGCAAAATAGCTGGGTTGTATGGTTGGTACAGGTAAGCTACACGTTCATTCATCCGGTCAGCAGCCATCGTGTACTGAATCAGATCGTTGGTACCGATACTGAAGAAGTCCACTTCTTTGGCGAACTGATCCGCCATTACAGCTGTTGAAGGAATTTCGACCATGATCCCGAGTTGAATGCTGTCGGAAACAGCAATCCCTTCAGCAACCAGCTTTTCCTTCTCTTCGAGCAGGACTGCTTTAGCATCACGGAATTCACCCAGTGTTGCGATCATCGGGAACATGACACGCAAGTTTCCGTGTACACTTGCACGCAGCAAAGCACGCAACTGTGTACGGAAGATATCCAGACGGTCCAGACACAGACGAACTGCGCGGAAACCGAGGAATGGATTCATTTCTTTTGGCAGATCCAGATAAGGAAGCTCTTTGTCTCCACCGATGTCGAGTGTACGAACTACGACAGGTTTGCCTTCCATTTTTTCAAGTACGGCTTTGTATGCATTGTACTGAATATCCTCGGAAGGAAGCTTGTCTCTGCCCATGTACAAGAATTCGGTACGATAAAGGCCTACTGCCTCACCGCCGTTTTCCAATACACCTGTTACGTCATTCGGAGTACCGATGTTTGCAGCCAGTTCCACATGAACGTTGTCCACCGTAACGGTTGGTTCGTCACGCAGTTTTCTCCACTCCGCACGTTGTGCATCATACTGTTCCTGTTTGGCACGGTATTCAGCAACAACCTCATCTGTAGGGTTAACCAGGACATGTCCATCCAGACCGTCCACAATAATCAGGTCACCTTGTTTCGCTTGAGCCAGAATATCCTTCGTTCCAACAACAGCCGGAATCTCAAGTGAACGAGCCATGATTGCGGAGTGAGAAGTACGTCCACCAATGTTGGTTGCAAAACCTTTAACATATTGGCGGTTCAATTGAGCTGTATCGGAAGGCGTTAGATCCTCCGCAAGCACAATCACTTCTTCACTGATCTCAGCCGGACTCATAAAGTCGATACCAAGCAAGTGATTTAGCACACGTTTGGTTACGTCACGCATATCTGCTGCACGTTCCTGCAGGTATGCACTCTTCATGTTCTCGAACATGGAGATGAACTGGGAAGCCGTCTCATTCAGAGCAAATTCTGCGTTGATCATATCGTCTGCAATTCTGGCTTTAACCGGATCAATCAGTTCCGGATCATCCAGAATGAGCAAATGTGATGCAAAAATCTCTGCTTTTTTCTCACCAAGCTCTTGTAAAGTACGCTCTTTGATCGCCTCAAGCTCAGCTCGGGATTTACCCAGAGCTGAGTCAAGTTTAGCGATCTCTGCGTCAACGTCGTTAATTTGGCGTTTTTCTACAGAGTAGTCAGGATGCTCCAAGATAAACGCCTTGGCGATAGCAATACCCGCCGAAGCCGCGATCCCGGAAACATTAAGCATTAATTTCGCCCAACCCTTCGTTAACCATTACGTCTGTCAGAGCTTGAAGAGCTTCAGCTTCGCCTTCACCTTCAACGATGATGCTGATCGTGTCGCCTTGTTCCAAACCGAGGGAAAGAACGCCCAGGATGGATTTCAACGTTACTTTTTTACCGTTTGCTTCTGCAAAGGATTCTGCACCTTTGAATTTGTTTGCTGTATTAACCAGGGCAGTTGCCGGACGTGCGTGGATACCATCTTCGTCTGTAATTCTGAATGTTTGTTGCATTACAATCATCTCACTTTCGGTAGTTTGGTTTAGGCATTGCATATATTTACACTTGCTTGCCATCATCGTAACACTTCTTATTTTATCTCAATAATCGACTGATCGCCAATTTTGAGCACGCCACTCTTTTTCAAGGTGACGGTGGAGCCTTCTGGCAGGTTGGTGAAGATGACAGGAGATATGATCGATGGAGCGTTAGCTTTCACATACTCCAGATCCACTTCCATAATCGGTTGACCTGCTGATACCAGATCACCTTCCTGAACCAGTACGTTGAAACCTTGACCTTTCAGTTTCACCGTATTCACACCTATATGAACAAGCACTTCCTTACCACCGTCAGACATAATGCCCACGGCATGTTTGCTTGGAAATACATTAAATACTTTACCATACACAGGAGATGTAATCGTTCCATCATGTGGCAAAATGGCGAATCCGTCACCTGTCATTTTTTCAGCAAAGACCGGATCAGGTACATTCGTAATATCCATCAGCTCGCCATTGACTGGCATCACGATATCCTCTTCAACAATACGTTCACCTTGCTCCCCTTGCGCTCTTTCCTCTTCAGGAGTTGGTTTAACCTCAGCGGCTGGAGTTGGTGCAGGTGTACGTCCTGCAATGATATCTTGCATTTGGGACTTGATCGTATCGGAACGTGTTCCGAAGATGGCTTGAACGTTATTACCCACTTCAAGCACACCAGATGCACCCAATTGTTTCAAACGATCTTTTTGTACATTGGATTTCTCATTGACTTCAATCCGCAAACGAGTAATACATGCATCCAGATGTTTAATATTTTCCTTGCCGCCAAAGGCTTCAAGAATGTTATGCGGCAGATCGTCGGTCGAACCAGAAGAACCGCCGGATGGATTGTCCGCTGAAGCTTCTTCACGTCCAGGTGTCTTGAGGTTGAATTTACGAATGATCAATCGGAATCCGAAGTAGTAGATCACAGCAAGGATCAAACCGACAATAATAACGTCCCACCATGGTGTACGGTTTGGAATGATACCAAAGATCAGGAAGTCAATAAAACCACCTGAGAAGGTCATCCCGATTTTCACACCAAGCAATTGCATGGTCATGAAAGACAAACCTGCAAAGATACAGTGCACAGCAAACAAAATTGGTGCTACGAACAGGAACGAGAACTCTAATGGTTCCGTAATCCCTGTCAGGAATGATGTCAGTGCAGCTGAACCCATAATACCTGCAACATATTTTTTATGTTCAGGTCTTGCTTCATGGTACATCGCAAGTGCGGCTGCTGGCAAACCGAACATCATGAACGGGAATTTACCAACTTGGAACGTTCCCGCAGTCAAAGCAACGCCATCACGCAACTGACTGAAGAAGATTTTTTGGTCTCCGCGGATCACTTCACCCGCTTTGTTCACATACTCACCGAATTCAAACCAGAATGGGGAGTAGAAAATGTGATGCAAACCGAACGGAATCAGTGACCGTTCTACAACACCGAAGATAAAGGCCGACAAGGTCGGACTTGTATCTACCATGAAGTGAGAAATGGCATTTAATCCGTTCTGGATTGGAGGCCAGATGACCACCAGAAGCAACCCTAATAGCAGGGAGACTACTGAAGTAACGATGGGAACAAAACGTTTACCTGCGAAGAAACCGAGGTAAGACGGCAGTTCAATTTTGAAGAATCGATTATAACACAGTGCCGCGGCGATACCGATGATGATACCTCCAAACACCCCTGTGCTTAATGTCGGAATACCTAGAATGCTTGCATAACCAGGTACTTTGCCGATCATGGCAGGTGTAACACCTACAGCAGAACCCAAAGTCACATTCATAACCAGGTAACCGATGATGGCTGCAAGTCCTGCAACGCCTTCACCACCAGCGAGCCCAACGGCTACACCGACCGCAAATAGTAATGCCAGATTATCAAATACGATCTGACCTGCATTCATCATAATGGTTGCAATCGAGTTTACCCATGGGGTATCGAGTGCAGTAGCATACTGTAGGAAATCCGGATTCACCAGCATGTTACCGATTCCGAGCAGCAAACCTGCGGCTGGAAGAATCGCTACAGGCAACATGAGAGCTTTACCTACTCTTTGCAATACACCAAAAAGCTTCTTAAACATGGCGTTGTATTCTTCCTTTCGTTTCAAATGTATATGTCGTGATGCAAGCAAGGGAACACAAAAAAGGCATGAACTAATAAAAGTGAACTGTGCCTACCTTGGGGTATAGCATACCCTTAAAAAGGTAGAACAATCACACTCTAATTAACTCATGCCTGATCGAGTCAGTAACACGTCGCTTATGTTTATTCAGTTGCTTGATTACGGTCACCATTGTAGCATCACTTTAAACGTATTGCAAGCCTTTACAGAAAAAAATATTATTCTGCATGCACCACTCAAATGATCTCACTTATTCTCTTCTTCTTTCCGCTGATTTAACCGCTGCAGATGTATGGTTAAATAACCAACTTCTGCCGGATATACAGGCAGTTTTAAGCGCTTTTCCATCACTTTAGTGAGCTTCCATGCAAGCGAGTACATTTCGGGGTACTCTAATTTGAGCAAGGAATCCAGTTTGTGCAGCTCCTCCACCTTATCTCCACGGCGCACACGTTCCAAGGCAAACCGAAGGTGAGTTAACAGACGGGAATAATCCAAAGACTGCGTTTCGAAGGAATAGTCGAGTTGGTCTGCAACCAGGTTCACCAGATCCGTAATTAATTGAGAATGCTCACGCACCTGGGATATGTTTTGATTCGTCATTGCACTATAGATGTGAAGAGCAACAAAACCAATCTCATCTTGGCCCAAATCCACGCCCATTTTTTCCTTAATTAAACGAACAGCGTATTCTCCCATCCGATACTCGTCCGGGTAAATCTCCCTTGTTTCATATAAAAAAGGGTTCTGAATAATAATACCTTGTTCTTTGCGTTTCAGCGCGAAAGAGATATGATCCGTTAAGGCAATATGAATATGCTCATTAAGCTGAACATCTGTACGCTCGGCGATATACGTGATGACTTCATTAATAATTTCAATCAAAGCTTCATCTACCTGCGGAAGAAGCTGTTTGTACTGCTCCTGTTCCTGCTGGTTTTTCAAAATAAACATCTTCTCTACAGCCGTCAGTGGGATGCCATCACTCGGCTTTCGATTAAAGCCAATCCCCTTGCCGATGACAACAACTTCGCCATGCTCAGGATGCTGTGCAATAATTACGTTATTATTTAGCGCTTTATCTACATGCAGGCTGCTCATTTTTGCACCTCTTTTTTCACACCATCTTGGATGTGTCTGACACATCTTCATTCATACAAAAAAACATCCGGAGCGGGCAAACCGCGCCGGACGTCTCGCTTAAAAAGTAACAAAAATTCGCCTTGAGGTCAATAGAGCAACATGTTATATGCCATGTTCGTTAGTAATCGTCCATGCCCGTTCTCTCTACAAGCTTATCGGTGATGGAAGGACTTTTAACAGATTCACTCGATTGAACAGCAACAGGTGTAGCTGTTTTGGGCTTCGTGAGCCCCTTGATCAGTTGTTCAACATCGATACCGGAGACACTTTTGAGCATTTCGGGTGCAGTTGCCATAAGTTCAGTCACATAGTTGCTGACACGAGCTGCACCCTCTCCCTTACCTGTATCCACAACGGTAAGTTTATCAATAGCCGAGATTGGCTCAGCAATTTTACCAGCAAGTTCAGGCAACATTTTGACGATGATATCGAGTACTGCCGCTTCACCAAATTTCTGGAATGCTTCTGCCAGTTTTTCTTTCGCTTCAGCTTCTGCAAGACCACGTAGACGAATAACTTCCGCATCTGCCGTACCTTTGGCAAGTTCCGCGTCCGCCATAGCCTGACCTTCCAGACGCTTTTGTTCAGCTGTAGCCTTGGCATGTGTTTCGATGGAATACTGTACTGCATCAGCTTCACGCATTCTTTTCGCTTTGTCAGCCTCAGCCGCCTGCTCGACTGCATAACGATCCGCTTCGGCTTTTTTCTTCACTTCCGCATCATATTGCTTTTCGCGTACGATAATTTCTTTTGCTTGCAAGTCAATCTCCCGTTCTTTACGGACAAGTTCTACTTTCATTTCTTCTTCCACTACGGTCTGTCTGGCACGGGCTTCATGGATGTGGTAGGCCTGATCGGCTTCCGCTTTTGCTGTATCCTGATCCCGTTTAAACGTCGCGACTTTCAGTTCCTTCTCTTTGGCAGCCTCGGCGATATTCGTATCACGCAGCAACTCCGCTTTTTGACCCTGTTCTTCCGCATTTGCCTTTTGAATACGTGCATCTCGCATCGCTTCCGCTTCAGCAATCTCGGCATCCCGCTTCACGGCTGCAATTCTCGGTTTACCTAGTGCATCAAGATAACCCTGCTTGTCACGGACATCTTTAATGGTAAAAGAGACAATCTGTAGTCCCATTTTCTTCAAGTCTCTTGCTGCTACGCCTTGAACCTCTTGCGCAAATCGATCCCGGTTCCGATAGACTTCTTCAACCGTCATTGTACCGAGGATAGCCCGCAAATGACCCTCTAGCACCTCCTGAGCTTCGCTTCTCAGCGCTTCTACAGGTTTCCCAATGAATTGTTCAGCTGCCGTTGCAACGTCCTCAACAGCGCCTCCGACCTTGATAATGGCTACACCATCTGCAATTACCGGAACACCCTGTTCCGTGTATACCTCAGGAGTGGAAACATCCAGCTTGTGGGATAACAATGAGATAAACTCGGATTGCTGGAACACTGGCAGGATAAATGCACCGCCGCCACGGACAATTTTAATTTTACGACCTGAGTCGTCATCCGATATATTTTTATTACCAAGGAACGAACCTGTCACGATCATTGCTTCATCTGGCCCAACCGTCTTATATCTCGCCCAGAAAGCCAAACCCAAAATCAGAATAACTCCAACCACAATTACAGGAATCAACAATACATCCCAGTCCAGATTAGTCATTCACATCTCTCCCCTTATCTCGTAAGTACTTTAACTTCTTCCACCTTCAACAATCTTCAACCTTAGCATTTCTGTTGTTGACATTAGACTTCCTTAAGTACCTTTTCATCCCACTCCGATACGCGCAATACGCCATCCACCACATCTATGACGACCACTCGTGCTCCCGCCGCAATGGGGAGCTGTTCAAAACTGGACGCCGTTTGCGTTGTACTACCGGAAGCGAATCGGATCATCACTTCACCAAACCCTTGTTCCGGCACTGGAATGGTGATTTCTCCAATCTTTCCGGATAATTCTTTCATAGAAAAACCAATAGAAACATCGCTGTTACGCATCGGCTTGATGTATGCAAAGAATACCAGCATGGCTGCAGCAATACCGATCAACAGGGATAAGATCAGATTAGACATCACACTAAGAGAGCTGTACCGCGTAAGTAGTATGCCTGCTCCACCAAAAGCAGTGATGGAACCCGCCAGTACAACAGGTTTGAAAAAATCAATACCAGGCATTTCAAATGCACCATCCAGCAAACCGTCAATCAAGTCACCCAGCACCAGGCTAACGATAGCAAAAACGGCACCTCCGATGAGACATCCCCAATAAATTGCTTCCATCCCCTCTTCCTCCTCTCTCTGCTGCAAATTCTCCCAACTGTGCATTCCACATGTAAATAAATACGTACATCCAGGCAAAATGTTTCAAAATCTTTCCTAAGATGTCTTGAGGAACCGCTAATGGGTATTAGCATTATAATATTCAGAAATGCTCCATTTCTCTTGCCCATGCAAAAAAATGCAAGCCTCCAACAGGAGACTTGCATTTATGTTCGTATTCCAATTGATTTTAAGCTTATATGCCAAGCTTCTCATTTCACCTACAGCGAAGCTTTGTAGATGGATACCACATCTTCACGCTGCAGTTTTTTGAAGTTACCAAACGGCCCAAACAGCATCGCTTTATCGGCCATCACTTCAATCTGACTGTCATCAATATCATAATCAGCCAGACGATTTGGTGCACCAATGGATGTCCAGAACTTGCTGAGTGCATCGATTCCTTCCTCGGCAATCTGTCTGTCCGTTTTGCCTTCAGGGTTCACATCAAACACGTTGATTGCAAGGCGTTTGAAACGATCAACCTTCACATCAAGGTTATGTTTCATCCAGTGCGGGAACAGAATCGCAAGTCCGCCACCATGCGGGATATCATAGACCGCGGATACGGCATGTTCAATATTGTGAGATGCCCAGTCTCCTGCCAGACCCATGTTCAGTACACCATTAAGCGCCATCGTTCCGCAGTACAGAATCGTTTCGCGCAGTTCATAATTCTCCAGATCATCTACCAAACGAGGACCTGCTTCCATAACGGTACGCAGAATCGTCTCGCAGAAGCCGAGTTGAACAGGCGTATTCGGGTCCAGATGGAAATAATGCTCCAATACGTGAGACATCATGTCCACCATACCGTATACCGTTTGATCCTTCGGTACGGTATATGTATTTACGGGATCAAGAATTGAGAACGCAGGGAAAGAATAAGCACTGCCCCAACCCAGCTTCTCTTGCGTTTCTTCGTTTGTGATTACGGAACCGGAGTTCATCTCTGAACCGGTAGCGGCCATAGTAAGCACTGTGCCAAGTGGAAGTGCATCTTGTGCAACAGCTTTACGCTGTGCAAAGTCCCACATGTCTCCATCATATTTGGCCCCAACGGCAATCGCTTTGGCACAATCAAGTACACTGCCACCGCCAACGGCCAGAATCAGCTCAATATTATTCGTTTTGCAGAGGTCTACTCCTCTGTGCACAGTGGATAAACGCGGGTTGGGCTCCACACCTGCAAGCTCCGTCACTTCTGCTCCGATTTCCTTAAGCATACCGAGCACTTGATCATACAGTCCGCTGCGTTTGATGCTACCACCGCCGTATACAAGCAGAACCCGTTTGCCGTATTTCGGCACTTCCGTTTTCAGCGCTTCGAGCTGGCCTTTACCGAAGATTAGTCGAGTTGGGTTATAAAATTGAAAAGATCTCATGATCTATAATCGCCTCCAAGGGAGTTTAATTTTTAGTGCAACCTCAATTATAGTACCCCTTTTATAGAAAAACAAATCGATAGCCGCTCACTTTAGTTCATTCCATTAATCTGCAGATGCGCCTGAAGAAGTGCAT
This sequence comes from Paenibacillus amylolyticus, assembly GCF_051136285.1. Taxonomy (GTDB): domain Bacteria; phylum Bacillota; class Bacilli; order Paenibacillales; family Paenibacillaceae; genus Paenibacillus; species Paenibacillus amylolyticus_F. Next base: position 5,423,338 of record NZ_CP194938.1, on the reverse strand, counting down.
TTACAGATGGCAAGTCTTCTGTCTTTGCCCAAGTTGTAACGTCCCACAGTCCTGCCTGATTGAAAGCCCGTGGACAATGAATGAAACATTCTTCGACTTCAACAATGACGGCTGCTCCAATCGTTTTACCACTCCAGTTCATGCTTGCGATGAATTCTTCATCCTTTGTGATCCGAGCTGCTCCATTAATACGCAACACTTCATTCAAACCCGGAATCACAAACAACATGCCCACACCCGGATCTGACAAAATGTTCAATAACGAATCGATCCGCCGATTGCCCGGCCGTTCCGGGTACACCAATCTATGAGAATCCAATACACGAACAAAGCCGGGTTCATCCCCGCGCGGTGATACATCACATTTTCCATCCTGATCCGAAGTGGACAAGAAGAACAAGGGTGACTTCGTGATAAAATTCTGAACATGCGAATCTACAAACGGGATTACTTTGTTACGGACACGTTCGCTTGATTCTCCTACCATGCTTTTAAGTTCCTTGGCATCCGAAATAAATGGAAGATGAAGCGGCTGCTTTTCCAAATGAATCGTCCCCGTTTCCTTATGTATTGTGGATCATTCTACTCTGTTCTTCTTTCGTTTCTTACTCCATTATACACCTCAATCCATGCCAAAAAGCACCCGTTCGCAATCGAACGGATGCCAGATAATCTTATTACTCGGTATATCCCATACTGCTAACGAAGCGGCGGAATGCCTGACGTCCAGCCTCATCATGTTTATACACACCTGCATGCTCCAGAATTTCGGAAAATTTCAAACCTACTTGCTGTTGCACAAGCGTAACCGCTTCTTCTTTCGTCAAGCTGGAGCCATGTCCCTGCTTCAACGCTTCTGTCCACGGTAAATGTTTGTTCAGCTCGTGATCTGCTGCCTGGGCAGCTTCTGCAAGCTGTGTATTCCCCGCCAAGATGTCCGCAATACCATCCAGTTCCTCTTTAAGACGTCCTGGCAAAATAGCAAGTCCCATGACTTCGATCAGACCGATGTTTTCTTTTTTCAGATGATGCATCTCCCGGTGCGGGTGGAAAATACCTTCCGGATGCTCATCATTTGTACGGTTGTTACGCAAAACGAGATCCATTTCAAATCCACCGTCCGCGCTGCGGCGAACAATTGGTGTTACCGTGTTATGAGGCACCTTTTCCCCATCGATCTCACTAAACGCTTCGATCTCTACTGCGGAGTCACTGTAAACTTTCCATGCTTCATAAACGGCGTCACCCGCTTCTAACAGTTCCGCAGGATCATGTGAATGCAAACGCATCACGGACATCGGCCATTTCACAAGGCTCAGTGTCAGCCCAGGTGCATCCGCATGACGGAAGATAGCCTCAGGCTGTGCGTTTTGAATCGCGAATGTATGACGTCCACCTTGGAAGTGGTCATGTGTCAGAATGGAACCGCCCACGATCGGAAGATCGGCGTTAGACCCGATAAAGTAATGCGGATATTCCTGAACAAAGGCAAGCAGTCTGCGCAACGTATCCTTCGTCAGTTTCATCGGCACATGATCATGATGGAAAATAATGCAGTGCTCATTGTAGTACACGTACGGCGAGTATTGGAACAACCACGGCTCATTGTTAAGCTGCAGCGGAATGACACGCAGATTCTGGCGGGCAGGGTGATTCACCCGACCAGCATAACCTACATTTTCACGGCACAGCTGACATTTCGGATATACCGGCGGCGGAAGCAGCTTCGCCATGGCGATTTCCTTTGGACTTTTTTCCGGTTTGGACAGGTTGATCGTAATTTCCATCTCACCATAAGCGGTATCCTGCGTCCAATAGACGTTTTTGGAGACACGATCCATCCGGATATAGTTGGAATTAATGGACAAGTCATAGAATTGCGATGTTGCCGCCTCGATGCCTTCCGTTTGCTCTTTATCGCGGAATGCACGCACAACTTCCGATGGACGTGCCATCAGGTGACCCATAATTTTGGCATCCAGCAAATCACGGAACGTATCGCTATTTTCAGGAATAAGTCCGATTGTATATCCATAGTCAATCAGAGTGTCCAGCATGGTCTGTGGACTGTCAGGAACTGTAGCATCCAATTCACCGGCGTAAGGCTCCGAGAATCCGAACTGTTCCATCAGCAGGTTGCGGCTGTAATCATAGTCCGCTTCCTCGATCAATTTTTTCTGTAAGGCAAATGCGACCAGACGCTCAATGGCATGCAGTGCTTCCTGCTGCTCGGGTGTACGCTCTGTGGCCTCTGCTCCAGGTTGAGTCTGTGACATAAGATGTTCGCCTCCTAGTTTTTTCCGTAGCCTTCTGGACGGGATTGATGCCAGTTCCATGCGCTTTGAATCACATCTTCGAGATTCGTCCATTTCGGATTCCAGCCCAGAACGGATCTGGCTTTCGCAGATGATGCCACCAGCACAGCCGGGTCACCAGCACGACGCGGTTCCTGAACAACCGGGATATCCAGACCTGTCACTTTTTTCGCTGTTTCAATCACTTGTTTCACTGAGAATCCAGTACCGTTACCCAGGTTAAACACGTTGCTGTTCTTCCCTTTGCGCAGGTAATCTACTGCACGCAGATGTGCATCAGCCAGATCGCTAACGTGGATATAGTCACGGACACATGTGCCATCTTCTGTTGCATAGTCATCACCAAATACGGCGATATGCGAACGTTGTTTCAGTGCGGTTTGCAATACAAGCGGAATCAGGTGACTTTCCGGCTGGTGATCTTCGCCGATTTTGCCGCTTTCGTGCGCACCGGCTGCATTAAAGTAACGCAGGGAAACATATTTGATATCTTGCACTTTATCAAACCAGGACATCATGCGCTCCATCATCAACTTCGTTTCACCATATACATTCGTAGGTTCCGTACGGTCGCTCTCTTCAATGGGCACCTTCTCCGGCTCACCGTAGGTTGCTGCTGTAGAAGAGAAGACAATGCGACGTACATTGGCTGCATTCATTGCTTCTAACAAACAAAGTGTACCAAACACGTTATTATCGTAGTATTTAGCCGGCTCTTTCATACTTTCGCCAACCAGCGAGTTCGCAGCAAAGTGAATGACAGCATCGATTGAATTTTCCGCGAACAGCTTTGTCAAAATCTCCTTGTCACGCAAATCCCCTTCGTACAGCTTACCACCAAGCAGTGCCTCGCGATGCCCTGTCTGCAAATTATCCAGTACAACGACCTCTTCGCCACGTTCAAGCAACGCTGCCACTGTATGAGATCCAATATATCCTGCTCCACCTGTCACCAAAATTGCCATTTTACTTCGCCTCCTTGAGTTCGTTAACACCTTCGCCTACCCCACATACATAAAAATCACCTTTGAGACCCGTACGCGCTTCATAAGCCGTACCTACTTCACGAACAAAACGCTCCACATCATTCTCGTGCACCAGAGACACCGTACATCCACCAAAACCAGCCCCCGTCATACGAGCCCCTAATGTTCCTGGAATGCGCTGCGCTTCCTCTACCATGACATCCAGTTCAGTACAGCTAACTTCATACAAGTCACGCAGCGATTCATGCGAAGCATTCATCAACTGTCCAAATGTCTGCAGATCATTGTTCCGCAAAGCTTCGACTGAGGAGAGCACCCGCGCATTTTCTTCTACAACGTGCTGCGCACGCGCTCTGACTTTCTCATCCTTGATCTGATCCCGTAATGTGTCAAACTGCTCCGGCTTTAATTGAGCCAGGTAATTCAGTGCAGGCAGCTGTTCCTTCAAAATGGCAAGTGCCTGCTCGCATTGTGAACGCCGCTCATTGTATGCCGAATCGACCAAACCACGACGTTTGTTTGTGTTACCGATAATCAGTTTGTAAGCACCTGTGCGGAAAGAAACCTTCTCATACTCCAGCGTGTCGCACATCAGCAGAATCGCATGATCCTTCGCCCCATTGGCTACAGCAAACTGATCCATAATGCCACAGTTGACACCAACAAATTCGTTCTCAGCTTTCTGGGACAAAAGCGCAAGCTCCACGGTGTCAATGTCGGGTAATCCTTCCATGGATTGAATTGCATACCCGGTGAGAACCTCCAGAGATGCTGATGAGGAAAGTCCTGCGCCATTCGGAATCTCACCATGGTAGAGGAAATCATACCCTCTCGTCACTTGGACGCCTTTGCCTTGCAGTTGTACCATGACGCCTACCGGGTAGTCTGTCCACTCTCCCGTCTTCTCCTGACCAATGGAGGCCATGTCCAGAGTTCCCTCGTATGCCATATTGGTAGAAGCCAGCTGTAATTGGTTATCCGTACGTTCACGAATAAGCAAGGTTGTACCAAACTCAAGAGCGGCCGGGAGCACATAACCACCATTATAGTCGATATGTTCACCGATCAGGTTCACACGTCCAGGGGCATGGAACACACGGATGTCCGCTCCACTTTCTCCGTACTTCTCAATAAACTTTTGTCGCAAATCAGTTGCATTCAAAGCTGATGCACCTCGCCTCTTTGTTGTGGTTTTCTTAATGTTATTATATAACGGAGCGACCCTTCTTGAAATGAAGCCATGTGTGATTCATATGGATAAATGTGACCTTTAATCCTATAATGAGTTTAACGAATCAAGCTCGACATCATGGAAAGAAGGAACATATATGAAGGAAGCCAAGGCTAACGAGGTTGAAACAAACCGTAACATAAATAATTCGTCCAGCCCCCAAACCCCACAGGAAACAACGGCAGGCAAAAGCGGAGCACTTAGTTATTCCGTTGCCTCGAATCCCGTCTATCACAATCAAGGGGCACTGCATGTCCTGTTTGCCGGTGCGAGCCAGACCCTTCCCGGACATGCGCTCGGGCCGAAGCTATATGATTATTATCTTTTGCATTATGTAGAAAAGGGGGCCGGTACGTTCCGTACTGAGTTGCACACCTACGATCTCTATGCTGGTGACTGTTTTCTGATCCACCCTGGGCAACTGGTGAGCTACCAGTCTCATACCCGCAAGCCGTGGCAATATCGCTGGATTGCCTTTACAGGCAGTGAGGCCGCACAGCATGTGAAACAGGCTGGATTTCGGCCCGAGAAATCCGTTTTCCATGCCGGTACAGCAGGTAACATATCAAACTGGCTGTCGGTCATGCAGGAAGCTTTTGCAGAGCGAAAAGAGAGCGCCCATTATACATCACTCGGTACACTGTATATGATTTTAGCCGAGGCTCAGAATCACCTTTCCGAAGGGCAAACGTTGACATCAGGAGAATCCTCCATACGGCGCACAGTCAAACAGATGATTCAATATATGTCCACCCAGTATGCTTACCCTGTGTCCATTGAGCACATGTCCGAGAGCCTGGGGTATAACCGTGCGTATCTCTCACGTATTTTCAAGCAGGAAACAGGGCTCACTCCTGTCACGTATCTGCTGAAACTTCGGATCGATAAGTCTCGTCAACTCCTGCGGGAACGTCCGGACTTGTCCATCGAGCAAGTATCCGCATCTGTGGGTATGCCCGACGCCTTGTATTTCTCCAAACAGTTCAAACGATTCCACGGGGAGGCGCCTAGTCTCTATCGGGAGAAACTGCTTGCGCGTCCGTCACTTGCAAAAGGGACGTAAAATCACTTCTTCACATAAAAGAGAGAGCATCACATCGTAAATATGAACAAAAAACGGAATAACTGAATTAGGATCACATGTTCAAAATAAAAAACGTGCATCTTGCCTTTATGGCTAAGATGCACGTTTTGTCTATGATTTATTTCTGAACATTCCCCCACATATGGGACAGGTTCTAATCCTTGTTTTTGTTCGTAGACTCCGGTCGCAGAATCGACTCAATCCGCTCCAGTTCATCTGAAGAAAATTCCAGCTGGTTAAGCGCCGCTACATTCTCTTCAATCTGAGACGGGCGGCTTGCACCAATCAACGCAGACGTGACTCTTCCATTGCGCAATACCCATGCCAGTGCGAACTGGGCGAGACTTTGGCCGCGGGCTGCCGCAATCTGATTCAGCGCACGTACCTTGCGAAGTGTTTCTGGAGAGATATTATTTTCATTCAGAAATACTGAAGGGCCTTTGGCACGGGAATCTTCCGGAATGCCATTCAAATATTTGTTCGTAAGCACACCTTGCTCCAATGGACAAAACGCAATACTGCCTGCTCCATACTCATCCAGCACATCCTGAAGTCCATCTTCAATCCAGCGATCCAGCATGGAGTACCTTGGCTGATGAATCAGCAGCGGTGTACCCAGACTTTTCAATATTTCGGCCGCCTGTTTCGTTTGCTCCGCAGGATAATTGGAGATGCCGACATACAGTGCCTTGCCTGAACGGACAATATGATCCAGTGCCATCATCGTTTCTTCCAGCGGCGTATCCGGATCATAACGGTGTGAATAAAAAATATCTACGTAGTCCAGTCCCATTCGTGTCAGGCTCTGGTTCAGACTGGAGATCAAGGATTTGCGGGAACCCCACTCACCATAAGGCCCTGGCCACATATAATATCCGGCTTTGGTGGAGATGACCAGTTCATCCCGATATGGTTTCAGATCCTGAGCCAGCACCTGACCAAACAACTGCTCCGCTGAACCTGCAGGTGGGCCATAATTGTTTGCCAGATCAAAATGTGTAATGCCGAGATCAAACGCGCGGGTAATCATGTTCCGCCCATTCTCCACACTGTTAATTCCACCAAAATTATGCCACAGTCCCAGTGAAATCGCTGGCAGCTTGAGGCCCGAACGTCCCACGCGGTTATATTTCATCGTTTCATAGCGTGTATCAGCAGCTACATAGACCATCATGAATCCCTTCTTTCCACAGGTTCGCGCATCCAGTATCCAAGCCTTAGCCGGAGGATGCAGTAATTCAGTCCATTTTTTAGCGCAGAAGTCGCTTCACAACCCTGGTCACCCAATAAGATGATTCACAAACAACCTTAAGTTAACCAAGAAGTTGTTCTACCCTATTCATTACCTCTCCAATGGGCTCTGTAATCAACAAGTCTGCCCGATGATCATATGCGGTTGGTGTGGCATTGAGCAGAACGGTATGTTTCCCCTCAAAATACGTAATCAATTGAGCGGCCGGATATACCGTCAGTGATGTTCCTCCTACCAGCAGTAAATCTGCTGAAGATAAGGCATCGATGGCATGGTACAACGTTGTCTGATCCAGTTCTTCTTCGTACAGTACGACATCCGGTTTGATGACGCCGCCGCATGAGGTGCAACGAGGTACAGCATCTTTCGATTGAATAATGTCATGCAGTGAATGGAATTGTTTGCAATCCATGCAAGCATTGCGATGAATCGAACCGTGAAGCTCCAGCACATGACTGCTACCTGCCTTTTGATGAAGACCGTCTATATTTTGCGTAATGACAGCGTGCAATTTCCCCTTTTGTTCCAGTCTGGCAAGTAAATAATGACAGCCATTTGGCTCTGCATGAGGATGAAGCATTTTGCCCCGGTAAAAGTCATAAAAAATATCCGCATGTTGATCAAAAAAATGACGGCTTAACAGTTCCTCCGGAGGATAAGGGGAGTGCTGCTCGGTCTGATACAGTCCTGCAGCCGAGCGAAAGTCGGGAATCCCGCTTTCCGTTGAAGTTCCGGCTCCTCCGAAAAAAACAATACGTGAGCTTTCCTGAATCCAGGCAGCCAGTTGCTCTGTTGCGTTCATCCTCTCTCCTCCTTTGATTTCCATTATTCATAACAGCATCTATAACACTATACCCAACTCATTATAGTGACGTATTACGGCATCAGCGTCATGCAAATGCGCGCCCTGATCCAATTGCGGACAATAGCCCAATGTATATGCTGCTCCTGCATGGCGCCCCATTTGCATATCACCGTTGCTGTCTCCAATGATTACAGCCTCATGAGGCTGAACAGATAATTCCTGGCAAGCCAGCAGGAACGATTCCCCATCGGGTTTGCCACGAGTTACCCGGTCACAACCCACAATGGAAGTGAAAAAGGAACGGATCCCCATCCAGTCCAGATGCGCTTCAGCTGCTGACGTACTGTCGGAAGTAACAACCGCCATAGGAATCGCTGCTTCTTTGCAGCGCTTTAGAAATTCCAGTAATCCGGGCATGGGTTCAGCGGATTTACGCTCTCTTACAGACCTCATCGCTATGCTTGAAAACTCACGTATCTTCGTTATAGCTTCGTTCCATGGCGTACCTGCAGCATAGAGCTGTCCTGCCAGCCAACCGTTACATTCATCTATAGTCGCAATGGCAAGCGGGCCTTGAACATCGTATCCGTTGATATGGCCTTCCGAATCATGAACGGTGCCCAGCACATGTTCAAGTTCTACGGTAAAAGAGGCTCCACGTTCTCGCATCCATGTTTGCATTTGCACGAGCATACTCTCGGCCCAAGGGCCCCATAATTGAAGAAAATCCAGCAAAGTGCCATCTTTGTCAAACAGAATTGCCCTGCAAGGGATATTCTCTCCCTGCACCTGTAGCAAAGTCACTTGCCATCACCTCCGCTGAAAATGAGACTATTTTATCGTATCTAACCAGGACAACAACGTTTTGACCGTCTGTTTCAACTGATCCTCTTCGCTGACTGTAGGCTCCCCGTCTCCCTTCTGATGACCATAGTCACCAAACTGAGCGTGGTTTCCCCCTTCAATGGTGTAATACACCGTATCTGGTGGCAGATACATGCGTCCCTCCTGATACTTCGTCATATTCACAACTCCATCGTTGGTGCCGAGAATGGACAACGCTGGAATCCCCAGCTTCTGCACACTACCTTTTTCATCCGGATAGGACGCCAGAAAAAAAATACCATGAATAACATCAGGATGTGCCACGACATACCGTGCAGCCATAGAGCCACCAAGCGAGTGTCCACCCATGACAAACTTCTCTTCCGGATATGCTGCCAGAATATCATCGGCGAGACTGGGTTTGATTACAGCCAAATTGAACGGCATCTTAGCAATAATGGTATGATGACCAGCTGCAGCAAGCTCATGAGCAAGAGGCGCATAACTTTCCGGTTTAACTAAACCGCCAGGATAGAAAAGTATACTTTTTCCATCTGCTTTAGGTTTATCCGGCTTAAAATCGATCCAGTTCTCCTGCTGGCTGACGCTAACCCCGCCGGATGTCTCCATCGCAGCCTGAGCTGCCTCTTGAGGTCCGTAAGGTGTAAACAGCTTCCATGCAACGTATCCGCAACCAATGACAATGAGCGCCAAAAGTATGAGCAGAAACTTCCCAATGCCCCTCTTTTTGCGCCCCATATTATAACGATTTCTCAACATCATTCACCTTTCTCCACCTCCGCAAATACCGCGGCTTATGGAAGCGGGAGCCCGCTTGTACCAGGCTCCCTTCCATATTGAAATACTATTCAGCTTTAGCTTTGCGATAGGCTTCCATATATTGTTCTGCTTTGCGGCGGACGTGACTCAAATCTCCCGTCTTCACAGCTTCTGACGTCAGATCAGAGCCAATCCCCACAGCTACTGCTCCACCTTTGATCCAATCCCCCAGATTGGACAAAGACACGCCGCCTGTTGGCATGAAATTCGCCTGTGGCATAGGGCCTTTCATCGTTTTGATAATCGAAGGATCATACAGATTGCCAGGGAACAGTTTGATAATATCGACGCCAAGCTCCAATGCACGCTGCACTTCAGCAATCGTCATGACACCCGGCAGAATGGGTACGCGATACAAATTACAGATTTGAACCGTATCAGGATTAAGGGAAGGCCCAACAACAAACTCAGCCCCGGACATAATTGCAGCTCTCGCCGTTTGTGGCTCAAGCACGGTTCCTGCTCCAATAATCGCGAATTTCTCCGGATCTTGCGTATTCCAATGATATACACGGCTGAGTTTTTCGATCGCTTTAAGCGCACTTGGAACAGTCATCGTAATTTCGATAACCTTGATTCCGCCCGCAATTGCCTGCTCTGCCATAGCAATAACCTGGTCGGCTGAATCTGCGCGCAGAACCGCCACCACGCCATTGTCCGTCATCTTTTGCAACAGTTGAAGCTTCTTCATTTCATTCTCTCCCTTATCCATGTGGTGGTTGTATATACAAGCTTTACATTTGAAGAACGAAGATGAGTCATCCTGATTTAACGGTACTTAGCGCTCAACGTGAGCAACATTATTCAACTTGGCCTCGACCTGCGCCCATGTCGGAAGTGCTTCCCAATCTCCAACGGCCTGAATAACCATTGATCCGTTCAAATTACCAAGCCGAGTCGCTTCCTGTGGGGTGTATCCTTTCAACAGACCCGCTAAAAAGCCTGCGCAGAATCCGTCTCCAGCCCCTACAGTATCAAGAACCTGATCTGCTTTAAAGTACGGAACTTCCGTTAGGGTACCATCCGCAAGTACGTAGGTCAAATCAGGGCCGCCCTTAACGATACACACTGCATTCATTGCAGCTAGGCGTTCAAGCACCTTTTGATCACTTTCTTCGTTATATAGCAATTTCATCTCATCCAAACCTGGTAAAAAGTAGTCAGCCTGTTCAGCCAAACGCAGCAACACGGGACGAGCCTTCTCTACTGACCACAGCTTGAGGCGCAGATTTGGATCAAAGCTCACTTTCACCCCTGCCTGCTTGGCAATATGTATGGCGGCTTCAACCGTGGCAAGTCCTGATTCGCTGATGGCTGCGGTAATCCCTGTGACGTGTAAAATTTTGGCCCCGGCGATATATTCCGGATCGAGATCATCCGGTGTCATCGCACTTGCCGCGGATAACTTCCTATAGTAATGCACCGAGGCTTTCCCGGAAGCGTTCTCACGAATCATCAGACCTGTAGGTTCATGATCACTTAATTTGGCCCTAGATACATCTACACCTTCGCCGCGAATGGCTTTCAGAATCATGTTTCCGATCGGATCGTTACCGAGCCGTCCAAACCAGCCGCTGCTATGTCCAAGGCGTGCTACACCAATAGCCAGATTGCTCTCAGCTCCTCCGAACGTCTTGTCCAGTGTAGCTGCATATTCAAGCCCTCTCGTGTCTCTGGCCGTCAGCAACCCCATACTCTCCCCGAATGTAATAATATCAGGGCTTTGAAAGGGACTCGTTGACATATTGCCTTCCTCCTTAATATTGACTACCTCATCTTCTTCTACCATTGTCATCCCGTATGCAATTGTTGTCAATCCCGAAGCCTTCTTTTTGTTGTCACATCTTTGAGAAAAGATAACGCTTTCTAATGTGAATTAAATCACAATCATTCGATTGAATTCATATTACCCTTAATACAGATGTATAACGGATAAAGATACACTACTTTTCAACGAAGCTTTCGAGGGGGCTACATCATGAGAAATCAGATACTGATTCAGAATGATCAGGAATCTTTCTTTTACAATCTTCGCTTTATGTTAATTGTCTGCGTGCTGGCCGGAAATGCACTGGAACCACTTATTACCCGCTTTGCCGGAGCGGAGGCTTTGTTCATGTGGATCTACACGTTCCATATGCCACTCTTTGTATGGGTGACCGGGTATTTCGCCAAAGCTTCTATTCAGGGTACCTCAGGACGAAACGTACTGAAACAGATCGCACTGCAATATCTTCTGTTCCAATCGTTATATGCGTTGATGGATGCCACCGTATTCCATACACCTCATATTCGGTTATCCTTTTTTGCACCATACCTGCTGCTCTGGTTCCTTGCCAGCCATTTCTGCTGGCGGTTACTGGTTCGGCTTACGATCTCCTGGAAACCTGTATATCGGTTGATTGCTTCAATCGCACTGGGAGTCATTGCCGGTTATTTGCCAGTCGACGGTTTTTGGCTCAGTTGCAGCCGTACCTTTGTGTTTCTGCCGTTCTTCGTCATTGGATATGACTACGGTTCAGCTATTCGCGCTCGTCTGCTTCCAGGCTGGGGGCGCAGAGTAGCTGCAATCCTCTCTGCAACCTTACTGGTATATATTGCATACGGCGGTTTAAACATTCCACAGGGATGGCTGCTTGGAAGCAAGACTTACGCTGAACTGGGTCACCAAGAGTGGTATGCCGGTATTTACCGGCTTGGCGTGTACTTGCTGGAGATCATCTCTGCAATACTTTTCCTTGCCTGGGTTCCGAACCTGACCTCCAAACTGACAGATCTGGGTCGTCGTACACTGTATGTCTTTCTTTTGCACGGCTTTCTTGTGCGGATTGCGATCTGGTCAGGTGTCTACAGTTACATGGGAAGTGTAATGTTTATCCCTGTCATTCTTATCGTTGCTGTGCTGTTCTCGATTACACTGGCTCACCCGCTTGTCCGCCAAACCTTTAAAGCTTTCATTGAGCCGGATATTTCACGGATTTCATTTCATCGACACGGTCTTTTCAAGCGTTCTGCATAATGTTCCAGATCACTCCTGATATCCAGCCGCTTCCATTTAAGTTGTTTCAGGCTGGAAAAACTGTGGTAATTGAGGATACGCGCTGCAAAAAACAACTTATCATGGTAAGGAGTGATTTGTAATGGCACAAGGGCAGACGTCAGAACGCAAGATGAGCAGAGAAGAAGCTGGACGCTTAGGTGGTAAAGCCACATCGAGAAACCATGACAGGAGCTTCTACCAGACGATTGGTAAAAAAGGTGGTGAAGCTACTTCCGACGCTCATGATGCAGATTTCTACAAGGAAATCGGACGTAAGGGTGGCGAAGCTACTTCTGAAAACCACAGCAAGGAATTTTATCGCGAAATCGGTCGCAAAGGCGGAAGTAGTTAAGCACAGCTCATTATCTGCATACTAAAAGGTTTATATCATGAAAAGCATCCCTCGCTTTTCGTTGAATTCAGAAGCCAAACTCCATGTCAATGGAATATGGCTTCTTTTCTATATGTCTATTGATTGTAGAAATATGACGATGGTTGTGATAGACTCTATAGAAAAACCGGGTGTTCACGGGTTTAAAGCAGCAAAGAATTTCACAAACTACGGGGAGCCAGACACCGGCCCACGGGTTATTTTTTTTAGAGTACGGATGAAATTAAACGACAGATGTACTGCCATTTATTTTTCCATTCATGTTGCTCAATACTATATATTTGGGGGGAATACACCATGTCAGCCAATAAAATGCGTTCCGATATGATCAAAAAAGGGTTTGACCGCGCACCGCACCGGAGTTTGCTCCGTGCAGCAGGCGTAAAAGAAGAGGATTTCGGCAAGCCGTTTATCGCGGTATGTAACTCGTACATCGATATCGTACCTGGTCATGTTCATTTGCAGGAGTTTGGTAAAATTGTTAAAGATGCCATTCGTGAAGCCGGCGGCGTTCCGTTCGAATTCAACACCATCGGGGTGGATGACGGGATCGCGATGGGACACATCGGTATGCGTTACTCCTTGCCAAGCCGTGACATTATTGCGGATTCGGTGGAAACGGTTGTATCTGCACACTGGTTCGACGGCATGGTTTGTATCCCGAACTGTGACAAAATTACACCAGGTATGATGATGGGCGCGCTGCGCTGCAACATTCCTACCGTTTTTGTAAGCGGCGGGCCGATGAAAGCAGGCCGTGACAGCAATGGTAAAGCTCTTTCCCTCACCTCTGTATTTGAAGGTGTAGGTGCTTACCAGGCTGGTAAAATCGACGATAAGAGCTTGCTTGAGCTTGAACAGTTTGGTTGTCCAACTTGCGGATCATGCTCCGGTATGTTTACCGCTAACTCCATGAACTGCCTTGCAGAAGCTATGGGACTGGCTATGCCAGGTAACGGAACGATTCTGGCTGTAGCACCTGAGCGCCGCGAGTTTGTTAAACAATCTGCGAAACAGCTGATGGAACTGATCAAACTGGATCTGAAACCACGTGATATCGTAACTGTAGAAGCAATCGACAATGCGTTTGCTCTGGATATGGCGATGGGTGGTTCGACCAATACCGTACTGCACACGCTGGCTCTTGCACACGAAGCTGGCATTGAATACCCGATCGAGCGTATTAATGAAGTTGCTAACCGTGTTCCGCATCTGGCGAAACTGGCACCTGCTTCTGACCTACACATCGAAGATGTTCACAATGCAGGTGGCGTAAGTGCAGTCCTGAATGAATTGCTCAAGAAACCAGGCGCGATCCATGCGGACTGTATTACGGTTACAGGTAAAACTATCCGTGAGAACGTGGAAGGCCAGGAAATTCAAGATACAAACGTAATCCACAAGCTGGACAACCCGCACTCCGAAAAAGGTGGACTGGCTGTATTGTTCGGTAACCTTGCACCACAAGGAGCTATCATCAAAGTTGGTGCGGTTGATGCTTCTGTTGGCGGATATCACAAAGGTCCTGCCATCTGCTTCGACTCCCAGGAGCAAGCACTTGAAGGCATTGCTAACGGTAAAGTTAAAGAAGGACATGTCGTGGTTATTCGTTATGAAGGACCAAAAGGCGGACCAGGTATGCCTGAAATGCTCGCGCCAACTTCTCAGATCGTAGGTATGGGACTTGGTGCCAAAGTGGGTCTGATCACGGATGGACGTTTCTCCGGCGCCTCTCGCGGAATCAGTATCGGTCATATCTCTCCAGAAGCAGCGGAAGGTGGACCAATTGCCTTTGTTGAAGAAGGAGATATCATTGAACTCGACCTGAACAACCGCACCATTGAGTTGCAAATTAGCGATGAGGAATTCGAAACTCGTCGTGCGAACTGGAAAGGTTTTGAACCAAAAGTCAAAACCGGTTTGCTGGCTCGCTACTCCAAACTTGTAACCAATGCAAGCAACGGTGGCGTTCTGAAAATCTAGGTTCGGCTGATCATGCCATCTTACATGGATATAAGCATATAAAAAACGAAAAAGGATGCGCTTTGCCACACTGGCAGAGCACATCCTTTTTTTTGATTAGGGTTTTGGGCAAACGATCTATACTTTAAAATTGCAATGACTTCAATGGAATAAGAATAATGTAAAATTGTGTATAATTCCGCTACACCATAAATCTTAATACTCAGTTTCGTTCCGGTAAAATCTCATTGTCAATGACAATGGACTCGTTTTGTACTTCTGCCGTTGCATCTGAAGTAATCTTATGATGATGATTGTACCGTTGCAGAAGTTCCTCAACAGGCATCAAAATCATTTTGGGCACCAATTGATCTGTACGCTGCTTCAAACGTCTTTTACCTGCCGGATGGATAACACTAAGCAGCAGCTTCAGATATAACTTGGAGGCCATGCTGAATGGGCCTGGAGCGAGCCCCTGCACGGTGAATCCGAACTTTTCAGGACCACGGTTAATCATGCTCACGCCATAAATTGCTTTTGCAGAGCGTAATTCAGGATCTGCAGCAACTAGCTGTGCCAAGTCTGGCAGCTGCTGTTCCATCGTACGAATCATACGAATAGCCAAATGCATGGTTGAACGTGAAGTAACCCCGAGTTCGAACAATTTTTGATTATCAAAATGTAATTCTATAATTGGATCACCATTCTGCATCACATAACCATTATGCATCTCTACGCGTGCACCATGGTATACACGGGAACGGAAATGAAGCATGGGATCTTGAGGTGAAGCAGTTCGCAGATGATACACCCAGTGAAACAGCTTTTCCCAGCCTAACCACAATGCAACTACTGCACGTTTCCACAACCTGAGTTTCATGTGAGTTCGGGCTTCCACGTGAACCCGTTTCGGCGATTCGGATATTGTACTGCGATTCATCAACGTGTCCACACGTACACTGACCAAGCCACGTCGATCCGCTTCGTGCAGCACGGTTTCGAGCGCCTCAAGCATCTGCTCCGGCGCGTGAGCATCGGCTCCCAAGGTTGTGCCTCGGTCATGAAGCAGCATAACCTCTCCGCCCTTTAACTTTTTCAGCACACGTTCTTTTAGTTGCTCCGCACCCACACTGCATTTCCAATCCTCAAACATGGAGGACCACAGAATGATCTTACGATCTTTTTTGCTAAAAAAATCAAACAGGTTCATAATGCCCCATGGCGGACGATAATAACAGGTTTTCTCCCCCGTAATTTCTTGAATGATTTGCCCTGTTCGTTCGATCTGGTCCCGAACCGTTCGCGGACGCATCAACCAGTTTGTTTTATGAATATAGTTGTGAATTCCGATCAGATGCCCTTCCTCATGCATTCGTCTGATTAACTCCGGATGACTTGCAGCATGCTCTCCCACAACAAAAAAGGTTGCTTTAACCTCGTACTTATGTAACAGATCAAGCAACCGGGGCGTATAAAAAGGATCAGGCCCATCGTCAAATGTCAGGGCATATTGTGTATCACTTTTCCCTCTACGAAACACACGGAATCCGAATAATCTGCTAATCAGGCTTGGAATAAAAGCATAAAAAGAGGACAGGTACAATAACCACAGTAAAATACTCTGAAGCATCGTTGTCATGATGTTGATTCCCCACTTCTCCTGCTATTTTACAGTCATACGACACTTTCTAAAATAAACCACCTTTAATTTTATCACAGTTGATTCTTTTATTAAATGTGGTTTCCCCAAAACCCTGCTATCATGTACAATGAGTACAATCTAATTTTTGCCTGTAAAGGAGTCTATGTCCATGTTGCCGCTTTATAAAAAATACGGACGCACCGTCTTTGATATCGCTCTGCTGGTGTTAACCGTGTATGTGATCATGTTCGCTTTTAGTAAATTGTATCATATCGCTGCACCTGTTTTTCTTTCATTTATTGTTTTTTGGATGATTGAACCTTTAGCCAAATTCCTGCATAGAAAAGGATTGCCTAAAACAGCAGGAACTGCTATATCTGTGTTGTTGTTTCTCGGACTCATTGTAGCCGCCTTTTTCGGTCTGGGCTTTTTTATCATCTCACAGATTTCCGATCTTCAGCTCCATTTCCCGGTATACGTAGAGATGATTCAACGCGAATTCACCGATTTGGTCTTGCTCATACAAGATAGATCCAATGCCCTTCCTGATGGAATACTGGATAAACTAAATGAATATTTTGCTACGTTGTCCGGAATTCTGTCTCGCTGGGTAACCAGCGGAGCACAGTTCATCATCGGATTTCTAAGCTCATTCTCCACGTTCATTACAAACTTCGGGATTGCGATTATTCTGGCATTTTTTCTCAGCATTGAGATTGAATCCTGGCGTAAGTTTGCCCGTGCCAAAACACCTAAAACACTAAAAACGGCAAATGAATTCATGCGTACACATGTGTTCAAAACAATCCGTTCCTACATGAAGGCACAGTTGTTCATGATGCTGATTACTTTTGTATTGATATATGCGGGATTGTTGATTCTGGGAACCTCCAATGCCTTTACGATTGCAGTTGTCTGCGCCATCTTTGATCTGGTGCCACTGCTCGGCGTTCCGGTGATATTTATTCCGTGGATTGTCTATTTGTTTATCGTGGGCAACAGTACACTCGCGATTGGATTGATTGTTGTTTTGGCTGTGACGATGCTGACGCGGCAACTGTTGGAGCCAAAAATATCAGGAAACTCCATTGGTGTTTCATCTGCCTACTTGATGCTTTCGTTTATGCTAATCTCCCTTTCGATCTTCGGACTTGCAGGTGTTGTGTTATCTCCTATACTTCTGATCCTTTTAAAAGAACTGTTACAGCAGGGTTATCTGCAAAAATGGATCCATCTGCCCAATGACGAATTCGAATCTTCACCATTAGTGGTTGACTCACCTGTCCCTGATGTTTCCGAGAGAACGGAAAATCACGAGCACTCTGCCAAGTAGTCCATGACCTTGCGAAATAGAGCTGTAGCTTGATGAGAACTGCTTGGGGATACGTTCTGAACCAGCACAGCGACAGCATATCTCGGCTTCTCAACAGGTCCGTAACCAATAAACCATTGGTGGTTTTTAGCTTTTCCTTTTTGTTGTACCTGAGCCGTGCCTGACTTCCCTGCCACATGCCATCTCGCATGCTGCAGGGATTTTCCGGTTCCCTCTTGTACAACGGTATTCATCCACTTTAACAGCTGATGTGCTGTCGTCGGAGAGATCTGTCCTGCTGCTGAAGGAGATGCATGTAATGACATCTCCAACATTGTACCTCCATCCGCATACCGGATTTGTTGCACCAGCCTGGGAGCGCTCACCCTCCCATCATGCAACAATGTCACGATCAGGTTTGCTGCTTGTAGCGGCGTGACCAGAACATCCCGCTGTCCAATGGCTGTCTGAATTTTGGCTCCTTCGTCTGCAGACGTCACAGCATCAGTTCGAATGCGCCCCGATTCTTCATGATCAAAATGTTTTAATACCGGCATCCCCGCCATGTGTTGCGCCTGCCAGCCAACAGTACGTGCAAGCCCCAGGCGATCAGCGGTTTGTTCCAACTGCTCCATATGGAGTCTACGTGCAGTTTCAGCGAACACGATGTTACATGACTCCGCGAACCCCTTTTCCAAATTCAATTCACCATGTCCATGCTCCTTCCAGCAGGAAAGTCCATATTTTCCATAAACGCCTTTACAGTGGAACTTCTCTCCGCGTGAAACCACCCGATTTTCCAGTGCAGCTGCAGCTGTAACGATTTTAAAAATGGAACCTGGTACAGCCCCTTGTATGGCCCGATTCCCCCAAGAGGATTGCTGCGGATTTACATGTTGAGGCTGATAAAAGGGATATGATACCATCGCACGTACATCTGCATTTTTGGCATCAAGAACCACCACAGCTCCTTCCTGTAGCCCTGATGATGCTGTCAATTCTTCAATCCCTTGCTGTAGCCTGGCATCAATCGTTGTTTCTACTACCAAAGGATAGTGCACGTTAGCAGGTGCAATCACACGCGGCTCAATCTCAGGAATGATCTGTCCATTCCCATATACCATTTGTGTTATCAACGTGGGACCTACACCTCTTAACAAAGGCTCGAGTGTCCTCTCCAGACCAGCTGCTCCCGATTTCATGGCAAATGGCTGTCTGACCTCATCTCGATGTCCGCCTTGTCTTCCACGTTCTTCCGGGTGTTCATTAAGGTAACCGAGCCACTGGCTGCCACTGGCTTTCGGGGAGTACCTGGTCATGACGGGGTATGCATTAACCCCCTTCATCTTCAACTCACGTATGCGTACAAGCTGAGCATCCGTTAACAAGACAGGCTCTGATCCGCCTCCTGTCCAGAGATGAGGTGTATTCTGCTTCTCCCATTGCTTTTTGAGCTGATCTACATCGGTATCAAGGATTAATGCCAGCTGTTTGAGACTCACATCCTCCTGGCTCCTCTCTAACTTCTCCTCCTGACTTCCGCCTGTAAACTGACCCATTTTCTCATTTTTGTTTCGTGAAAAAAACACAACACCCCATTGCAGCTTGCCAGTTAACGAACGCCCGTGGACATCCGTAAAATGTCCACGTCCAGAATCCAGCATCACACCTCGTTCACGCTGCAGCACTGACATCTCACGCACGGTTCGCTGAAATCCTGGCATGATGCGGTTCACCTGAACCATCTGAATCCAGCCAAGTCTCAGTATTAACACTACAAAAATGAGAGTCAGACCAGCACTAATTATAGCTATGCGTCGTTTCCACACCAGCTGCAACCGCACACGTATTCCACCCTTACCTTTTTCATGTATTATGTGTTGACCCTTCTGGAATTATCCGGAAACAACAGAAAACCTGCCTCATTGAAGAGACAGGTCTGTTTGTGATTTGAGCTTTACTATTTTTGTTTACAGGAACTATACGGTGAAACGCGAGAGCGTTTCTTTCAGTTCACTCGATACATTCTCCAGCTTACCAGAGAGGCTTACAAGTTGATTGCTGATATTTTGCTGTTCACTGCTCAAGGAAGCTACTTCCTCCGAAGTTGCCGAGGATTCTTCAGCAACAGCGCTGACATTGCTCATCGCTTCAGACAACGTTGCCTGAGATTTGCTTAACTCTCCAATGGAACCTGTAACCATACCCAGACGTTCCACGAAAGCACCCATCTGATCCTGTACGGAAGCAAAGATTACATTTGTATCCTTTACAGCGTCCATCTGTTCCTTGAACAAAGGATATGCATCAGACAGAGCTTTCACCGTTTCGTTCATCTCTGTCATAATTTTGTCTGTGATCTCCCCAACCATATCAATGGATTGTCTGGACTGTGCCGCGAGTTGACGCACTTCATCCGCTACGACCATGAATCCACGCCCAGCTGCACCTGCTCGCGCTGCTTCAATCGTTGCATTCAGAGACAAAATGTTGGTCTGTTTTGTAATATTTTGCATGACGTCAAGCACTTTTAATACAGAAGATGTGCTCTCTTTTAACGAATCCACTTTCTTGACCAATGCTCCGATCATCTCTTCAGTCTTCTGCGTTTTGGTCATCAACTGATTCAGATGCTGTGTTCCCGTCTGACTGGACTTCTCGACATGACGGGCAGATTCCCCCATCTCTCCATTGGCTGTTATAACGCTCTCCATCTGACGAGAGATATTATCCGTCAGTTCATTACCTCGTTCCGCTTCCGTAGCCAGACTTCCTGCTCCGCCTGCAATCTCTTCTGTAGCTACAGCAATCTCAGAAGCAGATACAGCTGTTTTCTTAGAAGCATTGCTCAGTTCTGTGGCTGTGTCTAACACTTCCTGTGCCGAACGATTGGTCTGCTCAACCAATTTGGTAATCTGTTCCATCATGGTATTAAACGCCGATGAAAGTTGTCCTATCTCATCTTGAGAACTATACGGGGTGCGTACTTTCAGATTTCCTTTTGCCCCCTCCTGCATCAGATCTTTCAATCCGCTGAGTGGACGTGCAATCATACGAACCATCCAGATACCGATTACCACAGCAAGGGCTGCAAATGCAAGTGCCATCCACAAGGTCATCGTTAAGATGCCTTGGGCATCCTTAACCAGCATCGTAGTAGGTACCATACCGATCAACTTCCAGCCAGATGACTCCATCGTACTGTATACGGCCAGCATATTGGTCGACTTTCCATCCACATCATACTCCGTATTGGTGCTTCCTGCTGCTTCTTTTAAATCTTTCACAAAAGCAAGATCTGTCTCTTTCCCCGTACGGCCCGCAATGGATGAAGCAACGACTTTGTTATCCGGAGAAATCAATTGAAGTACCGAACCTGCCCCCAGATCCAGTGATTTCAGTTGTTCCTCCAGCACCTCAAGCTTCAGTTCAATAATGAGAACGTAAGATTGTGTAGTGCCTTGCAGGTTCTTCATGGAACGTGCAATTTTGAATGTAGCTGTCGTGCCATCTGTTTTCTCTTCTGTCGGAAGCCAGCGGTACCCTCCTTGCTTAACGAGTTCGCTATACCAAGCTTCCTGACGAATACTTCCCATGGTTGAACTACTGTTCCCCGTACCCATAACGGATTTTGATTCGTCCGTAGGCACCAAATAAATCGCTTCCATGGATTTGTTTGTAAAAGCTACATTAGATAACTGCTTATTGATTGAACTCGAATTAACGAAAGTATCATATGCCGTCAGATTCGGATCTGACATTTTCTGAAGCAGGGACTGCATCTCTGGATCAAAGAAGATCTGTGTAGACGTATCCACGAATCGCTCCAAAATGATATCAAGCTTCTGCTTGGTTTGATCAATCGTCTCCTGATTTGCTCTTGATGCATTGGCCTCAATCGTATTTTTAGCCTTTGAATAGGATATTAGACCCAAACTAACAACAACAATCATAATCGCTGCAAAAAAGATCAAGAAAAGTTTAACCCCTACAGATTTGATCGGGTTCACCTTTTTAATCTGTTTGAAAGAGGTACCTCCGAGCCCTTTCCAATCTCGATTCTTCAATTGTTCCTTCAACCAATCGACCTTGATCCAATCCAATCGAATCTTGCTTCGATCAAATTTGAATGGTTTATTATGTACCCCTTCTTTTTTGATTTTGATCTGCTTAATTTTCTTCACTTTCTGTGTCTTATCAGGCTTAGCCTGCTCGGGTTGTGTAATGTGTTCCCCACTGTCTTTATCCTTCTTTTGAACCATTCCCAATCACCTGCCAGTAATTTACTTGTTAGAAATTTTAATCTCTCCCCTATAAATATGTAGTATTCGACAACTTTCCTTCTTTCCCTCCATTTCCCCAAAAATATTTTGCAACTTTTTTCCTATTTTGCTATAAAAAAAAGACCCCCATATACCGATATATGGGGGTCTTTTTATTCATACACTGATTCGTGAAAAAGCAATGCCTCCACCTTATTTCTAGTGGTTTGGAAATGCCTTTTCGCCTATCCTTTAGTTCTGGAGATAGAGGCTTGCTTAAGTTTCCACTTGGTTACATCCAAGACTACTGAAAAATCGCTTAACAAAAACATCACCATATATTTTCTTCATATGCGCCGTGTTAAAAATATATTGGTCCATATGCTCAAGCTTACGCAGGCTACGTACCAGTACTTTCCGATCTTCCTCAGATAGATCAGGGTCATCATCTACCTTTGTCAAAGCACCTTTCACTCGTGCGGATAGCTGTTCAACATACCGATGGTTTTTAGATTTTGGCGGAATACATTGCGTCAGGTCACAACCCACGAAACGAACACCGTCAAGAATACAGTTTTCAAAATTAGCAATTAGCTTTTGTTTACCATTTCCTTCGAATGTAATATCCACTAGCTTGCTTGCAAAAGAACAATTGACGATATTTTCTACCTGTAAAATCCGGTCATTGAATCTACATTTAATAAAAGTACAGTCAATAAACGTAGCATTCTCCAATGTCATACCTCTTAAATCACAGGAGGAAAATTCGCAGTTGGTGAAAACAGCTTCGTCTTTGCCAATGCCAACTGAGCGCAAATCAGAACGAATAAATGTACATTTATCTATTGTACTACAGGCAAAGAATCTCGCATTGCTAAGATCACAGGTATCAAATACGAGATGATTCAGCTTACAGCTCCAAAATATAGGTGAACCCACATTCGAGTTGGTTATGGTTGCTCCACTTATCGTTTCATGTTCATACCTGACAATATCAGTAAATAATTCATTGTCTACGGACATACCAGACTCAAGTCTTCTCATCTCGGTCCCCCCATCATATATGATGAGAACGTACTATATCACCTTATAACACGATATAAGTTGAACTACAAATGTTTACACGAATCAATCCGACGATGGAATACCCTGGAGAGTAAACCTACTTCTTTTTTCTCATCATGTCAAAGTAGGAAACAGGCTGATCCACTTTCATCTTCACCAGTTGCAGCGGGTGTCTTGCAGCATCCAGAACATTGCCTTCTTCATCCTGAATTTCATCCACCACTTGTTTGAAAAAGGTACCGTTCGGACCGAAAAACTCAATTTCCTGTCCCGGCTTGAAGTGATTACGCTGCTGAATCGTTGCCATGCCTGTTTCTTCATCATAACCCATAACCAGACCCGCAAAGTCGTAAGGCACAGCCTTCTCTTCCGGCTCATAGATATGATCTTCATGATCAGGCGTATCGTAGAAGAAACCGGTATTCAGCGGACGGTTCGCCGCTTTATTCATTTCTTCTACCCATTCCGGTTTTAATACATAATTTTCAGGATCAGCCATGTAAGCGTCAATCGCCTGACGGTATACGTTGACAACAGTTGCTACATAATGAATGGATTTCATCCGTCCTTCAATTTTGAAGCTGTCCACACCCACATCAATCAATTCCGGGATGTGACCGATCATGCACAGATCTTTGGAACCCATGGAAAAGGAATTATCCTGTTCCTGGAACAGAGGCAACTGATTATCTCCCAGTTTAAAGGGGGCAGGAGCCTTCATCTGCATTTCCTCTTCACTTACCCAGACCGTATCTTCTCTCGCATCCTCAAACAGATCATACTTCCAGCGACAGGACTGACAGCACCCTCCCCGATTGGAATCCCGGTCTGTAAAGTGATTGGACAATACACAACGTCCCGAATAGGATGAACACATCGCTCCGTGTATGAAAGCTTCAATCTCGATATCCACATTCGCCTTGATCTCTTCAATTTCTTCAAAACTTGTCTCACGGCCAAGTACAACACGCGGTAGCCCCTCGTCCTTCCAAAACTTCACGGCTTGCCAGTTCAACGTAGACTGTTGTGTGCTTAGATGCACCTCCAGGCCCGGTACCGCTCGCAAAGCCACTTCAATAATGGCCGGATCGGCAACAATGACCGCCGAGATGCCTGCATCGTACAGGTTCTGCAAATAGGCTTCAATCCCAGCCACATCTTCGTTATGGGCGTAGATATTCGTTGCTACGAACACTTTGGCTCCATACTTTTTCGCAAATTCCACACCTTCGCGCATTTCTTCAAAACTAAAGTTATCTGCGTTGGAACGAAGTCCATAAGCCTGTCCACCGATATATACGGCATCTGCACCATAGTGGATCGCAAATTTTAATTTTTCCAGATTTCCTGCCGGAGCCAGCAACTCCGGTTTATCCAGACGGTTACGTTTACCGAAAAACTTCCGCTTGACCGCCACTGTTTCCATCTTGTTCACCTCATCTATTAATACACTTGTTCTTTGTAGAAAAATCCAAATGACAATTCCCGTTCAGGGTCCTGCAGCTCACGAACCTCACGCAACCATTCTTCGTTGTATGCATAAGCCTCTGCATCTGCTTCATACAGATCTATCGCCTTGCGATAAGCACGAACAACGGCTTCATTGTAAGCAAGAGACTTGAGGATTCCCTCCACTTTAAAGCTGTGTACGCCTGCTTCCATCATCAGATGAAGGTCTTCCAGAATGCAAATGTCTTCTGAACTCATAATATGCGTTCCGTTCATGTCCTCATAAATCGGAAACTTCTCATCCCGTCGCTCGGCTTCAATCAGGAACAGTCCGCGTTCCTTGCCGAGTTCTCCTTCAACCGGACGCCCTTGGTGAGCCATATAACTTTGCACCAGACTGCGCTTGGAGTGATAAATATTCGTCATCCCATGAACCTGCACCTGTGCTTCCACTTTTAAAAATGGAACCATCTCCGTGATCTCGTCCATGTTCAGCTCACGGGCGAGTACAACCCGGCTAGCCCCTTTGGTTCCCCAATAGTTGGCCGTTGCATAATTCGTGGACGTCATCTCTGCATTCCAGTGCAAACGGATGTGTGACGCATGCTCCTTAATCGCAGCAAGAATGGACGGATCATTGAACTCGACCGCGTGCACACCGATCCGACCCAGTGCCTGCACATACTCAGGTAGTTCTTTCAGTAATTCATTGGACATCAGGTTGTTCATGGAAACAATAACACGTGCCTCGTGTTTCGCAGCCAAACCTACCACTTCCGCAGTCTCTTCTATGCTAAAGCTGCCCGGCAGGCGCATGCCAAAACGGTCATCCCCTATCAATAGAGCATCCGCTCCGGCCTGAAGCAAAACTTCTGCTTCTTTTACATTTGCTGCTGTCACAAGCAGTTCATGTTTTTTACTCATCTAATCCCCTCCGCTTATTGCGCAGCCTTACTTTTGGCTATATTTTGCTGATGTTCCTTGTATGTCTTGGCAAACAGATGCCCTGAAGTGCCATCCTTTTTCGTTACGTAAAACAGATATTCCGAGGCTTCCGGATGAAGTGCTGCCTCGATAGATGCAAGACTTGGACTGGCAATAGGTCCTGGTGGCAATCCTTTGTTCAAGTACGTATTATATGGACTTTGCACCTTGAGGTCTTTGAACAGCAGCCTTGCCTTCGGTTTATCAAGCAAATATTGCACTGTGGCATCAATCTCCAGCTTCATATCCTGTTTGATCCGATTGTAGATTACACCCGCTACCAGTGCACGTTCCTGATCTACGACAACTTCTCGTTCCACCAGCGATGCAATCGTCAGTAATTCATGCAACGAAAGTTTTTTTTCATCCAGCTTTGCTTGCAATTCCGGAATGGAATTCACTTTGGTCTGAAACTCTTCCAACATTCGCTGCATCACATCATGGGTGGTACTGCCTTTTTTCATTTCGTAGGTTTCCGGGAAAAGATAACCCTCCAGCACGTATCGCAATTCTTCATCCACCGGGATATCTTTGATGATATCCACATCAAAGGCTGATGGGTCATTAGCCAGCTTGAGGAATTCCTTTTTATCGACAATGCCCTCTGCCGACAGCTTGTCCGCCATCTGCAAAACGGTGTAACCTTCCGGGATCGTAAACTTCACCATTTCTTCGGGTACGACATCGCCGCTGCTTAGTTTATGAACAATCTCATCGTACGTTACACCCGGATTCATGACGTATTTTCCAGCCATAAAATTACTGCCCAGCTTGTTCCACTTTAAATACCCTTTGAAAACGAGACTGTTTCGAATAAGTCCCTCTTGCTGTAGCTGATCTGCTATTTTGGAGATTCCCGATCCGCTCTTGATCTCAAAAACAACTGGCTCTGAAGCAGCTTCCACCGGACGCATCATACTCCATACATATCCGCCAGCTCCTCCGGCCAGAATGAGCAGAACCAGCAGAAAGATACCTATGACTTTGCCTTTCAACAGAGACACAACTCCTTTACACAACCAAAAAGAGCGGACTTCTCCGCCCTTCCGGTTTTTTCAATTTGAAGCTGGTTAATCCTCGTCAATCGGGAGCGTGCACTCGTCATAAAGCTCCGAGATGCTCTCCCACTCATCGTCATCATCAATCGTAACTAACTCCGGCATGATCTGGTCCTCGCTGCCAGGTACAACCCGCAGAAGTTCAACCTCGTCATACGGACGCAATGAACTGCGGAGCACCGCGTATTGCTGCCCATGTACCTCAAATTCAGCGAGCAGATCATACGGATGTGATTTACCGTTCTCTTCCTCGAGCTCCACATGAGCACCGAATGCCAGACGCAGCGAATCTGTCCATTTCAGGTCTTTGCGATTATATTCCGTCATTTAGTTCGCTTCCTCTTCATCTTCAGCAAGAAATGTATTAAACGTCTCCTCGACGATATCCCATTCAGCATCGTCTTGGATCACGAAAAGTTTGATATCATCGCCTTCTTCTTCATAACGGAATGCATATACATCCGTCTCGCCATCCTCAGGTTCAACCGGAGCAACCATCATATACTTGGCCTCCGAACCGTCCACTTCAAATTTCATGATAACTTCGAATTCCTCTTCGTTACCCTCGTCATCTGCAATGTAAATGATCTCAGCTTCTTCTTCCATACCCAGTTGATCTTCAGCCATTGTTGATCCCCCTCACCTTTTACTATTGGCATCCAAATAATTTTGCAAAATCAGGCTTGCAGCCATTTTGTCCACAACCTGCTTGCGTTTTTTGCGGCTGACATCCGCTTCAAGCAACGTACGTTCTGCTACTATCGTCGTCAGCCGTTCATCCCAAAGGTGAACAGGTAAATTCAGTTCGCCACGCAGACGTTCGGCAAAAGCAATACATATTTCACCGCGCGGTCCTACGGTGCCGTTCATGTTTTTGGGAAGTCCGACCACGATTTCGCTGATCTCATGCTCACGCACCAACTCAGCAATCCGTGTGAACTCACCTTCATCCCGGCGGCGTTCTAGCACTTCTAATCCCTGGGCAGTCCAACCGAAGGCGTCACTCACGGCAACCCCGATTCTGCGGTCCCCATAGTCCAAACCTAATTTTTTCATCATGCTCTCCCATCCTGAGCCTGTTCAGAATAATATACAATTATCTGTTCAGACCTCAGTCTGTCTTCTGTCGGTTCATTGTCCGTTTGCCTGCACGGCTGCAGACAAACGGAAGCGGCGTACATTACCGGTGATTGGCCAGGTAGGAGCGTACAAGCTCTTCAATCAGCTCATCGCGCTCCTTTTTCCGGACCAGACTGCGTGCGTTGTTGTGACGCGGAATATACGCGGGATCGCCAGATATCAGATATCCAACGATCTGGTTAATGGGATTATACTCTTTATCGACCAGCGCGTCATATACCGTGAGAAGAATCTCTTGTGAAGATGCTTCATGTTCGTCACCTTTCACATTAAATTTAACCGTCTTATCCATGGAGTCCATTGATGACACCTCGCTCCTGCATGAACATGGGGACCATGTCCTGCCGAATTGATTTCTGTTTATATAATAACATATTCTGACTGCCACAAGTACACAAAGGATAAGGCAATTGTGTTTTTTGCTTGTCCTTTACTGGCTGACGATGGAAACCGCCAGTTTCAGCGCTTCGTCCAGCTTGCTTGCGTCCTTGCCTCCGGCCTGAGCCATATCCGGACGTCCGCCACCTCCGCCGCCACATATCGCAGCAACTTCCTTAACGATTTTACCAGCATGCAGACCTTGTTTCACCTGTTCAGCAGGTACTGCGACAACAAAATTGACCTTGCCGTCAGCTGGCGCACCCAGTACGAGAACAGCATCAGGCAGTTTTACTTTCAACTCATCAGCAACGGTACGCAGTGCATCCATATTTGGTGCATCTACACGGGCTGCAAGCAATTGTGTATTGCCTGCTTGTACAACCTGATCGGTCAACTGACCTGCTTCCATCGCGCTGAGTTTGCTTTGCAGAGATTCATTCTCTCTCGCTGCTTCTTTCAGCTGCTGATTCAGACCTTCAATCCGCTTCGGCACATCCGCTACATTGGCTTTGAGCAGAGTTGCGGACTGTTTGAGCAGATCCAACTGGCTCTCCACATACAGATATGCACCGCGACCTGTCACCGCTTCAATACGGCGTACACCCGATCCGATTCCGCTTTCGCTGACAAGTTTGAAAATTCCAATCTCTGAAGTATTACTTACGTGACAGCCGCCACAAAGTTCCAAACTGTAATCTCCAATTTGCACGACGCGTACAATATCTCCATATTTCTCGCCAAAAAGGGCCATTGCACCCATTTCCTTCGCTTCATCGATGCCTTTCAGCTCAATGTTCACATTCAGGCGATTCCAGATCTGTTCGTTCACCTGACGTTCAATCTCCGTCAGCTCTTCCGGCGTAATACTGCCGAAGTGAGAGAAGTCAAAGCGCAGACGTTGCGGTTCAACCAGAGAACCCGCCTGGTTAACATGCGTGCCGAGCACATCTTTCAATGCTTTGTGCAGCAAGTGTGTTGCCGTATGGTTTTTGATGATGTCACCGCGTTTGGTTGAATCCACTTCTGCTTGAATGACATCGTCCACACGAAGCTCACCCGACTCGATCGTCACCAAATGTACATGTTGTCCTTGCGGAGCTTTAAACAAACCTTGAACTTTTGCAACAGCACCCGCGCTGCGAAGCAAGCCCTGGTCACTTACCTGACCGCCGCTTTCTGCATAAAATGGTGTTTGATCCAGAATAACCTGAGCTGTCTGTCCTTCTCCTACGGAGTCTGCAAGCACATCTCCCGTAACAATCGCTACAATTTTTGCTTCCGTCAACAGCTCAGTATATCCAACAAACTCGCTTTTAACCTCCAGATCAGCGAGCGGTCCACCTTGAATCTTCATGCTTTCGTTCTCTTGACGTCCTGCACGGGCACGATCACGCTGCTCCTGCATCGATGCATCAAAGCCTTCACGGTCTACCGTCAGGCCATGCTCAGCCGCATAATCCTCTGTCAGGTCAAACGGGAATCCATACGTATCATACAGTTTGAATGCCTCTGGACCGCTAATCACTGTACGTCCCTCAGATTTGGCTGTACCACTGATATCTGCCAGAATCGCAAGCCCGTCTGATAGCGTTTCGTGGAAACGTTCTTCCTCGGTTTTGATGACTTTGGCAATAAACTCCTGCTTGTCCACAACTTCTGGATAGTACATCCCCATCACTTCACCAACGGTTGTTGTCAGTTCATACAAGAACGGACGATCCAGACCCAGTACTTTACCGTAACGAACGGCACGGCGCAGCAACCGGCGGATGACATATCCGCGGCCTTCATTGCTTGGCAGTACGCCATCACCTACAGCAAATGCAACGGTACGAATATGATCGGCAATGACTTTGAGGGCAACATCGATCTCAACGCTGTCGTTATATTTCACGCCAGCAAGCGCAGCCGTTTTCTGAATCATCGGTTGGAACAGATCGGTGTCAAAGTTGGAATCTACATTTTGCAGAATGGAAGCAAAACGCTCCAGACCCGCTCCTGTATCAATATTTTTGTTCGGTAGCGGTGTATAGCTGCCGTCTTTGTTATGGTTAAATTGTGAGAATACGAGGTTCCACACTTCCAAATAACGTTCGTTCTCTCCGCCTGGATACATCTCCGGATCATTCATGTCGCTGCCGTAAGCTTCGCCACGGTCATAGAAAATTTCGGTACATGGTCCACACGGGCCTTCGCCGATATCCCAGAAGTTTTCGTCCAGCTTAATGATACGTTCAGCCGGCAGTCCGATTTTTTCATTCCACAGTTTGAATGCTTCTTCATCTTCGGGGTATACGGTAACAGACAAGCGTTCCGGATCAAATCCGATCCACTCTTTGCTCGTTAAGAACTCCCAAGCCCAAGTAACCGTTTCTTCCTTGAAATAATCTCCGATAGAGAAGTTACCGAGCATTTCAAAAAACGTATGGTGACGACGTGTTTTGCCGACATTTTCGATATCGTTGGTACGGATACACTTCTGCGAGTTCGCAAGACGCGGGTTCTCCGGTTTCTCCCGTCCGTCAAAGTAAGGTTTCAGCGGTGCCATACCCGCGTTAATCCACAACAGGGAAGGGTCGTTATGCGGCACGAGCGATGCGCTTGGTTCAATTTTGTGACCTTTACTTGCAAAAAACTGGATCCATTTGGAACGAATTTCACTGGCTTTCATACTGGTTGCCCCCATCAAATTATAAGTTCCGCAGCGAGATCGCCCCGGTTGGTTAACAGATTGTTTTGATAACTTTTTTTTGGGTAACACATGTGTAAAAATAAACACAAAAAACGCCCCTGAATGATCAGGGACGATGTTATCGCGGTACCACCCTGGTTATTGTTCTTCTCCCCTTATTGAAAGGATTCATCTCCCATCATTGAAAGGATAAACGAACAATCGCCTCGTTCATGCGAGTAACGGTCGCTCCCGGCAGGGTTGTCCTGCACTCCGAAATCAGCTTTCTGCCGCTTCAACTTTCAAGACTCTCCCAGCCAGCGAACCCAGAGTAATTACTGAATTCGAAGAAGTCTATTCTCTGAGGAAAGGAATCCTCGGCATACTTCATTTCATCATCGATTTGATCTTGTAAACATACACCCTCATTATATCGATAGAGCCAACCAGTGTCAACGCGCCTTTCATGACGAATGACTGATGGCTCCTTCCTCTCTTCGTTTACTAGTTCACTCCGTTCTCCGCTTGATATAGTAGGCGAAAAAGTGTTGCACAATGACCTTCAAAACAGCAAAGACAGGCACAGCCAAAATGAGACCTACAATACCCGCCAGTTCACCACCGACCAGCAGTGCAAAGATAATCGAGAGTGGATGTAAATGCAGCGTTCGGCCTACCACCTGAGGGGAAACCACATTACTCTCCAGCACCTGGCACAGTGTATTCACAGCGATGACCAGCAGCACCATTTTGAAAGAAACGGTTGAAGCCATCACCACCGCAGGTGCTGCTCCCAGAAAAGGACCCAAATAGGGCACAATGTTGAATACAGCCACAATACTTGCCAGAAGCAGGGCATAAGGCATATCAATGACGATATATCCGATATATGCAAAGATTCCTACGATCACACAGACGATAAATTGACCCCGAATATAATTGCCAAGTGCGGTATCGATCTCTTTCATCACGGAAACAATCGCTTTACGACGAGAACGAGGCAGATAAGCCACAATTGTTCGTTCAAACACATCAAAGTCCTTTAACATATAAAAAATGAGAAACGGTACAATGAATACGTTAAATAGTACATTAATCGTTGCTCCGATATTGTCCATCAGCACGGTGATCCCTTGCGTAAGCCGATCCTCCATCTGGAAAAACCAGCTGTTCATGCCAGTGCGTATACTTGGCGGCATTAATTTGTGATCCATATTGTTCATCAGGTTTTGCGCCCTCATGGACAATTCAGGCATATGTTCATTTAACTCTTCAAGCTGTTCAATCAGAACAGGGATCACATTCATTAAGATGACCCCAATGCAAGTCAGAAAAAAAGCATAGATTAACAGTACGGCAATGGAACGTGGAACTTTGCGTCCACCCAGCATGCTGACAATCGGATTAAGCACATACGATATGATCAGTGCAACGATGAATGGAGCCAGTATCGTTTTCAAAAAACTATAGATATGTAAAAGCAATGGCCGCAGCAGCCAAATAAAATACAGAATGATCAATCCGAGCAAGAGCCAGATCGCGTAACGAAATATTTTGTTTTTGGTTAGTTGCTCCATTTCCCTCTCCCCTTTGGACTGACGCTCAAGTTCAGTATATGGACTGGCTCTAAAAGTCAGTATATGTAGGAGAGGAAATTTTTATTAACTTAGTACAGAAGTGGCAGCGAAAAGAAGCAGTGACATATAAAACATTCTTCTCGATCACACAGAAAACAAAAAAAACGCCCCCTCTTCAAAAGAGGGAAGCGCATTTTATGGATCAGTCACTCATATAATCAACCATGTCCTTCCCAACCACTATGTAACTACATCTATATCCATCTGCCGCCAGATTGCGACAGCATTTAATGACATGAGTTGTCATGAAACCGCATATAGAGGAAGTTAAACCGCGTCTTAAGAGGAAGCGTGAATGTGAGGGAAGTCTTGCGGCAACTCTTCTCCGAAGAACAAATCATCCAGAGAGCTTAACGTGCCGTCCTCTTCCACCTGATACACAGACATTTTCTCTCCATTTACCGTTAACTCAATAAAACATCCCCAGCAATAAAACTGATGGGAACCAATTTTTCCGATATCTTTTGAACTACAATTTGGACATTTCATATTCTTTCACCTATCCATTAACAGAATGAATGGCATTTTCCAAGCGCTGTTCACTCAGTGGCGGTACCATAATGGCACTTTCTCCGATAGACATATCACTTGTACATGGCAGCCATTTACGGCCCTCGATCAGATCGGACACAAAACCGTCCGTAATTTCAATCCCTATTATTGTATTTCCCAACTCTTGGTCAAAATAAACATCGGAGACTCTTCCGAGCAGCAACCCTTCTTCGGTGAGCACGGACATCTCCTTCAATTTAGAGCGACCAAGGAGGTACGTGTATTTTATGTCGTCGGCCTCCGTCTTGCGGACAGCCTGTTGATTACGGATCATGACGGCATCTTCGCCATAGGCAACGATATCTTCCCATTGCACCATCTTGACATGATTGGTAAACAGGCCTTTATTCTCAAGTTCAATGCCTTCAATCTCCCAATCATCATTCACAATGAAATCCTGGATTTTACCGACCTGCTTCCCGTCCTCTACATCAAAAACGGCAAGTCCGATCATTTCCTGAAGCTTCATCGTTGGGTCCCCCTCATCTTCTTCACATTGAATAGGCGCGGCGCTATTGCTAGGTATGCCCAAAGTTGATGAGTGGCAATCAAACGCCGATCATCAAACCGCTGTTATTCAACCGATGAAAATGGAACTTCTTCCCTCCTTCTGTTCCATGTGTAAAGAGCCCCTTAAGGTCTATTACGCAGACGCCCCAGAATGGTTCCAATTTTTTCGGCGGTTGTGATGATTTCTTCTGTAGTATTACCCAAACCCCAGCTAAATCGAATCGCAGACTGTAAAAATGCCTCCGGCAAATGCATCGCTTTGAGTACATGGGATACTTCCAGCGAACCTGATGTACAAGCTGAACCACTGGCTACAGCAATGCCCTCCATATCCAGGTTCATCAGCATCGTTTCGGTAGACACCTCGGGAAAGCTGATATTGAGGATATTGGGAAGGGTGTACTCGGGATGTCCATTGACATGAAAATGTTCGGCTCCCACATGAACAGCAAGCTGATCTAGCAGTAGTTTCCGCAATTCCAAGGCATGCTGCAGATGCTCGGTTCCCTCTTCAGAGATTCGTTT
Organism: Paenibacillus amylolyticus; assembly: GCF_051136285.1. Lineage (GTDB taxonomy): Bacteria > Bacillota > Bacilli > Paenibacillales > Paenibacillaceae > Paenibacillus > Paenibacillus amylolyticus_F. The sequence goes on along the minus strand of NZ_CP194938.1, from coordinate 5,389,419 downwards.
TAGCGCTTCTGCAAACCCGGCAATACCGGCGATGTTCTCCGTGCCCGCACGCCGTTGTCGCTCCTGCAATCCACCATGTGATCTGGCTTCCAAAGTAACGCCTCTTCTGACATACAGGGCACCAACTCCCTGCGGCCCGTTAATTTTATGTGCTGAATAGCTAATGAGATCCACGGGCAAGTCTTTACAGGAGATTGGCTGACTCCCCAACGCCTGAACCGCATCCGTGTGGAATATAATATCATGTTGACGTGCCAGTTCTCCGACCTCATGAATCGGCTGAATGGTGCCTACTTCGTTGTTGGCATACATCATCGTAATCAGCACGGTGTCCGGCCGAATCGCCTCACGAAGTTCTTCCAGCTTGATGCGTCCAGTCTCATCCACGGGCAGATAGGTCACTTCGTATCCCTGCCGCTCCAATTCCTGACATGAATGCAATACGGCATGATGTTCAATTGCTGTAGTGATTACATGTTTACCCTTCTCCGCTCTGGCAAAAACCGTGCCAAAAATCGCCAGATTGTCACTTTCCGTGCCACCACCCGTAAAAACAAGCTCGTCCGGGTTACATCCCAAAGACGCCGCGATAACATCTCTTGCTCCGCTAACCGTTCGTTTGGCTTCACGTCCAAAGGCATGGATACTGGATGGATTGCCATATTGCGCAGTCATAATGTTCATCATCGCTTCAGCGACGCGTGGATGCATAGGTGTCGAAGCGGCGTGATCCAAATATATACGATTCACAGTTGTCACCCCGTTGTTTGTTGGATTTCATTTTTATGTTTTTAATACTGGTAAAGGCAAGCTTTAATCTATGTTGGCATGGCTAAAGCCCCCATTATGGGGGCTTTAATGTTGTCTTCTGGATGATCAACTTCATTTCTTAATTTTTTCCTAGATATAAAACATGTAAGAATCTTTCTTTTCCTGATCCTCAAAAGTAATCAAATCTTTCAACGTTGTTGAATCCAGCACTTCTGCAATGCCGTCACGGATGCGCAGCCACAGGTCACGCTTCGCAGGATCGTCTTCCTCAGTAAAGTCCACTGGTGAGATGGGCCCCTCCAGCACACGAATGACATCCCCCGCTGTTACGGTTGCAGGATCACCTGCCAGAATGTAACCGCCATATGCGCCGCGGATGCTCTTAACCAATCCGGCATTACGCAGTGGGGCAATCAATTGCTCCAAATAATGTTCCGAGAGCTGATTGCGCTCGGCAATGCTTTTTAATGATGTCGGGCCTTCGCCAGTTCTGGCGGCCAGCTCCATCATGATTGTGAGGCCGTAACGGCCTTTTGTTGATATCTTCAAAGGAGTCACCTCTTTCAATTTTCGAAAAAAACAAACTGGAACGTTAGATGTTTATTGTTCTCAAGCACTGTTCTTTATGTTGATTCTCTACGTGGTTCATGATCGTTCATTCCGTGATTCCGCCAGGCGGACCTCAGGGAAACCAAGTCTCAATCTTCTAATCCTGCGTATTCCGATCATAACCCTCAAGTAATGTTAACATATCTGCATGTGTTATGGAAAAGAAAGATTGACGATATTGCAAAATGTGCGTGTGGAGTGGACACTATCCAAAGTTGGCCGGGTGTATCGTAAGTTCGCTCGGGTTATGCTAGAATAGTAACGAAACACATTTATATATAGAAATGGTGATAACGATGTCCAAAGCAAATGAAAACACACGGGTCGTCGTTGGCATGTCCGGAGGTGTGGATTCATCCGTTACCGCATTGCTTCTGAAAGAGCAAGGTTACGATGTCATCGGCATTTTCATGAAAAACTGGGATGATACAGACGAGTTCGGTCACTGCACCGCTGAAGAAGATTCAGAGGACGTGCGCCGGGTGTGCGAACAGATCGGCATTCCATATTACACTGTCAACTTCGAGAAAGAATACTTTGATAAAGTATTTACCTATTTCCTTGATGAATATAAGTCGGGTCGTACGCCGAATCCGGATGTCATGTGTAATCGTGAGATCAAATTTGGTGAGTTTCTGAACAAAGCGCTGGATCTCGGTGCAGATTATGTAGCTACAGGTCACTATGCTCGTCTCATTGAAGAGGATGGCATTTTCAAGCTGCTCCGTGGTGTAGACAATAACAAAGATCAGACTTACTTCCTGAACGCTCTTAATCAAAAACAACTATCCAAAGCCATGTTCCCGATTGGTCACCTGCCTAAACCGGAAGTGCGCAGAATTGCTGAAGCTGCCGGTCTCTACACAGCCAAGAAAAAAGATAGCACAGGTGTATGCTTTATCGGTGAACGCAACTTCAAGGAGTTCCTGAGCAATTATCTGCCAGCCAAAGGCGGAGACATGGTTGATATTGCGACAGGTGAAGTGAAAGGTCGTCACGACGGTCTGATGTACTACACTCTTGGTCAACGTCAAGGACTTGGTATTGGCGGTTCCGGCAACGGTGAGCCTTGGTTTGTCGCTGATAAAAACCTGGAGAAAAACCAATTGCTCGTGGTGCAGGGCGACGCTCATGCCAGCTTGTACTCCACAGGTCTGACGGCAACAGGTGTTAACTGGATTGCAGGTGCAGACCATACACCAAATGTGCCTTTCCGTTGCACAGCCAAATTCCGTTATCGTCAACCGGATCAAGGCGTTACGTTGACTTGGCAGGAAGATGGCAGCGTGGATGTACAGTTTGATCAACAGCAGAAAGCCATTACGCCAGGGCAAGCTGTTGTTTTCTACGACGGAGAAGTCTGCCTCGGCGGTGGTACGATTGATCAGGTGCAGAAAGTACCTGTACCGGCGATGCAATAACAGGCTTTCCTTCTCACTTGAGAGTGGTAAAGCCAATCCCGTGTATTCCTACAAAAAAAGCCGTCTTTCATGTAATACCATGAAGGATGGCTTTTTTCCTGCTTTTTTTTGCAAAAAAATTAAAATAATTTAGTTATGCAGTTAACCAGACTCCTGCCATACAACCTAATACACCCACCACAACAGAACTTACCACGTAAAGAATCGCTCTGGCATATCGCTGTTTTCCCATCAACGTTAATGTTTCGTAACCAAAGGTGGAGAAGGTCGTATATGCTCCGCAGAAGCCAGTTCCCCACACCAACCACATTGCGTCTGGCAAACTTCCTGCTTGATGCCCGCCATACAACATACCAAGGAGAAGAGAACCGCTGACGTTAATGATCCAGGTTCCCCAAGGAAAAGAGGTTCCGAATTTACGGGAGACGGCCTTTCCCAGACTGTAACGGAGTAGTGCGCCTAACACACCTGCTAGTCCAATCCAGATGATCACCTGGCATCACTCCCTTTTTGAGAGACAGCGAGCATTGCTCTTCCCAGCTTGATGCCGAGCGCGCAGAGCAGTAGCCCTGCCACAACACTTAGTAGGAGATAAGCCGCTGCTTCCATCCACTCTCCACCCTCCGATAAACGAACGATGTCCAGTGTGAACGTCGAAAAGGTCGTGAAAGCCCCGGTAAATCCTGTGCCGATGGCGAGGCGGAGCTGTGGGGTTATTTTTTCAGGAATCGCGATAGTAAAAAACCAACCCAAAAACAGGCTGCCGATCGCATTGATCAACAGCACTGCCCACGGAAAACCTGTATTCGCCGCAGGTATCATCAGTTGAATGGTGTACCTGGTCAATGTGCCCAGGAAGCCGCCGGCTCCGATATATGCTAATTCTTTCATTTCTATAGCTCCCTGCGCCGCTGTTGGTTTAGCCTGATCTTTGACTCATTCCCTTGCTCCGTCGCTTCATAAAAAACTCTTCGAGAGAGCTGTTTCGGCAGATACTCCTGCTTTACATAATGTCCCGGGTAGTTATGTGGATACTGGTACCCCTCATGTCCCAGCTTCGCAGCTCCCGAATAATGCGTATCTCTCAAATGCAGCGGCACTTCGGCCGACTTCACCTCATTTATGGCACTCATCGCTTTGGAGATGGCGGTATACACTGCATTGGATTTCGGACTTTCGACCGCAAATAGAATGGCTTGTGCAATATTCAGCTTCGCCTCAGGCCAGCCATTATTCCGGTAAGCGTCCAACGCACCGATCGCCTGGGTCATCGCTTGGGGGTTCGCCAGTCCAATATCTTCACTGCTCGCGGCAATGAGGCGGCGAATAAACGTCATCGGGTCCATACCCAGCTTCTCCACGGCATATAGAAACCAGAATAACGCTGCATCGCTTGAACCACGAATGCTTTTATGAAAAGCAGACAACACATCATATTGCGTTGACTCGTCTGCCTTGACAATGGGACGGCGAATGGACTCTTCCGCGACAGCCAGCGTGATGTGAACCGTTCCATCCTGCTCGGGCGGTGTCGTGAGCGCAGCCAGCTCCAACGCATTCAACGCACGGCGAATATCACCATTCGCCATCGTGGCAATGTGTGCCAGCGCTTCATCATCGGCTTGCAGTTCCATAAAACCAAGCCCTTTATCTGCATCGCTTAACGCCCTGCGCATCGCAATCAGGGAGTGCTCTTTATTCAAAGATTCCAGCTGGAACAGAGTGGAACGACTCATCAAGGCTCCATTTACGTAATGAAAAGGGTTCTCCGTTGTTGCCCCGATGAAAATGATCGTGCCCTTCTCTACCGCAGGCAGCAATGCATCTTGGCGTGAACTGTTAAAACGATGTACCTCGTCGAGGAACAAAATCGTTTTGGTTCCGTAGAGCTGTTTGTTTGTCTGTGCCTGCTCGATGACTTCGCGTACATCCTTGACAGAGGCATCCACGGCGTTCAGCCGTACGAATTGTCCTTGGGTATGCTGAGAGATAATATGGGCAAGTGTTGTCTTGCCACATCCTGGCGGGCCGTACAGTAAGATGGAGGAGATCTGATCCGCCTCAATAGCTCTGCGTAGCAGTTTTCCCGGTCCGATGATCTGTTCCTGCCCTATATATTCATCCAGATGCTCAGGCCGCATGCGGTCTGCCAGCAATCTGGCTTGTGGTTGTGTATCCTGCTGAAACGAAAATAAGTCCATGGGTTTATCACTTCCTTAACGGATTGCGGATCTAATGCTAATCTAAATTGCCATGCAGTAGTGTATCTTTTGGATAACTTATGTTTTCTCCACTCGCTATCATATCACATTCCTGTGGAAGCATAGCCATAAATGCCCCAAGCGCACTGCTGACAAACGCATCCTTACGCGTAATAAATCGTGTCATCATACGGTTCATTCCAGCAGGAAGCGAATGTTTACGTAATAGACCGTTTTGAATTTGCTGGCTAATAACGATCTCAGGCAGTAAAGAGATGCCCATTCCAGAGGCTACGCCACTGATAATGGCCTCCAGCGTCCCAAATTCCATAATAACGGGTCGATGAACACCACTCAGAAGCATCCAGTCCTCCAAAATTTTACGGTAGGAGCACCCCATACTGTAAACTAATATCGGCTTACGGGTTAGTTCATCCTCGGACAAGGCCGGGGACGAAACAACAAACAGCTCTTCATCAAATACATCGATCGATTTAATATCAGGATGGTCACAGGAACAGCCAATAAATGCACCTTCCAATTCATACGCAATGACCTGATCAATAAGCATCTGTGAATGACCTGTAGCCAAAGCCAGAGAGACTTCAGGGTACTGGCTGTAATATTCCGCTAGAAGATGCGGCAGTCTTACCGCAGCCGCCGTCTGTATGGAACCAATTTGTAACGGGCCGGATGGTGTATTGGTTGCCTGCAGTGCTCTTGAAGCATCATTCAACAGGCCAACGATCTTATCTGCATACGTTAGCAGAACTTCCCCCGCTGGAGACAGTGTCATTCCCCGGTTATGACGGATGAACAATGGTGTACCCACCTCAGCCTCCAAATGCTGAATACGTGCCGTAACGTTGGATTGAACGTACCCCAGCTTGGCTGCAGCTCTGGTCAGATTTCCTACCTGGGCTACACATTGAAATATTCGAAGATCCCCGCTCTCCATCATGCCTCCACTCTGACATCATTCAAAATGATGTCCAGTTCATTTGTAATCATTATACGCTCTGGCGAGACCATACTACAATGATGACATACCCATTGAGTTTATTCGTCGAGATTATTATTAAAGATGGAGACACTTGTTCAATGGTTAAAAGTAAAGAAGGAGTGTTTGAAATGACATACTGGACCAATAGAGTTGTTTTAATTACAGGTGGAGGTACAGGTATAGGCCGAGCTGTAAGTACATTGCTTGCTGAACGCGGAGCATTGGTCGTTTTGAATTACTCTCGCTCACAGCAGGCTGCAGAAGAAACGGTTCAACATATTCTCAATCAAGGCGGGCAGGCCATTTCCATTCAAGCAAATGTAGCAAATGACACAGAGGTACGCCGAATGGTCAAAAAAGTAGCTGATATCTATGGCTCCATCACCGACCTTGTGAATAACGCGGGCATCACCCATCATATTCCCCTTAGTGACCTGGAGGCTGTCACAGATGAAGTCTGGAATGAATTGATGGACGTGAATGTGAAAGGCATGTTTTATTGCGCTCGTGCGGTAACGGAAAGTATAAAGCAGGCTGGTGGCGGTGCAATCGTCAATTTGGGCAGTATAGCGGGTAGCACCGGTTCGGGTTCTTCTCTTCCCTATGCTGTGTCCAAATCAGCAGTACATGGTCTGACTTTATCTCTAGCCCATGCACTCTCACCGTACATTCGTGTGAATGCAATCGTCCCCGGAGCTGTTGCTACACGTTGGTGGACTGGTAATGAGGAGCGCATGCACCAACTTGGCGGGCAATTGCTGCTGCAGCAAATCGCGCCGCCAGAGGACATTGCCCATATGATCTGTGCTGCTCTTGAACAGCAATCCATGACAGGACAGCTTATCACGGTCGATGGCGGACAGACCTTATGAGCACTCCTAGTGGCAATTCTGTTAGTGCAGTACGTGTACCTACTTTCTTAAACCCAGCCAAATACATCGTATTGATTATCGTGACAACCCTTATTATGGGTACTTCTTTTCCTGTGGGCAAAATAGGTATGGGGTACGCTCCACCTTTTTTATTGATGGGCTTGCGCTACATTCTCGCAGGCAGTTTGATGGCTTTTGCTCTGCGTAAGCGTCCTTTACCAAAGAAATGGCAAGCATGGGGTAAAATCATTCTCATCGGTTTGTTTCAATCTGCCGGGGTGATGGGCTGCGCCTATTACAGCATGAACTGGATTTCATCTGGTGAATCCGCCATCCTTACATTTATGAATCCACTGATCGTCATTATTTTCAGTGCGCTGTTATATGGTCTGACTTATCGGTTAAGCCAGTGGATTGGCGTAATTATTGGTTTTGCAGGCATCCTGCTCACTTTCGGATGGCATATGAGCTTCTCCCCAGGAACCTGGATCGGTTTTGGGGGCGCGATTTCTTTTGCCGTGTCTACATTGCTTATTAAGCGATGGGGTAGTGATTATGATACTTTCGTGCTCACGGCTTATCAGATGCTTGCGGGAGGCGTAGCGTTGCTTCTGCTGAGTGTATGGACGGAGCAGCCTCATTTTACAGTAACAACAGTCTCGATCTTATCTTTGATATACTTGACGCTGATTTGTTCCATTTTGCAGTTTTCTCTCTGGTTTTATCTATTACAGCATAGTGACCCCGCCCAAACTAGCTCCTACCTGTTCCTTGCACCGTTCTTCGGCGTGCTTTCAAGCTGGATTTTGTTAAGCGAGCAGGTTGAATGGTACGTTGGTGCAGGAGGTGCACTGATCGGTGCAGGCATCTATCTGGTGAACCGACGTTCAGCAAGTACAAAAAAGGCATGACGAGGATTTGCTCCACATCATGCCTTTCATCTATATATAACTCGGTACGGTCTATTCGTTTATGAAACAGCCTCATCCGGCCAACCCTGAATCGTAACCCGCTCTCCCTCAGGGTTGTGCGTTGCCGCAGCATACGCCGGCATGCTGCCGTCATGGAATAACCACAACTCATGCAGAGCCCGTGTACAGCCGACATAGAGCAGTTTTGCATCACCTGCGCCCGGCAAATAATGATGCCCATCCACATCAGCTACAATAGCTGCATCGAATTCAAGCCCTTTGGACAGATACACGGGCAAAATGGAGTGACCGCCGCTGTACTGCTTTTTGCCACCGTCGATCAGATTTAAATCCCAACCCGCTGCCTGCAGCTCACGGTGAAGTTCCCTCGCTTCATGCAACGTTCGCGTCAGGATTGATACCGTCCGATAATCTTTGCTGGTCAGTATGCTCAAGGCCCGCTCCAGACTTCCTGTCCGTCCTTCACTTCCATAAGGTAGTGTGCGCACAGGATCACCACTCCGAAATACCGGGATCGCCGTAATGCCGCTCTGCACACCCTGCTCCAGAATGGTGTTGGCATAATCAATGATTTCCATCGTGGAACGGTAGCTTCGAGTTAAGGCAAAGTACGCATTCTGCTCTTCCGGAAATAGTGAACTCATCTCATCCCACGCATGAACACCGCGATACTCATGAATACCTTGAGACAAATCCCCAAGAATAGTGAAGGAATGCCCCTTCACGAACTGATCCAGCAACGCAACATGAAATGGAGAGAAGTCCTGTGCTTCGTCAATGACCACATGATCAAAGCGCTCCGTTCCTTCAATATCATGAACCAGCGTATGGATATATACGAGTGCAGGAAGATCTTCTTCCCGAATCACATCCTGCTTCAGATCTGCGCCCGTCTGTTTCATGATTGCTTTGGGGATCAGGCTGCTCAGCGAATCAGGTACAGCCCCGCCTTTCGCTGCTTTGAATAATTGTTTGTACAACGTTAGCGGATCGTACTCAGGCCACTTTTTGGCATAGGCTTTCTCCCGGGTTGCTGCCTTTTTCTTGCGTTCTTTACGCACCGTCTCAGGCATCGGCTTTTTCAATTCCATTTCAATCCAGCGGTGAATACGTGCCATCACCCGCTCTTTGCGTTTCGCCAGCGGATAATGTTTGTACTCCGTACCAAACCAGTTTTCAATCTGCTGTTTGCCGAGTAAAGCTCCATCCCACGGACTGAAATCAAGATCAGGCACAGACGCTTCTTCCATCCCCGACAACCACTCACGAATCAGCTCCATAAAACGAACCGACCCTTTGTAACGTCCGGGAACATCATCGTTCAGTTCAGGCCGTGTAGCAGGGGTTTCAAACCACGTATGCAGTGTTTCCGACGCATCGGCAAGCGGCAGTTCAAGCCCCAGCAGGTTCATCGCCCAATCCGGGAACGTCTGCTGCTGAATATGCCCAACACCAAGCTCTGGCAATACATCCGAGATGTAATCGAGGAACATATGGTTGGGTGCAAAAATAACCATTTTCTCCGCAGACACCTGCTCCTTGTACTGGTACAGCAAAAATGCAAGGCGATGCAGGGCAACCGTAGTTTTCCCTGATCCGGCGACCCCCTGAATGATCAGCGCGGTGTTTCTCGCCGCCCGAATGATCTGATCTTGCTCAGCCTGAATCGTAGATACGATATCCCGGAGCTTGTTGTCCTTGTTTTCCCCAAGACGGTATACAAGGAACTCGTCAGATACGGCAGGCTGGTCGCTGTCCCGATTATACGTATCCGCCACGCGTTCCAGTATGCGCTGACGGATCACCACATTTCGTTTCAAATACACCAGACCTTCAATCAGCCCTTCTGGGGCTTCATACGTTGCAGAGGCTTCGCCTCCCGTAAAGGAATAAAACAGGCTCGCGACAGGAGCGCGCCAATCGATGACAAGCGGATGCTCACCAACCTCTTCGCGGTCTACGCCGATTTTGCCAATATACAGCGGTTTCCGTGCACCACTGCCCTGCTCTTCGAAATCCAAGCGTCCGAAATAGGGTTGCTGCGCGCTCTTGGACAAGGCATTCCGGCGCTCTTCACGTCCGGATTCCAGCACTTGCTCCGTGAAGTCGTGGCCGGTATACACCGGGAAATTCCGTAGCCGTTCCAGCTGACGATCCACTTCTTCCATCGTTCGCTCTAACCTGTACTCTTCTTCTTGATAGGCACTTTGAAAGCTGTCTGACATGTTTCAGTTACCTCCTAAGAATATATGTTTGCTCTGCATCGCTGTAGATCGCGCAATACAAAAGGATATCCAATATATCACAAAGGGCAACTGAAAGCCATATCGATTTTCCATATGAACAAAACAAACCATGAAGCCCTAACCAAAAAAAGAAGGACTCTGCTGAGTGATACCTTCACAGGTATCGCAGAAATCCTTCGATCCTCATCCCTCTATCGAGCGAGCGTTACTCTTTGTTTCGTATTTCTCCATTGCTGCTTGCATCGCCATCCCCATCCTGTGCAACAAACTGCTTTTGTGCAAGCTCCCGATACACGGGATGTGTACTAATTAGTTCTGCGTGAGTCCCTGTTCCAGTCACATGTCCGTGCTCCAAAACAACAATCTGATCTGAATCCACAACCGTTGACAATCGATGTGCAATGACAATGGTTGTTCTGCCTTCCATTAGATTGGACAACGCCTGTTGCACTTCGTATTCCGAGGTACTGTCCAAACTCGACGTTGCTTCATCCAGCATGAGAATATCGGGGCTACGCAGCAATGCACGAGCAATGGCGATCCGCTGACGCTGTCCGCCGGATAATTTAATCCCTCGTTCGCCCACTTCCGTGTCGTAACCTTGCGGCAGTTTGTTAATAAAATCAGCCGAATATGCCATTTCCGCCGCTCTGCTGATCTCCTCCATCGTTACCTCACGATCCAAACCGTAGGTGATGTTGTCTTTGATCGTACCTGCCATTAGCGGGCTTTCCTGTGATACGTAACCTATCTTGTTACGCCATGAGGATAATGAATACTCTGCTATCGCTTCTCCCCCATATGAGATGTAACCGGAGTCGGGAACATAAAACTGCTCTAACAGCGAGAACAATGTCGATTTGCCGCTTCCGCTCGGACCAACAATGGCTGTTACTTTGCGAGTCGGAACGGTTAGATTAATGCCGTGCAACACTTCTTCACCTGTAACATAAGAGAAATGTACATCGTGAAAGGCAATCGTCTCATTCCCTTGTGGAGTCAGCTTGGTGCTGTGATCCGGTTCTTCCTCATCCGCAAGAATCGCCTGAATGCGCTCAGTGGCACCGACTACTTTTTGCAGACGTGAATACAGGGTGGTGAACTGCCCCATCGGCATAATGACCTGGAAGAGCAGCAGAATGAATGCAACCAGTTCCCCCGGTGATAACAGTCCCGAAGCTACGCGCATACCCCCAACACCAAGAATAACAACAAGTACAGCCGTCATGACAAAAGTAAACAAGGGGCCGATCAATGCCAGAATACGGGCTTCCTGTAATCCAAAAACAAACATTTTGCGAATGCGGGAATCACCCGCCTCCGATTCCTGTTTCTCTGTCCCGTATGCTTTCACCAGTCGAATCTCACCAATAACCTGACTCAGAACAGACGTAAGTCCAGCCATCTCGTCCTGTTGCTTCTTCGAAATCTTGTACATCTTCTTGCCTACTGGCAGCAAAATCAGCATGGTCAGCGGCACCAGACTCAGAATAATGAGTGACATCACCCAGTCCAGATAAAAGAGAAGTGCCACCCCGCCAATGACCGCGACGATATTAGAGACAAATGATACGAGATAATCAGCAATGAGTGTCATAATCTGACTGGTATCATTCGTAATCCGGCTCATCGTATCCCCTGTGCGATTCCTATCGAAATACGGCATGCGGAGTGATAATACCTTGTTCCACAGCTTGGTGCGAAGGGTCGCTACGACACGTTGACCAGCGTAATTCAACATATAGATACTGATGCCTGAGGCAATGGCTTGAATAACAAATGCCCCGAGCAGCAGGATAATAACCGATTTATTCAGCGCTGATGTGGTCAGCCCGTCGATTAGACCTTTGGTCATCAAAGGCACGATCAACCCGGCCGTTGTTTGAATCAAAGTCAGAATGAGGGCCAGAGTCAGAATCAATTTGGGTGGGTTTGTTGAAGCAATCAATTTGACAAAATCCTTGAATCCTTTTTTCCCTACCTTCGGCTCCTTGGACTCCGATTGCGGCTGTTCTTCCATTCCCCGTTCCTCCGTTCTCTATCTGTTTGATTTCGTTTTACAAAATACCATGCAGTACAAAATTCGCCAAGAACAGGATCGAGATGCCGTACATGACTACAGGTACTTCTTTTCCTTTTCCTGCAGCCAGTTTTGCCAGCGGATATGCGATAAATCCAAAGGCCATTCCGTCCACAATGCTATATGTAAAAGGAATCATAACCATGATCAGAAATGCCGGAAATGCCTCGGTAAAATCACTAAAATCCATATCACTGACACCCTGTACCATCAAACCGCCGATGATGATCAAAATGGGAGCAATCGCACTATCGGGAATATACCCCAGCAGCGGAATGAAGAAAAAAGTAGCGCCGAACAGCACAGCTGTCACGAGCGGAGTCAGACCTGTGCGACCACCTGCGGCAATGCCCGCGGTTGTCTCCGCTGCTGCCACTGGCGGACTGCTGCCAAAGATACCTGCCAGCACCGTGCTAATCGACAGTGCACGCAGACTGCCCTTGAACCTTGCCGGGCGACCAATCATGTTCGTCTGCGCGGTAATAAGGCCTATATTTTCAAATACAACAATTAATAGCAGCAGGAACACCGCAATCCAGAACGCGATATCCGCCAGCTTCATCAGAGACAATTCACCGAACAGACCGCCGTATTGACGCAGTGCATCCATGGCAGATACTGCTTCACCGGGATGCACCGCTCCCAGCAAATAAGCAAGACCTGTCCCAATCAGAATACTGATAAGTAGGCCACCCTGTACATTTCGAATGAATAAAATAACTGCCAGTACCAGTGTTACACAAGCCGTAATGACATTTGGATCATTAAAATGTCCAATGGCAACAAATGTCGTCTGATGGGCTATTACAATGCTGCTCTTTTGCAATCCGATAAAAGTCAGGAACAATCCAATCCCAACCGTGATACCATGCTGTAAATTTTTCGGAATTGCTTCACTAATCATTTTATATAACGATGTAAAGGCAACTATTGCAAATAATACGCCAGTTACAGCAACAACCGCCAACGCCTCTTGCCAAGTCAGCTTCATCGAGTGCACAAGTGTATATGTGAAAAATGCGTTGATCCCCATGCCCGGTACGACTACAATCGGTGATTTACCCCCGAAAGCCATCAGCAAGCATCCCGCAATAGATGTAAGTAATGTACCAACCATTGCTGCCTGCAGCGGCATCCCCGCATCGGCAAGAATCGTTGCATTCACCATCACAATATAAACGACAGCAAAATAGGAAATGGCTCCAGCCATAATTTCCTTCTTCCACTGATCTTCTGGTTCCATGCCCAGCTGTCTGGACAACCATCCGTGTTTCATCCGTTCTGTTCTCCTCTCTCTATTTATAAATTCAACTAAAGAATGTTTACACTTGCCACTCCGATGACAGAATAACCTTCCGATCGCTGTTATCCCCAGATTTTTTGCATTTCCTTCTCCAAAGGGAAAATCCGGTGATAAATGTGATCGCTTCGCTTCTCCAGCTTTTTTCTGTCCTCTCCGTTCTCGTGTAAAAAATTAAGTTGAACTTATATGCCGAAATCATTATGTATGTATCATCACGCAGCACACCATATCATACACCGTTTTCACAGTGAAGTACATGCATCAAGCAGACACCAAAAAACGCAGGTGCACTGCACCCACGCTTAATGGTAAACCTTTTACATTGTTGAAGAGTAAACTGGTTGTTTCGATTTACGCCTCTGACTTCTCCGCTTTCTCAAGCAGATCTTTTACTGCAACGCTGACCATAATCAGTCCGGCTACTGGTGGAACAAAAGCATTACTTGCTGGCGGCTGTTTCGCTTTGCGAATCTCCGGCGCATTCTCCGGAACGATTTTCTGCGTCACATCTGCACGTGGCTTAAGCGGCTCCTCCGTGGAGAATACCACTTTTACGCCTTTTTTGATGCCGTCTTTACGTAGCTTGGTACGCACTACACGAGCAATCGGGTCCATAGACGTTTTCGAAATATCCGCAACCTGGAATTTCGTCGGGTCCATTTTGTTAGCAGCACCCATGCTGGAGATCATCGGAATTTTACGTTTCAGGCACTCTTTGATGAGATGCACTTTGTAGATAATCGTATCGGAAGCATCCAGCACATAGTCCAGCTCGTACTTGAACAGTTCCTCATACGTTTCTTCGGTATAAAACATGTTCAGCGCAATGGCGTCACATTCCGGATTGATCAGTTTCACGCGTTCTACCATCAAGTCAGCTTTTTTCTGACCTACCGTGGTCGTGAGTGCATGAATCTGACGGTTGATGTTAGTGATGTCCACCACGTCTTTGTCAATCAGGATGATTCGGCCAACACCACTGCGGGCAAGTGCTTCTACAGCAATACCGCCCACACCGCCGATGCCAAGTACGGCTACCGTACTATTTCTGAGCGTATTCAGACCTTCAGGTCCGATTGCAAGTTCTGTTCTTGAAAATTGATGGAGCATTGAGAATCGATGCCTCCTTTATTTCTTTTCCGCGACTGGCTTACGAGCTACACGGATATGAAGCTGTTCCAGTTGTGATCCATCCACTTCGGAAGGTGCATTCATGAGCAGATCGGTTGCACTTGCCGTTTTCGGGAAGGCAATCGTTTCACGCAGATTTGTGCGTCCTGCCAGCAGCATCACGAGACGGTCCAAACCAAAGGCGATCCCGCCGTGTGGTGGTGTACCATATTCGAATGCTTCGAGCAAATATCCAAATTTATCGTTGGCTACTTCTGGTGTAAGTCCAAGCGCAGCAAACATTTTTTCCTGTACATCACGTTTGTAGATACGCATCGAACCGCCGCCTACTTCATAACCGTTCAGAACAAGGTCATAGGCCTGAGCGCGGATTGCGCCCGGGTCCGTGTCGAACAGATGTACATCTTCGTCTTTTGGACGTGTGAACGGATGGTGTTCCGCCACATAACGTTTCGCATCTTCATCATAGCCAAGCAGCGGGAAGTCCACAACCCAAGCGAACTTGAACTTGCTGTCATCGATCAGACCCAGTTGACGTCCGATTTTCAGACGCAGGGCACCGAGAACATCAGCAACCACTTTTTTATTATCCGCAGAGAAGAGCAACAAGTCGCCTTCTTCAGCTCCAGTGCGTTCTTTGACAGCTTCGATCTCTTCCGGTGTAAAGAACTTCACGATTGGCCCTTTGAACTCGCCGTCTTTCACTTGAATCCACGCCAGACCTTTGGCACCGTAACGGGCAGCGAATGGTCCAAGATCATCGATCTCTTTACGGCTCCATGTACCACAGCCTTTGGCGTTCAGTACTTTCACTTCTCCACCTTTTTCGATAACAGAAGCAAATACTTTCACGCCGCTGTTTGCTACGATATCGTTCATTTCCACCAGTTCCATGCCAAAACGCAGATCTGGTTTGTCGGAACCGTATTTACCCATGGCATCTGCATACGTAATCCGTTGGAAAGGCAACTCCAGCTCAATACCTTTCGTTTCACGAAGCAATTTCGCCATCAATTCTTCCATCATCGGCAACAGGTCATCTTGTTGCAAGAAAGACGTCTCGATGTCGACTTGAGTGAATTCCGGTTGACGGTCTGCACGCAAGTCCTCATCACGGAAACAACGAGCGATTTGGTAGTAACGCTCAACGCCACCCACCATCAACAATTGTTTGTAGATTTGCGGGGATTGTGGCAGGGCGAAGAATTCACCTTCATGTACACGGCTTGGTACCAGATAGTCACGCGCACCTTCCGGAGAACTCTTGGTCAAGATTGGTGTTTCTACCTCAACAAACTCTTCACCGTCCAGGTAATCACGGAACACTTTAGACGCTTTGGAACGTAGTTTTAAGGTTTCGAACATTTCTGGACGACGCAGGTCCAGGTAACGATATTTCAAACGCAGGGATTCATCTACCTCAACGCCATCTTCGATGAAGAATGGAGGTGTTTTGGCTGCATTCAACACTTCGATTTCCGTAATTTGAACTTCGATCTCGCCTGTTGGCAAGTTTTTGTTTACGGTCTCTGCATCACGTTTAACAACTTTACCTTTTACCGCAATGACATACTCACTACGTACACGATCTGCAATTTGCAATGCTTCACCGGAATATGCCGGGTTAAAGACAACTTGTACAATTCCGCTACGGTCACGCAGATCGATAAAAAGTACGCCCCCCAAGTCACGGCGGGTCTGTACCCAACCGTTCAATGTTACTGTTTCACCGATATGTGCGTTTGTTAATGCGCCGCAATGATGACTTCTTTTCATAACCAAACTCCTCTTTTATGTGAAATTTCCGTTCTATGCAGACAAGCATGTAGCCTGCCCTACACAATCCGGTTACATGAAGATTAATATTCGAAAGGCATCCTGTCTCTGGAGATTACCATCCGTACAACCGGGATCCTTTCCCCATAGCAGCCTGCCGATTCTGCAATTACTTGCCATTCCCTCGAAGGGTCTTAATTGCTTCCACGTACCGTTGCCACGAGATCATCCAGCTTCACAGTCTGCTGCTCCCCTGTATCCATGGCTTTGAGTGAAATCTCGCCAAGCTCCAGTTCATCATCCCCAAGAATCGCCGTATAGCGAGCTTTGAAACGGTCAGCTGATTTCATCTGTGCTTTCATTTTGCGACCCAGATAATCACGCTCACCGGATAAGCCGGATTGACGTAACTTGAACAGGAGTCGATTGACCTCACGATCCGCTGACTCACCCAGAGCGACAAAATATACGTCGAGCGGAGCGAGTGTAGTGACCTCAATATTCTGGTGTTCCAGAATGAGCTGAATACGCTCCAGACCAATACCAAAGCCGATGCCCGGCTGATCCGGTCCGCCGATATCGCCAACCAGACCGTTATATCTGCCACCGCCGCCAACGGTATCAATGGCTCCAATGCCTTGTGCTTTTAACTCGAATGCGGTCAGGGTGTAATAATCAAGCCCTCTCACCAGACGGTTGTTCACCACATAGTCTACGCCGAAATCGTCCAGATACGCCTGCAGCTTGGCAAAATGACTCAATGATTCCTCATCCAGGCTATCCAGAATGGACGGAGCTCCAACGAATTTATCCTGATCGACTTTGCAATCCAGCACACGCAGCGGGTTACGCTCCATCCGGGACTGGCAGTCTTTACAAAGTGAGTCCTTCATCGGTCTCAGGAAACCCAGTAATGTCTCACGATATTCCGCACGACTAGTTGCATTGCCTACCGAGTTGATTTCTACTTTGACATCTTTCAGGCCTAGTTCAACACACAGCTGGTAACCAAGTGCGATTACTTCAGCATCAATTGCCGGATCAACTGCACCAATGGCTTCTACGCCAAACTGATGGAACTGGCGCTGACGACCCGCTTGCGGACGCTCATAGCGGAACATCGGTCCGATATAATACAGCTTGCTCACGTCCGGTTCGCCATATAGCTTATTCTCTACGTAAGCACGAACTACACCTGCTGTGCCTTCCGGACGAAGTGTCATACTGCGATTGCCTTTGTCATCAAAGGTATACATTTCTTTCTCCACAATATCCGTGGTTTCTCCTACGCCGCGTACAAATAAAGATGTTTGTTCGAAGATCGGCGTACGAATCTCGCGGTAATTAAAGCGACGGCACAGATCGCGTGCTTTTTCTTCTACATACTGCCACTTCTCGACTACACCAGGCAGTAAATCCTGCGTCCCTGTCGGTTTCTGAAAAGCCATCTGTATCCCTCCAGCATTGATTTTCTCTGTAAACGTTAATTTTAAATGTACACTTGACCACTTCGATTGTAGTACCATCTTCCGATCGCTGTTATCCCCAGATTTTTTTAATCCACTTTTAAATTGTTTAGATTCCGGGGATAAAGGCGAACCCTTTGCTTCTACAGATTGGTTCTACACTCTACGTTCCGGTGTACAGGGCAAATTAACTTGAAAAACAAAAAAATCCCTCGCCCTGTTTGCTCATACAGAGCAAACAAAGGGACGAGAGATTGTATATACATTCACCCGTGGTACCACCCACATTCCGGAAGCCTGATCCTATAGCCGTTCAGGTTGTCGTCTGTTGAGTCAGGATGAATATAATAATACATCCAGATCAAACAGCTCTTCCGCTCTACGTATAACGCACGTCATGCGCAGGCCGGCTACTACGATCCGCAGATTTTCTCTGCCTTGTTCGCCGTCTGTTCTCGGGGAAGTCATTCATCCGCTCATCAAGAGAATCCTTACAGCCTTGGGGATTCCTCTCTGGTCATGTGGGTACGGAGTACTTGGTCCCGTCATCAAATCAGTCATATTCTTCAAAAAAACGACTTTAGTTGACTATAGTCAACGTATTATTTTCTGATTGTAATGAACCGCAGTACTAAAGTCAAGGGCTAACATGCAAAGATAGAAAAAAAATAACCTGCACACGGTGTGCAGGTTCAAAAGATATATAAAAAAAGGGGGTCATGTCTGTTATTATAAACGCACATTGTTAAAGGCTTGTGTTACTAATATTACAGTAATATTACAAAAATGATAGCGCTTTAATAATATACTTTTTTTCCACAAAACATTTGCTCTTTAGCCAAAAAGCCCTTACGCATTGCCCGGTATTATAACCAGGCAGCGTAAGGGCGGTCTTGTATCTACATGTTAGTCTAATTCCTCTACATAGGCATGGTTGGAGCGAAGCTTGTGAACAATGTCATCATAGTCCTCATCGCTTACTTTGGCAGACAGAACATAATGCAGATCATTATAATCAGCCGAAGTCACGTCTGCGGCATCCAGCATGTCTCCGTCCTCATTCACCCTGTTCCGGACGTCACGTTCAGCATCACGATTTACATCTGTCACAACTGGAATAACATTTTCGCTAGCTGCAACCCCAGGAGATGCTCCTACACCCATTGCACCGTTCGTACCCACACCACCTGCTGTATTATAAGGAACCAGTGGAACCATAACTCGTGTATCCCTGCCAATTGCAGCATCGAGTTGTCCTACTTCCAGTTGCTCGGTACGAAACGCTTGTAGTGAAGTTCTTGCACCCTCTGCCTCGTCTTCGGTTCGAAAATACGCCTGAATATGTTTTGCCATGTCAAACCCTCCTTTATGGAATGAAATACAACGTGACGCCTCAAGAGGCAACACGAGCTAACTGTTGTTAGATACGTTATATATGTCAATAGAATGCCATAAAACCCTGATATTTAACCTTTGCATACTTAGATGACTTTCAGCAGTTCGCGGACAAATGCCGGTTCATCCTCTGGTGTACGGGATGTGATATAATTCCCGTCTACCACAGCTTCATGATCTTTGAACTCTGCTCCAGCATTCACCATATCATCCTTCAGCGGTGGATAAGATGTGATTGTGCGTCCTTTCAACAGATCGGCACTTGCTAAAATTTGCGGGCCATGGCAGATCGCTGCAATAGGTTTTTTTGCATTGTTGATTTCCGTCACAAATTTCAGAATGTTCGCATCACTCCGCAAATTTTCCGGGGATGATCCACCTGGAATGACAACGGCATCATACTCTGAAGCATGAACCTCCGAGATGGCTTTATCGGTTGTGTAGGAGGCTTTTCCACCCTTACCTTTTAACGTTTCACCAGCTTTTAACCCAATAACTTGCACTTCGTGTCCAGCCTTCTTTACCTCATCATACGGTACCTGCATTTCAGAATCTTCAAAATCATTGGCAAGTAAAAAAGCAACTTTACTCATGATATATGTTCTCCCTTCCGTATTTGAATTCGGTGTAAACCTCAGTAATGCTGTCCTTTGGCACATCATTGGTGCCTCGCTTTTTATTACCCCGAGCAGCTTGATTTATAACAAGGAACATTGAAATGATTTTGCCAATGTACGCCTGAAGGCCAGCGATCACAAGTCATGCACAGCAAAAAGCCCCAGATTGTAAACAATCGGGGTCTTGAGTTTTGGAACTTTATTCACTTTTTATTCATGTTTTACGGACGCGGATGATAATCTTGCCTGTCTTTGTCGGAAGTTTGAAACATCCACATCGTTGAAACAGAAGTTGCCGCAGAACGGGCAAGGTGAAGTGATTCGGTAATATTTCCCGGGATCAGCAGTGGTTCGGTCCGAGTCTTGGTTACTTTTGCAGATTGGCGCATAATAAGAGTGACTCCTTTGGTCAACAGAGAATTCAGTGTTATAACAACGTTTTACTTTATCTCTTATTATGGCCTCTTTACAGAGCAATTATGCATAAATTCAGTCACGAAGCGGACTTTCGACCATCAAGGTCACTGGCCCCCAGTTCGTAAATGTAACGTCCATCATCGCTCCAAAACGCCCCGTCTCGACCTGAATGCCTTTATCACGCAGCAACTGATTAAACGTTTCATACAATCGCTCAGCCATATCGGGACGAGCCGCCGCAGCAAAGCTAGGGCGTTTGCCTTTGCGACAATCGCCATATAACGTAAACTGGGAAACCGAAAGAACAGCTCCGCCCACATCGATCAGACTGAGATTCATCTTCTCCTGCTCGTCCTCAAAAATGCGTAGTCCGCTAATTTTCTCTGCCAGGTATATCGCATCTTTCTCGGTATCCTCATGAGTTATGCCTACAAGTAACATCAAACCAGATTCGATTCTGCCTGTCAATTCATCTCCCACGGTTACCTGAGCCTCTTTACAGCGTTGTACGAGCACTCTCATCTTACGGACTCCTTACTGCATAATCCGGTGCACAGAATAAACGTCCTTCACCCGTTTGATTCGTTCCACGACGGCTTGCAGATGGTCTGTATTGCGAATCAGAATGGTGACGTGCACCAATGCTAATTTATTTTTATCTGTCCGTCCAGTGACGGCAGAAATATTGGTTTTACTTTCAGAGACAGCCTGGAGCACCTCATTGAGCAGCCCATTGCGATCATGACCTGTAATCTCAATATCAACACTGTAACTTGACTCGATATTCTCTTCCCACTCGACTTCAATCACACGTGCTGCTTCTTCCCCATCCCCACTTGAAGGAATGTTTGGACAGTCACTCCGGTGCACAGAAACACCACGACCACGTGTAACATAACCGATTATGTCATCTCCAGGTACCGGGTTACAACAACGTGCAAAACGAACCAGAAGATTATCAATTCCTTTGACACGAATACCATTGGTTGGTCTGTTTCTGCGTTCAGGAGCCGGCTTCAATTCCCGCATCTCGGAATTTAGTTCCAGCAAGTTCGATTCTTCCTGCTCTTTACGAAGCTTTTCCGTCGCCTTCGTGACAATCTGTGCAGCCGTAATACCGCCAAAACCAACGGCAGCCAACATATCATCTATATCGTTAAACGCAAATTTCTTGGCCGCTTCCATCAGCTTGTCATCAGTCATCCACGCAGAAGGATCAAGCCCCATACGTTTCAGCTCGCGTTCACAATTCTCCCGGCCTTTTTCTACGTTCTCTTCACGGCGTTCCTTCTTGAACCATTGTTTGATCTTGGCTCGTGCATGTGAAGATTTCGCAATTTTCAACCAGTCCTGGCTAGGGCCGTAAGAATGCTTGGAAGTCAAAATTTCGATGATATCACCCGTTTTGAGATGATAGTCCAGTGGTACAATTCGGCCGTTTACTTTTGCACCGATGGTGCGATTCCCCACCTCGGTATGAATTCGATAGGCAAAGTCTAGCGGTACGGAGCCGCTTGGCAGTTCAATGACTTCGCCTTTTGGCGTAAATACAAACACCAAATCGGAGAAGAAGTCCATTTTGAGCGATTCCACAAATTCGGAAGCATCCTGTGCTTCATTTTGAAGTTCAAGAATTTCCCGGAAAAAGGTGATTTTATCTTCAAACTGAGGCCCTGCCGCTGTTCCTTCCTTATAAGCCCAGTGTGCCGCAATACCAAACTCGGCTGTACGATGCATATCCCAAGTACGAATCTGTACCTCGGTTGGCTCACCATTTGGACCCACCACGGTTGTATGCAAGGATTGATACATATTGGCTTTAGGCATGGCAATATAGTCCTTGAACCGTCCAGGCATAGGCTTCCATAATGTGTGGATTATACCGAGTGTAGCATAACAATCCTTAATATTATCCACAATAATACGAATCGCAAGCAAGTCATAAATTTCGTTAAACTGCTTGTTTTTGGTCGTCATTTTTTTGAACACACTGTAGATATGTTTCGGGCGGCCAGACAGGTCTGCCTGAATGCCCATCTCTTCCAGCTTGCTCGTAATGCCGTCCATTACGGTATCGATGTACTGCTCACGTTCTGCACGTTTCTTATGCATCAAGTTAGCGATACGGTAGTATTGTTGCGGATTCAAATAACGGAGGGCGATGTCCTCCATTTCCCATTTAATCGCAGAGATCCCCAAACGGTTTGCAATCGGACAAAAAATCTCCAGCGTCTCATATGAGATTCTGCGCTGGCTTTCTTCTGACTGAAATTTGAGGGTCCGCATATTATGCAGACGGTCAGCCAATTTAATCACGATGACACGGATGTCCTGCGCCATGGCGATGAACATTTTGCGGTAGTTCTCGTTCTGCTGTTCTTCCTTGGAGCGGAACTGGATACGTTCCAGCTTCGTCAAACCGTCAACAAGCATGGCACATGTATTGCCGAAATGAGTACGGATCTCTTCAAGCGACACCGTAGTGTCCTCTACTACATCATGAAGAAGCGCTGCAATAATAGAGATGGTGTCCATCTGCATATTCACAACAATGTCGGCAACCGCAAGCGGATGCAGAATATACGGTTCTCCCGATTTTCGCGTCTGTCCGTGGTGAGCCTGATCAGCAAATTCGTAAGCTTCTCGTATGCGCACCAGGTCAGGTTCTTTGATATACGCCCCGGCCTTCTCGAGTAATTGCTCTATGCCCATTCTGATCTGTTCCGTGTCCTTTCTATACCAAATGGAACCCGTGACAATACATCAACACAGGTTCCCCGTAAAAGTAATTTCCTATAATTATGACGCCTTGCCCGTTTCCCGTCAACTACTGACGAATAAGAGCGTTTATCCAAATTCTTTTCATGTTCGGTTGTTATGTATTATTGCCGATAATTGCTGAAATAGAAGGTAATGATAAGAAAATAAGTATTTTCCAAACCAAACCTGAAAAATGTTATTGCTTATTTGCAAGAAACTCTGTAATCTATTGAAAGTTTGTGTATCGGAAAAGGAGATGAGATTCGTTGCAACGCGAAATTCAAGTTGATCAAAAGATGCCTTTTGGCCCCGGGGCATTATTAAGTCTGCAGCATTTATTCGCCATGTTTGGCAGCACGGTACTGGTTCCTAACCTCTTTGAGGTTGATCCAAGCATGATTCTCTTGATGAACGGAATTGGTACCCTGCTATACATCCTGATGTGTAAAGGGAAGATCCCGGCGTATCTCGGATCAAGCTTCGCTTTCATTGCGCCTGTTATGGTTGTCATAAAAGCACACCCCGGGAATGGTTACTCCATGGCCCTCGCAGCATTCATCGTAACAGGTATCGTATTCTGCCTCGTAGCTCTCATTATCAAATATGCTGGAACAGGCTGGATTAACGTCGTATTTCCTCCAGCCGTGATGGGTGCGATTGTTGCCTTGATTGGTCTGGAGCTTGTGCCCGTTGCAGCCGGAATGGCAGGACTGATTAATTCCAATCCAGTCAAAAACCCTGATTGGGTGCCGCAAGCTAAACCTATCATTCTTTCTATGGTCACCTTGGGAATCACTGTTATCGGTGCTGTCACGTTTCGAGGTTTCCCCAAAATCATTCACATTTTGATCGGTATTGTGTCTGGTTATGTCCTTGGATACTTTCTAAAAGAAGTGAAAACAGAGAACATTGCTAACGCAGAGTTCCTTTCTCTGCCCACAATAACCACCCCTACATTTGATTGGTCTATAATCTTCACCATTTTGCCGGTAGCACTCGTTGTTATCGTCGAACATATCGGACATTTGCTTGTTACAAGCAGCATTGTAGGCAAAGATTTGTCCAAAGACCCTGGACTGCATCGTTCCTTGCTTGGTAATGGTGTATCTACAATTATGTCCGGTTTCGTGGGTTCCACTCCGAATACAACGTATGGTGAAAATATCGGTGTTATGGCTCTGACTCGCGTCTACTCCATTTACGTTATTGGTGGTGCGGCCGTCATTGCGATCCTGCTCTCTTTCTCCGGCACGTTCTCGGCACTTATTGCGAATATTCCAGTCCCTGTTATGGGTGGTGTCTCCCTGCTATTGTTCGGGGTCATTGCAGCATCGGGTCTGCGGATCCTGGTTGAACAACAAGTGGATTTTGCCAAACCAACCAACTTGATTCTGACTACACTTGTACTGGTCATCGGTCTTAGCGGTACGGAAATTTCCTTCTATGGTGTACACCTGAAAGGCATGGCACTGGCTACGATTGCCGGGATGGTTCTCAGCCTGTTATTCAAGCTGTTAGAGGTCCTTGGCCTGTTGAACGAAGATACTCAAAAGCAGCTTGTTACGGAAAAAACACCTGACTGATTACAGATTGTTCGCATGCAAATTCGCGTAAGCTCATCCTAACCATAAAACATGTTATTTTCAGAAAAAAACATTAAAAAGCCTGCTTCCCCAACTTAAAGTGTTGGAGAAACAGGCTTTTTGCCAATCATTAATGCTGTATATTATTTCCCGGGAAACTGGGGAAGTCTACATTCATTATTCACAGCAATTCATAAGTTAAGCTTACGTTCTAGTAGTTCATCAACGTATATACATTCATATTCTCAGGCAATTTAGCTCGACCATTCAGATCAGATAATTCAATCAGGAAAGCAGTACCTACCACATTACCGCCTAATTGCTCAATCAGATTAATGGAAGTTGCGATGGTTCCACCCGTTGCAAGCAAGTCATCTGCGATCAGGACATTCTGCCCTTTCTCGATGGCATCTGTGTGCATTGCAAGTGTATCCTTGCCATATTCGAGATCATATCCCGCTTCGATTGTTGCTCCAGGCAATTTTCCACTTTTGCGAATTGGAGCAAAACCAACACCAAGAGCGTATGCCAGTGGGGCGCCCACAACGAAACCGCGTGCTTCAGGTCCAGCAATGACATCAATTTTCAGATCAGAAACCATTTGTTTCAGTTCATTGATCGCATTGCGGTACATTTCTCCATCTTTCAACAATGTTGTAATGTCTTTGAAGCTGATTCCCGGTTGTGGGAAGTCAGGAATGACACGAATATACTCTTTAAAATCCAAAATAATCTCCTCCTAAAATAAATACACAAACTTCCATCTAAGATACGCCCTTCATCCGGGATACCATCCATTGTGTCAGTTGAGGTGTGGATGCTTCCAGCATCACCTGTTCTGTCTCGGCCATGCTTTCGAGCGCCTGATAATGATGTGCGGAAGTTAAATCACGTTTTGGCGGGTTGTCCGTAACCGTAATTTTGCCGTCCTTCCGAGTAATGAAAGATAGCTCCTCAAATACATCAAGCATCATCGTGATCATACGCGTAGAACAACCACACTGACGACTGAGCACAGGAGTTATCTCTTGTTCCTCCACGGGGCCCGCTTTCCATTTGAGCACTAGCATATAAATACGCTTGAACAGTTCTCTGGAGGGCATCTGAAGTCGGTCTCGACGGTTGCCTGATCCGTGCAGAAGGATGATATTCTCGGCCCTGCTGAATAAAGCCAGCATTGCATCAAGTTGTTCCGGAGTTTCCGGCGTATCAAACACAAATAACGTCCGGACTTGTTCCCGGCCATACTGCTCTGCGGCAGCATTACACGGAAATAAACCGACCTTTCTATCATATACCCAAAGGCAAGGTTCATACAATGAATTTCCTTCAGAAACATTCGTTTCTTTTCGGACAATGGCTCCTATAGAACCCGCCTTATATTGCAGATGTACGTCAAGTGCGCTCAGGAAATGCTTCATTGCGTTTAGCGGTTCAGCATGTCCACGCATATCAAATACCTGTGCCCCAGGAACATGGATGTCCTGCAGCATCATCTGTGGCTTTCTCATGCCATTCCATTCATTGATGGACAGTTCTCCCATCACATCAATGACAGAACCTGGAGAGAGGAATTCAGCCAATGCTCCCTTGCCGAAAGCAACAGTTTCCAACTGCTGACCGTCTTGTTCCAGAACCAACTTCAAATGGCGTTTTTCCCGTCCCATGGTCCTGGTTTCCTTGACAGTTACCTTTCTCAGTACAAAACGTGGCGATGGATTGCTCATGCCAAACGGCTGCAATCTGTCAATCTCCTGGATCACCTTGAGTGGAACATCACTGATCCTACATTCATCATCAGCCAGACGTTGAGGCACGAAGTCCTCCTCCGTCAGTACCGTTGCAGCAAATTCATTTAGACCCGCCTCAAGTTCTTCCAATTGATCACGATGTAAAGTCATTCCTGCAGCTGCAGGATGTCCGCCATAATGATCCATACTCTGTTTGTTCATTGTTAGTGCCTCGTAGATATCAAGACCTTCAATGGAACGAGCAGATCCTTTGCAGATGCCACTCTCAGGATCAATGCCCAGAATTAGTGTTGGACGATAATATCGATCCAGTAATTTGGAAGCCACAATGCCGACTACGCCGACATTCCAGCCTTCACCCGCCAGTACGATCACATCCGGTACGGACCCGGAACGCTGCTCTATTTTCTGTTCTAACTGCGCTGTGGCTTCCTTTAGTATCCCCTCTACGACTTGCTGCCGCTCTCGATTGAGTAGATCCAGCTGTCCCGCAAGGGTATGAGCCTCATCCAAATCTTCCGTCGTGAGCAGTGATACCGCCCTCCCGGCATGATCCAATCGGCCGCTGGCATTAATACGTGGAGCCATGGCAAAAGCAATGTTGATGGAGGTTACGTGACTTTGATCTACACCACTAATCTCTAGCAGAGCGCTAACCCCAGGCAGCTTGGAACCTCGCATGGATTCGATCCCGTAACTCACAATCACCCGATTCTCACCTTCAAGCGGCATCAAATCAGCTACCGTTCCTATAGCCGCGATTTCCATCCATTCACCCGGCACTTCACCAATTAACGCCTGAGCAACCTTCAAAGCCACACCTGCCCCAGCCAGTCCTTTAAAAGGATAAGGACAGCCCGGCAGTTTCGGATTAATCAGTGCGTATGCCTCTGGTAAAACCTCAGGGGGTTCGTGGTGATCCGTAACAATGACTTCAATTCCCAGTGTTGCAGCATATGCGATCTGTTCAACAGCACTGATTCCCGTATCGACTGTAATAATCAACGTAACCCCTTGTTGATGAGCCCAGTCTAAAGCATGGTTATGAAGACCATAACCTTCATTCGAGCGATGAGGAATATAGATATCGTATGAGGCACCCAAATGACGCATCAGATGGATCATGAGCGATGTACTGGATACTCCATCGGCATCATAATCGCCATAAATTAAAATATGTTCTTCTCGTTCCAATGCCCGCTTGATTCGAGGAATCGCTTCACTCATGCCCAGCAGCAGATAGGGATCGTGCATCTGATTCATATCAGGATGTAAAAAGCGTTCTGCCTCCTTTTCATTGTGCACACCTCGGCTTACAAGCAAACGTCCAACGAGAGGGGAAACGGAAAGCGCCTGCGAAAGTCCCGCAGCCGCCTCCAGATTTATATGTGGTGTACTCCACCGATATTGCGAATAAAGCAACGATAACGCTCCTTTCCTGATCTACGAGACCCTTGCGCCATTACTGAATTAATGTCGCTTCATGATCGGGCAGTTCATGATTGGATTTATAAGGATATCCGGGATCATACGGTATGGCCTGGATCTGAACTTCTTTTACATGACTGAAACGTGTTAACAACAATGTCTTTGCCCGATTTGCAATTTCTTGAGCCTCCAATATGGAGATTCTGGGATTCACACTAATGACCAGCTCGATAGTCACATCATGTTCTTGCTCCCGTGCAACCAAATGTTCAATGGTGATAATGCCGTATACCCGTTGTACGGTTTCCTTGTAGTCGGTGGCATCCTCCTGCTCAAGTTCTTGAATCAGTGAACCGTATACCGTGTCTACAATCATTCTGTATCCTTTATACAAAATGAAACCAGATGCAATAATTGCAGCGGTTGGATCAAGATACAACAGCAGGCTCAAACCCGTCTCTTCCCCTGCCATCGCACCGATGATGCCAATTAAAACTATAAGTGAACAATATAGTGCACGCCGATGTTGCAGCGCATATGACATAGCCTGGGACTTACTCCGTTTACGAAAATATCTGTACTGAAATTGAAATATAGCTTCCTTTACAGCCAGAGCTGCAACAGCAATCAAAAGAACAGACTTGCCCGGTGCTTCAAGTTCACCGCTGGATAAACTGCTTAATGCGGAAATCGCCAGCTGCAGGCCTCCCATTAAAATAAGCACCGCTAACAGAACCGTCATGCCCGGTTTTGCAGCCCGTGCATGTTCTTTGAGGCGTTCCTCGTGTACTTTGCCTTTCGAATGTACAGACCTAGAGGGAAAAAGAGCAACCAGAGAAGAGGCGGCTTCCGATGCAGAATATAAGCCATCGGCCAGCAAAGACTTGCTGTTTGCCATGTATCCTACCCCTGTTTTGATGACTGCAAGTGCCATGTTTCCGACGATACCGCTCCATGTAGCCGCGTATGCGGACCGACCAGCTTCTCTTGTCATGTTGATTCCCCCTTAATTCTGTACTTAACGCTGCAAAACCGCGCCTGGCAGACGCGGCTTTACATTCCGATGTTTAATTAGTAGCTTTAGCCGCTGTTTTTGGCTTATTGCTCTGTTTGCTTTTAAGTGTAAACCACAACGGAGCTGCAATGAAAATGGAAGAATACGCTCCGAAAAATGTTCCGATAACCATCGCAAGAGAGAACATGCGAATGGACTCGCCGCCAAAAATAAACAAGCAAAGTGAAGCAATAAATACGGTGAATGTTGTATTCAAGGAACGAGTCATCGTTTGAGCCAAACTATGATTCACCACTTCACGAAGATCAGCTTTTGTTGATTTTTTAGCAAAACGAAGATTTTCACGAATACGGTCAAAAATTACGATGGTATCGTTGATGGAGAAACCGACAATGGTAAGAACAGCCGTAATAAATGTTAGATTCACTTCAAGCCGGAAGATAGAAAATACACTGATAACCACAAAAGCATCATGGAATATAGACACAACCGCCGCAAGAGCGAAGCGCCATTCAAAGCGAATTGCAACATAGATCATAATCCCGATACTTGCAATAAGCACTGCATAGATTGCATTTCGTTCCAGTTCCTTGGCCATTTCAGGATCAACCGTATTGACCTCGTAGGAAGCTGTGGAATCCAGCTTGCTGAATTCCTTCTTGAATTTACTCTCCTGATTTTCATCCAATACGTTGGAAAAACGAACATTGACCCGATCTGCGCCCGGTGTGATGTGTACATCACCATCATCGACACCCATGTCCTTGATGATCGGATTAACTTGCTCTGTAGTAATGGCTTTGGATACCGTAATATCTACGTTGGAACCTGATTTAAAGTCAACTGCGTAATTCAGTCCCAGTCCGAGAACACTGACGATCCCCGCCACGGTCAAAATAATCGAAAAGATATAGGCAAACTTACTGCCTTTTACGTAATCATAATTCCAATTAAAGCGCACGAATTTCACTCTCCTTCACTCCGAAATACTTAGGCTTCTTGACCACGTTACCCCGTACAAGCAGGACTAACAGGAAGCGGGAGAAGAAAATATTCGTGATGATACTGGTCACAATATCGAAAATCAGTACGAGTGCAAAACCTTTAACCGCACCAGTACCCAAGAAGAACATCACAGCTGCTGCAATAATCGTTGTGATATTGGAGTCAATAATCGTACGGAAGGAGTGTTTGCCTCCCGCTTTAACGGACGACAGAATCGATTTACCGCTGCGCATCTCTTCCTTAATCCGTTCGTACGTAATGATGTTCGCATCAACCGCCATACCTATACCCAGGATGAAGGCTGCAATCCCTGGGAGTGTAAGCACAAATTCGCCCAGATAGAAAATCGCAAGTACTAGCCACGTGTGGGTGATCAGAGCGAAACTTGCGATGATACCCGGTATGCGATACAGTCCAATCATGAAGATCAGGATGATGACAGAGCCAATCAAACCGGCTTTGATCGTCTGATCCAGAGACAATTTACCGAGAGTTGCCCCTACGCTTTGGGAGTACTTCTCTGTAAGTTTCAACGGCAATGCACCCAGGTTAATGGTATCACGAAGCTGATTGGCTTCTTCACGTGTATACGAACCTGAGATTTGTGCCGATCCGTCGGTCAACTGTTGCTGCACGGTTGGTGCAGAAAGCAGTGTATCATCCAGATAAATAGCTAGAGGTTGTCCCATCAATCGTTTGGTGATTTCAGAGAATTTCGCTTTGTCTTTTACTTTAATGTCGATCATGGGCTGGTTCAAACTTGTAAAAACAACCTTGGCCGCATTTTCGACAAATTCATTCCCGCGAAGCTCAATTTTGGAGTACTCGCCTTCTTTGTCATTTGGTGCTTTACTCCGGAATGTCAGAACAGCGGGTTCTTTCATTTTGGCTCTAACCTCAGCCTCATCTGTAACCCCTGCCAGTTTCAACCGAATCCGGTTGTTTCCTTCTGTAGTTACTTCCGGCTCACTTGTTCCGAGCGCATTGGCACGGCTTTCGAGGCTTTTGGCTGTTTGCACCAAGGAAGCTTTGCTGAGTTGTTGCCCTGCTTCGAGCGGCTCTGCTTCATATAAAATCTCGTAGCCTCCTTTTAAATCAAGGCCCAATTTTATATTTTTGAGCAGCTCCGGGCTTGTACCCACCATAACCCCTGTGGTGACAAGCACAACCAGAATGAAACTGATAATTCTTTTCATGCCGTTCCTAGATCCCCTTTCGTTCTCAATATTCCTATTATAGCGATGCCGTAAAAAGCAGTCAATTTTCAACAAAAAAGATCCCTTTCGTCTAGAAAGAGGACCCCCGGTATGCAGACACCGTCATAAAGTTCATAAAGCTTGTTGCTTTCAGTGACAATATGTCGTTCACCAGTTGGTGAAGCGGTGGAATACCCTGTTTTTCGTATTTATGACTGACGCAATTCCATACATCTTTGCTGGTGACATATTCGTAACCGACAAGCCTTAATTCCTCTGCCTTACTTCGGCAGAGCATCTCTATTGACTGTTCCAACTCCACATCATTCATTTCTTCCAACGGGGAGCCTCCCTTCGTACATCCGAGCCTTTATGCGGCACCAATACTACATCATTCGACCTCACCCGATCATATTCCTTCTTGCCGGTTATGGTTCTTTTTGTTAATCGTGTCCAAGTTGTCATGAGATGATGAAAGACCGGCATAGGATGAAGTACAACGGCTTTGTCCCAATCATGAGGATAACCTGTACCTTCAACCGGGAAAGAGGGGTAGTTTTGAAGAAACAGACATTTATTCAGGGGGCTATGATCCTGCTCGCAGCAGGCATAATCAATCGGATTCTCGGCTTCATTCCGCGTATCGCACTGCCGCGAGTGATCGGTGCAGAGGGTGTAGGCATATATCAACTGAGCTATCCCTTTTTCATCGTGCTGGTGACGCTGATTACCGGTGGTATCCCTCTAGCTGTGGCCAAGCTTGTCGCGGAAGCTGAAACGGGTGCCAACCGTTATTCCCCCCAACGTATTTTGCAGATCAGCCTTAGCTTCACACTCACTCTCGGAGTTGTCTTTATGTTTTTATGTATCTTGTTTGCCCCCTGGATCACCCAATATGTCCTGACGGATGAGCGGGTATACCATACGTTTGTCAGTATGAGCCCTATGATTGCTATTATTGCCGTTTCAGCGGTATATAGGGGGTACTTCCAGGGCAAGCAAAATATGATGCCTACAGCCATCTCATCCATTACCGAAACGATTATCCGTATCGTTTGTGTCATCTGGTTTGCATGGCTTCTGTTGCCAAAAGGAATTGAACATGCGGCCGCTGGGGCAATGCTTGGTGCCATGGTCGGGGAACTGGGGGGCATGCTGGTTCTCCTGTGGAATTATGCAAGATTTAAAAAGGAGCCGCCCCTTACTCATCGTACGGAGCATGCCTCGTCTCCTTCATCGAGGTCTGTGACAGAAGCCCCGTCCAATACGGAGGAGAAAGAGGAGTTCTCTGCAGCATCTCCTTCTCAGAGAGGATTAATCCGACGCTTGCTGGCTATATCCGTCCCTGTTACAGCAGGTCGTCTTGTCGGTTCTCTATCCTATCTTGCTGAAACGATTGTAACCGCTCAGAGTCTCGCCCTTGCCGGTATCGCCAAGGGACTAGCCACAGCACAATATGGCGCTCTCCAAGGGATGGTCATCCCGTTGTTACTACTCCCTGGAGCACTGACCTCTTCTCTCGCGACTTCTCTCGTACCGTCCTTATCAGAAGCCGCTGCCCGAGGGGATCGTGCGCTTATTCATAAGCGAATGCATCAGGCTCTGCGGCTTGCTCTGGTCACTGGCGCACCATTTTCAGTTTTTATGTATGTGCTTGCCGAACCGATGTGTCTGCTGCTTTATGATGATGCATCGATTGGAAGCATGCTGAAGCTGATGGCCCCTTTTGCTTTGTTTATCTATATTCAAGCTCCGCTTCAGGCAGCGTTGCAGGCGCTTGATCGTCCAGGTAAAGCACTGCTGAATACGTTTGTCGGGGCTGTCATCAAAATCTCTTTAATTCTAATGTTGGCTTCACAGCCTGAATACGGCATTTTTGGTGCTGTCATTGCCATCTGTATTAATTCCATGATCGTGACTTTATTACACGCGCGTAGTGTGCGCCAGTTGTTAGATTTCCGCTTCAAGCTGATGGATTGGGTCAAAACAGGAGCTGGCATGTTCATTATGGGTGCTGGGACCTTGCTCATCTATGAGCACACAGCGGCCATATTTCCATTTTGGTTACGAATGATCACAGCCCCAGCGGCAGGCCTAATCATCTACTTTCTCGTTATGGGTATCACCAAAATGATAGACTTCCATGATCTGTCCCGTGCTCCACTCATTGGCTCATGGTTCAAACGCCGCTCCGGCAAATAATTTTATTTTTTGTCCTCCCGAGCACTGATATATAACTTGCCATTGTGGTCGATTGAACATATAAACACATTTTTGAAATCCGTAATGCCTTTTTGCTGAATTTGATTTTTCAACCAGAAACGAGTTTTCTCAATCATCTCCAGATTCTCATCCTGTACCTTCCCATCCATAATCAGCGGCACGGGTAGGCCTTCATACTTGATGCTAGGGAAGCCTTGTAATTTAATATTACCGTTTTGGCTTGATGACGAATTTCCAGAACTGGAACCGGAAGAACTGCTTCCTGAACTTTGATCCTTCGGAAACACAGTAAGCTTGCCCGTTGTCTCTAGCAACGCAAAATCCACATCTCCAATGCTATCAATATTCTGTTCCCGTAATTGCAGCAGCAGATCATCCAAGTTATAACGCTGCTTACGCATTTCATCCCGATGAAGCTTACCTTTAGAGATTAGAACCGTAGGCTTCCCATCAATCATCAAACGAAGCTTTCGGCTTTTTAAACCGACATAGGCCATACCAATCTGCATAATAATGACGGTCAGCATTGGCGCAATACCATGAGACAACGGCTTTTTAATATCCTCAATGACAAAAGCAGCCATTTCCGCAAGCATAATCGACACGACAAGATCAAACATGGACAGTTTACCGATCTCACGCTTGCCCATAACACGGATTGCGCAATATACCAGAAAATACATGAGTACGGTTCGAAATATGTGTGGGCCGATATCAGTGAAATTCATAACAGGGACCTCCTTCGAATTTCAGCATGTGGACAGATATCTGAAGTGCAATCCCTATTTTGACCTGAACCTGACATGCTCATACAGAAATAATCCGTTCATTTAATGGAAATCAGTTCATAAGTCAGAAGGCTTGACCATACACTGTAATAATTTCAAACTTGTACAAGGGGGTTGCTTCATGCAATTGATTCGCCGCTTGTTCTCATTTCGGATGTCCAATCCGATTCTGTCGGGTCTCAGTCATGCTTTTGTCTGGATGTTTATCGGCGCATTAATTCTTTCTTTCTTCCTGTGGATGAGTGGCATGCGAGAACAGGAACTCTCCACCTATACTTATGTGGTTCATGGTTTGTCACTGCTCATCGGCGGTTTCATTGCGGGCAAACGCTCTGGTGAGAAAGGATGGTATTACGGCGGAGTTACAGGCGTTGTTTACGGTCTTCTGGTGCTGCTCATCGGTTTCCTGGCACTGGACGCATCTTTTAACTGGAAGGACAGCTTACAGCTGATCAGCGCATTTATGCTTTCCGCTCTTGGCGGCATCTTTGGTGTAAACACACAGCGTTCATCGTAATTTACTCCCATAAAAAAAGAGAACCGGATCTGCTCAGATCCGATTCTCTGTTCGGGAATATGTGGGTGCATATTCTCATCATATATCCAATTATTCAGCCGTTTCACGACTTACTGCACTGCTGATGGCATTCCGGTCAAACGTAAGCTTGGTAACATCGTTAACACGCAATACCACTACGTCGTCTGTAATTTCAGCAATCGTACCGTGTAATCCACCGATCGTTACAATTTTATCGCCTTTTTTCAACTGGCCTAGCATCGCATTACGTGCCTTTTGCTTTTTGTTCTGTGGACGAATCATTAGGAAGTAGAAAATCGCTACCATCAATACCAAAGGTACGACCAACGAGAAAATTCCACCACCTGCATTAGGTGTTGTTGCAAACATTCCTTGAAACATCAAAACTCCCCCTTATCGACTATACGTACAGTTACTGCTTGTTGCACAGGCTCCGCAAAAACCTCAATTAGAAACCTCTGTCATTGTCATGCAGACCATATTGATCGAAAAATTCATCCCGGAAATCAAGCAAACGATCTTCCATTATGGCTTTGCGCACATTACGCATCAAGTTCTGTAGGAAATGAAGATTATGGATCGTTGTCAGACGCAAGCCAAACGTTTCGTCTGCTTTGATCAGATGGCGCAAGTACGCTCTGGAATAGTTGCGGCAAGTGTAGCAATCGCATTCCGGATCAAGCGGCCCAAAATCCGTTGCAAACTTGGCATTGCGAACGACCAGACGTCCCTGGCTTGTCATCGTTGTTCCGTTACGGGCAATTCGGGTCGGCAACACACAGTCAAACATGTCCACTCCACGAATCGATCCCTCAATCAATGCATCGGGTGAACCTACCCCCATCAAATAACGTGGTTTATTGGAAGGCAGCAAAGGCAGCGTATAATCCAATACACCATACATCAAATGTTTCGGCTCTCCAACACTCAGTCCACCAATAGCATACCCCGGGAAATCCATGGAAGTCAAATCAGCCGCGCTTTGACGACGGAGATCCTCATGCATGCCTCCCTGTACGATGGCAAACAATCCTTGATCATGGGGACGAGCATGACTTTCAAGACAGCGTTCCGCCCAGCGGCTTGTTCTTTCAAGTGACTTTTTAACGTATTCATATTCAGCTGGATAAGGAGGGCATTCATCAAAAGCCATCATGATATCCGATCCCAGGGCGTTCTGGATTTCCATTGCCACTTCCGGGGAAAGGAACTTTTTGTCTCCATTAAGATGGGAGCGGAAATGTACGCCCTCTTCGGTAATTTTACGCATCTCACTTAGGGAAAACACCTGAAATCCGCCACTGTCGGTCAAAATAGGCCGATCCCAGTTCATGAACTTGTGCAGACCGCCAGCCTGACGGATAATTTCATGTCCCGGTCTCAGGAACAAGTGATAGGTATTACTCAAGATAATCTGAGCATCCATTTCTTTCAGCTCTTCAGGACTCATCGTTTTTACAGTTGCTTGTGTGCCTACTGGCATAAAGGTTGGTGTTTCAATGATTCCATGGGGTGTATGTACACGTCCCAGACGCGCACCAGATTGTTTACATGTTTTGATATGTTCGTACGTAATTGCTGCCATTGGTTATAATCATCCTCTAAATTTAATCGTTTATTAATATATCAACATCGCATCGCCAAAGCTAAAGAAACGGTATTGCTCCTTGATCGCTTCCTCATACGCATGCATAATATGTTCTCGACCCGCAAGTGCACTAACGAGCATCACCAGTGTTGATTTGGGCAGGTGGAAATTCGTCAGCATTCCATCAATGATTTTGAAGGAGTATCCAGGATAGATGAAAATACTCGTCCAGCCGCTGCTTTCCTGCAACACACCATCTTCGAATTTACTGCCCACCGTCTCCAGCGTCCTGCAACTGGTCGTACCTACCGCAAAAACTTTATTGCCGCGCTGTTTGGTCTCGTTAATCAGATCGGCAGTTTCCTGTGACAAAGAATAATACTCTTCATGCATAACATGATCCTCGACTACGTCAACAGACATCGGTCTGAAAGTTCCTAGTCCAACATGAAGGGTGATAAAACCGATGTTCACACCTTTAGCACGAATCTGATCCAGCAACTCATCGGTAAAGTGTAAACCTGCTGTCGGTGCAGCGGCCGAGCCTTCGTGTTTGGCATATACCGTCTGATAACGCTCACGATCATCCAACGTCTCTTTAATATAAGGTGGCAGCGGCATTTCGCCCAAACGATCCAAAATCTCTTGAAAAATGCCGTTATACTCAAATGTTAGCGTACGTGCTCCCATCTCGCCTACTTCATTAATGACGGCCTTTAGTTCATCACTAAATACAATGACCGAACCGGCTCTCAGCTTTTTGCCCGGCTTGACCAGTGCTTCCCATTGATCACCTTCCACGTTTTTAAGCAGAAGTACCTCAGCTTTGGCTCCGGTGTCCTCTTTTGTACCAAACAGGCGGGCAGGCAATACACGTGTATCATTCAAAATCAGTGTATCCCCCGGCTCCAGAACGTTGATAATATGAGGAAAATGGTGATGGGCAACCTCACCCGTCTCTTTATTCAATGTAAGCAATCGAGAAGCCGTGCGATCCAGCAACGGTGTCTGAGCGATTAACTCTTCTGGTAATTCAAAATCATATAAGTTCACATTCATAATCAATTCATTCCTTAATGCAATAGTAGTCTTTTATTCCTTTACAATAACCGCATTTTGATAATAGTGTTTCAATATTGCCTGGTAATCATACCCTTCATCAGCCATACCTTTGGCTCCCCATTGGGATAAACCAAGCCCGTGGCCATTACCTTGACCAATAAACATAAAGGTCTGACCTTGTGTCACGGCTCTGGCTTGACCATCCGCACTCATGACAACCAGGGCACTGCTTGAAGAGGTTCCTTTGCCTGATGCAGATAATACAGATGCACCCTGCGATCCGGTCTTGCTTACTTTTTGTCCGTCAGCGCCTAATACAGTATAACTTCCGGTTCCTGCAATATCAAATAAAGTGCTTGGTAATCCGCCTAGTGCAGAACGATAGGTATCAGCATATTTGACTAGCATTGGTTGTCCGTTAGCTGTAACTTCGAGGGCTCTTCCCGAAGGTCCACGCTTGGTTACTTCAAGTGTTGAAATGGAAGATGGAACGGCTGCGGTCGTTTTGCCTTGAAGTGTCTTGACCAGTTGTGCCGAAGTAAATGGCCCTCTCACCCAAGCGTAATCATTAGATTGAGCGACTTTTGCCAATACAACAACCTCAGTTCCAGGATTGATCTTGGCAACCGGTTCAACATTGGATTGGATGAGCGGTATAGGTCTTACGTTTGTATTTGGAGCGGTTACGGTCACTTTGGAGAGACCCGCATCTGTTTTCGTCGTTAATTGTTTTACATTGTCCTCACGAACATATCCACTCACACCTGAGCTCAACAGAACATGATACCAAGTATGCAGCCCAGCCTGAGCAGACTGGTCACCCCGGCTGTTCACATTGGTAAACACGCCAGCCCCACCGTTCCAGACTTCCGAAGGATGAGCAGTTTGCCCTCCGGCGTTGGAAGAAAATACGGCTTCTACAATTTTGTCACCACTTTTGATTACTTCTCCAGCCGTTGCATCCACCGCACTCGATACTTTGTCGTTCTCGGAATTCATTCCGTTATACGCCTGACTAAGCGTTGTATCCACAACATTGGCGATCTTGAAACGCTCGCCTTGCTGAAGTGCGTAGGAACGGGCAGCAACAGCCTGCACTTTAAGTGCTTCAGCAGGCCAGGAAGAATATACTTCTGCACCAACAACCGAGTACAGATACTGTTCCAGCGGCACAACGTTAACCAAGGCTAAATCCCCATTAACGGTGCTGATCTCCATATCTCCGCGATATGTCCGCTGGGAGCGCTCCATAACTTTTATACCGTTGCCACTACCTTGCACCATCACTTTGGAATCCTTGCCTGTGATCGTATAATGTGGAGCTGTTTTAAGCGCATCCGTACTCAATCCTGCATCCTGGCGGATAATCAGACCCGCACTGTTACCTACAGGAGAAAGATTAATGCCAGCTGCACTTGCTTCCACACGCTGTTTTAATGTGGATAACTCTGCCGCAGATGTGGCTTCGCCTACCCATACCGTATAGGCTTGGCTGCTTCCATCCAACTGCAGTACCGGATACGCTGTAAATCCTGCTGACAGCAGATTTGCCTGCACTGCTTCTGCTTCCTGAAGAGAACTGTACGTGCCTGCTGACAGTCGTTCGCTTCCTGTTACAACGGGCTTCTGTCCCGCCAATTGAGCTGCGGCTGTCTTTTGCACTCGAGTGACGGCTTGCCCTGCCAGCACTGCTGTCCCATAATTGCCTGTGTACAGCTGATATAGTGTTGTGCCATTAAACGATGCTGCGAACAGCAAAGGTTTATCAGCGGTAGCTTGAAGCGATTTTGCTGCAGCTGCGGCTGTTTTAAAATCAGCAGTCTCTAATACTTTTACGCGAAATCCATCCGCACTAAAACGTGCTTGCCCAGATGAAAGAGTGACATTTGTTCCCCCGTCGGCCTGAAGAGTCCATGCCCCTGTCGATTCAAGTGTAATCAATGGTGTCGTTGATTTATATGTGCTCCCCAAATTCGCAAACAGGGCTACACGGATCAACTGTCCATCATTACCTGCCGCAAAAGCAGGCAATTGCAGACAGCCTACTGTCAACAGAGCAGCCGCCAGTACCTTCAATCGACGACTCCACTTCTTCGTGCGTATTGCTTTTCCCACAATCAGGCTCCTCTCCATGCATGTCTTTCATTTATATCGGTTAGATTCTCTTGAGATTTCAACTTCAATCTTGGCGACTTCCATTTTGGCTTATATCCAAGCTATATCTTCTTCGTCATTTATTGTCCCATAGTTCTCGTGTCCACGAGGTAAGGAGCCGAAGCAAAGCCTTACTTACCGTCCCTTGGCGGAACAGGCAAACCAAGGTGATGATAGGCCAAATCGGTTACGACTCGTCCTCTCGGCGTACGCTGAATCATACCGATCTGTAGCAGATATGGTTCATATACGTCCTCAATCGTCTGAGATTCTTCCCCAATTGTAGCCGCAATCGTATCCAGTCCAACGGGGCCTCCACGGAAGCTGTTAATCATGGATTTGAGCATCTTATGGTCGATTTCGTCTAATCCGCGTGGATCAATCTGCAGACGTTGCAATGCCTCTTCTGCCAGCACTTGCGTAATTATGCCGTCACCACGTACTTGTGCAAAATCACGTACTCGTTTCAACAAACGGTTCGCAATCCGTGGTGTACCGCGTGAACGTAGTGCTATCTCTTCCGCCGCATCCCCAACGATCTCTACACCCAGAATTTCAGTGGATCGTGAAACGATGTACGCAAGTTCATCAACGGTATAAAACTCCAGACGACTGATGACTCCAAAACGGTCACGAAGCGGAGCAGACAAAAGCCCTGCGCGCGTCGTAGCTCCAATCAATGTAAATGAAGGCAAGTCCAACCGAACGGAGCGTGCACTTGGCCCTTTGCCGATCATAATATCCAGAGCAGAGTCCTCCATCGCCGGATACATGACCTCTTCAACAGTACGATGAAGTCGATGAATCTCGTCAATAAATAGAACATCCCCTTCTTGCAGATTCGTCAGCAAAGCCGCCAGGTCACCTGGACGTTCAATTGCAGGGCCAGAAGTTGTTCTCAGGTTTACGCCGAGTTCATTAGCAATAATATTAGCGAGTGTTGTTTTGCCAAGTCCCGGAGGACCATATAACAGTACATGATCCAATGCTTCATTCCGTAACTTAGCAGCTTCAATATATATTTTAAGATTTTCCTTCACCTGATTTTGTCCAATATATTCATTTAAATATCGGGGACGAAGGCTTAATTCGACGTTCTGGTCCTCCATCATCAGGTTAGCGGATATTATCCGATCATCCATGTTTTTCCCACCTTTTTCTTGCAGGTTGCAACTCTAGTTCTACTATGAAAATAAATTATCCCGTAAATAACATCTGCAGTGCCCGCTTCATCAACACATCCACAGAATCTGCGGTTGTCACATCTTTTTTCAGCTTGAGCCATACTTTGTCCAGTTCACTATCCGTGTATCCAAGCGCCTTCAGGCCTTCTCGCGCCTCGTCCCATGCAGAACCGCTTCCAACCTCTTCGGATGGAGGTGCAAAAAGACCTGTTTCATACGCTGCTGTACCGAAACCGTCCAGTTTGTCCTTCAGATCGAGGATCATCCGCTGCGCTGTTTTCTTACCGATGCCTGGCAGTTTCGTGAGGAACGTCAGATTCTCCTGATAAATGGCTGTGACCACATGATCAGGCGTGCCTCCAGCAAGAATCCCTAATGCCACTTTTGGCCCAATACCAGATACTTCAATCAGTTTGCGGAACAAACGCTGCTCCTCTCGTGTCACAAATCCAAACAATAACATCGCATCTTCACGCACATGGTGATGGGTATATACGATAATTTCGCCTTCCTGCTTGGCAAACGCATAGGGGTTCGGGCAGAACACCCGATAACCTACCCCATGAACATCCAGCACAATATAATCACTTTCGACATGTATGAACTGTCCTCTTAAAAAATCAATCATTTTCGCAATACCTCATTCAACTTGGAATTTAGTGTATAAGAATGTGCATGACAAACAGCAACAGCCAGTGCATCTGCAACGTCATCCGGTTTAGGTACAACCTGCAGGCGAAGGAACATTTTGACCATCTCCTGCACTTGTTTTTTCTCCGCCTTGCCATATCCTACAATGGCCTGTTTGATCTGCATCGGAGTATACTCCGCAATAGGCAGACCTTTCTGGGCAGCTGCAAGGATCATAACACCTCTAGCCTGGCTGACAGACATCGCTGTTGTTACGTTCCGGTTAAAAAAGAGCTTCTCCAGTGCAACGGCATCAGGTTTATATTTATCAATCAGCTGCACAATGCCCTCATATACGTGAAGGAGTCGCTCTTCATCAGGAGTATGAGCCTCCGTCTGAATACATCCATATTGTACGGGCACAACTTTGCTCCCGATCTTATCCACAAAACCAAACCCCACAATCGCAATCCCCGGGTCAATTCCCAAAAAACGCAAAACCATCTCTCCCTTACAAAAGCGAACATATGTATCGTTCATTTCATTATAACAAAAGATAGGCCTTGCGGCAGGAAAAACTTTGTCTATGATAAACCTTGTTATATTTCGTGGACATTCCTCAAAATTCTTGTTCTATACAGACGGCTGGTTATTTTCAAAAACGAAAAAAAGGACATGCGTCCGATGTCCTTTGCTTAAAAATTTGCTCTATATGTTTTATTCAACATGTGTGCTTTATTCTACAGTGTTAAACTTATATTCCTTATCTCGTTGTTTACCCGCCATTTCGAAGCAATCGATGTCTTTCATCTACAGCAAAGTCACTAAATGTCGAGATCACACTATCATACTCATCTTTATCCTGAATACGAATACCTTCTTGCAATTGCTCCAGCACTCCTTCAGGCAGTGAGCTTTCCAGTGTACCTACATCGAGTTGAAAAAATGTGCGAATAACGTTTTCCTCAGCCGGTTTGCCCTCATACAAATTGAGATTACCGCCAGCATCGATACTAATGTATGCTTGTTGTTTACATATCGGTGAAAGATCATTTACGCTTTGACTCAGAAGTAAGGTATCCGATGAAGTAACCTTTGCCTCCCATTCCGGATGTTGAGCAAGTAGTGTTTTTAATTGGGGGATATCCATTCTGCCCAATTGCTCAGACTCCACACCGCAAATATATTCGGTTTGCAGAACAACACGTATTAACTGACTCCCCTCAGTTTCAAGCTGTTCTATAAGCACCTGAATCTCCTGTTCAGATCGTTTCTCCTGTTTGACCGTGCTCATAACACTTACGGCTTCTCCAAAATTGGTTGTTAATAAACGTTCAACTGCTGCAGAGATCGACAAACCTTGGTATGCCAATAATGTAACCGCGCATATAGCGACAGTCATCCACAATGTTCGTTTCCATCTCCGCCATCGTTTCCTTAATTGTTTTTTGAAGCTGAACCTGTTCACATAGACCCCTTCAATCACTTTTTTAAACCTATTGTGACCGATTGGATAAACCTTTATGCAAACCCACTCTGATTGTACCGATAAAAGCCTTGAGCGATGAATAACAATAATGCAGAACCCCGAATTGTATGCAGCTTTTATTTAAAACAAAAAAACACTATCTGATCAGATAGTGTTTTTTAGGAATCGGGATGACACGATTTGAACATGCGACCCCCTGGTCCCAAACCAGGTGCTCTACCAAGCTGAGCTACATCCCGTTATAAATACCGGCGAGAGGACTCGAACCTCCACGGTTTCCCACTCGATTTTGAGTCGAGCGCGTCTGCCATTCCGCCACGCCGGCAAACTATTAAAATAATGGCGCGCCCTGAGAGATTCGAACTCCCGGCCTTTTGATTCGTAGTCAAACGCTCTATCCAGCTGAGCTAAGGGCGCAAAATATTGGAGCGGAAGACGGGAATCGAACCCGCGACCCTCGCCTTGGCAAGGCGATGCTCTACCGCTGAGCCACTTCCGCAAAAAAATGTAAAGATGGCGGAACCGACGGGATTCGAACCCGCGATCTCCTGCGTGACAGGCAGGCATGTTAGGCCAACTACACCACGGTTCCAAAACACTTTCGCTTAGGAAAGTTTAATTGCGGGGGCAGGATTTGAACCTGCGGCCTTCGGGTTATGAGCCCGACGAGCTACCGGGCTGCTCCACCCCGCGTCATTAAAATATATATGGTGGAGGCTGAGGGGATCGAACCCCCGACCCTCTGCTTGTAAGGCAGATGCTCTCCCAGCTGAGCTAAGCCTCCATAATTATAACCCGTAGGGTATACTCTCACTTCGTTCGAGACTGCGAAGCAGCTGCTAACGATGTTGATCCTCCGACGAACCTTTGGGATTCTCATCCCACTCTTTAGTTATTAAAATAACTATGACCCGTAGGGGATTCGAACCCCTGTTACCTCCGTGAAAGGGAGGTGTCTTAACCCCTTGACCAACGGGCCTTAATGGCTCCCCGAACAGGACTCGAACCTGTGACAACTCGATTAACAGTCGAGTGCTCTACCAACTGAGCTATCAGGGAATAATTAAACATTTGCAATGCAAATGCAATTCATCGTACAACGTTCACATGCAGAGCTTGTTTTCTATGTATGATGAAAGAGTTCGCTTGGCGGCGTCCTACTCTCCCAGGACCCTGCGGTCCAAGTACCATCGGCGCTAGAGGGCTTAACGGTCGTGTTCGGGATGGGTACGTGTGGAACCCCTCCGCCATCGCCACCAAACGCGATTGGATCGAAGCATAGCTTCTTCCATTCATCAGAGTGTTGTTCTCTGAAAACTAGATTCGAAACGAAACTTACGCAAACTCAAACGTGCTATTGGATAAGCCCTCGACCGATTAGTACTGGTCAGCTCCATGCATTGCTGCACTTCCACCCCCAGCCTATCTACCTCGTCGTCTTCAAGGGGTCTTACATACTGGGAAATCTCATCTTGAGGGGGGCTTCACGCTTAGATGCTTTCAGCGCTTATCCCGTCCGTACATAGCTACCCAGCGGTGCTCCTGGCGGAACAACTGGTACACCAGCGGTACGTCCATCCCGGTCCTCTCGTACTAAGGACAGCTCCTCTCAAATTTCCTACGCCCACGACAGATAGGGACCGAACTGTCTCACGACGTTCTGAACCCAGCTCGCGTACCGCTTTAATGGGCGAACAGCCCAACCCTTG
Source organism: Paenibacillus amylolyticus (assembly GCF_051136285.1). GTDB lineage: Bacteria > Bacillota > Bacilli > Paenibacillales > Paenibacillaceae > Paenibacillus > Paenibacillus amylolyticus_F. The sequence continues at coordinate 5,345,076 of NZ_CP194938.1, read as the reverse complement.
GGACCTACTTCAGCCCCAGGATGCGATGAGCCGACATCGAGGTGCCAAACCTCCCCGTCGATGTGGACTCTTGGGGGAGATAAGCCTGTTATCCCCAGGGTAGCTTTTATCCGTTGAGCGATGGCCCTTCCATGCGGTACCACCGGATCACTAAGCCCGACTTTCGTCCCTGCTCGACTTGTTGGTCTCGCAGTCAAGCTCCCTTATGCCTTTGCACTCTTCGAATGATTTCCAACCATTCTGAGGGAACCTTTGGGCGCCTCCGTTACTCTTTAGGAGGCGACCGCCCCAGTCAAACTGCCCACCTGACACTGTCCCCGTACCCGATGAGGGTACCAGGTTAGAACCTAGATACGATCAGGGTGGTATCCCAACGGTGCCTCCACACAAGCTGGCGCTCATGCTTCTAAGGCTCCCACCTATCCTGTACAGATCGTACCCAAATTCAATATCAAGCTGCAGTAAAGCTCCATGGGGTCTTTCCGTCTTGTCGCGGGTAACCTGCATCTTCACAGGTATTAAAATTTCACCGGATCTCTCGTTGAGACAGCGCCCAAGTCGTTACGCCATTCGTGCGGGTCAGAATTTACCTGACAAGGAATTTCGCTACCTTAGGACCGTTATAGTTACGGCCGCCGTTTACTGGGGCTTCGGTTCACAGCTTCGGATTACTCCTAACCACTCCCCTTAACCTTCCAGCACCGGGCAGGCGTCAGCCCGTATACTTCGCCTTACGGCTTCGCACAGACCTGTGTTTTTGCTAAACAGTCGCTTGGGCCTTTTCACTGCGGCCCCCTCGTGCTATTCACACTACCGGGGCACCCCTTCTCCCGAAGTTACGGGGTCATTTTGCCGAGTTCCTTAACGAGAGTTCTTCCGCGCGCCTTAGAATTCTCTTCTCGCCTACCTGTGTCGGTTTGCGGTACGGGCACCTTCATCTGGCTAGAGGCTTTTCTTGGCAGTGTGAGATCATGACCTTCGCTACTGTAATTTTCGCTCCCCATCACAGCTCAGCCTTACGATGTGCGGATTTGCCTACACATCAGCCTTACTGCTTAGACGGACATCCATCAGTCCGCGTCACTACCCTACTGCGTCCCCCCATTGCTCGTAACGATTTACGGTGGTACAGGAATTTCGACCTGTTGTCCTTCGACTACGCCTTTCGGCCTCGCCTTAGGTCCCGACTTACCCTGAGCGGACGAGCCTTCCTCAGGAACCCTTAGGCTTTCGGCGGATCAGATTCTCACTGATCTTTTCGTTACTCATACCGGCATTCTCACTTGTATAATGTCCAGCGCTCCTTACGGTACACCTTCAACCCTTATACAACGCTCCCCTACCCCTGGATCGACTTCACTCCAGCTTCGAAGTCCTGTGTTTATCCCCTGAGAAACATTTGGTCTTCCAAGATTACAACCCTTGTCTGACAAAAATGTCCTTGTGGTAAACACCGCCTCAAAGAAGCAGTGAAGTCGATCCAAGCCATAGCTTCGGTGGTGTGTTTAGCCCCGTTACATTTTCGGCGCAGAGTCACTCGACCAGTGAGCTATTACGCACTCTTTCAATGGTGGCTGCTTCTAAGCCAACATCCTGGTTGTCTGTGCAACTCCACATCCTTTCCCACTTAACACACACTTGGGGACCTTAGCTGATGGTCTGGGCTGTTTCCCTTTTGACAATGGATCTTAGCACTCACTGTCTGACTCCCGGAAGTAAGTCTATGGCATTCGGAGTTTGACTGAGCTTGGTAACCCTTGCGGGCCCCGCACCCAATCAGTGCTCTACCTCCACGACTCTGTTTTCCGAGGCTAGCCCTAAAGCTATTTCGGGGAGAACCAGCTATCTCCGAGTTCGATTGGAATTTCTCCGCTACCCCCACCTCATCCCCGCATTTTTCAACATGCGTGGGTTCGGGCCTCCAGTGCGTGTTACCGCACCTTCACCCTGGACAGGGGTAGATCACCCGGTTTCGGGTCTACGTCCACGTACTATGGCGCCCTATTCAGACTCGCTTTCGCTGCGGCTCCGGCTCTTCACCTTAACCTTGCACGGGAACGTAACTCGCCGGTTCATTCTACAAAAGGCACGCCATCACCCCTAAAACGGGCTCTGACTTTTTGTAAGCACACGGTTTCAGGTTCTATTTCACTCCCCTTCCGGGGTGCTTTTCACCTTTCCCTCACGGTACTGCTTCACTATCGGTCGCTAGGAAGTATTTAGCCTTGGCAGATGGTCCTGCCGGATTCATACGGGGTTTCACGTGCCCCGCACTACTCGGGATCCGTCTCGGAGGGAACCAACTTTCAACTACAGGGCTTTTACCTTCTTTGGCGGGCCTTTCCAGACCTCTTCGCTTAACCGGTTCCTTTGTAACTCCATGTGAGACGTCCCACAACCCCAAAGAGCAAGCTCCTTGGTTTGGGCTTCTCCGCGTTCGCTCGCCGCTACTGACGGAATCACTATTGTTTTCTCTTCCTCAAGGTACTTAGATGTTTCAGTTCCCTTGGTATGCCTCTGCACAACCTATGTATTCAGTTGTGAGTAACTGGATATTACCCCAGCTGGGTTTCCCCATTCGGACATCCCCGGATCAAAGCTTGCTTACAGCTCCCCGAGGCAGTTTCGTTGTTCGCCACGTCCTTCATCGGCTCCTAGCGCCTAGGCATCCTCCGTGTGCTCTTAGTAGCTTAACCATGACGCTCGTGTTCGAGCTGTCGCTCCGCTTGGTTTGCTTGCGCAAATCCAAAAGTCGCTCCATTTCGATCACTCGCTCCAGCAATCTACCTTATAAACACTTCACTTGTTTACACAAGTTCAGCTTAAAGGAATGTTCTAATTCGCGTTTGTTTCGTTTCGATATCTAGTTTTCAAAGAACAAATCGTTTCATTCGGGCCGTTCACAAGAAGTGTCGGTCGAATAAACGAAAAGTGTTGAGAGTTTGAGCTCTCAAAACTGAGCAACGAGTGAGTTGAAAGCTTTACGAAGTAAAGCTCGCTTCGGAAGCATACTTCCTGAAGACTTTTTGAATGTTTCCACGCGGGAAACGATTCTCCATAGAAAGGAGGTGATCCAGCCGCACCTTCCGATACGGCTACCTTGTTACGACTTCACCCCAATCATCTATCCCACCTTCGGCGGCTGGCTCCTTGCGGTTACCCCACCGACTTCGGGTGTTATAAACTCTCGTGGTGTGACGGGCGGTGTGTACAAGACCCGGGAACGTATTCACCGCGGCATGCTGATCCGCGATTACTAGCAATTCCGACTTCATGCAGGCGAGTTGCAGCCTGCAATCCGAACTGAGACCGGCTTTGTTGGGATTGGCTCCATCTCGCGATTTCGCTGCCCGTTGTACCGGCCATTGTAGTACGTGTGTAGCCCAGGTCATAAGGGGCATGATGATTTGACGTCATCCCCACCTTCCTCCGGTTTGTCACCGGCAGTCTATCTAGAGTGCCCACCCGAAGTGCTGGCAACTAAATATAAGGGTTGCGCTCGTTGCGGGACTTAACCCAACATCTCACGACACGAGCTGACGACAACCATGCACCACCTGTCTCAACTTTCCCCGAAGGGCACCTGATGCATCTCTGCTTCGTTAGTTGGATGTCAAGACCTGGTAAGGTTCTTCGCGTTGCTTCGAATTAAACCACATACTCCACTGCTTGTGCGGGTCCCCGTCAATTCCTTTGAGTTTCAGTCTTGCGACCGTACTCCCCAGGCGGAGTGCTTAATGTGTTAACTTCGGCACCAAGGGTATCGAAACCCCTAACACCTAGCACTCATCGTTTACGGCGTGGACTACCAGGGTATCTAATCCTGTTTGCTCCCCACGCTTTCGCGCCTCAGCGTCAGTTACAGCCCAGAGAGTCGCCTTCGCCACTGGTGTTCCTCCACATATCTACGCATTTCACCGCTACACGTGGAATTCCACTCTCCTCTTCTGCACTCAAGTCACGCAGTTTCCAGTGCGATCCGGGGTTGAGCCCCGGGATTAAACACCAGACTTACATGACCGCCTGCGCGCGCTTTACGCCCAATAATTCCGGACAACGCTTGCCCCCTACGTATTACCGCGGCTGCTGGCACGTAGTTAGCCGGGGCTTTCTTCTCAGGTACCGTCACCTTGAGAGCAGTTACTCTCCCAAGCGTTCTTCCCTGGCAACAGAGCTTTACGATCCGAAAACCTTCATCACTCACGCGGCATTGCTCCGTCAGGCTTTCGCCCATTGCGGAAGATTCCCTACTGCTGCCTCCCGTAGGAGTCTGGGCCGTGTCTCAGTCCCAGTGTGGCCGATCACCCTCTCAGGTCGGCTACGCATCGTCGCCTTGGTGAGCCGTTACCTCACCAACTAGCTAATGCGCCGCAGGCCCATCCCCAAGTGACAGATTGCTCCGTCTTTCCAGTTTCCTTCAGGCGAAGAAAACAAGTATTCGGTATTAGCTACCGTTTCCGGTAGTTGTCCCAAGCTTGAGGGCAGGTTGCCTACGTGTTACTCACCCGTCCGCCGCTAACCGTCCGAGAAGCAAGCTTCTCTTCAAGTCCGCTCGACTTGCATGTATTAGGCATGCCGCCAGCGTTCGTCCTGAGCCAGGATCAAACTCTCCAATGAAGATGAATTGGTCAGCGTCGTTAAACGCTGTCAAACTCATCGAGGTATTGAAAAGAGCGATAAGCTCATTTTGAATCTGACGAGATTAAAAATCTCATTTTTGCTCCAGTCGATCCAAGCCAAGGCTCGTTTCAAACTTTCGCGTTCATTCTGCAAGCAGAATGTTCACTCACTCGTTGTTCAGTTTTCAAAGATCAAACTTGTTTTTCTTCGCCAGCCCTGTGTTTCAGCGGCGACTTAAATAATGTATCATATCGCCAAATTTAATGCAAGTTTTTTTTAACAATAGTTCTAACTCCTCTTAAACTTTGCATATACACTTCACTTTCAAGCTTGTAGCAAGGTAAAAATAAAACGTATACATATTGTAACATACCTTTGAAAAGGCTTTCAAACATTATCACAGATATTTTGGTTTATCCACAAACTCCATCGTTTTGAGCATATCATTACATTCTTGTGATACACATACAAAAGTGAAAAGATCAGTTCCTAAGTATAGCAGAACTGATCTTTTCACAGAACTCTCAATAAATTTCTGTTAAAAACCCTTAATGTTGAATCCAGGGGTTACGACGTTTTTTAACAGGTTTCCGTGAATTAGATGAAGCCGAGTTTTCTCTGGAAGGTTTTCCAGAGACAGAAACCTTCGATTTATTTTTTGCAGTTGACTTATTTGTTCTCCGTTTTGTCGTTCCATTTTTAGCCGGAGTTGGTTTCGCCTCAGATTCAGCACCAGCTTCTTCGAATGCTGCCTGACTTAAGTTCGCATTGTCACGTCCTCCCTTTTTCCCACTATTGTCACTTTGGACTTGAGAAGGGTACATCTCCCCAAAAGCACCAAGTGGAGATGGAGGAACCATATTCTGAGCAGGATACGGATTTTGATAAGCATATTCCATCGGGTGATTCGGCATAACAGATGTGGACATTTCAGGAGGCATACCATTCGGATGACCATACATGCCCCAAACCGGTTCCTGATAACCATACGCAGGATAAGTATACTGAGGTGCATGTGTATGTGATCCACATCCGCATGGAGGGTACGGAAGCATCGAGTACGGAGACATCAATGGCGGCTGATGATTCATTTGGTTCTTTGCAGCTACAATACTCGGGAAAGGACTGTTCACCTGACCAGCTGGTGAAATTGGAAATGCATTATTCGCCATGTCTGGAGATACATTAGGCAAATTAGGCATGACATTATTGTGATTATAAGACTGTTCCGCTCCTGTCCACGGGCTGTTAGGCATATCCCCCATACTATAAGCACCAACATCCTGAACACCAGGGAACGGAGAGTTATTCGCCACTCCTGCGGTATACATGTTGTTTTGCTGCACAGCATACACCTCTTGTGCTGGCACCGGGACTTGCATATAAGGATGTTCTATCGGAGCATGGAGCATTTTTTGACCACAACCACAAGGAGCTTTAGTCACTGGTGCAGTATTCACAGGCGGCTCCATGTTAGGCATTACCGGTAAAGGCATCATATCAGGTGAGAGATTAGGCAAGGGAGATTTGTTAGCCTCGATCGCAGGTTTAACTTGAACCTCGGGCTTCATCTCCTCTTTTTTCTCCATTTTCTTCTCGGGTTTCATTTCAGGCATTTCCGGCAATTGCGGCAAAACCTCCAATTCAGGCATTACATTAGGCATAACCGGAGCAACAGGCGCAGGAGCTGGTACAGGGACTGGCTTTTCAACTGCCTGAGGTGGGGGAGATGGTACTACAGGTGCCGTTTCTTCTTTTACGCCTGTGTACTCTTTGCCTTCAGGTGATAATTTTTCTTGCGCACCAATATTGCCAATGTTGGTATTCACAGCCTGATTCCCTTGTGTATGCATGGAAGGAATGTAGACGGTCTCCCCTACCAGAAGAGCATTTGGGTTTTTCAATTGTGGATTAGCATTGATCATGTCTTTTAACGGAACACCCCAGGCTTGTGACAACTTCCATAACGAATCGCCTTGTACTACCTTGTGACTGTGCAGCACACCCTCTGGCTTTGGTGTTACTGGCTGTGCGGGAATTTTGACCTTCATTCCAATGTCCAGCTTGTCGGGATCTGCAATTTGTGGATTGGCCGCAATTAATTTGTCCAGCGCTACATTGTATTTTTGGGATAACAGATATAATGTATCGCCTTTTTTCACCATGTGTATTTTCACAGGGAACTAACCTCCTAGACGTCATACTTGGGCAGTACATTCGCCCATACCGTTACTACATCCTATGCAGCAACCGGGCTAATGACATCATTTGAACAAAAAAAATCCTCCCGTCTTCTAAAATCCTGCATACACAAGGCATGCTGCATTTTATCGGACAAGGAGAATCCCTGTAATTTATTTGGTTAAACGTAAACGATTTATTCCCACACCTTGTAACCATCTTTGTCAACAATCTGACGGAACGCTTCAAGTAACTTCAACGTTACCGGACCCGCTACACCAGAACCAATCGTTCTGCCATCTACTTCGCACGCCGCAATAACTTCCGCAGCTGTTCCTGTGAAGAATACCTCATCTGCAATATATACATCATGAAGCGTGAAAGGCACTTCTTTCAACTCAATGCCTAGATCCACACACAGATCAATAATCGCTTGACGTGTAATACCCTCAAGTGCCCCAAGGTAACAAGGAGGGGTATAGACCACACCGTTTTTGATAATGAAAATGTTATCACTTGAACCCTCGGTAACATAACCTTGAGAATTCAGCATAATAGCCTCACCAGCACCCGAATAGTTCGATTGTAATTTGACAAGGATGTTATTCAGATAGTTAAGAGATTTAATTTTCGGATTCAGCGCATCCGGGATGTTACGACGCTGCGATACGGACACAGCTTTCAATCCTGTGAGATACGCTTCTTCCGGATAGATCGCAAGCTGCTCCACGATAATAATGACGGAAGCCTTAGGACAGCGCATAGGGTCAAGACCCAGGTTCCCTGGTCCGCGTGACACAATAAGACGAATATAACCGTTACGCATATCATTGCGGCGCACCGTTTCAGCCATCACTTCAAGCATCTCGTCATAAGACAGAGGAATGTTCAAACTGATGGATTTTGCCGAATCATACAAACGATCCAGGTGAGCCTTACATCTGAAAATATTGCCATTGTAGATCCGAATACCTTCGAAGATTCCATCTCCGTACAAAAAACCATGGTCATACACCGAAACTTTTGCATTCTCCTTGGTTACATACTGACCATCCAAATAGATCCATTGTTCTGCCACGACTAACTGCACCTCCATTAGATATGCATATGCTGTATTTCCGAAACGTAATAAACCTGTCCATTGTACATCAAAAATAACAAAAAAACTCTCTTATATCACACAGACGCCGGAAGACCTCTTTGCATTATCCAACCACTATCCCGTTATTTCCGTGAAGGATATGTATAACATGGATAACTGCCCAGAACTCGTACCTGACAATTCAGCGCCTCGATTTCGGCCATAGCTGCCGTGAGCAATACGGAATCAACTGTTTCAATCACATCAATGTAAAAATAGTAGCTACCCAAACGTTTCTTCGTTGGACGAGATTCAAGACGGGTCAAGTTCAGCTTTCTCCAGGCAAAAGCTGATAACACTTGGTGGAGTGCACCCGGTGCATCCTCAGGTAATGTCACAAGCAAACTTGTCTTCATATGATCCGGTTCACGCGGAATGCTGACGGGTTCGTGACCAATCAGTACAAAACGGGTGTAGTTATTGTCATGATCCGTCACACGTTCAGCCATGATATCGAGACCATACTTTTGAGCCGCAAGCTTAGTGCCGATTGCCACCCAGCCTTTACCCGGATTTTTCTTCACAATCTCCACCGCTTCAGCTGTACTGTTCACACCTTCAAGGTCTGCATCAGGTGAATGCTGTCGAATAAAATTCTGACATTGCGGGATTGCCACCGGATGGGACATTATCTTGGTAATTTTGCCAAAATCATATGTGCCATCGCCCGTGATAAATTCATTCCCATGTCCAATGACATTCTGAATGGAGGGGTACACCCACTCCGCTTGCATCGGGATATCCACTTCATTAACAAGCCAGTCCATATGCAGGCTAACGGAACCCTCAATTGTATTTTCAATTGGAATCACACTGTACTGTACACTCCCGTTATCAACCGCACGAAAAATGTCCGAAATGAGTTTGGAGTGCTTCAAATCGAGGGCTTCCCCATCAAAAAGGAAATCTATTGCTTCGTGTGAGACTGAGCCTTCTGGTAATACTGCAATTCGTTTCATGCGTTAACTTCCCCTTTGATCCTTTCCAAAAAAGGACGTTCATCTTGATTCGGCAATATAAGGGCGCCGTCCAGATCCGGGTCCAGCCATAACGCAGAGGCCGTGATCCCCTCCTGCTTCATAACACCCATTAAGTACTGCTCCAACTCTGCTTTCCGTGTATCGTGTCGATCCACCAGTGTAAGAACTGTTGGCCCAGCCCCGCTCAATGCAGCGCCCAGTGCGCCATGTTCGGTAGCCCGTTCCAGAATCTCCGTCATTCCGGGTACCAGGGATGCACGATACGGCTGGTGAATCCGATCCGTCATCGCCTTTTGAATCATATCCAGCCGGCCGCTGGCTAAAGCAGCAACAAGTAATGAAGAACGGCTCACGTTGTGCACAACATCATGCATACCAAACTGCTGTGGAATAACATTCCTTGCTTTGGAAGTAGAGAGCTGGAAGTCTGGCACAATAACCAAAGCCTGCAAATCCTGGTGAGGCTCGATACGAATATAGTCTACACCTTGACCATCCCAAGCTGCGGTAATGATTCCCCCATATAAAGATGCACCGACATTGTCCGGATGTTTCTCCAGTGCTGTGGCCATATCCAGCAGTTTATCCTTGGATAAAGGACTACCAATCAATGCATTCGCACCGGCAAGTGCACCGACAATTGCCGAAGCGCTGCTTCCAAGTCCGCGAGTGAGAGGGATATCGGAATACATCGAAATTTCAAGCTCAGGCACAGTCACTCCAGCCTCATCAAATACCATCTGTGCGACTTCATAGATCAGATTTGACTTATCCGTAGGCAAACCTGTTAGATGATCTCCGTACAGATGAAATGTTGTCTGAGATGCAGGTTTGATCTCCAGCCAGGCATACAAAGACAAAGCCATGCCCAGGGTATCAAACCCTGGACCCAGATTGGCTGTGCTTGCCGGGATTTTTACGGTTACTTTTTCACGCGAGCTCATACAGACTGCTGCTCCAGTTGCGCAATAGCTGCCAAAACCGCTTCTTCTGTATCTTCAACCACCAGCGGCTCCACAGCTGCCGTTTTAATAGCCACATTCGGGTCTTTCAGGCCGTTACCTGTCAACACGCACACAACCGTTTCTCCGCCTTTGAAGTAGCCCTCACTATGCAATTTGTACACACCAGCCACAGATGCAGCAGAAGCAGGTTCAGCAAACACCCCTTCACGTGCCGCAATCGTGCGATACGCAGTCAAAATTTCTTCATCGGTCACATAGTTAATCTGTCCGCCAGACTCTTCTGCTGCAGCTACTGCTGTTTTCCAGCTGGCAGGGTTACCGATTCGAATGGCTGTAGCTACGGTTTCCGGCTCAAGAATTGGCTCTCCTTTAACGATTGCCATAGCTCCTTCTGCCTCGAATCCAACCATACGTGGCAATGTGCTCGATTTCCCCGCCTCTTTATACTCTTTAAAGCCTTTCCAGTATGCTGAAATATTACCCGCATTACCAACTGGAATAGCAAGAACGTCAGGTGCTTCACCCAATTGCTCAACCACTTCAAAAGCAGCAGTCTTCTGTCCCTCAATCCGATATGGGTTGACAGAGTTCACAAGTGTAATCGGATGTTTAGCGGTGATCTCACGTACGATCTCAAGCGCGCGGTCAAAGTTACCATTGATGGCAATAACTTTGGCACCGTAAATCATCGCTTGAGCGAGTTTACCCAGTGCAATATTGTTATTCGGAATCAGCACGATACAATTAAGCCCACCACGTGCGGCGTATGCTGCTGCTGCTGCGGATGTATTACCTGTGGATGCACACATAATTGTACGACTGCCTTCCTCTAGCGCTTTGGCAACAGCCATAACCATTCCGCGGTCTTTGAAAGAACCTGTAGGATTCAAACCTTCATATTTAAAGTATAAATTCAAACCGAGTTCCTTCGACAAATTCTCTGCATGAATCAGTGGTGTATTGCCTTCCTGAAGAGTAAGTTGAGGTGTATTTTCATTCACTGGAAGGTGCTCTTTGTACGTTTGCAATAATCCTTGATATCTCATTATGGGTAAACTCCTTTAGGTTTAATGATCTAGATTCATAAAATGAACAACTAACCTTCAACGCGGTAAACACTCTTGATCCGGCGAATCACGCTGAGTGATTCAAAATGTCTGAGTACCTTGTCCATGCTTGCCTTACTTGCACTATGCGTAACGATAATGATCTCAGCGTCTGGATTGTGCTCATTCGGCTGTTGAACAACGGAAGCGAGACTGACTTCATACTCCGCAAAAATCTGAGTAATCTGTGCCAGCACCCCTGCTTTGTCATCAACGTGTAATAATATAAAATTTTTCGAAAAAATCTGCTCATCACGCTGTAGTCTCTTCTGTTTATATGGCACGATTGCCTTTAATCCGTTTACACCCAGCTTGAGATTTTTGATCACAGCCACAATATCAGCGACTACCGAAGTGGCTGTCGGCATTTCTCCTGCACCTGCACCGTAAAACATCGTCTCGCCTACAGCCTCACCGTGAACATACACTGCGTTGAACACACCATTCACCGATGCAATCGGATGGTTCTGTCTTACCATTGTTGGTTGCACACTGATCGTAATCTCATCGTCGATACGATCTGCAATGCCAAGTAACTTCAACTCATACCCCAATCTTTTGGCGTACATGATATCCTCACGCGTAACAGAAGAGATTCCTTTAACGGTAACATCTTTCAATTCCACATTGGTCCGGAAACCGAGGGTGCTCAAGATTGCCATTTTACGAGCAGCATCGAGTCCTTCCACATCCGAGGTCGGGTCTGTCTCCGCATATCCTAAAGCCTGCGCTTCCGCCAGCACCTCTTCATAGGATGCACCTTCCTGACTCATTTTTGTCAAAATATAGTTCGTTGTACCGTTCACAATCCCCATAATTCGGGTGATCCGGTCAGAAGAGAAACCTTCAATCAGCGTGCGAATGATGGGGATACCACCAGCCACACTAGCCTCATAGAATACATCACATTGTTTTTCCTGTGCTTTAGCCAAAATCTCTGTACCGTGCAATGCCATAAGATCTTTGTTCGCTGTTACGATATGTTTCCCGCGTTCCAGTGCTTCAAGAATATATTCTTTCGTCTGATCAATACCACCCATCACTTCGACAATAACATCAATATCCGGGTGACGAATGACATCCCAAGGGTTCTCTGTCAGCTTCGCTCGGTCGATGGGGATAACACGATCTTTCTCTATGTTCTTCACAGCGATTTTCTCAATGATAATCGGTGAACCCACCTGACTGCTCAGATCCTCCTGATTCCCTTCCACAATTCGGACAACGCCCGTTCCAACCGTGCCCAGGCCCAACAATCCGACTTTTACCGGTTTCACTAACGACCTACCCCCTATTGTCTAATCCTGTATCTCAAAGCCCAATCAACCTTGGCCTACAATCCGTGTACGTTTCACCCCAGGCATATCTTGCATTCGATCCAGCATTTCTCCAATTTCTCCATGCAGATGTGTCGTTTCCACAGAAATGACAACATTGGCTCTTCCCTGAAGTGGAATGCTCTGATTAATCGTAAGTACATTAGCCCCATAACCTGCAAAATGACCAAGTACACGAGACAGAATACCTGACTGATGCTCCAGGTCAATTGAGATCGTTACGATTCGTTCACGCTCCAACTGATTGATCAGATGAATTCCATCTTTGTACTTGTAAAAGGCACTTCGACTTAATCCGACCTGCTCAACGGCCTCATGCACTGTCTTGACATCACCGGAAGCAAGCAGCTCTTTCACTTGCATTGTTTTCACCACAGCTTCTGGTAAAATATCTTCCCGCACTAAGTAATAGCGTTCGTTCACAGAACGTCCTCTCCTCAAAGACTCATGTATTCATATAGTGGACATTATATAGGACGAATCACAAAAGGGCAATACGTAACACGTCTATTTTTCAAAAACTGTTTCTCACAGTATACAGGCTTATGCCCCTCTCATGTCAGAAAAAAACAAAAAAAACGCAGTGTCACGGGTGACTTCCCGTTTCGCTGCGTCTCACATTATTTATTTTGGCGGCTTAGTAATAACTGCTGCTTTCCACGAATTCAAACTCAAAATCTCCGATGCGCACAATGGTACCTTCCACAGCCCCACGTTTGCGTAGCTCTTCATCCACGCCCATGTAACGAAGTGTACGTGCCAGCTTCAGAATAGCCTCGTGTGAGTTCAACTGCATCCGTTTCATCATGCGATCAATCTTGGCGCTTTCCACAATGAATGTATCGTTCTCACGCACAATACGGAAACCTTCGTCCTCTTTTTTCTCCAAGCTGTATACTTTGCGCTCGGAAAGATCGGACACTTCTTGCACCTCAGGCTCATCCGGAATTTGATCCAGCAGATCAGCCGCTCGGTATAACAGCTCCTGAATACCTTGACGGGTCAGCGAAGATATTGGCATCACTTCAATATCCGACTTCACTTCGCGAACCTGCTGCAAAAACTGCTCCAGATTAGCTTCGGAATCCGGCATATCCATTTTGTTCGCAGCTACAACCTGCGGTCTCTCTGCAAGCACCGGATTGTACAGTCTCAACTCATCATTGATTTTCTGCCAGTCTTCGAAAGGATCGCGTCCTTCCGATCCAGACATGTCCACAACATGAATGATAACCCGTGTCCGCTCAACGTGTCGCAGGAACTCATGTCCTAATCCAATACCCTCATGTGCCCCTTCAATCAGGCCTGGCAAATCCGCCATAACAAAACTGCGGCCTTCACCCACATCAACAACACCCAAGTTAGGTGTAATGGTTGTAAAGTGATACGCCCCAATTTTCGGTTTAGCAGCAGATACAACAGACAACAAGGTAGATTTACCCACACTCGGGAAACCGACCAGACCCACATCTGCCATTACTTTAAGCTCAAGTACGATATAACGCTCTTCGCCTTCTTCACCATTCTCGGCAAGTTCAGGAGCCGGGTTTCTTGGCGTAGCAAAACGAATGTTCCCGCGGCCTCCGCGGCCTCCTTTGGCAACAACAACCTGCTGTCCATGACGTGTTAGGTCAGCTAACACTTCCCCGCTGTCTTCATCCACAATAGTCGTACCTGGCGGGATGCGAACAATCATATTCTCCGCATTTGCACCATGCTGACTTTTGTTACGCCCCTTCTCCCCGCGCGGGGCTTTAAAGTGACGCTGATAACGAAAGTCCATCAAGGTTCGCAGACCTTCATCTACCCGGAAAATAATATCGGCACCTCGGCCGCCATCGCCGCCAGCAGGACCACCCTCCGGTACATATTTCTCACGACGGAAAGAGACGATGCCGTCTCCCCCATCTCCAGCTTTTACATAAATCTTCGCTTTATCAACAAACATTGGTTACCCCTTCTTCCTATATTCCACAAGGCATTCTGAATTGTACAAACGTATCCTCAGACGGAAGCTGCTCCGTTCTGACTTTTTTACCTTTGAGTACTGCCGTTAATTGCCGCAGCGCTTCCGGATCAAGAGTTTGATCCCCGTCCAGCCTGACGACGACATCTCCATGATCCTGCCCGAAGTTCAAGGTCAGTTTGCGCACCTCTCCCCAAGACGACCGGCCACCGCCATATTGATAGGCCCGAATTGCATCCGCAATCGCCCCCGTAAGCGACTCGCCATCCTCGGGAGAGACCAGAGCACTGAGCTGCAACTCTTCCTCCACCTGCACATGCAAATCCAGCGCAACTCCACTGGCTCGAAAAGACTGCAAATAAAATACGAGAGAAGGAATGCCTAATTTGGATATCCGACTTTCTTCCGTAACCCGCTCTTTTATTCTTTCCACACATTGCAGGGATTTATCAAGTTTGCCCAGCCGAAGATATCCATATAACACCTGAAGATCGTTCATCCAGTCATGCCGATGATGATTTAATGAAGCTATTGCTGTTCTTTCCATGGATTGTATGATGGTTTTGCGTTCCGCCTCCGCCTGCCTCTTCATCGCATATACAGAAATGGACATCGCTGCAACGGACCACAATGCGCATACGACGCTCGCGAAGGCCGCCGGATACAGCATAACGAAAACCAAAGGAATCACAAGTGAACATGCCGCAATCCACGGCACTCTTTTCCAGGATTTCATGGCTTCTCCCCGTTCTACAGTACTCGGTTGGTTTAAACCCACCGTAACCAAGTATAACATGTCTTATCTACCAGTTCATTATCGAATAGTCTTTGAATGCAAAAAAAACCTCCGGCAAAAATGCCGAAGGCTCCTTGGGCGGAATGCCGATATTACGCTTCTACTGCAGCTGCTACTGGAGCAACATTTACAGGGTAGATGCTTACTTTTTTGCGATCGCGACCCCAACGTTCGAATTTAACAACGCCGTCGATTTTCGCGAACAAAGTGTCATCTTTACCGATTCCCACGTTTGTTCCTGGGTGAATTTTCGTTCCGCGTTGGCGAACGAGAATGCTACCACCAGTTACAGTTTGGCCATCTGCACGTTTAACACCCAGACGTTGTGCATTACTGTCACGTCCGTTCTTCGTGGAACCTACACCTTTTTTCGATGCGAACAACTGAAGATTTAATTTCAACATGATTGGTTTTCCTCCTTCTTCGCTTATTGGTGTTGCTCTATTTGAATATACTTCCCGTATGACTCTTCAATATTAGAGAGCATAACTACCATGGATTCGAGCAACAACTGTACCTGAGAAAAGGTTTCCCCTTTTGTCAGCATCGGTAAAGAACCGCTTAAAAAACCATTCTTCATCTTGGCATCCATCTCGACACCAGTCAATGCCTCAATCGAGTTCACCGTACCTACTGTAACAGCAGATACCCCGGCACATACGATATCTTCTCCACGCTTGGCAAAATTGGCATGCCCTTCGATGGAAAAGCGCTCGATGTTCCCGTCCTTATCACGAAAGATTTGAACGATAATCACTTATCGCACCTTCTTACGCTTTGATTTTTTCGATAGTTACTTTAGTGTACGGTTGACGGTGACCTTGCTTCACATGGTAGTTCTTTTTCGGTTTGTATTTGTATACAACAACCTTTTGACCTTTGCCATGTTTCTCCACTTTAGCCGTTACAGTAGCTCCGGAAACCAATGGTGTACCTGCTGTCAAACCTTGATCGTTAGATACAGCCAGGACACGGTCGAACGTTACGCTTTCGCCGTCGTTCGCATTCAATTTTTCGATGAACAGAACATCGCCCTCTTGGACTTTGTACTGTTTGCCGCCTGTTTCAATAATTGCGTACATTTGCCTTGCACCTCCTCATGTCTCAGACTCGCCCGTTCTCAGGTGACAGTGCCTTGCGGAACTGTGCTTGTACCTGGCCAGTGCGGTTACAGCATGTGCAAGACCAATAGGCTAAACACATACTTGACTATTATATCACGCAGCATAATAAAAATCAATGCAAAGGTAAAATATATCTTTTGCCCGTCCCGTGACAGGAAGAGCAAGGCTCCACGTAAGGCAGAGTGCTCTCTTCCCTCACCTTTTTACGAGTCAGTTCAAGCAATCCCAGCTTGGTCCACCCCAGAACAAAAGCCTTCGTTCGATCCTTCCGCAATTCCTGCTCCAGCGCCGCGGCCACCTCATACCGGTTTGACGCCTCTTCCATATCAATAAAATCCACGATAATCATACCGCCAATATCTCTCAGTCTCATTAACCTTGCAATCTCGACTGCAGCCTGCATGTTGGTTTCGGTTACCGTTTCTTCCAGACTGTCTCCGCCAGCCCCTGTATATTTCCCCGTATTAACATCAACCACCGTCAGCGCTTCAGTATGCTCAATGACGATATAACCGCCTCCAGGCAGCCAGACTTTACGGGCAAAATCCTTGTTCAGCTGTTCCTGCACGCCGTATGCATCAAAGATAGATTCCATTCCCGAGTATACTTGAACTTGAGGCTCGTGCCCTGGACAGATCTCTTCAAGTAACGCCTGGATTACCCGAGCCTGACCTTCACTATCCGTAATCACCTCGTCACTCCCCGGAGTATACACATCTCTAATAACTCTTTGAATCATACTCTGATCCTGGTGCAACAGGCTTGGAGAAGGCAAACTGTCTGCTTTTTCTCGAATTAGAAGCCACTGAGCGCGTAATGTCTCCAGGTCGGTCTGAATTGCCTCATACTGTTCTTCAGCAGATACGGTACGAATAATTAACCCTTCTTCGTCCCGGCAAAGCTGCTCTCCCATCACTTTGAGACGGGAACGATCCCCCTCCCGGGCAATTTTCTTGGAAACAGCCACATAACCCGCTACAGGCATGTAGACAAGCCAGCGGCCCGGAAGTGAGTAATGCGTGGTCACCCGGGCTCCTTTGCTTCCTACTGGTTCCTTCAGCACTTGTACAATTAATTCCTGACCCGGACGCAGCAGCTCCGAGATGGAAGGTTTTACTTTGGGCTGCTTTTCGAGATGGGGATGAAGCACATCATCCACATACAGAAATGCATTCTTTTTCTGACCAATATCCACAAAGGCAGCCTGCATACCCGGTAGCACATTCACGACACGCCCCTTGAAAAAGGAACCCAGCAACCCGCGCTCGCGAGTACGCTCTGCCGTGAATTCCACAGCTTTGCCTTCTTCCAGAAGCGCCATTTGCATGAGGTTAGGTTCATTATGTATTATCATTTGTTTCATGGCTTCACCTCTAGAAGACCCTTCAATTCATCCACATCCATTTCATATTATGGAAATACGTATTATAAATGTATTACCCCATTTGAGAGCAGGTTCATCAGCAGTCATCACAATTTATCTGTATTTTGTTGGAAATAAGACCCAATCACGCGCTGCTCAGGCAAAACTGCCATAATACGTCCCTGTTTGTTCATCACGTATACCATGTGATATCTTTCCCTTTTAAATAGACGCAAAATAGTATCCAAAGGTTTCGCCGGAAACGATATTATTGGCTGAGCCAAGCTGCCTGCAGCTGCATGCCGGACGAAAACAGCTTCCCGGTTCATCAGAAAACGGATAAATCGATAAGGCACGTTACGATAGTCGGTAAAATTGGAGTAAAACAAAAAAAGGCCGATTAACAAAAGGTTTAACGGAAGGCCGTAATTACCTGAAAACCACTGGCTAATCGCAGCCAAAATAACCCCTGCGCTGCACAGGATACTGATGCGATAAGTCCACATGAGTGTGGTATAGTATGGAGCCCACAGGCTGACCATAGCTTGAACAATCTTCCCTCCATCCAGCGGTAATACAGGCAGCAGATTAAATAGAGCAATAAGCAGGTTCGCCTGAATGATATAGTCCAGAAACACCGGATCACCCAACTGAAATTGACGCAACAACAATACAACACCAACCATTAACACGTTCTGTAGCGGGCCTGCCAAGGCAATGACCATCTCGCGATAAGCTGTGAGCTTACCCCCATCTTCGATAACAGCCACCCCTCCGAAAGGAAGCATCTGTATGGACAGTACACGACAGCCCAGAAGGGCTGCCGCAGCAGCATGTCCACATTCATGAATAAATACGATAGCAAACAACGTAATCAGTTCAATAAAATGTCCAGTTAACAGAGAGGTCATCATGATAATGACAAAAAACGGGTGAAGCGAGATTCGCACACCCCACACCCTAATCAAGGGCAACCACTTCCGCAGGGTCCACGTACTCTTCTCCTTCTTTTATCGCAAAATAAAGCGTAGCTGGCTGTTCCGTACTCCCGGCCTTTAAACTTCCCACGGCATTCCCCGCTTCGACCCAATCATTCACCTGCACGTCACTTTCATTCATCCGGCCATATATGGCTGTTACCTTCCCGGCGTGCTGAATAACAACGGTATAGCCGGTGGAAGCATCACCGAGAACTTCGAGTACACGTCCCGCGCCCGAGCTGACTACTTGCACCAGTCCTGCAGTTGTTGCTGCCTCAGGAACAATCTCAATCCCCTTCATGCTCAGCGCAAACGGCTGCACGACCGTTCCCGAGATTGGTTTACCCAGGAGAGGCCGGATTCCCGAGCCGTTCACTACGTCGGTGGTGTGTCCCAGCACTGGCAAGAAAGAAGGTGTTCCACCAAAATTCCGTTCATACCATGCCGTAGCCGCAGCGAAATCCATATCGTTATGAAGCACATCAGCAATGACGGTCTTGGGTGCTACTGTCCACGATGCATTCAGTTGGAACAGGCCCCACACACCTGCAAATATAACGGCACTAACTACCGTGCGCCGCAGCAATGATCGAAACAATTTAAAACCGGAACGCCCTGCAGGGCCAAAATGTCCGTTCTCCTTTTTCCACAGCCATTCCGGGTCTCTTTCCGGAGGTTCCTCTACCAAAACAAACGGCTTCTGCCGGATCGCTTTATCATGCTCTCTATTTCTGTCCTGATCTCTTTCATTTTCTCTGTCCCATCGAAAAGCCGACCTTTGTTCTTGTAATGCATCATGAACCGCCCCATCCATTAGCCGCCGAATGCGCTCTTCTCTTCTCTGTTTGATTCTCCGTTTTGTATTCATGCCATGTCCTCCCGCTGAGGCTTGTTTACTACATCCTATGAAACAGCCACGGAGAATATGAACAAGCCTGCCTACTGAACTGTAAATTAAGCTACAGCTGGAACAAAGGAAAAAGAAAAAAGCCGGGCACGATGCCCGGCTGTAAGCGTAATATAATCACTATGTTTGTTTTGAAGCTTGCCGAATTATATGATTTAACCCATTCCAAAAAATTTCTTGAAACGGGAAAACGCACCCTTTTTCTGATCCAGCTGCATTAATGGCACGGTATCTCCCAAAATTCGTCTTGCGATATTGCGATATGCAATAGCTGCAAGTGAATCCGGGTTCATCACTGTAGGTTCGCCTGAATTGGCAGCCTTGATGACAAGTTCATCATCCGGCACAATGCCAATCAGGTCGATGTTAAGTACTTGTAAAATACCATCGATATCCAGCATGTCACCTGACTTCACCATATTGTTGCGAATCCGGTTAACCACCAGCTTCGGTGACTGGATGTGTGAACTCTCAAGCAAACCGATGACCCGATCTGCATCACGCACTGCTGCATTTTCCGGTGTAGTGACCACGATGGCCTGATCTGCTCCTGCTACCGCATTTTTGAATCCCTGCTCAATACCGGCCGGGCAATCAATAATGACATATTCAAAATCTTTTTTAAGTTCCAGGATGATATCCTTCACCTGTTCTGGCGATACAGAGTTTTTGTCTCTCGTCTGCGCTGCAGGCAACATGTATAATTCTTCGAAACGCTTGTCCTTGACTAAAGCCTGATTCAGACGGCAACGGCCGTCTGCAACATCGCACAGATCGTAAATAATGCGGTTCTCGAGTCCCATCACAACATCCAGATTACGCAGGCCGATATCGGTATCGACCAGACAAACCTTTTTGCCAAGCAGCGCCAGCGCTGTCCCGATGTTTGCCGAGGTGGTCGTTTTACCCACGCCGCCCTTACCCGAAGTGATCACGATCGCCTCTCCCATGAGCTACACTCCTTTAAACACATTAAAATCTCGGCGCAACCGAACGATATTGCTCATCTTGTCGATCTGCATCTGATTGTCCTGCAAATAAGCAAATTCCATTGCGGTTTCACGGCTCTCCCATTCATCCGGAGGACGGCTGATCACATCTGCAATACGCAATTGTGTCGGTGCAAACACCGATGCTGCAATGATAGCCTCTTCGTCCCCGCTGATTCCCGCATGAGCCATACCTCTGAGTGAACCCAATATATATATATCCCCAGTACACGTCACCGTGCCGCCTGGATTGATATCTCCAAGAAAAAGGAGATTCCCCTCATGATGAAGCACCTGACCTGACCGTACCATGCCGCACATCGTCTCAATCGGAGGTGGGCCTTTGACCTCCTGTACAAGTGCAGGTGAGTCAATGGAACGAATCAGCAGATTCCCTTTTTGCTTCAAAATATCCAAAATCTCTTCTTTCTGGCCTTCTGTAACTTCCCGCGCTCCCAGCTTGATATCCACATGAACAATCGGTCCGGTCAAAATGTTTTGATGGCTGTGTTCCAGCTTATAGCGGAGCTCATAGAGCAATTCCTCGAATTCACATTGATCGTCCAACAGGAAAACCAAGCCGTCTCGGATGCCTTTAATCGTTACGTGATTCGATTTTACCGTCATAAGCCTGTCCCTCCCATCTCATAACATTTCGTGCCCCGGTTCCCAAGTTCCTGCTTCTTGCTCCATAAATGTCATCAGGAAGCTTCGTCTACCTTACTTTTAGGTATACCGATCTTCTCCAGCTGTTTGCGCAGCGGCACATAAATGATCAGGGCAAACACAAAGTGAACAAACAGATTAGGGATCATGTATTCAATCAGTGCCCAGTCAAAGGTCACATGATTGAGTTGGAAGAGTCTGTATAAGAAAAATAACATCGTATCATTCAGCAAACTCCCAAGCAGGACAACCGAAACCATGATCGGCAACGGTGCACGAGGTGCTTGGAATATCAATCCCATCATATAAGCAGATAACCCCATTGAGAATCCATAAGGGCCGATCATCTCCCCATAGAAGACCACATCATGCAAGAGTCCAAATAAGATACCCAGCACCAGAGCCGTGTGCCTGTGATGATAGACAGCGAAAAACAGAATAACGATATACACCAGATTGGCTGAAATACGCATCTGCCAAGCCGAAGGAATCAATAGTGGCAGGATAGTATCCTCGGCAATGAACAGAACGAACAGTAACAGAAACAGAACCTGTTTGCGCGTAACCATTATTGTTTAACCTCAGGTGGAATGATCACGATCAGCTCTTTCCAATCAAGGAAGTTGGCATACGGCTCAATGGTAGCTGTCTTGGTCAAACCATATTCACTTTTCTCAACACTCTTTACTTTACCAATACGCATGTATTTTGGAAAATTGTTGATGATGCCAGAAGAGATGATTTCGTCGTCTTTGGCAATATTGGAATCCTCTGCGATCTTGGTCATCTTCAGCGTGCCACTTTTCGGATCATAACTCTCAATCATGCCAAACACCTTCTCTTTGCCTACAGCCGTAGCTGCAATCGCATTGGATGTTGGATCATTGGCATTCATTGAAGTTAGCAGATTCACCGTGGATGTATACGAGCTGACGTGACTGATTACCCCAACCAGCCCTTCCTGTGAAGTAACGGCCATACCTGGTTTGAGGCCTGCGTTTTCCCCAATATCAATATTAATCGTTCTGCTATTCGGATCTGAATTGGCACTGATAACTTGTGCAATCCGAGAGCCGTAGTTGTATCGATTCTTCTGTTCTTCCGTGAAGTTGAGTTCCTTCTGAAGCTGCAAATTTGTCTGCTCCAGATCATTGTACTTCAACCGGTCACGCGTGTAATGCCCCATGGCGATGCGTAGCTCTTCATTTTCCTCGTACACCGTACGCATGTTCGCCACATCTTTGAAAAAGCCCGCTACATAAGAAGCGGGCTTGTAAAATACGTATTGTACAAATCCAACTGAATCCTTCAGGAATTTCTCCGGCCAGGATAAATTGGCTCGCGGACTAAGCGTAAAGCCCATCAGCGCGATAAATGTAACAAGGCCCACCAGCAAAACAAAAAGTCTTTTGTTGCCAAGCAGTTTAAACAGTTCCAACACCCTCTAACATCCATTATTCTCTTCCGAGCCCAGCCCGGCGGGGAGATATCAGGCCTGAAGTCCCTGCGAGAATATCAGTCGATCTCCCCTGTTAAGCGGGTTATAGCTCTCCCGGGATATCCGGGCATTCTAGATTGACGTGCTGTCATCTAATCGGGGATTAGACAACCAGCACCCCATTAACGCTTGGAACGAACTGCTGAACTGCTTCTGCTTTTGAACATATGGATATTTTCCAGTGCTTTACCTGTCCCGATCGCTACACAATCCAGCGGGTTCTCGGCAACAATGACAGGCATTCCTGTCTCACCAGCAAGCAGCTTATCCAGATTACGAAGCAATGCTCCGCCGCCTGTCAGAACAATTCCACGATCCATAATATCCGCTGCAAGCTCAGGAGGGCACTTCTCCAACGTTACTTTCACCGCTTCAACAATAGCATTCACGGTATCTGCCAGAGCTTCGCTGATCTCATCAGAAGTAATGGTGATCGTCTTCGGCAATCCTGTCACGAGGTCACGTCCACGAATCTCCATCGTTTCCACTTGCTCCAGTGGCATAGCTGAACCGATATCCATCTTCAATTGCTCGGACGTACGTTCACCGATCATCAGATTGTATTGGCGTTTGATGTACTGAATCACGGATTCATCCATCTCGTCACCTGCTACACGCACCGAACGGCTAGTTACGATACCGCCAAGAGAAATGACAGCCACTTCAGTTGTACCGCCGCCAATATCAACGACCATACTACCTGTAGGTTCCCATACGGGCAGATCCGCACCAATGGCAGCTGCAAATGGTTCTTCAATCGTGTACGCCTCACGTGCTCCCGCCTGCTTCGTCGCATCTTCAACTGCACGCTGCTCTACTGCTGTGATTCCAGATGGTACACATACCATCACGTTAGGATGACGCTGGAACATCGAGCGTTGCTTCTGCGCCTGACGAATGAAATATTTGAGCATTGTTGCTGTTGTATCAAAGTCAGCGATTACGCCGTCTTTCATTGGACGAATGGCACGAATGTTGCCAGGTGTACGCCCGATCATTTTTTTGGCAGACTCACCCACCGCTTCAATGCTTTTCGTATCTGTACGCAGTGCAACGACCGAAGGTTCGCGCACCACAATTCCTTTACCTCGAACATAAACCAGCGTATTCGCTGTCCCCAAATCAATACCCAAATCTTTCGTAAAACCACCAAACATGACGTATTCTCCTTTTCTGCCTCATATTGCCGCTCCTATTTCGTTGCATGAGCGTAATTTTCATTTCCACGATCCGTGGAGCTAATATTTGCATTTTGTATTTTGAATCTGAAAAGTAAAGTGAACCTATCTTTGACGGACACGTCCGTTATCATTCATAGGAAAACATCAACGCCAACCATTATATTATACCAAGCCCTTCTCCTTCAAACTTACGTATGTTCCATCACCAATAACGAGATGATCCAGAACGTCAATACCCACGATCGCGCCAGCTTCAATCAATCTTTTGGTTATCTGAATATCTTCCGGGCTGGGCGTTGGATCACCGCTAGGATGGTTATGTGCACACACAATTGAGGCACTGCTGCATTTGATCGCAGCACGAAATACTTCACGCGGATGTACAATCGAAGCATTCAGGCTGCCCATGGAGAGTGTTTCCTGAGCTATGATATGATTTTTGCTATTCAAAAAAAGACACACAAAATGTTCTTTCTGCAAATACCGCAGTTGTTCCATCAGAATATCCGCAGCATCACGCGGTGTACGGATCGTTGTCGAAGGAGCAAGCCTGCTCTTGGCGATCCGATGGCCCAGTTCAATGCCCGCTTTAAGCTGAACCGCCTTGGCCTGTCCGATGCCCTTCATAGCCGTCAGCTCTTCAAGGCTTAGATCCATCAACGAGCGGATTCCACCTGCTTCGCTTAGTATCCGCTGTGCCATATGCACTGCTGATTCCTGTCTTGTTCCTGTACGAAGTAATATAGCAAGCAATTCGGTATGACTCAAGGCGCCCGCCCCATATTCCATCATGCGTTCTCTCGGGCGTTCTTCCTGGGGGATGTCGCGCATCATGTGTTGAGGCGACTCCATATGTTCCCTCTTTTCACAGCATCCATTTTAATTAAGTCTGTGGCAACACGTACACCCCAAATCCCTCCAGCATGTCACTGAGTAAGGATAGAGGCAAACCTACCACATTAAAATAACATCCTTCAATGCGATCGATCAGTGAAGCGCCAATACCTTGGATAGCGTAAGATCCTGCTTTGTCCGAAGGTTCTCCTGTATTCACATAAGCGCGGATGGTGGCTTCAGACAACGCCTTCATCGTCACATCGGTCTGACGATAATGCACCACCGAATGTCCACTTACTGCATCAATACAAGCAACGCCGGTGAACACACGATGCTCCCGTCCTTGCAGCCGTGACAACATCTGTTCAGCATCCGCCTCATCAACAGGTTTACCCAGAATTTCGTTATCCAGCACAACTACGGTGTCACTTCCAACGATAATAGCGTCCCGCCCGCGACCCTCGAGTCCACGAAACACAGCAAGCGCCTTGCGCAGAGCAAGTTCCTGCACCGTCTGTTCCGGTGTCCATTCCGATGGTGTACTCTCGTCTGCATAACTTGGTATAACTTCAAACGCTAAATGGAGTGACGCGATCAGTTCCTTGCGCCGTGGCGATGTGGAGGCCAGAATAATCGGGCGCTGCTCTGTGTTATTCAACATTAACGGCTCCTTATACTATGGCAACACCTGCTCGAATCACAATAATAGATGTCACTAGTTTATTTTTTTGGTCAACATTCGTCATTCTCCTACAGTCTGCGATACAGCCATAAAGCCGCAATAATACCAATCAGACTTAAGAGGCTCATTTGAAATTGAAATGAAAGGTCATAACTGAAAATATCCAGATCAGCCTGAGGCGACCAGCGAATCGTCGTGACTTTGGTTAGAAAGGCTACGGCCTTTACAGGCTGCAGTGCCTTGGCGATCCACGCTCCAGCCATCCAGCCGAGCAGCAGAAACAATAATAACACGCCGAAGTTTTTTTTCATCGGTTAATCTTCCCTCGCCATTTTTTGACACCCACATTATTATACGGGGTTTTGTACGTCAATACAAACACAAATCCGGCAGGGGGAACTATTTCCAGTTCCTTGCCGGACAGAGATTTTAAGGCGTTGTTATGGGAAAGATATGCTTACTGTTTTATAGACTCAAGCCACTTCTTCTGTTGTAGCACATACTCCATCAAATCGGACTGAACCGCCCACATATGAACGACATCCGGATTTTTGTTATACTCGGAAACTGCTGTTATGGCGCTGTTCATGGATTTCTCCATGTTGGATACAACAGGTTGCACATCAGCTGCCATTCCAGATGCGAGGCTTTTCATGCCGGTCATCCATGTTTGATGCTGAGTTTGTAGTGCTGCCATCATATCCGGTGCAATAGCTGCCTGAACCGACTGACCCAGCTGCTGGATCGACAGGGTTGATAACTGATCAACAAGAGCCGAACTACTGTTGAAGAAAAGAGCGGCGTCCTCCTGTTTGTTACCAAAAATTGCAGGATTCACTTCCGGGTTGACGATCTCTTTCACATACAGTTCGACTCCCTGGGACTTTAGTCTGGTACTAAGGAGTTTGGCCTCCTCACGATCAGCAGAGATACCTGCATAGATGCGATTTCCATCTTCAGGATCTGAACCCGCAGCGATGCCTGCTTGGGTGAGTTCAAGCTTCGCTTGCTCCGCTCGTTCCGGGGAACTGAATACCCCGTATTGAAGGGCATAATATGTTCCACCCGCAGAGGTAGTTTCAAGTTGCCCTGCTGTTCCGGCAGCCCCCTCCTGACCTGTCACAGCAGAAACGGTCTGATTTACAGGAAGCATTTCATCCGGTTTTGCCGTACCATCCTTGTTAAAAAAAGACAAGACAACCATCCCGAACAGCGCTCCAGTTACCAGTGCACCTGAAACAGATCCAATCATCTTCCATCCCTTGGGAGGTCGATTTCGTTTATATGAATAGTTCTCTGAATCCACCATCCAGTTATGACCCTGATCCAGGTCGTGACTTCTTTCAATGTCATACGGATCATGCTTCGTATTTAAATCTGATGTGTAGTCTGTATAGGTTGAACGAGGATCAGAACCCACATCGGGATCAGAACTCTGGTACTTTAGCGAGTCCGTGTGTTTCGAACGTTCGGATTCAGATCGGGAAGCGTCTGCCAGAATCGTTCCTCCCCAGTCCACAGGCATGTCCTCAGCTATCCATGATGGTACTGTCGCGTTGTTTTGGTCTAGCCCAGGCTTCGGTAGCGGCTGTAATGTATCAGGCAAGTCTTCGTTCATTGTGACCAGTGGATTGGATGCCGGCATCTCCTGGTTACCCAGCTTGTCCGACTCGTGATCTCCGAAGCGAAACGTCATTCTGGCATTGCTCACCCGTACCCTCTCCTTTGTCCCATTTATATCAGCTATATGCTGTAAATAAAGACAATATTCCATGAATCGGTAAAAAGAATCAGTCCCTGCATGTACCCCGTTATCAATGCACATACCAAAAACGCCTGGCTTCACGAAGAAGACAGACGTTTGAAGTATTCACCTTTTAACTTATATCCCTTTTATTTCAAGCCTTTGGCGAGTATGTCGCCTACTTTCCAAATATCCCCCGCACCCATCGTAAGCACAAGATCTCCTGGCTGAAGCCGCGGCTGCAGATCAGCCACAACTTCCTCTTTGGTAGGCAGGTATCTTGCTGTTGCATTACTGTTCTGTACGATCAGTTCAACCAGTCTAGCCGAGTGCACACCTTCAATCTGCTTTTCACCAGCCGGAGAGTAGATATCGGTAATCAGTACCTCATCCGCCTCGGCAAAAGCCCGACTGAACGCATCCAGCAGGAAAAATGTACGTGTATAACGCTGCGGCTGGAATACGGCAATAATCCGTTTCCCTGTCGCTTTTGCCGCACTGATCGTAGCTTCTATTTCCGTAGGATGGTGAGCATAGTCGTCAATAATCAACATGTCATGCGCTTCACCGAGCACTTGAAATCTTCGCTTGGCCCCATGAAACTGCACGATGGCCGCTGTAATTTTCTCAAACGGAATGCCCGCCTCAAGACATGTAATAACTGTGGCCATCGCATTATACACATTGTGCTTGCCTGGTACCGACAATTCAACGGTCCCCATGGCAGCACCCTGATGGTTCATCGTGAAGGAAATGCGGCGATCCCCAAGTACGATATCGGTAGCTGTGTAATCAGCAGCCTGATCAATGCCATAAGTTGTAATGCGAGACTTAAGGTGCGGCAGGATAGCCTGCACATTTTCGTCATCAGCACATACGATGGCTGTACCTTCTGGACGAATCTGACTGAGGAATTGTACATAGGCTTTCTTGAGTTCCTCGAAATCACTATTGTAATTTTCCAGATGGTCAGCTTCAATGTTCGTTACGATGCCGAGCCAAGGATGGTATTGCAAAAAGGAGCCGTCGCTCTCGTCCGCTTCCGCGACAACCCACTCGCCTTGACCCGCTTTCGCGTTTGTACCCAAATTCATGATCTCTCCGCCAATAATATAGGTCGGATCTGTGTCACATTGCTCCATGACCAGTGCAATCATCGAAGAAGTCGTCGTTTTGCCGTGCGCCCCTGCAACGGCTACGCCTTTGCGTTCGTTTAACAAACGTGCTAACATCTGCGCGCGATGAAGAATAGGTATGTTTAGCTGCTCTGCAGCCACACGTTCCACATTATCCGCAGGAGCTGCTGTAGAGTAGACCACCAGATCCGCTCCGTTCACATGCTCTGCGGTATGTCCAATATATATTTTCGCCCCTTTGGCTGCCAACTTCTCCGTCAATTCCTGTGAAGCGACATCCGATCCGGTAACGGTGTATCCCATCTCCAGCATAACCCGGGCGATGGCACTCATGCCATAACCGCCAATCCCTATAAAATGAACGTGTTCCGATGTATTTAACAAAACTTTCACCAACCTTTTTCAGAATCGGTTTGATGCAAAAGGGCTGCCCGCACGTCCGCAATCAGATAAAGCGTGCCGGAAACCACCCCCAGATCCTCCGCTTCCGTCCGTGACTTCAATAGATCAAGTGCCTTTGCCCAATCAGGCTCGACGATGATATCCAGTTCCTGCTTCGCAATGGCGGGGCGTACCCGATCGACAATCTGCAACAATTCGGTTGCAGCCATTCTACGGCGGAAATCTGGCTCGGTCAGGATCAGCGTATCCACTAGTGGCAGTATATGCTGCAAATACGCTTCGTGATGCTTATTCGCCAGCATACCCATCATCAAAATTAACTTTTTTTGGGGATAACCGTCGATAATGCTCTTGGCAAGCGACTCTGCCCCTTCAGGATTATGAGCTCCATCGAGTACAATCAAAGGATTGTCGCTAACTTTCTCAAATCTTCCCGCCCAGAAGGCATGCTCAAAACCAAGTTTAATATCGTCTTCATCCAGCATAAATGCCATATATTGTCTTAGTAATTCAAGAGACATTAATGCAGCAGCAGCATTATCACATTGATATACACCTTGCATACGAATGTGAATGTCCAAATCACGGAATGGGCCAGAAAAATGGAGACTTTGCCCCTCCTTATTGCTATCCAGTCTGCGGTAGGAAAATTGATTTCCAGCCAAATACATCGTTGATCTTAGCTGCTTCGCTCGCTCCTGAATAACCTTTACGGCTTCAGGCTGTAACGCACAGGTCACAACAGGTACCCCCGGCTTAATGATACCTGCTTTTTCCCATGCAATCTGCTCAATCGTATCTCCAAGCACATCCGTATGATCCATACCAATATTGGTGATGACAGACACAACGGGAGTAACAATATTCGTTACGTCCATCCTTCCCCCCAGCCCTGTCTCCCATACTACAATATCCGGGTAACACTCTTCCGCATAATAAAGCAGTGCCAGAGCCGTGGATACTTCAAACATCGTTGGTGAACCCAGCGGTGTAGACGCCATCTCCAACACGAATGGACGCAAGCGATTCGACAGTTTTAACAATGTTTCTTCCGGGATGTCTTCACCGTTATATTGAAAACGATTTGTAAACTTGGTGATATAAGGTGATGTATACGTTCCGACATCATACCCCGCTTGAAGCAGCACAGACGTCAAAAAAGCGCAAGTCGAACCTTTACCGTTCGTTCCCGCGACATGAATGAATTTGAGCCGTTGGTGCGGATTGCCAAGTTGTGACATCAGGCTCTCGATTCGTTCCAGCCCAGGCCTGATACCAAAAGGAATAAGGCCATTGATCCAGTCCACGGCCTCGCCATATGTTTGTAAAGGAGTTGCAGTATCTGTACCGTTTAATTCCGTCATCTGATTCACCTTCGGTTCTCTGTTTGATTGAAGATTGAAAAAAGCAGCCGGATGGCCTGCGAGCATTCCATCCGACCCTTTTCCATATTAAGCTTTCAGCTCTTTGATCCGTGCAATGACTTTATCCCGTTTATCGGAATAATCCGCTTGTTTGGCACGTTCTTCCTCGATGACTTTAGCCGGAGCTTTTGCAACGAAACCTTGATTCGTCAGTTTTTTCTCCACGCGGAGCACTTCGCCTTCGAGGTTCTGAAGTTCTTTCTCCAGACGAGCCACTTCCTGCTCAATATCAATCAGACCTGCCAGCGGCAAATATAACTCTGCTCCCGTGATGATCGCTGTCATCGCTTTGTCTGGTGAATTCAGATTCAATCCACTCTCGAATTCGGAAGTGTTACAGAAGCGTTTGATGTAATGACTGTTGCGCTCAATAATGCTGGACGTTTCATCACTATTCGCTTTGACCATTAATTCGATTTTTTTGCTCATCGGCACATTCACTTCAGCACGAATGTTCCGAACGGCACGAATGGTATCCATCAGCAAGTTCATCTCGGCAACAGCTTCCGGATTCTCCAGCGCAGGATCGTATACCGGCCAGGAAGCGAGTGTGATCGTCTCCCCATCATGAGGCAGATGTTGCCAGATCTCTTCAGAGATATAAGGCATAAACGGATGAATCAGGCGCATAGTCTGATCCAGCACGTAAGCCAGCACTGATTGTGTTTTCTTCTTCGCAACCGGATCTTCTCCGTAGAATGACAGCTTGGCGAATTCGATATACCAGTCACACAGATCATCCCAGATGAAGTTGTACAATACGCGGCCTGTTTCCCCAAACTCATACGCATCGATTAGACGCGTAATATCACGGGAAGTTTCGTTCAGGCGGTGCAAAATCCAATAATCCGCTGTTCCGAGCTCACCGCTGATGTCACGTTCCTCGTACGTGAACCCTTCCAGATTCATCAATGCAAAGCGGGAAGCGTTCCAGATTTTGTTGGCAAAGTTACGGGCCTGTTCCACCCGCTCCCAGCGGAAACGCAAATCCTGTCCCGGCGTACTGCTGGTGGAGATCATGTAACGCATTGCATCTGCACCATACTTCTCAATAACATCCAGCGGGTCTACACCGTTACCAAGAGACTTGGACATTTTACGTCCATCTGCGTCACGTACAAGACCGTGCATCAACACATCCTTGAACGGAATTTCATCGGTGAATTCTAGAGCCGTAAAGATCATGCGGGACACCCAGAAATAAATGATGTCATATCCAGTTACAAGCACATTCGTTGGATAGTAACGCTGCAAATCTTCCGTTTCTTCCGGCCATCCCAGTGTGGAGAAAGGCCAGAGCGCAGAGCTGAACCAAGTATCCAGAACATCTTCATCCTGTCTCAGTTTGCGTCCTGCATATTCAGGCATCGTAGTCGGGTCTTCAGCAGTGACAATGATCTCACCTGTCTCTTCATCATACCAGGCAGGAATACGATGTCCCCACCAAAGCTGACGTGAAATACACCAGTCACGAACATTTTCGATCCAGTTCAAATACGTTTTTTCAAATCGTTCGGGCACAAAGCTTACACCGTCTCCACTTTTTTGTTTCTGAATCGCTCTCTCTGCGAGAGGTTTCATCTCAACAAACCATTGGGTGGACAGATAAGGCTCAACTACAGCCCCCGTACGTTCACTATGTCCAACCTGATGCATGTGGTCTTCAATGTTAATTAAAACACCCAGTTCTTTCAGGTCAGCCACAATTTGTTTGCGGCAATCACTGCGATCCAGTCCCTGATATTTGCCGGCGTCAGCATTCATCGTTCCAGTCTCATCCATCACTGTAATCTGTGGAAGATCATGACGAAGACCTACTTCAAAGTCATTCGGATCATGTGCTGGAGTAATCTTCACCGCGCCACTGCCGAACTCTTTGTCTACGTAATCATCTGCAATGACCGGAATTTCGCGTCCAATGATTGGCAGTACAAGGGTTTTGCCGATCATGTCAGCATAACGCTCATCCTTAGGATGAACGGCAACAGCGGTATCACCCAGCATGGTTTCCGGACGTGTCGTTGCCACGGTAATGTGACCACTACCGTCTGAGAGCGGATAACGCAGATGATAGAGATGTCCCTGAACTTCTTTATATTCAACCTCAATGTCTGAGAGCGCCGTACGGTTTACCGGATCCCAGTTGATAATGCGTTTACCTCTGTAAATGAGGCCTTTTTCATACAGTTGTACAAACACTTTACGCACCGCTTTGGACAGACCTTCATCCAGTGTAAAACGTTCACGCGAATAATCGAGCGATAGCCCCATTTTACCCCATTGCTGACGAATGGTAGTCGCATACTGATCTTTCCAGTCCCATACTTTCTCCAGAAACTTCTCACGTCCCAGATCGTACCGCGTCAACCCCTCTTCACGTAGCTTCTGTTCTACCTTCGTTTGGGTCGCAATCCCTGCATGGTCAGAGCCTGGCAACCACAGGGCATCGTATCCCTGCATCCGTTTCGTACGAATAAGGATATCCTGCAGTGTGAAGTCCAGCGCATGCCCGATATGAAGCATCCCTGTTACGTTTGGCGGCGGAATTACAATAGTGTACGGCTCAGCATCCTTGCGCATACCTGCTTGGAAATATCCGCGCTCCGTCCAGGTGGAGTACCATTTGTCCTCTGCAGCCTTCGGATCGTATGTGGTCGGCATTTCTGTTGTTGCTTTTTTTTGTTCAGACATGTGTCATTCCTCCGTTACTTCATCATCATCGCTAAAAAAACCAAAAAACCTTTCATCCATCAAAGGACGAAAGGTTAGCTTTCGCGGTACCACCTTTGTTTCACGCTGACAGCAGGATAACCAAATATCCTCCAGACCTAGCGTGACACTTCAAGCAGATAACGGCTGCGACCGGCCCATCCTACCTCTGAAGTTAATGAATGTACAACATCCACCTCCAGTGCTCAAACAGGCAACTCCCGGGCGACTTCGATCAGTTGGTTCCTGCGGAATCTCACAGCGTATCAATTCCACTCTCTGAAAGGTCATACTGTCTACTACTCCCGATCCACGTCATTATTCAAAAAAACCTAAACACATCATACCTTGCTCGTGCGTGATAGTCAACCTGGCAACAGCGGAACCAGGCTATTGGACAACTGGAATGTTAAAAATCAAGTAAAACCCGTAATCCTGGCAAAGGATTACGGGTAACTTAAACTATGATTACCTTAGTTAGTTTAACTAAGGAATATATAGAATCTGTCCTTCTTCAACAACCTGTTCGGTCAATCGATTATATAACTGAAGCTCTCTGGTGCTCAGCTGGTACCTGTCTGCAATAGAATCAAGTGTTTCTTCACGTTGTACAATGCACAGTTTGACTTTGCGGAAAGGCGTCTGATCTACAATCGTACCCAAAAACAGATTTTTCCACTCCACATCTTCTGAATGGCTATCCTCTTCCGGAACAATTCCAGCGGGAATGTCCTCGCTGCGTTCGCCCTCACCTTCACGGACGGCACGGCCGGATGATAAGAGAGAAGAAATGCCCACGCCCTCTTCTTCTCTTCTTGATGATTCTTTCTTACTGCCAAAAGCAACCTTAAGCTCCGGCTTGTCTTCCGCCTCGGCTAACGCTTCAGGAATAGCTCCCTCACTGGGAAGAAAGATACTTTCCTCCGCAGTTTCCAGCGAAGAACGCTCCTCTTCTGACTGAGCTGCTTCAGATGTTGCAAATACCTCTTGCCAATTCTCAGTCTGCGTCTGGGTGGAAGCATTTGACATCAGCTGTTCTCCTTGCGGGCCACCTGACCGCGATTCTTCAAAGTGCCACACCTCAGGCGTAGTCTCCTCAAGTGGCTTCCATTCTGCTTCAGAACGATCCTCCACCGAAGTCTCTGTACTCCATGATCCCGGACTCTCGGATATGCTATTTACTGAAGGTTCAGACCATGCCGAGGCTTCATCCTCTATTGGAAGCAGTGGCTCGGATTCAGAATAGGAAGCCAATCTGTCAGCCGTCTCAGCCATGAATGACGAAATTGGTGAAGGTGCTTCATCCGTTGAGGTAACATCAGATACTAACGGCTCGGCTGCCTGATTCCAGTAGGCTTGAGAGAGCTCTTCAACCCCTGATTCTTGCCCACCCCTTGGAGATAAATCCGCTGATTCCGGAGAACCGTACGCGGCAAGCTCGGCTGCATTCGCCAGCTCTTCCTCTTCATTGCGCAGCCTGGCTTGTTCTGACAATTCAAACGGCTCGGTCTGATGCAACTCACTCTCCCTGTTGTCTGCCTGAGCTTCAGACGAATGAACAACCGTGAACTCATCTGCTGACCATACCTGCGGTTCTTCTACCGGGAAACCTTCAATACCTCGCAGGGACAATACACCTGTGATATTCAGACTCCGGCTGGATAACAGATCTACATCGAAATTTTCAATTTCAATCGAAATATCATCAATGGATCTCACCCTGTTCAATGGCACGGTAATTTCGACAGGAATAAAATGTTTTAACTCCTCCGAATCTTCGCTTTCTCCCCGGTACGTTCCAGTAAGCAGCAGATGCCCCCTCAAGGTAGCATGGTCGTCCTGTCCAATCACCTGAATGCGCGGATATAGTTCGATTTCCTCCAGTTCCTCTATGGCCGGCACTCCCTCAGACAAATGAACGCGCTCGTAAATATCGAACCGCAAACCATAAGGTTGATTCAACAAAGGTGGCGTCCTCCTTTCGGCATATGTTCACCATGATCCTTCTCATGGGACTGATCCATGGTTCAATCCTTCGTTACCCATCTATATGCCTTAAATGGGATGGGCATGCCACCTTTTGTGAAAAAGCCCGTTCTATATAAGTTGAACTCCTCTCCGTTAACGTATAAAGGAATAGTTCAACTTATATAGTTACTACATTTATGGAGAGCCGAGGGGGAGCCTAAAACAAAAAGACAGACCCGCTAACTCAGGTCTGTCTTTCTACGCGGTTACTCTCCCTTACTGCCAATTGTTCGAAATCGACTGGCCAAGGGTCCTGCACTTCAATTAAGGCTCCAGTTAAAGGGTGGTTAAAGCTCAGCACTTCGCCATGCAATGCCTGCCTGCCAATGATGTCTGCACGCCCTCCATAAAGATTGTCACCTACAAGTGGATGACCGGCATAACTGAGGTGCACACGAATCTGATGTGTACGTCCGGTCTCCAGCTTCAAACGTACAAGTGTTGCCCTGTCCCATACATGTACGATGTCAACATGAGTAACCGCGTCTTGCCCTCCTTCAGAGACACGTCTGCGCTGCTTATGGTGCCTGTCCTTGCCAATCGGGGCATCAATCTTGCGCAGATTGCTGGAAACTTGGCCGTCTGCAATGGCAACATACTGGCGATCAATCGCTTTGCACCGCATTGCTTCGTCCAATTTGGCAAGCGCAAATGCATTTTTGGCATATAAAACAGGGCCAGTTGTATCTTCATCCAGACGATGAACATGACGCACCCTGGTTTCGATTCCATTCATCTCATAATACGAAGCCACCGCATGATCCAGCGTAATGGGCTGATCTTCACGGCTTCCATCGGGATGAAGCTTCATTCCCGCCGGTTTGTGCACAACCAGACAGAAATCATCTTCGTACAACACATCCAGATCAGCCCAGCGTGGCTCCACATCCAGTGGCTGCACAGCAAAAAGAGCCAGCCGAAGCCGGTCCCCTGCTAGCTGTATACCATGAGCTGCCTTGAGCTGGCGAAGCAGCTTCTCCGGAAATTGAAGCTCGGACAGGAGCCACTGTTCAGCGGCAGCCTGTCTGTCCTCTTTTCCAGTTACTGCCTTGCCCGGCATCAGCTCAAGCCATTGTGCTCGGCGTTTCCAGCTTTTTATACTCATAACGATTGCAAAGCCTTGCGGTTCGCCTCGATGGTATCCTCAATATCCTGCTCCGTATGCACACCAGACACAAACATTCCTTCATATTGGGAAGGCGCCACACTAACTCCTTGTTCGATCATGGAAGCAAAATAACGGCGGAACTGATCCAGATTGCTTTCCTTTGCAATATCATAGTTCGTTACTGGAACAGCACTGAAGAACGGGCATACCATTGAACCGACACGGTTAATTGTTACTGCAACGCCTGCTTCTGCTGCATTTTTCTCGAATCCCGCCTGCAAACGTGCAGACAACATCTCCAGACGATCATATACTTCCGGTGTCAAAAGTTTCAGTGTCGTGTAACCGGCCGCCATAGCCAGCGGATTACCACTTAGTGTACCCGCCTGATAGATTGGCCCTGTCGGCGCAATCTGTTCCATCAGATCCCGGCGACCACCGTAAGCACCTACCGGAAGCCCACCGCCGATGACTTTACCCAGACATGTCAAATCCGGTGTAACGCCGAATCGGCCTTGTGCACAGTTAAGTCCTACACGAAAACCGGTCATAACCTCGTCAAAGATCAACAGGCTTCCGTACTCCGTGGTCACACTGCGCAGCCCCTCCAGAAAACCGGTAGCCGGAGGTACTACACCCATATTGCCAGCAACCGGCTCCACGATCACAGCCGCGATCTCTTCTCCGAATTTTTCAAAGGCCAGCCGCACGGACTGCAAATCATTGTAAGGAACCGTGATGGTGTTCACAGCCACCCCTTCAGGCACTCCCGGGCTATCCGGCAATCCCAGCGTAGCTACTCCCGATCCAGCTTTGATAAGCAAGCTGTCTGCATGTCCATGATAAGAGCCCTCAAATTTCAGAATTTTACTGCGTCCAGTTGCCCCGCGAGCCAATCGAATTGCACTCATCGTGGCTTCCGTACCGGAATTGACCATACGCACGATATCGATGGAAGGTACACGCTCACACACAAGCTTTGCCATCTCTGTCTCAAGCAGAGTTGGTGCACCAAAGCTTGTACCTTTAAGAGCTGTCTCCCGAAGTGCCTCCACAACCTCAGGATGAGCATGTCCCATAATCAGTGGTCCCCATGACCCTACATAATCAATAAACACATTGCCATCAATATCGTAGATTCTGGAGCCTTCCCCGCGCTCGGCATAGATCGGCGTGAGTCCCACGGATTTGAATGCCCGGACCGGACTGTTCACTCCACCTGGTATGTACTGCTTGGCTTCCTCAAATGCGCTGCGTGAGCGCTCATCATTGCGGCGATTGCCTTGTTGTACAGTCATAAACATCCTCCTTAATATAAATTTACTTTTCAGCCAGCCAGCGGGATGCATCTTTGGCGTAATAGGTAATAATCATATCTGCCCCTGCACGCTTCATGCTAAGCAAGATTTCCATGGCCACCTTTTTCTCATCAATCCATCCCTGAATTGCAGCCGCCTTCACCATCGCATATTCTCCGCTTACATTGTAAGCAACGAGCGGAAGATCAAACTGATCCTTAATGGTACGCATAATATCCAGATAGGACAGAGAGGGTTTGACCATCAACATGTCCGCTCCCTCCAGCACGTCAGTTTCAGCTTCGCGCAATGCTTCCCGAGCATTCGCCGGGTCCATCTGATACGATTTTCGGTCCCCAAATTGTGGTGTAGAATCCGCCGCTTCACGGAAGGGGCCATAGAATGCCGAAGCGTATTTAACAGAATACGACATAATCGGAATATGGTTGAATCCATTCTCATCCAATCCTGCTCGAATCGCTTGTACAAAACCATCCATCATATTCGATGGTGCAATAATATCTGCGCCTGCTTTAGCTTGCGATACCGCTGTTTTCACAAGTAAATCCAAGGACTCGTCATTCAGAACATCACCACAGATGTGTCCATCAATCTCCGTGGTGTGCACCATGCCACAGTGGCCATGATCGGTAAATTCACATAGACATGTGTCTGCAATTACCAACAGCTCGGGATACCAGGATTTGATCAATCTCGTCGCTTCCTGCACAATACCATCCTCTGCAAAACCAGACGAACCTACACTGTCTTTCGTTTCCGGAATACCGAACAATAGCACTGCCGGAATGCCCAACTCAGCAATTTCTTTGACTTCTTCCTGTAGGCGATCCAGCGAGAAGCGGAACACACCTGGCATCGATTTGATCTCAGACTTTACATTGTTGCCATATGTGACATAGATCGGTTGAATGAAATCATCCACAGTCAAGTGTGT
Organism: Paenibacillus amylolyticus; assembly: GCF_051136285.1. Lineage (GTDB taxonomy): Bacteria > Bacillota > Bacilli > Paenibacillales > Paenibacillaceae > Paenibacillus > Paenibacillus amylolyticus_F. The sequence continues at coordinate 5,306,953 of NZ_CP194938.1, read as the reverse complement.
CTCTCTCACCATGTTGCGAATACCTGCCGATTGACGTAAACGGCGATGACGTACGATTGGAAAACCCATGTACAATATACCTCCCTGAAATTTCAATATCTAAAAAGGGAAGCGCGCTGGTTCATCTCGAATTCAGCACGCTTCATATGTCCAGCCTAATTGCTACCAACAACGCTCCCGGCAGCACGTTTCCACTCACATAAAACATCGATCAAGCTGTTCATCGTGGCTTCCTTTGCCATCAAAGTAACCTCAAGTCCGGCAGCCTTTGCGGTTTCGGCTGTAACCGGCCCAATACACGCAACCTGCACTCCCTTGAGCAAGGGTAACGGGTCTTCCAGCCCCATACGCTTCAACATCTTCATGAAGTTCTTCACGGTCGATGAACTGGTAAAGGTCACCGCATGGATACCGCCCTCTTCAAGCAGTTTGAGCAATTCATCGTCATCCTCACCTGCGAGAATCGTGTCATAGATGATGGCCTCCGTAACGTGCAGTCCTCGCTCTCTCAACTGCTCCGGCAACCAAGACCGTGCAAGATCCCCGTGTGGAATCAACACCTTTTGATTGACCTCCAGTTCACTTTCGAACGCTTCAAGCATGCCCTCCGCTTGAAAAGGCCCTTTGACAACTTCAGGCGCGATACCGTGCTTGCGCAGTGCTTCTGCCGTCGAGGGTCCAACTGCTGCAATTCTTGCCTGATGAAGTGAACGAATGTCCTTGCCTTCGTTTTCCAGATGACGGAAGAAAAACTCTACGCCATTGACACTTGTGAAAAAGACCCAATCAAATGTATTTAACGCATGCAGTGCATCTTTGACACTTTGTTTGGAGGATTCGCTGGACGGCATAACCGTCTCAATGACCGGGAACTCATATGGTTCACCACCGAGTTCTTCGATGCGGTTCACCAGTTCACTCGCCTGACTGCGGGCACGGGTAACCAGAATTCGTTTGCCAAACAGCGGCAGCACCTCTGCCCATTTCAATTGCTCCCGCTGTCTGACCACATCTCCAACGACGATCACAGCTGGTGGCTGAAAATTCGCCGCAATGACTTTGGCTTCGATATCCTCCAGCGTTCCCGTAATAGTGTCCTGTTCCGCCCGAGTCCCCCAACGTACAAGCGCCACGGGTGTGGTAGCCGGACGACCATGACGAATGAGCTGCTCGCTAATATAACCAATCTTGGCAACACCCATCATAAACACCAGTGTGCCCGTTGCGTTCGTTACTTTATCCCACTGAATGCTGCGATCCAGCTTGTCCGGACTTTCATGTCCGGTAATGATGGAGATGGAGGAGGCATAATCCCGGTGTGTCACCGGAATACCCGCATACGCAGGCACGCTGATTGCTGCTGTTACACCAGGTACAATCTCAAACGGAATGCCGTTTTTGTGCAACAATTCCGCTTCTTCCCCTACCCGTCCAAATATGGTCGGATCTCCACCTTTCAAACGCACAACCACTTTGCCTTCAAGAGCCAGATCCACAAGGAGCTGGTTAATCTCTTCCTGTTTCATCGTATGTCGATCCGGTCGTTTCCCCACATAAATTTTAACTGCACCGGGTTTCATTAGTTTCAGCAATCGTGGACTTGCGAGCCGATCATAAACAACGGCATCTGCCTTGCCAATGCTCTCCCACCCTTTTACCGTAATCAGTCTTGCGTCTCCAGGACCCGCACCTACCAAAAAGACCTTCCCCGCCATGCCTTCATCCCCTAACTTCTGCCAGTATCTGTTCAGCTCCGCGATCAATTAATCTCCAAGCTACTTCTTCTCCCAGGCGAACCGGATCTTTACCGCTCAATGTCTCCTTCAAAATCAGTCCACCATCCGGCGTACCGACCATACCTGTTAATTGTAACTTGTTTTCATTGTTCAGGGAATCTGCTTCTTCCGGCACCCACACCGCATGTGCACCAATCGGTACCTGACAACCTCCGTTTAACACGCTCAGGAAACGGCGCTCTGCCATGACTGGCGAAGCTGTTGCCGGATCGTTATAGAGGGACAACAGATGTAGTAACTCCTCATCATCCTCACGGCACTCGATGCCAAGAGCCCCTTGGCCCACAGCCGGAAGGCAGGCTTCCTCAGTCAAATATTCCGTAATCCGATCCTCCCAGCCCATCCGATACAGGCCTGCTGCTGCCAAAATGATGGCGTCCAGTCCCTCGGTTTCAAGCTTCCGCAGGCGTGAGTCGATATTGCCACGGATAGATTCCAGCTGCAGGTCTGGGCGATACGCCTTTAACTGACTTGATCTTCGCAGACTGCTCGTCCCAACCCTTGCTCCCTCTGGCAACTGGTCCAGCGTAAGGTCGCCGCGAGATACGAGTGCATCCCGAGGATCTGCCCGCCGGGGAACTGCACCATTAACCAACCCTTCGGGAAGCTCGGAGGGCATGTCCTTCATACTGTGCACAGCCATATCGATGGTACGATCCATCATCGCCTGTTCAATCTCTTTGACAAACAATCCTTTGCCGCCCACTTTGGACAAGGTGACATCCAGAATGAGGTCTCCCTTTGTCACGATCTTATGTACCTCAAAGTCAAAAGCTAAACCTTCCCGCTTACAAATATCACGTAAATCTTGAATCACATACCCGGTCTGGGTTAACGCCAGAGCACTTTGCCTGCTGCCCACTTTAATTGTACGCATATCTACATTTCCTCCTGATTACGGGATATCCAGTTCCCGATTTCTTCTTCGGTCCACCATTCAAACTTCCCCGCACGTATCGTATCCAGCATATCCATTTCCGTCAGACGCCGCAGCAATGTTCTTCTGGCAGCTTGAGGAAGTCCACGGGACTTGATCTCCATTCTCATCTGGTGTAAAAAATCAAGATACGTCTCGTATTCATCTCCGAACTGCTGTTCAAGCAAAGCACGAATCTCGGCCGCCGCCGCAGGTCCTGCACCGGCAGTCGAGATGGCAATACTTAATCGCCCTCGTCTGACCACACTCGGCGTAATAAAGCTGCTATTGCCAGAAGACATCGCATCATTCACCAGTATTGCCTCCGCTTCAGCCTCTTGAACTATAGCATGATTCACATTCTGATCATCCGTTGCTGCATATACGAGAAAGGCCCCCCGCAAATCTCCATTGCGGTAGGACCGGGCTATCCAATCGATTCGGAATTCCTGATGCAATTGTTCGAGAGCAGGCGTAAGCAGAGGGCTAACCACCGTAATTCGGGCTTCCGTCTGTAGCAATCCCTTCACCTTACGCTCAGCGACACGCCCGCCGCCGATCACAAGTATGGATCTGTCTGAAGTATTCACATATATCGGCGTGTAGTGTTCCATGCCCTTCACTCTCCCGTCCAGCGATGAAACGCCGAATACGCATTGGATAAAAAGCTGATGATGACAAGCGCATAGCCAATCAATGTCCATCTGGACATGACCATCATCGAAAACTGTTTTCTTCTCTTCACGATAAAATAGCCAACATAGATGGCAATCGCCAGACCTGTCGAAATTACCTTCAGATCCAGCAATAGATGCCAGCGCCGTTCCGCCACGATGGACAACACAGCCAGCACAACAGATACTCCCAGAAGCGGCGTACCAATCAGTGTTGCGCCATCCATATATTTTCCAATGACCTCCAGGCTGGGCAGACGCCGCACCGTGTCATTCCATTTTTTGTTTTTCAACTTGTGATGAAGGAATAGATACAACAGAGCGAATACGGAAGCAACCGTTAATGCCGCAAAGCCCAGGTTGGCGAGCGTAATGTGCATGATCAGCAAACCATGAACTGTCTGCCAGTTGTGCAGCGAAATTTCACCTGCTGTAAACCATAACCGGTTCAGTACGGTCACCGAGAATCCAACGATGTTGAGCAACAAGATAACAAACTCCGAGCGCTGTACCCGGGTCATGATCAATGACATCAGAACGATGCTGAAAGAGAAAATAAACAGAAAATCAAAGGTAGTATAAATAGGGAAGTGACCTTCGATCCACATGTGCAGAATAACATGGGTTACCTGCAATCCCCAAACAACAACAAGAAACCCTGTGCCTGTCCGCTTCGCCCCCGCATTGCGTCGAATGCAGTCCGAGAAATAGAACAGTAGGCTCAGGGCATACATATAAATTAAAGCCTCATAGACTTGTTCAGCAAAGGTCATGCTGCTCACCTGCCTTATACACCTGCCGGAATATAAGCCGGCACGGGTTCTTGCCGGTTTTCGTTAAGATGAACCGCTGGTTTGCCCAGAGCCGTTGCATCACTCTGATTCACTTTTTCTGCAGCCATATCAACTGCATCCTCCAGCGCGAAAATCTGCGTAAACATGCGCAGTGCTTCATCACCTTGCTTCGTACCTGCCATTTCCTTGATCCGGTTGATCGGATCGGTCGTCATTTGATTCACAATACTCTTGGTCAATCGACGAATGACTTTACGCTGATGCTCATCGAGCTCTGGCAACTTGTTAAACAGACTATCCATCGTTTCTTCATGAATAGACACGCCCTTCTCTTGCAATGCCCGAATGACTGGACGAACACCAAGTGTTCTGAGCCATTGGTAATAATCTTCCATCTCCAGCTCAATCATTCTCTCAATCTTCGCCGCTTCCACCTTACGCATCTCCAGATTACTCTCCACAATGCCTTCCAGATCATCGATATCGTAGAGGAATACGTTAGAGATTTCGCCAATAGCCGGATCAATATCGCGTGGTACTGCAATATCAATCAGGAACAGCGGACGTGCTTGCCGGCGCTTCATACCTTCCCGAACAATACCTGCATCAAGAATATAACGTTCAGCTCCAGTGGAACTAATGACGATATCAACCTCACCCAGTCTGGTCAGAGCCTGCTCCATCGTACATGGCGTTCCCCGAAATTTGCTGGCAAGCTCCTCCGCTCTGGCAAGCGTACGATTGGCTACGATAACTTCAGATGCCCCGTTGGCATACAGATGTTTAACCGTAAGTTCACTCATTTTGCCGGCACCCAAAATAAGTACCTTCTTGTCTGTGAACATACCAAAAATCCGCTTGCCGAGTTCAACCGCAGCATAGCTGACAGAAACGGCACTCTCCCCGATGGAAGTCTCCGAATGCGCTCGTTTGCCCAAGGTAACTGCCTGTTTGAACAGTTTGTTAAACCAAGTGCCGGTTGCTTTCTCTTCCTGCGCTTTGAAAAAAGCCTGTTTCACTTGGCCTAGAATCTGAGTCTCTCCAATGACCATTGAATCCAGTCCGCAAATGACCCGGAACAGATGGCGCATAGCTTGATCATCCTCATATATATATAAGTGTTGCGTAAATTCTTCCCGTGGAACGTTAAACCATTGCTCCATAAATGTTCGTATAAAATAACCGCACATGTGAAGACGGTCGACCACAACGTACAATTCAGTACGATTACAAGTGGCTACGATTACACCTTCCAATACACTCTTGGTCAGCTTGAGCTGCTGCAGCGCTTCAGACAAGTCCTTTTCTGCAAATGTGAATCGTTCTCTGACCTCTACAGGCGCCGTGCGATAATTCAAACCAACAACAACGATGTGCATTGCAAGTTCACCTGCCTAATAAATTTCCAATCAAAGTGCTTACTGTATATCTCTATCCAATTATGATTGACATAGTTAATTATATCACACATCACGTCCACCACTCGCCCGTTTTTATGAAATGTTTATGAAATCCACATGATGATTATCATATGCATTGTCATTTATTGTAGTGTCTCACCAATGTTCACCGTTATGCGTTATATGAAACGAATGATGAATATTGAAGGAATTCAGGAAATTCGAAGGCGAATTCAAGACTGCTTACAACAAATAGTCATGGAATCATTCCATGACTATCTAGATGCGGGAAACATGATGTGTTTTCAAATGTTAATGTTAGAGTTTGTTGTCTTCAGCTGCATCTACAGCCTCGTTGTCGGCATCCTCTTCAACGGGTGCATACTTGTCTATGCGGGCGTGGCGGGTAATAATATCCCAAAGTTCTTCCTTGCCCAAACCTTCCTCGGATGAAAAAGGCACAAACAAGTCGCCTGAACGAAGACCCAGTCCTTCTTTGATCACTTTAATGTGTTTGGCTCTGCGTGTCTTAGGGATCTTATCCATCTTCGTAGCCACAACGACTAGTGGCAGACCATGATGGCGTAGCCATTCATTCATCATTTTGTCATCCTTGGATGGTTCATGTCTCATGTCTACCATCTGCATAACCAGCTTCAGTTCATCGCGTTGCAACAAGTACTTCTCCATCATTTTACCCCAGGCAAAACGTTGCTCTTTGGAAACCTTGGCGTAACCATAGCCCGGAAAATCGACGAAATACAGATCCTGATTGATCTTATAATAGTTCAGTTGCTGGGTTTTACCCGGAGTAGAACTTGTACGCGCCAGATTTTTGCGGCTGATCAAACGGTTGATCAACGATGACTTGCCCACGTTGGAGCGCCCCGCCAGAGCAATCTCCGGCAGACCGTCATCTGGATATTGTTCAGGCCGAACGGCACTAATAATAAACTCAGATTGATTGACTTTCAAATTGCATCTTTCCTCTCTTAAACACCTGGAGCACAACCATTACTACATTTCTGCTCGTATTATGCCATCATTCTTTCTATCATACCAAAAAAACGATCATTATACTCAAAAAAAACAACTATTATGCCCAAAAAACATCTAATCATAACAAAAGAACCGTTCCAGCGGACACCGAAGCCTCCGCAGAACGGTCTACTTTTAATACGATGCTTCAGATAAGTGGATTACTGCTGAATGCCTGTCTGTTCAACAAGAGCATGCTGCAACACCTGATCCATATGGGCTACCGGCACAAATTCCACATCTTCCTTGATGCTGTCCGGAATGTCACGCAGGTCCCGTTCGTTATCCTTGGGCAACAATATTTTTTTGTAACCCGCACGGTGGGCTGCCAGTGACTTTTCTTTCAAACCGCCAATCGGCAGCACCCGTCCGCGCAGTGTAATTTCGCCTGTCATGGCAATGTCCTTGGATACATGTTTGTTCGTCAGAGCCGAGATTAAGGCTGTCGCCATCGTAATACCGGCAGATGGGCCATCTTTGGGAATGGCACCTTCCGGTACGTGGATGTGAATGTCATTTTTCTCATGAAAATCCGAAGCGATGCCAAGCTGTGCAGCTTTCGAACGTGTATAACTGAAAGCCGCCTGAGCAGATTCTTTCATCACGTCTCCCAGCTTACCTGTAAGAGTCAGCTTGCCTGTTCCCGGCACCACGGTTACTTCGATCACAAGTGTGTCTCCGCCCACCTCAGTCCATGCAAGCCCTGTTACCGTACCAATCTGATCCTCCAGCTCAGCCATGCCATAACGGAATTTGCCCGGACCGAGATAGTCCTTAACATCATCCGGCAAGATCACAATCTGGCCCTCTGCACCGGATACGATATTTTTAGCCGCTTTCCGACAGAGTGATGCCATTTGCTGTTCCAAATTCCGCACTCCCGATTCACGCGTATACTCGCGAATGACTTTGAGCAGGCTATCCTGCGGAACTTCCAGTTGATCCTCTTCCAGACCGTGATCCTTCTTCTGTTTGGGCAGCAAATAGTTTTTGGATATTTGCAATTTCTCCAGTTCGGTGTAACCCGGAATATTCAGCATCTCCATCCGATCCAGGAGCGGACGCGGAATGTTGTGCACCGTGTTCGCTGTGGTTATAAACATAACATTGGATAAGTCAAAGGGCAGCTCCACAAAGTGATCACTGAACGTATTGTTCTGCTCTGGATCAAGTACCTCCAGCAATGCAGACGATGGATCTCCGCGGAAGTCGGAAGCCATCTTGTCGATCTCATCCAACAAAAATACAGGATTGAGTGATCCTGCTGTTTTCATCCCCTGGATAATGCGACCAGGCATCGCTCCTACATAGGTACGGCGGTGTCCACGAATCTCGGCTTCATCCCGTACGCCGCCGAGCGAGATACGCACAAACTCACGCCCCAGCGATCTTGCGATGGAACGGGCAAGAGAGGTTTTACCCACCCCTGGCGGACCAACCAGACAAAGAATCGGACCTTTAAGCTTTTTGACAAGCTTCTGTACGGCCAGATACTCCAGTACACGCTCTTTAGGTTTCTCCAGACCGTAATGATCTGCATTAAGCACATCTTCTGCCTTTTGAATATCCAGATCATCATCTGTCATTTGACTCCAAGGTAAAGCAAGCAGCCAATCCACATAGTTACGGATGACGCCGCCCTCCGCAGAGCTTGCCGGCATTTTCTCCAGTCGATCAATTTCCTTCTCGACCTTTTCTTTTACCTTGTCCGGCAGGCCAAGACTTTCCATCTGATCGCGAAGCTCTTCCACTTCGCCTGCACGGCCCTCTTTTTCACCGAGTTCCTTCTGGATCGCTTTCATCTGCTCACGCAAGTAGTATTCCTTCTGAGTCTTCTCCATCTGTTTTTTCACACGCTGGCTGATCTTGCGTTCAAGCTCCAGCACTTCACGCTCATTGTTCAGGATGTCCAGCAGTTTCTCCAGCCGTTCCCGCACGTCGATGGTCTCCAGAATTTCTTGTTTGTCCTTGATCTTCAAGGACAGATGGCTTGTAATCACATCCGCGAGACGCCCCGGTTCTTCAATGTCGGACACGGCCGCCAGTGTCTCGGGGGTTACTTTTTTGGACAGATTGATATAATTTTCGAATTGGTTCAGAACCGTGCGCATGAGGGCATCCGTCTCGGGATGGGTGTTATCTTCCTCAGGCAGCTCTTGTGCCAATACTTCATAATATTCCTCGTTGTCCGTATATTCAATAATTTCAGCCCGTTCCAAGCCTTCCACAAGTACTCGAATCGTTCCATTGGGTAGCTTCAACATCTGTCTCACCTTGGCTACGGTTCCAATTCGGAAAATATCCTCTCGTGTGGGTTCCTCAATATTTACCTCGGCTTGGGAACATAGGAGAATCAAATGTTCTTCTACCATCGCTTTTTCTAAAGCCTTGACCGATTTCTCCCGGCCCACATCGAGATGCAGCACCATACTCGGGTAGACGAGAAGTCCTCTTAAAGGCAGTAAAGGAAAACGACGACCTTTCGTTTTGCTCGGTCCCATCGCTTTCGCACCTCCAATGGCTCTCAGGTTGTAGTCATTCATTATTCTATCAAATGTTCACATAAAAAACCAATGAAGGGAAGCGCTTAGCAGCTTCCCGAATCTGTAACCCGTCCCGGACGAGGTGGCTCTGCCTGTAAATAGGATGCGGATGCCGGAGGGAAAATCTCCGGTTTCGGTGCTGCAGTCTCTTCTGCCGCCACCTCCTGTTCCACTTGCTGTGCTCCCGACTCCCAGCCAAATGCCTCGCGGAATACCTCCTGAACCGTATCTACAGGGATTACCCGTAAACCATCCAGATTGTCAAAGATAGACTGCCAGTTCTCCGCGGGAATAATAACCGTCTTCGCCCCAGCCTGGAAAGCCGCCTCCACCTTCGCCAGCACCCCACCAATCGGCTTCACGCGGCCATGGATACTAACCTCACCCGTCATCGCCAACTCATGGTCTACAGGGCGTCCTTGAATGGCTGAAGTGATCGCTGTCGCCATGGCAATCCCGGCTGATGGACCATCAATCGGCGTACCTCCCGGAAAATTCACATGTAAATCGTAATCACTCGTGCGGATGCCCATCGCTTTTAATACGGTTAACACATTTTCAACCGAGCCTTTAGCCATACTTTTCCGCCGGAGTGTTCGAGAACCGCCTCCAATCTCCTCCTCATCCACAACACCTGTGATGTTGATGCGACCTTGCTCTTTCGGAGCAGGAACGGCTGACACCTCAATCTCCAGAATCGTGCCCATGTTCGGTCCGTAGACAGCGAGCCCATTGACAAAACCGACCTGCGGCTTGGAAGGAACCTTACGATCCGGCCTTGGCTGAATCTGACTACTCCCCGCTACCCACTCGACATCGGAAGCCTGGAGTGTCTCTCGCTTTTCGGTGAGTGCAAGTCCAGCAGCAAGCTGAATAATGTTGACCGCTTCGCGTCCATTGGTCGCATATCGCTTGACTACCTCTACAGCATCCGGACAAGGACTGAACCCGATTTTCTGCACCGCATCTTCCGCAATTCTCCCAATCTCCTCAGGTAACAATGGACGGAAATAGACCTCCATACAACGGGAACGCAAGGCGGGTGGAAGTTCATGCGGAGAACGTGTCGTCGCTCCAACAAGGCGAAAATCCGCTGGCAGGCCATTCTGAAAAATATCATGGATATAAGCAGGAGTATGCGTGTCTTCCGAGTTATAGTACGCACTTTCCAAAAAGACCTTGCGATCCTCCAGCACTTTCAACAGCTTATTCATCTGTATCGAATGTAATTCTCCAATCTCATCAATAAAAAGCATACCGCCATGTGCTTTGGTCACCGCACCTGGCTTCGGTTGAGGGATGCCAGCTACGCCCATGGCTCCGGCCCCCTGATAGATGGGATCATGAACAGAACCAATCAGTGGATCGGCAATACCTCTCTCGTCAAAACGAGCAGTTGTCGCATCCAGCTCTGTAAATTTGGCATCGGGTTTGAACGGAGAGGTTGGGTTTTTCTTGGCCTCTTCCATCACTACCCTTGCAGCAGCTGTTTTCCCAACTCCCGGTGGGCCATATATAATGACATGTTGTGGGTTGGCACTACATAAAGCGGCCTTGAGCGCACGCAGTCCATCCTTTTGCCCGACAATATCGTTTATGGTGGCTGGGCGTGTCTTCTCCGCCAGCGGTTTGGTCAGCGAGATAGAACGCAGCTTGCGAAGCTTCTCCAATTCTTTCTTTGATTCACGCTCAACGGCAGTCCGGTTTGTTTTCTGGCCCCGAAGCAAATTCCAGAAGTATAACCCAATCACCACTCCAAAAAATAACTGTATCAACATGAATACCATGCCCAAGTCACCCATATTTCAACATCCTCCTGTTCTGTGCTTCATCTCATCTGTGATCATTCTAATACTTGGTAGTATAGCCTTTTCAACGAGACGTAAACGGAAGAAAGGGAATTTGTGCCGGAGAATTTGTTTGTGGGCATGCAAAAAGCCCGCCAAGTATGGCGGGCCCTCACATTTCAACTATTTAAAAGCATCACTATCGTCAGGATACGATCAGAACATTTTTTGGGGAACACTTGTACATAAAAAAATTAGTGCGAACGGCCAGGGATGACACCTGTTTCTTCATAGGCTTCGACTATTTTGTCGATTTCTTTTTTCAGTTCCTCTACCATGATCTCTTCCGGCACTTTACGGATCATTTTACCATGTCGGAATAGAAGGCCTTCTCCACGAGCACCAGCAATGCCAATATCCGCTTCTTTGGCTTCACCTGGACCATTCACCGCACAACCGAGTACTGATACTTTGATCGGCACCTTAAGTTTGGAGATATACTCTTCAACCTCGTTAGCGATGGAGAAGAGATCAATATCAAGACGTCCACATGTTGGACACGAGATCAGTGTAGCTGCATTGGAAATCAATCCAAAAGTTTTGAGCAAGTCACGCGCCACTTTAATCTCTTCTACCGGATCGGCACTAAGCGAGATACGCATCGTTGAACCAATGCCCATGGAGAGCAACGCTCCCATGCCCGCTGAACTTTTGATCGTTCCCGAGAATAGTGTTCCTGCCTCGGTAATTCCAAGGTGCAACGGATAAGGAATGATCTGCGCCGCCTTGGTATAAGCTTCAATGGCCATCGGCACATCTGATGCCTTCAGGGACACGATGATATCATGAAAATCAAGTTCTTCCAAAATACCAATGTGGAACAAAGCACTTTCGACCATAGCATCCGCAGTAGGATAGCCATACTTTTCAAGCAGATGGTTCTCAAGTGAACCCGCGTTTACCCCGATTCGAATCGGAATACCTTTATCTTTGCACGCTTTAACAACTTCTTCTACTTTGGCACGTTTACCGATGTTCCCCGGGTTAATCCGAACCTTATCAATGCCATTCTCAATGGCAAGCAAAGCCAGCTTGTAGTTGAAATGAATATCAGCCACCAGCGGGATGTGAATCTGCTTCTTGATTTCCTTAATCGCTGCCGCAGCTTCCTCATTATTCACCGTCACACGCACCACTTGGCATCCGGCTTCTTCCAGTCGCAAAATCTCGGCAACTGTCGCCTCCACGTCTGCCGTTTTAGTCGTACACATACTTTGAATAATGACCTCGTTACTGCCACCAATTGTCAAGTTCCCTACTTTTACGGGACGGGTGTCCTGTCTTAAATACATGAGTGATTTCTCTCCCCACAACGTCAAAGCTCCACTCTGACAAAAGACCATATATAAGCCTTCTGCCCAAGTGGAGAACTGACAAGTCTATATTTCAAAGCTCAGCTGAAGATGTGCTGATTAAGCACTCTCTTCCTGCTTATCATCCTTTGATTGGCCAAGTTCAGGCACAACTTTTTTCTCTACAACTTCTTCGGTAATGACACAGCTGGTTACGTCTTCACGTGAAGGCACTTCATACATGATTTCCAGCATGATTCCTTCAATGATTGCGCGCAAACCACGTGCACCTGTGTTTCGCTTGATCGCTTCTTTCGCAATCGCTAGCAATGCGCCCGGTTCGAACACCAGATTCACATTGTCCAGCTCAAGCAGTTTTTGATACTGCTTCGTCAGCGCGTTTTTCGGTTCGGACAGAATCCGTACCAACGTATCTTCATCCAGCGGCTCCAAAGTAGAGATAACTGGCAGACGTCCTACAAATTCTGGAATCAAACCGAATTTCAGTAAATCCTCTGGCAATACCATACCCAGATATTCACCTGGTTTCAGATCTTTTTGCTCCGTAGCGGCGTTAAAACCAATGACCTTTTTACCGATCCGGCGTTTGATCATCTGCTCGAGACCATCAAAGGCACCACCACAAATGAACAAAATGTTTGTTGTATCAATCTGAATGAACTCTTGATGTGGATGCTTGCGGCCACCTTGCGGTGGTACAGAAGCAACTGTACCTTCAAGGATCTTCAGCAAAGCTTGCTGAACCCCTTCACCAGATACATCACGAGTAATGGACGGGTTCTCCGATTTACGTGCCACTTTATCAATTTCATCAATATAGATAATGCCGCGTTCTGCTTTTTCTACATCATAGTCAGCTGCCTGGATCAGCTTGAGCAGAATGTTCTCTACATCCTCACCCACGTATCCTGCTTCTGTCAATGAAGTTGCATCCGCAATAGCAAAAGGAACGTTCAGGATTTTCGCCATCGTTTGTGCAAGCAACGTTTTACCCGAACCCGTAGGTCCTAACAGCAAAATGTTACTTTTGGACAGCTCAACATCCTCAATCTTGCTTTGTGTATTGATCCGTTTGTAGTGGTTGTACACTGCAACGGACAACGATTTTTTCGCTTGGTCCTGACCAATAACATATTGATCGAGGATATCACGGATTTCTTTTGGCTTTGGAATATCTTTCAGGTCCAACTCTTCATCATGACCGAGTTCTTCCTCTACGATTTCGGTGCAAAGTTCGATACATTCATCACAGATGTATACCCCTGGTCCAGCGACCAGCTTGCGAACCTGCTCCTGAGATTTACCGCAAAAAGAGCATTTCAGTTGCCCTTTCTCATCGTTAAATTTAAACATGAAACCACCCCTTTAGGAATTGATCGGTCTGCTGAGCACCTGGTCAATAATGCCGTACGTTTTCGCTTCTTCAGCACTCATGAAAAAGTCACGGTCTGTATCCCGCTCAATTTTATCAAGGGGCTGACCTGTACGATCAACATATATTTGATTTAGTTTTTGACGAGTTTTAATGATCCATTCTGCATGGATTTTGATATCCGCAGCCTGTCCTTGAACGCCGCCAAGCGGCTGGTGAATCATCACTTCACTGTTCGTAAGCGCATATCTTTTACCAGGAGCGCCTGCAGTCAGCAAAAGAGAGCCCATGCTCGCTGCCATTCCTACGCAAATGGTCGATACATCCGGCTTAATAAATTGCATCGTATCGTATATACCCATCCCTGCAGTAACAGAACCACCAGGTGAATTAATATACAAGCTGATATCCTTCTCAGGATCATCGGCTGCCAAAAACAAAAGCTGAGCTATGACAAGATTGGCTACATCGTCATCAATCGCACTGGTAAGAAAAATAATGCGATCCTTCAGCAAACGTGAATATATATCATAAGAACGCTCGCCTCGATTGGTTTGTTCTACAACCATTGGCACCAGACTCATGAGACCAACCTCTTTTCTACATGTAATTAGACATTGCTAATTGTAAAGCAAACCCAAAATCATTTTAACATGTTCCTGTGACATTGTCATTTTTCAAGAATCACGTCATCCTAGGGATGTTTACGATTTAGCCTGATCATATTTAACCATGTTTTCTATGTATGTGCAAATTACATCCATCCTATGCCGCCTTGACTTTTTTTATTTCCAACCAAGAACAAAGGTATGAAATTAACGAAAAACGGGCACCTTGCATTAAAATGATCCAACATCCATAATACCACTCATTTTTCTATAAAATGGATGTCATAATTTAAAAATAAGGCACGCAATAACTCACGTGCCTTATCGTTTATACAACTGTCGGAATCACACAGCTTGTCTTATTTTTCGTCAGCTTCTGCAGCAGCTTCTTCGGCTGGAGCTTCAACTGGCTCAACTACTTTGCTGTTCTCAATAAGAACATCGATAGTTTTGCGCAATTTCACTTCATCACGAAGGCTTTCCAGGGAGCCATTGCCTTCAAGAATGCCACGAATCTCTTCAGCAGGACGCTTGTAAGATTCAGCCATTTTCTCAAGCTCTTGGTTTACTTCTTCATCGGATACTTCGATGTTTTCCGCTTTGCCTACTGCTTCAAGCACCAGGTTGTTGCGTACACGTTTCGAAGCATCGTCTTGCATTTGTGATCTCAAATCAGCTTGAGTCTGGCCGGAGAAGCTCAGGAACATTTCAAGGTTCATACCTTGGTTGCGAAGACGGTTGTCGAAATCGCGCATCATGTTCTGTACTTCACTTTCAACCATTGCAGAAGGGATATCCACTTCAGCGTTCTCAGCTACTTTTTCTACAACTGCATTTTCCTGAGCAGCTTTGAACTCATCTGCTTTACGGGAATCCAGTTGTGTTTTGAGGTCAGCTTTGTACTCTTCCAGAGTATCAAATTCGCTAACATCTTTAGCAAACTCATCATCCAGTTCTGGAAGCTGTTTGCGTTTGATTTCATGAACTTTCACTTTGAATACCGCTTGTTTACCAGCAAGCTCAGTTGCATGGTAGCTCTCTGGGAAAGTTACTTCAACGTCTTTGAAGTCGCCAGTGGACATACCCAAAACTTGCTCTTCAAAGCCAGGAATGAACGTGTTGGAACCCAGTTCCAAAGAGTAACGTTCTGCTTGTCCACCTTCAAAAGGTACACCATCAACAGAACCATCGAAGTCAATTACAGCTACATCGCCGTTCGCTGCAGAACCTTCGTCAAGAACAACCAGTTCAGCATGACGCTGTTGCAGACGCTCCAGCTCTTCTGCCACTTCTGCATCAGTAACTTCAGTTTTAGCTACAGCAACTTCGATTCCTTTGTAGTCACCCAGGGTAACTTCCGGTTTCACTGTTACTTTCGCTTTAAATTTGAAGGATTGACCTTTGCCAAATTGCTCAATGTCCACATCAGGACGATCCACCGGGAAGATATCCGTTTGATCGATCGCTTCTGTGTAAGCTTCAGGAAGCAAAATGTCGATTGCTTCTTGATACAGGCTCTCTACTCCGAAACGAGCTTCGAAGATTGGACGTGGCACTTTACCTTTACGGAATCCAGGTACGTTTGCTTGTTTTACAACTTTATTAAAAGCTTTGTCCAGTGCTTCAGTTACACGCTCTGCACCGACTTCAACCTCAAGAACCCCAAGGTTCTTCTCTATCTTTTCCCAAGTTGCTTTCATTGTATACTTTCCCCTCCAAAATTCACATGTTCACGTAGGCAATCACGTACAAAATAACCATCTTAGTATAAACAAATTTACATTCTTTTTCAAGTAGATTCCCTTGATACGGTTTAAGGTAAACGTTTCCGCTCCCTTATTGGCCGTCCAAACCGGCCGAAACAAACTGTTTCATAGAGCGGTAAGCCTGCTCCAGTCGAAACCTCATCGCACCTGTCACAGCATACATTGAGCGTGTATTTTCTTCATCATGTGAGCCGCCCAGACTGTCAGCAACCGTCATATGCAGCGCAGCAGCCCAAATGTCTGTCATAGCATCATTTGGCTCCAGCATGGACTGATAATCCCGTGTTCCATAAACCGCCATGACATATTGTATCCACAGTTCCTGGGCAAAATAAAAGAGCGTAGGTTCATGAACCTCCGTCTGGTCTGCTACCCGTTCCAAAATTTGCACAATTTGAAGTGGAAATTCTTCCGGCTTAAGTGGAACGTCAGCGATCTCAATCTCCACATCTTCCTCACCTCTGGTGAATCGGACGATATCTTGCCCCCCTCGACGGCGCAGGGTTTGCAGTACTCTAAACTGCAGTAGCGGATGAAGTGTCTTCGTTTGCAACCACTGGATCAGTTCCTCATCTACTTTCGGAACGTCCAGAAATGCCAGTTGTTCCAGTGCCAGTGTCGTCTGTTCGGTTAGCGGCCCTTCCATAACGGTACGGAGCAGTTTGTCGGCATAACCATCGTCCTGTGCAAGCTTTAATTTGGCGTGTTGCCTTGCCATCATTTCCTCGCTGACGTCTTCTTCCTCTTCTTCACGGATGACCGGCATTTCCATTTCTTCATATTGAGGAAATGCTGCTTGCAGCCATTCAAGCAATGCCCTCCACTCATCGTAGTGACGTTCATCCTGTCCCTGGCATTGCATCAAAAAGCGAAGCAAGTCCATTGCTTCACCGTAACGTTCATTTTCAAGCATAACCGTCAGCTGTATTTGGTAGTAGTCCAGCGTTTTTGGAAACAGCACAACGTTGTTGTTTTGCGCGGCTTCCGGGGTCGTGGATTCCTTGATAGGAGCACCTCCTCTGTTCCTGAATCTCCAGCCGGAATCGACTATGAATAGATATATATCAACGAAATATGGATCTATTTTCTGAGTTCTTCTGATATTCTAACATAACCTTAATTAGAAAGAAAAAAACGTCGCAGCCGCCAAATATCATATACGAAAATGAGCATGAAATAAAACATTTGATATTATTTTTTATATATGATAAAATCATTTTTGCTTGAAAAATTTCATGTCTCAGTAGCTCAGCAGGATAGAGCAACGGCCTTCTAAGCCGTCGGTCGGGGGTTCGAATCCCTCCTGGGACGTCATTAAAGAAGCTTCCTTCGGGAAGCTTTTTTTACGTTCCGGGGATGAGAAGCCCAATGGTTCGCGGAGCATCCGCTTCGAGAGCATAAGCATCGCAGTCTCGACTGTAAGGAGAGTATCCCTCCTGGGACGTCATTTAAAGAAGCTTCCTTCGGGAAGCTTTTTTTGCGTTCTGGGGATGAGAAGCCCAGAGGTTCGTCGGAGCTTAGAATTCGATCGTGCTTTTTTTCGTCAGTAATGACCTCGTGCGCTTTCGCCTACAAGGAGAAAGCCGTTTCTGAGAGCTGGCAAGCCATTTCACAGTGGAATTGGCACCTCACCATTGCGCAAAAAAAATCTAACGATCACCAGAGACGCTATTTGCCCCATTTTCGCTGATTTAATTTTCTAACGATCACCAGCGATCTTATTGCCTCAATTTCGTGCTTATTTTGTGCTTTTTCGAGCTTCATTGGCTAAATAGCGTTCCTGAGGATCGTTAGAATTGGTAAAGACTCTTTTTCCCCCATATAGGGTTTCTCGTGATCGTTAGAATTAAGCACATCGATTGAACCATCGGAACCTTCCGGTGATGCATCGACCGATAGACTGATAGACCGTTATCCCCTTGTAATACCTTTCCTTAATATATCACCATCCGAAAGTTATACTATCCTGTAATTCTCCATTCTCCATTCTCGTAATCCTACATTCTTGCAATCCTACAATGATACATCTCGCATTTCTACATTCACGAATCTCTATATAGTATTCCTCTAATTCTGCTCTATACATAAAAACTCGGTAAGTGAGAAGGTAACCTCAGCCAAATAATAAAATCTAACCAACAGCCATGTAAAAAATGGGGATCATTCGAACTTGACGCGGAGCAATAAGTCATGTGTCACCGGTTTAACCTTACACAATGACATTAATATAGCTTGCTCGAAGACGGTGGCGGGCTTCTGTTATGTTTTGCATTTCATTGCTCCATATTGACACACAATGTTATGCTTGCTTAATGGATATTGTACCAATTCATACATATCCGCTTTTTCTTGAGGTTATACTTAGTGACTGCTAATGACTTCGTCATCACTTCTTGGTAACTTGTTTTTCACTCGTCATTTACTCGCTATGCGACCTAGCTTCATTCCAACCTACCAGAAACAGGAGACTAATCATGTCATCACCTACACAACAACCGCATTCCATCCATTCTGAGGGAGAACAATCGTCACAACACACTTCTCAAAAATTCGGGATGTTACTCGCTGGAATCATCGTTATTGCCGCTACTATGCGATCACCTATCACAGCTACCGGCCCTGTCATTGAGTTAATTCGATCTGACACCGGCATTGGTCATACGATGGCAGGGCTTCTGACCTCTCTGCCTTTGATTGCTTTTGCAGCCGTTTCACCTTTTGCTCCGCGTCTTGCCAAACGTTTTGGATTGGAGACCGCCCTTCTGCTTGCTGTAATCATTGTTACTGGCGGAATCACCTTGCGCCTCCTCCCCTCCGTTCTGACTTTATATGCAGGAACGGCGATTTTGGGATGTGGCATCGCGCTCAGCAATGTACTACTCCCAAGTTTGATCAAACGCGATTTCCCGTTACGTGTTGGTATCGTCACCGGACTCTACTCGGTATCAATGAACTTGTTCGCTTCGATCTCTTCAGGTATTAGTGTGCCTGTGGCAGCAGCCTCCTCGCTTGGCTGGCGGGCTTCTTTAGGTATGTGGGTTATTCTGTCTGTACTGGCTGTCCTTTTGTGGCTGCCACGAGCCAGGAATGGGCGCAAACAGATGTTATATGTAACCTCACAAAACGAAAATGCACCTACACGTTTACGAACGTCTTCCCTGGCTTGGTTCGTGACATTGTTTATGGGTATACAATCGTTAATTTTTTATACAACGATAACTTGGCTTCCCGAAATTCTCGCGGACCAGGGATTCAGCGCGGCCTCGGCTGGCTGGATGTTGTCTCTGATGCAAATGGTTAGTGTACCCGCCACCTTTATCGTTCCGATTCTGGCTGGAAAAACGCGTGACCAACGGCTGCTGACCACCATAACTTGTCTGTGTCTCATTATCGGATATGCGTTGTTATTCAATCATGCGGTTGTGCTCGTCACACTCGGGGTTGCTTTGGCCGGGATTGGCGCCGGGGCCTCATTTGGTTTGGTCACAATGTTTTTTGTTCTTCGCACGACTCATGCGCGAGAGGCTGCAAGCCTCTCCGGAATGGCTCAATCATTTGGTTATATGCTTGCGGCAGGAGGCCCTTTGCTGTTTGGTTTACTGCACGACTGGACAAGTGGCTGGACACTCCCGCTGCTCATCCAGGTTCTTTTAGCGGTAGGGCTACTCATGACAGGTATTCAGGCAAGTAAAAACCGAACGGTCTCTTAATTTTCAAAAAAAACACCCAGGGGCGGACATTTCTCCTTTCTGTAAGTACAACAAGAAACGGCCCCCTCCTGTACATATAACAGGAAGGGGCCGTTTCTCATATCCACCTTACGTCCCTCACCGACTTCACGTCGGATAGGGGACGAAGCACTACTTTTCCCAAACAATTTTAGTTTAGATGAGTACTGCTCTTACTTCACCTTCACCGTGATGGTATTGCTGTTTGTCACTCCCGCAGCGTTAACCAACTCGGCTCGGTACGTATACGTACCAGAGGATTTACCTTTTACTGCTGTCACAGCAAATTGCGGTAGTGGTGTTGTCGCTTTGAGTGACTGCGTATCAATCAATTCATCATTTTCATAAAGACGATACTCGGTTGCATTCGTTCCCCACCACAAGTTCATCATCACCTTGTAGTTGCCGTCCACATCCCAATTATCATGGGAGAGCACTGCTTTGCCAGGCAAGGCATCGGTTACCCGTACAGTCAATGTCTGACTGCGCGTTACACCCTTATCATTGGCAAGTTCAGCAACATAAGTATAGGTGCCATTGGTTTTGCCTGTAATTTTCGTTTGAGCGAACTGGGCCCATGGCGCGTTATACGTCAATTTTTGTGAATCAACCAACACACCATCCTCATACAACTTGTAGCTCGTCGCATTTTCGCCCCACCACATGCTCATGGACACGGTATAATCGCCCCCTAACAGACCGTTAACAAAGCCATTATTATGGGACAACGCAGGTGTTCCAGGTGCTTTGGTTGCCGGTGATTCAGGTTCAGCAGCCTCTACCGTAATCGCTGTGCTGGTCGTACCTGCAAGACCTTGCTCGTCTTTTACCGTCGTTTCTACAGTATACGTACCACCTTCGACACCCTCCAATGCATATTGGAAGCTGCCATCTGCCTGAACATTAAACGTGCCTTCTTTCAACGTGGAGCCATTATCCTTTTTCACGACGTAGGATGCTTTCAACACTGTCGTCGGGTCAAGCTGGATACTCCAGCCTTTCGCCAGTGCAGGAGCAGCACGGAAATACAGATCATCCACCTTACCGTTAATTACAACCGCATCCTCCGCTTTGAACTCCAGTGTTTGTGGAGCAGTCACCGCAGGAGCTGTCTTTTTAACCAAAAATGGAGACGTATCTTCTTTGTAAGTCTTGCCATCTGCACCGATGGTTGTAATATCTACGGTATACAAGCCATCCGCAAGTTCAGTGACTTCTTCCGTAGTGTAATCCGAATACTGACCATCCCAAGCCAGCGTATATCTTGCATTTGCATTAAAATTATAATAATTGCCAAAAATTGAGCCAATGTAGCCATCTTGATAATGACCACCTTCAGGATCAAGGCCGTTATAGATTTCGATCAGTGCAAACGTCATCGGATTATGAAACTCCATCGCAACGTTCAACGTGTCCAGTGACCCATCCGCCTTCAATGGATAGTAGAACGGGTTCTTCGTAGTTCCTTTTACCGTTTCAATGTATTTCACACCGCTTGAAGTCACATTAAAGTGAGCTACATATGGTACTGTAAACGTGTTGGTTCCATTTGTAATTTCAATGTAGCCTTGCGCCTCAGTTAGTGTAGTGACCCCACGAGGAACCGTAACCGTTACAGCGAGCTCTTCTTCTCCATTCAAAGTGAATGAAGTTTTATCAACGGCAACAGATACCCCAGGCACAGTACGAGTCGGATTCACATTTACCGTGTACTCGCCGCCGCTTCCGTTCAAGGCCTGAACCTTGATCGTTTTGGTTACGGTTTTCTCATCGGTACTCATGAAATTGCCGTAGTTAATGCTTCCTGTAATGTTTTCTTTCTCCACAACCGAGCCACTCTCGGTATACTGGGTCACATCCATGACTTTGACAAAAGCGGCTGGATCAATGGATTTCACCGCTTGAATACGACCTGCACCTTGATCAAACACGTCGTATTTGGCTGTGTCCATGATTTTGGCATTATTCATCAAAGCAACTTTGACATCAAAAGGTGTCCAATCCGGGTGCTTTTCAAGCAACAATGCAGTGAGACCCGCTACATGCGGTGCAGCCATACTTGTTCCACTTTTGCGATCATACGCTTGCGCATAATCTGCCCCTGGCTCATCTTTACCATAAGCAGGAATGGTAGACAAAATGTTGGAACCCGGTGCAACGACATCCGGTTTAATATCCAACGTTACCTTGGCAGGCCCTCGGGAACTGGAAGAACTCATCTCATCCCCAGGTGTCTGACTGCGCTCAAAATCACTGAAACTTACCTTAACTGGCTGGCTCGCATCCAGTACAGCCTTAATGACTTCGCCATCCTCCTTCGACATGCTGAGTGTCGGAATCAGATCAAAGTTATCTCCAAGGCTTACCCCGATCGGACCCGGGATATTGTTATACACAATTACTGCCACAGCTCCAGCTGCTTTGGCATTGGCAACTTTCTCAACAAATGCAAGTTCACCGCGCTGGATCAAAGCGATTTTACCCGTTAAATCCTTACCCTCGAAGTCAGCAGGTTTACCCAAAGCTGCAAATTCTACATTATATCGATCTGTCAAAACCGCTTCAGGATCAGCCGCAAGACTCCAACCCATCACATCCAAACGGTACACAGATTCAGCCACAGACAGAGGTTTTTGTTCTACATTCGCTGCTGGTGCAGTTGCCTCTGTTGTTTCTGACGTTGGGGCAGTAACTTCATCGACTGTCTCTTTGCCAGCATTTACTTCTGGGGCTACAGCCTGACCAGATTCAGTTTGTACAGGTGCAGCCTCTCCTGTTTCGCCTTCTGGTGTAGTCGCTTCAGCCCCAGCTTCAGGTGCAGTAACCGGTGTAACGGCAGGTTCCTGCGTTTCAGGGGCATTCCCCAATTCAGGGGTTTGCTCATTTTCTGGAGCTGGCTGTTGCTCAGGCGCTGTTTCCTCTCCTTCTTCACCAATCCAGAAATGGGTGTTCGCCGTAATCACCTGGCTAGGGCCTGTAGAGTTACCTACAGTAATCGCCATAGCAGATGCACCCGGCGAACCAAGAGTATAACGGTTAGGCCCACTGTTACCACTGGATACGACCGCAGTTACTCCAGACAGCATTGCATTATTCAACGCAACCGAAGTGACATAGCTTGGATCATTATTTTCGGCACCAAGTGACAGGTTGATGACATCCATTCCGTCCGCTACTGAGCGGTCAATTCCGCCGAGTACCCAAGACGTCTGTCCACTGCCATAAGGCCCTAAAACACGGTAAGCATAAATATCCGCTTCAGGAGCAATCCCGACAACCCCATAGTCTCCCGCTTCACGAGCAGCGACCGTACCTGAAACGTGTGTGCCATGAGAAGTATAATAAGAGCTTCCTCTTTCATTAAGCTCAGGCTGACCTGATGCTTTCCATTCCTGGTAGGTCGCTTCATATGGATCATCATCGTTATCTACAAAATCCCATCCGCCTTTATAAGCATCGCGCAGATTCGGGTGATTGTAGTCAATACCGGTATCAATAACGCCAACTTTCACACCTTTTCCTTTATATCCTAAATCCCATACTTCAGGAGCTCCAATAAAGGGGGCTGTATCTTTCATGTGCGGATTAACTTCGCCTTTATCTGGCGCCAGCTTCACTTCATAGTCAGGATATACACTGACTACACCTGGTATTTGAAGCAATTGTCCCAATTGATTGCCCTTTACTTCAAGGGATACACCATTAAGGGCGTATGCATATTTGTCCAGCACTTCGTGTTTGATTTTTTTCTGAGTGAGGCTATGTACAAATGACTGTTGTTGGTCTTCAACTTGAGTCACAGCCTTTGTTTCCATAGAGGAGGTGAATGATCTTCCAGAGAGGGTTGATTCGCCTTGAGCTACAGCAACAGGTTTGTTAGAAAGCTCAACAATGACTCGTGTGTTCTCTCCGCCAAGACCATTCAGGCTTTTATCCAAAACTGGATCGGCAGCAATTCGAGCTTCCCTATTGGCAAGCACTTCTCTCATTTGTTTTGCTTGGGTGCTGTTTAATGTGTTATCCAGTTGAATTGCGGAATCCGCAGAAGCGGCTCCAGCTGCAGGCAGGATAAGGGAAAAAACCATAAGGACACTCATTAACATAGATATCAATCGTTTATTCAAGGCTATGCCCTCCTTCTTCGTGTAGTTGCCTCACCAATGGGATCTTGCTGCCAGAAGCACTGCAATACTTTCGACTCAAGTTCACCGCCAATCTGCAAGATGTTTGACCCCTGGTAAATTATTCTACCAAAATATCGCAAATTCCTTCTAAATACTTACATTTTGATATAGAAATTACTTATATGGGTCTTAAGAACGATAAACATTCGCATTTGTATATTTTTGTCGTTTGAATATTTAAATTCAAAATATTCCAAGTTAAAACAAGGAAAAAACCATGCTTCTCTGAACTGAAGAAAGGCATGGTTTCAATGATTTTATCGGAAGTTTTCAGTATTCATCGGGTTCAAATGATTCTTACAGATATGGAAACAGCCTAGAAATCTTACCTTTTAAGATGATAAAATTCGCGTAACAATAATTTTGGTTATATCTAATTACATTTCGGGTTTGAACGCTTCAATACGCAAACGCTTGTAATCCGCATAGATCGCGTCATTTCTCCACAATTTTGGAATCACGATCTGGCTGATCTCCTGACACCATTCCTTTACCTGCTCAGAACTGAATCCCTCGAAATAGTCATCACCAAAATGAGCCAACCAGCCTATGATTCCATCTTCCCCATCTGCCAGTTTGGTAGGGCGGTCATAGTGATAGGCCTGTCGAACCACAAAGCCTCTGTCTTCCAAAAGAGTACTGTATTGTGCAATCGTCGGAAAATACCATGGATTACGTTCCGAAGCCTTGATCCCTGTATGCCGTTCCATCACTTCTTCCACCGCATTGACAATGATCTGCACATTCCCTTTACCACCAAATTCGGCCACAAATCGCCCTCCAGGCTTCAGGGCACGCCACACACAGTCTACAACATTTTGTGGATTGCGCATCCAGTGCAACGCCGCGTTGGAAAAAACAGCATCAAACTGGCGCTCAGTATTAAATTGCTGGCCATCCGCCTCCCAAAACTCCAATTCAGGAAACTTCTTCTTTGCTTGATTGATCATATCCGGGGAGGCATCTATGCCTGATACTTCTGTCCCATATAGGGAAATTTCATGTGTTAAATCGCCGGTTCCACACCCAAGGTCAAGGATGGACTCTCCTTCTATCGGATGAAGCCAGGAGATGAGATTTTTGCCATACTCTGATACAAAAGCTAGTTGATTGTCGTACTCTTCGGCCTGCCACTGATTAATCGATTTCATCTGTTCCACCGTCACTTCCACTGTTGATGTATTCATTGTGACACAATTTTTCTTATCGATAAAATATATATAATCTATTTGACTTATAGGAAAAACCAATTAGATGGTACTGCTGTCAACAGACCCGGAAGTCCGCTTGATGAAGGAGCACCTTTATCACCTCATGATTCGTACCGGTCAGGCGGCTAACACAGAGATGATCTGTAAAGCAAGTATTTAGGCCGAGAGTATAAAAGGAAGAAGGAGACTGTAATGTATAGTGAACGTAGCATTAGAAGCAAGTGTAACAAGACATGCTGCATGATGGCGGTCAACGCTCAAATACCAGCTATCCCCCCTGTATGTTCTCTGTGCCTTCCTCCTTTTGTTGAGCTAAATTTCTAACGATCATCAGAAGCCTTATTCGGAGGAGAAAGCTTCATTCTCAATTCTAACGATCCTCAGAAACGCTATTTAGTTAACTCAGCACGAAGAAGTACAAAAGAAGCCTGAAATTAAAATAATAAGCTCGCTGGTGATCGTTAAAATTCTAAAACGCCGAAAATGGGGCAAATAGCGTCTCTGGTGATCGTTAGAGTTTTATGGCACGATGGAGAGGAGCTATTACAGGGTTGAGAGGGGCCATTTCATTGTGAAATGCCTTATTAACTCTCAGGTACGGCATTCTGCCTGTAGTCGAAAACGCGAAGTCAGTGTTGAGAATAAAGCAAGTAGGATCGAAGCTGATGCTCCGACGAACCTCTGGACTTCTCATCCCCAGAACGTAAAAAAAAGCTTCCCGAAGGAAGCTTTTTTAATGACGTCCCAGGAGGGATTCGAACCCCCGACCGACGGCTTAGAAGGCCGTTGCTCTATCCTGCTGAGCTACTGAGACAAATATGTATAATAAAATTCGGCACGATCTCTATTATACTCTGATTTCTATTTTTAGCAATACTTTTATTATAAATTAATAATGTATCCAGTAATCCACCACCCTTGTAGGATATGTATACTGAAACAAATAACCGAATAGGGTATGTGTATTAAGGTAATATTGAGCAATATAGATAGTACATGCAGTATTCTGATGGAGTAGAAAAAACACAACAAGCAACAACACCTTGTTAACGCCGTGCCTGTATGTATTTATAACGAAGTGTCTGTAATGTGTCTCTGTAACGAAGTTTATGTATTTCCCTACTCCCGCCACCTGCCCTGTACCTAAACCTGTAACCAAGTGTATACTTATTCAGCAACCTTCCATTCGGGTAAATGGTTTGCACACATACCTTAAGAAATACTATTGAAGGAGACCATGCTTATGAGACAACTTTTATCATCCCTATCCTATTTCAGCATTTTCTTTGCCCCGTTTCTGTTCCCCATTATTGTATGGATTGTGGCGAGGGATGAATACATCGCCGGGCACGCGAAGCGCGCTCTTTTCTCCCATGTGTTCCCGTTTCTTGCAGCCATTCCACTGCTGTATTTCTTTGTGACAGCTCACAGTTTGGGATCAGCGATCGGGTTTGTGATTCTGTTCTTTATTATTTACGGCTTAAGCTTTGTATACAATGTGGTAAAAGGAATTCAGGTCTTGCGTGAATATTACTGAATAACTGAATAATTCCAATCCACAGCAAACAAAAAAATGTTCCAAATCACCAAAAAAAACACCGTGATGTGAACTGCACCCCAATTGTTAGACACAACTACCAATTGGAGGTACAGTTTTTTTATGACTAAATTCAGTTCGGATGAAAAGGTACAAGCCGTTATGCGTTATGAAAAGGGATCAGAAAGCTTGAAAAGCATTGCAAAATCGATCGGGATTTCACCACTCTGTCTTTTCAAACTGGATTAAACAATATGAGCATCATGGTGAAAAAGCTTTTATAAAGGGCTATACATCATATCCTACTCAGATTAAACTAGACGTACTTCATTATATGAACGAATTTGGGACGTCTGTTAGAGAAACGGCTGCTATATTTAATATTCCTAGCCATAGTACCCTTTTAAGTTGGCAAAAAAGCCTGGCATTACAAGGGATAGACGCCCTTCAACCAAAGAAAAAGGGGCGCTCATCCATGAAAAAAGGATCTAAAGCACAGAAGGATCAAACGCTAGTAGAAGGATCTGTAGAGGCTTCACAAGCAGAGGTAGAGCGTTTGAAAATGGAGAATGCTTATTTAAAAAAGTTGAATGCCTTAGTTCGAAACAAGGAAAAATCACCAAGCAAGACAAAGCTCAAGTAGTCTATGAACTAAGGAACGAATTTTCGGTGAAAGCACTTCTACAGCTAGCAGATATCCCTCGTAGCACGTATTATTACGTCGTAAAAGCGTTTGGTACGGTAGACAAGGATTTAGAGCTAAAAGACATGATACAAGCGATTTATAAGGAGCATGAGGGGCGCTATGGTTATCGTCGTATTCGCGATGAGTTAACCAATCGTGGACACCGTGTGAATCATAAAAAGGTACAGCGTTTGATGAAAGTATTGGGATTAAAATGTTTGGTACGTGTGAAGAGATACCGTTCGTATAAAGGGACAATTGGCAAGATTGCACCGAACCTATTAGAACGCAATTTCCACGCTGAAAGGCCAAACGAGAAGTGGGTTACGGACATTACAGAGTTTAAATTGTTCGGAGAAAAACTATATTTATCTCCCATACTTGATCTGTATAACGGAGAAATTATTACATATACGATGGGTTCAAGACCGGTCTACTCGCTTGTTTCCACGATGTTAGATCAAGCATTTTGTAGTTTAACAAAAGAAGATAAACTCCTTATCCATTCGGATCAAGGCTGACACTACCAGATGAGACCATATCGTCATGCCCTTGAAAAACGTGGCATTACGCAAAGTATGTCCCGTAAAGGGAACTGCTACGATAACGCCGTCATGGAGAACTTCTTTGGCATCATGAAATCCGAGTTTTTGTATTTAAAGCAATTTGAAAACATCTCACATTTTAAACAAGAACCATCCAAATACATCGATTATTACAATAACAAACGCATTAAGGCAAAACTAAAAGGCATGAGTCCGGTACGGTACCGGATTCATGCCCAACAAGTTGCTTAAAGATGTAATCTGTCTAACTTTACGGGGTCACTTCAATGCTACGGCGGTTTTTTTCCATCTCTATTCTTTAATCCTCTAATGTCCGTTACTTTCTGTTACTTGTTCTTCCTCTGCTTACCCCTGACCAACCAAATACCGTTGAAGTGTAGGTTTAAGCAAACCAAAGGCCAACAGGTTACTTTGAAACTGTGCCTTGTCTTCCTCCGCCGTGATCCCTTCACTATTTTCAAATGCCGTTTCTGTCGCATCTTCAAAAGCGGTATGCATATTGTTGTTATACCAGTCGATGGCTCCATCCGAGTGATTGCGCACAATGCGCACTACCTGCAGTTCATTCCCCGGCTGAGTTGAGGCAACATATACAAGCAAAGACGGATCACCTGCATTCCCCGGTTGTACTTCCACTTCGGCACAAGACAATCCGTCCACTTCCGTTAATCTGCGTATTTTAGCATCCTGAATGGCATACATCGTCATCTTCTCCTTTTGTTCTAATCACTTGCACTTGCTTCGTTCCAATCATGTTGCTTGCCTGTTCAAGTACTTTGTTCGATCTGGTGCCTGGTCTCTGGCGTCCCGAGCCGGTAAATTTCCCGATACACCTGCTGCAAAACGGCTTCATAAGCACGGTTCACATCATGTTCTGGCGTGTCCGGCCAAGGAAATACCATTCCCGGAAAGGCTTCTTCTTCCTTTTCCTGCATAAGATAAAGCAATCCCAGTAAATGTTCGGCTTCCTGAGGTGTCGCCTGAATCACCCATTCATACGACGTTGCAGATGAATCTGGTATGACGGAGCGGCCCATGACAGACACATAATAATTGATCCTGTCCATTGCATGTTCTCCCCTTCACAGGCAGCTTAAGGCTGTTATCCCTAGATGTAGTTTCCGAAGAGGACAGACATTTTATGCCTGCATTCGGCATATATTTGTTACGACCTCTGACGAAAAAGACAACATTTGCTAAGTGCTTTTGATTTTTAGCAGCATACAGATGAACGACTCGACCAAGAAAGGATGAACAAACCATGTGCGGTATAACCGGCTTCGTACAGTGGAATCGGGATTTGACACAGGAATCGGAGTTGCTCGTTCGGATGACGGATAGCTTATCGAACCGTGGCCCCGACGCTTCAGGTACATGGATCTCCAACCCCTGTGCTTTTGGACATCGCCGCCTCAGCGTAATGGATCCGGAGAATGGGGCACAGCCCATGCATGCGTTACAAGGAGACACCTCCTATACTGTTGTGTATAACGGAGAACTATACAATGCACCCGAATTAAAAAAAGAGTTACTTCAGCGTGGGCACCATTTCCGTACCCAATGTGACACAGAAGTTCTGCTTGGCTCATATATCGAATGGGGCCCGGCATGTGTTGAGAAGTTTAACGGAATTTTTGCTTTTGCCATATGGGACGGCGGAAGAGAACAGGTTTTCATGGCACGTGACCGTTTAGGAGTAAAACCTCTCTTTTATAGCAACACAAAGGATGCACTTGTTTTCGGTTCTGAACCCAAAGCCTTGCTCCTTCATCCAGATGTCGAAGCCACGGTAGGGCCAGAGGGACTAGCAGAAGTATTTATTATCGGGCCCGCACGAACACCTGGACATGGCGTGTACTCTTCACTCCATGAACTAAAGCCTGCTCACGCTATGATTTACAGCCGTAGTGGCATAAAAACATATGCCTATTGGAAGCTGGAATCCGTCAAACACGAACATAATCTGGACGAAACAGCAGCTGAAGTGCGGCGTCTGTTACAGGATACGCTGGAACGCCAGTTAGCTTCTGATGTTCCCGTGTGTTCCCTGTTATCCGGCGGCCTTGACTCCAGTGCCTTGTCCGCTTTGGCGGTCGATTATTACAAGCGTACAGGGCAAGGTCAAGTCAGCACGTATTCGGTTGATTACGTCGATAACGCTAAACACTTTCAGGCACACTCCTTTCAGCCCGGAGCTGACGGCCCTTGGATCCAACGGATGGTTGATGAGCTCCAAACTGATCACCACTGGATTGAGATTGAAAATGGAGAACTTGTGCACGCACTCACTCAAGCTATGCTGGTAAGAGATCTGCCCGGTATGGCAGACGTTGATTCTTCCCTGTATTTGTTCTGTAAAGAGATCAAAAAAGGAGCCACCGTCGCCATCTCTGGTGAAGCTGCTGATGAAGTATTTGGCGGTTATCCTTGGTTTCACCGGGATGAAATGTTGAACTCAGGCACATTCCCTTGGTCTGTAGCACCTGACATGCGGGCAGGACTGTTATCCCCGGACATTCGGGAATGGATTAGACCGCTCGACTATCTTGCAGACCGATATTCGGATGCCGTTGCCGAAGTTCCGCTACTGGATGGTGAGGCAGGAAAGGCAGCTCAGATGCGTGTAATGTCTTATTTGAATATTACTCGTTTCATGCCTACACTTCTGGATCGCAAAGATCGGATGAGTATGGGTGCCGGTCTCGAAGTACGCGTTCCTTACTGTGATCACCGACTAATTCAATATGTATTTAACATTCCTTGGGAAATGAAAATTACCGGTGGCCGGGAGAAAGGTATTTTGCGAAAAGCGCTTGAAGGTGTCCTTCCTGACGATGTGTTATACCGTAAGAAGAGTCCATATCCCAAAACACATGACCCTCAATACCTTGCGGCCGTTAAGCAGCAGGTGCTTGAAATACTGGATAATCCAACGTCGCCAATTCTTCCATTAATCGATAAAGTGCAGATTCGGAATCTCGCCTCCTCGCCGGATGCCTCCTCGAATCTGCCGTGGTTTGGACAATTAATGTCAGGGCCACAGTTGTTTGCTTATTTAACACAGATTAATAGCTGGCTGAAAACATACAACGTCGCTATCCGTTAAATAACGCAACCTAAGCTCACGTGCAGCTCCAAGCAAACGTTATCCCATCTCCTGAACAATGTAGTCTTCCACTAGCTTTAGCAACCAAAAAATGCCCCTATACCATTACCATGGTGCAGGGGCATTTCAGTATATTCAATTCGTTTCTTAATTAAGTTAAGAAACTTTGAAACGAGCAACCGACTGCTGTAACATTTCAGCCATAGATGAAAGATCATTCGCAGCCGATGCAATCTCCTGCATTGCAGATAACTGCTCTTCGGTTGTTGCACTCACTTCCTCTGTTCCCGCAGCCGCGTTTTCTGTTACCTCCATGATGGATTTCATCGATGCATTAATCTGCTCTACGCCCGCATTCATCTGTTCAATCGAAGCAGACACCTCCTGAGCTTGACCCGCGACACCACTCACTGAAGTTCGAATATCGTCAAACGTAGATCCGGCTTGATTCACTAATTGAATGCCTTCTTGTACCTCAGATGACACCATACTCATCGAGTGTGCAGCATTTTTCATCCCCGTTTCCATGGAGGAAACCAATGTCACAATTTCTCCTGCAGACTGTGCAGACTGCTCGGACAATTTCCGAACCTCGGTAGCCACAACCTGAAATCCTCTTCCGTGTTCTCCCGCTCTCGCTGCCTCAATGGCCGCATTAAGAGATAACAGATTCGTCTGTGCAGATATTTCAGAGATCGCATCTACCATTTTTACAATATTGGTGGAGTGTTTGCTCAGTTCTTCAATGACGCCAGCAAGGTTTGAAACGGTATTTTTAATCGAGTTCATCTGTCCGACCGCTGAGCGGATGGATTCACTGCCGGATATGGTCTGGGCAGAAGCTTCTGCCGCCTGCTCGGAAACAACAGTTGTATTTTCAGCCACTTGCCGGAAACCCGTTGCCAGTTCGTTCATCGTCTGGAATCCTTCACTGACCATACGAACTTGTCCATCCATTCCCTCTGCGATCTCCCCCATCGTAGTGGCTACTTGTTCATTGGCGGTAGCAGTCTGTTCTGTACTTGCTGTCAACTCTTCCGAAGAAGCCGCTACACGTTCCGCACCATCGTTCACCTGATGTATCAGCGTACGTAAATTGACGGACATCAAGTTAAATGCCTCAGCCATCTCCCCAATCTCGTCTTTGTTACGAACCTTGATCGGCTCGCCTGTCAGATCACCCCCGGCAATTCGGCCAGCAGCGTGTGCAACAGCCTGAACGGGTTTGGAGATCACTCGGCCAATAATGATTGCGATTGCTAAGCCAATAAGGATAGAAACGATACCTAGGATACTGATCAAGCGAAGAACCGTAGCTGTCTGAACATTGGCGGCAGCGGCTCCTTCATCCATTGCTTTTTGCTGATGGTTTTCCATAGACTCAACAATTTTTTCGAATTCACTAATAATTTGAGGAGCAGTGCCTTCCATTAACCGAGATATTTCATCCACATTTCCTTGCTTTGTCAGAGACATTACATTTTTTGAAAAATCATAATATTTGCTCATCATCTCATCGGAGTTCGCAAGATATTGTTTCATATTCGGGCTCGATACTGTCGCCTTTAAATCTTCGCTCAATTTTATGTAATCTTCATATGCCTTCTGAAATGCATCTTCATTCTCCTGACTAGGCTGCATAATGTAGTTCCTCAAAGCCACTTGTTGTGATTTAAGATCAATCGTCATGTTTTTAATTTTAAGTAATTTGCTGGTTCTATCATTTATTAAATCGGTAAACGTTTTCTCCAGACTTACAAATTGAAAGTATGAAATAGCTGTACCCGCTATCAACAACAATAGAACGGATGAAAAACCGATAAGCAATTTTTGACTGATGGATACTCTTTTCACTTTGAATTCCTCCTGAGGTTCAATGAAATTATGTGAAACCAAATATACTTTTACGTATTTACCCCCTCCTATTTTCAAGACTAAAGACCTACATTGTGATATATACTGATAATATAAACACTGATATTATCTATCAAACGGGTCTTTGTTCCTAATTCATACTAACCCAAATTGAACCAAACTTGAATCAAAAAATATTTTAAATTTGTAAACAAAAAAGTCAAGACCTATTTGAAAATAAAAACCACTTTTCTTACATTCGTCACATAACAAAAAAAACACCTTCCAGTACACTTGCAGACAAACCTTTCGGTTTGAAGCAAGCATTTCCTGAAAGATGAATTTATTGATGTATGAAGGCTGGGTTCCGTTCCAACAGCCCTGTGCCAAACATTTCTCTGAACGGTGAATCCTGCATATGGATATAACCAATGTAACAGCCGCATTTTTTCATACCACAAGGTCGATCTGCCGCCAAAGCTTGCAAGCCGTCACGATAGAGATGACCAATGATGCGGCGATCTTTGTAACACCTTTTCACATGTCCCGAGCCCTGCACGTAAAATACATCCGCGCCTGCGGCACAGCTTTTGCCCAAGCTATCATAGTCCTGCAAATTCCCCTCAAACAGCGGATCGATTCCCTTGAGAAACTTTATCTCATCCGGGGTGTAGTACTTGGGCCGGTCTTTGAACGCGTTAACCCACATATATACATCATCCGGCAGAGCTTTTCTCATGGATTCTATTGCCGGAAATGCACTACGCAATCCTACCGTACCTACGCTGAAAGACAACCCCATCTCACGCAAAGCCATACACTGATTAACAAAAGAGGTTTCTTTGGTCTCCCGAGGATGATATGTTGCCCAGAAGGCAGCTTTATCCACATGCAGCTCACGCGCCCAATCCAGCTTAACGGATAGGTTAGTCTGGACTGCTACTTTCTCCACATGGGCCATATGTGACAATTCAACCATCGCTTCCCGATACCAGCGCCGCACCAAGGCTTCTCCATAGGGGTTGAAGAAAATAGAAAAACGATGCCCATGACTCTCCTGTTCCCTCACCCAGTTAACAAATTGCCGCAACTGTTGTTCATCCACACTCAATGTTTCTTTGGAATCAACTGTTTTACTAAAGGGGCAGTAAGGACAGTCATAGTTACAGGAGGACAACTTCCCCCGATAATATAAGGTTGCTTTCATGAGAAAACAAACCCTTCCATCTGCTCACGGATTTCAGCAGAAATCAGCCAGTCCCCAATGGCATCAGAGTATCCGAGCCCGTCCTCTGTCAAACGCAGCACTCGCTCATCTCCAGCGATATCAAAACATGCCATCTCTTCTGCTAGTAATTCATTCAGCCACGGATAGTCGGACATCACATCTGTTCCAAATCTCTCCTCGTAGGTGGACAACAGGAGACCCTCCCGATGCAGTAACGCTTTTAATATGAATCGGCGTCTCTGTTCTTCACGGCTTAATACAATGCCATAATCCGCTGTGTCATAACGTTCAGCGTTTACGTAATCGGCGATAATGCTCTGTGTTGCTTTATAGGTCACACCATACTTGGACGCATAGTGCACCTCGCTCGTATAGGAGCGAGCACCACATCCGAGACCAACCATGCCCTCTTCCTGGCAGCTGTAGGGTAACAGCACTTTGGCAGAAGACTGCTCCTTCGCAAATCTACGCATGGAATACTGCGTGTATCCTTTGCTTTTTAACAGTTCGCGCGCAGCTTTGTACAGTTCCATCCGAATATCGGGTCCTTGACGCTTAATATCTTCGGGCTTCACAATTGTATTCTCCCGTGTATACAAAGGATAAATAAACACTTCACCTGGATCATAGGCCAGCACACGTTCAAGGGAATAGATCCACGTATCCACCGTTTGCCCTGGCAGACCATAGATCAGATCCAGATTCAACAGCGGAAAATCATGACGAAGCAGCTTCACCAAAGCCCGTTCTACCTCCTGCGGTTTTTGCGGCCGATAGATGGCAGATGCCTCTGCTTCAATTAAACTCTGAATCCCCATACTTACTCGGTCCACTCGTCGTTCTTTCAAAATGCTCAATTTTCCATCCGTTACTGTATCAGGGGAAGTCTCAACCGAAATAGAAGCTTGTGATGGATCTAGTCCCATCGTATGTTCAGCAATGTCGAACAGCCGGCTCAGCTGGTTCTCATTCAACAACGTAGGTGTTCCGCCCCCAATGGCAAACCTCGAATAGGGTCTACGTGATGTAATCGGCGCCCACTGCTTCGCTTGACGTTCAAGTGCATCCACGTACTGTTCATGGCTATCCTGCCTTTTGTCCGGCAGTGTGAACAGATTACAAAACCCGCAACGAGCGGCACAAAAAGGGATGTGCATATATAAAAAATAGGTATCTGTATCTTCCTTTTCCCACAGTGACTGCAGCGGAACCGGCGGATTCAGCTCACGATATGCCGTCTTATGCGGATAGGAGTAGAGATAAGAACGATAAGGGAATTTCAGCACTTCACGAAGACTTGCTGTTGGATCGGAGCCAGACTGTGCGGAACCTGTTGGCATTTGCTCTGTATACTCACTCATCGGCATCCTCCTTATAAAATAAATTCACGGTACGGCACAGTCCAAACGACATCGTGTGCCAGACGGTGACCGTGATACCCGTCCTCACCGTAGGCGGTACCATGGTCAGAGAAAGCAAGACAAAACGTTGGACGCTTGCGTTCTCTCATCGCTTCAAACAACGGCCCTAATGCCTTATCCACATATCGCAGCGCAGCTCGCTGGGTCTCCACCGAGTCTTCCCGGGCGCCTTCCACAAAATATCGATTGGGTCCATGAATGGCAGACACATTCATAAACAGGAACAACTTTTCATCAGGCGCAGTCTGATGAAGTAGCTTTAACGCATGGTTGACCTGATTCTCTGTGGACCTGGGGTTGGTGACCCCAAAATTCATTCGCCAATAACTTTGCTGAAAATAACCAGGCAGCACTTTCGCGAGGGGGTTCTTTTTCGTAAAAAAAATGACCCCGCCGATGCAGATCGTACGATACCCCTCAGCGGCAAATCCGGAAACGATATCTGGTGTATCAAATAACCAGGTGTGAGGATGAGTTTTAAGTCCGGTATTCCGAGAATGGAACAACCGGATATGAGATGCTTTATCTGTATTCGCCGGTGTAGGCATAAAACCGCCAAAAAAAGCATGATGTGCAGCATATGTAAAACTGCCGGGGGTGTGCCGTTTTTCCCACGGACCTGAGCCGCACAGATTAGGGCAATGCTGCTCCTCCAGCTTGGCAACGTCATATCGCAGTGTATCCAGTGTAATCATTAAGATATCATAGGAGCCTACAATGGTGTTCATATCAGGCATGTCTAACAGGCTCCTTTCGCAAAAGCTTCATTTCCCATTCATAAGGGCTCATCCCTTCATATTCGACCCGATATAACAGGTCTCCAAACGGATTCACATCAAGCACGTACGCACGAGGATTCATGCCGCTAGTCAGCATCACATCAATACCTGCCGACCATGATTTAGGGAACACTCTCATCGTATGTTGAGCCGCCTTCTGAATCATGGACAGATGTAATTCGTTCAGACCAGCTTCTGCTGGCAGCATCCGCTCATTCCGTAGATGAAGATTCGTGATCGGTGTATGGCTAAGACGCATGACCGCATGACCAACCTGTCCTCCCATCACGAGTTGACGAATGTCATAAGCACGTTGATCCAGCGTTGCTTTGGGCATCCATCGCTCCACCTGTGCACCTTCAGCACAGAGCCAGTCCAACAGCGTACGAATTTCATCCGGACTGGTATACTTCTGGAGTTTACCCTGGTTATAAAAAACAGTTTGACCTTGCACGGACTCCATACCTACCGTTGTTATCGCCATCTCCGCACCCGTCCGTGGATTCACCTGATAAGCGACAACACCAGAGGCGCCCGAGCCATAGGCAAGCTTGACAAAGACGCGGTGCATCCGTGATGCATCCAGGGCCGCACGCAACATTTCCCAGCTCTTAATCGGCTCGGAAGAAGGTACTATCGGTGGTACTGAAATCCCATGACACGTGAGATAAAGCTGACATTCTCTTTTATCAAACATCATGCCAATCTCGCCAGGATCATTCCAGAATTGCACATCAGGCCATACTTCACGCGCTTCTCGGGCAATTCGGTCAAGACAAGTCTTCCAGCCCCTGAACCATTGGGCAGGTGCGTAAATCCTGCCCCATTGTTGCTCTAATGTGAGTGCTGCTTCGGCGGAGAAATATTCCCGTTTCACCTTTGGTAAGGAGGATGGCAGATCAGTTTTAACGCAGGTTTTCGATCCCTCAAAGCTCGGCACTTGATCGTTCAGCACTTTACTGTCCGATACTTCGTAGTCGGTTGCTCCGAGATGTAACAACCCGCGCTCTACCTCCCAATCCTCCCCGGGAGCATCCAGTCGAATGAGCGGGCTAGGTGAGATGGATTGCACAAGTTCGGCAAGACTGCCTCCCCGTCTCCAGGTTCGGAGCAGGTCCTCATAAGGCAACACCATCGCAGGTTTCATGTCCATTCGTCTTCTGGCTTCTTGTAGCCCTGCCGTTCGTCGGTTATCTGGATTGCTGATTAATAATAGATCCTTTTCATGCAACATCATTTATTCTGTCAGCATCGGGAAACGCCAGTCATCCTCATCACTTTCCTGCTGGTCACTGACATCCACCGACATGCCTGATTGGTTAAAGCGCTCCATCATTTCGTCCGTCATAAAGTGATAGCTTAGGTTTAAATGTTTTAATTGTTTGACTTTTTCGCTGGCAAGCAGTGCTTCTGCACCTTCATCGCTCAATGTTCCCTCGGAAAGATCAAGTACCTGAATCTGATCCAGAATCGGTGCATCTACAACAGCCTTTGCGATCTCATCCTGTATTTCGCTGTTTTTCAAACCAAGGTACTCCAGTTTAGGAAAACGTCCTTTTTCAATCAAAGGCAGTACGTCCTCTAATGAACCGTCGAACCCGTAGTCTTCTACACCCAGGTACAGTTCGAGCTTGCGCAATTCAGGCAATTCAGCGGCCGCAATGGAATGTAATACTTTCTTTGGCAGACCGCCACAGATAATCATTAATTCCTCCAGCTTGCTGTGCTGAAGAGGTTCAAGTTCCAGTCCGCTACTCCCTTGGATTACAAAGGAAGTCAAATTAGGAAAGGCTTGCAGAATCGGCGCAAGATTCGTCTGAACAATCCACGAAACTTCGCATTCTTCGGACTCCATATCTCCGATAAATAATTGTTTCAAAGCAGGGAAACTTGGTGCAAGCTCAATCAACGTATCCTTGAATTCCTGCGGAGAATTTTCATAAGCTTGTCCCCAATCTCCAATGATCAGACTCTCCAGCGTAGCCGCTTCAGGATTCGCTGCCAAATCTTGAAGAAGTGTCTCCATTCGAATACCTTCTTCATAGTCATCGTAATTTACAACCAGCTTCACTTCTTGCATGCCAAATCCCTCCCGTGTAAGGTGTATCATCGTTCACTAATCTGAATGTTAACCCATACCCGGTCTGACTTGCAACTTCTTCCAACCCCAGTCCCAATGCCCTTCCCAATCGTGCAAATCACCTCTTGTTCGGCATAGGAAAAAGAACACATGTTCTTATTCATAATATCCTTAATCAGTCATAATATCTAGGTATTTGGAAGGACCACGCGTGAGTAGCTTAACAACGCACCAAAAAAGACGCTAACAGAGTGACAACCTTATCCCATAGGAATGAAAGTTGTTTCCATTAACGCCTTTACAAATTAGAAACTCATCTTGCTTGGACGTGATAAAGTCAATCGATTCGTCACGTTATGGAAGCTTGTAGCTCACCTTGTCTTTTATGCTTTCAGGCGGGAAACGAGTGCTCTCAGCGCATGACCACGATGACTAATGGCTTGTTTTTGTTCCAGCGTAAGTTCAGCCATTGTTTTCTCGTACTCCGGCACATAGAAGAGTGGATC
The DNA here is from genome assembly GCF_051136285.1 of Paenibacillus amylolyticus. GTDB lineage: Bacteria > Bacillota > Bacilli > Paenibacillales > Paenibacillaceae > Paenibacillus > Paenibacillus amylolyticus_F. Next base: position 5,268,001 of record NZ_CP194938.1, on the reverse strand, counting down.
ATATCCGAAGCCGCCTTCTCCTGCCGCGTCAGCCGTAATCCAGCCTTCCGCCGTACCTTCTGCTTCATACTTGTCCCCGCTTGCCGGATCATACAGCACCAGTGCACAGACAAATTGTGCCGGGCTCAGGAGGGGTTGCTGGGAATCTTCCCCGGACTTCAGTGCAGCGAGCGCATCCAGCAGCTTCGCATTGTTCTGTTCATCCGTTGCACCTTCACCTGCGTATCTTGCCGAGTAGACACCCGGCTCTCCGTTCAGCAGTTCCACACAAAGTCCTGAATCATCTGCCAGAACGGGTAGCCCCAGCGCATCCCCGACCGCCTTCGCTTTTTTCCACGCATTCTCGGCAAAGGTAACGCCGTCTTCTACGACATCCGGCAGCTCCGGATAGTCAAACATGCTTTTGACCTCTTTACCCAGCGGAGCAAAGGCATGTGCGAATTCACGCACTTTCCCTGCATTGCGGGTGGCAACAATGATAACCGGGCTGTCCAGACTCATTTTACGCCTCACCCAGTCCGCGTGCGCCAATCTTAAGCGCGATCGGCCCGAGCACTTCTTTTTGACGCTCGATCATTTCCAAAATCCCCTGTTCACCAAGTTCCAACATCGCGTTCAATTCACGGCGATCAAATGGCGCTTCCTCCCCTGTTCCCTGAAGCTCCACATATTTACCACTGCCCGTCATCACCAGGTTCATGTCCACCTTGGCTTTGGAGTCTTCTTCATAGTTCAGATCCAGTACTGGTTGTTCTCCCACAACGCCTACGCTCACGGAAGCGAGGAAGTCTGTAATCGGGAACACTTGCAATTTGTGTTGCTGGGCAATTTTGTTCACTGCGAGCGCGAGCGCAACAAATGAACCGGTAATCGATGTTGTACGTGTGCCTCCATCCGCTTGAATAACATCACAGTCTAGCGTAATGGTACGTTCCCCGAGCGCCTGCAAGTTCACAACCGAACGAAGAGCACGGCCGATCAGACGTTGGATTTCCATCGTACGCCCCGTCAGTTTACCCCGATTCGCTTCACGCTGGTTCCGGGTATGCGTGGCACGCGGAAGCATGGAGTATTCCGCTGTAACCCAGCCTTTGCCTTGTCCTTTCATAAAGGGCGGTACACGTTCCTCTACCGTTGCCGTACAGATTACCTTTGTATCCCCAACTTCAATCAATACAGAGCCCTCGGCGTATTTATTCGTGTTAATTGTTAAATTCATCGGGCGCAGCTGTTCGCTAGTTCGTCCGTTAGATCTCATATTTTCTGCCTCCTACGACTTAAGCATCCTGTAATGTTGAAACTTATTCTCTGTTGCAGCCATCCTTTATATTTTACCAAAGAGTTCAGTTAAAAGCACCCTTAGGCATCTCCTATCCTTTAAATCGGGATTTCGTTGATATACTCCGGCTTCGAAACAGGTGCGCTGTAATCCCGGTTATCGTCGCCTTTGACCGTTTTCTGCCCGTTCCATTCAATCTGCACTTTGGTATCTTTGCTGCCTGTATTCTCGGCGGTTGTCAGGACAACCGACTGCAGCAACTCACTTGGTACAACATCCCCCTCTCTAAACATGTCATCTTTCAGTGCAACCGTCACCGTGCCATCCTCAGACGTCTTAACGGACTGGAGTTCTGTTCCACCTGTCATGACTTCTTCAAGTTCTCCGCTCTTGGCCGGCCCTTTGATTAACTCATTTAATGCCGCCTTTACCCGGTCTCCACCCGGAGTTACGAGACGTGTAACAGGAACATAGTACTGCACACCAGCAGGGGAAGCGGCTGAAAAATAAACCGTAACCGGACTGCTGTTCGTAGTAAAGGACTCCCCCAGATCCAGATTAATGCCTACTGCACGATTCAATGGCTCCGGCAGCGGCGTACTGTTCACAGGCATCTGGCTTAACTTTTTGCCATCCACCCAGATCTGTACATTATTTACGTCTGGCGTACCCGTCAGCGTCCACGTCACCGCTTCCAGCATTTTACGCTCATCTTTGGCATCATATTTGGCAAAGTTACCCGAGAACTCGACAACAGCCAGTTTGTCGTCCGCATGGATCGTTACATTTTGCACAACCGTACCCTGCGGTAGTACACCTTTGAAACCTTCAGGTAACATGCCCGCGTATACTCCGCCCGTAACTAATGTATCTAAAGCGGTCTTCGGGCTGCTCACATCGGTTCCAGAAGGAAGTGTTAAAGAGACTGGAGCGAGCAGCCCCTGCTGGTCTTGCAAATATACGGTCGTCAGCGGGAGGGTTGCGAGCGTTCCATTACCTTCAGCAGCCTGAATCATGGCGGCTTCCTGAATACGTGGCGGCGGATCAATCGCTTCTGAAGATTGGGCACCAAACATACCACAGCCAGTCAAAACTACAGGAATACTTAATAAAGCCGCTGCTGATGCCTTGCGTAAAGATGGGATTTTTCTCATGATCACGTTCCCCCTCATCATTTTTACAGTTTGTACTACCATGTATACGAGCCTTTGATCAAAAAATAACTACTTTTTGCACAAGCCCTCGTTGAATCTGGCGATCTTCATATGTAACAAACATAAAAGCAACGCAATACGGTTAATAACGTATGTAGGTAAGAAGTACACAATCATCGATATATAATCGATATATAAGTTGAATGATTTTTTACACGTTAACGGAGAGGACAGAAAAAACCTGGAAAAGCGGAGCGATCGCCTAAAAGCTTTCTGCAAGAAAGCTACTTCGAAAGTATACGCTTATCATCGGATTTCCCCTTTGAAAATGGGGATCGAAAAAATCTGGGGATAACCGCTACCCTCAAGGTTCTTCTGTCATCGAAGTGTTCCCGTGTAAACCTCTTCGTTCAATTTATATTTACACCAGAGGAGGACTCGCCCATGGAACATCCGGAGCAGGAAAAAATCCCTTACAGTCTGAATAGCCGTAAAGTTGCCGAAGCAACAAGGGAATGGTTGCACAAACGGGGCGTCACGATCCCTGAGATCGCAGAACTGGTTATGCTGCTTCAGAAAAAGTATTATCCTGGACTGACGATGGAAGAATGCATTGAGAATGTAGAGATGGTTCTGAAAAAACGCGAGGTACAAAATGCGGTGTTAACCGGCATCCAGCTTGATCTGCTGGCAGAACAAGGACAACTGATCTCTCCTCTGCAAGAGATGATTGAGAACGATGAAGGGCTGTATGGCGTAGATGAGATTCTTGCCTTCTCGATTGTGAATGTATATGGCAGTATTGGATTCACCAATTACGGTTACGTGGACAAGCTCAAACCCGGCGTGTTAGAACGCCTCAACGATAAAAGCCTTGGGCCTGTGCATACGTTCTTCGACGATATTGTCGGAGCCATCGCTTCTGCTGCCAGTAGTCGTATTGCTCACCGCAAACAATCCGAGCTTGAAGAAGCATTAGGAGAAAACCCCGTCAGTGACGACAAGGTTTAATTCTATTTCGCTTGCCAGTAACGATAAGTTTGCATAAAATGGATTCGTTTTCGCGTGAATACATATCAGCCTGATATACGTTCATATGAAACGCCTCAGCAAAAAAAGCGGCCTGCTTTGGCCGCTTTTCTATTCATAAATGAGGTTGGAGTTCACACCAAAGCAAGAGAGATAGAGACACTATTCCCTGTAGCCATGCCTACTTGAGCTGCTCTTGTCCCAGAGGTACAGCTAATCCATAGGTTTCCGCCCACTTTCGATCCCTGATCGGTTCTGATTCGGTTCGTTTGGGTCCAATCGTGATCTCCGGTCCTTTACGCTCCAGTAACAGGCCGCGCAATACAGTGATACCAAGAATACTTACACCTGTAAATACATACATCAAGCGCATCAGGACATGAGCCGAATCACTTCCTGTGACCATGCCATGAACAAGTAAACCGGCAAACACCGGATAAGATAACAGGTTGAACATAAACCAGCATTGGTGACCTAACTTCCGGCGCAGATCACCAGACAATAATACAATCAGCAGACCGTAGACGGCTAACGTCCCCAGCCCACTGCCAATCGGATGTACCGATGCAGTAAATGGAATCAACAGTTCACTCCAAGTAAACGGACTGTACTGATCAATGATTAGTGTGAGTGCATGAAAGGTACCAAGTCCAAAGGCAAGCCAGATTGTCCGTGTGTGCCACTCAGACATAACAGATCTCGGTTCCCCCTTTGCCATTGGCATGCCTTGAGCAATACCAAGAAACACACCTGTAAAAAGCAGCAAGTATGCGGCGATTCCACTAAATCGAATCATATCCCACGTTGGCAGGTAATCTACAATCCACTGTGCCATAACCGGCTCCTCCACATCTGCTAGAATTGTCCCGTTCCTATTCGATCAAGCTGAACCGATGATCCGGGTCAAATCCAGGCCAGCGCTCAGCGAGTATTGACGTATTACCTCTAAAATAAACGTTCCCATCCCGAGTCATCCAAAGAACATCGTGCCGGTCATAATGACGATTAAGCCAGTTCACTGCCTCCTCACTTCCCAAAATACAAACGGTCTTGGCTATAATTTCGCATTGCGAAGCATGCTGACCAACCACTGTACATTGCAAAATATCAGTATCCGCCGGTTCCATCGTCCGGGGATCAATAAGATCATGTGCTGTATGACCATGCTCATCTTGCCACTGTCTACCCGTAATGCCTGATGTAGAGACAGCCCCTCGCTGTAGTCTAACAGCCCCATTCATACCTTGCTCCTGTGAGAACGGACTGTTCACCTCAAGTGTCCAATACTGATGATCTGTCATTCCCCATGCCTGAACTTCACCACCTGTATTAATCATGCCCGCAGTAATCTTCAACGTCCTCTGCAACCAGTCTGCAATGCGTTCTACAGCCCAACCTTTCACGATTCCACTGAGATCAAGTTTGGCTCCCGGATCTAAGTGAACCATCCGGCTGCCTTCCCGTTGTATCCACTTCGGACGGCTGTAGTCATACCCATGTTCGCTCCTACTGACGTGTTTCGTTTCTCCTGTACGAAACAGACGCGCCAGCAGAGGCTGCTGGGATGCTCGCTGCTGTACCTTCTCAAAGCTCATATCATATCCTGCTGAACGCAGAGCGTGTGAAATACCTGGCTGGAAAATGCCCTCTGTCTGCCCGATATATCCATAAGCCAGACTGAGTACCTCATCCATCGCAGCCGACACAGGTATCCATCCTTCACTCTGATTCAGACGATTCAATTCACTATCAGCCACAAAACGGCTGAAACGCTGCTCCTGTGTTTCAAACCAGTTTTTGACGAGGGAGGCCGCATGTTCCGCTTGCTCTCTACCTGCCGAAAGCTGTACTTCCACCTTGGTGTTCATCGCATAAAAACAAAATTGCAGGGGACGCAAAGCCTGCTCTGTGCTGTTCATGACGCACCTGTGCGTGACCGATAATTGCCACTACTGATTCCGGAATCTGCGTTCCAGTCATGTTGCCCGAATTGCTGACTGCGTGAATTGGCATCCTCACTGTGCTGATCTGCCCCTTCTGGAGACCACTCATCCATCACATCGTCGCGTGATCCAACCGAAGTTGAAGCCGTCACTCCTGTATCTGCACCTTTTGCTGCGGCATAAGCCGTATCAAAAGCATCCGAAGTTCTTACATATTGAAAGAGTGCAGCAACAGTTAACGTTGCTGCAGCCGAAGCTTGCCATTTTCTCCATTGGTTTCGTGTACGTCTTGTCATCGCTTATCCCTTCTTTCTATAGCGAAGTTCATAATTGTATAATAGGCAAGCAGGCTTAAAAGAAGCTGAATAAACCGTTAAGAGTGGCTAAAGCTTTTAAATGTGATCTCACAAAAAAAGCCCCAAACAGGTAGATCCTGCTTAGGACAACGACAAGATTGATATTCAATAGTATGACTTCTGACACCTTATTATAATGTTGAAAAATAAATGATGCCGTTCGGTTGCTGTTCCTGGCTCACTAAGCCACGCCGGATTAATTCCTGCAAGTGAGCCAGCGTTTCGCTCATGGCAAAGCGCAGCTGATGTGTGCCAAGCCGATCACCAAACAGATGCAGGCAGATCTCATACGCGTGAGCCGAGCTTTCCTGCAAACGTTCTGTAAGTTTTGCCAGACGTTCTTCATGATGAGCAAGTAATTCGGTAGTGCGTTCCGTAAAACGGGGGAACGGATTTCGATGTCCCGGATATGCACACTCTACCGTAAGAGAGCTCAGGTGCCGCAAGCCGTCCATGTACGATTGTAACGGTTCCGGGTCACTGCCCGGCTGCAAACTGATATTGGGCGAAATCTGGGGTAATACCGCATCTCCGCACAAAATCTCCTTGGATTCGAAAGCATAGAATGACAGATGACCTGGAGCATGTCCACCCGTTTCCACAGCGATCCATGCTTTTCCCCCCATACGGAGCGTATCCCCATCTGCAATGATCGTTACCTTCGGGAGCGGTGTAATCTGTGAAATGAATGTTTTCATATGTTCCTTGATTTCAACCGTCTTATGCTGCGGCATACCATGAAGAAGGTAATATTCCGGCAGTCTCTCTTCGATACTTGCTCCGTCTCCCCACATATAATCCGTTTCCTGGCGGGATCGGGCTGACATCAACACCGGTGCACCCGACATCTGCTGCATCCATCCGGACAATCCCAGATGATCAGGATGATGGTGAGTTAATACAATTTGGTGAATATCCTCAAAGGTCAGGCCGAGATTCGCCAATGCTTCTCGCCACTCCTGCTCCGTCTCAGCTGTCCGCGGTCCCGGATCAACAATGCTCGCTTGTCCATCCGGTTCAATCAAAATGTAGCTGTTCACCCAGCGTAGCGGAAAAGACATGGTGATTTGAATACGGTGCATGCCCTCCGGCATGGATAACGCTTCGGTTCTTGTACGTCTCATCGGCTTCCCCTCCATTTTTAATCCGCAGGACGATGTCCCACAAAAATCATGCGCGGCGATGTCTGCTCATCATATATCTCTTCATCGTAGCTGCCGTGAACCTGATCTACCTGGAGTTCCGCCTCCTGCAACATTCCGCTGAGCTCCTCACGCGCATAGAGCTTGACACTTTCCTTATAAATTCGCGGCTCCGTTCCGGCTGTGAGGTCCGTAATTCGAATCTCCTTTTGCACAAAACCATCTTGTATCCTGCGCAATTCCTCAATCCGCTGTCCTTCATCTTCGCGAACAGAGTGTGGCACCAGATGTTTCTTCACATGAGCCGTGTTGATAAAATCTATAATGAAGCTGCCTCCCGGCCTCAATACATCATGCATTGCACGCAGCACCTTCAATTGCTCAACATCCTCGGGAAAGTATCCAAACGAAGTGAACAGGTTAACTACGGCGTCAAAACGAGCTTTTAGCGGTAGCCTGCGCATATCGGCATGATACCACCTGACCCGATGATCGGTATCCAGTTCCCTGGCTTCGTTCAGAAGCACATCCGACAAGTCTACTCCCGTCACCTGAAAGCCAGCATCTGCAAGCGCCAAAGAGTGCCTGCCCATGCCACAGCAGAGGTCGAGCACATCTGCATGAGGATGAAGCTTTAGCCAATGAATCATTTTATGTACTTCTTCATAGGCACCGTGTACATCCCGATGTTTGTATACGAGCAGATAATCTTCGCCAAAACTCTTTTCGTACCATGCCGTCATGTAAATTCTCGCCCTCCGTATTGTCAGTGGTACCCTTAAGCCATTTCAATTGAACCAGACTGGTTCTGCTCTACTGCTCTATGTATCATTCCAAATTATTGTAACGCTTTATGCCTCAAACTCAAAATAACCCTCTAACCCCCTCATTGAACGCTCCCATAACGCACGATATAATGTTAGACATGTCACACTCCTGCGAATCGGTTAAATACATACAACAGGAGGTGTTCCTATGATTCGTATCGGACTTACCGGATGGGGCGATCAAGATGACCTCTATCCGAACCGTACCCAAGCGAAGGACAAGCTTCGTCTGTACGGACAATATTTCTCTACAGTAGAAGTGGATAGCTCCTTTTACGCTGTGCAACCTCGGGATCGGATGGCTCGCTGGGCGGCGGAGACACCTGAGTCATTTTCGTTTATCGTGAAAGCCTATCAGGGAATGACGGGACATCTACGCGGCAAGCCGTACTTTACCAGCACGTCCGAGATGTACAAAGCCTTTCGGGAATCGCTTGAACCTGTTATTGAAGTTGGAAAAATGCAGGCAGCCCTGTTTCAATTTCCACCATGGTTTGAATGCAACCGGGACAACGTGAACGAACTACGGGAAGTGAAGCTTCGCATGGAGGGCATTCCGTGTGCGATTGAATTTCGTCACCAAAGCTGGTATGCAGACGCCCTGCGTGAGCGCACGCTCCATTTTCTGAAAGAGCAGGGATGGATTCACAGTGTCTGTGATGAACCCCAGGCAGGGACGGGTTCTATCCCGATCGTTCCTATCGCAACCGATCCCCGGATGACACTTGTTCGTATGCATGGACGCAATGTATCGGGCTGGCAGCAAAACGGCGCACCAAACTGGCGTGAGACACGTTATCTATATCGGTACAATGAGCAGGAGCTGCTGGAGTGGAAAGGTTATCTGGAACAGCTGCAGGAGCAGAGTGAAGATGTGTTTGTTATTTTCAACAACAACTCCGCCGGAGATGCCGCTACCAATGCACAGATGATGATGGAATTGTTGAACCAGCCCGTTAAGGCATTTCCTGACCGCACCGAGCCGGAGAAAGAAGAAGGGCCCGAGCAGCTGGAGTTGTTTTAGTACTACACATGATTCACTTTATAATGAAACCAAGTGTCTGGACATTTTTTCGACCAATGTTTTATTAACCTGACAAAATGGATTACAATAGATTGAAAGCAGATTAGAAGGAGGCCTTTTTTAATGAAAGAACAAGCATATTTGGAGCAAAACCGGGACAAACATCTGGCAGAACTGAACGAATGGTTATCCATTCCAAGTATCTCCGCCATTTCTGAGCATAAAGAAGATATTCAACGTGCGGCACAATGGGCAGCAGATGCACTTACACGCGCAGGTATGGAGAATGTCGAGATTATTCAAACAGCGGGTCATCCCATTGTTTATGCAGACCATCTACATGCTCCGGGTAAACCAACAGCTCTGATCTATGGACACTACGATGTGCAACCTGTTGATCCGCTTCACCTGTGGGAGACCCCTCCTTTTGAACCAACCATTCGTGACGGCAAGTTGTATGCCCGCGGTGCAACGGATGATAAAGGACAAATTTTCATACATATCAAAGCCGTTGAAGCGCTGCTTGCGGAAAATAAAGAACTGCCAATCAACGTAAAATTCTGCATCGAAGGCGAAGAAGAAATCTCCAGCCCGAACCTGCCGATTTATTTGAATGACAACACCGACAAATTGCGTGCAGACATGGTGCTGATCTCGGATACGTCCCTTTTGGAAAAAGGAAAACCTGCCATCTCCACGGGCCTGCGCGGCCTGTGCTCGATGCATGTGGATCTGTTCACCGCCAACACCGACTTGCACTCCGGTTCCTTCGGCGGCGGTGTACCAAATGCGCTTCACGCCCTCGTCTCTCTGCTGGCATCTTTGCATGATGAGCAAGGCCGCGTGAGCGTGGATGGATTCTATGATGGTGTTCTCCCGTTGTCCCCCGAGATGAGAGAAGAATTCGTGAAGCAAGGCTTCAACGAAGAACAGCTTCGTAAAGATCTAGGACTGGAGCAACTCTATGGCGAGGAAGGTTACTCCTTTGTGGAACGTGTCGGCGCACGCCCAACACTTGAACTGAACGGCGTATGGGGCGGTTTCCAGGGCGAAGGCAGCAAAACGGTCATTCCAAAGGAAGCCCATGCCAAAATTACTTGCCGTCTTGTCGCTGATCAAGATCCGCAGCATGTACTGGATCGCATTGAAGCTCACCTGCGTGCACATGTGCAACCAGGAGCGAGATTGCAGATCAAACAAATTGAGAAGGCTTTTGCGTTCAATACCGATCCGACTGATCCTATCTTGCAAAAAGCTGCAGATGCTTATGCAAAAGTATATGGCGTGCGCGCCCTCTTCACGAAGGATGGCGGTTCCATTCCAATCGTTGAGAAACTTTCACGCGTGCTTGGCGTGCCTGCCGTGATGATGGGCTTTGGGCTGCCAGACGAGAATCTGCATGCACCAAACGAACACTTTAACCTAGAGAATTTCGATAAAGGGTTGCTGACCGTAGTGGAGTTTATGAAAAGCTTATAATCGTTAAAAGACACGCTTACACGGAGATCACTACGCAGGGAGAACAAGCTTCTGATCGCTGTTATTCCCGGATTTCTTTGATCCTTTTTCTAAAGGGAGAAATCCGGTAATAAAGGCGAGCGCTTCGCTTCTACAGCTTTCTTCTCCCCACTCCGTTTAACGTGTAAATTTTATTTAACGCTTATAGAGGATAAAGTATAAGAGAGCATGCTTCGCTTCTTCAGAATCGATTTCGCCCCCTCCACTACGTTATGCGCGCTACCATAAGTCGTTTTAAAAGCAAAACCTAGCTTTTATAGGGATGTGTAAGATAAAAGGAGGGCGCTCGGGTGGGCGTTCTGGTGGCGAATCGTTCTGGGCAGATGTCTTGATAACTTCATGTTGTAATAGCGTTAAAACGGTGACCTGAATGGTCATCGTTTTTTTATATCGTTAGATTTCGTTGTGCAGTGATCAATTTAATCTTATACACAGGATAAATATGGTAATATTTATTGGAGAGTTTGCGTAGGAAGCTCATAGAGAATTACTTTTTACGGGACAGCAACATCAATCTTGAGTGTAGATTACTTTTTCCAACCGGATAAGTTCCTATTGCAACTAGTCTTACAACCCGAATCTGAATGATGAGGTGAACGGTAATGTCTGCTTCTCATTTGACCAAAAACGCGCTGGCTCATTCGCTAAAATGCCTGATGGAACACACGCCGTTAAATAAAATTACGGTAAAACATCTCGTGCATGACTGCGGTGTGAACCGACAAACCTTTTATTATCATTTTCAGGATATTTACGCCCTGCTTGGGTGGATTTACGAAACGGAAGCGGTGGAAAGTATCAATGCATACCGCAGTTATGATACGTGGACCGAAGGATTCTACAAAATCTTTTGTTATATCGAAAATAATAAAGCTTTTTGCTGTAATACACTTGAATCACTTGGGCGCTCTCACCTGGATGGATACCTCTATCAAGTTACACATGATTTGATTATGGGTGTGATCGATGAACTGGCATGCGGAATCAAGGTTCGTGATGAGGATAAAGAGTTTGTTGTTAATTTTTATACACTGGCTTTCACAGGCATGATTATTCAGTGGATGATAAATGACATGAAAGAACCGCCAAAACAGATTATCGATCGTTTAAGTGAGCTGATTGAGGGCAATGTGCTCAGGGCGCTGCATAAGTATGAGCATAAATATGTGTACGAGTAAGTGCATCTACAAGGGAAACAGTAATAGTAACAAAGAATAACCGAACATGCAGTACACTAACAAAAACGCAAACAACAATAGGCTTAGAAGAAAAATAACAAGCTGCCATCCTGTTAGGATGAGCGGCTATTTTGCCGTTATCGGTTTTGTATTGACGAGTTTAGCCATTAATTAGGATGGCTTACCTATTTGTGCGAATAACTATAGCTGCGTCGCATGCCATTTGCTTGATCCACTGACCTAAAACTAGACATTTTTCCAAAAGTGACTAAAAATCATACAGCTGTCTTCTTTTGATCATACCTTCTTTTTCGGTGCAGGTTTACATTGGAAATGTGAAGAATATACCATCTTTTGGAGGCGATTGATCGTGAAAAAAGAACATGGCTCTAAACAGGTTTATTTTGTAGGCGGCGGTATTGCATCCCTCGCGGGAGCGGCTTATTTGGTCAGAGACTGTGACTTCCCTGGGGAAAATATTCACATCATTGAGGAAATGCCCATTCTTGGGGGGAGCAATGACGGTACAGGCAATCCAGAGCAAGGTTATGTCATTCGAGGTGGACGGATGCTTAATGATGAAGCGTATGAAAATCTGTGGGAACTGCTAGAGACCATCCCTTCCATCGAACATCCGGGTATATCGGTCAGAGAAGAGATTACGGCTTTTGATAATGCCAACCCTACTCATTCCAATGCACGGTTAATTAACCGCGATGGTCAGGTGGAAGACGTATTGTCCATGGGTTTTGATATGGCTGATCGACTGGCGATGGGCAAACTCATCATTACGCCTGAAGACACGCTGGGCAAATTGCGAATCAATGACTGGTTTGCACCCCACTTTTTCCAAACAAACTTCTGGTATATGTGGGCAACTACGTTTGCTTTTCAGCCTTGGCACAGTGCGGTAGAGTTCAAACGATATATGCTTCGCTTTTTTCACGAGTTTCCAAGAATTCAAACGCTCGAAGGGGTTACACGTACACCCTACAACCAATATGACTCCATCATTCTGCCGCTGCACCGATACTTGGAGCCGTACGGCGTAGATTTTACGCTGAAATGCACGGTCACAGATCTGGATTTCAAAGAAGGCGACGGAATCACGGTCACACGTATGCACGTTCGGCGAAATGGCGCCGAGGAAGTGATCAACATTGATGAAGGCGATTTAGTCATTGTTACGAACGGCTCCATGACAGAAGGTGCTGATCTGGGCTCCATGACTTCGGCTTCAAAACTGAATGGCAAGGGTAGCTCTTGGAAGCTGTGGGAGAACATCGCGGCGAAAAAACCGATGCTGGGCAATCCGTCTTCGTTTAACGACCATGTCGATGAGTCCAAATGGGAATCGTTTACGGTTACCTTCCAGGATTCGATCTTCTTTGATCTGATGGAAAAATTCACACGCAACCGTGCAGGCACAGGAGCACTGGTTACATTCAAAGATTCGAGCTGGTTTATGTCCGTTGTTCTGGCTTTTCAGCCGCATTTCCGGAATCAGCCAGAGCACGTCAAAGTCTTCTGGGGTTATGGATTGTATCCTGATAACGTAGGCGACTATGTGAAAAAAAGAATGTGTGATTGTACCGGGGAAGAGATTATGCAAGAGTTGATCGGCCATCTTCATTTTCAGGAGCATCAAGAGGCGATCATGGCAACAGCCAATTGTATCCCTTGTATGATGCCGTATATCACCGCGCAATTCATGCCACGGCTGAACAGTGACCGGCCTCAAGTTGTGCCGGAAGGTTCAACGAATCTGGCATTTATCAGTCAATTCTGCGAAATTCCAGACGACGTGGTGTTCACGGAAGAGTATTCGGTGCGCGCTGCACGGATTGCCATATATACGTTGCTTGGCATCAATCGTCCAATTGAGCCGATCCATCAATATCAATACGATGTGCGGACGCTGTTCAGCAGTTTTGTGACTTCGTTCAGATAAGAAATGAGTTCGTAGGTTGACTCTTATTTTGCTATTGGCTTAGCTGCAAAGTTCAGATCCAATTACGTTCTTTCATGTGAACCTAAATGCGGTATATTAAAAGAGCCCTGTCAGATCTAAAATGTACCCTTGGTAAAGGACATTTTAATTCTTTGACAGGACTCTTTTTTGAAATGTATCTTTTGTAAAGCTGTAAAATATGTAAGAACAACCCCCCTAAATAGAAGTGCCAATGCTAGGCACAACCCCTTCACGAGAGCACCAAACAAAAAAATAAGGAGCACACCAAAAAACATAGACAAAAACTAGCTACTTGATGCTCTAACGATCACCACAAACCTTATTTCACACTTTTAGAGCCTTTTAAAAATCTAACGATCACCAGAGGCCTTATTTGGGATGGAACGTCTCTTTTACACCCTAAAACTGCTCATTTACATGAAATAGCGTGTCTGGTGATCGTTAGAATTGAGAGCACTGAGAAATAGGTCAAATAAGCTTCCTCAGGATCGTTAGAGCTTCAAGCATAATTGTCACAGTCTAGCTCGCTACTCGCCACTTGCCGCAACGGTTTAAAGTGTGAACTATTCGCACTGCGTGCAGCTCCCAGCACGCAGTGCCCTGCTTCATGACGAAGGTGTTCAGCCACAACTAAGCATGGTACGATACTTCATCGACATATGTGGGTTATTACTTGGTTACCCACTCTACTGTGCGTTAGGGTAAAGTTACAGGCATGCATCCACCCTTGACCAACTCCGTCTTTATTCCAACTTTACGGACGGAATGTCGTGAATTTCAGCATGTGCACCAGTTTGGAGAAATGGGTTATCTCCTGATCTACATCTTTGGTGTCAGAGCCGGCCATGGCCTGATTAGCTCGCAGCGTTCTGCGCGTATTCAGCATACCTTCGATCAGTTTCATGACCGTGTTGCGGCCACGATGATCCACAATCATGTATTTTTTGCGTGCATCCAGCTCAATCCAGACGATGTTATTAAAGGTTGTGAACAGATGTTTGCGATACTGCTCCATATCCGTCTCATTATAATGCTCCCCATAAAAAGCATAATATCCGTGAATGTGCAGCTTCTCCGCCAACACGGGGATGAACGGATTATGTTCCAACATGGCGTTACGTTCCATGGTCATGCCTCCGTGGATGATCCGCAGATCTCATTTTTTGAGATCTATTTTAACATATTGTTCAATGTATTTCCTCTCCACTGCCGATCCTTCTGCCCTTCACCCACACCGTATCAATCTCCAAGTCTTCATTCAGCAAAACGATATCTGCCTGTTTCCCCTTCGTCAGGGAACCCGTTCGGTAATCGATACCGAGCAAACGCGCTGGCGTCAAGCTTGCTGCTCTAGAAACAGCTCCCAGACTCATCCCTACCTCCTGCACAAGATATCGGAAACCACGAACCATAGTCAGGGTGCTTCCTGCCAAAGCGCCGCCTTCCTTCAAACGCGCCTCACCGTTCTTCACAATAACCGGCAGATCACCAATCTTATATTCTCCATCATCCAGTCCGGCTGCCGACATCGCATCGGTAATTAGCACAAGCTGATCATTCGCCTGCTTCAATTGAGCAAGGATTGATATGGCCGCAGGATGCACATGAATACCATCGGCAATCACTTCGGCACTGATACGTGGATCACTCAACACAGCTCCTGCCGTTCCCGGCTCCCGGTGGTGCAGCGGTGTCATGGCATTAAACGTATGCACGGCATGATGCAATCCGGCCTCCACCGCGTGCTGTACATCATCGTAAGTTGCATCCGTGTGACCCAGCGCTGCCGTTATCCGCTGTTCCCGGAGCCAGGAGATGACCCCAAGTGCACCTTCACGTTCCGGGGCAAGCGTCACCTGGCGAATGAGGCCGGGGTATTGCTTTTCCCATCCTTGCAGCCAGCTGACGTCAGGAAGCACGATATGATCGGGATTTTGCGCGCCAGGCCACTTCGGACTGAAAAATGGCCCCTCCAAATGCACGCCCTCCAGCTGAGCATATGGCATTTCCTCCGAACGGTAGCGGTCTACTTCAGCCAAAACATGATCCAGACGTTCCTTCGGAGCTGTCATGGATGTCGCCAGCATTGCTGTTGTTCCCTGCGAACTATGAAATGAAGTGATCTTATCCAGCACGTCAGGACTGGCATCCATGAAATCTTCTCCGTTGCCGCCGTGCACGTGGATATCGATAAATCCAGGTACAATAAGCCCTGCCCCTTTTACAGGAAGTGATCCAGCTTCCCGACGAATCTGTTCAGGCAGACCTTCCGGTATGCCAGCATACACGATTTTTCCAGCACGCCAGGCGATCAGGCCGTCTTCCAACAGTTCATCGGCAAGCAACAGTCTGCCGCGGAGCAACGTTATCTTTTTCTCACCTTCACCGCCACTGACTTTAGGATTGGTTTCGGTCATCTAACCAACCTCCCTGCCGCTCGATCCAGCAATACAACTACGTTTGGATGACATTGCAGCAAAGATGCAGGACAGGAAGTTGTGATCGGACCCATGAACGCTTCGCGGATAATCTCCGCTTTTTCCTCTCCACGGGCAATGAGCAGGATCTGTTTCGCTTTTAAAATGGAACCGACTCCCATCGTAATCGCTTGCGCTGGTACTTCGTCGATGCTATCAAAAAAGCGGGCGTTCGCTTTTCTCGTCTCTTCCTTCAATTCCACCACATGGGTGCGACCCGTCAATTCCGTTCCAGGTTCATTAAAACCGATGTGACCATTATGTCCGATCCCCAGCAATTGCAGATCCACTGGCCCCCGCTCCTCCAGACGTTGCTCGTAACCATCACATTCGGCTACTAAATCTGCAGCCTCGCTATTCGGCACATTTGTACGGGATAGATCGATGTCAATATGATGGAACAACTGTTCATTCATGAAACTGCGGTAACTTTCACGATGCTCTGTAGGCAAGCCTACATATTCATCCAGATTAAAGGAAGAGGCCTGTGCAAAGCTCACCAAACCCTTTTGATACATCGTAATTAACTGCTTGTAAATGCCCACAGGTGAACTTCCCGTTGCAAGTCCAAGTACAGCACGAGGTTTCGTTTGCAGCAAGCTGGCGATCAAACCTGCACCTGTTGCGTTTAAATCTTCTTCATTTTCAAAAATACGAATATTCATCTGTCAAGCACCTCCGGTGTGATGGAAACGATAGGACTGCACATTGTGATAGGACTGCTCAAGTTTAGGTATAAATTGATCAAAATCTGCACTGACCATGCCTGTAAACAAAATATCAATCACATGAAGCAGCGCAATGCGTGAAGCCATATCTCCGCGCCGCATCCCCTCTTCGAGAGAAGATGTAAAAAGCGGGATATCCGATACTGTAGCGAGTGAGTTACTTCCATATGACGTCAGCGAGATAGTTGAGGCTCCAGCTTGTTTGGCACAAGTCAACGCATCGATGGTCTCCGGTGTTTCACCTGAGTAAGACACAGCCATCGCCACATCTCCTTGCCCCAGCGAGGAAGCGGATGTAATCTGCATATGGGAATCGGAAAAGGCAGTACAGCTTTTGCCGATTCGCACCAGTTTCTGATAAAAATCCTGTGTAACAATAGATGAGGTAGCAACACCATACAGGTCAATGCGCCGGGCCTGACATAATAGCTGAACCACCTGTTCCAACCTACCCAGATCCAATAATCGTGTCGTATCCGCAATTGATGCCAGATGATTCGCTTCAATAGCCTCGACGATTTTGGATAACGGGTTACCTGCAACAATATCCTGATAGGCCGTTTCACCCGGTGAGTGCGACAGCTCGGCGGCAAGTTTCATCTTGAGATCGGGAAAACCTTTGAAGTGGAATGATTTGCAAAAACGAGTCACCGTCGCCGCGCTTGTCCCACTCTGCTCTGCCAATTTGTTAATCGTCATGCCAGGCACATCCGACGGCGATTGTAGTATCACCTCGGCGATCCGTCTTTCTTGAGACGGCAGATGGTTTAATTCTTGCTGCAACGCATGTAAGATGGCTGCCATAAGCACCTCTTTGATATTTGATATGAAAATTATTTTTATTAATTTTGCAATTATAAAGAAAATAGTTTTTACACCTTTATTTTAATCAAGGGGCATTGGCAAAGCAAGAGGATTTTTCGTTTGAATGGATGTGCTGTATTACGTGAATCAGGTAGGCTATAACCAGATACGCTTCATTTGAAGTTTTCTCACAGTCTGCTAAAGTTAATCGTATGTAATTGTGCATATAGAAACAGGAATAACACCACACATCGAATATCTATTTATCATGGTGCCTTCATTAATAAAGGGGAAATCTTTATGAATCGTAGACAATGCAATAAAATTGTACCAAACATCTGGATCATTGCCGCCAAGCGTAGTGACACATCCGACAATTATTTTGCCCTCTATGCCATCGACTGGAACCGCGGAGCCAGGTTAAGCTGGGAGGGTTGGAAACGTTACGAAGACTTGTTACAATTTCACGTGCCGATCAAACAAAAAGTGGAAGGACGCGCCAACTCATTACAACCTGTTGCTAAAATTGCCAAAAAGGCATTGTACTTACAGTTAAATGAGGCACAGTATGAGGAATTAGAGCAGTTATTTTATCAGCCTTTTTCGAGAAAAAGATGGAGAGAGTTTATGAAGGAACATAAGTGTTAAGAGGAGGTCCAGTTAAAGTGACCAAGAGGTGGATTTGGATTGTGGCTTCCATTGTAGTCGCTGTTGTGGTGATGCTACCCGCTTATATGGATTATAATGATAGGCAGAATGAGTACTATGTTTTTATGGAGAACAGTTCTGAACATATGACGCAAACGTTAGAGAAAAATGACATTCCGTATCTGATTGATGAACACGGACGATTACTGATTAAAAGGAAATACGATGAAAAGGTTGTTGTCTGCTGTACATAATAAAGTGTTTATAGACATAAAAGCCTTTCCCCATACTTCATACTGAAGGATAGAGAAAGGCTTTTGTGTTGCCTCATTTTTAACTGTAATTCACAGGCTAAATCTTCAGTTCTCCGAGCTTGATTAGCTCTACAACTGCCTGCGAACGACCCTTAACATTGAGTTTCTGCATCACATTGGAGATGTGGTTTGAAGTACGTCGGTATTATACTTATTGTACTTCAGTGTTCATCATATCAATCAGTCTTTAGCTTCCTAAACGTACTTTATTTGTTTCAATTTCAGTGATTACATTGTTCATGTTTAGTTTGTCTTTAATTAAATCCTTTACAGATTCAATGATACAGTTTAATAAGGCTGATGCGTGTTCTAGATCAAACTGTTTATTTTTAAAATACGTATAATATATTGTACCTTGTTCAGAAAACTTAATCGTTTCTTTACAAGCATTTTCATAATAGATTCTAGGTATTCGTTTTTTTGTAACCCCACCGCTCCAAAAATTATAAGCATCCCACTTAGACAATAACCCCAAAGTATCATAAAACACATTCTTTAGTATAAACAAATATTCAGATAGATTAATATCTGATAAATTATTTCTATTCTCCCGAACCTCTGTGATTGCATCTTCAATCAAGTTAGCAGCTTCGTAAGTCACAATATTACAAATGTATTCGTTCTCTATCCAATCCGAGGAATTCGAGTAAAAAAACAAATTCTCAATATGACTAGTTATTTTACCGCTTTGAGGTTTTGGTGTTAAGTGGTCCCCTGCTCCTAACACAGCGTTATAACATCTTTCACCATATTTTTTGAAGAGATTTAAATCTCTACCTAAAACAACTGAATCAATTAATGTTTTCTTATAATCAGGGTTTTTACTTTGTTCAATAATATATTTAATTGATTCTTCCTCTTTACTTTTCAAGTCAAGCACTTTGTTAAAAAGCATACAAATAATATCATCGTATTTATCATTATTATTTTTATCTTCCTCAACTGTAAGCTCATTATCTTCTCTAATAGGTATTTCAGGCAAAATTGTACCTATGTTT
Source organism: Paenibacillus amylolyticus (assembly GCF_051136285.1). Taxonomy (GTDB): domain Bacteria; phylum Bacillota; class Bacilli; order Paenibacillales; family Paenibacillaceae; genus Paenibacillus; species Paenibacillus amylolyticus_F. Next base: position 5,248,610 of record NZ_CP194938.1, on the reverse strand, counting down.
TCACGTAATCTTATATTAAACGGAGTTTCACCTTCAAGAACATTCTTAGAATTTAACTGTTCCAAAATTGTTTGAAATTTACTTGAGAATGATTTATGTTGACTCGGGTTAATACAATTTTCAACTGTCGCACTTTTTGCATCTACATGTGTTGCGGTCCGGATACAAATTTCAAATGATTTACCAAACATAGGTCCTATTTCTTTAAAAACTTGCTCAAATAAGTGATCTGTCATACCCTTTTCATTGAACATCAAAATATTAATATCAGGTATGTAATCTTCTGTAAATGTTCGTTTTAGCTTATCGGTATTATCAAATACCCCTCTTGTATCTATTAAAATCAAATAATCCAAATTATATTTAGCTAGGACCTCCTTAATTTTATCAGAACCATCTAGTTCAATATACAAATCAAATAGATCATTATAACTTAGATCACTCTCAAATTTATTACAAATATCTATGAGTATATCTGTATTTGTTTTCCCAACTGATTCTTCTATATTAGAAATTATATCTTTCTTAACTTCTGTTTGAAATCTACTTACCCACTCTTTTAAATCACTAATTTTATCCATTTCCTCATTAAAAGAGTCAATACCATCAAAACCAATTGTTACAGCAATCGATTTAAAATGGTTTTGAAACTCAATAAAATTGAAAATATATTTTATTTCTCCATCAATTTCTCTCTTTTTCAAAAAAGTAGATAAACAGTCTTTTTCTTTCAATGAATAACTGTTTCCTTTATGTGCGTTTATTCGATATATAATATTTGTTTTTGTTTTCCCAATTTTGTTACCATGATGGATGTAATTTGCAAGTTCTTCACTAGCAATACATGCACTTATTAATCGCGATTTCCCAATTGTCGATGGTCCCATAAATCCAATGATATAATGATTTTTCTCCACACTCAATTTCTCCTCTATCCATATATTTTCAATATAAACCACCTGAATAGAATAAGAATAATTCTATGAAGTAAGGTCTATTCTTTTTCTAAGCAGATTCTCTAGAAAATAGTTTGTCAATATTTTTAACCCTAACCTTAAAGGAAGTATCTTGTCCATTTGATTTATCATCCCTTGCAGTGCCATAAACACTAAAATCCCATTCACCCTTTACATACTTAATTTTTATGCTTTGCGTTTTATACTTGCGTTCTCTATGAATATCTATACACCGTAATGCAATATCTGCGGGAATAACTGCTATTTTACTGTTCTTTAACTCAGATTGCCCACATACAAAAGCAAAATATAGCTGTTTATTTGTAACATGAAGTGTTCTCAGTTCATCTATTTGAGCATCTGTGAATGGAAAATTCCATATGGAACTGTTTTTCATATCACTTTTACTTGCTGGATTTTCACTACTTTTAACATACACACGAAAGTCACCCTTATCAGTAGTAAAATCATATACTTTTCTGTTTAATGCTGCTCGGTCTTCAAATAATGCTGGTACGATACCATTGTTAAGAAGATACGAGAGAAAAGCACCACAATAAAAATCTTCTTGAGTCAGTTTCATTTTTATTTTACCTCCTGTAGAAATTTATGTATAAATAGTACTTTCGACATTTTCTCTTAATTTTCCTCCATCTTCATTCTCAAGTTTGTACTTACACATGTCCAAAAGCCAAGATTAAGTAGAGGAGGTTCTCATTTTCAGACATCCATAAGAAAATAACTTATTGGCTCGGTTCATTTGGTCAACTGTTATTTTTATTTATTGTTTTTAGACAAGCAAAAAGCTTGACCATTGCTAATGGAATAGAAGCTAACTCGCATCTAAACATCAAAGCAATAAACCAAGCTTTCTGTATCGTACTATAAGTTATTCATCATGCTCTTTACTTGTTGTTGCCAACTCCTGCAACGACAACCCAAACGTCGTCACGACCTGAACCTCACCATCTCGGCTCACTGTAATTTCAGACAACAGCTTTTTCAAGATAAGCTGCATTTCGTCAAATGAATCAAAATCCAGATCTAGCAACTCATCCAGCATATCCATCACCTGTTCATACAGCTCCGTTAAATCTGTTTGTTTGCGTTTCTCCTCATTAGCCTCTGTCAGTCTTTTCTCCAATTGAACGATTTCCTGCTCATAAATTGCCTTCTCCATGTTGTACTGCTGTTCATCGTGGAACTCTCCTGATAATTTCTCACGGCGTAATTCGAACAGGCATTTGCGGTTATCTGCAATTCGTTTGTGAAGCTTTTTTAATTCGTTTTCAAGGTCAGTATGATTAATTTGAATGAGTCCTTTGTGCTTCTCCAATAATTCCTCAGCTGAGGTGATGTTTCTAAGTGTGTGAGACAATGAATGAATTAGATCGTCTCGAAAAGGATAGTAGGGGAGCCAAAAATCATTATTACAACCGACATCACCTTGTCGTCGTCGTCTGGAGCAGATTAGATAACGGTATTCTCTGCCTTCACGGTCTGTCTTCTTACTTTTGGATTTCATGCTGACGATGGAGGAACCGCAGTGCGCACACTTGATAATACCAGCAAAAATGTTTATTTTTTGCCTAATGCCACCGCGTTCACCGCCGCCACGCTCCAATCTCAAAGCTTGTGCTAACTGAAAAGTATCCTCGTCAATTATACCTTGATGGGTTTGCTCATCGTTGGCATAGCACCAATCACTTTTTGGACGTTGCACCTGTACCTTTTTTCTTTCTGACATATCATTCACATTCGTATACACCGTTTTGGTTTCATATTTGGAAAAACGGTTTTTACCAATGTAGGCTTCATTCTGCAGGATTCGCTGAATTGTTGTGATGCCCCATACGCCATTTTTGGGGGAGGGGATACCTTTATCATTTAAATAAGCTACAATTGCTTTTTCGCCCATTTTATTTGCAGTATACAGTTGGAATATGGTGCGAACGGTATTCAGTTTTTCTTCATCAGGGACTAATACTTTCATGCCATTTTGAACTACTCGGTTGTAACCAAAGGGAGCGCGGCTACCGACAAAATTTCCTTTACGAGCGGATTCTCGTTTACCACGACGAGAGCTTCGACTAATTTGCTCGCTAACGGATTGGTTGATACTCGAAATAATGGAAAAAAGCATTTCACCATCCGAATTGGAATCATAGTGATCGTCGATGGATATTAAACGGATGTGTAAAGCATCTACCAGTTTTCGTTTCAGGTTGATAGAATCACCAATGTCACGGGCAAAACGTGATAAAGCGGCAAAGATGATGACTTGAAAGGTGCCGCGCTGAGCATCTCTCACGACTCGTTGAATTGCTTGTCTGTCAATGATATTGGTGCCTGATTCGCGGTCTTCATAAATAATATCTTCACTGGTTTCCCAGCCCATATCCTCTGCATAATACTTACAAGCCGCAAGCTGATGCTCGGGGCTATCCTTCTGACTGTCCTTCGTTGTACTGACACGAACGTAAATGGCTGCTTTTAGCATGAACAATCATTCTCCTTGTGTATTAAAAAAGCAAATCCCTCTGGCGAAGCAAGCTCAAGCCAAAGGGATTGCTGTATGTTCGTATTTATAAATAGCTACTGACTATATGGCACGTCCCAAAGCCGAGATTTTTTTTACACGGTAATTGTTGGCTTGAAATTCATCTATGTTTTTATGAACAACCTGTCTGGCGAGTTCATCAATCATTTCATTGAGATTACCCTGTCCAGCCTGAATATGAATACGGTATGCTTTATTTAAATCCCTTGACATCGGGCATTCTCCTTTCAAAAAAATCCTCTTGTTTAGTTTATGTGACGGTGGTCTTGTACAATAACCCGCATCAACGAATGTTTGCTCTGTTTTCATGTAATATTGAAGTATAATCGGTTTTTAATTTATATCTAAATGTGCAGCATCTATATAAACTGTGTCGCCACAGGCTGTATTCAACTTCTGAACGTGTAAACTATATCAAGTGAAGCAATTTGTCTTTCAATTCATCCGTGTTATCTAAACGCATATTGGCAAGCTCTATGTACTGCGATTCCCTTTCAAAGGTAATGAAATTTCTTCCAGTCATTTGAGCAGCAACGGCTTCGCTTCCGCTACCACAAAATGGTATAAGCACAATTTGATCTGGGCGAGAGTGGAGGTTAATCAGTTGAATGGATACCTCTAATGGCTTTTGACAAGGAAATTTGCCATATTTCTTCTCTCTTGGAGGTGTAGCTGATGTTTCAAAAACATTAGTAATGTTCTTGTTGTTGTTAATCCTTTTTGCATAATCCAGATTATATATTTTGTTATCGCCCTTGCTTGCCCAAATAATAGATTCGGTTGCAAAGTGTGGTGCTGTGCCTGTTCGATTAGGGGATGGATTTTTCTTTTTCCATTCATATTTTGTTCGAATGGTAAAGCTTGATTCCCCCATGAGATACCCAACAAGAAATAGATTATGATGGGTTCCATATGCCATTATTGAACCACCAGGTTTTAACACTCTATAGCATTCATTTATCCATGCCTGATTAAATGTGGGAAAGTCATCTATCTTATCCCAGTCTTCTTTAAATTGATTAAAGCCGTACATTTCTTTTAAATCAAGCTTAGTACCGCTGTTCCCCAGATTATAAGGTGGGTCAGCAATCACGAGATCAATACTGTTATCAGGCAGCATTTTCATGCCTTCTACACAGTCACGTTGGTAGATTCGATTAAGTTGAAGTCCGTTAAGTTGTTTTTTCATGGTTTATTTTCCTCTCTCTTTTAAATTATATTTGTGTTTGATAGATTTATTTTTGTACCTTTAGTAAGTAGTTTGTCGAATAGTCCTAACCCGACACCCCCACATAGCCCCTTTGATAGAGCCACTGGGTACCTACTTTGATAAAGGCGAGTAGATATCACCTCCCTCGTTGAGGGTTTTATATGAAGTTGTGGTTGGCATCACCTCCTTTCGGGCAATAAAAAACACCCATCGTATTCCGTTTGTAGAGCTGGTATATCGTTTTTCTTGTATTCTATTGTTTGTATTAGAGGGCAGACTTCTCCCGTCTAATAGATAACAATAGATACACAAGTAAATCAAAAACGATAAGTCACCATGTAAATAAATAACATGGGTGACACCAGCTCCGCGTGTCTTTCGACACCGGAAACTATGGGTGTATCATTATAAACATTAAGTTGTGGTAGTCACTCAAAAGAGCTTATTACGAATAATATCAGGGGCGATATGGTTTGTCAATCATTATTAATGATTTGCAAATTGCAAATTTCATAATCGGTCAAAACCAAATAGGGTTTGTTACGACCAGTATTTCCGCTAATTTTCCTTGGTTCACTTACAATAAAACATAAGTATATCAGAGGGAGAGTTATCATAATGAACAAGCGATTTATTTTTATCTTTACGTTACTTACTGGTCTTTTTACTTATTGTCTTCCTGCGTTTGCTAGCGATGCGCTGTGGCAACAATTTCATGAAGGGAAACAAGAACGAGCATCTACTTTTCAGACTCTTTTTATTTCAATGCTCGTTCTTGTCATATTAATTGTGGTTGGCAAATTTCTTTTCCTGTTTTTCATGTACAAGCATATTTATGGAGCAAAAGATGCTTTGCTCCGTATCATGTTCCAACCTCGCTCGTTAATGTCTGTAGGTATGCGCGGATTACAAGTTAGTCGATTTCTTGCACAGTACAAAAAGGCGCTTGCTTTAAAAAAGGGGCAAGGATTAGCTTTTGGCTTTGACACCAATATGTTAATGAATTTTCCGAGCGAGACTTTCGAACTGTTAAAAACAGAGACGGTTATCATCAGTCGTGAAGTTCAAAAAGAACTGGATGGATTAAAAAATAGCCCCGATAAAGAAACCTCTGCCAAAGCTCGTCGTGCTTTTAAAGCCCTTGAAGAGGCTCAAATTCGAGGGCAACAAATTACTATTTTACCGTCCCTTGATTTTAATACGATTAAAAGTTTAGGTCTCAGCGATTCAAAGGATGATAAAATTCTGGCAGCATATTTAAAATATAGTATGGAGAAGGGCAAGGTATGCGTTGCTTCAAATGACCGAGGAGTAAAAATCACTGCCAGGAATGCAGGTCTTGCCGTATTGGAAATGGAAGAGTCTACACCTGCAAAGAAAAGCTCTTCTGGAAAGCCACTTGGAATTATTGCTATTCTCATCGTAGTGGCTATCGGCTTTGTGGGCTACAATGTTTATTCCTATTTTCAAAAAAATTGGAACTACTCTATATTTGATACAATATCTAACAATGAAACCTCTAAACAGTCTCAGAGCGCTGCGACTGCTGATAAAATAACAATTGACTCATCACATATTTATCATTCAACTCATCAATCTTTATTTATTGTGTCAACAAAACAAGTAAAACAATTAATAGATTCTCTTGAAAAGATACCTTCGCGAAAGGAAAGAGAACCATTAACCTTACAGCTTCGAAACGTAATTCAACCACTTTCCGAACAGTTTTATCCCAATATCAATGTAGACAAGCTAACAGAAGAAGAAATACAAGGTATTGGCTACTACGGACAATCTGATATACGCTTTGGTTTACTTATTATGGACTGGAGCGCAAACAAAGATGATGAAAAATTAAAAGAGCTTTTGGCGATTGATTCATCTGATGTTGGTTTAAAATTATTAGAGTCCTACGATAATTTAGATCAAGTTAAATTTCGTCTTATTGAGGTTTTAACGATGGGTCCATTTGAGAGTTAATCGTAAAAAAGCATGTCGGCATCTAATCAGCCAACATGCTTTTCTCTTTTTAAAAACCATTATTACCTGAGCCATTATTGTTATGATCATTGTTGAAATGATGCTGTTGGTCTAAACCATTATCTACTCCGTGATAGTGCCTATCAACCACCATGTCCAATCCTTGATTTAAATAGGGGTCATACATGATTCGCTGCATCTCTTGTTCATTTAATAAGTTTTGCTGCATAATAACCATCTGTAAATGCTGCAATTTCATTATTTGCATGCGTTGCAGCGTTTCAGGTGAGAACCCTTTCTCATGTTCCAGCCAACGAAGTATCCTCTTCTTTTGCACCTCGTCTTGGCTATGTTTTTTGTATTTCAGCTTAATCCCGATAAAAACCGCCAAAATAATAATTACACTAATAACAAGTCCCACTTGTTAACACCACACCTTTCTATTCCAAGTGTAAGCTCTTGCTTCCCCTGCAATCCATTATCTTCGGTGCTGACCAAATGTATTTTGTTTATACCAGTATATCTCCAGTATTTAAGCCCTTCTCGTTATAGTAGTAATAGTGCTTCAGGCATAAATTAGCTAAAAAGGGAGAGAAACTTGTCGATGCTACGAATTAAACAAATCGGTGTAAGCTCACTGCTTGTCATGGCATTATTCATTTCATTGATTGGCACAACATGGGCGGCAGAGCCTTCATCCCATGATATTACGAGTCACTGGGCAGAAAAGGAACTGAATGAATGGATTAATTCTGGTTATTTATCTGGATATCAGGATGGAACCTATCGACCCAACGATACCATCTCTCGTGGGGAATTGATGGCACTTATTAACCGTGCATTTACGTTAAAAGAAACAGCTGACATCACTTTTACAGACTTAAAGGAGTCAAACTGGGCTTATGAGCAAGCAGCCATTGCAGTGCAAGCAGGGTACGTAACGGGCTATGAGGATGGTACAATACGTGCTGGAAATAAGATTAGCCGTGAAGAAGCAGCCAGCATGATTGCAAAACTGCTGTCACTCAAGCTAGATGCAGTAAATAGTCTTGAGCAATTTAGCGATACAACAGACATTGCAGAATGGAGTAAACCTGCTGTATCTGCCCTGTTGTCACAAGGTATCATTACAGGCTATCCAGACGGAAGTTACCGTCCAAAGGGAAGCATTACACGAGCTGAGAGCGTCATCGCTCTAGCACGAGCGCTTCAAGCAAATCTAGCTAACAAGACTTTTAACAACGCAGGAACGTATGGTCCTGCAACTGGAACCGAAACTATTAAGGGCAATGTCGTTATTAATACTTCAGGTGTCATCTTACAAAACTTGATAATTGAAGGCAACTTGACACTTGCAGCTGGCATTGGTGAAGGCGATGTATTCCTCAATAATATTAAAGTGACAGGCACTACGACCGTAGCAGGTGGTGGTGAAAATTCGATTCATGTCAAAGACTCTGTTCTGGTTCACATTATCGTAAACAAAAGGGACGGAAGCGTTCGGATTGTTGCCGAGGGTGCAACGTCTGTTCAGTCAGTAACTGTACAATCATCTGTCAAGATTGAAGAAGATCATGCGACAGGTACTGGATTTACAAATATAAAACTGGCTCAGGAGCTGCCACAAGGTTCCAGAGTACAATTGCTTGGGCAATTTGAATCGGTAGATATTGATGCCAAATCGATTCGACTTGAAATCCCTACTGGCTCCATCAACCAATTAAATGTAAATGAACAGGCTGGGCAAATTGATATGAATCTGAGCCAGCAAGCAAAAATTATAAAGCTTGTATTGGACGCAGCAATTAAACTAACAGGACAAGGCACAATCGAAAACGCCATTATTAATGAAAATGCTAAAAGTTCATCATTTGAAACACCGCCTGTGAAATCAGAAGGAACAGGGGCACCTACGCCTACACCCCCTAACAATAGTAGCGGAACCACAGTTGGCGGTGGCGGTTCTACAGGCGGTGGTACAATAACCCCTCAACCAACAGTCAATCAATATGGATTAACAGTTCCTTCCCAAGTGCATGTAACAGGAACTGCAACGATGCTAAACGTAACTGCTAATAATCAGCTGATTGATAATAATGGTGTTACCATCTCCGATATTTATTATTTTCAGGACAAGCCTTATTTTGTACCCACGTTTTCTGTAACTCAAAATAATGGTCAGCATTATTCGGGTAATGTTCGGATTACAGCATCTACACTTACAGCTTCACAAGGCGCTTCCGCTGATGATATCCAGCTGTTTGCCTACCATGATGGCAGCTCAGCACATTGGGCTGATATTTTGAAGACAGGATTTGGTTCGGCTCAAGGAAGTACAATTGATACCTTAATGCAACAATTAAACACTGCAAACAAGTGGTATGTTGTAGCTAAATCAGGTGTTTATACGTTCCGGATTCAAGTAGAGGATGTGGCAACTGGCTCAATTATTGCCCAAAGCTCAACTATTACGGTAACCTCTGAGAACTTGAATCTTAGCCAATTAAACATTGGTAACTATGAGCTAACTCAACTGGATACACATGGGATTGGTGTAATTGGAACTGGATTCGACCCTAATATTTATCATTACCAGACGCACATCGCTAATAACGTAAACCAAGTGGCACTCAATTTGACAAGCGCTGCTGGGACAACGATTGAAGTAAGGCAAATCAATCCGTCTATTCCTGGAGAAACAAATTCAACACTCATTACTCAAGTGGATGGTACGTATAACATATCGATTCCTGCTGGGGTTATACCATCTGTAAAAATTACCGTTAAAACCGAGCAGTCTGCTAAAGAATATAACTTGGTCATTTTCCGTTTCAAAGACCTTGTAGGAGACCCTTCACAGTTTGACTCAACAGATATTCAAATGGTTGACTCTAACTCCTTTATGCTATCGGGTATTGAGCCTAGCGTCACTGTTAGTGTCTATGATGCTGAAGTCGGAGGTAATCTATTAGAGAGCAAGCAGATGCCAATATCTTCATCACCAAATGTGTCCATCTTAGTATCTATTTCCAACTTAGGCGCTCAAGCACAAAATGGAACATTGTGGTTCTCTATTGATGAATCCTCGCCGCGGGTAGCCAAGGCTTATAACGCAACACCTGTAACTGTAATTGCGAATCCAACAGGATTGACCGTCTCAGCCCTTACGTCTGATGAAATTGCTGAGGCTCAAAAATATGGCTACAGTTATGCAACCACAGGCTTTAAACTGTTGTTGAATCATTCGTCTTTACCAACCGAAATTCAAAATTTCGCCTATTACACGTACAGTTGGTCGAATCAATCCAGTACGAGTAATCGCAGCTACGATGAAGTAAAACCTACGGAACGTGGAAGCATGGTTGCCAAAGGTTCCATTGGAGAAACGATTCATCATTTTTATGCATCTGAAAGTGGGAACTACTATCGTATCGTATTTTTTGACCAAAATGACCTAGCTGTAGGTTTCGTTGAGGTATTAGATACACCAACTCCATAAAACACAAGAAGAGCTGGGAGTTTGTCTCTCAGCTCTTCTTGTGCTTTACATTAGGGTTGCCTGCCATGTAGCACGACTTGCGTTCCATAATCGAATAATGTCTCCTGCTTTTTCCTCTAAAACAATAGCTTTACGCTCGAAGTCATGAAACTGTATGGTATCACCACCGATTTGCTCTATTTTCTTCAAATTTACCAAGCAAGAGCGGTGCGTTAATACAAATTCACATTCACTCAAGTATTCTTCATACAACTTTAGCGGAACCTTCGTCTCATAAATATTCGTATGGGTATGTACATAAATGGTGCGGTTAATCGACTCAATGAAATAAATATCATCCGGCATTAACTGAATAATTTGGTCCGATATGACGGGTACAAAAACGCCGCCACTAGCCAAGAAACGTTGATGATGGATATGGTGACTCAATTTTTTCAATGCCGCATTCAGTCTAATTTGCGTAAATGGCTTTTCCAACGTATCTATTATGCCTAAATCAGCTGCGTGACTGGCTGACGGGACGTGACCTGTCATTAATATCGTAGGAACCTTTTTACCCCGAATTTGCAGCAATCCATATGCCTCTAACCCATTCATACTTCCCTCTAACTCTTCGTCAAGTAAAACAGCATTAATAGCATTGTTAACGGTTAGAACGTTGATATACTCCTTCGCTGTTGTTACACAGTCTATAATCTTAACATGCGGCATTGAAGCCAACTGAGCCATGAGAAGGTTCAATTGCCCTGGGTTGTCTTCTACGATAAGAATATTTAACGGAAGCAAAGTCATAATATCCCCTCTTACTTATTAATCGTTAGTTGGTATTGTAATCTGTATTAATAGCCTACTCTTTTCATATTGGTAATAAAGCTCGCCTTTATATTTCTCCACAACCATCTGTACAATAGACAGCCCATTGCCCCTTGATGGCTTGCCTGATTCGATTTGTATTTGTTTTGTTGTAAAGCCCTTCTTAAATAGAGATGTTTTTTCAGTTAATGTAAGACTAGTAGGATTTTCAACAAGAAAAACATAGGTGCTTCCCAGCTTTTTGCATACAATACGAATAACTCTCATATCCAGCGGGAGTTCCTGTGTAGCTTCAATCGCATTGTCAATTAAATTGGAAAAGACCTTTACCAGATCAGCCGTCTCCATACTTGAATAATTACTTTGATCTACTTCAAACTTTATATTTATGTTTTTGGATTGTGCCAGTTCCCATTTACTATGAAACAGCACTAAAAGAGCAGGGTGCTTTACTCTTATCGACAAATCTACGATCTTCGTTTCTTTATGTAGTGAGTTCAAGTATTGAATTGCTTCGTCCATGCGGTTCATGCTTAATAACCCATTGACAACATGAAAATGATTGTTAAAATCATGACGTGTTGTTTTCAGCGAATGAATTACGTTTCCAAGTTCGGCAATATACATTAGTTCTGTTTCTTTTAATTCTTCCTTATAACGCTTCTTATACCACAACCTAAATAGAAAAAGAAGTAACATCAAAAGCACTGCAAAAAAAACATCTATCGCCAGAATAGTCATATTGTTATTAATAATATTGCTACCAATTTGCTCTAATGAATCGGCACTAATATCTACCCCTACTGCCCCCGTTACCTTACCCTCCTCATCAAATAATGGCGCAAACACAGATAAGTACGTTCCATATTCTTTATCGACAATGACATTTGTATAAGTTGGCTTACCTTCTTTAAGCTGCCTGATCTGTTTAGGAGGTATTGTTGCTTCTACCGTTCCCAAAGGAACTTCCGGTGGAGTCGCTGTTACCATTACTTTTGAGCGGTCACGATCTGCTTCAAACTGCAATGTATAAATATATAAGGCTTGAATCTTTTGGTGATAGTCATACAAGTAGCTTCTCACTTTACTATAGTACTCATTATCCTTCGTTCCAGCATCAAGTAGCTTTCTGTAGACATCCTTATTCAAACCGGAGGATATATCCATCATAATTCGCTGATACTGCTCAGCTAACGAGGTCTGTGCCGTTCTATAGGTAGAAAAATAAGTACTCGTTACCTTCAACGCAATTAGACCAACAATAAGAATGAAAGCCATAATAAATAAAAACGCTATCTTAGGTTTCTTTAGTGCCATGTTTGTCTTAGACTCCAATATGATTAGAATGGGCAGAGTAACGATGCTTGAATCGAGCTTTATATTCTCTCTATCAAGCAGTTTAGCATATCACCGCTACACTTCCGTTACACTTTCCGACATATTTCGAGACAATTCGCCATAGTACCATCTATACTAAAGTAACGTAGTTACTAAGAAATTCATTTGGAGGACAGCTATGCCTTATTTCACAAAAGATGACGTGGATTTATATTATGAATATCATCCTGCAACCAACGCTTCTGATAAAACAGAAACGATTATTCTTATACATGGATTAGCCTTTGATTTAAGAACCTGGGACCGTATGATTCCTTTCATGGGGAATTATCATATTTTGAGATATGACTTTAGAGGACATGGGCTGTCGAGTACGGGGAACGAGCCTTTTAACGATGTTAATTTTGTAGATGACTTATTTTCAATCATAACTCTCTTATGCATCAAAAAAGCACATGTTATCGCTCATGGAGCTGGTGCGCTTATTGCTCTATATTTTACAAAATGCTACCCTAACATGGTTCAATCATCCGTTTTGCTGTCAATTCCCCTTTTCTTGAATGAGGACAGTGTGAATAAGTACACCAGCTATCGTAAATCATTCAGCTCTATACAAGCTCTTGCAGACCACGTTCTTTCATACGCCACTTTGTTTCAAAAAGGGACACCTGAATTAAACAAGCTGTATGAGTCCTATTTTCGTACCACAGTGGATGTTTATTACGAGCTGATTGATTACTTTTTGCATCATCACCTTCAAATCAAAGCGATGTTTAAAGAACAGCGAATACCGCTACTGTTTTTGACGGGGGAAAAGGATGTGATGTATCCAACTTACCTATCAAGTCTCATTGCTTCTGCTAATCCTGTTTGTCGGTATATGACCATTTACGATGCGTCCAATATGGTTTTCTATGACCAACCCGAAGAAACCTTTAGACAGATTCAGAAATTCTTGAACAGCTATTCACAGCATTCAGAAGAAATTCAAGCAGATCCTTTACTTCAACATTTACATGCAGATTTTTTTCAATTAAGAGAATCACAGGAACTGAAGGCAGATGCCACACTTACCGTTAATCTCATTGGAAGATTTGATGTCCTGATTGATGATGTTCATGTTTCATATGGGTGGGGAAGAAGATATGCTAAAGATTTACTCATCTATTTGCTGTTTAACCCATCTGTTTCAAGGGAGCAACTTTGCGCTGATATTTTTGGGGAAATGGATGCAACGAAAGCCAAAGGTCAATTAAGGGTTTGTTTGGTTCACTTAAAGAAGCTGTTAAATAACGATGAAAACCAGTTTTTGTTTATTGATAAAAAACAAGTCGCTCTACGAGGAAATGTGCAGTCAGATTTGCAAATCATGTTAAATAGATTGGTTCAAGCTACAAATGAGAAGGAGCAGCCTATCAAATTCGATGCTGTACAAAAGATTTTTCAAAATGCTACGCCAGCGATGTTTATTTACCTCAATCATGACTGGAGTTTACATATTAGAACCAAAGCAGAAATACAGCTATTGTATTTAGCCAAAGAACAAGCCGCTTACCTTTTGAGCAGAGGCGAATTAACGGAAGCTGTCACTTATTTCAAGTACGCCCTTATGTTCAATGAGGATGATGCCGCTATCTTACATGAAATTGCGAACCTGTACGAGCAAGCTAATCATCGAGCAGAAGCTATCAAATGGAGAGAACGAGCCAGTGAGTCATAATTAAATTTAATCATCTATTTCCAACCAGTCCTCAATCGAGGGCTTTTTTATGTTCCATAGGCATCGGATTTTTATAATTATTTTGTTTGTACCAACCAGTTTTGGTTAAAACGCTATAGCCCTTGTGTGAACAAGTTATCCCTTATCCCTCCCAATTCAACATCAGTTTCAGGCTTTAACAGGTTAAAATAAATATAGCGATATAATCCATTTTGATTTTCTCTTTATTCATGCTAAAACTAATCAGTTTTAGTATAAGGAGAGGATGCAGAATGATTTGTTCCAGCTGCAATACAGTGGTTATTCATGCAAATAAGAGATGTATATGCGGAAGCATACCTGCCAAGCGAGCAGATGTATTTCTAGCTACGCTAAATCAATTAATACATGACGAGGAATGGACTGCACCAGTAGTTATTATTCAAAACAATGTGGGCAATTTGCATTCGCCTACGCTTCAGGTCATAGCTGCCAGTGGCGCAGACAGTCATCCGCTATTTGTTCAACAGTTAACAGGATATTCAGCCAAAGGCTCTTTTAAGTTATCTATGGACGTAAGTAAAATTATGACCATTGATAAGCAAGCACGGCTTGTAAAACCGCTTGGAAGGCTATCCAAGTATATGATGAATCAGTTGGAACACAAAATGAGAGAACTAATATGCTAAGGCATTTATACAAGATTAGGTGACTTATATGTATGAAATCAAATTACGACTCCTTATCGTTGGAGACATTAAGCGTTATGAAATTCTCTATGCATTACTAACAAGCATACCGAATGTAGAAATTTTTGGTGTTGTTGCGACCTCCAAAGAATATATGGAGAACATCATCCATCAGCCCAGTATTAATGCTGTACTTCTGTGTCACAGTGCAGATGAAGCGATAAACCTCATTGAATCCTATCAGTTGCTTCGTTTGCGTGGCAACCAAGTTCCGACCATTCTTATCACGAATCAGACTCTTTCAGCAACCTATATTGCCGATTTAGGCATTGTTGATACTTTAGAAGCTCCTTTCACACTCGAACGAGTAAAACAAGGGCTTGATAAGCAACGTTGGAGCATTAAGCAAGCACAGTTTACATCTAGCGGCGGTTTGTTTGTCCCTGTTGTTTCAAATGAAATTCAACTTTACACCCCACATGATATTTTACTGATTGAATCGGTCAACCGAATTGTATATGTGCATACTACTCAGGGGCAGTTGGAGTCCAGGATTTCAATAAAATTATATGAGAAGTACTTATTGTTTCATGATTTTGTTCTGACACATCGTTCTTGCCTCATAAACCTGCATCAGGTTGAAAGTATTCAAGAAAACATTATTCGTTTCAAAAATACTAGCCAGACTGCTGTTATTACCGATGATAAAAAAGCTGCAGTTACCAAACAGTTTCAGATTTTCATGAATAAAAGGGCTTAGGAATTAACATATTCCTTCGCCCTTTATTTGTAGCTGAATTGCATTCTTCATTCCCAATGGTAAGTTTTCATCATGCTTGTTGCACCAATATATCGCCATGCCAAGTGCATCTGCCTGGTTGGTATCGAAGTAGGGTGGGGAGCCAAGATAGCTGTTTAAAAACTGAAACAATGTCTGCTTATTACCGTTTGTTAATCTCAAAATCTGCCTTACTCCTTTCGTTCGCCAGACATGCACCTGTAATGGCTTAGGGAAACGAATGGAGTGTTGATAGCATATCATCTCAATGACATATTGCAATATAGCCAGCTTGCGAAACGTCTGCACGTTGTGCTGAAATTGAATCTCCTCGCAGACCACTTCATCAATACTGTAATCTTCTATTAGGCATTTTAACCATCTTTCAATTTGTTGAAGACGCTCTATGTAGTGTAGCTTTCCATTCAGTTTCAATAAGCCATAAACAATAACTTCACAATAGTTACAACGCATCTCTACTATGCAAAAACCAAAACGTAGCATGGACTGGTCACAAAACAATATCCTCATTGCGCTTTTTCCTGCTTCATATTAAGCATCATATAATACTTATAAAGCTGAACAAGCACTTCCTGATAGATTTCGTTCCATGTTGAAGATTGAACAAATACGGTAAACGACTCCTCCATATTTTGATTCAACAGGGCAGGAATCTTGTACAGACTTGCCAATGACTTCTCCTTCTTATAACTTCCTTTTTCTATTAGCTCCAACATACCCGACTTTATCAAAGCTTTTACTCTTCGATGAACAGTATTACGGCTAATGCCTGTCATTTTCTCCAGTTGCCTGATGGAAAAATGGATTTGACCATCTTCATGATACATGCGTCCCAGAATAAGAATAGCCCATGCTGTTTGCTGTAAAACGGGGTCAAGAATTTCTTCCATTGCTTGAATATCTTCCTCATAAAAGACAACCTCTTTAGCTCTTGTAGCAAAAAACTTTTTATCTTTCACATAAATATGATGAACATCTGTTTTCACATCTTGTTTAATTTCTTGCTGGCTGCTTTGCGAGCGATTCATTTTCTTTTCATTGAGCGCCCATGCGGTTACTTTCTGAATGGTTTCCGACTCTGAGAAACCTTGCTCCTTATAGTATAACGCGATTAGAAACTGATAATGATGCCTTCCCTTTGTATCGGCAGCATCTCGCACAGGAATACCATTATGGAGCAAATTTTGGGCTACCACAGACAATGTAGTACTTTTTAACTCATCTGCCTCAGCTACAGGAGATGAAATTGGTTTACTTGCTTTGCTGGTTTGCTTGGTAGAACGTCCTAAGGTCACTGTATCTTCAGGAACAGGAGCGTTCTCTACTATTTGATTGAGAATAGAAAAATGTTCCTTATGTATCGGCTGGATATTTAAAAAATATTGTACGGTATCCTCCATTGGTTGCAAATCATGCTGTATAAAGGTTGTACGAATCATTGTTTTTCTGTGTATCGCAAATGGTAGTTTGATGGCACGACTTTTCTCTTTTTGTTCTGGTCTTAGTTCAATCTTTTTCCCCTTAGTTCCAAGCTGCCCGATAATATATTTACCAAAAGACACTAATTTAGATATGGGAACCGGCTCCTCAAAGAACAACCAGATGTGCCATCCTTTTAAACCGCTAAACTCCACGTGTAGATCTTGTGGCATGAAACCCGTCTCTTTTAATAATTGAAGCATTTGTTTCGGGATAGCAGGGTCATTTTCATCAATATCAAAGCATAGGAATTTACTTGAATTCCCGATGTAGAAACAACCCACGGTTTTCTTTCCAGCTAGATGCGACTTTACAGTACTATCTACAAGCTTTTTTGTAGAGGTACGATATCTTGTTTGTTCCCCTTCTCCATATTGCTCAATATAACCGGTACGTTCACCAATAATTAGTCTATTGACTTGGTTTAGTAATGCATCGTTATGTTGTTGTATTTGTTCTTCTATGTAATATGACATATATCTAATCTCCTTCAATTTATGGGTTATCTGTAAGGTGCATTATGTTGAACAAAACCTGACAGATGAAATTTGTAGAGTTATTATATATGTGCAAAAAGTAAAGTCAAATTCCAGATTTATTCCTTGATTGGGACACAAGCATCTGGGACATAACCACCTGAGACACAAAACTATATTTCTTTCTTTTAAGAACCAGACCATCATTAAAACAAGAAGGTTAAGAAGAGTGTGAGTAATAGAGATATCTAGCCTTGGCAAGAGAGGAAGAAGCAGCTATACTGGTCCCTATAGATAAACTGGATAAAACTGGATTGTGAAAAGAGGAGGAAAAACAATGGAGTTTATAACACCACATAACACAATGATTTTCGCAATATTTCTAATTGGTCTGTCCGTGCTATACAAACATATAGAACATAAATTGCTACAACACATGCATAAAACACCCGAACTATTCCCTAACGTTGGAAAAGGATACCGATACCGTTATCAGCAGCTCTATCGTGAACAATCAGATGTAAGACATATTCATTTTTTTGATGATGAGACAGTCATTGCAGAGCTTGAAAAGATCAAGCCATATCAATCAACAAGTAAGAAGGAGGGGCGCACTCCAAATGAATTTAACTAACTTAAAAGTTGCCTTTTACATGCGAGGAGAAACCCCACGAACCATTAACAAACAGTACCTTACGTTACAGCAGTTTTGTTTTCATTATCAGGTTCCTTATGGAGATGTCATTGTCTTAAAAGATATTGCAAAATCAGATGCTCCACGACCCAAGCTTGAACCTATCTTGAATGGCTCTATGAAAATTGATGTTTTGGTTGTACAGTCATATCATATTTTGCATCTTTATCACGACAGGTTTCTTCAAATTTCGGAACAATTGTCGAAACATGATGTTGCACTGCTAATATTAAATGAGCAAGCTGAAATGGATTTTCTATGAAGTATTACGGAAGGTTACATTTAACCAACCAGAAATTATCTCTGTTGCTGGCAATAGCAGTCCTGTTCGTTATTTTCAACTTAATGGTCTGGATAGATTTCAGCTTGGTTTATTGGCTTACACCCGTCATTATTATTATTGTGCTGAGTTATGTAGATTTATTTTTTGCTGAAAAGAAATCGAGTGCTTTCATCTTGGAAAGCGAAATTGTTATTCATCGTGTTTATGCATTCGGCTTGTTTATTTATGTTTACCATAAGCGATTAACCAATAACGAAGCTGAAGCTATCGTATATTATTTAGATAAGCTGGAATCACAAGGTAATCAACCACTAAGTATTGAAACTATTAATAAGCTTGTTCATGCAGATATTATTTTTTATCGAAATCTACCTGTTTTTTCTTGAAACAAAGCAACTTTTATATGGTAATTTGATGTTATTAAGGCAATTAAGATGTGGTTGCCTATATTCATTTCATGAATGTAGTGATTAGCATTGACGGTGTATATTAAGTATAGTGACAGCAATCCAAGTGTTTGAAATACCGAATCATATCATATCTATCAGATACAATAGATACAATGCAAGTATTATATACAGTGCATATAGCGAATACATGAAATAAAACAAACAGATTGCATACAAACTATTTAACTGCTATATCTTATACCGCCATTCTGTATAAACGACTCATTGCATTCAATGTACCTGACAAATGTAATCTATTCGATATGTTTATCTGTTGACATTCCATAAAAAAACCAAGCAATTGCACTGATTTTTATCAGCTTGCAATTAGCTTGGCTTGTTGTGCTTTGTTTTTACATTACATCATCAAGTTTTCGTAACACATCATTCAATTCTTCTTTACGGTGCATCGTATAAATTTCTGTCGAAGAGGTATGTTTATGACGTAGAAGCTCCTGCGCTTTTTTGATATTTCCTGTTTCGTCTATAATGCGTTTTCCAAAGGTATGGCGCAACTGATGACAGGTGAATTCAACTCCTGATGTCTTACTGACCCGTTCAATCATTTTAACAGCTGTACGTTTACCAGCATGGGCTGATTTTTGACTGACAAAGAGGTATGAGCTAGCTGCAAATCTGCTTTTGGCTCGTGCAGCAATCCATTGGTCTATGGCTCCGCGTAGTTCAGCACTTTCTAACGCTAACTCTCCGTAAAAACCGCCCTTACCTTCTCGGACGATAACCTTTTGCTTGCCTGGTGTACGAATTATATCCGTAAGCTCCAGATTCAGCATTTCTTCCTGTCGTAAGCCAAGATATAGCATAAGGTAAATCATGCATCTATCTCGGTTCCGCAAAAAAACGCTAGGTTCCTTTTCAATACCCTTCCGAATATCTCGAATTTGATTTTTGCCGAGATATTTAGGTTCCTGCCACCGCTCCATATCTGCTAATGCTTCATCTTTAACTGTAATGACTTCTTTTAGCTGCCCTGTTGTTTGTAAAAACTGAATCCATTTACGTAGGGCAGCAAGTTTGCGATTGATTGTTTTAGGATGGTTTTTTTTCATCGTCCTCAAATAAGATTTATATTCCACTACAAGTAACTGAGTAACAACTTCGGATGAATCAGGAAGGGCATCTCGCCATTTTTCATATTCAGCAATTACAGCAGTGTAACCAACAATTGTTTTCTGCCGCATCTCCTGTTGTTTGAGGTATAGGGTAAAGTCCAATCGGCTCATCTCCTTTTACATTCTGTAACCTATTTTTTCTTTGTAGATGGCTCTCTAGTTGAACATTCTGTATCTATTTATACATGAAAAGGACACACAATCAAAATTGTGTGTCCTCATGGTTACTTCTATTATTTGCAAATGTATTGCAGAGCCTCTTGACCTGATTTGATAGTTGCTAAGCTTTCTAAATCTGTTCTATTAAGCTCCACCAGAAGTGAAACATAATCACAATTAATATCAAATATAGACTCAATGTCTCTTGCATGAACGTCCTGTTCAGCCCAAAAGTCTATTGCCAGATGCTCATGTGAATCCTTCTGTACTGTACAAACGGTTTCGTTCAGTTGTGCGTCAATATAATAAATCCCTACCACTTTTCCAGCTTGGCTTTCATTTACTTTATGTACTAAATCAGCAATGCCTTTTTCTCCTAGCATCATGTCAAGATTAAAATACTTGCTCTCCATGTCATGTACAATTAGTTGCTTTACACGATACTCAACTTGGTCACAATTAATGAGCTGCTGTTGAAAGTCAGTAATGGTTGCTGGGTTAGGAGTATATTCAGGATATGTCTGCGTCAACGGTAAAATATAATTAGAGCAGAAATAGTCCGTTACATCCTTGAAACTATTTAAATGACCAGACATTTTTCTCAAATGCTTAGAAGGAATATCAAATGTTGTTAATTTGATTATTGCTTCGTTAATTTGTTTACCTTGTGTTGAATCATGATTTCTAAAAAAATATGCCTGCTCTTCGTTAACAATTTCAAAGTTATTTGGTTCATTAATCGTTTTTATTAAAGCAAAGGAAACGGTTTGATCTGGAGTATGTACCTCGACGGTTTGTACAATTGGTTGTTGAATTAATTGCATAGCAATGGACAGTATTTCAAGAGATGCAACTTCAATTTCATTTGATGTAAATATGTAGCCTTCACTTGCACAGCCATTTATTTCTTTTCTACTGACTGAATAATTTGTTGTTTCTTTACTGAGTTTGTTTAAAAATAAACTTGACATAAATAAATTCCTCCAATGGTTTTTTGTATGTTACTTACTTGATATATGTACTTTTCAATATATTTCAACGCTTCGAGGTAGCTGCTTTTTCACTTCTTTCCTCGATTTGTTGATCAGCATCATATATGGAGAACCTATTGGATGTCAAGTGTTATTTTTAAATCTTAGTTATCAGATCAGCACCTCCAGATATTTTTGCAAAACAGTTCGAATTCTTAGCTTGTCTGCATAAGAAACAAGCCTAGTAATATTTTTAGAGGGAGATTGAAGGTAATTCCTCAGCCCTTCCTTCATCAAATCAATTCCAATCTTCTCACGGTACCGCACCATGTCACAAATTGTCTTTTCACGGTCATAAATTTTAACAATACAGCCATCAACATTAACTTCAGCAATTCCAATACTGTACTGAGCATCTGCCAAATAAATAACTTTGATAGGAGGATAATCAGGAAGCTTTGGCTTTTTACTGCCACGATGAATAGCAATTTGGTATTCCCAAGGGTTATAGGTTGTCAGTTCATAGTAGGAAAGAGCAGAGAGGAGACAAATAACCCCTTTGGGAACCAGCTTCGATACTTCAACGATTTCATTAGGCGGTTCATTCACTTCACCAGCCTGACGGTAACCCCCTTGCTTCACCCGTTCAATTTCACCAATGGACTCCAGCTTTTTTATGTAATAAGGCGATATACCAGCCGTAATAAAATCTTTTGTGCGTGCGAAGCCATGATATTCTTCTAGTACTTTTATTGCCGCAGTAATAATCTGTTCGTTCATGCGCTCACCACCTTTCACCAATAGATAAAGAACTATCTCATCATAAAAAGTATTCAAGATTGCTTTATAATTTCCTTTTATTATTCACAAAATATTCTGCACTTAGACGTAAGAGCAGAAAAATACCCTATAACATTTCGCTCAATGTTATAGGGTAAAGTACATTAATTATTCAAAAAATGTTTACTTGAACAAGTACCGCGACTTAAGACCTTCAAGAGTCATATTCTCTTGAACATCAGAGTGGGGAATAAGGAGATAGCTCCATTTCTTACCACCATGCTCCAACTCATGTTTCGAAGCGTGCGTACACCATTCCAAAACTGCGCGCGCTTTGGCTTGCACAGTGGAATCTTCCATTTCTTTTTCTTTCTTGATTTCACAGATGTACTTTCCTGTTTTAGTTTCAACAACAAAGTCAGGCTCATAGATACTGTTATGGTTATAATAAATCTTGAAATGCTCAGCAGATGGTTTCAACCATTTTTCGACGTTAGGGTCATTCTCGCATATGACTGCAAACTTGCGTTCACTATCCGAATCGAATTTCTGTTCAGGGTAGAGACACTTAATAAACCCGCCAAAAACCATGCTGCGAATACGAGATTTATCTTCAACTGGCTGACGGAAGGGCTTCACGCCTTCTGCTAACAAAGTTGTATAGCTTACTGGCTTAAAAGTTGTAAAACCTCTGCTTACTTGTACCTCATAAGCAGTTGCGGTTTCATAGTAATTATTCTTCATTTGCGAATGAATAAGTTCAGCCAATCGCCCTCGATTATACTGTAAAACATTCCGAACTGCATGCTCGTCAGTCAAGTAACTTTGTAAATGTTGAACCATTTGGTTGCTTAAGCTATAGAGTAACGCAGAATGATCATCATAAGAAATATCTGAATAATCGATAAGTGCAGCAACAAGATAATCTTCCAATCTTTCCTCGACAGCTAAATTGTTATTGCGTTGTAGAACTTCACGCTCATGAGTTCTTAGATGCTGAATTAATATGTGTTCATCTACTGGCTGTAAACTTACATTTGAAACCTCTACATTGAAATTATGATATCCCCAAGTCAAATCACCAACAGGTTGAACCACAATTCTTGGGATATCAATGCTATGCTGTATCGTTTGTTCAACTAACGCTTCTACAACTTGCTCAATCAAAGCAGTTGTCTGTTCTGGGAACAAGTCCAATTGATTGACGAGATATTCCGACCGTACTTCTTCAATCAATTGTTGCTTAATTTCTCCTGTTGCCAAATGTTTTGAGCTTGGTAGATGCTCATAATTTTTCATCTTTCTTTGAGCAAGTTCGAATACATTCATTACATCATTTGTTTGTACAGGATTGAAATCATTGTTAGTTGCTTGTACAGCGCTGACTTTTGCTTGGACTTGTTCAACAACAGCTTGCCCGAGCTTTGGATTTGAAGTTATCGTTTTTTTCTGTTCTCGTGCTATATCTTTACCAATATAGACACCGTTACGAATGATGGAATTAGGATTATTCGCTTCATCAATAATGTCTTGAAACTTATCATGCGCAATAATCGTTAGTCTATCTACAGCTTTAACGCCAGTTCTCTTTCCATAAGGAAGTCTCAGTCCTCTACCAATTGATTGTTCGACCAGGGTTTTAGAATTGGCAGCACGTAGAGGAATGATCGTATAAAGATTGGTAACATCCCAACCTTCTTTAAGCATGTTGACGTGAATAACGATTTCTGTTTCCGAAACCGGATTTTCCAGCCTCATCAATTCTTGAATTGTCTCGTCCTTCTCCTGACCGCTTTGATTGGAATGTACCGTTATAACCTTATTTTTATAACGTCCTTCGAAGAATTCATCTGATTGAATGATATCCATCAGTTTGCTCGCATGAGTAGTATCCTGCGCAACAATTAGAATAAATGGTTTTACAATCGGCTTGTGATTCTGCCGTGCATATACTTCCAATTCAACTTTAGTTTCCTCGTGTACCAGAATACCATCATCTAGCTTTAATCGCTCCAACTGATCTTCTGAATATTGTGATGCATTAAAATTCTCACGAGTAGCAACGGCTGGCTCCTTAACAAATCCATCTTCCATTGCTTTATGTAACGGATAACTGTATATCACATTTTTAAAAGGAATAGCTCGATTGCCTGACTCCACTTGCGGGGTTGCCGTTAATTCTAATCCAAGAATTGGCTTTAATTCGTTCAATACTTTGATTCCAGCAGAAGCCCGATAACGATGAGATTCATCCATCAATAGCACCAAATCAGGTAAGGAAGCAAGATAGTTAAAATAACTGTCACCAATATATTCTTTGAGTCTCTTTATACGCGGTGCCTTACCACCGCGTACTTCTGAATTAATTTTTGAGATGTTGAAAATATTAATGTGAACTTCATCATTGAACATACTGTATTGATTGCGGTTACCCAGTCCATCTTCGTAATTGTCACCTGTGATAATAACAGGAAGCACAGTAATAAATTCAGCTATTCCTTTAAACACATACTTTGGTGTATTGGGAGTAAAGTCTTGTATCAGCTTGTTATAAATCGTGAGATTCGGCGCAAGGACAAAGAAATTTTTAATTCCTTTGCTTAGATATAAATAAGAGATGAACGCTCCCATTAATCGCGTTTTTCCGACACCAGTCGCTAAGGCAAAACATAATGATGGAAACTCACGCTCAAAATCAGATACAGATGGATACAAAGATTTCACCTTATCCAATTCCATTAGTAAGCTTTGACTGTCGTAATTACCAAGCTCAGTAGTATCAACAATATCTGAAAGTATTTCTAATGATTCTTTCTGTGGATTTCGCAAGCTAAGTCTAGCGGATATAGCGTTTATAAGTTTGCTCATAATCCTTCCCCTTCACTGAACAGCTCCAGTTGTTCCAACTTTTCTGGTTGAGGAAGCTGTGCAACATTCAAGCTGTAGTCATCTCTACCGAATTCACATCTATTGAGAATAGAAGCAGGAATTTTTTGGAATGTTATATTTGGAAAATCTACTTCATTCAAATTAAATGCTTTACAACAAATTAATAACGTCTCACCTTCACCTAATGAATCGTGAATTTGTGTAGCAAGTTCTCTTGTCATTAACTGAGTTGTTGTATAGATATAATCTGTTTCAGTCGACCATCCTTGTTTCCAATAAACTGCTTCGTCTGGTTCATAAGTAAATCCATGATGCTTACACATCGCTTCAGCCAACATAGGAGCATTATATTCTTTGTTAATGATCCAATTTCCAAACTTATCCTTTTCCAATAAACTCGGCGCAAGACGATAATACCTAAAACCACCACCGCCTTGCCAATTCACTTCTTTGGTTATGCCACCTTGATCTGTACCGTCAATTACTCGCTTCATTCGGGGAATGATATGAGTATGACAATGTTCACCAAGCTCGATCATTATCCATCTTCGTCCCATTTTGTGGGCTACAGCTCCCGTAGTTCCTGAACCGGCAAAAGAATCAAGGACAATATCTCCTGGATCTGTTGATAAATGAACTATTCTCTGTATTAATCTTTCAGGTTTAGGAGTATCAAATGCATTTTCCGCACCGAAAAGTTCATTAATTTCTTTCTTAGCCTCTTGATTATGTCCAACTTCTGCATTTGTCCACCATGTCCAAGCTGCCTGTCCTTGCGATTCGGACAAATAAGTCTTTTGTCGAGGAACAGAGACTCCATTTTTACCAAACCATAATCTACCTTCGTTGAGGTAATGTAAATAAACAGATTCAACATTTTTCCAACAACGACCTGCAGGCGGAGTGTACTCAGCTCCCCCTGGTGTAACAATCGTATACATTTGATTAGGTCTGTACCCCTGAGCTGTAAAGTCCGTAGACATCCAAGGACCACGAGAATCATTATCAGGGTTCTTATAAGCGTCCTTTTGCTTTCCTGTTTTAGGTAGTAATTTCAATATCTTTTTAAACTCGGATAAATTTCGAGCATATACTAGTATATGATCATGTCCTGCACCCAATGTCGCTCTCATATCTGGGGAAGTTCTCTTTTGCCATACAATGTTTGCAACAAAGTTACTTCTTCCAAATATTTCATCACATAATACTTTTAAATAATGACTTTCATTGTCATCAATTGTTATCCAAAGAGATCCATCTGTCCGCAATAATGACTTAATTATCTGCAGCCTGTCACGCAACATAGTCAACCATAATGAATGTTCAATTCCATCATCATAGTGTTCAAAAGCACTACCTGTGTTGTAGGGAGGATCGATAAATATACATTTTACTTTTCCTGCAAACTCTTGTTGTAAAGACTTCAATGCTAATAAGTTATCACCGAAAATAAGCCGGTTATCAAATAAGTCATTCTCACTGTTTCTTACATCAGCATGATGTGACTTCTCTGTATATTCAAGCAGTATCCTTGGCTCTAATCGCGGCTCTTCATCCTTACCAATCCAAGTCAATTCCAACTTTGTCTTCTTACTCATCTCCACACCCCAATTGTTAAACTAACTGCCATTTAATCATGAATATTTGCTTCTTACTAATCTTTTGCTCAAGCTTCTTCTCAACATCTTGAAACAGTAGTTCCTTTTGACGGTCAATCTCGTCCTGTGTATCAAATAAATTGCGGCGTAACTCACTTCGATGTTTTTCACGTTCTCGAATAGTTTTGTTAATCTCAAGCTTCACAGTAATTTGTCGTACCAACCTTGCCTCTTTTTGAAGCTGTGCAATTTCTGCATCAAGCTCTTTTAATTCAAATTCAAGCTTGTTCTTTAAATCTTGTGACCATTTATCTAATCTTTCCAGTTCACGATCAAGAAATTCATTTGTTCTTTCTTGTATACCCCAAAGAACTGCTGATTGCTGTTGATTATTAATGATGCTGAGTTGCTCTGCGACATGTGTGTTCACATTTTGCTCTTGCTCATTCAGATTAACCTCATCTGCTGGAAGATCAAATAACTTTTCGCATAGCTCTTGGTCGAGCTGAATCCCATTAGAATCTATTGCTGAGAAAATAATATGTTCTTCATCCTCAGCGGTACTTACATGTAGAAAACTAAGGGATAAGTATCCGCTGCTTCCAATTCTGGTTTGAAGTAAACTCACTTTCCCCGCATAATCAGAGTATCGAAAAACAAGCTTCTTCATTGGCAACTGGCGGCTCTTGGCTTGTTCAATCCAGGTTTCAGCCAACGGATGACCTAATCGATAATGATGCACATGTTCACTTGATGCATTTTTCTTCACTTGTGATATCAGCTGATATTTGTCCTTGTTGTTGATGAGTTGGAAGCTTAAATGATCCTCATTAAAATGTGCTTGCGAACTTCCTTCAAATACCGATAACTCCCATAAATAGCGTTCCATCTTGTTAAGTTGAAGAGTTGTCTGCTCATAGTGATTCCTGAGCTTCTCACGGACTTCATCATCGAAATTTTCGAGCAGACTCTTTCTTGTTTCTTTCATTTTGCACTGAATCTCTTCGTCAAGTTCGAGTTGTAGTAGATTAAACGCTTCTTGAATTTCTTCGGAAGAACGACAAGTTTGGTATATCTGCTGAATTCTTTTTTCGAAATCAACACCTGACTCCAAGGACCCCAAGACTTCATCAGAGGATCCAAATACACCGTCAAACAAGCTAAATTTTTGTGATAGCAGTTCAAATACTCTTTTATCAGCCGCATTTTTACGGTTTAAAAAGTTGATTACCACTACATCATACTTTTGACCATAGCGATGGCATCTACCTATTCGCTGCTCAATTCGCTGTGGATTCCACGGCAAATCATAATTGACCACTAGACTACAAAATTGAAGATTGATGCCTTCGGCAGCTGATTCTGTAGCAATCATGATGGACGCTTCGTTTCGAAAGTATTCAACTAATGCAGCTCTTGTGTCCGATGTTTTGGAGCCAGTAATCTGGTCATCATCTTGATGTCGAATAAGCCAGTCATTATATATCTCTTTAATCTCAGGAGAATTATTTGTACCATTGAACATCACTATCTTACCATCATAACCGTTCTCTTCTAGCATTTCTTTCAAAAAGGCTTGGGTTCTTCTGGATTCAGTGAATATAACCGCTTTATCATTGGCACCAAGTTCACGAAGTTTCTCAAATCCATTTGATAGAGCGACAAGCAAAGCTTTACCTTTCTCATTTTCTGTGATGGAGTTCGCTAACTCATAATAGGAAAGCAGTTCTTCACGCTCACGTAATAGTAAAGCTCTTTCCATTTTATGATTCTCGATAGCATCAGACTGCTCATCTTCTTCAGTCCATTCTTCCAAGGTTGAATCCATTTCATCAATATCATTATAAATACATTCTAGCTCTTGTTCGCTGCTATTCTCCTCTAATGAGGTTTCAAGCCTTCTAATCAACGAAAGCAACGTATCTGAAATCGCAAACGATGAGGATGCAAGAATTTTGCGAACCACCAATGTCATTAGATTACGTTGGCTTCTAGGCAAAGCAAGTATATCCTCACGTTGAAGATAAGCAGATACCTTTTCATACAATTCCCACTCCAATGTACTAGAAGTGAACTCCTGAACAAGAGGAATTCTCTTCGTATAAGGCACATATTCCGTCACTTGTCTCCGTAAGGTTCTATGACAGACGGGTTTTAACCTATCCTTTAAGTCGAGAAAATCAAGTTTTGTCATTTCTTTGGTGCCATGCCCGAATTGTTTACGAAAAGTTGATTCATCACCAAAGAGGCGAGGATCAATGAAACTCACCAATCCGTAAAGCTCCATAAGCGAGTTTTGCAACGGCGTAGCCGTCAAAAGCACTTTCGGAGAACCATCCGTTGCCTCCCTTAATATCCTTGAAATCTTGTTTGACTTTTTATAGACATTACGAAGACGATGAGCCTCATCTAAGATGATCAAATCCCACTGTGTTCGTTTAAGGTCTGCCGCCTTATTGCGAGCAAACTGATAGGAAGTAATGACAATGTTATCTTTTTGCTCGAACGGAAAGGCAATTCCCTTACGAACATAATCATTGTAGTTTTTACTTTCCATAATTTCAGAAGGAATGTAGAACTTCTCGATGAGTTCACGGTTCCACTGTTTTCGTAGTGGAGGAGGAACTATGATCAGAATCTTGCGCTTACGTTCTGCCCATAACTGGCTAATTATCAATCCCGCTTCGATTGTTTTACCTAGTCCAACCTCATCCGCAAGAATTGCCCCACGTTCAAGCGGAGCGCGAAAAGCAAATAACGCCGCTTCTACCTGATGAGGGTTAAGATCCACTGTCGCATTTATTAAAGACTGACTCAACCGACCGACCGTATTGGAGGCATTCTGCTTAGTCAGTTCATATGCGAAATATTGACTATGATACGCTGTACTCATTAAAACGCCACCCCGTAAGTTACTATTCTGTAATTATACAAGAACAGTAATGGTTTCGACAGAGTTGGTCTTAATTTCTTGTTTCCAACCGAAACAATTGGTGAAGTTGAAGGTTTTTCCATGTCTAGTGTCGAATCTAACATCATCAAAAAGTGCATGGAGGGGGGAGTTTGTCATGTCTTACAAAGGAATGCGATGGTATAAGTGTGATTTTCAAATGCAAACACCTGGTGACCCTAATAATTGGCTGCAAAATGATCCTGCCTATTTAAGAAAGGAGTATACGCAAGAAGAACTAATTACATCAGTCGATTTATATCTAACTAAATGCCACGAAGTTGGATTGGAATTGGTATGTATTACGGATCACAATTTTATTGGACTAGAGTATCTTCGTGTATTGAAGGGTCGAAACGAATACATAGCAAATCAATTGCATAAGGAGCCTTTAATTATATTCCCCGGATTTGAAGTGGAGATTTCTCAAGGGTTAGGTATTCATTTACTTTGTGTTTTTGAAGAAAACAAGTCACTTAATGATATAGATGATATTGTTACACAATTAGGTCTTCCACGCTCTGAACGCGTAATAAATGGGAATATTACTCCATTACCACAGGCTACTTTTGACAGTATTCAGAAAATCGTTCAGGAGGACCATAACGGTGTTATCATTGCTGCACATCCTCTATCAGAAAGCGGACTCTTAAATGATAAATTCCTTACTGATTATTTTCAAAGGGATATGTTCCTAAACCCGAAACTGTTAGCTATTGAAGTCCCAAAGCCACTTGCTGAGTTTTCTGCCAATATGCAAATGCTGATTACAGCAGATGTGGCTTGTCACGCCGAGTGGAGAAGAGAACGTAGAGTAGCTGCAGTCATGTCCTCTGATGCGTACAGCTTGCATGAAGGTTCTAAAGGCTACATAGGAAAAAGACATACTTGGGTTAAGATGTCTAACCCATCTTTAGAATCTGTCATTCAAGCTTTTTTAGATTGTGAACGAATTGAATTGAGTCTTAATAGTCCTGACGAAGATGTCAGACACGATAAAATTGTTTCTCTTTCCATTGAAAATGTTGCCTTTCTTGATAATCAAACAATTCATTTATCTCCTAATTTAAATTGTATTATTGGAGGTAGAGGTTCAGGAAAATCATCAATTCTTGAATACATCAGGCTCGCAGCATCTCATAAGCAAGATTTAAAAGAAACAGAACAAATTCAAAGAGTACGGAGAACATTACCTCCATCCTCTTTAGTGAGGCTCACTTGGGAAGGCTCAAATGGACTGATGGACACCTTTGAATATGATACTGCCTCTCAAACTACAAGAGTAACTAGCAGAGAAGTGCAAGACCCTGCTACTATCTTGAGAAATTTGAAAGTTCAAGTATTTAGTCAGCGGGAAATATCTGAAATTGCCCAAAAACAGGAAAGTTTATCGTCACTGATTGATACTATTTCTGGTGCTGAGCTTGATAGGTTGAAAGCATCAGAAATTGAGTTGAAATCAACTATTCAAAGTTTATTCCAAACAAGAAAGACAATTGAGCGTCTCAAGAATGAGCGAAACACTCTTCTTCAAGAAATTAAGGAGATTAAAAGGCAGTGGGATGCATTCGTATCTGTACAAGCAGAAAATGAACGTAGGAATAAGGCAATCGTGGCAGAAAACTACATCCTTGAAGTCGTAGATGAAACTAATACACTTGTTACATCATGGAAGGAACTGATTAAATCATCAACAAGAGAACACGCTGATCTTGTTAAACAAGACTGGTTAGAGGATTCTTATTTTGATGATTTAAATGTAGGTTTAAGAGCCGCAAAACAAGAATTAGAAAAGAACATTGAAGCGGCTTTAATAAAATTCTCAGAAGAGATTGGTAGCCTCACGGATAAAAACGAAAAATGGGGGACAATAGCAACCGCTATCCAGCAAACAAAAACAGATTTTATTTCAGCCTGCCATGAAAAAGGTGTTCAACCCGATCAACTTGAAGTTTTGAAAGGTCTAGAGCAAAGCATTCGATTAAAAGAGCAAGATTTAGATGACAGAGAAAAGAAATTAACTAATTCTTCGCAGGAAATCGAAAAATTATTTGCAAGCATTGGAACTCTTTATGACACTTGGCTCGCTCAAACAAATTTAAAGATTGAGAAAATTAATTCAATTTTGGCTTCGGGGTCTATTCCTTACACAAGGCAAGGTTCTCCGTTCATATCTGTCGAAATTTATAAATGTAGAGACCAGGAACATTTTAAGCAGATTTGGAGTGCAAATCATAATATTCGCGGAAATACTCGTTTGGGAAGAAATTGGGAAGCAATCGGTGAACGGCTGTTCCAAACATTTGAAGCAAGCGAGGAATTGACGCCGTGGGCTATACTTGCACAGTGGCTTGAGAATGAAGAGCTAATGCCCACTGAGTTAAGAGGACATCATGAAGACTTTAATGCATATCTCACGGGGGATGGTATTGGATTTTGGGAGACAATGCAAATTACCCGTATTAATGACAGAATAAATATCACATTATATCGGGATGACGGAACTCGCGCTGGATCTCTAGATGATGGTGGGCTGTCTGATGGACAAAAGAACACTGCGATTTTAGCCTTGCTGTTTGCTCATGGCACAAATCCTATCCTCATTGACCAGCCAGAGGATGAGCTGGACTCAGATTTCATATACAATCAACTGGTTCCACTACTGAGGAGAGTCAAATATAAGCGACAAATTATCCTTGCTACACACAATGCTAATATTCCAGTCAACGGTGATTGCGAATTGCTTTATGCATTAAATACCGAAATGGGCAAAGGTATTTTAAAGGCTGAAGGTGGACTAGAAAAACCGAACGTCAAAGAAGCAGTATTGAACATAATGGAAGGCTCCAGGGAAGCTTTTAGGCGAAGACAAGAGAAGTATAACTTCTAACCAATCTACGGCAAACAACCTCCGAATATCACACACTTCGGAGGTTGCTCTGTATCAATTTGATACTTTACAAAAATGATTTTTACAGAAAAGGAATACTGGATTGAAAAGGAGCGCATCCACTTTATGAGTAACACCAAAAAAGTTTTTGAAGATCTGTTGAAAACGGTATTACAATCTGAAATTGCTGAAATGATTGGATCAGTGTCTGTTTCTCAAACTGCAGTAAATAAGAAATATCTGACTATGGATGAAGTTTCTAAACTATCTGGAATTGGAACATATACTTTAAGACAACTTACTTTTTCCAGAGCAATGCCGCATCGAAAAGTAAGGTCACGAATCATTTTTGAACAGTCCGAAATAACTGACTCGATAACTAATTACAAAAAAATAGGATGGGATGATCCTGAAAATAAGTGGAATGTAAACGCAGTCCAATCTCAAATTACAAATTTTTATCAAGATAAGGAGAAATCACCTATGATTGAGGATATATTTCGACAATTGATCAAAGAAGAGCTTGAAAGTTTTTCGAAAGAAATTTTGAGTATTACAAAAAAAGAAAAACAAAGCTACTATGGCAGAACTGTTTTAACCATAAAAGAAGCAGCTGAACACTTTAGAACCAGTCCTGCAACAATTTATGGTCTAATAAAGGAAGACGGTATGCCGCACTTGAAAATACAAAGTAGATTCTACATTGTACTCGAAGAAGCAGAAGCTTATTTATGGAGAGAAACAGCAAAATCCTATGCAGATAGTGGAAATATTTATTGGACACAAATTTTACAAAGACTGGACTGGGAAGAAACAGAAAGAGAGTTAGCTTATAAAAAGGCACTAAAAAGGCTGGAGGAAAGGGATTTTTGATGTCCTTTCCTTGTTTTAAATCCTCCCAAATGACTATTTTTTATGCAATCGATTCTGTTTCACAAAGTCATCAAAATCATCGTTCACTTCAATACTCCGTCTCTGCTGATTGAACTTTTCATACTCAGCCGCAGCCAGTTTCTCTGCAACCTCTTGCGAAATTTTTCCTGCATTAGTCAAAATCTCACGCTCATTAAACTTTAAGAATGAATTCAGCTTTTCTCTCCAATCCTTCATGAACATTGGAGATTGACGCTCCGCTTGGTCTTCCGCATAGTCCAAGTACATGGTTACAATACGGTTTAACGACTGTATCTCTTTATCGGTTAAATAATTTTTTGCGACTGTAACATCAGCTTTCCTTACCTTATTGCCTTTCCAACTTGTTAAACCCATATTGTCCTTTTCTGCGTTTACACGCTCGGCAATCAATTCAGCAGCGGTGTGACCATGAATAGCAAAGTGCAGCTTATTCTGCACCGTGGCAAAGAACTCCTTGGACATTCCTGCGTTAGGATCATAGTCAACAGAGGTAGCATATATATCCGTTATTTTGCGATAAAATCTTTTCTCCGATGCACGAATGTCACGAATGCGACCAAGTAATTCATCAAAATAATCTTGTCCGAAATTACGCATATCCTTCAAACGCTCATCGTCCATTGTAAATCCTTTGACAAGGTATTCGTTTAGCCGCTCCGTTGCCCAACGTCTAAACTGCGTACCCCTATGAGATCGAACACGATAGCCAATGGCGATTATCATTTCAAGATTATAATGTTTTGCACGGCGTTCAACTTTTCTTGATCCTTCAATTTGAACTTGTAAGTATTCCTTACAAGTTGACTCAAAATACAATTCTTCTTCTTCATATATATTCTTGATATGAAGAGTGATGTTTTGCGAGCTTGTCTGGTACAACTCAGCAATTGCCTTCTGAGTCATCCAGACTGTTCCATTCTCCAGCTTTACGTCAATCTTGGTATTCCCGTCCTCAGTCTGATAAATTAAAATATCTGTAGCGTTATCCATTATGCATTCACCTCTCTAATGCTTGTACCTATTATACAATCATATGTTCCCATCTTATCACATTTGTATAGTACACGGTGAAAAAGCACCTCGCAAGGTCTGATTCTCCTCCTTACTAAGTGCCTAACTCTTTCTTCAATCAATTGAATTTACCGAAAAACCGAATGAAATCAAGGGTTTTAGTCCTTTGAGAATGGGTGTGTTTCAAACCACATCTCCTTGGAGATATGGTTACGCACCGTTTTCTCGCTGATGAATAACTGCCCTGCGATGTCACGCGTTGTTTTGTCCTGAACCAATAATTCGAATACTTCGCGTTCACGGTGGGTTAACAAAAATTTGCTTTTATGATGATCGATACCCTTCAATGTTCACCCCTCCTTGCTCGGGTTGTGTTGGTGTAACAAGGTTAAGGGGATACAGTCAACTCATCTTATGTAAGGTCAAGGGCGTTGGTTCAGTTTTAGAAGAAAAATGGGCTGCATTTCGATGATGGTTTGTCTATATTGGTCTGCATTCATCTGCCTATAACAAAAATGCCCTTGCAATGGATAGACACCCACCTGCAAAGGCACAATTGTTCATTTCACCGTCCTACCGATTCATTCGGTTCATCATGCCGCCATCATTGTGGTTACGATTCATTAAACCATCATGATTACGATTCATCACGCCATCACCCAAGATACCGTCCCGGTGATGGGTATCGCTCGCGTTCGTTGGGAAAATGCGCTCCACCATCGACTGGAACGTGTCAATCATACCGCTCACCGGTTTACCGTTACGCAGATCGGCTGCATAGTTCTCAACTTGACCTACGAAATCTGGGTTAGCTGACACATATACGTTCTCCACGTTTGGCGCAAACTGCTTGATTTTCGCTGAAATTTTGCCTTTAATCTCTTCGGGCGTGTTGTCATCCGAACTGTCCATCATACCTGGACGCTCACTTCTTGTGCCATACTGGCTTTCGTTCATTGGACGCGCCTTGCCACGATCCGTCAGGCCACGCATCATCCCGATTGTACCTGTACCCATCGTGCCATAGATGCCACGATCATTACCCATATGACTACGGTCTGTTGCCGTACCTGTGTTCAATCCTGGGGCAATTCCGCTTGTGCTGTACGGAGACATCGTGCCTGATCCGCCATGAACACGCATACCACCCATATCCTCATTCATCACGCCACCACGCATCGTATCGCTGGCATGATTACGCATAGTGCCATTCAGACGGCTGTTTGGTTGACCTGTTGATTTGCTACCAAGCTTACCCGCATGCCCATTCGCCAAACGAACAGCAACATAAGCATTACGATCCGTCAACATGACGTGAGCGGACTCGACCTCCTTCATCTCGGTAATACGCTTGGCCAGTTCGTCACTGGATCTCAGGTCCGTGACATTGTGCATTCGGTAACTTTTCGCACGAATCCCATCCATCCCGTTGGTTTCGACGCCATAACGGTTGATGCCATGTGCTTGCTCACGCACACTTTGTGTATGCATGTTATTATCGCGATTCCCACAACCCGTCAAGCCGGCCATTACAAAAATTGCAGTAGACAATGATAACGTAATCGCTGTTGCCTTTTTGACTGTTGGCATGTAATGTTCATCCTCCAATGTGGTTGGTTTGGTTCACATAGTTAGGATGCACGTCTGCTGTGATCGATATGCTGAAAGGTTATGGCACTTTGACTGACCAAGCTGGCTCATTTTGTATGGTTTATGGAAGTTCACCTTGGAAAAGTTATACTAATTTAAATAAACAAACAAAAAACAGTACTGCATTACAACAGTACTGTTCTTTTCCCCGACTTACTTCCTGGAAGAAGCCGTGGATGAGGTTGAAGTTTTTTCTGATGCAGCTGAATTTTCAGGAGCTGCAGATTTCCCGGATTCTGTAGATATCTCCCCAGTCTTCGAAGTGGCACCGGATGTTTTGAGCTTTTCCGCAAACTTCTCCGTTTCTTTCAGACCGGCTGCATCCATCGCATAAGCCCACTGACCGTCCGGGGTGATTACCCAGATTGTATTCGGCTCGGAAGAGCTGGTCAGTAACCGATACACCGTAGTAACCTCCTGCCCGTTCACCTTCTGCTGGGCAGACAGGGTGGATCGGGGAAGGGTTTCTTTTAAATCGGACGCTTTACGAACGTCTTCGGCTGTGGTGAGATTTTTGATTTGGCTGATCAGAGATATCGCATCTTCTGCCTTAATGGATTTCCCATTTAACGTCCAGGTGTGCTCAGATGCCGTATTTCCTTCGGCCGATGTCTTTAGCATCCAGCTCGCTGCTTCGCCTTCCCATTCCAGGGCGCCTACATTGGATTCATCCATAGTAAACGGGGTCGTATCCAGCAAACTGCGTCTTGTGAGAGCGATATTGGTCACCGCTTCATTTTTCACAGCTACCACCGCTCCTGAGTTCAATCGTACATAATGCGCATCGCCCGCAGGCAACTGGCTACCAATTGCAAGCTTGAATTCTCGCCCATCCTTTGTTTTGATATCCAGACGTATAGCCTTGTTACCCAAGCCGTACTTCTCCACATCCTTTGGCGACTCTTCGACAACCATCTCCTGGTCAGCGCTACTCAGTGCATCAAGCCAGCTTCCAACACTGTATTCATTCAGCGGGTAGCCTTTCGGCTCAGCCATACGCCAGACACCATCTTGTAGTTCTAAAGTCGACACAGCATTTGCACCTGTACTTGCCGTTTTATCTGTACCTGATTGTTCTCCAGTCCCCTCATGCAGCGTAATGGCCTGAATATCTGATGATGATATCCCAAGAAGCTTGGTTGGCATTGTCTCTTCTTCTCGAAAATAATTCTGGTTCGCTGCATACAGCCAGCCTGCAATCAATATAACAACGACCACTATCGTTGGTATTAACTTTTTCATACCCGTCTGCGCCTCCACCATAAGAGTACACCGATGATCACAAATACAAGTGGGAATGCCACAATAGCTGCAAAAAATATCGTTCTGGCCTGCTGACCATTCAGATACGCAATCTCATAACCAGCCTGTACGCGTGGACGTATCGTTAGCCCGTCTTGCTTTTCACTCAAATAATTCACGGTATTCAAAATAAAATCCCGATTGCCGCCACTCGCAATTTCCGAATCCTGCATGAAAATAGACGATCCCAAAATGACCGCTTTGGGCTTGCCATCCTTCGTATCTGCGGCATAGCCGAGATCAACAGGTCCTTGAATGTCCACGTCTTTGTCATTGTTCGTTTCACTTTTCAGTAAACCGCTTAGATTTGTTTCCCCGTAACTGTCATTCGAGGAATGCATCAGCGGAGATAACTTGTATTTGTCCTGCTCCTTGCTTGTTAAAGCAATCGACAGGGACAACATAGGATACAATTTATTCTGAGCAAGCTTGTCTGTGATGGCATGACTTCCGTACTCCGGAGCAACCCACAGTGGCCCCATCGTACTGGCCTGATTGTTATTCACCATAACCGCATGCTCATCAACCACGCCATAATCTGCGATCAGCGCATCGATATTTTTCCAGCTGGTTTTCATATCCTCTGCAAAACCGAGGGATAATAACAGCTTACCCCCATTGCTCATATAAGTACGAATAGCTTTCAGCTCTGCGTCACTGAGATCTCGCTGTGGCCCGATTATAGCGAGTACATTGGCATCATCAGGTACTTTACCAGCCTGGTTAAGCTGTAACTCCTCTGTTGTGACATTATTCTGTTCCAGTGAAGATCGCAGAGTTCCCATCTGATCCAGACTTAGTTCTTCATGTCCGGTCAGGAACACCACTTTTTTCGTTTCCGTAGAGGATAGGTTCATCAGTGCCTGTGTCAATTTCTCTTCACCTGTGAACTGATAAGACCCATCACTTCCATCCCCGTTTGCGGTGAACAAGCTGGCAATATCGATGACCTTATGCCGGTCTCCCTGCTCCAGCACAATCGAGCTGCCTGTAATCCCGTACTTGGAGGCAAGCGCTGGTTCCTGCGTCAAGTTATACTGTTTCATTTTCAGCTTGCTGCTGCGTTTCATGTACTCCTCTACCATATCCGCCACTTCGCGGTTAAAAACAGTATTGTTTGCATTTTCAACTGTTAACACGAGAATATTGACGTCATCTTTCACATTTTTGATCGCCGTAAGTGACTGGTCGGATAACGTATACTGTTTATTTGAAGTCAGGTCGAGCTGGAAACCGCCAAGCGAATTCAGGAACAGGGTTAGCAAAATAAAGATGCCAATCACCGCGACAGATAAGACGGTACTGTTGGTATGACTTAACCATTTTTTCATGTTCTCACCTCCACCGCTTCCGTTCCACAATTTGAATGCTTAACAGTAAAAACATACCTGTAAGTGTGACATAGTACAGAACATCCGGTCCGCTGAGCACACCCTTGGTAAAGCTGTCGAAGTGCTTTGTCAGCGCAAACGGATCGAGCCACTTCTGCAATGCAGACCCTGTGTTGCCTGCAAATGAATCAAGCATCCACAAAACGAGCAATATAATAAAACCCACCACCGCAGACACCATCTGATGCTGGGACAACGTGGATGCAAACAGACCCATTGCCATCATGCTAGCGCCCAGGAAGAATAAACCGAGTGCAGACAACCAGACGGATGTCAGATCCAGCTTTCCATAGAACGACATAATGAATGGATACACCAGGCTGCATAAAATTAGCACAATCAGTATCGCGAGTGAAGCCAAATATTTCCCGAAAATAATTTCGGCCACTCGTGTCGGCGAAGTCAGCAACAGTTCGTCCGTTCCCTGCCTGAACTCCTCTGCGACGAGACGCATCGTTAATAACGGCACCACAAAAAGCAGCATGGACAGCGTATTACCTAGTACAAGGCGGTAATCCACAATGCTCGGTTGGTAGTATACAAAGCTTGAATAGAATAGCAAACTGGTCATCAGCACATATATAGCAAAAGCAAAATAAGAGGTGGGTGACAGGAAATACGCCTGCAGCTCCTTGTTACAGATCGCCATCATTCGTCTCATTTGCTTGCCTCCCCTGAATCGGAAACCGAATCCACAGAAGCTTTCGACTCCATATCATTTGTATCTTGAATCTGCTCCGCAGGGATAGAAGTTTCCTCCGTTTCAGTCAATTCCGATGTCGTTAACTTCAGGAAGATTTGCTCCAGACTGAGATTCTCTTGTTTCATCTCCAGAATAGGCAAGCCTGCACCGGACAACAAATAGAATAGTTCCTCCCGGAAATCCTCCGATGTTTCCCCGGTAAGTCTTACTCGAACAGTCGAAGTTCCATTGGACGATGAAGATGCATTAGCAATAACTTCACTTTGTGCCTTCTCCCACGGAGCTAACACATGAAGCAACTGTTGCTCCGTAGCTTTGACTTCAAGCGACACTTTGAAACGATCTCCCATCGCAGAGCCAAGATCCTGCGGGGAACCATCTAATACCAATCTTCCCTGATTAATAATCAGCATGCGATTACAAAGCGTACTTACCTCAGGCAAAATATGCGTACTTAACAGCACCGTATGATTTTCACCCAGCTCCCGGATCAGATCCCGGATTTCGATAATCTGGTTCGGATCAAGTCCAGAGGTCGGTTCATCCAGCACCAGCAGATCGGGCTTATGTATAATCGCTCCAGCTAGTCCCAACCGCTGCTTGTATCCTTTGGACAATCCACGCACCAATTGTTTTTCCCTGCCTTGCAACCCCAGCCTGCTGACCATCTCACTAATCCGAAGTTTCACCTCACGCGCAGGAACATCCCGTAGATTAGCGACAAATTTAAGATATGACTGCACCGTCATGTCCGGGTAAAGCGGCGGCGTCTCGGGCAGATATCCTATTTTGGATCGGACACTCCGTCCCTGATCATGAACCGATAAGCCATCGACCAGGACTGAACCTTCCGTTGGATGAAGATACCCTGTAATCATACGCATCGTTGTTGTTTTGCCAGCACCGTTAGGACCCAAAAAACCAACAATCTCGCCTCGCTCCATGGTGAAGTCCAATTGGTGCACACCGCGCTGACCTTCATACACTTTGCTCACCTGTCTCACTTCGAGCACGTCCTTCATCCTCTCGCATTAAAAATACCCGTGCAGCATTATGGAAGCACAACACGGGAAGTTCCTTGTATGATATGGGATGTACGCTAACCTCAGCTTAAGATCACTTAAAATAAAGCTTAATTTTTTTTGTCTAAATTGTGAACTTTTAATATCCTACCCACACCACGCCCTTGGGTCATACGTAACATACAGTACAGGAGAATGAGCTCCTGACCATAAGTCAGAGGGTGAATCACGTGAGAGTATTGTTTACGTTTTATGTTCCCAGCGGCGGCGTGGATACGCTTAACCGACTGCGGACCGCTGTATTGAAACGCCATGGCATAGAGGCACATTTATTGTATTTAAATACAGGCTCAGGTTTGCAGAACAACAGCGACACACGCATTTTCACTGCCTCCAGCGACCAGGATATTCATCATCTGATCCACAGTCAGCACTATGATGCCATTATTACCACTTCCGATATTGCCATGCCTGGCCGTTTGAGAGGTCTCGGTTATAAAGGCCGAATTATTTTTGAAGCCCAAGGTCTCGGCACACGGGAACAAGCACTGGAAACGATTGAAATGGCTGTCCCCTACCTTCAAGCTCACTGTGACGCAGCCGTACTGCCGCCAACGGACCATTTGCTGGATATGTTCATTCATATTTGTCCATGGCTTCATCGCTTTGTCATTCCCAACATGCTGGATACGGATACCTTTGCCCCACTTTCCGTAGATACCCCACCTTACCCCGTTCTTGCGTGGGTCGGACGCCTGGAGCATAACAAAAACTGGCGTGAATACCTTGAGATTTCCCATGCGATTATCAAAAAGAAACCAAAAGCCAGATTGTGGCTCTTCCACGATCCCACCTTGGCTAATCCGGAAGATGAGGTCATGTTCCGGCATATGCTCGCCGAGTCTGGATTACAAGACCGCATCGGCATCTTTGTGAATGTTCCCCACTCACAAATGCCTGCCTTCTACTCCATGGTCGCAGCTTCAGGGGGCATTATGCTGTCCACTTCATTACTGGAAG
This sequence comes from Paenibacillus amylolyticus, assembly GCF_051136285.1. Classification (GTDB taxonomy): domain Bacteria; phylum Bacillota; class Bacilli; order Paenibacillales; family Paenibacillaceae; genus Paenibacillus; species Paenibacillus amylolyticus_F. The sequence continues at coordinate 5,207,302 of NZ_CP194938.1, read as the reverse complement.
GCTTCGGTTATGCCGTAGCCGAGGCCATAAGCTGCGGTTGCCCCGTACTAAGTACAGATTCAGATGGCGTTCGTTCATTCATTACCCACAACAAAACCGGAAAATTCTATCCGATTGGCAATGTGCGAACTGCAGTGAACGAAGCAATGGATCTAATGAACAACGAGAAGCTACGAAAATATATTCGTATTCAAGGAAGACAGCATCTGAGTTTATCCTTTTCACCCGATCGATATGCAGCCTCTTTCCGCGAGATGATGACAGCTTTGAGGGTTTTTCATTAGTCAAAAAGGCAGTCCAGAGAGCAAACGCTTCTGAACTGCCTTCAATTTGTTGCATATTGGCGAGCTATTAATGTCCCATCATCATCGCCGGGTCGGGACTATCTCCCGTCGGAAATTCCGGTTCAACTACACGCTTCGGTTTACGCAGAATTAGACTGAGCAGACAGCCGAACAGGGCAATACATGCCGCAAGGAAAAACGTATCATTGAAACCACTCACCAGTCCGTGCACAATATCCGCTTTTTCCGTACCTGTTGTGTTACTTGTCACACGAGAGGTCAGGAAACCGGTAAGACCAGCTACCGCAAAAGAAACGACAACCTGCTGTGCTGCAGCAGTCAGTGGTGTCACACGTGCAACCAGTTTACGCGGTGCGGCATTCAGTACATGTGTGTTCAGTGGCATCATGGACAAACCCATACCAAATCCCATCATAAGCAAGGCAGTAATAATAAGGCCAAGTCCCGTCGTTGCCGTAATCGAAGACAGAATAAACAAAGCGCCTGAAATGATACCCAGACCTACAAAGGCCAGCGGTCTTGCTCCAATTTTGTCAAACAATCGACCACCCAGTGGCATCGAAATCCCGGAAGCAAGAGCTTGAGGTAACAGGATAAGTCCTGTCTCCAATGGCGTGTATCCTTTGATCTGTTGCAAGTAGAGCGGAATCAGAATCATGGAGCCGAACAAAGCCACTTGGGCCACCCAGGCGAGTACAATACCTCTTGAGAAATCAGATGAGGTAAACACCCGAAGTTCGAGCAACGGATTTTTCTGCCGAAGCTCTACGATAATAAACAGGATGAGTGCCACTCCGCCGACAATGACACCCGTAAGTGTTGTCGCAGACGTCCAGCTTGTTCCGCCTTCACTTACACCGTAGGCCAACATGGAAAATGCAATAGGTGCAAGAATCATGCCTAGCAGATCCAGAGCCGGTGTACGTCCACGGTCGGTATCTGGCAAGAAACGAACACACAGAATGAAAGCTGCGATACCGATCGGCAGATTAATCAGGAAAATCCAATGCCAGCTGACAGATTCGATAAACCAGCCAGACAATACCGGCCCCAGCGCTGGAGCAAGAAGCATCGGAATACCGAGCATTCCCATGATAGAACCTCTGCGTTCCGGCGGAGCCAGACGAAACACCATCGCCATCCCGATTGGAGCAACCATGCCGCCTCCAAGTCCTTGAATGACACGAAATAGAATTAATTGCTCAGGTGATTGGGCAATGGAGCACAATACAGAGCCAAGTGTAAACATGGCAATCGTGAATAGAAATACTCTTTTGGCCCCGAAACGGTCGGTCAGCCAACCTGCTAGTGGAATTACAGCGGACAAGGCCAGTGTATATCCCGTTACTGTCCATTGGATAGTTTTCAGATCTGTCTCGAAGTACTGGACAAGATTAGGAATAGCTACGTTAACTACTGTGCTGTCCAGGATAACCATGATCATTCCGACGATAATGGATAGAAGGGGCAAGATGATCGTCTTGAGTGAAAATGCCTCGGTCTCCTGCGCTACTGATGTTTGTTGTTTCACGAACTCACTCTCTTTTCCGGCGTCACGACGGCATCGGGACTAACCGACCTGTGGACTGCCTATAAATACGATTTTTCAAACCATCGTTTTAAATCATTGTTTTAAACTTTCGTTTTATACTGGTTTAATTTTAATGAAAATACCTTTGCTGTCAAGCTATTTTTCAAAGGATATCTTTGTAAGAAAGCAAATACTAAAAAGGAACAGGCCTCTCGCCTGCTCCTTACGTTGATATGCTGTACTATATTCAACTTATTCCATACCATGGCTTACACAACACACTGCTTCCCCATCACACATTAATCTGCAAGTTTCATCATTTGTTGCTCTGACAATACGCCGATAAGCTGTCCCTGCCCGCTGCGACAATAGATTCGGATCACCAGATGATTCGGAACAGAACAATTACTAATGATTCTCAGCTCACAAATTTCACACGACACATTCAGATTACGAATGACATGACTATTTCCTGCTGCCTCCGAGCCTGAACTCACATAAAAAAGATACCGGTACACTTCCCCGTGAGTACCCGCTACACCCAAGTATACATCTGTTCCTTCCTCGTCACCGACATAAGCAACCTCCACATCCATGGATTTCACAGGAATATAGGTCTGAAGCAAATTTTCATGCATCTGGATGATATAAGCTGCCATCTTGCATCCCTCCTGCGGAGCTTGAGTTGTTCCGATTCTCCCTGTAGACAGGATATGCTTCATCTCGTCCATTGGCCTTTACAATGACCCATTTTTACGGATTTGCGACCAATGCCCGGCCTTACTCCCCACTTATTTCATAGAATAACAGGATAGGAGTTCGGCCGGTGCAGGCCGTGACAAGGAGGTCGTTATGAGAGTTCTGCTCGTTACGTATTGGGAACTTACACATATGGGGGGCATCTGGACATATATCAAACAGCTCGCCGACCGACTCGCTGCCCTTGGTGTCGAAGTAGATATCATGGGCACAAACAGCGCAAATAATGAAGTGTATATCCGTAATCTGAACCGTTCCTTCTCGAAAAGCCTGGTGTGGCCCATGTTACAAGCCAAGCTGAATCCCACCGATCTGCCGCAATTCACAGCTGACTCCCTGCTGGCCTATTACGAGCTGAACAGATATGCCTTTGAGATGGCTGCTGCCCATCTGGGGGTAGAGCATTATGATGTTATCCATGCACAAGATCCTGTTGCAGCTGTAGCGATCAAACGCATCTTGAAGCGAAACATTCCTCTCGTCACAAGTTACCATGGAGCACTCGCCCGCGAAGCGTTCTATGATGCACAGAACTCCAACCCGCAACTGACACTGCCAGACTATCTTCAATCCAAAAGAGGACGTTATTTCCTCTCGCTGGAGCAGCGAAGCGCGGCGCAGTCTGAATTGATTCTCGTGTCGAGTCATTGGATTAAAAGCACACTGACCGAGCTCTCGGTGCCCGAGTCCAAATTCAGACAGATTCCGTATGCCGTCGATCTGCCGACTTATCGCAAAGCTGCAGCTGCCAAGTTCCCCCATCGTGCACCTGCGGGCAAGAAGGTTATTGCTTTTACCGGAAGACTTGAATATATCAAGGGAGTGCATGTGCTGATCAAAGCGCTCACCAGCCTGAAGACCAAACGTTCAGACTGGGTGTGCTGGATAGCTGGAGAAGGCAATCTGCTGGATGAGTTGCGTGGTCAGGCTTCTAACGCTGGCATTGCCGCAGATATCGTATTCTGGGGGAAGCTGAGCAACATTCCGTCCTTCCTCAAACATGCTGATATTTATGTACAGCCAAGCCTTCAGGACACACAGCCATTTTCTGTTACCGAGGCACAACTTGCAGGTGTTCCCGTCATCGTCAGCGGCACAGCAGGTATGCCCGAAATGGTTGAACCTGGCATCACCGGCTGGGTTGTTCCTACACAGGATGTGGATTCTCTCAGTGAGCTGCTGAATGCATTGCTTGAAGACGATGTAACCCGTAAAAAGGTAGGAGCAGCCGCCAAATCCTGGGCTGAACGGCATCGTTCTCTGGAAGAAATGGGATTACGTACACTGGATGTATATCAAGAAGCGATCTATAGAGGAGGACTCCGGGCATGACCTTGCTTGTTCCAAGTGATCTGTATAATCGCTGGTTTTCCGTTCCCGTCTCCACGCCCCACATTGAAGTGGACTATGAGACGATGAACGCACTCATGCAAAAGCTTCCGAAAGGATATGTGTTTCCCGATCCGGTATCGATGGTTATTTTGAATGAGGAAGACTAAGAGATTAAGGAATGGGAAAGCATTTACGGCTATCGTGCAGACATGAACAAAAAGAAGCCACAGATTATAATCTGCAGCTTCTTTTTACATATTCAATTCAATACTTGAATTCGATTCATACCTAAACTTTATTTAACCATCAGGCGCCCTCAATCCGACGCCAGCTTCGAATACATATACAGATCATTGAACGTGTCTCCTGAAACTGACCCTGCTCCAATTCCTGCTCTCTCTGCACCTCTCATCGTGCCTTCCCGCGTAAAACCTAGCTTCTCCAGCAGTTTGATCGAACTCACGTTGCGAGGATCAACCTTCGCTTCAACCCGGTGTAGTCCCAGCGATGTGTAACCATGATCTAACAGAGCAGTAACGGCTTCCACGGCATATCCTTTACCCCAGTAGGCTTTAGCAAGGTCGTACCCGATCTCTGCTCTGGCCTGTTCAAAATGAAGGGAATTGTAACCACAGGAACCCATGATTGCACCAGATTGCTTCTCAACGATTGAGAATCGGATTGCCTGCTTATCCTCCGTAAGATTAGCCAGCAGCTGAATCATCTCTAACGCTTGTTGTTCATCCGAGAAAGGAGATATATTCATAAATCGAGCTACCTCTGGATCGGACCATACCTGAAACAGTTCAGCCGAGTCAGATTCCTTCATTTGACGCAAATGTAGTCTTGTCGTGTGTAATTCGGTAATCAATACGCTAACCTCCATTAATCATAGTTTAATAGTCTGGTTATCCAATATTGATATCTGCGCATCGTTCAGTCCCTTCTATGTATACGTCACCGTCTATTATACTTGAAAAAGAAGAGCGCTTGCCTTACAGCATCTAAACAACGCTGCTTGGTACTCGCTCCTGCTGCTTGTCTTTTCTCACAATTCTTCGAAACGAATTACCCTTGTAAAGTAAGGTAATATACTTTTGTTATGAGTGACAACAATAATTGTTTTTCCTCTTCTATTTAACTCCCTAAGATCCTCTAAAATATACTTTTCATTTTCTTCATCCAAGCTGGCAGTCGGCTCATCAGCAAGAATTAAATCACTGTCCTGTAACATGAGCCTTATAATAGCAACCCTTTGCTGTTCACCCCCGCTTAATTGATAAACACGTTTATTTTTTAGTGGAGACAGAGAGAATTTATCCAAGTACTGCTCAATCAATTCATTTTTTTCTTTCTTTTTCATCTTTTTATATTCCAGAGCTAATGAGAGATTCCAATACACGGTTTCTTCATCGACTAAACCATAATTTTGAAACAGGTATCCGATCGCCTTTCTTCTAAGGAGCATCGCCTCTTTTGAGTGACCCTTAGGATTTTTATGCCCTAAGATTTGAATATCTCCTTCGTCTTTACTGGTAATTAGACCAATTAAATTTAATAACGTTGTTTTCCCTTTTCCACTTTCTCCTGTGATCGCAACCATTTCACCTGCGTCTATTGATAAATTAATATTCTCAAGGACGGAAATTCCTTCGTAGCTCTTACTTATATTAACAAGTTCAATTGCTTGCATTATGAACCTCCTCGTGTTACATCTTGAATCTTTCTTACAATAACAAATTTATACAAGATAAATAAAACAGCAGCATCAATGGATAGGATTATAATGTAGATCAAAATGTCAAAAGGAATGAACCAATGTAGCAGTACAGCCAACAACAAAACAAACGTAATCAGTAAACGAGTTCTCATAATTCGGAGATCACTGAATCCCAGAACATGTTTGATAGCTAAATTTTTTCTATTGGACATAATATCAATATAATTAGATATATATATTACAAAGACCAGTGTAATTATAAATAAAACAACAAAGATTAAAGATTGCTGCATCAGAAATTCAGTTGAACGTATTTGGGTTTGAAATGGTGTTACAAGAGAACCTTCGATAATCAACTTAGATAAGTCATTACGGTGTATTTGAGCAGAAAAATCTTTTCGGTTATCCGCTTTTATGATTATATTCCCTTGATTCAATTGATCAAAATAATAGAGATTATCAAACTCTCCTTGATCCAACAATATTATTGGATCCATGATTTCTTCTCCCGAAAGCTCCCCCTTATAACTTTTGCCTAGCAGATCAGGTTTGAATCCATCATTGATATAGATTACATTTATTGACTTTATGGATTCATCCTTGTCGGTTTCTATCCCATAGTTTTCATCATAATTATATAAAGAATTATATCTTTGGATATAAAAATCAATCATTTGTTTTTCGTGTTTTTTTTGTTTTTCAGGTACCAAAATTGTAGGTTGATTAATACGATCAAAATTTATGTTTCTTCCATCTAAGTCTTTAATTGCAGCAAAGTCTTTCAAATATTGTTTGTTTAATATCAAATAATTCTTTTTAAAATCTGAAAGGACATCCTTGATAGTAATACCTTGCCGCTCTAATAAACTAGGAGAAAGTCGTGGTAATACGCTGGACACATCATGAACATATAATTGCGTCGAATTTGTATAGTGCTGATAAATTGCTTTCACAGAATTACCATATTCCATAAGCAAGTCCTTATCATGTATTGCTTTTTCATATTCGTCTGAATTATATCCAATGGACGTATAATAATCCCCTAATTTAGTGAATTGATCATAAGTATTCAAAGCTTCTTTATATCTGACTAAATTTTGAGAAAAAATAGAGGCTGCTACAGTTATTGATAAAATCAATAATATTTTAACTGCATATAAACTCATATTTAATCTATTCGAATAGATTTTATTTTTGATCATTAAATTGATATCAATGTACTTGAGACTGAATTGAGTAATTAGAAGCATAATCAAATTCAGTATTCCAACACCAATTAGAAAAATCAACAATACATAAAAGTACCTAAAAATAATATTACCAAAATTCAGGAAAAATATGGAATGTATGAACAGAATTATAGGAATTATAATGATCTGCATGAGCATAAGCTGCTTCATTGCAGAGATAATCATTCGAAAAGCAGAGAAACCCAGAACCTTTTTCACTGCATTAATCTTTATTCTTGTAAAGGTGTAAATGAACAAAATAAGTTGAGATAGTATCAATAAAATAACAAGATTTATAGAGTTAACTTGAAATATTTGTTTGTAATCAATCATAGCATCGTTCGTTTTTAAAGAGATACCGATATCTTTTGCAATCTTGCGTAATAATTCCTCATTTAAATTGGTGAAAAATGTCCCATCATGGTCAATGAATTCTTCCTCGGTTAATTCATAGTAATTAAATACGTTATTAGCCGATGTGGATTCTACCTTTTTTAAACTTGAAACGTCGCTGTGATAAATCTCATATATCATTTTATTATCTTTGGAAACTGGTGTTTTAATCACTTGTACATTACATTGTTTATCACCCAAGCATGATTTATCCAACGAAACATATAGTTTTCTGAGAATATCGCCACTGTAATTCTCAACACTGTAAGAACGCAAAGACGAATCACCAAGACGGTTTAGTTCCAAAATAGGATATATTGTCTGATTAAATATCGTGGATAACAAAAATATTTGTCCTAGTAGAAACACAAACAGCACCCTAACCATATTCTACCACCTTTAAGCAATCAATTCTGAAAGTAAGAAGAATGACATCCTTAATTTTTAAGTATGATTCAGAAAATTAATTTCCTTATTTCCCACCATTAGAGAGTAATCTGTAATCGTAATACGATGATTCATTGCACCAGAAACTACGATCGGCACTGATATAGGCACTATCAGGGAGCCAGCCTGAAGTCGTTACACTTGAACATACTTTAACGCTGGCTTTAACTTCGTAATTTCTACCATCATCCGGCTTATTATCATATATACTAGAATATACATAAGTGCCTGTTTGTCCCCCATCGTACCACAAGTCTCCTCCAGCCACAGGACCAGCAAAGACCGTTATAGAAGTTAAAGCAAAGAATGCTACCGCAAAAAAAGCAGTTAAGCTATGTTTAATTTGCCCCAAAAAAACTAACATCCCATAAATGGATGTCATTCTTATATAAGTAAAATTTTAGAATATGATAACCCTTCAGTCAATACAATTATGTAAAATAATACTATTTTCACCCCAAAAAATATCATACTACTTTGTCACATATTGTAACTAATTAGTATACAATATGTACTCTCAGCTCCTTATGATATAAAAAGCAATCAAAAGCAAGTTAAATCCAACAAATAAAAACACCTCCCTTGTTAGTATCATGGATGTACTGATTAACCATGAACAAGATTGGTGTCAGTCAATAAAAATCATTTTTCTTCTATTACTGCACTACTGAGGTTAAGTTTCAACATTACCTTAGTTACCAACAAAGACTCTATTTCCAATACCCGCCAACGTGCAGCAAATTGAGCAAGATCGGACGATGTTTCTCCTGAACACGCTCCATCTCCGCGACCAGTTCCTTGAAGTGTCGTTTCGTTCCCATCGACTCATGCAGCCGATAACACATGAGAGGCTCATTGAAATAAAACAGCTCATACAGCGGGAACAGCCTCAGCCACATCTCATAATCATGCGTATACCGAAAATCGGTGTCAAACACTCCAAAACGCTCAAACGCCTCCATCTCCACCATCACGGTACAGCCATTGATCGGGCAGCCTTCCATCAGTACCTGCAGCATCTCCAGACGACTTCCCACCTCGGGCTGCACCGTATCCAGCCATTCTCCATGTTCGTTGACGTAATGATATGCTCCATGACAGAACGAAGCGCTGACATCAAGCATGAACTTTAACTGCTTTTCGACCCGATTCAGCAGCATCACGTCATCCGAGCTGAGCCACACAAAATAGTCACCTGTCGCATGTTTGATGCCCTCGTTAAGTGCGGTCGCTGTACCACCGTTCTCTTTGCGAACGTACTGAATCTGATCCATCAACGGCTCCAGTCGCTCCACATGTTGGGTTGAACCATCATCCACCACAATCACCTCAATATGGGGATACGTCTGGTGAAGGGCACTGTGAACGGCCTGCTCGATATACGGACAATTATAAAAAGGAATCACGATCGATACCTTCGGCTCCATCCGGGTACCCCCTTCCTCCACAAATCTCTACTGCAAACTATTGCATCTCCTCCAGTATATGAGGCTTCCAAGCAGCGGTATCGGGCATTTGCGGTATGATGAACGTACATTTTGTACTAGATTACAGAGCAGCGGCACCCTCTGACATTAAAACTTATTGATTACATACATCTGGTTACTTATCCCTTTATCCCCCTTGTAAAAGGCTACGCCAAACAGGCCGCTATTCAGCACGCAGCGCGGCTTAATAACGGCCCCATTCGCTACCCGCCAAGCGCAGCAATACGTTGCAGCAACGGTTCGCGGTACCTGGACCAGACCATGGCTGCTTCTCTGCCGATCACGTCCGCATGACGTACCGAGCCCATCCCCCCATGCCAGCGATACGCCGTAAGCGGCTCATTCAGGTACGGGAAGCGATGACCATTAAGCAGTATTCGCAGCCAGAGATCCAGATCATGTGTATAAGGCAATAGCTCATCAAACAACCCCACGCCGCTAAACAGATCCTTACGAATCATGACCGTGCATCCATTGACCGGATTACCACCATTAAACCGGCGCAGACAATCCAGTTCGGACATCGGCTCTGGCCCGCCATGCATTTTGGTAACCGCCGAATGTTCATTGATATAATGAAAATTCGTATGGGACACCAGCACATTTTCACGTTGCATGAATTCAAGCTGGTACCGAATTTTGTCAGGGTAAAAGAAATCATCTGAACTCAGCCAGGCCACATAATCACCCGAGGCATGCCGAATACCATGATTCAGTGCGGAAGCAGTTCCCCCGTTGCTTTTGCCAAGTACGTTAATATGCGGCAGATAAGGCTGGAGCAGCTCCGCATGCCTTGTGGAGCCGTCGTTGACGACAATGATCTCCACCTCAGGATAGGTTTGATCCAGCGCACTCTGGATCGCCATCGGCACGTATGGGCAATTGTAGAACGGAATCACAATGGATACTCGCGGAATCATCCTGTCGTCCTCCCTTGCTGGGCACGAACATCACTCAAAATATCCCGGAGTGAAGCCTCAAACGGGATCTGCGGCTGCCAGCCCAGCTTGCGCAGTTCCGACACTTCCTCCTGCTCCCCTGCTCCATCCGGCCCGGATGAAGCGCCATCCCAGCGGATCGGTACGTCTGCTTCTGTCATGGACAATAGCAGATCGGCGATCTCACCCAAGCTACGCTCCACCCCGGACACCACCGGATACACTGTACCGCTTGTGCCATGCAGTAGTAAGGCCGCATACGCCCGGACCGCATCCCGTACATCCAGAAAATCACGTGTGTTATCCCGCCCGGACAGGCGGAACGCTTCCGTTTTACCCGCCTGCTCACAGGTAGCTACATGACGGGCGAGTAGAGAGCAGATGCCTGTGGATGGCCCGGCTCCGATCAGATTCCCCGGTTCGGCCAGCATAATCTGCTGACCGAATAGAGACATCCACGACAGGGACACCATCTCTTCCAGCGCTTTACTCAAGCTGTAAGGATGAGGCGGCTGAGGGATACGTCCAGGCTCCGGGGTATATTTTAGCCTTGATCCCACAATTACGGTGCGAGCCTCTGGACAACTACGTAATGCGTCCAGCAGATATAACACTGCCATGACGTTGGTTTCAAGCACGAGCAGCGGATCGGCCCATGAATCTGGCACCGAGTTTTTGCCAGCAAGATGTAATACGTAGTCTGGCTGAATCTGCTTAATCATGTCGCGGACTTGATGTTTATTATTCAGATCACAGACATATACACCTACGTTTTCACCAAAGGAATATGCATCCGGTCTCCGGACGACCGCTGCAACCTTCGCTCCGATGCTTTGAAAATAAGTTACAGCATGTCGCCCGGTAAAACCGGAGGCGCCTGTAATCAGTACTTTTTTACCCGTCAGCTCTGCTCCATCCATAATGCCAGCTCCTTCAGCATAGTTGAATAGTCCGGCAGGTCTGTCTTCACATCCTCACGGGTGGATACCAGCGTGCGATCCTGCACCATGCTATCATCCGGTACAATCTTCACATCCTGCTTGTTCCAGACCTGCTGGAATAGCACAAGCAGATCATGTTTGCTGACCGGCGCGGGATGAGCAAGATGGATCAGGCCACTGACTGGAGAATCCAGATAGTGGTCTACCCATTTGGCAAGCTCTAGTGTGGTTACGCCATTCCAGAAGACACGCGTGTACCCGCCGACCTCACCTGTGCTGGACATAAACCACTGCATTAGACCAATACCACCCTGCCGGATTTCAGGCCCAATAATGGACGTCCGAATGGTCAGATGTCCTTCATCCTGTACTTCACCCAGTGCCTTTGTAATCGCATAGGAGGATGTACCGTCTGTCACATCATCCTCCCGGTATGCCCCACGATCCCCGCTGAACACACAATCTGTGCTGATGTGGATCAGACGTGCACCGATGGAATCGGCCATCCGCCGCAGACGATGCGGCAGAAAACCGTTGATATGGTAAGCGCCAATTTTATCCTCATCTGCCAAGCTGTTCAGCACACCAACTGCATTAATGATGACGTCCGGGTGCACCGCTTCTACAAGCCTGTCGACCATGAAACTGTCATTCACATCCAGGATCAAACCATTCGGGTCAGTCACGTCCCGGGTGGTATAGAAGACGCTGTGCACACCTTGACGGCGGAAATAGTTGACCAGAATATGGCCGGCCATTCCGTTCCCCCCAAGAATCAGCAGCTTCATGACAGAAACCCTCCGCGCTTCAGAATCTCACGAATTTCCTCTTTCGTCATCAGCTGATGTTCGGAACTAAAGCTGCTATAAGGCACAGGTGGGCAGTTAGTATAATGCTCCCGCAACCCTGGAATGCCGAGAGTAGGCAAAATCACCAGATACTGTTCGTCGTAGACAACGGTAGTCATGCTCTCGAATTCACTCATCAGTATTTCATGGATTTTCTCGCCCGGACGAACACCACGTTCCACAATCGCTACGTTTTCCACACCGGAATCCTCAATCAGCACTTCGGCAAGATCAACAATCTTGCACGTTGGCATCGTCATGACAAAGATCTCTCCGCCAACACTTTCCACCGAAGCTTTGAACAACAATGTAATTGCATCCTTCAGCGTAAGGAAAAACCGGGTCATGCCCATATCCGTAATGGATACCTGACCTTTTTGGCGAATCTGGTTTTTGAACAGATGCACAACACTGCCGTTGGTGCCGAGCACATTGCCGCCCCGTACCGTGACAAACTTGGTATCACTGTGCAGCAGGTTCGCATAAACAATCAATTTTTCGCCGATTGCCTTGGTCATTCCGTAAAAGTTTGACGGATTGGCCGCTTTGTCGGTCGAAATATAAATGACTTTCTTCACTTTATTTTCAATCGCCGCTTCAATAACATTCTGTGTGCCGATCACGTTTGTTTTGAGTGCTTCATATGGCTGGTCTTCACATACCGGTACATGCTTGAGTGCAGCCAGATGGAAAACATAGTCCACATGCTGGCAAGCTGTCGTCAAGGCGTCCTTGTCACGAATATCGCCAATGCGGAAATGAAGGCGCGAGTCTTCGAAATCACGGCTCATAGCTACCTGGCTGGACTCGTTGCGGGAGTACACAATAATTTCTTTTGGCTGCCGGGGCAACAGTTGAGCGACAAGCTCATACCCCCATGATCCCGTACCGCCAGTCACGAGTATACGCTTATTTTCAAACATGGATTTTCCCTCCAAGCAGAAATTTGACCACTTTACTGGATACATCTGTTGCCTTGTAACCTTGCGGACAATCCCAATCATTCGGCAGCTTTGTCATCACGCTCACACAATCCGCAATTCGAGCCGCATCCAGGCCGGAGACCACATTACTGCCGCAGTCCACCGTTTCCGGACGTTCTGTCGTACGGCGCATCGTTACGGTGGGCACCCCCATGATGCAACACTCTTCTTGAACCGTTCCGCTGTCTGTGAGTGCACAGTGTGCATGCCGTTCCAGCATGACAAAGTCGAAAAATCCAAACGGCTCATGGAATTCCACCAGCGGATGCATCTCCAATTGAAGATGCTCAGCAATCCGAATCGCCGTCCGCGGATGAATGCTACAGATCACACGTTGCCCATGCTCCTCTGCAACCTGATTCAGCCCTTTCATGATCTCCAGCAGATGAGGGGGATGATCCACGTTTTCAGCCCGATGAGCGGTGACGAGAAAATAGTGTCCGGGCTTCAGTTTGAGCTTTTTCAAAATTTTGCTGGCATTGACCTGTGCGCTGTAATGTTCCATCACCTCGTAGATCGGGTTGCCCGTAAGCACAATACGGCGGCTGGGCACACCTTCACTGACGAGATGTTTCTTGCTCTGTTCGGTGTACGGCATATTAATGGTGGAGATCGCATCAATAACGCGGCGGTTTTTTTCCTCCGGCACATCCAGATCGAAGCAGCGATTCCCCGCCTCCATATGAATAACAGGAATGCCCATACGTTCAGCAAGAACGGCACACAAAGCACTGTTCGTGTCTCCGAGCAAGAGCACCTTGTCAGGCTTCTCCTGCAGGATCAAGTATTCCATCTGTGTAAACATGGAGGACAGTTGTCGCCCCAATGAGGCGGCTTCATCCTGAAGAACGTAATCCGGGGCACGCAGACCCATTTCCTTGAAAAAAAGACCGCTGAGACTCTCTGTGAAGTTCTGTCCCGTGTGTACCAGAATATGTTTGGACGCGTACTGGTCCAGCTTGGAAATGATCAGGCTGAGCCGAATAATCTCAGGTCTCGTGCCCAGCACCGTCATGATCTTCATCGTCATCCCTGCCTCCTAACTTATATTAAAAACCGTCTCTCTTATCGTGTATTGGAACCTTTGCGTACCGTCCGGCTGCGTCTCTTGCTCCTGGAGGAGCGCCTGCGGGTAGACAATTTGGACAACTTCGTGGCAGATGCATGCCGGCTTTTCACTTTACGAGCCGTACGGCTCTTCTTCCCGGTTCGGAGCGTCCGTTTCAGCTCTTTGAGCTTGCGGCGAGAAGTAGGAGCTCCTCTCTTGCGGCGACGTTTTCTCCCACGGATTTTCGGTTCATTCCGTTGATGTTCCTCGCGGGGTTTCCCGGCTCCCTCACCCTGCTGTGTCACGGTTACTGGCGGCAACGAAGAGCGGGGAAGGAGCTGTATAACGCTCTCTGGAAATAACAATGTCCGTATAAGAGCTGGATCAGGAACCAGTACTGTACGCAGCCCGCCTTCTCCCCATGTCATGACGGGACCGCTCGGTGGCTGGATATAGGTGAACCATCCGGGAAAACGCAATAACCACTGTGTGACCATCGTATGCAACTTCACTCGGTAGGTTTCGATTCCGTACAGCTTTTCCGCTTCTGTCCGGTTACGCCATCCGGTATCGGAAGCAAGCTCCGAATCATTCAGCAGCGTCATCGCCAGTGTAACGAGTCCCTCACTATCCCCTGGTGGAGCCAGAAATGCACCGCTGCCTACCGATTCCATCAATTCACTGAGACCGCCTTGGTCAAAAGCGATGACTGGTTTGGCAAAGTACAGCCCCTCCAGCGCAGTCATGCCAAATCCCTCTTTTACCATGCTGGGGATGACCACGATATCCATCGCGGAGTAGGCCAGAGATATATTTTCCTCAAACGGGGTAAAAATGAAGCGCCTTGCATACCCGGATCGTTTCACTCGGTACACACATTCGTCGTAATACTTTTTGTCCGACGGTGTGCCAATGATCCAGAAGCGGCAGCGCGGATGGGTCTCACACAGTTTTAGTGCCATATCTACAAAGGGTTTCAAACCTTTAGCATCATATATGAAGGAAGAAATATAACCGATACAGGTATGCGAAGATTTGAATCCAAGCTCCGTGCGTTTGCGTTCACGCAGATGAAGCCAGCGATCCGGTGCAGGCAGGGAAGGCTCCCATGTCGGGGGAATAATGGTCACCCTGTCACTCATGCCTGCCTCTTTGAACGGTAACGCTGCCGTCTCGGAAATCCCGATAATCCAGTCCGCATACCGGCCAATCATCTGGATCGCTTCGGCTGTGTGTTCATTCGTCTGAATAATCTCGGTAATTTTCCAGATGACCGGAATTCCCAGTGATTTTGCTGCCACAGCAGGCATCACATTCACGCAAGTATTCGTTAGAATCATATCGGGCTCGTGACTTCGAATCAGCCAAAGCGCATCCTGAAATGCCGGGGTATGCCGCAGATGTTCTGCATCTTGCGCAATTCCCTGATAAGGGGTATACACACCGTGAAGCATCGGCAAATTACAGATGTGAACCTGGATGCCAAATCTTCGTGCAAGTCCGGTGAGTTTCCCTTCCTGCGGCGCTACAAGCACACATTCAAAGATCGTACCAATCTCTCTCATGAAATGAAGCAGAAGTTTCTCCGCCCCTGTAATACTCCGGGTATTGCACACATGGGAAAACAGCATCAGTTTTGGTTTCATTGCCATGGCCGCACACGGACCCCGTATACAACAGACATGCTGATACAGGGTACTGTGCACACCTCCTCCTGGCCGAGATTAAGGGAATATAATGCTTAACAATGCATTGATTCTTCTGCCATACGTGTGATCTTTCAACGTCCGTTCAAGTCCTCGCAGGGCAATCTCGCGCCGTTCCTTCTCATGTGCGAGGTAATATTCTACCTTCTCAAGCATCTCCTGCGGTGAAGAATAGGTTTCGATCTCTACCCCTGGTTTATAGAAACGGGCCAGGTCGTCGCGTGCATCGGTCAGCTGCAGTGTTGTGCTCGCTGCAATTTCAAATGTTCTCGGATTCGGTGAGGCTGGCGAAATTTTGATCTGGTTATTGTTGACTGAATCGTCCTCATGGGAGCGATGCAGATTGATCACGATTTTGGTGCCGTTGTACACGTCATTCGTTTCTTGAGGACTCATCCAGCGGCCAAGCTCGATTTTCTCACCATAGGCTGTATAGTCAGGCAGACGATCCCACCAGATGCCGTTAAAAACGGTATTGTGCGACATAAGCTGCGGCATGATTGGATTAAAGAAGTACACGCGGTTCCAGTATGCCGAGCCGATAAAGCTGACATCCCGTTTAAGCGGGGAAGGGGTTGTGATTGGGAAGTAGTGATTGGTGAAGGCGGCAAAAGGCATATAATGCACGGACGCACAGCCATGCTGGCGATAGAGTTCTACACAATTCAGTTCCAATGTGAATACATGGTCATAATGCTTCACAATTTCCAGAGTCATGTCGGTATAATACGGATCATCTGTAAGCCAGATTGCCGTCTGAATTCCCACTTGACGGATGGCATCGATGTGTTCAACGGGGATATCCATGCCGTCTAGCACAAGCACCAGATCAGGACGTGTTTCCAGCGCAACCTGCGATACTGGCTGGCGCGGATCGGACAGAGTCACCTGAGCAACCATGCCCTGTAGCGTGGCCATAATCGCTTCATCCAGCGGAGAGTATGGGAATCCCTTACCCGAAGAAACATATAGCACGTGAAGTTGCCGGAAAGGCAGCGGCTCTTGGGCGCAATTCACAATATAGTTGGCGCGACCACGCAGATACCCTTCTTCTTTACCTGCATCAAATCCGGCCTGCTGCCCGTTTTTACGAGCCTGATCTGCCAGGTTGACTACAGGTGGTTGATGAACCTTTCTGGTTTTACGGTGTTTGAAAGACATACCGCCACTCCTTTATATTTGGGATAACGTGCTTACTGAAGCTGCCCTTCCACATAAGGGAAACTACAGATGTCCTAACAACTCGGTAATGCGGCGGTTAAACGTATGACGATTCATGGTAGTGAGCAGACCTCGCCAAGCGATTGCACGACGTTCATCTTCATGATGCAGATAATATTGGATCTTGCGCTGCAACTCTGCCGCTGTGCTAAATGTCTCGATGTCATACCCTGGCTGATAATAACGGGGCAGATCTCCGCGAGTATCGGTAATCTGCATCGTGCCGCACGCACCGATCTCATATGTGCGCGGATTGATCGAATTTCCCAACAGTTGATGGGTGTTGCGATTATCCTCACCGTTCTCACAGGTTCGGTGTACATTAATGACGATTTTGGCGCCATTGTAATAATCGACCGTTGCACCCGGGTCGATCCACCCTTCGTGAATGAACTGTCCCAGTACATCGAGCCGTGCCAGACGATTCCACTGGCTTCCGGCAATGAATACCTTTTTGTCTGCAAGGTACGGAGCGAGCTGATTGAACAGATCAATCCGGTTCCAGAACCCTGTACCAATAAAGCAGATATCGTACTGATACTGAGGCTCTGTGCGGCGTGGATGAAACATGCCGGGATTTACAGCAAGCGGCATGTAGATTACACACTGCGCTCCTTTTTCTTTGTAGAAGGGCACGGCTGCCTCTTCATGGGTAAACACGATGTCGTAATGCTGACAGATGATCGCAGTATCCTCTGTGAAATAGGGATCATCAACAAACCATACCGCCGTCCGAATCGCCAGTTCACGTATTCCCCTCACCTGCTCCAGATGATTCTCGGGAAACACATGCAGACCGTTCATGACCAAAACAACATCAGGCCGGTGCTGACCGGCTTCCTGCAACATCGCTGCTGGCGATCCAACAACGCATTCTCGAACCGACTGCTGCAGTGCCAGAATGACACCTTGATCAATGGCATCGAATCCTTGCGGGATATACAGCACCTTCATATCCCGCAGTGTCGGTTCAAACTTCTGTACCCGCTCCATGATGGCTTGACAGCCGCCAAACCTGCGGCCTTCTGCATATCCGCCGCGGTAGGCCGCCTCCGCTTCAGTCAGCGGGCGGTGTCTTCGTTTTGCCACATTTCTTCACCCTGTCTTCCTTCAAGGAGATCTTAATCCTGACTCTCCACGAGATTGGTCTTCCCTCTAAAGGATATGCCTCGGGGTCAGATGCATCATGGACGGGTGTCCTGCCGGGCTCAAAATTGGCGTCTGCCCTCCATATTCGCCTGCACGGGCATGTCCGCTCCTGTGGTCAATGCAAATAGCCCGGAGGGAACTGTCCCTCCGGGCTATAACTTCTATCTGTATGTTAGTCCTTTACGGCTGTGTCTTGAACGGCTGTATCTACTACTGCGCTTTGTACGCCAGTTGGTGTCCGTCCTCGAATCCCTTGGCGAAACCTGTGTTGAATCCCTCGTTGTACGCCTCGTTGTACCCCTGGCTGTACGCGCTGTCCGGGTTTGGATCGGTAGGGGTAACCGGGACGACAGGTCGCACGAGTTTCTTGTTCCGGTGCCTCTGCACCGTACGTTTCTTTTTTTTCAGCCACGCACTACGTCCTTTGCCTGTGCGTTTGTGAACAACACGCTTGGACTTCAGCGCACGCAGCTTGCGGATTTTACGCAAGCGGGCACCCCGAGCTAATAATGCACGTTTGGATTTCAGCCTGGTCTTCTTTTTTAACATATCAGCATTCCTCCTGTAAATTCCCGGCAGTATGAATGATACATCCGGGGTCTTTGATCCAAGGCAGACCTGGCTCCCCATGACGAATTCGGGTCAGCCTGATCCCCGTGACCATACGAGACATTTCTTCCTGATATCGACTAAGCAGACGTATGTTCTCCGCGAGACTGCGGGCGGATACTTCCGAATGAGAAGATACACTGGCTACACTGTCCAGAATGCGGGCGAGCGCCTGCTGGCTATGGGCAATGGATTCGATGAGCGCCAGTTTGACCTCCTGCTCACGCTGCAACAGACTCATTTTCCCATATCCCCGAGATCCATTCCGCCAAACATGCCCCCATCCATTCCGCCGCTATCTTCGCTGTCACTCTGAACCATCACGGCTTTAAGGTTGTTACATAGTCCCGTCTCCATACGAGTTAGCCCTTCCAGCAGCTCCACCAGTTGCTCATGCATTTTTAGGGGCTCCCCTACCTGGTCACCATGGGTCAAAAAGCTGTCCCCATTCAGATGATTCAGCGTCCAGTTCCGTACCTTTTCCGCCTCAATGGCTTTGGCCTCTAAAATTAACGCAATATTCCACTGCATCTTGGCTGCAGCATCCAGCATCAGAATGAGGCTTTGTTCTCTACTCATGTTTCATCACCCGCCTTCCGGGCTTATTCTTCCTCTTGTATCGCGATCTCCCGCATAACCTGGGTCAGCGTCTCGGCCACAGCTTCTTCCAGGTCAGCAAGCCCGCCCAGGTAGGAGATGATGCTTTTGTTAATCTGTCCCGAGCTGTCCAGTAAACCTTCTATCCCATCCAGTTCCGGCTCGTTATCCGGCAAATGGTGGATGATCTCCGACATACGTACAGCAACCTGACGTTTGGCATCCAATACCCGTGCAATCTGCTGGTGGGAATGTGCGATATGGGTAATGATCTCATCGATTTTGCTCTGCATGGTGCTCCTCCTTTCGGTTAAAGGCCTGCTTCACCCATAGAAAAACCCGGCCTATCAGCACTTGCCTGCTACAGCATATGCCGGGCCGGGAGCGTCAGTTACTCCAGCTTGCGCCTATATCGTTAAATTATATCGTTCCTGTGTATCATTCAATTGCATAGCTCCAATCCAAAGAGCAACGGCTGAGGAATTGCCAGGGGTGAATGTCTATTCATAAGCAAAAAAGCCACTCTCCTGTGTTGCACTGGAGAGTGGCCTTGTTCTTGGATGTGTTCCTAGTTGGATGTGGCATTAGAATGTTGAGTTTGATGATCTATCCTGAAGTCTGTTAAAGCAGAATGTTGGATGTTGTATCCGTGTTGTTTCAACAATTCTTCTACCTGCGACTCGCCCACTTGATTTTCCGAGCTACTTCGACCCGCTGTAATTGCAAAACGCCAACACGTTCTTCAAACTTCTTGCGTTCATCCAGAGAGTGAGCGGCATGGATTTGATGACACAGACCTGTCAATTTGCTATTGATATAATCAAATCTCATCCATAATTCTTCTTCAGGAGTATGTTGCTGCTCCGTTGCCGTTTGAAATATTTTGAGTTGCTGGATAAGGGACTGGCGCCATTCCTGATCTTGAATTTGGATAGCAAAATGCAAAAGATCCAGATAATCGTCGATTTGCAACGTTATGTCGCAATCAAGTTTAGTCTTCATCGTCGTCTCTCCTTATTTCAATGCTTGGCTGGAATCAGTTACCTCCTATTTTACAGGAACAAGCCCCCGGAAAGCGAGTACTGAACGACATAATTTTGGAAAAAAATTTGTTTTTTTTCGCCGAAAAGGGCTTTACTTTTCCGTTATGATCATTTTCAATCCTCCTCAGGACATATGTCATCCGATTCATAATAAAAACCCGCTATCCGAGAATAAATTCTCCAAGCGGGTTTCACATGCTTTTGCCGATTATTGCAAGATATTGCAGATTATTTGCAAGTTATTCGATTCTGTTACGACCGTTACGTCGCTCCACTATATTAGATTAGATTTGAACTAAAAGGATGCTTTGCTGTCGCGCTGCTGCCTCGTCATCAGTAACATAAGGAAAGAGATGATGATGATCGATATCGTCCAGGCCCAGGCCATCGTCTGATTTCCTGAATCCACAGCGACATAAATGGCCGTTGGCACCGTCTGAGTTTTGCCAGGAATGTTGCCTGCAATCATCAGTGTTGCACCAAATTCCCCTAGCGCGCGGGCAAATCCCAGAATAAATGCTGTCATCAACGCTCTGCCTGCAAGTGGTAACGTAATGTAGCGGAACACCTGCCATTCACCTGCTCCGATTGACCGGCCCGCATCCTCCAGATCTCGATCCACCCCGTTAAAACCGGATTTCATCGTTTGATACACGAGTGGAAAGGCTACCACAACAGAAGCAATGACCGCTGCCCACCACGAAAAAATGACAGGAGCCGAAAAGATCGCCTCAATCCAGCGTCCGAGCAGGCTCCTGCGTCCCAAAATAACCAGAAGCAGAAATCCGACCACCGTTGGAGGCAGCACAAGTGGAAGCATGAGGATCGTCTCCAGAAAAACTTTACCGCGAAATGAAGTACGCGACATTTTCCAGGCAACCGCCACACCCACTACAACCGCTACAATACTGGATAACAGTGCCACCTGAAGGGACAATCGTACCGGGGGCCAGAATAGAGACCAATCTATCGCGTTAACATTCATTTCGGTATGGAGAAGCCGTATTTCGCAAAAATTTCTAATACTTCAGGTGTTTGCAGATAAGTATAAAATTGTTCAGCTTCAGTGCGATGTTTCGTGCCTTCAATGATGCCTAGCGGATAATTGGCAGGTGTGTAGCTGGTTTTGTCTACTTCAAATGCAATTTTCACCTGTTTGGAAGTAAGTGCATCTGTTTTGTACACGAATCCGGCATCTGCATTGCCTGTTTCTACATATTGAAGCACTTGTCTGACGTCTTTGCCTTGAACAAACTTGTTCTCAAGCTGATCCCACAGCTTCGCATTGGTCAAAGCCTCCTTCGCATAAGTACCTGCAGGTACGCTTTCGGGAATACCAATCGCTACCGTTTTGATGGCGTCGCTTGTCAGATCCTTCTCACTGGTCACTGTACTTGTCCCATCTGCAGGTACAATAGCTACCAGTGAATTTTGCAGCAGGTTCTTCTGGTCGTTTGATGCAATCAGATTCTCATCAACTAATGCCTTCATATTTTTCGCAGACGCAGATACAAAAAGATCAGCCGGTGCCCCCTGCTCGATCTGTTGCTGCAATGCTCCCGAGGCCCCGAAGTTAAAGCTCAGGGTGATATTGGGATTGGCTTGTTCAAAGTTCGTCTGGATCTCCTTCATTGCATCGGTCAGACTTGCTGCAGCGGATATCGTCAGCTCAACTAGTTCCTGTGGCTCTGTCGTTGCTGGCGTTGTATTCTCACCGGATGCCGCTGGTGCAGAGGCTGCTGGCTGATTTGCAGAAGATGCCGCATCTTGCTTATTCGCTTCTGTGTTTCCACCACAACCAGCCAGCACAAGCGCCAGCCCCAGTGACATGCTTCCAAGTACATATCCGATTCTTTTATTCATTGGTTCTCCCCCAAATTTCATGTTTATCATTATGTTTAGTTATAAATAGATATAATTGATTATAACTAATTATACACAGAACAAATAAAATAGAAAGGTGATATTAATCACAATTCAGGTTCAACACATCATGACAGCTTTTTCACTGTGCGTTCTCAGGTTTATGCGTGTCTTCATATAATGGTATAGTACAAGAAACGACTTTTTATTTGGGATTACATATTTAGGGTTTTACGGCCTTTATATTATAGAGGGAGGTTCTTCATCAATGACGGAGGAGCAATCCTACACTACCGAAGAAATAGCCAAGTTGCTTAAAATATCAAAACTGACGGTCTATGACCTGATCAAAAAGGGAGATCTGGTCGCCTACCGTGTAGGCAAACAGATGCGCATAGATGCTACCGATCTGGAAGCATACAAACGTCGCTCGAAGCAGCTCCAGTCGCCAGCACAGGCGCAGCCAAATCCATTGCCGGGAATGACAACCGAGCAACTTTCGACTTTATCTGGTCCGAAACCTGGCCAAACTTCTGGTTCACCCCTAGTCTCCGGACAAGGCGAATCTCCGCATGGAACAGCATCTAAGAACATGGGAGTATCGCCCTCTCAAGCGGGTTCACCTTTGTTCAATAGTGCTACCGCTAGCTCCGCTCAGAACAGTACAGGTACGTCACGTCATCTGGTTATTACGGGGCAGGATGTCAGTCTGGATATTCTGATGCGTCATATCGAGAAGCAGTCTCGGGACATCCGTCCGCTTCGCTCTTTTATGGGCAGTCTGGATGGGCTGATCTCGATGTATCGGGGGGAGTCCGATCTGGTTAGCACCCACCTGCTGGACGGAGACACCGGAGAGTATAATCTGCCTTATATTCGCAAGATTTTAACAGGCTGGTCTTACGTTGTAGTCAATCTATTGTCCCGCCCTGCCGGTCTGTATGTTCCACGCGGTAATCCTCGTCAGTTGAACAGCTGGACAGATCTAAATCAATCAGGCCTGCGCCTTGCGAATCGAGAAAAGGGTTCTGGTGCCCGAGTGCTGCTGGACGAGCAGTTGCGGCTACACGGGATATCTGCTGCTGGACTACTCGGATATGATGTGGAAGAAACAAGTCATATGGGCGTGGCAGCCAAAGTCAGTTCCGGCGAAGCGGATGTAGGTGTAGGCATTGAGAAGGCAGCTCGCCTTGTCGGTCAAGTTGATTTCATTCCGCTCGTTCAGGAGCGCTATGACTTGGTGATGGTAAGAAAACAGGGAAACGAGGCCTGGATTGAATCCGTTTTATACATCCTCCAGTCTCACGAGTTCAGACAGGAGTTGCGAGCGTTCGAGGGATATGATGTATCACGCACAGGTGAGGTTTTATACGAGACTTAGCTGTGGGAGAGTTGAGTAGCTTGGAGTGTGTGCGAGATGTACTCCACTCCACCCAAAGTTTGTTCTTCAACAAATGACTGCTTCTCCACCTGCACTCCTCACGCTAACGATCATCAGAGAGCTTATTTAGCCACATATCGCAGTTTGAAAAATCTAACGATCACCAGAGAGCTTATTTGGTGGAAAATCACCGATTAACCCACCAAAATCGCTATTTTTAGCAAAATAACGCTTCTACGGATCGTTAGAATTTCAAACCCGCTTTTTTGAGGTGAATAGCATTCCTGGAGATCGTTAGATCCTCATATAGCCAATGCACGCTTCTCCAGTTATTTTAGTTATTTCAGTTCTATCACAAGACGCACCACAATAATGTTTTCAATCACGTTCACGCCAAAACACCCCGGAGTCATCTCGCTCCACTTGCTCCAATACATCCTCAAAGTCGGAACATGGCACAACCATATCCGCTGGACTCCAGCTGTGCTGATCATCGCTAGCAAATACCTTCCACTGGTCTCCCTCCCAATAAAAGCGAGCAATCGGCATTCGCTCCCACTGATATCGTTGTCCAGCAGGGCGCTCTTCGGTGAGAATCAACTCATTTTCCTGCATCTCGTAGGTTAACTTCACCATCGTCCGTAACTCTGCTGGTACTTTCTCATGAACATAACCGTTCATCAAGGCTACAATTCGCCGCTGCGTAAACATATCCAACATGGAAGAGACCTCCTTATCAAGAACTCCGCTGATAATGCTTACCAGCTGGATTTGGTAACTCCCGGGATTTGACCTTGATGAGCCAGTTCACGGAATTTGATCCGGGATACTTTGAATTTGCGCAGATATCCACGCGGACGGCCAGTGATCTCGCAACGACTTTTCAATCGTGTTGGTGAAGCGTTCCGGGGCAACTTTTGCAGCGCCTCATAGTCTCCTTTTTTCTTCAGTGCCCGGCGTAAATCCGCATACTTCGCTACGACCGCCTGACGTTGTTTCTCACGCACAACCTTTGATTTTTTAGCCATCTTCCACAGCTCCTTTGTTAGATTAAATTTTTTTTGATGATTCATGAAAAATATATATCCGCCCACTAACTCCATAAGGTTGTCCTACTGTAACGCCCAGATCACTTATAGCTCCTATAGCCTTGCTTCCCTTACACCTTCAAGCCTCTCTTACACAGCTTCAATAGGCCACGGCAACGGGTTGTCAAAATGCCCCCAATCCGCCAGCATCTCTTCATCGCTGAGCAGACATTGATCCAGTTCATCCTCAATGATGGAACGCTCCATATCTATGCCGATCATAACCAATTCCGTTTGGCGATCACCCCACTCGGCATCCCATTTTGCAAGCACTTCAGGCTCTGTCCTCAAAATCTCTTCCTTGTCCACTTCCGGCAGCGCGGCAACCCAATGCCCGGCAGGCCCGAACTGGATGGATGGCCCAGCCTGACTCAGACTGGCAGCCACATCTCCTTCAGCGGCAAGCCATACCAGCCCTTTGGCACGCACAACCTCCTCCGGCCAGTAGCTCATAAATTCAGCCAGTCGGGAAGGATGAAACGGCTTCCTGCGGCGGTACACAAATGATCCGATACCGTATTCTTCAGTCTCTGGTGTGTGGGACTCTTTTTCCAACTCCTGAATCCAGCCAGCCGACATACTCACTTTCTCAAAATCAAACCGTCCCGTATTCAGAATCTCTACCGGATTCACCTGTCCGTTCACCGTACGAATGATTTTTGCATTCGGCTGCAACTTGCGGATAATGCCCTCCAGTTTGTAAAGTTCCGCTTCTTCCACGAGATCACATTTGTTCAGCAGCAACACATCACAGGTCTCAATCTGATCAATGAGCAAATCCACCACATCACGAGTATCCTCATCTCCAGTCGCTTGGTTTCGATCCAGCAAGCTTTGTCCCGAGGCATAATCATGCCAGAAACGGTTAGCGTCAACAACGGTTACTAGACAATCCAGCTTCGCCAGTCGTGTCAGATCAATACCTGTCTCTTCATCGGCATACGTAAATGTCTGTGCCACCGGAACAGGTTCGCTAATGCCTGTCGACTCGATCAGGATGTAGTCATACTTGCCTTCGTTTACCAGCTTTTCGATCTCCTGCATCAGATCATCACGAAGGGTGCAGCAGATGCATCCGTTAGACATTTCCACTAGTTTCTCTTCGGTACGAGAGAGCGTTGCCTCTCCTTTTACCATCGCCGCATCCATGTTGACCTCACTCATGTCGTTCACGATCACAGCGACTTTCAGCCCTTGGCGATTGTGCAGCACATGATTCAGAACCGTTGTTTTGCCTGACCCAAGGTAACCGCTAAGAACGGTCACCGGTATTTGCTTTTGTGTCATACAGATCTTCTCCTTATAGGTAAAGTCCATCTTGATGAGTGAACTTTTCATTTAATAGTAATTATTACGATTAACAACAATGAATATAATCCTGCTTGGCGCCGTTGTCAAATCTTTTTTCGTGTCTCATGCAAAAAATAATAAAAAAAAGCTTATGAATCCCCTGCACATTCGCATTCGTGATGCGCTTCGCAGAAGAACCCATAAGCTTTACCTGTAACTCTTTATTTGTAACTATTCATCTGTAACTCTTTACCAGTATTTCTTCATCTCAAGCTCTTTTTGTATAACCCTATTGCTTGCGACCTGTACTGCTTCCTTTACCTTCTACCGTACCTTTATCTAAATCCATACCTTACCCTTGTCTTTCCTTCTGTCTTCCAACTCAACTCACTGACTCACTGACGCAGTAATAGACTTATTCCCGGCTTCCATCCGTTGTCTGAAAAGCACCACCACAATGAATGCTGCAACAGAGAGCATCGTACAAACCGTAAACATGGCTGAATAAGAGCTCATCTGCACCACAATGCCCATCGCCAGCCCGCCCAGCGAAAAACCGAGGTCATACGAGGACATAAATATGCCCATAAGCACGTATCTCGAATCCGCCGGCAGCACAAAAGACAAATACGTGGTCAGGGTCGGATACAGCAACGCCAGCGCGAATCCGCTAAACACTGCTGAAATATACACAAATGGCCCTAGCATATCCATCAGGCTGAGCAGTTGTGTCCCAAGCGCCGCAGATAACATCAGACCTGCCATAAGCCACGTATTCCAGCTGCCATCTGACGGTATTTTTTTGCGCAAAATAAATCGGCACAGGATCACGACAAGGCCCTGAATCGTTAAAAAAACACCCGCACTCGCCTTACCTGTCGATACCATATAGAGCGGAAGAAACGTCGCTGTCGCACCAAAAACACAAGATGCAAACAGCATCACCACACTGCTAACGAGCAGTGGTGTACTGCGCCAGATGCCGCTGAACGAGCGCAGCATATCCCCCAGCGTATACGTTTTGTTCTGCACCGTGCTCTGTGGCAAATCTACTTTGTACCCAAGCAACAGGGGCAGTGCCGCCAATCCAATCATTAACAGCGTAAAAGCCAACTCGCTGGCATTTTGCCAGATTTGCACGGCCAGAATCGGAATGACCAGCGAAGGCACCATCGTAAACAGAGTGTACATCGCCAGCCCTTGCGCACGATCCTTATCTTCCAACCTTTCCACAATACCCGCCTGCATCGTCATCGAGAAAAATGCTGTCGCCACACCCTGCAGTGCCCGCAGCCACAGGTACGTTTCCACCCCGGACACGATAAACAGTAGCAACGTTCCGGCATGTAACATCAGTAGCCATCGCATGACCCGAAGCGGCCCATGCTTGCCCAGCATCTGTGCCGCAAAGGGCCGCAGCAGCATACAGGTAAACATGTAACTGCCCATCATCAGACCAATTTCAGCCTGGTTTAACCCGGCAGCTTCACTTCGCAAAGGCAAAATAATAGTCAACGCCGCATTCGCCGCAAAAAATAAAAAAGCCAGTATGTAAAACCCGATAAAGGAAAACGATACCGGGTTTAATTTTCCACTGGATGTTGTCGTTATAGAAGATTTCAATCGTTCATACCTGCTTTCTCTAACACGTACCCACGTTCCCTGGCCGTCAGCTCATGAGGTTCCGGTAGCCGCTTTACGCCGTTCATAGGCAAAAACGATCATCACCGCTCCTAGAATAGCACAGATCATGTACATAAATGAATAGGAAGAGATGTCAGCGATCGGCCCCATGACCACACCGCCCAGCGAAATGCCCAAATCGGCTGTCGCAATAAACAAACCCATGAGTATATTACGGTTCATCTGAGGCAAAACAAAGGACAGATAAGTTGTAAGTGTCGGATACAAAATCGCTTGAGCAATCCCCATCAGAACAGCACCCAAATAAAAGAAGATCATGCCGCCCGTAACGGAAAAGCTCACACACTGTGCCGAAACAGCCAGCAACAACATCGTGGTCATGATAAATGGTGAATGCCACTTTCCGTCCGAAGGAATCCGTTTGCGGAGTGCAATCCTAGCGAGCACCACTGTACCCGCCTGCAACATCAAATAGACGCCAGCATTGCCACTTGGAATCTGACTCGCATACAGCGGAATAAAGGTAGTGACCGCGCCAAATACAACCGATGCACTCAGCATCAGCACACTGCAACGGAACAATAATGGATTTTTCACCAGCTGTCCGAAGGATTCCCACATACTCACGTTCTGCCAGAATACATCTGCAGCAGACTTCGGCTCTTCCTTATTTTGTTCCATCCTGGCGGTATATCCGAATACCCCCGTACAGACCGCGATCCCGATCAGCACCACTGTAAAATAATCCATGCCTCCGGCCTGCCAAATAGCCAAAGCAAGCACCGGGCCAACAATGCCCGGAATATAACTGAACAGCGAATAATAGGAGATGCCCTGAGAGCGATCTTTCTCCGGTAGCGCATCAATGATGCCAATCTGTAGCGCCATGGAAAAAAAGGCCGTCGATACGCCTTGCAAAATACGTGCAATCAGATAACCGCCAAGTCCTGTAAACGTGTAGAGAATCAGCGCAAATCCATTGATGATCAGAATAATCCGCAGAATTTTGATCGGCCCGTGCTTTTGAATAATTTTACCTGCCCACGGTCTGAAAAACATCGTTGTAAACATATACGCACCCATAATCAGCCCGATGGTCGTACTACTCGCACCAAGGAATGCTCCCTGCAACGGAATAATCACATTGAGAATGGCATTGGCACTGAAGTAGAGAAGCACCAAAATATACAAACGCAAAAAAGGCCAAGACATTGCCCCACTCACAACAAATGTTCCCCCTTACTTATAATGCTCTCCCAAATTACACACATAGGCGGCTCCTCCCGCTTCCACACGAAACGCTTCTTTCCCCCTTCAATCATAACCGTCTCTCCACTTCTCCACGCTACAATGAAATGAGATGGCTCAACAATTGTTGAGCATAGTCGGACTGCACATGCCTTAACTGTTCAACCGAAACGGTTTCTTCAACCTGACCCTCTCTGAAAAAAATAAGCCTGTCACAAATATAGGCAGCCGCCTGAATATCATGCGTAATGAAGACATAACTCATCTTGTACAGGCTTTTCAACGATTTCAGCAACTGCAAAACCTGAATCTGGACCGACACATCCAGCGAGCTGACGGCTTCGTCCAGCACAAGGTACTGAGGCTCTGTTGAGACCGCTCTTGCGATGCAAACTCGCTGTGCTTCCCCGCCGGACAGCTCATGCGTATACTTGAGCCGGTACGACGAGTCTAATCCAACTTGGGCAAGCAGCGGTTCTACTTTTGCGTTAATTCGCTGTCTCTGTCCCTGCTTTTCCAGTGCCTTCATCGGCTCCATAATCGCATCCTGCACCGTAAGAAACGGATTGATCGATGAGGTATAGTTTTGAAAAACAGCGCTGATCCGGCCCATTCGCACGCGCCGGTTCTTCACATCTTTTCCCTCCAGCCGGATGGTACCGCGATCCGGGCTTTCCAGCCCCAGCATCAACCGACCCAGTGTGGATTTGCCGCTGCCACTCTCCCCGATAATGCCGAGGCATTCACCCTGCCGGCATTCCAAGGTCACCTTTTTCAACACCTGCTGCCGACGCTTCGAGAACAGTCCGCCTTGTACATATGATTTCTCAACCTGATCTACCGTTAGCATCTATGATCCCTCCTGCATCAATGCTTTGAAATGATTGCTCAGTTCCAGCCGGGTAGATACGAGATAACGGGTATACACATGGGTAGGCTCTTGCAAAACAGACTGCATGGTTCCCTGCTCGACAATTTTCCCGTCTTTCATAACCATCACATCATCCGCAATTTTCTGTACAACGCCGAGATCATGGGAGATAAAGATCATAGAGCAGCCCATACGTTCACGCAGCTGGATCAGTTGCTCCAACACTTCATATTGGGAGATCGTGTCCAGCGCTGTGGTTGGCTCATCTGCAATAATCAAATCCGGTTCCAGCACAAGAGCGAGCGCAATCATGATTCGTTGCAACATGCCGCCCGACAGTTGATGTGGATATTTGTTTAGAATATCAACGGGATTTCGAAGCATAACACTCTCCATCGCCTGCTGCATTCTCCGCTCCAGCTCACGGGTGTTCCAGCGATAATGTGTTTGCAATGTCTCCCGGATATGCACACCGATCACACAGGAAGGATCAAATGCACTCATGCCATGCTGCAAAATCACACACAGCTGCTTGCCTCTTCGACGCCGCATCTCCTTTTCGGAGAGCTGATTCAAATCTATGCCCCGAAACAGCATCTTTCCCGATTGGCGCATATTAAGCTTATTCAGCCGCATCAGAGCTCTGCATGTGACTGATTTACCGCTACCGCTCTCCCCAACAATCGCCATGCAGCTCCCCTGCCGCAAAGTAAATGAACTGTCATGAATGATGACCTGATCTGTACGTGTATCCCAAACCTTCAGGTGTTCAACCTCGACTATATTCATAGGCTGTCTTTCTCACCTCTCTTTCACGAGATTTATCCGGCTTGCCTGAAGAGGTCATTAATTTCGGGTCCAACGCTACCTGAAGTGCATCTGATAAAAAGTTGAAAGCCGATACCACAACAATGATCGCAAGCCCCGGTGCAAGCATCAGTTCCGGTCTGGAGAACATGACTTCTCTCGCCTCATTTAGCATCATGCCCCACTCTGAGTGGGGAGCCTGGATGCCAAGTCCCAGAAAGGATAGCCCCGACACCTGCAACATCATGGAACACATTGCACCACTGGAGATTACGGCGATATCGGCAAAGGTTACCGGAAGGATGTGACGTGTAATAATGGTTAGATTCGGTATGCCCGAAGCTTTGGCGAATTTCACATAATCCATGTCCGCAAATTGCATCACGGATGTACGAATGACACGAGCAAACCAGGCCCATTTCATGCAAACAAATGCGATCAGAATATTTTCCAGCCCCGCCCCCAAAATACCAACCACCGCCAGGGTCATCACATATCCGGGAAAAGACAGCATAATATCACAGGTTCGCATCAACCACGCATCCACTTTACCTTTGAAATACCCTGCGACAAACCCCACCGCCGCACCAATCAGCACCGAGAAGCCGAGTGCCGCAAGCACCCACAACACACTCGGGCGGATACCGTAGAACATTCTGGACAGCACACATCGACCAAGGTGATCATTGCCTAGCAAGTAAGGCCAGGAGGGTGAGGCGTAGCGCAGTTTCATATTGATGGCTCCGGGGTCATGAGGTGCCACGAGAGGTGCACAGATTCCCAGAACAATGGTCATGACAATAATGGCAAGAGAGGTCAACGCCAGCTTGTCACGGCTCAGATTTTTGTATAGTCGCATCAGATTTCCTTTCTTAAACGAGGATTCAGCGCAGCATTGATCATGTCCGAAAGCATGTTAAACAACACAAACGTTACCGCCAAAATGAGCACATACGCCTGAATGATCGGAAAATCCCGGCTCAGAATCGACTTTACACTCAGCCGGCCAAGCCCGGGCCACGCAAATACATTTTCAATAACAACCGTGCTGCCCAGTACAATCGGAATGGCCATGCAGAAGATGGACACCGCGACTTGCAAGGAGTTACGCAAGATGTGCAGCATGACCTTCCGCTCGCTAAGCCCACTTGCTCGGGCATATAACACATAATCCTCATTCATGTTGCTCAGCATCGCACTGCGTACCGTCCGGAAATAAATGCCCGTATAACTGACCGTGATCACCAGCACAGGCAGAATGTAGCTGCGATAAGAGTCCATGCCACTGGTCGGCAGCAGGTCTATTTTCACCGAAAAATACCAGATCAGAATGGCCGCAAGCCAATAAGACGGCATCGCTGTCAGGAAAAAGGAAACGCCTCTGACTGATTGATCCAGCAGCTTCCCTTCTTTCAAAGCACAGAGTACGCCAAGTAATATGGATAACACGATGATGAAGACGGATGATACCAGCGTAAGTTTTAATGTATTCAGTAACGCTGGCCCGATCAAAGACCACACCGACTCACCAGACACATAAGAATATCCAAAGTCAAACTGCACAACGGCCACCATCCAGTCCATATAACGAACGAGGAAAGGCTGGTTAAAACCCAGCGCTTCATTCGTTTGATCGATCAGTTCAGCGGTGATCTGTGGTACATCCTGAGCCTGCAGGACAACTACGGCCGGATCGAGTGGGGAAAGATTGATTAGTAGAAAAGTAATCAACGAAATAATGACCAGTAAAGGGATGGTCAGCAGCAGTCGTTTGGCAATATAACTTCCCATGGCCCTCTCCCCCTACTCGAATTTCATCTCCTCAAACGGCAATTCATACTGAGTCTGTTTGAAGGTAATGCCTTGTAGACGTTTCGGAGCAACAATGGTGACACGCCCGTTCGTAAGCGGGATGAACACCGCTTCATCATGTACTATTTTTAAAATATCCGCATAAAGTGCTTTTCTCGATTCTTCATCTGTTGAACTCATCACCTGATCGATTCTCCGATACAATTCATCCGCTTCGGCAATGCCACTTGTCGTATGTTTGTACGCTGAATCCGACGTAAACGCGGCGATGGTACTCTGCGGGTCATACGCTAGTCCCCAGGTCTGATTGAACAACAGGTCATATTCCCCGGTCGCTCTTCGGTTCGCAATGGAAGAGGACTCTTCGCCCGCCAGATCAAGTTCCATACCGATCTCTTTCATCGCATATTGGATGAACTCCGCCTGCATTTTCTGAGAGGACGAGTTGCTGTCATAATACAGTTTCATCGCTAAGGGTTGGCCGTTCTTCGCACGTACGCTCTTGCCCTCTGCCAAAGTCCAGCCTGCCTGATCCAGCAGTCGTTTGGCTGCTTCCGGATCATACGTTCGAACCTTTAGATCGACATTGGCATAGTTCACATTGGATGAAAATAAGGTGTTGGCTACCGTCTGCATGCCATTAAAAATATCCTTGCTAATCGTCTCCCGATCGATACCGATCCATAATGCTTCCCGCACAGCCTTTTCATGAACCGGGCTGTTCTGCTTGCTGCTATTCACCACAATCATCGCTGTGTTCATCGCATCACTTCGCACCACCTGATACTCGCCGGATGTAGCGAGTTGGTCCATCGCTTCTACGTCAATGCTGTCTGCCCCGCGATCATCCGTGAAGACGAAGTTGATTTCGCCTTTTTGCAGTGCGAGATATGTCGTTTCTCCAGCGGGAAGCACTTTGGCCGTGATTTTATGAATCGCAGGTACACCGCCCCAGTATTCCGTATTGGCTTCAAAGGTGGCATTCTCTTCGACCTTATGCCCGGTCAGCTTGTACGGCCCAGTCCCATGGAAACCGTTCACCCCGTCCTTGGTTCCACCATTTTTGAAATCCTTTGGTGAGATGAAGACATAAGGCCTGGTCATGGACAACTCCACCAGTGTCGGATAATAGGCATCTGACAGAACCAATTCCACGGTGTACTCATCCACCACTTTGACCTCTTTAATTTTGGTGGAAAGTTTGATCCAGGCATGTTTCCCCGCATTGGCCTGAACCGCTTCGATATTCTGTTTGACCGCCTCGGCATTAAAGGGCTCGCCGTCATGGAACTTCACCCCTTTGCGCAGATGAAAGGTATACGTTTTGCCGTCCTTCGAGATGTCCCATGATTCTGCCAGCAATGGTTTGATTCCCTCTGCTGTGTTCTCGACCAGAGATTCATACACCATGCCTTGCGCAGGCATCGAACCTGTGTACAGATGTGGATTCATATCATTGATATCTTTCGCAGAAGCGTAGATAATTTCATTGTTGATCTCACTAACCGATGATGCCGCTTGGCTGTTCTCCTTTGTGGCATTTTGAGCACAGCCCGAGATCATCGCAATGACCGCGACCATTGTTACAATCCGTGTAAAAGCACGTCTTTTTCTCACCATAGTTCCCCCTTGATAAGCATATAAAATTTAAATTAACCCTTTACACAAGACCACTCCGCGGTCAGAACAACCTCCGATCCCTGTTATCCCTCAAACCTGTTGCAGATCATACGAATATCCTGCTGAAACGACTGGATCACAAACGCGGTGGACAGGCGCTGATCTGGATATGTGCGCGTCACTTCCTGAAGCTTTGCTTCATATGTGGCAATGAAATGATCTATTGTTGGACAGTCAACACTCACATGTCTGGCGATGCCCTGAATGATTTTGATGCGGTAATAATCTTCCTTTGGCATTCTCGGAACGTCGAACTCTCCCTCGCGGTTTATAAATATTCGGCGGAACGGAACAGCGGAGAAGTCAAAATATGTGCCGGCAGCATCCGGCTCCGAGAACGGATCAATTAATAACGAGGCGTATCGTATGTATAATAAAAACTCCTGATGGATGGCCTGTAATTGATCAAATTGTTCGATATCCTCACGTGATAAACTCTCTAATCGAACCGGATAATTGTCATCGGTCATGAACTTCAGCAGGTTTACTCCCTGAATATGAAGTCTGTCTGTAATCTGCTGAATCTCCTCCCACTGTGTCCTCATACTACGAATCAGCGCAGGTGTAATCGGCCCTTCGGGATACAGCTTATAAACATATTTTTGTACACCTTGTTCGCCAAAAATGGCTCCTAACGAAAAGTCATTCATAAACAATGGTGGATGAACGTACAACGAAATATTTCTCGTTTCGGCTTCCAGTGGGGAAGACATGACGGCGAGTAAAATATGCAACCGCTCGAACAGCTCGCTTAATTGCTGCACATAGGCTGAAGATGGAGCGGTGGAACCAATGTAAACCCTTCTTTTGACCCCTGTTGTGATGACCACATTTGACGGTTGTTCGTGCATCCAGCGGGTATCCCCCAGATAGGTGGAGAAACTGATGATTTCCGGGGTTGCATTCCGTTCAAGCATATACTCGCTCACCAGGAGGCTGGAACCAACAGTTGGGGAAACTAAAATGATGCATTTCAGTTGTTTCATGAATTGGTCATCAATTTGCTGTAATACATCGATATAGGCATCGGTGGTGACAGCCAAAATCAGCGTATCCCACTCCCCTTCAAGGGTGTTATACCCTCTATACACCTGATCCACCGTACAGTCCCCTGCCAAGGGTCGATGCTTCTCATTTTGAATCGCCACCTGAACTTGTTGCTGGCTCTGTTCAAATGATGCAAAGAACGATGCTGACCGCACGGATACCCTGCCCGCTATACCGACGTGACAGCCCAGATGTATTTTCAAGGTTACCGCAAGCTGAACAGATGCCGGGCCAGTGCCGCATAACAGGACTCTTTCAACGCCGCTCATATATACCTCCCTGTAAACAAATACAAACTTACGTACATACACATGTAAAAATTTATGCGAAATCGAACTAAAGGCTATCTTATTTACACGAATGGAAACTAAAATCAATCTATTAATAAAAAAGTTAAAGATCAGCTTTTACTTGAATGCCTTCTGATACAATGCGATATCAAACACATCATGTGGGCGCAAAATGTTGTCTGCCAACCTCCATTTGCTGCTGTCCATCTCTCTCATGGGATAGTTAAACAGTGATTTCAACTGATTACCATACCGCATAGCTACAACCACTTGTTCATTGGTCAGCGCATGTAATTGATCGAGCAGGTCATACTTGTTACCCACGGTTGAGCTGAAAATAATATGTGTCGCCTGTCTGGTATACGCCAGATCCTCCAGCAGTTGCTGCTCCAAACGAATGTTCAAGCCTGCGCCAAGCGTCTCTACAACCTTACGCCCCAGCATGATTGCCTCTGCGTCGATATCTATGCCGACCACCTCGGCTCCGGTACGTTTAGCGATCAGTAAAGGCGTCATCGGAAATGAACCGGAACCCACCAGCAGCACTTTGGATTGAGGTGTCACCTGAAAGCTGCCAAACTCTTTGTCGATGCACTCTTCGATATTTTTAAAATAATCCGCAATCTGCACTTCTCCATCCTGCAGCTTCAATGCCCTGTATTTCTCCATAATTGCGACGCACTGAGCGGACTTTTGTCTTAGCGCTTGAACGAGCGAATCAAGCTGCTCCAGTTCTGCTTGCCTCAACATGTCCCAGGCAATCTTGTGATCAGGGTCGGTCACAAACCGTGAATACTCGTTAATCACCGCTTCCAGTTCCGCGCTGTGCTCAAGCGTCTGATCATATCCGGCCGCCAGCTTGGCAAATTGTTCGGCAAATGCACGAAGTCTGGTCTCCAAGTGGATCAACGTGATCATTACCTCTCCTCCTGCACTTTGTAATGGTGAAACCATCTTACATCTCAGTCTCAGGCATCCTTTCAGACATTTACGATGCTCCTGCTCTCCTCCAGCGAGGCATCAATAAAAGCTGTGCCATAGGCAACAATGCCGACAGTTCCCTCAATCGTAATGACCTTCACCCCTTGGGCGCCCCACTGAGCGGTCACCTTAATCGTACCTCCAGGCTGCTTGACCAACTGGATGACTTCGCTCTGTCTAAGCCAGGCCTGATAAGCGCCTACAGAGGCCGTGCCTGATCCGCATCCTCTTTCCCAGATCAGACTGTCCAGCTGCGGCACATAAATGAGAGGGGCCATTTCTTGCGTAGGGGGGTGATATAACAAAACACCGATCATTTTGTCTCCCATCGTGAGTCCCAGTAACCGTGCGAGATGCTGTGCCCTTCGTTTCATCAGGTCATCAAAATCCTGCACTTCAATCACGATGTGAATAAATTCGGTATACCGGACAATGACGATCTCCAGCTCCATACCTTCAAACGTAATCTTCCGCCGCTCGACCTTCTCGGGAACAGGCATCGTAACCCGGCAATCATACCGATGCTCTCGCCGCTTCACCTGACAGCTGATCAAGTCCTCTGTGCCTGAAACATCCAGCTTGATATTCATGGACGCTTGCTTCTCCAGCCCTGCTTCTGATGCAATATGGGCTGCCAGTGCCATACAAGCATTGCCACAAAACTCTCCTCCTGCCATCTCCAGACGGGCAACGGCTTCTGGCCTTCGTGACTGCTTGATGAACCCGACTTGTTCAGCGTGGACATGATCATAGGACATCAGGCTGGAAGCGATGTCACTGTAATGTTCGGCTGCATGATCCGTTCTCACCAGAAGGGTCATGTTCTGCGTCGGATTACATTTGATAAAATCAATCTCTTGTTTCATTGCGGCGGCGGCTCCTGTTCTATAGATTCGAATTGAAGTTCTCCGTTTCACATTTCGAAATTAATAGTAATAATTACGATTAAAGGACGAGAAAAATATAGCACACTCATTGGGTTGCGTCAACAAATATTTCCAAATTCAAAACCGTTCTCTAAAATGTTTTGATGTTCTGATGATTAACGAAAACAGAGGAAAGGCTGACGCTTCGGCGCCAGCCCTGAACAATATTGCGGGGAATTACAATTGAATGAGGTTTATACCCAGCTTACGCTTCACAGTCCACAAGAGATATCTTTTGGCCTGAGTTACGTATCTGAACAGCCACTTCAAGCTTGCAGACGTTTCAATGCTTGTTCAGCCAACCCTGCCAGCAGATGTGCACCAATCGGCAGCGCCCGTTCATCTACATCAAAGGCCGGATGGTGCCACTCGTGTGGCCCCGATGTCCCGAGAAATAGGAACAGGCCGGGTACTTCTTTTTGGTAAAAGGAAAAATCCTCTCCTGCCGGCGAAGGCAGCGGTCTGACATGGTTCAACCCCAGCTCACGCACGACTTGTTCTGCATCAAGTACCAGCGATTCATCATTGACCACCGCGGGCGGCCCTTGAATCCAGCGCACTGCCGCCGTTGTGCCATAGGCCTCAGCCACACCAGCTACGACCTGGTTGAAACGTTCACGGATACGGGCGCGTACTTTCTCGTCAAACGTGCGTACTGTGCCGTCAAGTATCGCTTCCTCCGGAATAACGTTCCAGGCTGTACCGCTGTTTATTTTCGTAACGCTGAGTACAGCACTCTCCTGAGCACCTACATTCCGGCTGACAATGGACTGCAGTGCGGTGACGATATGTGCAGCAACCACAATCGGATCAATACCTGCCTCAGGCACAGCCGCATGGGTACCCACCCCCTGCACGTTAACGACAAAACCATCCGCTGCTGCCATCAATGCACCTTCGCGGATACCCACTGTGCCTACTCGCAGATCCGGTTTATTGTGTAAACCAAATATAGCCTGAACATCAGTGAGTGCTCCGCTCTGGATGACTTGGCGTGCACCTGTTGCCTTTTCCTCTGAAGGTTGAAAAATAAATCGCACCTTCCCGGGCAAACTGGATTCACGCTGTTTCAGCAACCGTGCAGCTCCAATCAAAATAGCGGTGTGCGCATCGTGCCCGCATGCATGCATATGGCCCGTAATCTTCGAAGCAAACTCCAGCTTGGTTTCCTCCTGAATTGGCAAGGCATCAATGTCCGCTCGCAGCGCAATGACAGGACCGTTTCCACGCCCAACCTCAGCTACAAGTCCTGTCCGCAGTTTATACTCATCGGCAAGGTGAACACCCTCCTCTTCCAGCCAGTTGCGAATGGCTGCTGTCGTTTCCTTTTCCTCACCAGAAAGCTCCGGATTGCAATGTAAATGCCGCCGAATTGCCGTTAGATGTGCCACGAACGCTTCCTCTTGTTCCGTATTCCGCACCCATGGCAGCACATGTTGTTCATCCAAAGTTTGCACGGATTCCTGCTGTTGCTCTCTCTGCTCAACTTGCTGTTGCTCTTCCTCCTGCTGCACAAACTGTCCTCTCGTCTGCTCCAGATCACTTTTCATCCTGGGCCCTCCTTTCAGCTTAATTTAGGCGATTTATAACGTTGAAATCTGATTCGCCTTGTCATTCCATCTATAATTGCCGCAGCAGTTCCCCAAAAGGCTCTGCAAATGGCGAATATTCTTCTTTTAAGGTCACCACACTGATCTGTAGCGATACACCTGCCACCTCATGGACTTGAATCGGGAACAGCTCCTGACGCTGTACCTCCTTCTTTACCGTTAACCCTGGGAGAAAAGCAATGCCCGCACCTTGCATGACCAGTTTTTTCGCTGTTTCCGAATTATCCACATGATATGTAATATCCGGCGGATGCTCCAGGGAGTCGAAGGCCCGGTGAATCCGAAGCCAATCCAGTGAGCCACATTCAAAAAAGACCAGCTGTTCATTCCGGATCGCCTCCATGCTGACATGTCCGCTTTTAATAAAAGGATGTCCTCTATATACGTACAGCTGGATCGGATCTTCATAAAAAGCAACGGTACGGATCGCAGGGTGCATGACCTTGCGTACAAAAGCCAGATCGATCTCCTGACCGAGCAGTTTGGCAATCAGTTGATCCGTTGTTGCTGTTGTCAGTTTAATGTTAACTTCGGGGTACGACTCCTTGATTCGGGGCAGAAAATCGGGGATAACATAATTGGACACCGACACTGTACTTCCGAGGCGCAGTGCCTCAGGGGTTGTTCTTCGCTGCTGAATTTTCTGTCTCCCCTTCTGGATCACTTGAAGCACCTGCTGTGCATACGGCAAAAATTTGCGGCCTTCATCCGTCAGCACGATCTGCTTGCCTAGTCGGTCAAACAGTTTGCATCCCAGTTCCCTTTCGAGTGACTGAATACGTGCTGTAACCGAAGGCTGGGACAAGAAGAGTACTTCAGCTGCCTTATTGAAGCTTCCGTAATGATTGATATATACAAACGCTTCAATATTCTCTATATTCATGGGCGCCTCCGTATCCACTTATTTTCCTATAAAATTACTTGGTTTTAGGATATCGTAATACCATCCTTTTCCAGTGTCAATCTTAATTCTTCCAGAGACCGATCCAAACGGGCGGTAATGTCTTCCGCAAGTGTAAATGTTCCGTCTTCATTGCGTTCAATCGTCTGATCAACGGCGTATACGCCGCCAAAAATATGGCGTCCGCCGAGTGCGGTGAGTACTGGCTTCAATGCATAATCAATGGCAAGCAAATGTGCAATCGAACCGCCAATAACAAGAGGGAGGGTTACCTTATCCCGAAGTCCTTCTTGTGGAATCAGGTCAAGAAACAGCTTGAGTACACCCGAATAAGCTGCCTTATATACAGGAGTAGCGACAATAACGGCATCCGCTGCGTCAACAATGGCAAGTGCATCCTGAATGGCCGGACTGTCGAACTTTGCCTGCACCAGATCTTCAGCCGGCAAATCGGCCACCTGAATCACTTCCACGGAAATACCTGCCTTGCTTAACGTATGGCTGCTATAATCTGTGAGTCCCGTCAACCGTGAACGCTTGGACGGGGTTCCAGCAATAATGACAACATGTGACATGTTATTTTCCTCCTTGGAGTAACGGTCAAGCCGCTCCTTTAACTTTTGGATCGAGTCGATCACGAATATCGTCTCCGATCAGATTTACAGCAAGAACAAACAGCGTAATGGCCAGACCCGGGAATGTGCAAATCCACCAAGCTACCGTCAAATAACCTCTCCCTTGGGACAGCAATGCCCCCCAATCCGGAATTTCTTTCAGTACCCCGAGGCCAAGGAAACTAAGTCCAGACCCGGTCAGGATGGATGTACCTACACCCAACGTTGCCATCACGAGTAGCGGAGACAAGGAGTGTGGCAGGACATGTTTCCAGAAAATGCGGGCATTGGAACCACCTAGTGAACGTGTTGCTGTAATGAAAGGCAGATTTTTGACAGACATCACCTGACCGCGCATCACCCTTGCATAGCCTGGTATCGACGCTACTGCAACAGCCAGTGCAATATTTAGCAGTCCTGGCCCAAGTGCTGCTGCAACCGATAAAGCCAGCAATACGCCCGGTACGGCCATGAGGATATCCACCGCACGCATCGTTACGGTATCGATGATTCCTCCTATGTATCCCGCAATGATGCCAAGGGCGCTGCCGACGAGACCGCCAACAAGCACGGAAGCAAAACCAATCAGCAAGGAATCCCTGCTGCCATGCACAACCACACTGAATATGTCCCGGCCAAAGTAGTCTGTACCGAACAGGTGCGCAGCAGAAGGAGCCTGCAATATGGCATCCGTCATCATCAGTGTTGGATCATAAGGAGCGATCCAGCCAGGCACGATGGCACAGGCCACAGTAAAAATGACGACGAGCAGCGCTGTATACAAAAACAACCGTGATACTGCGGACGAAACACGGTGTCGCCAAGGCAGGCGATTCCATCTCCACAGGCGAGTTTTCCCCGTGCTTCCTGCCCATGCCTTTTTGTAACCTGTCAAAGGTTTCATGCTCATAAAATTAATGCCTCCTTCTCCTGCCGTTTCAGCTTTTGCATACTCCTGATGGGATGTTCCTGATCTCTATCATGTACGGACAGCTCGCCGAACCCGAGGATCAATATACGAATACGAGAGGTCTACCAGCAAATTCAACACGACATAGATGATGGATGTAAAAAACACAACGCCTTGCACCACCGGCAGATCCTTCGCCATCAGCGCATCGGCAATAATACGACCAATCCCCTGTCTGGAGAATACCGTCTCTACCACCACGGTTCCTGCCAGCAAATCCCCAATTAGCATACCGATGACCGTTACGGCGGGGATCAGTGCATTACGGAGCGCATGGCCATACATGATGGCCCGTTCAGATAATCCTTTGGCTCGTAAAGCAATAATAAATGGTTCGTTGATCACTTCAAGCATACTGTTACGCACCATCCGTACAATAAATCCTGCACCGACAAGTCCAAGTGTGGCTGCCGGAAGAACCAAGGAACTGAATCCGTCCGACCCCATCGCCGGGAACCAGCCGAGCTGCACGGAAAACAATAGAATCAGTAAAATGCCGGTCCAGAAGGTGGGCATCGATATGCCGAACAGACCCACGAGCCGAGCCACAACATCAATCACACCATTTCGGTGAATGGCCGACAGAACGCCAAGTGTAATTCCGATGGTGATTGCGATCAGTGAGCTGAGTGCCGTTAAGGCCAGTGTTGCCGGGAAGTGCTCTACAATTTTGGGCAATACCGGATCGGAGTTGACCATGGATTGACCAAAATCCCCGCGTAACATATCGCCAAAGTAGTTCGCAAACTGGATATAAAATGGTTGATCCAGTCCAAGCTGTGCCCGGAGATTGGCAATCATCTCCGGAGTAGCTGAGGAAGGGTCCAGCATAAGCAGTACCGGATCACCCGGCAGAAGATACATGATGCAGTACACCAGCACCGAAGCTCCGAATATAACGAGAAGTGATGTGGCTATTCGTGACAAGATCAGTTGAATCATACCGGGATGGCTCCTTTCTGAAACCGGAACAGGCTGTATGCCGTGTTGGCATTATGACTGGATAACGTGCTTGAATTATGGCTGAATGCGTACATCATTAAAAAGTGGATAACCGAGTGCATCGAACTTGATGCCTTCAACGTTTTTGGAAGCAGCCACAGTATACGGAAATACGTATATTGGCAAAATAACTGCCTGTTCAATGAGGTATTTCTGAATCTGACTGTAAATTTCTACCCTTTTCACCGAATCCGTCTCTACCGCTCCCTGCTCCAGCAATTTATCAATCTTGGGATCAGACAAACCGGATAATGTCGGGCGTTCCCCTTCCGCACTGGTATGATAGAAGGCATATAAGGCATTCGGATCGGAATTGACCTGGCTGTTGCCATATAGATCATAGTCCCAGTTCTGATAGATCACGGTAGCAATGTCTTTGGTAAGCACCACTTCTACCGCTATACCCAGCGGTTTCAACTGTTGCTGGATGATTGCAGCGATGTCATTGCGTTTCTCCCGGTTAGGGGAACCATCTACATAACGCAGGACCAGTTTCTTCCCGTCTTTGACACGAATTCCGTCAGCCCCCTTGACCCATCCCTGCTCATCCAATAGCTGGTTTGCGTGGTTGATATCTGGGGTGATGCTTCCTTCAAGCGCTTTGTCATAGCCGAGAATGCCTGGAGACAATGCAGACCATGCGCGCTCGTAGTTACCCAGATACAAGGTTTTCACAATGGACTCCACGTCTACAGTGGATTGTACCGCTTGCCTTACTTTTACATCATCCCAAGGTGCCTTTCGCAGATTGAAAAAGAGGGTATACGGCAGTCCAACGGTGTTGGCTTGCAACAATTGCTGGTTCGGATCACTTTTCAGCGCAGCGATATTTTGCGGCGGTACGGTCTCTGCGGCAAGCACCTGCTTGCTTTGTACACTTCCGATCCGTGTT
Organism: Paenibacillus amylolyticus; assembly: GCF_051136285.1. GTDB lineage: Bacteria > Bacillota > Bacilli > Paenibacillales > Paenibacillaceae > Paenibacillus > Paenibacillus amylolyticus_F. The sequence continues at coordinate 5,164,099 of NZ_CP194938.1, read as the reverse complement.
GCTTCTTCCGGTACAATCTTAAACGTAATCGTATCGATATGAGGAACGCCTTTGTTTTCGACCGTATCCGGGCCCCAGTTATAATCCTTGTTTTTGGCTACAACAATATCCGCGTTTTCATCCCATTTCACAAAGGTATACGGACCTGTGCCTACCGGATTTTTGCCCAGTTGATCCCCATATTTCTTCGCAGCGGTTGGAGACACGATCCCCAGTAATGCCTGACTCAGGTTACCGAGAAACGCCTGCGAAGGTGCTTTCAGATTGACTTTGATCGTATATTCATCAATAACCTCAGAGGAGCTATAAGGTCTAATCAGGGCAAGGGAGTTGGCAGCTTTGGTGGCCGGATCAACCACCCGATCCAGATTGTACTTCACCGCTTCGGCGTTAAACGGGGTTCCATCATGGAACTTCACGTCTTCACGCAGCTTGAAGGTATAACTTTTGCCGTCCTTCGATACACTCCATTCCTTGGCAAGCCAAGGTTTGATGGAACCATCGGGCAACTGAACCACCAGATTGTCGTAGATCGTGCGAATCGCTCGTACGGCTACAGCAAGCCCGCTGCGATGCGGGTCAAGCGAATCCGGTGAAGTGGCTAGTGCAAACGTGAGGTTACCACCTTTTGCTTTACCAGCCTGCCCCCCACCGGCGGAAGCCTGTGCCGCACTGCTCGTTTTGCCTCCTGATGCTGCTCCGCATCCGGACAAAACCATCACCAATGCTACTGCCAAAGCCACCACTTTTGTCCATGAGATAGACCTGTTCATATCGCTTCCCCCTCTGTGTATACAGGTGTCATTAATGTTCTACGCCAAGCAAACTTATATATAATTTATATTTCCTATGAGAAAAGTAGGTTTTAAGGCAAAAAGGAATCATTAACTTTATCAACTTTATTAGCCCTGTGATCCAGATGTATTTGTATTTCATTTTACGCAGGTTAGATTTATCGCATCTTTAATAGCATTAATGAAGTCGATTGAATAATGTTCGATTTAGAGGACATTCGGCATTCGATTAGATAACGTTCGGCTGTTCCTGTGTTCTGGCTGCTGTATAACGGTTTACAGGCACCTGAACACCCAGATTGCCACGCAGTGTATCATGCTCATATTCCGTACGATAGATGCCGCGTTCCTGTAGAATAGGCACCACTAACTCGACAAAGTCGGACAATCCGCTAGGCAACTCCGAGGCAATGATGAATCCGTCTGCTGCTTCCGCCTCGAACCATTCCTGAACTTTGTCTGCAACCTGCTCCGGTGTGCCCAGGAATTGACTCCGTGGTGTTGCAGCCCGCAAAGCGACTTCGCGCAGCGTTAACCCCTGTTCTTTGGCGTCTTTTTTAATCTTGTCTGTTCCACTGCGGAAGCTGTTGCTGCCTATCCCATCCAGTTCAGGGAACGGTTCATCCAGCGGATATTGGGAGAAATCATGATGCTCGAAGAAACGCCCCAAGTAATCCAATGCTTTATCAATGGTTACCAGGCTTGCGATCTCCTGATATTTCTGTTCCGCTTCCTCTGCCATGCGTCCCACAATCGGGTTAATGCCTGGCAAAATAACAATATCTTGCGCTGAACGCCCGTAAGAGGCTGCACGTGTTTTTACGTCCTTATAAAATGCCTTTGCATCTTCTATGTTATCGTGTCCAGTGAATACGGCATCGGCTTCCTGTGCTGCCAGCGTTTTGCCATCGTCTGAAGAACCTGCTTGGAAAATAACCGGCTGTCCCTGCCGTGAACGAGCAATGTTCAATGGCCCCTGTACAGAGAAGAACTCCCCTTCATGGTTCAGGGTGTGTAGTTTGGAAGGATCAAAGAACACACCGCTTTCCTTGTCTCTTACAAATGCATCGTCTTCCCACGAATCCCACAAGCCTTTGGTCACTTGTAAATATTCCTTTGCAATACGGTAACGCTCCGGATGGGTTGGATGATGACTTTTGCTGTAATTTTTCGCGGTACCTTCCAAGGGGGATGTGACCACGTTCCAGCCTGCACGGCCGTCACTGATCAGATCAAGAGAACCAAACTGTCTGGCGACTGTAAATGGATCACTGTAGGATGTGGATAGTGTACCCACAAGTCCAATGTGTGAGGTTACTGCGGCAAGGGCGGAAAGAATGCTGATCGGCTCAAAGCGATTCAAAAAGTGAGGAATGGATTTTTCCGTAATATAGAGGCCGTCTGCAATGAATACGAGATCAAACTTGCCCTCTTCTGCCTTCAATGCCTGACGTTTGTAAAATCCAAAGTTTACGCTCGCATCGGACAAAACCTCCGGGTGTCTCCAGGTCGTGTTGCTTCCTCCAACGCCATGAATGATGGCTCCAAACTTCAAACTCCGTTTTGCTGTCATGTACACTCCGCCTTCCCTGAAATAAGGTGATTTTGTGGTGCCAAAATGTAGTGTATTTAAATCAATGAGCAAACATCATAAAACTTTAAAATTTATTATTCCTATGAGTTTAGTTTGTTTTAATTTTACACAGCTTATCACTGCCCCGCGAACCGGTCAACCGTGTTGCTAATAGATTTTTTCTATAACGTTATCAGAGAAGCAAATAACGGTAATAGGAGCATTTTTCAAAAGAGGAGGGCATGTTTATTCGAAGACTGGATACTAAAATTCTCTAACAGACAGACCTATCAGATCTGATCTAGCTGTTGTGGTCAGGACTTACATCATGCCGCCCATACCACCGATACTACCTATACTACCTATACTGTCCATGTAAAATAACGCTTATGACTCCTGCTAGTTTAGCATTGCCAGAGTTAAAAATTATTCCGTTCAGACAGTAGCAGTCTCATCCTGCTGTACCCGAAGTTTGGCCAACTTTTCTAGATCAGGCACCAGTAAAGCTTCACATTTGCTGTCCCGCCTACACCACCTTTTGGATGATGACATCGACATCCCTCCTGAAATTCATGATTGTGATCCAGAAGATTAGAAAAGCTAGACATAACAGATTGGTATACACCCTAAATTCCAATCTGTTAAATGAGGATTATGGCTATAAATGTACTCCTGGGCACTCGCAACGTCAATGCAACTGCTAATAGAACAATCCTATAACAGAATAGAAAAAATAAATTTAAATTTTGAAATTAGGTGCTGTGTTGAATGAGGGGCTTTATTATTTTTTATCTAATAATTTTTCATTATGTAATATAAATTCAGTATAATTTTTTGATTAGAAAAAAAGGAGTGAGTTTAGACTCACTCCAATGCTTTTAACTTCTCCTCAATCATCTTTGCTTCTTCTAAATTTGATGCAGGAGAACTTATAACTAACCCTTCATTCTGATATTTTCCATTCGTTAATTTCATGTATAGTTCAGGTTCTGTAATAATAATTGCAAATTGATTAGCCTGTTTATCTAAATAAATATCTCCTAACACGGTTCTCTTTGCGCCTTCATAAGATATTAGTAAAGATTTATGCATGAAGATTACCTTTTTGAAAACAATATCATTGATCGTTAAAGAACCCTCAAAACTGTTCTCATTATTGTTACATTCCCCCATTAAACTTACTTTTAATTCTCCATTTATCTCGGAGTTTTCGCTAAACATATAAGATGGTGATTTAATGTCTATTTTTTCATGATTATTACACCCTAATAGAATTAATAAGATTAAGAAAGTAATAAAAAATGCTCTTTTCATTTTCAACCTCCCAACTTATTAACATGGGGTAAACACAGCACCCTATAAGTATGTTAGTATTTAAACTTCCAAATATATATTTAAAGGTATAACAGCCCCACTCTGGTAAACATATTACAAGGGTGACAATGTATTTTTTGCAAGTGAAGATAATCTCGCTTCGTCAACATTGATTTGCGAGAAGTATTTTCCTTAGTCGATATGTATTTATAATCTGGTTTCAAATCATTCAACGTTGCCATGCTTCTGTAACATCCACCACTTCATTTCTCCTGCATATCATCACTTAATTATATAGCCCTTGTTGAAAAATTTGTTAAAAAAACCCGTGCGGAATAAACAGATCCGTGAGTACATTCAGCCTAAAAGCTGCGTAGCGTGCTGTGTTGTTCATTCCGCATGTTTACGTGTTGCTTTCAACCCCCAAGCGGTGGTCATCACAAATCCTGGTTCAGCAGCTGGGGCGGAGCAATAATGGGCCATGCTTCCGGGATCGAATGGAGTTGTTCGGTCGATATTTGTTGCACATGTCTGGGACGTATCCCCCAACGTTCCGCTACATAGGCGGACACAAACTTTCTGCGTTTACCTTCGGTGACCAGATACCAGTCTTCTGAAGCGTCAACAGCAGCAACAATACTCCCGTCCATAGCTACAATGCCGGAATTAGAATTGATTACAGCTAGAGGACGATCAGGTTCAAGCGATCCATTCCAGATATCTCCGGCGGATACCAGTGGCTCACCCACAGGTATGCCCAGCAGATCAGGTTTGGCTACCAGCACTGGCGAGATGCCGCGTGGAACCGGAATGTTCAGCTTTCGACGCTGACCGCTTCTTAGTACATAAACATCCCCCTTAAGATCAACAAGGAATGCCCCTTCGGGATAGAAATCACTGCTTCGTTTGAACGGTGAGGTTGCAAGACTATTTTCAGAAGAGGAAACCGCTGCCCGCTGGCCTAGATCCCCCTTTGCTGCTGAAGAAGATACCTTCGCCCGAGATCGCGCTTGAGGGTGTGAGTGCTGAGTCTGTGCCAATCTGGAGGTTTCCGCGATGAGCGCGTGTGGATCTCCCCATTTTTGACTGTAAAATTGTTCATTGCCCTTGTTTACCGTGTGAAAGCCCTTCTCTCCCAGGGCTTTCATGCTGACACTTCCAAAATGATGGATAAAGGCGTCACCAGCTACAGCAAGCCGGTATCCCAGCATTCGCACCCGTACAATCCAGTCGTCATCCTCAAAGTTGCCTACGTCATACCCCTCATCCAGATAACCTGTGCGTTCAAATACGTCTCGTGAAAACAGCCAGCAGAATCCAACGAGCCGATCCGTCAACCGATGTTTCTCGGGGTCAGGACGATTCTGGCTGGCGGCAAAAGACCACATCTCCTGCATATCATGATATGGCACTTCAATCTGCTGATCTCCGCCAATATAGTTTGTCACAGGGCCCACTACACCGATCTGTGGATCACTATTCAGACAAGCCATCATATTCTCAAGCCACCCTGGTGTAACAAGCGTATCGTTATTCAGCACGACAATATGCCGTCCCTTTGCCATCATCAATCCGTGATTGACTCCTCCGGCAAATCCCCGATTCTTCTCCAGTGCAGCAACCCTCACCATACCGCCTTGTCGAAGCAATGCCTCTGCCGTACCATCCTGAGAAGCATTGTCTACAACGATGATTTCATAAGGAGCCGGGGTATGTTTCTCAATGCTTGACACACATTGCAGCACATAATCACGCTGATTATAAGTAGGAATGATGATGCTGACCCCTTCAAAAACAATCCCGAATGAATTCTGTCCCTGACGCACACCATCTTCGTAACCTCGGTCGTATCCCTGCCTGTATAACTTGGTGCTTCGAAGGACACGTTTTCTTTTTTTGCCTGTTCGTGAGGCATTACGCCTATTACGGCTACCGGCTGCGTGTAGAAGAACCTCAGCAGAGGAACCCATGCGATGAGGATGGCTGCCCGATGATCGCGAACCCTCTCGAAGCTGGTTGCTCTGCTGTGAGCTGCTCTGATTATTTTTCCGTGCATGATGAGGCTGTATTTCCGATTTCTTCATGTTGCTTCCTCCATTCCAATCCTGCTGAGGCAAGTTCACGTTGTTCTCCTGCCCAAGACGACCCACTAGAGTTGAAGCTCCCCTGTCACCAATTTGTCAGCCAAATGCCCGAAATCGAAGGCAACTCTGCCGAGTTCTCCCGCAATACGTCTGCATAGTACCACCGCTGGAATGCCCGCTGCGACCAGTGCGATGTCAAAGGCATGCTCCGCTGTCAGTCGCATCACTCTCGGAATATCTGCCATCCCTGCTACATCCGGGATGATACCAACGACCTGTACCCCGTGCGGATGAAGCAAGGCTCCCAGCTCTGCCGCCTGACTGCCGATGAGCAGCACTCGCCGTCCTTGCAGGATTGGAAGCAGCAAATGAGACTGATGCAGACTGTAATTGATCGTGGAACTGGTCAATTTCAGGCTGGACCAATCGATCCCGAAATGGCGCAGCACCGGGAATAACAGTCCCTGAAATGTAGGTGCACGCGAGATGGGTACGCCCACCCAGTCTGCTGCCTTAACGGCTTCCGCAAGCGTCGCGCGGATGTCCGGTGTGGAGCACGGCACCCCTGCATACGGCAGAAACGGTGCCAGCCCCTGCACTTCGGCAGCTGGCAGCACGGTATCTGCTGCCAGTGTAAGCAGTTCGCCATCCCCGAGGCGAACAACAGACAGGGGGCGCTGCGCATCCAGCGCCGCTATGATGTGACCAGCCATCTCATGAGGGCTGGTCAGCCGCGTCAGGCTGGGCGCATACTGGCGGAAGCCCGCCGCGATCAAATCTGCCGCTGCGACAGCAGGCAGAATGTGATCCGGCGGGATGTGCTGCGCCACCAGCGCCTCGCCCCCGGCGAATACGCCGTCGCGGTAGCCCGCGGCGTAACCGCCGGGCCCTGCCGCCTGCACGGCATGCTCCGCAGCCGGCAGCGGCACGCCGTTTACGCTGCCCGCACTCGCGGCAGCGCCTTCCCGCCCCGCAGGCAGGACGACACCCTGCGGGTGTGTCGTCTGGCGCGGGGCGGGGCCAGCACCGCTGGCAGGCATCGCCTGTGGCGAGCTTGCATGCGGTGCTGGCTTGGGCGCACGGCGCATCGCCGTGCGCTGCTTGGCGCGGGCCGCGGCGCGCCGGCCCTGCGCGGAGGCGTGCCTGCGCCGGGCTGAGCCAGCCCTGCCCGCTTTTATCTCACCTCTGACCCTACCCGCCTTTGCCATCTTCATCTCGCCTCTGACCCTGCCCGCCTTTCCCGTCTTCATCTCGCCTCTGACCCTGCCCGCCTTTCCCGTCTTGATTTCGCCTCTGACCCTGCCAGCTTTCCCCGTCTTGATCTCGCCTCTAGCTCTGCCCGCTCTGATCGCGTGGATCATACCCACAGCCCTACCTGCCTTCTCCGCTCTTATCCCGCTTTCCGCCCTGCCTACTCTACCCACATTTATCACGCTTCCAGCTCTACCTGTCTCACTCACACCCGACACCACTCCAGTCTGACCTGCCTTGCCTCCACCCTTCCTGCTCTCTGCTCTTGCTGTACCTTTCACATGCCTCACTTCCCTGCACTTTTCACTCGCACCGCTCTGTCTCCACTCTTCACGCCACTCGCTTTACCTGGAGCACGTCTACTCTCTGTTCTCACCGTACTTTCACATCCCACACTCTCCTGTACTCTTCCCGTTTGCAGCCTTGCCCGTACGCCCCACAACACTTCACGCTTCCTCTCCTGCCTGCGCAAAACGCCGGAGCCTTAAAAAAAGCTCCGGCGCAAGTTGTACTTCATTCATCGTTATGACCCATTCACTCCGTCATCTAATTCAATCATTTGCTTTGCTCATCTGTTTCGATCGCGCACCGCACCGCAGCTGTATCACGTTATTTCCGATTAAGGCAGCTGCCCTTTCATGCGCACAGCTGCCTCTTGGAGCGATTCAAATGTTCCTGCATCGCTCCAATATTTTTGTAAAACATCGTACTCCAGTCCACCGCTGGCAGCATAATGGTTGTTTACATCGGTGATCTCCAGTTCCCCACGTGCAGACGGTACAATGTTATGAATCAGATGAAAAACATGATCATCATACATGTATATGCCTGTTACGCAGTAAGAGGTCTTCGGCTGGCTCGGCTTTTCTTCAATGTACGCAATACGTTCCGGATGATGTTCATCAAAGACCGGCACTCCGTAGCGACGTGCATCATCCACCCCTTTAAGCAACACACGCGCTGTACCTGCAGGCTGCTGCATATATCGATCTACGTACGGTTTCAGGTCATCACTGAACAGGTTATCCCCCAGCAGCACCACAAATTTTTCGCCCGGAAGAATAAAAGATGACGCCAGATCAAGCGCTTCGGCAATGCCGCCCGCCTTTTCCTGAATACGATACGTCAGTCTGACCCCATGATCTGCTCCGCCCCCGAGATACTCCGTATACAAACCTGCGGAATGTTTGTTAATAACAATCAGGATATCCTCAATTCCAGCCTGACGGAGCCTGTCGATGCCATACATAATCATCGGATGTTTACCCACGGGAAGCAGATGTTTGTTAATAAGCCGGGTCAGAGGGTACAGCCTGGTTCCTGTGCCACCAGCAAGAATTACACCTTTCATTCCTTGTTCCCTCCTTCATCGGATATGTCCATAAATTCACGCGGATCGACATGCCATTTATTCATAAAAATCGAACGGTTACGCTCCAGCAATTGTTTCCATTCGGTTTGATCTGTCTTTTGAAAACTCGCACTGCCCTGATGATGTATAAGGACATCACCGCATATCAGCAAACGAAAACCCAGCAGCCTTGCCCGATAACAGTAGTCGTCATCTTCATAGTGTCCCGGTGAATACGCTTCGTCAAGCCATCCTGCCGCATCCAGTACACTTCGTTTCATCAGCATACACAACCCGACAATTCGGCGTACTTCCCTCCACCTTGTCATATCCGAAACATTATTGGCAGCTGCCAGCTCTTGAAAATGTTGCATATCCCGAAAGGCTACATCCACCTGTTGAATGCCGCTGGCATAGTTCGTGACCGGGCCGATGATGCCAATGTGCTCCTCACTGTACAGTGCCGTACGCATATTTTCCAGCCAATGTAGTGTAACAGTAACATCATTGTTCAGCAGCAACAGCTCATCTCCGCAGGCAACCCGAAGTCCAGCATTACAAGCGGCAGGGAATCCCCGATTTTCGGGTAAACGCACAAACCTGATACATTCCTTGGCGCAATATCCGGCAGTACCATCCGTCGAACCATTATCTACAACGATGATCTCGTACGGTGTAGATGCTCCTGTATATCTTCGGATAGCCTCTACACAAGGCTTTAACAATGAGATTCCGTTATACGTGGGTATAATTATGCTTGTCAGCGTCATCTCGCGTTCCTCCTGTACGCTACCTCGGCGCGGGAAGGAAAATTGGCCTGAGCCGTATGTTCACTCATTTCCATCCACGCCGCCAGTGCTTCCAGATGGTCACCCAAAATCAGTCTGGCAACATCATTACCACTCCCCGTGTTGCCGGGACGCAGTCGGTTAGAGCGAATGACATCCACTTGGCATGGTGCCGATACACGCAATCCCTTTTGAATCGCAATCATCTGTGCCTTGGGAGGAACCGCCAGGGATGATGGCTTCACGGCCTCAATCATACGTCTGGACAGGGCATGGGGCACCGCAGTCATCGAATTGGAACCAAGATCGCGCCGGCCTAGCGTATGATTCAGATAGGCTTTGATACGGCTGACCGCATCTTGCTTGGCAAACGGCGGAAGCAAAGACGTCAAATCGTTTAACGCGACATCCTCCCCCCGATCAATGGCGAACAAGAATGGCGCCAGTTGTTCCGCGGGCACAACCATGTCTCCATCCACAAACAAAACGGTCTCCGCATCAGTCATTTTCGCTCCAAGCGCCCGCCCTACATCATGACCAGCACGCTCCGGTTCATACACAAGTGTAATATCGGGATGCTGCAGCACCCGCTCCAGACTGTTATCCGTCGTACCGTTTAATACCACCACAATATCACGGAGGGGCAGACGCTCCAGTTGTACCAGCACTTGCCCTAGAGTACGTTCTTCATTGCAGGCACAGACTACGGCAGCAGCAACATGACGGAGGGGCAGCGGTATAATCTCCGGCGAACGACCAGAGGATTCGGCATAACCTTGAATAAATGCCCTGCCTACCTGTATTGCAGCTTCGAAGCTGATCTGCTCGGGCAGGTTCTGCGCATAGACATGCCAGGCATCAGAAGCATGTTTATTCAGGTTGTCGGCATCTGCCTTAAATTGCCTGCCTGCAAGCTGGCCTGCTCGCCAAAACGGACGCAGATCCGGTATCACCTGCCGGAGATTCCGGCGGTTCCGTCGCTGACGTTTCTGGCTCTTTCTGCTTTTGCCTCCAGTGTGCAGCCTGCTCCGGAATCTGCCCGCTGTCATTCGCTTTGCTCCTGTCTGTCTCTGAGCCCTCGCTCCTGATCGTGTTTTGATTGCTGTCACCTCCCGCATGTTGCCGCCTCTAACCGATCTCAAGGCTCACCTTTCTGACGGGTCACCTACTTATTGGGCCAGACTGCGAACACGTTCCAAATCAGTGTAACCGCCTCTGGGTCCCTGTGTATCTATAATCCAGCGGATAGCCTCCAGATGATCCTGTAATACCACCTGGCTCAGCGGATCAGCACCGCTTCGTTTCTTTATACGAACTGCATTCCATTTGCCCACAGGCACATGATGAACAGCCTGCACCCGAAGTCCGCCAAGTACCGCTTTGGCATGAGCAAGTGGCGGAATCTCCAGCGAAGATATGCCGATGATTTCAAGCGCCTTTCGGCTGAGTGCATGGGGGATGGCCGTCATCGAAGCCCCGCCGAGATCGGATCTGGAAAGCAGACTGTTCAACATATGTTTCGCTTCAACGACCGGATGAACAGGGATACGAGTTACCGGGCCGTTGTAATCGTTCAGCGCAATATCTACTCCATTCAGCACGGCCTGAACGTAAGGTGCAAGGTGCTCGGCCGGAATCGGAATGTCTGCATCCGTGAACAGCAGGATTTGCCCTTGGGCTGCTGCTGCCCCTACTCTCCGTCCGCCATCATGCCCCAGCGCTTCGGAATACTGCAGTACGCGTGCTCCTGCCCGTTCAGCTTCACTCGCTGTACCATCGCTTGACCCGTTCACGATGACCAGCACTTCCGCATCGCGGCATATACGTGCAGCTTCACGAACTACGGCAGCAATGGTGCGTTCCTCGTTCATCGCCGGAATAATCACCGATAGTATAGGCTGGCCGATGACTTCCCTGTCTTGTTGAACAGCCTCTCCAACTATGGTTTGCGCTGCTCTCAGTTCGTTCAAAAGAAATGAATGGTTAGGTGGTTTGGTGAAGACATAGGCCTTTATACCCTTTTTTCTCCTTGAACGGATTCGGCTTTTTCCCGATATGCCTCTCGTTCGTTTTTTACCTGTTTTTGTTGCAAAACGGGCTATACTCCGTCGTTTCCTCAACCATATCACCTCCCGTAAACCATCTTTATCATGTCAAGGGAGTACACGTTATTCTATGTATTCGTGGAACAGTGGAAACGGCGTATGTCCTTACCACTTGGAGGTTCTAGGCAGAAATATATATATACTGATCCTCCAAAGTGACAAGATTCGTCAAAAAAATTAAAAAGGACATCTCTTCCCTGTCCTTAGACACAATTTTCAAAATAATCAAAATTGCATCTTTTCCAATCTTTTACACTGTGATACTATACGATTCAAGCCACACAATTTACATTTTTAACCTTGTTAAGAACTTACGTTCCCGAAACCTCTTTCTATCCATTTATTGACCTTCGGTTAGTTCAGACGTTTGATCTCCTCCATTTTAGTACACAAACAGACCATGAACTTGAAAGGAGTGATGCCGTTCCCAACCCGGCTTCTTCTTCCCGCATGCCACACACGGATTGAACATCCCGGTTCTCCGTAGAACCTTCGGTTTGCCGCAATCACTAGGGGGACACCCCCTGCTTCTAAACCTACTTCTGTTTGAGCCCCTCACTCCGCCCTGCCAGATGCAGACGGAAATCCAGCCAAGTTAGGCATAAACCCTTTTTTTCCAACAAAATTTAAATGAGAATGGGAGAGTTAACAATGAAATTTGCCAAAGTTATGCCAACAATTCTTGGAGGAGCTCTTTTGCTCGCTTCCGTATCCTCTGCTGCTGCAGCGCCATCTGATCTATCCATTCCGCTTGAGGCCCCTTATGCCTCCGAGGAGAGTATCCTTTTGAACAACAATCCTGACGAAACGATCTATAATTACCTTGGACAACAGGAACAGTTCCTGAACTCTGATGTCAGAGGCCAACTCAAAATCATTAAACGTAACACGGATACTTCCGGCGTAAGGCACTTCCGTCTGCAACAGTACATCAAAGGTATTCCGGTCTACGGTGCTGAGCAGACCCTCCATCTGGACAAAACGGGAGCTGTGACTTCTGCTCTTGGTGAACTTCCGCCTGTTGAAGAACAAGCGATTCCTAATGACGGAATCCCTAGTATCAGTGCAGAGGAAGCAATTAAAGTAGCTTCGGGAGAAGCGACTTCCCGGATCGGCGAGTTAGGTGTACCGGAGCTTGAGCCAAAGGCTGAACTCCAAATTTATCATCATGAAGATGACGGTCAGACCTATCTGGTTTACATTACCGAAGTGAATGTGCTTGAACCCGCCCCGCTGCGAACCAAATATTTTATCAATGCCGTGGACGGGAGCATTGTATCCCAGTATGATATTATCAATTTTGCTACAGGAACAGGTACCGGGGTGTTTGGCGATACCAAAACACTGACCACAACGCAATCCGGCAGCACCTACCAGCTGAAAGATACCACTCGTGGGAAAGGCATCCAAACGTATTCAGCGAACAATCGCTCCTCTTTACCAGGAACATTGTCTACCAGCTCTAATAACGTGTGGACGGACCGTGCAGCTGTCGATGCACACGCTTATGCTGCTGCCACGTATGATTTCTACAAAAATAAATTTAACCGCAACGGCCTTGATGGCAACGGCCTTTTGATTCGCTCCACAGTACATTATGGCTCCAACTATAACAACGCCTTCTGGAACGGGGCACAGATTGTATTCGGTGACGGAGATGGATCACTGTTTGGTATCTTCTCCGGAGATCTCGATGTTGTGGGTCATGAGTTGACACATGGAGTGATCGAGTACACCGCCAATCTGGAATACCGCAATGAGCCAGGAGCATTAAACGAAGCTTTTGCTGATATTATGGGTAACACCATTGAGAGCAAAAACTGGCTGCTAGGTGACGGCATCTATACTCCTAACATTCCAGGAGATGCACTGCGTTCCTTATCCGATCCTACGCTGTACAACCAGCCTGACAAATATAGTGACCGCTACACAGGCAGTGCGGATAACGGTGGTGTGCATACCAACAGCGGTATTATCAACAAAGCGTTCTACCTTGCAGCCCAAGGTGGCACACATAACGGTGTAACCGTTAGCGGTATTGGCCGGGATAAGGCCGTACGTGTTTTCTATAGCACGCTGGTGAATTACCTGACACCAACATCCAAATTCGCAGCTGCCAAAACAGCATCAATTCAGGCAGCCAAAGACCTGTACGGCACGAATTCTGCCGAGGCTACTGCCATCACCAAAGCCTATCAAGCTGTAGGACTATAATCGTTAACTGATTATATGGTAACGTTCACGGGCATCAATACCAATCAAACAGAACTCATTGATTTATCTGCATATCCTTTTATAAAAAAATAGCATCGTTCCGACACCCCTCATGTCCGAACGGTCAAGCTTTCCAAGCAGAAGCGGTGTCCGGGACAAACTCTGGACACCGCTTCTGTCAATTTGTAAATATGTTAACTCAGGATAACCATGGCCGAAGGTTATGCCGATGGCCCTGCCGCAATCCAGGACAATAATCCATACGTATGCTTGCAATCCACGGTTCGCATTACCTCCAACACCGCTTCATCTTCACTCTGTGATAACAGGGACACCTGGAATCCACGATCATTGCTCATCGCTACAATGACATAATGCTCCGAAGCAAACGACTCTTCAAACACGATTGTCACTTCGGTACACGTCTCATTCTCTGGCAAAACAAAAGCTTCCATGCCAAACTGCTGTACAGTAGTCTGTTTGCTTACACTACGTACTGGCTGGAATGCCAGGTGTTCGGCATGAACAGCACCCGCCTGCAATTGTTCACTGCCTACAGAACCATCACACAAATGCTCTTGTGTGACCGATTGAGCCTCGAGTGTGTAGGAGACATCAGACGATAATGTATGTTCACCATCCAATGCATTCCCCGATTCAGTCATTCCCGCAGCAGGCTCGCCCTCGATCAGTGCTGCCTCTGCTTCCAGATGATTGGGCAGTCCCAGCAGTTCCTGAAGATTCAGATTTCCTTCCTGGAGCTCAGCTGGCGTATCCGATGATTCATCCGCATCATCTCCCCAGGCGAACAGACCTTCATTTTGCAGGCCTACCGACTGCATTAACTGTTGCACTTCCTGCATCGCTTCCTGCCTTTTGAACTCGGCGAGTTGTTCCAGCGTCTCTGCACTGACCTGACGAATCGCATTCCAGATCTCTTCGCTTAAATGAGCCGTGCCAACAATCCCCTCATTTAAGTGACTGGATGTAATACTCTGCTCACTCAGCTTGCTTCCGTCAATGGCACGATCAGCCAGATGCACGGACGATATGGTGCCTTCGGTCAGTTTACTGCCATCTACGCTACCATCCGCCAGTTTGGACGCCGTAACTGCACCATCTTGCAGATGAGCTGTGCTTACAGCTTCTTCACTCAGATGGCTTGACGTGATACTGCTATCCTCAATATGATTCGCCTGGATTGCACCTTCTGCGATATGAACAGACTGCACGCTCTCTTCGGTTATATGAATACTCGATACCGCACCTTCGGTCAGTTTACTGCCATCTACGCTACCTTCCGCCAATTTGGACGCTGTAACCGCGCCATCTTGCAGATGAGCTGTACTTACAGCTTCTTCACTCAGATGGCTTGACGTGATACTGCTATCCTCAATATGATTCGCCTGGATTGCACCTTCTGCGATATGAACAGACTGCACGCTCTCTTCGGTTATATGAATACTCGATATCGCACCTTCGGTCAGTTTGCTGCCATCTACACTACCATCCGCCAATTTGGACGCTGTAACCGCACCATCTTGCAGATGAGCTGTACTTACAGCTTCTTCACTCAGATGGCTTGACGTGATACTGCTATCCTCAATATGATTCGCCTGGATTGCACCTTCTGCGATATGAACAGACTGCACGCTCTCTTCGGTTATATGAATACTCGATACCGCACCTTCGGTCAGTTTACTGCCATCTACACTACCATCCGCCAGTTTGGACGCCGTAACTGCACCATCTTGCAGATGAGCTGTGCTTACAGCTTCTTCACTCAGATGGCTTGACGTGATACTGCTATCCTCAATATGATTCGCCTGGATTGCACCTTCTGCGATATGAACAGACTGCACGCTCTCTTCGGTTATATGAATACTCGATATCGCACCTTCGGTCAGTTTGCTGCCATCTACACTACCATCCGCCAATTTGGACGCTGTAACCGCACCATCTTGTAAAATGACGGAACGGACTGACTCTTCCTCCAGATGTTCTGTTCCAATACTGCGCTCCTGAATATGGTGGGAGAAAACAGCCCCATCCTGGATATGACGAGATTGAACTGCACCTTGCTGCAGGTGTGTAGCGCCCAGGGATTCCAATTGCAGATGTAGTCCGCTGATCAGACCTGGCTGCAGATGTGCTTCTGTTATGCAGAGTGGAGACAAATGTTCTGTCTGCACCGCTCCGGCCATCAGATGGTTGGAAGATATCGCCTGATCGGTAATATGCTCACTGCGAATGACCTCTTCTCTCAGATGAGCACTATGGACAGCCTGAGCAGTCAAATGATCTGATTTTATACTGCCGTCAGCGAGATGTATGGAATCAACGGATGCTCGTTGCAGATGTTCGCTCCCCACTGCCCCGTACTGTAATTCCTCACCAGATACCGAGTCGGTGGCCAGATGTTCTGTCGTCACTGTTCTTTGACGAAGCTTGCTACCAGGGATGCTGCCATTTGCAAATAATTCTGGCGTACGCACCTCATCGGACAGATGCTCCAGCGAGATCGTATGCTGCTTCAGGTGATATCCACGAATCGTTTCAGCAGGGATATGTTTTGCAACGATGCTTTCTGCCATGATCTTGGAAGAAGTGATACTGCCGTCTGCCAGTTTAGCCGAGGTGACCGATAGATCAGCCAGCTTATCTGTAGAGACACTTTCCGGTGAGAGTTTAGGTGATGTCACAGCATGATCTGTAAGGTGTGGTGGAAAGATCGAACCGCCTGCCATCTGTGCTGAAGTCACACTGCCCGGAGCTATTTTGTCCGTAGTGATTGCCGCACGTGATATGGCATCAGTCTGAACGCTACCTGGTTGCAGGTGAGGGGCACCTACGGCATGCTCTGTCAGGTGCTCGGTTTTCACTGCATACGGCCTTAGTGCTTCGGAATCAACACTTCCGGGGGCCAGATGAGCAGTTGATACGGCTGCTTTTGCCAGATGGGATGAATTGACCGTACCTGAGGCTATAGCTTTGCTTGTAACCGCACTTGGAGCGAGTTTTTCAGCCGTTACACTCTCTGATGCCAGCTTTGCAGTTGTGACTGCTTCATCCTGCAATTGGAATGATCCTACAGAAGATTCTGCCAGATGTTTTTCCAGTACAACACCTGAAGCCAGCGCATCCGCAGATACACTTCCCTCGGATAGGTGTGTTGTTTCGATGCTCCCACTCGCCAGATGTATGGAATGTATAGCACCATTATCAACATGAACCGGTGTAATGCCCCGATTGGCAATATGTTCCCCGCGAATCGAACCTTTGGCCAGATGTTTCCCAAGCACAGCTTCGTCTGATATTTTGGAAGCGACAACGCTTTGATCTGCCAGTTTCGAAGCCGTCACCGCCTGCTCCAGCAATTTAGCTGTTCCCACCGATTGATCCGCCAGCTTGCTGCTGATGATGGCTCCATCGACCAGATGTTCACTGCCGATTTCGGCATTGCCGATCTGTTCGCTGCCTACAGCAGCAGCTCGAATCTGGATTGATCCGATCGAACCATCTACCAGATGTCGTCCATTCAAGGCATGTTCGGCAATATGCCGTGTATGAATCGAGCCATCTTCAATCTGTTCACTGCCGATGCTGCTTGCCAGCAATTGATTACGTCCAACGGAACCTTCAGCCAAATGAGACTGTTTCACCGAACCGGCCTGAATATGGCGCGCATCAATAGATTGCTCTTCAATCTTGCTGCCTGTCACCGCTCCATCACGAATCTTGGCACTGGTGACCGCATCATCCGCCAATTTCGAGGTATGGACAGCCCCACCTGCTAAATGACGGGTCTCGATTCCGCTAATCGCGATTTTTTCACCAGTAACAGCTTGATTCTGGATTAATTCCTCTGTGACGAGCAAACGACTCAGATGCCTTGTGCCGATCGAGCCATCCGCTATTTTGGCTGCATCAATGACCTGATTGCCCAGCTTCTGTGAGGTAATGCTCCCATCCCGAATTTTGTCTCCAGCGATGGATGCATTTCTGATTTTGTGACCTGATACAGAGCCGTCAATCAGATGTTCTTCTGCAATCGAAGCCTCAGCCAGCTTAGCAGAAACAATCGCACCGTCCGCAATATGAATGCTCGTTACTGCGTAATCCTGAAGAGCCTCACTTCCTACAGCACCTGATTTCAACTTGGAGGCGTCCACCGAAAAAGGAGCCAGCTTACTTTCCGTGACAGCAAACTCACTGAGGTCATCTGTATAAATATACTGCCCTTCATAGCCTGGCATCTGGTTCTGGTTTAATTGTTCAAGACGCTGCTTGCCTGTTAGACGGCTTTGGTTATCCTGTTCTTTCAATGGAAGGTGAGCAATGCTTCTGATCTGAAGCTCTCTTTCTACGCTTTCTTTTTCCACACTATTTTTTTCTACATTTAATGGGGAAATTTGCTGCCTCTCCTGCTCCTGTCCCATGTCTTGCGCTTCCACCACGGCTTCAGGTTTATTGACCCATGCATCTGGGGTCGTATGTTCAGATGCAGTTACGGTATCAGCAATAACTTCCTTGGTGACAACTCTATCCGAAGTTGAAACCTCCTCTTTTTTCACTATTTTTTCCGGCTTGCTGAATTCCAGTCGCCGATCCATCAGATCCAGTTCCCTGAATTTAGGGCTGATATGACGCAGTTTAGGCGTCACACTCTTTTTTTTGCCTTTTTTACTCATGAGGCCAGCTCCTTCCTCTAACGTTCATCTCCGGCATCATATGCTTTGAGCTGGGCATCTGCCACTTTTCTGACCCTACTTTTGCACTTCCTTCATCAGATCCATGCCTATTCAGGTTAAAGTTACACCTGTCCTGATGGAAATAGGCTGTACGAAACCATGTGACAAGGCGGCTGTCCACGCCCCATTTCCGCTCCTTTCATAGGATATGGTGTCTGAGCATAAACGGATGCATAGGAATGCATCTGCACACGGTTTGCGTTATCGCGATGTTGTGCCATGCATTACAGGCCGGCGTGCTGAGAAATAGATGGATGGTCGCGATAACCATGAAGGAGGAACGGTCATGCTCCAAGAAACGATCGGCATTATGTTCGATTCACGCATGTACCGGGGGATACCAGCCGGAAGGACCGGTCAGGAATCACTCGCCAATTATGAGCAGGCTGCAGCCTGCTACGGATTAACGCCTTGCTTTTTACGGCTGGAAGATATCGATTTGGATCGCAAGACATGCCTGGCTTATGTGAAAAAAGAAGGTCGATACGTCCGCGAGCGTATGCCGCTTCCTTCCGTGATCCATAACCGTTCTCTCCAGCTTCGCGGTACGGAGCAGCGACAAATTACCCGCCTGCTCCTCCAAGGTATCCAGGTTTACAACGTGCGTAATCGCTATCGCAAGGATCATGTGCATGATATGCTGCGGCAAGACCCTTTTTTAAGAGATCATCTGCCTCATGCAGTCAAAGCAACTCCCGAATCGCTCGCTTCCATGATGGAACATTATAAGGATCTCGTCATTAAACCGTGCAGCGGTAGCATTGGTCATGGCATTATGCGGTTGTTCCAGCATGACGGAAATTGGAAACTAACTTGTGAAACCCGAGCATCACGTAAAGGCTGGGCCACCTTCAAATTGAACCGGGGACAATTGCCTTCCGCTACGCTTCGGCGGATATTCCGCCATGCTTATCTGATTGAAGAGCGCATTCCGCTCATCCGGTACGAGGGAAGGCCTGTAGATCTGAGAGTATCCGTGCAACGTGGAGGAGATGGATTATGGAGTGTCACGGGCATGTTTGCTAAGGCAGCTCCGGCGCATACTTTTGTCACAAACATCGCGCAAGGCGGCAAAGTCATGACTGTTGGTGGAGCACTTGGTCTGGTTGAACCGAGTACCGAGCTGTTCCAGCTGCAAGCCAGAATAACTATGGTTGCCCTTCGCATTGCTCAAACGCTGGCTTCCAACTTGCCTCATCTGGCTGATCTTGGACTCGACCTCGGCGTGGCCCAAAACGGAGGAATTTACTTTATTGAATGCAATGGCAGGGATCAGCGCTACGGCTTTCGCAAAGCTGGAATGAAGGAACATTGGCTAATGACGTACAGCAAACCGATCGCTTATGGACGTCTGCTCTTAGATCAGAACTCCCTCATTCCAAGGCAGCCACAAACCTATGATCGTGGATTGTATTGATTTCATTCGTGATTTGTGTCAATATTATGCAGAATGGCCGCTTTTGCGGCCTTGAAGTTTGTATTAACCCTAAGGGGGATATTCATGGCAAAAACGCTGTTGCGATTAATGACTGAGCTTTCTTCGCGCAAATGGATCTCCCGGACCGTGGGAGCTTTCTCCAAAAGCCGGGGAAGCAAGGCGTTTATCCCTTATTTTGTCCGGACCTACAACATCCCTGTGCAGGAAGCCGAGAAAGATTGGAAAGAATATCGTTCCCTGAATGATTTCTTCACTCGCAAATTAAAACCCGGGATGCGCCCGCTGGACCTTTCGGAACATGCCTTGATCAGCCCTGTCGATGCCAAAATCACGGCAGCTTGCCCGATCTCCGCAGGAACGATTCTGAATGTAAAGGGACAAAACTATACACTCTCTGAATTATTAAACCACTCTCCACATCTGGAGAAGTACAAGCATGGTTATGTATTTGTGCTCTATCTCAGCCCGCGTGACTATCACCGCATTCATGCACCTGTCAGCGGTCGCAAGTTGGAGAGCGAACATATCAAAGGTAAAGTGTATCCTGTGAATGATTTTGGACTCACCCATATGAAATCAGTGCTCAGCCGCAATGAACGGCTCATTACGTATATTGAGCATGATTATGGTGAAGTTGCTGTCGTCAAAGTCGGAGCAATGAACGTCAGTAGTATCCAATATGCGGATGTTGACACCAAAGCTTGGGCTCAAGGAGATGATCTTGCCTATTTTGAGTTCGGCTCTACCGTTGTGCTGCTTATGCAAACCGATACCTTCGAACCGCTCCCTGATCTCAAACCTGGAGACTCGGTTAAGATGGGCGCCTTACTTGGTCGATTGAAACCCAAACGTCCGTAACATCATAGGCAAAATAAAGAGGATGGTGCAGCACCTGCAATCAGGTGTTACGCCATCCTCTTTATTCATGTCTTATCTTTCATATTCAAGATATGAAATGTTACTATTCTGAGCTACTGCGCTAAACATCATTTCATGTATATATGCATGGCGGAGTTTCACTTCGCCTGAATAGTCAGTTCACTAAACGTTAAAAACATATCTTCAAGCGTTAGAACCATACATCTTGCAGTTCTTCAACCGGTTTCAGCCTGCGCAGACGTTTCCGAAAAATGCTGCATCCTTTGATAGAATTTCTGCGGCTTCGAACCCGTCGTTTTCCATTCATCATCACATGCTCCTCCTTAAAAGCTCATCTGGAATGCTAGTTACTTACCCTGGCTATCCAGCATTGAAACGCTGTGATGAGCTGGAACCGCATATCTGATGTGTCTTTAACGAATCTCTGACGGACTTTTGCCCGTGTACTGCTTGAACTGACGACTGAAGAAAAAGATATCTCGATACCCCAGTGCATCTGCAACTTCGGTCACGTTCATGCCGGTATGCACCAGAAGATGCTCTGCCCGCTCAATGCGCATACGGATAATATAGGATTGTACAGATGATCCGACCAGTTCCTTGAACTTGATGGAAAAGTAACGCGGTGACAGACCGGCCCGTGCGGCAAGATCTTCTACGCGATGGGTTATTCCGGGATGCTGACGAACATAATTCGCCACCTCCTGAATCACATCGGATAGCTGGTTACTCACCTTTTTCTCTACAGGCTCTTCCGTGTCCGTACGCAGCAAATGAATCATTAACTGCTTCAGAATCAGCTTGCTCTCTTCATCCCGTCCATACACATCCGATAAAAACAATCTCACATATCGTGCCAGCAAATGCTCGAATTCCACCGTCTCCTGCACTTCGCGGTAAGACTGGGGCACATCCGCAACGGGCCCGTCCACATCAAAGTGAATATACGTTAGCACAAGTGGTTTCTGTCTGTTATGCGTTGCACTGGTATGATCTCCCGGACGAAACAGAAAACAACTTCCTTTGCCAACCTCGTAAGGCTGATCGTTCAAAATAACCGTGCCTTCACCGCTCCACACGTAAAATAAATCATAATTTTGCATCGGTTTTTCCCGCTTCTGCCATTTCCAGCCCGGTTCACAGACTATTTTAGCGACAGCGGGCAAAATTACAAATGATGATGGCGATGCCTGCAGCATGTCGCCACTCCCCCTTGACAGTTAATCTCTTTACACACTTCTCCCATTATACAGCGGAATTCACTGAAACGAAAATGTACACTTCTCCCACACCGTTCTCATTCGCTGTATACCTTCGCGAATCCCCGTTTTATCCAAATGGGCAAACCCGAAACATATGGCAGAATGCCCTGGTATTAACCGGTACTGGTCTACATCACGAAACCATACACCCTGCTCGTGAATCCCTTTGGCAAACTGTTCATAACTCGAAGAGTCCCCGTTCCAGACCGCATAGATTGTAAGCCCGGCATCCCCGGGCTGCATTGTGAACGCCTGCGGCATACACCGCTTCATCTCCTCCACAAAAAAATCATGCCGCTCCCCGTATAAACGGGTTAATCTCCGCAAATGCCGCATATACCCTCCTCTTGTCATGAACTTTGCCAGTGCACGCTGTTCCAACAGCGCCGGTGATACCGGTTCATACAAAGCCTTGGCAGCGAGCAGCGGCTCCACCAGACTGCGGGGTAATACCGCATAACCCAGCCTGAACGAAGCGGGCATCGTTTGGGAGAAGGAACCGATGTAGATCACTCGCTGCTCACGGTCAAGCACCTTGAGCGGTTCAATTGGCCGTCCGCCCCAACGGAACTCACTGTCATAGTCATCTTCGACAATAACGGCATTTCGTTTTGATGCCCAGGCGAGAAGCGATCTTCTTCGTTCCAGCCCTAACACCGCTCCGGTCGGGAATTGTCGCGTCGGCGTGACAAATAACGTTTGAGCCTGCCAGTCTTGCGGGATAATCCCTCCGGCATCCACTTCTGCTGGAATTACCTGACCTCCGCAGGATCTGACGGCATGCACAATCCCTTGATAACCCGGACTCTCTAGAACCACAGGGCTCCCCTCCGTGATCAGCAATTGGGACAGCAGGGTGATACCTTGTATCGATCCACTGAAGAGTACGATTTGGGAAGAGTCTGCCTGAATACCGCGTGTCCAGCGAAGATGTGTGGCAATCGCTTCCCTCAGCTCCGAATCACCGGCAGCACCGCCTGGCTCTCGCCAGCCGCTGCGGTGAACTGAAGCAAGTGCACTCTTCCACTCAGCCACGGGAAAATGTTCTGCCAGCAAACGCTGCATCCGAAAATTAATAACGGAAGCATGTGCCGGTTGAATCTCTTCGCGGGAACGTTTGTGTTCCGCTGTTAATGTACGAAGACGCTCTCCCCATGGAGATAAAGACAACACCGCTTCGCTTTGATTGTTATCATGGGCGGACAAAGATTCCGTAACATAGGTTCCTTTCCCCGGAAAAGCACGGACATACCCGTCCGCAAGTAACATATCGTATACCTGGGCAACCGAGCCCCGCGACATGTCGTACTGTTTCGCCAGGATACGCGTTGATGGCAGACGTGTTCCTGCCCCCAGTGTACCCGAATGAATTGTATCCCGCAGTGCGTGATATAACGCCTGATATTTATAACGATGTTGAAGCTCGTACGAATCAAGTGGCAGCCACAATTCCATGTGATTCTCCCCCTTCGTTAACGCTCCTTCTTGACCCTTCCTTTCATCTTTTCCAAATCCTAACTTTTAACTAACTGTGATCTCTCATCACAATTGGCCTATGAAAATGAATGTAAATTGGATCTATTTTGGTGTCAATATTTGTTTTATGGTTATCTCCAGGAAAAACAACACCGCAATAAATTATAAATTTTCTGACATGTACTAATTTTTTTCTACGTTCAGACATGTGCTAACACTTTCTAACATAATGGGGGAAATAACATGAGACGCAAAGAATTTGCAATAGACGACGAACAGGAAATAATCACTTTTCTGGATCAATGTTCCTTCGGGTTTCTGGGCACCGTCAGTCCGGATGGAGAACCGAGAGTGACACCGCTAAATTTTGTATATATGGATGGTTGTTTCTACTTTCATGGAAGTCTGGCCGGCGAGAAAATGAAACAGATCAAACAACATTCGTCCGTAAGCTTTACTGTGGCAGAGGAGTTTTCGCTGATTCCTTCTTATTTTAGTGATCCTGAACTGGCTTGTCCTGCCACATCCTTTTTCAAAAGTGTGATGGCTTCCGGTCAGGCAGAGCCTGTGGAGGAGCTTGAACTTAAGGGCAAAGTGCTGCAGCGTTTTATGGAAAAACTCCAGCCGCAAGGCGGTTATGTACCGATAGATGCGGAAGATTCTCGTTATACGGGAAGGCTTAAAGCTGTTGCTGTCGTTCGAATCGTACCGGAGCGAATTAGCGCCAAGTTTAAATTCGGGCAGAATTTGACCCCTGAACGATTGGACCATCTCAGCGGTGAACTGCATAAACGCAACGAAGGTCGGGATCAAGAAACCGTTGAAATGATGCGAAAATATTGCCCGTTCCACCAACAGTAAAGTCGCCTGATCCAGCCCTGAGATTGATGAAAATACTGCATTTCCAACCTGCACAACAACGCGGTGAAGTGATATAACTGTCATATTGCGTAATTTCCGTGACGGAGCCATGTCAAGGTGATATAATGTTAGGCAGTGAATCACAAAGACTTGGAAGGATGAAACGAATGAATCCACTGGCTGAACAGTTGAACGAAAGTATTCAGGCCGGCAGCAGCCACGTCTACTCCATGCTGTCACAACTCGGCAAAGAAATTTATTTTCCTAAAGAAGGTATCTTAAGTCAATCTGCTGAAGCAGCAAGCCTGGCCAAGACCTATAATGCAACGATTGGTATCGCCTTGGAGGGTGGTGTGCCGATGCATCTTCCGGTGATTCAGGAGAAGTTGTCCGCATTCCAGCCGAAGGATCTCTATCCTTATGCACCGCCTGCAGGCAAACCTGAATTGCGAACCGTTTGGAGAGATAAGATGCTGAAAGAAACTCCTTCTCTGGAAGGTAAATCTTTCGGTAACCCGATTGTAACCAACGCACTGACTCATGGACTCAGTATCGTAGCCGACCTGTTCACTGAAGAAGGGGACGCTGTTATATATCCGGATAAAAACTGGGAAAATTACGAGTTGACTTTCGGAATTCGTCGCCATGGCCAGTTGGTTCATTATCCATTGTTTGATGATCAAATGAACTTTAACAGCAACGGGCTACTTCAGGCCTTGCTGGCGCAAAAGGACAAAGGCAAAGCCATCGTTCTGCTTAACTTCCCGAACAACCCGACAGGGTACACACCAGGGAGCGCAGAGGCAGATGCTATTGTAGATGCCATTCATCAAGCCGCAGAAGCTGGCGTTAATGTCGTTGTCGTTACGGATGATGCATACTTTGGTCTGTTCTTCGAAGATTCCATTCACGAATCTCTTTTTGGTAAACTGGCCAATATTCATCCGCGGGTATTAACGGTGAAGATTGACGGAGCAACCAAAGAAGAATTCGTATGGGGCTTCCGCGTTGGATTCATTACTTTTGCCCACGAGGATGCCGCTGTACTGCATGCGTTGGAACAGAAAACGCTCGGCATCATCCGTGCAACCATCTCCAGCGGGCCACATCCTTCACAGACATTTGTTCTGGATGCGCTGAAAGCACCGGAGTTTGAAGCACAGAAACAGGAAAAGTTCGAGATTATGAAAGGTCGCGCCAACAAAGTCAAAGCGATTCTCGACAGCAGCAAGTATGGAGAAGTATGGGATTATTATCCATTCAACTCCGGTTACTTCATGTGTCTGAAGCTGAAACAAGTGGGTGCTGAAGCACTTCGCAGTCATCTTCTGCACCAATATGGTGTAGGTACGATCGCACTGGGTGAATCCGATCTGCGGATTGCCTTCTCATGTATTGAAGAAAGTGATTTGGAAGAGTTGTTTGATACCATCTATCGCGGCGTGCAGGATCTGCAAACGACTTAATATACAGATAAAATAACCATCTAACATAGACGGTCTTAAGAATAGAACCCTTTGGAGCACATGGCGAAAGCAAATGTGCTCCAAAGGGTTCTTTGGTTCATTACATTTATATTTACATGTTCAGAAACATCACTATCGTGTACCTCGTTCTGCTTCCACTAGTGTAACTGTCTCTTCTTCCAGACAAATGCCCAAAACACGGACGTAGGGGCAAAGGCCCAATCAGCCTAACCCCATGGCACATAATATACGATGTACGCAAGGGCGTGCCAAACCATCACTCGAAAGGGGTATGACCCATGTCCCAAGTTGAAGATACAAGAGGCGGATACGGATACTGTGGCGTTGGAGGATTCACAAACATTGGTGCGATTCTCGTACTGTTCATCCTGCTCGTGATCATCACAAAATCGTTTCTGTGTTAGTACGCCTTCACCATTCACTCGCATGACATCATGAGTTTACATCACACATCAAAAAGAAGGGTATTTCGGGATACAGTCCGGAATACCCTTCTTTCTATTATGCCTAAGACTCATTCACCTGCGATGGATAAACACAGCGGCTTGGCATGAGTCGGCTCTACTCATCCTCTTCTTCTTTGAGCCATTTGCTGCCCTGCGAACGACGCATCAGCACAATGACCAGTATACCGAGTAGAAGTGCAATGCCTGTTATACTCAGTCCTTCCATTCCTGCCGCAAGCATCGGCAGCCACATGAGCAATGCAGCTATGGCATGCAGTTGGAAGATATAACCGAGTACCTGTGATCGCCTGCTCTCCCCTGAGATCGGGTAGATCATGATCCAGAAGGACTCACTGTGACTACGCCGCAGCACCCCGAGTTGAATGCCTGTTAGCAGCAGGAAGAACAGATAAACCCCAATTCCGAAGTAACTGCCCGCCGTCCACCAGGACAGCAGCATACCAAGAATGACCAGACGCAGAACAATCGTAAATACTTCCGTTCGAATAAATGTTTTGGTCATGAGATAACGGTAGGCCTGCCCCGCATTCCACGGAAGGCCGTTCCCCCATTTGCTGAGCCAACGGCGGGAACTTACTTTCTGTCCGGACGATGGCACATCTACAAACCAGCCTAATGTGCGCATCACTCTGCCCGCCTGTGTCTGCTCCACTTGAATCAGACGTTCCCAAGCGACTCGATGTTTAACAGGCACACGCAGTGCAACGATATAAACAGCCGCAAGCAACAACAGGAACCAGAGACTCCGTAGCGGTGGCTGCCATAGCCAAGCTGCAACGGCAAGGATAGCCAGTGCCCAACGAAGCACCCGATATCCCTTCGATGCTCCAGCCTGAACCATTCTCAGCTCTTGCCACGCACCGTAACTGGACAGCACTTTCCATAACACAAGAAACAGAATGGACCAGCCCAGGGGCTTGGCAGCTGCATCTGCCCTTACATAGAGCGGCCACAGTGTAATAAATACAAACAGAAGTCCCAACATTTTATAAATGACGCCTCGAACAAAGCTGTTTTTTAAATAGTCCTGCATCCGGTACTCCTGCGGCCTTAGGAAAACAATATCTGCCGGAAGCAGATATGTACGAAAACTGCTAAACAGCGCAAGCGGAGCCAGCAGCAATAGAGCAATCCAGCGAACCGGAAATCCCGCAGGAATATGCTGTACAAACGATGTATACCAGGCCGAGAAAGCGATGACCAGAAACAAAAAGACCATCGCTACACCGCTCTGGATGACATAACCCACATAAGGGAGAATTCCATTCCAGAAACCTGTCCGACGTTGCTTCCATAACAGCTTGAGATCCATACTTAATCCCTGCCTTGCACGAGGGAATAGAACATGTGCTCCAGCGTTGTGTCAGGCTCTCCGAACTGTGTACGCAATTCATTCAGTGTTCCTTGTGCAATGACATGTCCACGATGTAATACAACAAAACGGTCACAATAATTTTCAATCGTGGACAAAATGTGTGAACTCAGCAGAATGGAAGACCCGGCAGCTTTCATCTCCAGCATAAAATCAAGCAGGGAGCGAATGCCCAGCGGGTCAAGTCCCAGAAACGGCTCATCGATAATGTAGAGCGGTGGGCCTGCGACAAAAGCACACATAATCATAACCTTTTGTCTCATCCCTTTGGACAGGTGTGTGGACAGACTTGTACTTTTCTCATTCATGCGGAACAAGTTCAGCAGCTTCTCTGTTCTTTGTTTAAAATCAGCCTCAGACACATTATATGCCCTTGCTGTGAACTCCAGATGTTCCATAACGGTCATTTCATCATATAACTCGGGAGATTCCGGTACAAATGCCATCGCAGATTGGTAGATCTGCGCATCCTCATCCCTTTTTTTGCCCATGACCCGAACTTCTCCCTGCTGCGGAGTCATCAGGCCCAAGATATGTTTCATGGTTGTACTCTTGCCAGCACCATTTAATCCGATCAGTCCGACCATCTCTCCACGCCCAACTTCCAGATCAACACCATGAAGCACCGGTCTTTTGGCACTGTAACCTCCGCTAAGCCCGCTGATTTGCAGCACAGGCGATTGAACGTTCTCCATCTATCCCTGCACCCCTTTCATCCGATTATTCCTCAGAGCGTGGTGCTCTGTCTTTGCTCCACTTGGGTGCTCCCTTGTTTTTGCGGTTCTGGTCGCTATCCGTACGGCCTCCATGGCCACTTGGCTTGCCACTTGCAGGACGTTGACTCGCATTCGAAATGGTTGCTCTCGTGCCCGGTTTCCGGCTTCCTTGAGCTGGTTTGCGATCCCGGGACTGTCCAGGTTTTCGGGAGAACGAATGTCCTTCCGGGCGAGTATCCGGCCGTGGATCTGCTTCCAAAACTTTGCCGCCGAAAAGAGTACGCTCCTGCAATTCGATGCCGAGTTCCCGTGCGAATTTACGCATGATGAAAATTTGTGTTTCATCAACGATCGACAGCACGATACCTGAGCGCCCCATCCGGCCTGTCCGGCCAGCGCGGTGAACGTAATGCTCTGAGTCAAAGGCAGGGTCGTAGTTGATGACCATCGGCAAGCCTTCGATATCGAGTCCTCTCGCTGCCACCTCGGAGGCGATCAGCAGTTGGATTTTGCCATTACGGAAGGCAGCCAGTACGTTGCTGCGAGTTACCTTGTCGGCATCCCCGTAAAGCGCAGCTGCGTTCAGCCCCAAGTGGTTCATTTTTGCCTCAACCTCACCGATGTCCTCCGTTGCATTCACAAAAACAATAGCCCGATCCGGGTTATATTGTCTAACCAGACGACGCAGCATATCAATCTTGTTGCGTCCCTCTTCTACAAAGTAATAATGTTCAAGTCCGGCAGCCGTTGCGCGATCCGGTTCGATGCCGATCTGCACAGGCTCCTTCATCTCGCGCTTGGCGAGTGTAGCCGTATGCTCATCAATGGTTGCAGACAGGAAGATTAACTGACGGTCACGTAGCGCGCTTTTCAATACAAATTCCACATCACTTACACCGCCGAGCTGGAACACCTGATCCGCTTCATCGATAACAATGGTGGATATGTTGTGCATTTTTAACTTTTTGAGTGTAATGAGTTCCTTCAGTCGTCCCGGCGTACCCACAACAAGTTCCGGATGCTCACGCAATTTTTCGATCTGACGTTTCACAGCTGCACCGCCAATCAGACCTTGTACTCCGATGCCCCGCTCCGCGCCGTAACGCTGTGCTTCACGTACAATCTGCATCGCAAGTTCCTGTGTTGGTGCAATAATCAATTTCTGGGTTCCTTTAATTTCACTCTTGATGGATTGTAATAGTGGCAGCAGATAGGCCAGTGTTTTACCAGTTCCCGTCTGGGACTTGGATACGACATCCTTGCCTTCCAAAATAACCGGAATGGTCTGCGCCTGTACCGGGGAAGGTTCGTTAATGCCATGCTGAGCCAGCAGCGCCTCCAGATCCTGTTCTACGCCTATTGATGCAAAAGTTTGATTCGTCATGTATTCCATCCTTTAAATTTATTCGTTTTGATGATTTACAGGCTCAACTTTTCTCTTTACACTAAACACTTCGATAGCAGAATAACCTTCCGATCACTGTTATACCCAGATTTTTTCTATTCCTTATATTATGGAGAAATCCGGTGATAAGCGTATGCTTCCGATGCAGCTTTCTTTCAGAAAGCTTTCAGGCGACCGCTCCGCTTCTCCAGGATATTTCTGCTCTCTCCGTTATCGTGTAACTATATCATTTCGCCTATAAACCTGCTTGTACGCTTAAAACAAAAGCCTGTCATCACATTACCTTTCATTATATGCGAAAAAAGCCTGCGTACCAAATCTTATTCCGGAAATGTTCAAGTCCACGCAAAAAAAAGAAAAGCCCCTCGGCGGAGCCCTTCTTCATCCGGTATATGGTGCACTTGTTACATTCTACTTCTGATTCATTACACCGTGGGACAATCGATCGGCAAGCCGCGGGAATAATTGATAAAGCCAAATGCCAGCTGATGCCAGCCTCGGCAGATTCACTTCTTCCTTGCGTTTCTTCATGGCACGAATCATGTGGCCTGCTACATTCTGAGGTGTCAGCATCAGCCAGCGCACATTGTTCACGTAATTCCCTGAAGGATCCGCGCGATCAAAAAACGGTGTATCTATTGGACCTGGATTAATCGTAGTGACGGTAACACCTGTCTTGCGCAGCTCTTGACGCAACGCGTTGCTGAAGCCGAGCACAGCATGCTTTGTCGCCGTATAAGAGGCTGATTTGGCAGTCCCAATTTTGCCAGCCATCGAAGCAACGTTTACAATCTGGCCTTTGCCGCGTTCCAGCATATGCGGAAGTACCGCTTTGGTACAGCGGACAATGCCCATATAATTCACGTCCATCATCTCGTCAAATTCCTGCACAGACATATCCGTCATCGCGGCAAACTTTCCGTATCCGGCGTTATTCAGCAGAATATCGATTCGTCCGTATTTATGTAACATCGCATCTACAGCCGCCTGAACCTGCTCACTATCTGTCACATCCAGCGTAAGCAGTTCATGCCGTCCCTGTAGTGAAGCACCAATCTGATCCAGCTTGTCCCGCGAACGGGCAGCCAAAATCGGGATGGCTCCTTCCTCGATCAGCATTTGCGCACAGAGCGCACCAATTCCACTCGATGCTCCTGTTATAAAAACAACCTGATCTCTCAGCATGGTTGATATCCTCCCGTAATAAAACACATTGGGCCTGATGTAGGCCTATGCTTCTATTTTACGAGATCATCACCTGAATATCCATCTGTCCAATCCCATCCATCAACAAAGGAATGCTGAGTGCTTTCGTTGCGGTAAATGTGGATAAAATTTCGGACTGCATGACTTGAGGAGGAGTAATATCCACCACAACGCCTTGGTTGGACAAAATTGTACTTGCATTACCACTGATCATATTACCCAACTCGGAGATCGCACTTTTACTCATATCGTCCATCTCGGTGATGACAAAACCACCCATCATGGCTGAAACAATTTTCAAAGCAACCGTTTCTTGTATACCAAAAACAATATTTCCGCTCAACTGCCCCGTCATTCCAATCACAATCCAGACATGGTCAGCAATGTACTCTACATTCTTCACGCCAAGATTCCCGGTGGAAGGCGAAACCTGGATGAGCTGTTCAAATACGTTGCGTGCCGATTCCAGGAATGGGTTAATTACTTCCGCTTTCACTGTGTATGCCCTCCTCAAACTGGGTTATTGGTCACATACCAAAAGTCCCATATTCGTTAAATTTATTATACTTTATCACGTACGAGAATTCATTAAGAATTCATTAAACCTTGTGTACTATAATTTATCGTCATTCGAATAGCAAATGTTTATAGCTGTTTTTGTCGCTTTTTACTTCTTGGAAAGAAATATTATACCTTCGTTCAAGCCGCAAAAAGAGAGTAGGACTTTTATACCGGTTTTGTATATAGTTAAAATTTTAATTTATAGCCCTCTTCACATTTACTCCATTTATTAGTCCGTTAGCCTACTTTCAGATAGATGTATGCCCTTCATTGCTCTGATCTCCGTAATCCCCTATAATTTAAGATAAGAGAAACATAACCCGTCACGGAATTCGCTGCATGACACACGACATCATACAGAGGATATTTTGCCGCAAGGAGGCCGTATATGAACATCAGCCAACTGGAAACGCTGATTACTATTTCCAAAACGATGAGTTTCCGCAAAGCGGGAGAACTCCTTAACTTGACCCAGCCGGCTGTCTCGGCCCAGATCAAAAGCCTGGAGGACGAATTCAACACAGTGCTTGTCGATCGGAACCAGCCGGTAACCCTCACAGATCGCGGCCAGGTTTTTCTGGAACATGCTGAGCGGATGCTAGATATTGTGGATGAGCTGAAACAGAAGCTGTCTGATCTGGATGAAACACCGCAAGGACGCATTGTGCTTGGAACAACAACATCAATAGCGATTCAGATTTTGCCAAGAGTGCTCTCTTACTTCCAAGATCAATTCCCACTCATCAAAACAAGCATTCAATCTCTGCCTTCCTCTCAGATCTATACACAGGTCGAGAATGGTCTCGTGGACATTGGAATCGGATATCTGACCGAACGGAATCCTAATCTCAGTACGTCGGTGCTGTACTATGATACCTTCGAACTTGTTGTATCTCCCTCTCACCCGCTGGCGAAGAAAAAACATGCTGCGGTTGATGTGCTGCGAAGCACACCTCTGATTCTCTTGTCCCCGGATACGGTCGGACGCAGGTTTACAGAAGCTGTTTTCAAAAAATACAATATCGACCCCAATGTGGTCATGGAGCTGTCGAGCAGTGAAGAAGTCAAACGGATGGTAGAGATTGATCTCGGTGCTGCTATTATCTCTAAACAATCTGTAGCACATGAACTGCGGCAAGGCACATTACGAATGATACCTTTAAGTGAACTGGAGGTCAGTCATCCTGTAGGGGTGATCTATAAATCCAGTCGTTATCTTAACTCGGCAATGCATCAATTCCTGAGTGATCTCAAGGGCATGCCGGAAACACAATTTATCAGCTCGGAATGACAGCTGAACAACAAATTACGAGAAAGGGTAGGGATTCCATATGAAATTTGATCTTCACACGCATCATTTCCGCTGCGGTCATGCGGACGGTAACATCAGGGATTACGTTGAAGCAGGCATTGAGGCAGGACTTCAGGCTATCGGAATCTCGGATCACACCCCTTACTTTGGCAGTGAACTGGAGCAGGCGCATCCACGAATTGCGATGGGTAAATCTGAATTTCAACATTATGTAGCTGAAGTGCTCGCGTTAAAAGAAGAATATGCTGGCAAAATTGATGTTCTGCTCGGGATCGAATCCGACTACTTTCCGCCTCATGCTGAATTGTACCGGACAACGCTGGAGCAGTATCCTTTTGACTATATTATCGGTTCCGTCCATCACACAGAGGATGTGAGCATTTTCAACAAGACCCGCTGGAACGGACTAAGCACTGCTCGTAAAATTGAAGTGAAAGAAGGCTACTACGCATTGATCGCGCAATCGGCCCGCAGCGGCATGTTCCAGATTCTTGGACATATCGATGCCATGAAAGGCAATTATCCGCCATTCTCCGAAATTATTGCAGACCATGCGATTGATGAAGCTCTGCAGGTGATAGCTGATGCCAACGTTGCGATTGAAATCAACACTTCAGGCAAAACCAAGCTTAGCGGCGGCTGGTATCCGTCCGATGCCATTCTGGAACGTGCCAATCATTACGGTGTAAAAGTCACCTTCGGTTCGGATGCTCATATCCCCGGCCGGGTAGCGGATGAGCTTGACGATGTACGCACACGTCTGCGGGAAATTGGTTTCACGGATTGGGTATATTTCAAGCAAAAGCAAATGCAGATTGTGCCGCTATAAAAGCTGGCGAAAAGAAAAGATCCCCACGTAGCATAAATATGCGTGAGGATCTTTTCTTGTTTTATTCAGTAACTAAATAGACTAGCGCTATATGTCTAAACAAAAAAATGAACCCGCTCATCGCGGGTTCCAACTGCATTATCTATTATCAAAAAGGGGGTCATGAGATAAGTTTACCCCTTGTCTGTTAGAGTTCAATTGCAGCAATATTTCAATTGTGTAACAAAAGATTGAAGTTCGTTTCAATGCTGAAACTGTTCTCGATACATACCATATACCTTAACATCCATGGAACATTCAGACGCTTGATTCTCTCCATCATTCAGGCCATAGGATGGGAGATTGCGCTCATATGTCATGCCCATTTTAAGGAGTACCCGCTCGGAGGAAGCATTGGCCTCATAACATCGTGCTTCTACGCGCCATAGATGAAGTTCGTCGAATCCAAATGTCAGCAGACGGTGAACAGCCTCAGTCGCCACGCCTTTTCCCCAGCACGACTTGTCCAGGATATAACCGATCTGCGCAGTCCCTTTTTGATCGTTCCAGTGCTGAAAAGAGGTAATGCCGATCACTTGCTCCCTCCCTTTCCAACAGATTCCGTAATGCAACGAATCCAGCTTGGCACTGCTGCTCCGGATCTGATTAAGCAGTTTCCTCGCCCGAATAGGTGGAGGCTGGCTCCCTCGATTGACATATCGAATCACTTGAGGATCGGATAATAGTTCAGATAAAGTCATATAGTCACCCTGACGTAATGACCGAAGTACAAGACGTTCTGTCCATAAGGCTGGCAGGCCTTGGATTAACATCTCTCGGTTAAGCATGACAATCACTCCTTTGTCTAACGGGTTTTAGTCCGGTAAGACAAGCATGCTCTGAAGATGATCCGGCATTATACAAATGATCTCGTGACATAAATTATAGTATATCCGTTATTGTTTCAACCTTATTCTGTCACGATGCATATTTACTCCTGTAATCCGCGATAGATGCCTGAACGTATCTCACGAACATAAGCATCGAGTGCCGGAACTTCTGCTTTCTGTGCGATCTGTACCTCATGTTCAATATCGTAAGGAACCCGAACAAACTGAAGGTTAAACGGCTTCTGGTTATCCTCGCCATATTCCCCTTCGAGAATACAATATGAGGCTTGCGGAAGATCAAGCGGATTGCCTATGCTCCCTGTATTAAACAGCATTTTTCCATCCAGATATTGCAGGAATGCATTATGCACATCACCATAACCCACGACATCAGCTGCACCAGCCTCTGAATCGTCCGTTGGAGAATTAAACATCGCCAGTCGCTTATCCATCTCATCCCATGGCTGCACTCGATGGTAGACACTTTGGGGTGAAGCATGAACCAATCGAACCATGCGTCCACTTAATTTAAATTCATGACTGAAAGGTAGACTCGCCAAATAAGCCACTCGCTCGGCTCCCAGCCGCTCAGCTTGCCATGTGAAATCACGTACATCTTGGTTCACAGCGACAAGTTCATCCCAGTTACCGCGAATGACCACTTCACACACTGCTCTGACCTGATCCACCACTTCAGCTGGCTGTGGCCCCTTACCTACAAGGTCACCCAGACAAAAGATTCTGCTCAAGCCGCGATGCTGAATATCTTTCATCACGGCTTCCCAGGCAGTCATGTTGCCATGAATGTCGGATACAATCGCTATTCGTTCCATCGGGTTAACCTCCATTCATGTTTATTAAGCCTTAACGTTCGCTCACATCATCCCGGCTCAAGTGAAGCACGGTCAGTTCAGGTCTGCATAGAAAACGAATAGGTAGCTGCGTCATACCAAACCCCCGATTCACGTACACCGGCATCTGGCTCTGAGTGGTGTAATGTAATCCCTGGATATATTTGCGCGATCCCCGCGGAGTTGTCATAGCTCCGAACCAGGGAAAACGAACCTGACCACCATGGCTGTGACCTGAAAGCTGCAGCCCAAATCCATATGGAACGGCATAATCAGCATAATCCGGTTCATGCATCAGAAGCAATTTCCATATGCTCTCATCCAACCCTGTAACGGCTTCTTCCGGGTCTGGCTTACCTGTTAACGCATCATCCAGGCCTACTACTGCGATCTTCTCGCGTCCTTGTTCTATAATGACATGTTGGTTACACAGTAACGTAAAACCGGCTTCATGAAACATGTCCCGGACGTCCTGTTGCTGTCGTCCTCGATAGTCATGATTCCCCAAAACAGCAAATTTTCCGTATCTTGCCGCCATTGAGGCTAGCACCGGCACACACTCACGCATTGGCTCCGCTTGTCTCTCAACGATATCTCCGGTAAAACAGATGAGATCCGGCTGTTGCTCCTCGATTTGTGCTGCCAGTTTACTCAACTCGTTCAGACCTGTATGAAAACCAAGGTGTGCATCACTGAAATGAACAATACGCAATCCATCAAATGATTCAGGAAATGAAGGGAGCTTGAGATCCATGTGATTGATCTGTAAACGCTTTGGCTCCCACAGCGCGTATCCCAACGTCAGCACACTGGCTACCAAGGTCATGACATTTTTTCGTAATTGGAACATTCGACGAGAAGGGTCGTGATCCTTTTCTTCTCCAGGAAAAAGAGGTTCATTGGATCCGTTGGGCCTGTTCAGGTCCCGGGACGGCAGATTACCGTTGTTTAAACGAGGTGCTTTTCCCATCTTTCCCCTCCTCGGATCGTGTTTCTTAAAAGTTGTTATAAGCCATATCCATCCCTGTAGTATATCATATTCTGCATAGGTTGCCCGCTTCCTTCGGTTGAAGACAAAAGAAGCCGTGCCCCGGATAATGCTACACGGGTTCACGACTTCTTCAAGAAGCAGGGTGGACCTCTGCTTCTACATTAGAACTTTTATACACCCAGCCAACGTTTGAACATGTGCTTGGTGGTTTGTTTATTCATCTCTGCAATGGACGTCGTAAGTGGAATACCTTTTGGACATGAACGCACACAGTTCTGTGAGTTTCCGCATCCTTCAATACCGCCATCTTCCATCAACGCTTCCAGACGCTCGTCTGCGTTCATCTCACCTGTAGGGTGAGCATTGAACAGACGTACCTGGGATAACGCTGCGGGACCAATAAAATCGGTCTTTTCGTTAACGTTCGGACAAGCTTCGAGACATACGCCACAAGTCATACACTTGGACAGCTCATAAGCCCACTGACGTTTCTTCTCAGGCATCCGAGGTCCAGGACCGAGATCATAAGTGCCATCGATTGGAATCCAGGCTTTAACACGTTTTAGAGCGTTAAACATCCGTGTACGATCAATGACGAGGTCACGTACAACCGGGAATGTTTTCATCGGTTCGATACGAACCGGCTGTTCAAGCTTATCGATCAGCGCCGCACACGCTTGACGCGGCTTGCCGTTAATAACCATGGAACATGCGCCGCACACTTCTTCAAGACAGTTGGATTCCCAGCATACCGGAGCAATTGACTTGCCCTCCTGATTAACCGGATTTCTCTGAATCTCCATAAGGGCACTGATCACGTTCATGTTCGGACGGTACGGAAGTTCAAACTCTTCGGTGTACGAAGATGACTCCGGGCTGTCTTGACGGGTGATAATAAACTTGACGGTTTTACTCACTGTTGCTTGTTCCGTCATATCGTTGTCCCCTCCTCTGGTGACGATGATTGTATTGCTGGTGCGCAAAGCGGTTGGTTGGGTGCTCGGGTGGACGCTTCGGTCGTGGAATGCCCTTTGGATCGCCATTATCCTCGAATTTTTTGGTTCCACCCTTACTAGGGTGAAAATTCGATGATAAACGCGAACGCTTCGCTTCTTTCGGGCATTTCCACTCCCTCCGCTACGACAGTGCACCTCCTGCTGCTGCTTTGCTGGAGATGCAATCCATTCATCTGGATTGCTTTAAGTTTTTGGAAGCCCGCTAATGCTGGGCTTCCTTGAATTTAATGAAGGTGCACAAAGCGGCTTTTTGAGTGCTCGGGTGGGCGCTCCGGTTACAGAATGCACTGTGGATCACCCATTGCTCCCTCATCAGGTTAGTCTTTCGAGTAGTCCCGGATACGTGGTGGAATCAGGGATACGTCGATTGGCTCGTACGAGATTTGTGGACCTTCCTTCGACCAGCTCGCGATGGTCGTTTTCAGGAACTCTTCATCGTTACGCTCTGTAAACTCCGGTTTGTAGTGCGCTCCGCGGCTCTCGTTACGCAGCAATGCCCCGAGTGTCATCGCTTCAGCAAGCTCAAGCATGTTCCACAACTGGCGAGTAAATGCCGCACCCGGATTGTTCCAGCCGGAGTTGTCGTACATGTTGATTTTGCCATAACGCTCTTTCAATTCTTTGATTTTGCCAATAGTCGCTTCAAGTTTATCGTTGTAACGAACCACGGTCATGTTAGCTGTCATCCACTCGCCCAGCTCTTTGTGAATCACATAAGCATTTTCCGTACCTTGCATTTTCAAGATGCCTTCGTATTTGTCGGTTTGGCGCTTGGTGTAACCGTCGAATACAGAAGAAGAAATATCAGCAGATGATTTCTTAAGTCCTTTGATATATTCAGCTGCTTTCGGTCCAGCTACCATACCACCATAGATTGCGGATACGAGTGAGTTTGCACCCAAACGGTTTGCACCATGATATTGGTATTCACATTCGCCAGCTGCGAACAACCCTGGAATGTTGGTCATTTGGTTATAATCTACCCACATTCCGCCCATGGAATAGTGGACTGCCGGGAAGATTTTCATCGGAATTTTACGTGGATCGTCACCCATGAATTTCTCATAGATTTCAATAATTCCGCCCAGTTTAACATCCAATTCCTTCGGATCTTTGTGAGAGAGGTCGAGATATACCATGTTCTCACCGTTCACACCAAGTCCCATATCTACGCAGACGCTGAAGATTTCACGTGTTGCGATATCACGCGGAACAAGGTTACCGTAAGAAGGATATTTTTCCTCAAGGAAATACCAAGGTTTTCCGTCTTTGTAAGTCCAGATCCGTCCACCTTCACCACGCGCAGATTCGGACATCAGACGCAGCTTGTCATCTCCTGGAATGGCTGTCGGGTGAATCTGAATAAATTCGCCGTTAGCATAATTCACGCCTTGCTGATATACCGCACTTGCAGCAGTACCTGTGTTAATAACGGAGTTTGTTGTTTTACCGAAAATGATACCTGGACCACCGCTCGCCAGAATAACGGCTTCGGCTGGGAACGTCTGTACCTTCATCGTTTTCAGATCCTGTGCCACAATACCGCGACATACACCTTCATCGTCAATAACTGCTTGCAGGAACTCCCAGTTCTCATACTTGGTCACGAGACCCGCTGCTTCCCAGCGGCGTACTTGCTCATCCAATGCATACAACAGCTGTTGACCTGTCGTTGCACCTGCAAACGCTGTACGGTGATGCTTCGTTCCACCGAAACGGCGGAAATCGAGCAAACCTTCCGGTGTCCGGTTAAACATAACGCCCATCCGGTCCATCAGGTGGATGATGCCAGGTGCTGCTTCGCACATCGCTTTAACTGGCGGTTGGTTAGCGAGGAAGTCTCCGCCGTAAACCGTATCGTCAAAGTGAACCCATGGGGAGTCTCCTTCCCCTTTGGTATTTACCGCACCGTTGATACCGCCCTGGGCACATACGGAGTGGGATCTTTTAACAGGAACCAGTGAAAATAAATGAACATGGACTCCGGCTTCAGCCGATTTGATCGCCGCCATCAATCCCGCGAGACCGCCGCCCACAATAATTACATTCGATGATGCCATTGCTAGTTCACTCCCTTATAAGTATGCCTTAATTCAATAAATTCAAGATTACAAACAATATTCAACAAGCTTAGACCAGAACTGATTTTACGCTGTCGATCATTGAAGTAGCTGTCTGGAAATCAACGTTCCGGAAAGCAAACAATGAAGCGATAAACAAAATGGAAATAATAACAAACATGCTCATACATACGTAAGAGGATACACGCTGCGCACGCGGACCAACTGTGATACCCCAGCTAACAAGGAACGACCACAAGCCGTTGGCAAAGTGATATGACGCCGCAACCACGCTGACCATGTATATTGCAAAGGTTATCGGATTCGTCACAGCATTATGGATGACGCCGCCAATCTCTTCATGTGTTACATTACCCAAAGCAATTTGTACACGCGTCTCCCATACATGCCAGATCACGAAAACAAAGGTGATGATCCCGCTGACCCGTTGCAAGGTATAACGCCAGTTGCGCTCATTGCCATAACGTCCAACATTAGGTTTGGCCTGATAAGCGATATACAAACCGTATACACCATGATAGAACAGTGGCAGCCAGATGAGGAGCGCCTCAATAACAATAACAAGAGGCAAACCGTTCAGAAATGCAACGGCACCGTAAAAAGCTTCTTTGCCGCCTTCAACTGCCGTGAAGTTCGTCACCAAGTGCTCAACAAAAAACAGACTGAGCGGAATGACGCCAAGCAAGGAGTGCAGCTTTCTGGAGTAAAACCCTTTCATAAAATGTCGATCCCCTTTCGCTAAATACAACGTTTTCATAAATGTTAATACTCATACCTTATCACGACTCGAACACTTTTCCATGAAAAGGTTAGACAAATTGTTCCGTTTTCATCAGGTGTGAACAACTTGTGTCACGATTCATGTTACTCCTTTTTTTCTTATAAGGGAATTGCAATATAATTATTAAATGTTATAACCTATAGGTATAAGCTTTGAAACAACGGGTTTGTAGGTCATACAATCTTATAATATCCGGTCAAAAGGCCATACAATAGGGCAAACGATTAATCAAGGGCAAGAATCACATACATAAGAAAAGAGGGTCGTGTTCATGTTCGAAGAATTAAACGCATTTGCAGCGGTTGTAGAACAATCCAGCCTGAACCGCGCATCCAAATTACTGAATCTGTCCCAGCCGGCACTCTCACGCAAAATTGCCAAGCTGGAGGGGGAACTGGGCGTGTCCCTCTTTCACCGCCGCGGTAAGCGGCTAGAATTAACGAACGTAGGTCAACTTGCTTACACCTTCGCCGTCGAGCAAAAACAGCAGCAGCAGAAATTTCTCACCATGCTGTCTCAATATAAG
The DNA here is from genome assembly GCF_051136285.1 of Paenibacillus amylolyticus. GTDB lineage: Bacteria > Bacillota > Bacilli > Paenibacillales > Paenibacillaceae > Paenibacillus > Paenibacillus amylolyticus_F. Next base: position 5,123,488 of record NZ_CP194938.1, on the reverse strand, counting down.
GATGAGAAACAGAGTATTATTACACTCGGAGCCAGCCTGACGACACTCCAGACCACCCTGCCTCCACTCGTCAACGCCTTTATGGAGAAACATCCTCATGCTGAATTGAAGCTGTTAACAGGCAAGACACATGAGATCGTTTCTTTTGTACGTGATAAAAAAGCCGATGTGGGCATTGTCGCCTCGTCCATTAGCGAAACAGGGCTCAATTGTGTGCCTCTGTTTGATGATCACCTTGAACTGGTTGTGCCGCTTACGCACCCTCTTGCTGACAAAGAAGCCGGGATGGAGCATTTGCAGGATCTGCCGATGATTACGTTCTCCAAAGGAACATGGTACCGAAAACTGACAGATGATCTGTTCCAACGCTGTACAGTGATGCCTGACATTCGTATGGAGATCGATTCCTTCGAAGCAATTATCCGCCTGTTGCCGACCTGCAAAGCTGCTGCCCTGCTTCCCAAATCCTATCTTCGCCCGCAGCTGCTGGCAGATAATGATCTCGTTGCGGTACATTTACCCCAATTGAAACAGACTCGAAGAACAACCTGCATGATCTATGGGGAAAAGGAAAACCTCAGCGAAACCTCCAGACAATGGGTCAGGGAGACGGCTGCATTTTTTACAGCAAAGGCGCCATTGCCCTCAAGGAGGACAACAACGCCTTGATTTCATGAAGATGGCGCAGCTTATCCGATTATTGAGACAAACTGATGAAGAGGGTCATCCACATCACCAGTTGATTATCAAAATAACTTTATCTGCTTAGCTCTCTTGACTAATAACTTCTTCTTCAAAACGGTCAATATCATTATTATTACCAATAATGACCATGATATCCCCCATTTGCAGGGAATCCATCGCCGTCGGGGCAATAATGACCCCGGCTTCTTTTTGCAGCGCAACGATGCTGCAATTGAAGCGTACGCGTGCATTGAGGGTAGAGAGTGTTTTATTGTGCAGACAAGCAGGTACCTTCATCTCAACTATGCTGTAATCATTGGATAATTCGATGTAATCCAGCAGGTTTGGTGTAACTAATTGGTGAGCGACCCGAATGCCCATATCCCGTTCAGGGTATACGACGCGGTCAATACCCAGCTTGTCGAGTGCCCGGCCATGAAGAACGGAGATGGCTTTAGCCACAACCGTTTTGACACCCAGCTCTTTGAGCAGGATGGCGGTGAGGATACTCGTCTGGATATCGTCGCCAATCGCAACGATGCCGCAGTCAAAATTACGAATGCCCAGGGAGCGCAGCACTTCCTCATCCGTAGCATCTGCCACTACAGCGTGAGTGACCAGATCACTCATGTCTTCGACGAGTTCTTCATTTTTATCGATACCAAGCACCTCATAGCCTAGTTCCATTAATTCCTGTGCCAGACTAGAGCCGAACCGGCCAAGTCCAATCACCGCAAACTGCTGTTTTTTCATTGTCCCTCACGAACCCCTCTATCCAAATAATGACTAACCAATAATCATTTTACCTTCCGGATACCTATACAGCTCTTTTTTGTTTTTCTGCCCCAATGCATATGCCAACGTGATCGGCCCAAGCCGTCCTGCAAACATCGTAAAACAAATCATTAATTTGCCAAACGTGGTCAGCTTCAGCGTCAAACCAAGTGAAAGTCCTACGGTGCCAAAGGCGGATGTCGTTTCAAATAAAATCATTAAAAAAGTACTGTCCTCTGTTGTACTCAGCACCATCGTAACTGTAATAATGAATAACAGCGCCAGCAGCGTAATTGTAAGCGCCTTGAAGATCCGTTCCTGCACAAGCCGATACCGGAAAAAGACGATATCCTCCCGTCCACGCATCATGGCAATGACCGCTCCGGCCATAATCAGGAATGTCGTTGTTTTGATGCCGCCTCCTGTTGAACCTGGCGAAGCGCCGATAAACATTAATATTATCATGAAAAATTGTGTGGCCTGCCGCAGTCCAGCAATATCTACTGTGTTGGCCCCGGCTGTACGTGGTGTTACCGACTGGAAGAACGAACCGAGTATTTTACCGCCCCAATTCAGGCCGCCCAGTGTCCGCGGGTTGCTGAACTCAAACACAAAGATGACCAGTGCGCCAAACACAATCAACAAAGCGGTCATCAGTAGCACAACTTTGGAATGCAGCGACAGCTTCTTTGTTTTATGATAATCCACCAGATCGGACAGCACAACAAAACCAATCCCTCCCGAAACGATCAGAAACATCGCGGTAAAATTGACAAGCGGATCATAGACATACCCGGTCAGACTGCGAAAATTACCAAACATATCAAAACCGGCATTGTTAAACATCGAGATCGCATGCCAGTACCCATAATACATCGCCTGCCCAATGGGCATATCAAACGACCAGCGCAAAGCAAACAAGGTGCCGCAGATCCCTTCCAAAATTAGCGAGTAGATCACAACCTTGCGAATCAGCCTCACGATGCCTTCCATCGTGCTCTGATTCATCGCTTCCTGCAAAATCAATCGCTCCTTGAGCGATATTTTTCGTTTGAAGGCAATCGCAACCAGCGTAGACATCGTCATAAAGCCGAGACCGCCGATCTGTATCAGAATAGCAATAATCACCTGACCGAATACTGAAAAATAGGTTCCCGTATCCACAACAACCAGTCCTGTCACACAGACAGCTGACGTCGCCGTGAAGAGAGCATCGATAAAAACCAGACTTTCACCGCCGCGGCTGGATACTGGAAGCATGAGCAGTAGTGTACCCAGCATAATAATGCTGGCAAACCCCAATACCAGAATACGTGGCGGCGATAATCGCATCCATTGAACATTCGCTTTCACTTCTGTATCATCCACCTCTGCTAAAAAGAAAATAACTCCACCCTGTGGAGCCCATGTATCAATCATAAAAAAGCAACATATAATTGGAGTTAATATACATCTTGTTCATTTTAATAACTCTGTACGTTCTATAATTCAGTTCGTTCTCCCTATAATTCAGTTCGTTCTACGTTCTATTCGTTCCCTTGTTAGACTTGAGGCATGCGGATTTTTGCATATTTGCTTCAAAATTATAAGCGCTGTGGCGATTACAGACAAAACGATTTTTGTGTAAATAACATCGAATTCGTGCAAAAAGGGAAAAAAGTTCATGTCCGGAAAGCTGTATCCGTTTTTTTTGATCATTTTCATTCATTTTCAAAGATTTACACCTGTTTTCGTGATGTCATTGGCAATGGGTACATGCCCTGTGCTATCTTTACTTAATATGTAGTTGAATAAAGGAGGAACACCATTTCATGAATCCCTTAGGGCAGCCTTTACAGCTTAAGGCTAACTTCAAACGTTTGGGGTTGCTTGCGGTGATCGGCCTGATTTTATTTTTTGTCTTTCAGATCTTACCTGCAACCTCATCACAAACGACAGAAATCTCGTCAACATCCTTCATTAGCAAGGAAAAAGCGATTCAGTCTGCACGTTCATTTGCAGCTTCTGTTGATGACTACACACTTCCGAGCAGCGACAGTAAACCTCTTGTAACCTATCAGACCCATTCCGATATTTACGGATACATGGCGAAGACAAAACAGCTTAGCACGTACAATCAGAAGTGGGAAGCAGCCTATCCTTACGATGTGTACCGCGTTCGCTTGTTTGATCAGGACAAGGGCGGTTACCTTAACGTTGACGTACATATGAAAACAGGAAAAGTGGTCGCTTTCAAACGTGTACAGCCTTCCTCGCTCTATACGGCCGTTGAAACTCAACAAGAGCAGGGCATCCAGAGCACTTCAGAGTCGCTTGCGGAAGGACACATGCCTTTGAACGAGAAAGAAAAACTGGCGGCTGGTGTATTAAAAGAATTTGGCTTTGACGCTCCCAAGCTTCAACTGGATACACGGGATGGCGAGCCGGGTCTGAAGTACACGGATGCAAGTAAAACGATTGGCAACTCCAAGCTAGAATTGAATTTCACTTTTGAAAATGGAGCTATTCGTTCGTTCGATCCGGGGTTCTCCGTACCGAAATCTCACACGGATTATGTTAAAAACCAGACCCAATTGGCCAATTGGTTAACTTACGGTGGTTACGCCTTTCTGACATTTGTCCTCGGGGTTCTTGCCATCATCTACAGCATTCTCGCTCGTGCAAACACTTCGTTTAAACGAGGCTTGGTGTTATCACTGGTATACTTCGCTGCTTCCATGATTGGTACACTGAACATGTTACCTCTCTTTAAGGCACAGGGACTTTCCAGCTTCATGTTAGTGTTTCTCATGCTCATTCAAGCAGGGATTACAATTGTGATGAGTGTCACCATATATCTGTCACTTGTAGCAGGCGACGGTATGTGGCGTAAAATCGGATTTAATCCATGGCCACGTGCCAAGGAGCCAGGTTACGGCAAATATGTGCTGCACAGTATGTTTACCGGTTATCTGTGGGCCTTCATTCTGCTAGGTGTGCAATCCGTTCTGTTCTTTATTCTGGAACGCAGCATTGGCACATGGTCCACAACCTCCGCAGATCAATCGACGTATAACATGACGTATGCATGGATCTTCCCGATCATGGCCTGGATGGCTGGTATTGGCGAAGAGGCGGTATATCGACTGTTTGGTATTCGCATGATGCAAAAGGTCGTGCGTAACACGTTTATCGCCTGCCTGATCCCTACACTTATCTGGGCGCTTGGACACACGCTGTATCCGATCTATCCGGTCATTACTCGCCCGATCGAGCTAACCGTCATCGGACTGTTATTCAGCCTGATCATGCTCCGTCACGGCTTCATTGCTGTTGTTTTCGCACATGTCATCTTCGACAGCCTGCTGATGGGACTCAGCTTGATTTTCATGGGAGATGCACTGAATATGGGTGCCGGAATTTTCTGGATTGTTTTGCCGGCTATTGTTGGATATGTAGTCTACCGTTTCAATCCAAAACAAAAAGAGAAGCCGTATGTCACGACTCCTCATCACGAAGTGCTGCAATAATCTGAGTTGCTAGTTTATCTCCAATAGATAGAGGCCGGAAGTCTTCGACGCTGGCCTCTTTTATTTTGCGTAAAGAGCCAAAATGCTTCAACAGCAGCTTGCGCCGTTTCTCTCCGATGCCTGGAATGGAATCCAGCCGAGACGTAACCATCGATTTACCGCGTTGCTCACGGTGAAACGAGATCGCAAATCGGTGAACCTCTTCCTGAATCCGCTGCAGCAGATAAAACTCCTGGCTATCCCGCGGCAGGGAAATCACCTCTGGTGGATTGCCAATCATCAGCTGTGATGTTTTGTGTTTGGCATCCTTGACCAATCCACAAACCGGAATGAATAACCCCAGCTCGTTTTCAAGCACATCCACAGCAGCCGAAATCTGCCCTTTACCACCATCGACCACGATCAAGTCAGGCTGGGTCAGGTTTTCCTTAAGCACCCGCTCATAACGACGGCGGATGACTTCTCGCATCGTTTCATAATCGTCCGGCCCTTCCACAGAACGCACTTTATATTTGCGGTATTCCTTCTTGTCGGGTTTACCGTCGGTAAACACAATCATGGCAGATACCGGATTCGTACCCTGAATGTTCGAGTTATCAAATGCTTCGATCCGGCGCAGCTGATCCAGACCGATCCAGCGTCCCAATCCCTCGGATGCTTTGGAAGTCCGCTCTTCATTACGCTCGATGAGACGGAACTTCTCCTCCAATGCCACCCGTGCATTGTCGAGTGCCATCGTAATCATCTGGCGTTTTAATCCGCGTTGCGGAATATGGACTTTGATCTCCAGCCACTCTTGAAGAGAGGCAGCCATCTGGGACGGTTCCTCCAGCTCGGATGGCAGCTTGGCGTTTGATGTCTCCAGCAGATCGGCTGAATCGTTATTTTCTACCTCATTTGTATCCGTGCCATAAGTTGTACGCGTCTCAGCCACAAGTGGCTCGGATCCTGAATCGATAGCATCCTCTCCAGAGATCAACTCTTTTGGCATCTCCGGCAACAAAATCTCCTGTGGCAAAGCTGGATTGTCACTGTAATATTGTGTTACATAAGACATGAAATCACTGTAGGCCTCACCGTAAAACGGAAAAGTGGACACATGGCGTTCAATCATTTTCCCCTGACGCATATATAGAATCTGGACACACATCCAGCCTTTATCAATCGCAAATCCAAAGACGTCACGGTCTCTGGCATCCGCCATCGTAATTTTCTGTTTTTCCATGATCGCATCAATCGCAATCACCTGATCACGCAGTTCTTTGGCTCGTTCAAAATACAAATCTTCGGCCGCTTCCTGCATTTTGCGCTGCAAGTCCTTCTTGATCTCCTCATGCCCACCGCTCAGAAATGATCCGATTTCTTGGGAAATCTCGTCATACTGCTCTTTGCCTACTTCCTTTACACAAGGAGCAAGGCATTGACCCATGTGGTAATACAGGCATACTTCCTTCGGCATTACGCCGCATTTGCGGAGCGGATACATCCGATCCAGCAATTTTTTGGTTTGGTGTGCCGCATACGAATTCGGGTAAGGCCCGAAGTATTTGGCTTTATCTTTCAGCACACGGCGGGTCACTTCGAGCCGCGGATGTTTTTCATTCGTTATTTTAAGATAAGGAAATGTTTTATCATCTTTGAGCAATACGTTGTAACGGGGCATATGTTTTTTGATCAGGTTACACTCCAGAATGAGTGCTTCCATATTGCTGCCTGTCACGATGTATTCAAAATCTCGAATATCCGCTACCAGACGTTGTGTCTTTCCATTATGACTGCCAATAAAATAAGAGCGCACACGGTTTTTCAGCACTTTGGCTTTACCAACGTAAATAATGGTACCTTCACTGTTTTTCATCAGATAACAGCCCGGCATGTCTGGAAGCAGTGCGAGCTTGTGGCGGATCTGCTCCAGTGCCTTCTCCTGTTCATTTAACTCCTGCATAAATGGATCCATAATTCGGTGAGTCCTCCTTTCCGAAAAATTGAAGCCTTCACCTTACATGTTACACTCCGATGACAGAATGAACCTTTGATCGCTGTTATCCCCAGATTTTTCTGATCCCTTTCCAAAGGGGAAAATCCGGTGATAAAGGCGAACGCTTCGCTTCTCCTGTTCATTTCTGTCCTCTCCGTTAATCATGTAAATTTCCAGTTTCATTTTAAAATCTTTCGTAGATATCTTATATCATAATACATTACTTATATTGTCCTGTATCAAGCTTTTCGACGCAAAACGCCCCCGGCATGTAAACCGGAGGCGATGTGTCAGCCTGCACTTAGTAATGTTTTGGCTTGAAGTTTATTGATGTTTTTCGATGATTCCTTTGAGAGCTTCTTTGGAGTTCAAACCAACCACTTTATCAACTGGTTGACCGTCTTTGAAGAAGATCAGTGTTGGAATACTCATTACGCCGAAACGGGAAGCAGATTCTGGATTCTCATCCACATTTACTTTAGCAATTTTTACGGAATCGCCAACTTCTGTGGACAGTTCTTCCAGAATTGGAGCGAGCATTTTGCAAGGACCACACCAAGGCGCCCAGAAATCTACCAGAACCGTTCCTTCTCCTTCGACTTCCGTGTTAAAGGATTGATCGGATACGTTAACAATAGCCATGAAATTGTCCTCCTTATATATACTTACGGTTTTATTTTAACCTGTAACGTCGTGAACGACACTTCCAGTATAACACATGTGCGTTAAACTTGTGAAATGAACAGCTAATGTTCATCTTCCCAACATGAAATCTTCACAATTACAGGTGCAGCAGGTCATCTGCAAAATCTTTACAAACGCTTTCTTTTCCAAGTATACTAAAATTACTCCGGATTGTAGCCCTGCTTGCAGGCCAAGCTATCAATCCTCAAAGGAGGCAATACGATGGACGCTAACATTCGGATGACCGACCCACGTGAACATGTGAACGAGGAGCCACGCAACGACCTCTTCGATCTGATTATGGGTGTTGTCGGCATGGGCGGCCTGATGACTGTCATCTTCTTTGGGATGGTAATTTTCAAATTCCTGACCGAATAGGATGTTCAAGATCATTCAGACTTCCACAGACCAGAAAAGCCCGGTTTTCGCATATTGCGAAAGCCAGGGCTTTTCTTGGCATATCTGTGTATTTAACGTAAATCACACTGACTCAGGTGCTGACGCGATAACCCTCTTGAGCATGATAACAACTCGACTTTTCCACAAAATCAGTCCTTGCCACGCTGATTCTCGCCCCGAACCTGAATAACATCCACAAATGGACGAATCCGATCCATCAGACGTTGGCCTTTGTTCATTTCCTCGCCATCCCGATTGGTAAAGCTCAAGTGTTTCTCAAGCCCTTCCAGGTTGTAATTAGACGTATAGAACGTCGGCTTGCGATTCATTCGATAATTGAGAATTGAGCCCATCACATGATCCCTCACCCACGGGTTCAGGTTCTCAGCTCCAATATCATCAAAGATGAGCAAATCACAACTCTTCAGAACATCCGTCATTTCCTTGAGCTTCTGCCCTTCACTGATCATGGATTTCAGATCCTCCACAAAGTCAGGCATATAAATGATAACACCCGTATGACCTGCAACTGCAAGTTCATGCAGCAGATAACACATCAGAAACGTTTTGCCGGTTCCAAACGAACCTTCCAGATATAGCCCTTGCGTTGAAAGTCCGTTGGCTTTGGTCTCGCTAATGTAACGGAGTACCCGGTTCACCGCTGGTGCACGCATGCGATCTTTGCCCATAATTTCCACATCATTATACCCCGTGCTGAGGGCACGCTCATCCACATAGAAACTGCGAATCCGCTGTTTGATGATATGTTCATTTTGCCGGGCAATCTGCTTCGAGCAAGGCGCTTTAATATCTATAATTTCGGGTTTACCGTTGAAGTTCTCTACTTCCAGTTTGCAAAAATGACCCTGAAAATCGTTGGGACAGTTGTCGAGTCCCGGACAATTCGCGCAGTTCTTCGAATCTTTGGCATATTGAAACAGCTTGCTCAGATCGGGCATGAGCTGTGCATCTTTCAGTTCAGGATGACCTGCGCGGAACTCACGCACATACGGGTCTTCCAACAAATCCGCCATAATTCGCCGCGACTGCTCACGAAAGGAAGGGTTCAGCTGCTGAAGCAGTCCTCCCAAGGATTCCATGGCTTCAAGCCCCCTTAATGTTTCAATATAGAATGAACAATGAAGTGAACCCATGACCATCTTGATGGCATAGAAACTTTCGATCATTTGCAATTCTACTGTTCATTCTATAGAAAAACAACCAATAACTCAACTAATAGATCTGGTAAATAGCGTAACCCTACCGCTACCGTACGTAATGCCTAGTTTATAGTACGCTTGCAGTCCTGTACCTTTTAGCGTGTGTTCAAAAGTCTGTTTTTCGACTCTTTAAACAACTTTTATCAGCGGCGCAAGCCGACAGTAACGATCTCGCATGAACCTGTCTGTATGTTCCATTCCTTGCTGGCAAATGATAATGTCGACGCCTCTTCTATGCTGCGGGCATGAAGCCTTTCGCCCTCTTCCTCCAGGATGTTGCTTTTGTATGCCGTTTCGAACGGCTGCGGATTCGCTTGTGATGTTGCAAGATTCAACGTGGCAGATTCGGTGGTCATATTGAACCAGCGTAGCATGACATCGCCGGAATCTTCATTTACCTTGAGTGAAGAAAATGCTAAACCGTCTCCTTGCCATGCAAACGGTGTGTTGCTAGGTGTCAGATAACCCGAGTGTACTTCAGTCTGTGCCAGCGTCCAAGGAACCTGGAACTGATAGGCCTCGGTATATGCACCTGATGCTGCACCATTGCCATCGTGGGGAATGATCTCGATTTTAAATGTATGTTCACCAAGGCATTGTGCTTCCGGTGTCGGGAACAAACCCCAGTCTCCGAGTTCGCCCACCGCACGAAGCAGCGTTACGGCGATGGTGTTACGTCCATCTTGAAGCACTTCATATTCATTCAGACCCAGATTGGCCACGACCAGTCCCGCATCTTTTTCACTCACATCCACAAAACTCTGTTGATGCTGTGTATTGCTTGGATTTTGCCACTCCGGTGCAGGCTTGTTAGCACGCGTTGCGATTTCGAACATGGAATCCACATGATGAACCCCAGATACCAGATCGGTTGGGAAAAGAGCACGTACCCGGTGATCCTTCGCCTGATTGTTGAAGGTTGTTTCCACTTGTACTCCTTTTCCACTACGACTAAGCGATATAACTGTACGGATCTGAAGTGGGATCATTTTCGCTGAACGCTGGGCTTTGCGGTGTGGATAATAAATCAGTTCTCGTTGTTCCTGATCCAGCATCTCATCCGCCAACTCTGGTATTTCCCAATGATGAATCACTTCGAACGAGGCCAAATATGATGTATCCTCAAGGACACGAATCTCAGCCTGAAGCGCTTGTGTTGTCCGTGCCACTTCATTCTCTGGCTGCTTGAACATATATTCATTACCGATATCGCCCACATTTTCGTACACGCCAAGGTCCTTGTAAATTCGGCCTGTTCGTTTATCCGTGATTTTGAATGAACCGTTGTCTGCAATCGTGACGATCAAATATTGATTCTCCATGCCACGTTCACCACGCAACAGCGAAGTCGTTTTCAATGGAGTACCACTCGTTGCAGCATCCCTAAAGTTAACCAATGCAAAGGTCTTCAGCCCAAATGCAGCTACATTCTCTGTTTCAAAACGAATACGTACTCGCCGACAACTATACGGCTGACGGAAACGGTCATCCGGCAGATCATAGCCGAATTGCAGACCCAGATCCTCCACCGTACATGGAATGTGGTTACCTTCTTCATCTACAAGTATGCGGTCTGACAGATCAACGGCTTTCATCTGCGCCGCCATCTCTTTCAATGTATATCCATCCCGGAAATACAATCGAGCCGCGTCCAGTTCCATCTGAACCACACCGCTTCGTTCCCAACCCGTTGTATTAAACACTACAACAGGCCGGGCATTTTCGCCGTAACGCTCAAAGTTGGAGGTATCGACAGCTGTAGCAATCTGGCTGGTACTCTCTTCAATTAAAGCCTCTGCCACATGACGGCTCTTATCAAACCGTGTCACCATCTCGCGGTGCACCTCATCCACACTGCATCCACAGATGCTGTCATGTGGGTGATTCTGCATCAGCGTTTTCCAGGCATATGTCAGTTGATCATGTGGATAGGCATGACCAAGCAAATAAGCGTAGGATGCCAGGGGTTCGGCCACTTTTTCCAGCATGGTCTGGCCCAGCTGGTTCATCTGTTTCAGATATACACGAGCCGAGGCGGTGTTCACCAGAGTTCCCCAGCCATCGGTACGCTGGCTGCGCAGTTCGCCTTTGACCGTGGACAACTCATGTTCAGACGATGCTCTCAAAGCTTCCAGATATTCTGGAAAGTTAGAGTGAATGAACTCAATGTCGGGATGTAATTGTTCAGCCATGCGAATCGCTTCTGGCAGGTCTCGCTGAATCGGCTGGTGGTCACATCCGTTCATGTACAACAACTCATTCGTTGATGCATATTTCTCAGCGTCTGCAAGCTTGGTTTCCCAGAACTTGCGAGCCGAAGCCTCGTCTACCGGAACTTCATTTCCGTTGGAGTACCAGTTGGCAAACAATACGCCGAGCACTTTCGATCCGTCTGGCCCTTCCCACATCAGCTCCGAGAAACTTGATTCATATCCGGCATCCGATACCGTATTATTAAATCCCGTAGGCTTCACACCACGTCCAAAGAACACATTATCAATGCCTGATTGTTGCATCAGCTGCGGAGCCTGTCCGACCAATCCGAATGTATCGGGAAAGTAACCAATTTTCGAAGGGGTGCCGTAACGTTTGGCGTCTTTATGTCCAACCTGCATGTTGCGCACATTGGCTTCTCCGCTCGTCAGAAACGCATCCTGCAAAATATACCATGGTCCGATCACAATCCGCCCATTGCGGATATGTTTCTCCAGTCGTTCCTTCTGCTCCGGGCGAACCTGAAGATAGTCATCGATGATAATCGTTTGTCCATCCAAATAAAAGCTTTTGTAGTCCGATCCCTCATCAAGCTGATCCAACAGTGAATCGACGAGTTGAATGAGTCGCATATGATGCTTCTCATACGGCAAATACCATTCCCGATCCCAGTGGGTATGCGAAATAATATGTGCTCTCTTTTTCTTGTTCATCGTGTTATCCCACCTCTTTCGTCTTGTTGTACAATCTCAACCTCATCAGGGCGATACACCGCAGTCAGCTTTCCGTAAGCATCCGTGGCAAACAGCACCGAACGATTTTTCTCCAATTGGAACGAGTACGATACACCTGTACGTTGATCTCTCACGTGAACTTCATCGTCCAAGGCAAACTCCGATACAAATACATACAGATTTCCTTTTGGAAAACTCAGCTTCCGGCCATAGAGCCCTGCGATATCTCCGCCAGATATCCATTCCAACTCCTGTTCGATGCCCGAAATTTCAGTCGCATAACGATACAATTCAGCAAGTGGTTCATCCCGTCCGTTTAACTCCACTGGCAGTGGGGTCCAGATTAATTTCCCTTTACCCAAAGGCAAAACGGTTACTTCATCTGCTGTACCTTTATCCCCATGAAGCAACGTCTCCTTGGCCACCTCGGCGATCCGACGCCGTCCATAGGTCACCCGGTGATTCACGCCGTTAATATTCAGCAGTTCTTCCCGCTGCACGTTACCCAGACTGCGTTTGCCTACGATATGATCGGCCCGGTCACTAGTTTTCCAGTATGCGTCCAGCCCCAGTGGTCCAGTGATGAGCAGACTTGTACCTTCCTTCTCCGCAAACGTGAGCAATTGTTGAAGTGCATCGCTGTCCATATTATGTGGGCTCGGCACGATAATCAGTTTCGGTGGCTGCTGCTCCAACGCTTCCAGATGATATTCGGATAACGCACGGAACGGAAGTTTTAGATCATAAGACATTACGCGAGTAAGCTTTGTTGTGGCATCATAGGCCAGGGCACGGTTAGAGAAGTCATTGGAGTATGGGAACACCACTGCAATATCCTCCAGCTCACGGTCTTCAAAGAGATCACGAATGCCATGCATGAATCGGCCAAAATCATAAGATACATCCGCCTCCGGTTTCTCCGTACCATCTGCACGCAAGGCTCCGATATGAGATTCATTGGCATTATCCATATAGAAGTTGGTGTTCCAGATCCATTGCACCGCTCCTGCGCCGCCTGTCGAGAAAGCATACGCGTACTTGCGTTCGAGAATGCCACGAAGCTCTTCTTCCGTACGTTTGGCTCGCCCATCTGGAGTTTCCACATACATGATGCCCGTCTCCTGAATGAGATTTGGTTTATGTGGCGTTTTAGCGAAAATGCCGTCCCAGATCAGATCATCGTTTAACCACCAGGAATGCACGGTTGTATAATCCACTTCACGTTCATAGAAGAACGGTGACGGACGCTGTGCACCAAGCGCTTCGTCCTGCCCAACGGTAACCATATGATCGGGAACCAGATCCTTGATTGTACCTACAAGCTCTCTTGCCCAACCATTGTGCATCTCCATGGAAAAGAGACAATAATCAAGCCAGCGCGTTCCTTTTTTGGCCTTGTGCATGTCCTGTACATCAAAGTTAATCTCTTCCGCCTCCGGAATCACCGCGGCTGCAAAATTCGGAAGCTGCTTCGGTGACATGTTCCATGCCTCCTGCAACGCCTCAATCGTCGGATGACGCTGCTGAAGCCAAGCGATAAAAGCCTGCTGTTCATACGAATCCCTCGCCGAGCTTGGGCCAGCTGAGAAGATACGCACCGGATCAAACATCGATGGCTCGTTAATCAGATCCCAGTCCACATGGGTTGTATGCGTGTGACGACTGACGATGCTGCGGATGAAACGTTTCTGTGCTTCGACACTCTGCGGGTCCAAATACGGATTCGTGCCTTCCCATGTCTCCGGTGTAAAGGAGAAGAAAGTGAACGTGACCTGCAAGCCGTGGCGTTTCGCCGTTAAAATAAATGCATCAATGGCACGAAGCACATCTTCTGCCATATGTCCGTCCACCTGCATCATGTTGCGATAGGCGGTCCAGATTCCCGTCCGAATCCAGTTGATGCCGGCTTTTGCCATCTGAGCCATGTCTCGGTCCCAGACATCCGCATTGGGCAGAAATAAAAATTTCCGTGCCACATCGGAGGTCATGTAGGTCATGCCCACAACAGGCAGAGGACGTCCGTCTTTTACAAAATAGTCCCTGCTGCGGGTAATCAGTTCCCCTTCTGCCAGCAGTGCTGCATCTTGTCCCCAGAAGCCTTGACGCAAGATCCGAACTTCCCCGTCAGGTGCCTGCGCGTGGCATACGATCCGATACAGCCCACTTTCAATGGAAACCGGGAGAAGTATGCGTTCGAAACGCTGCTCACCGGAAAGTTCCATCTCCAGTTGATGGCTCCATACCTTCTCCGTCATGCCACTTGTGCGATCCTCATGCTCGACCGTTATGTCGAATGTCCACAGCTCGGACTCCGTAAGTCTGTTGCCTGCACGCTGTAAAATCTGGCCTTGAAGTGTGAGTACAGCCCGTTCATCTGACTCATACGAAGCATAATTCGTTTTCAGGGATAACTCGGTTACACCTTGCGCACAGTATTGCGCCCACTTCAAAATCTCGTCAGCGCCATCCTGCGCCCAAAATGAAGTGGTCAGCGGCAGATGCACAAACATCCAGCGTGAACCAACAAAAGTCCCGCGGGAGTTTTCCCACAGAACGACCGGAGCGGCGATGCTGCGTCCATCCTTGCTTATACCACGAAGTAATGGGTAAATCTGCGTACTCATCGGTCCTGATGAACCCATCTGGTGAGGCAGATCACTTGTTTTGGTTGTATGTGGAACCAGATTCCATGTATCTGAAATCTCAAAAAGTCCTTCTTTGCCGGCAAGGAGCGGTATCTGTTCAGATGACGTGTACGATTGCACATTGGCAGAAGATACGTTCAACGCCTCATGAATATAGAGTTCCTGGTGATACGCGGTCTGCTCGGACTCTACAACCCATGCCCCATTCTCATATCGAACCGGACGTTTGAAAGGCGCACCACCAACACTGATCAGGTTCCCTCCCTGATGCAGATAAGCTACAATCTCCGTCCAAGCGGATTTGGGGAAATAGGGTGCATGCAGATTTACGAGACATCCTTCACCAGCTGTAGCTTTCAAAGCCTCTGCAAGTTCTTCGGCGTTTACAACGATGATCTCTTCGACTGTTTTCCATGCATTCCGAGCCTGTGGAGTTGGCATAACGCCTTCCATCGGAAACGTAGGATCAGCGAAGATAATCAGCTTTTGATCATTAGGCTGGATACTCATAACAGGCCATCCTTCATGGATTTATAGACCAACTGGGAGAACAGACTGTTGGACCATGCAAACCATTTTCGTGTAAAAATCGTTGGATCATCGGCGTGGAAGCCTTCATGCATATACCCGGTATCCGCATCTGTCGCTTCGAGCATTCGAATAATCTCCAGTTTCTCTTCGGCAGACTGCGCAGTCAGTCCTTGCATGGACAATCCCATATGCCAGATGTAATCTGGCGGGGTGTGCGGGCTACCGATCCCTTTGGCAACCTTGCCCTCATAATAGAACGGGTTCTCTTTGCTCAGAGCGAAGCAGCGCGTATTCTGGTAGATCGGATCATCCGCTGTGACGTAACCCAGATATGGAATGGACATCAGTCCCGGTGTACCCGCATCGTCCATGAGACAGTGGTTGCCATAACCGTCCGTCTCGTACGCATAGATTGGTCCAAATTCGGGATGACGATAAATCCCGTACAGCTGAATGCCGTGATCCACGTCCTGCTCCAGATCCTTCAATTCCTGCAAAAGTTCCATATCCCGGAACACCCACTCGGCAAACTCCTGCATTTGGCGCAGAGCGACCACCGCGAACATGTTGCCTGGAATGTTGTAGTGGAAATCACAGGCATCATCACTGGAACGGAAACCGGACCAGATCATTCCTGTGTAATTGACTGGCATACCTTTTCCGTGATTGCGCAGGGAATCTGTTGGGATACCGTTATTGCGAGTGAAGCGATATGGAGATTGTTCCATGTGATGCTGTTCGACTTTGAACAGGTCCACGATTTTACGCATCGCTGCTTTGAAACTGGAATCGAAAATGTCAGTCAGTTCGGTTTCCTTCCAATATAAATACGCCAGGCGTACAACAAAACATAATGAATCAATCTCGAATTTGCGTTCCCACACCCAAGGCGACATCTCGGTCTCGTCCGTGGTATTCCAGTGCCAGTCATTCGCCGTCTCATTGAAGGCATTGGCATAGGGATCGATGTGAACATATTGGATATGACGTTTGATCAGCCCGCCAATAATGCGTTGCAGGTCCTCGTCTTCTTTTGCAAACGGAATGTAATGTACCACCTGCTCCACGGAATCACGCAGCCAAGAAGCCGGAATATCTCCCGTGATAACAAAAGTCGTGCCGTCCTCCATCAACTTGGTTGTTGTTTCGATGGTGTTGGGGAAGCAGTTTTTGAATAATTGAAGCAGTTTTGGTCGGTGAGCCAGTTTCTGTTCTGCTTCTTCGAGCACGGCCTGAATGGATTGTGGCAAAGCAACAGGCGGCATGGGTATTTTGGGTAATCTGAACTGTTCCATGGATGAGTGCAACTCCTTAAACAAATTGAATGGTGTAGCTATACAGGATCAAGCTGAGAACATTCACACTAGACCACTACGATGACAGAATAACCTTCCGATCGCTGTTATCCCCAGATTTTTTTTGTTTCCCTTTTCTAAAGGGTAAAATCTGGGGATAAAGGCGAACGCTTCGCTTCTTCTGGTTATTTCTGTCCTCTCCGTTAACGTGTGAATAAAGAGCTTGACATGTATAGCTCAAAAATATTTCAAAAAGGTTTACCGCAGTAGCACGGTTTGTATTTGGTAAGGTTTAAAAGATAATGTAATCTGGCCATTGGTATGGGCCAGTGGTTGGATCGGTTCTTCTAGTGCGTTAGAGTGATAGGCTTGCTCAAAGGCATGCGGCCATTGCAACGTGATGTTTTCGCGTTTGCCTGATGATTCATAGAAACGCAGCACAGTGCCTTGTCCATCCTCTGCCATTTTGACGGTATCCAGAATGACATGGTTACTATCAAAATCAATCCATGCTCCGGTTGCCGGGCGTACAGGTGCGGCATTTGCAGTTGCATCTGCAATTGGATGGACTCCAGTCCCTGTGCTTTGCTGTACCTGCTCCCTTTGCTGTCCTTGTTGTATCTGATCCGTCTGTTGCACTTGTTTCACCTGCTGTACCGTCACCTCATGATTTAACTCGGCGGCCTGACGTACGGTGTGTGCTGTTCTCCAGTCTCCGTCGTGTGGATACAGGGAATAGGTGAATTCATGTTCTCCCAGATCGGCTGTGCGATCCGGCCATTTTGGTGCACGAAGTAAGGACAAACGAATGGTACTTCCCTGCACGTCATACCCGTACTTGCAGTCGTTGAGCAGGCTCACGCCGTATCCATATTCGGATACATCCGCGAAGCGATGTCCACAGACTTCATACTGCGCTTGTTCCCAGCTTGTATTGCGATGTGTTGGGCGTTCCAGTGCGCCAAATGGAATTTCAAATGTGGCCTTGGAAGTCACCACATCAATCGGGAAACCAACTTTCAGAAGTTTGTGATTTTCGTTCCAGTTCACCTGTGTCTGGAAATCAATTCGCCGTGAGTCATGATAAAAGACGATATCTTGTGTGATTTCCGATTGATGTAGCTTCCAGCGGAAGTGTAAGACATCCTTCGTTGCACCCGCCAGCACCAGCTTTTTCTCCAACAGCTCCACTTCGCCAGCAATCTGTTCTTCATAACGACTGTCGATATCCCATGCATCCCAGAGCGTCGGACGATCGTGGAAAAAGTGAAGTTGATTGCCTCGTTCACCCGGCTTCAGCATCTCACGCTCTGCGGTTTTATCCCACAGACGGGTGATCTCCCCACGTTCATTGAATTGCACATGATAAAGGGCGGTATCCCATGTATCGTTAAAGGTTGGTTGTGCGGCAAGGGTCTTCATTTCCCGTACATTCGTTTCCCTTGTATTTTCCGCTACCAGCCAAATCGTCTTATATCCAAACGCCGGAATGTCCGTCACGAGAATAGACATGCTGCCATCCTCCCGATCCATCCGCAAGCGCTGGCCTTTTTCATCGATGCCGTAGCGATCCAAGCCATCCTGCACAGGAAGTTGAACGACTGCACTCCGTTTCCAGCCCAGGCTGTTGAATACAACATAGGCTACTGAACCCTCCGGTCCCTCTGTGTTGATACCCGTGGTCAATGCTGCAATGCCTTGATCCAGTCCGGTTCTGCCCAATTCAAATACCTGTACATATTCCTCATTCGAAGTGACGTAGGACTCCGTAATCGCCGATCCCGGTATAATATCGTGGAATTGATTCAGCAAAATTAATTTCCAGCCTTCATGCAGATTCGAACGCACTTCAGCTTCTGCATCTGCCTCCATATCTGGCAGAGCGAGTGTATTCCACAGCTCAGCTTCACGATACAGAACCTCCGCTTTCCGATTGTTGCGCTTGTTACGCGCATGTGTCGTGTAGGTTCCCCGATGTAACTCCAGATACAGATCACCATGCCACTTCGGAAGTACAGGCTGTTCTTTTTCGATTCCGGCAAAGAAAGCTCCAGCTGTGCTATATCGACTTGCAGGCTGCCCAACCATCAGGTCTGCGCGATCCACATACTCCAGCATCTCGCGTGTTACCCCGCCTCCGCCATCTCCGTGTCCGTATAGAAGCATATGCTCCGGATGAGCCGCTTTCTCACGGTAGGACTGCCAGTGATCATGAATGTCCTTCGGCAACGTATGCTCGTTAACCCCATGATTGAGGTAAGACAGGATCGGTGTGCCGTCAATGCCCACCCAGTGGAAGAGATCGTATGGAAACACATTTGTGTCGTTCCATCCGAGCTTTGTTGTCATGAAATATTCCACATTGCCATGCTTCAAAATCTGTGGCAGGGAGGCACAATACCCAAACGTATCCGGTAGCCATTCAATCTGTGATGTTTTGCCAAACTCCTCCATATAGAAACGCTGACCATATAACATCTGGCGAATCAGGGACTCCCCACTCGGGATGTTCAGATCCGGCTCAACCCACATGCCGCCAACCAGCTCCCAGCGACCTTCTGTAATCCGCTGCTTCACCCTCGCGTACAGCTCAGGGTCATGCTCTTTCAAAAATGCATATAACAAAGGTTGGCTTTGG
Organism: Paenibacillus amylolyticus; assembly: GCF_051136285.1. Lineage (GTDB taxonomy): Bacteria > Bacillota > Bacilli > Paenibacillales > Paenibacillaceae > Paenibacillus > Paenibacillus amylolyticus_F. The sequence continues at coordinate 5,104,183 of NZ_CP194938.1, read as the reverse complement.
GAATACACATAGTCAGGATATTCATTCATGAGTGCATCCACGGTGGAGAAGGTACGGCTCGTTTTGCGTACCGTCTCACGTACAGGCCACAGCCAAGCAATATCAATATGGGATTGTCCCACCATATGCTCCAGACCTTCTGCGTTGCCGCCAATCTCACGTACATGATGCTTCAGATTATTCTCAATCTGAGGAATACCCTCTCCCTGCTCAATCTCTTCTGCTGACATGCCTACAAATTGATCCATCGCACGATATACCAGTTCTAACAGGCGAACCCGCCGAAAGTCACTTTCCGGTAGCAACACAGCCGAATCACGCACAATAATGACGGTATACATCAGACTACGAACCGCTTCATTGGGTCTCACCAGCAGGCTCGTAATTGATGTGATTGGTGGCTGAATAACCGCCTGTTGATTCAACGGGTCCACAGGTTCAGGTACCGGGTCAAACATCTCAATCTCAAGTTCTGGAGCGTTTCCGACTTTGGATGGATCAAGCGTGACGTAGGTATGATTGCGGTCAAGGCCCTGATAAGAGTGCCCATTTACCCGAAGCAAACCTTCTCCCCCTGTTTCAAATACAAGCCCATAAGGTGTTTGCTGCCATGTAGCAGGGATCTCCAGACGTGTTCTAAAAAAATAAGTCGTTCCCTGTTTGCTCGGAAAACGCTCAAAATCTTGGCCTTCCGGGTACTCACCCTGATCCTCATACTGTCCTGGCACATTGTAATATGCGCGGGTAATGTTCCAGCTGCGCAGCTGCAATTGCTCCAGCCACTGATGTTCGGACAACTCGCGAATAAATCGTCTGATACGTTCCAACGTCTTACGCCTCCCTTACGGTCAGTTCGGTCGTTTGCGTATCGTTTACGCTGCTGCCGATATGAATATGGAATTGTCCCGGTTCAACGACAGGCTTCAAATCACGACCAATATACTGCAGTTGCTCGGCCCCGATGTGGAATTCCACGGTCTGTGTCTCTCCTGGCTCCAGGTTCACTTTTGCAAACCCCTTCAGTTCCTTGGCCGGACGAGTTAGTGAGCTGACCACGTCAGAGATGTACATCTGTACAACTTCTGCACCTGCATAAAGGCCGGTGTTGGTCACATTCACCGATACCGTAACTGACTCACCGGCTGTCATGGATGCAGCACTCAGCTTCAGTTCACTGTACTCATATGTGGTATAACTCAGTCCGTATCCAAATGCATAACGAGGCTCCAGATCCTCTTCGAGGTAACGCTTGCCTCGGGAACGTTTGCCGTTATAATAGATCGGTAATTGGCCGACATGCTTTGGAATGGAGATCGTCAATTTGCCTGACGGATTCACATCACCGAATAAAATATCTGCAATGGCATGCCCGCCCTCTTGACCCGGATACCACGCCTCCAGAATGGCATCGGCATGTTCATCCACCCAAGGTTCAGTGATGGGACGACCATTAATGTAAACAACGACAAGCTTCTTGCCGAGCTTGTGAATCTCCTGAATGAGTTCCAACTGTACTCCGGCAAGACCCAACGTCATCCGGTCGATCCCTTCGCCGCACTCCATATCATTCCAGGAGTTATCCGATACATTGGAAGCACCCGTTTTCAGATCAATCGTTCCTTCTCCAAAGTCACGTGCACTGGAACCACCAACCACCATAATGACTGTATCTGCCTGGTTGGCAACTTCAAGGGCACGCTCGAATCCTTCTTTTGAATCACCTTTGATCCGGCAGCCTGGTGTATAAAGAACCTGATCTGTACTGCTGTCACCAGTTAAAGAACCAACAGAACTCTTCTCCGTTTGCCCATCCACATGACTAGCCAGCTTACTGCGAATCCCATCCAGTACGGTCGCCACTTTCGACTTCGGTTGCGGAGATGTGTAATCACCTAGTTGATTGTAGGCCTGATCCGCATTGGGACCAATGACGGCAATCCGGCCCACATTTGCTATTGATAGAGGTAACGTGTCAGCCTCATTTTTGAGCAGCACAACCCCTTCCGCAGCCAACTGCCGTGCCAGTTGAATATGCTGTTCACTGCCAATCACTTCCGCTGCGCGATCGGCATCCACGTAAGGCTGTTCGAATAAGCCCAGTCTGAACTTCAACGCCAGCACACGAGAGACAGCCTGATCCAGAACCTGCACATCAAGTTTACCTCCTGCCACCGCCTGCACCAGATATTGCCCAAACATCTCACCGGACATTTCCATATCGATGCCTGCCACAATCGCCTGTACGGAAGCTTCCATTCCATCTGCTGTGACATCATGCCCACTTGCCAGCATGTTGATCGCACCACAATCCGTAATGACCAGACCGTCAAATCCCCAATCCTTACGCAATACATCTTCCAGCAATTCCGTATTCACGGTGCAAGGCGTGCCATCAATTTCGTTGTACGCTGGCATGATCGACGCAGCGCCAGCTTCCACCGCTTTGCGGAATGGATACAGATCCACTTCCAGCAGTTCGCGCCAGCCCATATGTACTGGCCCTGCATTACGTCCCCCTTCGGAGCTGCCGTAACCAACAAAATGTTTCAGCGTTGCCGCTACTGTATCTCCTCGTTCCAGACTTTCACCCTGAAGTCCTTCCACGGAAGCAACTGCCAGCTCTCCAATGAGAAACGGATCTTCACCAAAACATTCCTCCGTACGTCCCCAGCGCGGATCACGCACAACATCCAGTACCGGAGAATAGGTGACCGCACCACCTTGGGCACGCGTCTCCCTTGCTACTGCCTGGCACATCTCCCGATAAAGATCCACATTCCAGGTGCTCCCCAACAAAAGGGGAACTGGATAGACCGTTCCGTCAATGGCCATATGACCATGCGAGCACTCTTCACCGATCAGAATGGGAATCCCCAATCTGGAATGTTCTATCGCATAACGTTGAATCAGATTGACCGCCTCAGCGCCTTCTCTGGCGGATAATCCATTTTCCAGCGTAACGCCAGTCCAAGGGTCTGCCCGAAGCGCACCGTAGAGGGAGCCGATGCCCCCATTTTCCACTTGCTGTTTAAAGGAATCATTTAACGTGATGTTCCCTTGATCATTCGTATAGGTCTGCCAGCCAAATGGCTGCGTAAGTTGGCCTACCTTTTCTTCCGTAGTCATCAAGCTAAGCAGGTGTTGTACCCGTTCCTCTACGGATTTGCTTTGGTCCTTATAAGTCATCAATCTGCTTCTCTCCAATCCTATAACGTGATCCGGTTATTCTTTGACCGCGCCCACCGTCAGACCCTGTACGAAATAACGCTGGAAGAACGGATAAGCGAATATAATCGGCAACGTAGCAAGCACAACCATCGCCATTCGGGACGTATCCTGCGGAATGGACTGCATGGCTGCAAGACTCATCGAACTGTTAGCAGAGTTCTGCTGGATAAACTGGATGCTCGACTCAATCCGCATCAGCATGGATTGCAGCGGTACCAGATTCGGATTATCGATGTATAACAGCGCATTGAACCAATCATTCCAGTAACCGAGTGTACTGAACAACCCGATGGTTGCAAGTCCCGGCAAGGAGAGTGGAATCACGATTTTCATAAAGGTATAGAACTCACCGGCGCCATCAATCTTCGCCGATTCAATGACTGCATCCGGTACACTGGTGGAGTAGAATGTACGCAGGATCATAATATAGAAGGCATTCATCGCCAGCGGCAGAATCAGTGCCCATAACGTATCTTTCAACCCAAGCAACTGGGATACGACCATATAGGTTGGAATCATCCCGCCGTTGAACAACATGGTCAGAATCGCAAAGATGGAGAAAAATCTCCGATATCTGAAGCTCTTGCGGGAAATCGCATACGCATATAGCGACATGAGAATCAGACTGATGATGGTACCAAGTACCGTCACCAGAATGGTAACTCCATACGCCCGCAGCAGCGTGTCCCCACTCTGCCAGACAAACTGATATGCCGCGAGACTCCATTCTGCCGGAATCAGACGATACCCATCACGGGCCAGTGCTTTCTCGTCTGTAAACGAGATGATGACTACAAATATAAAAGGAAATACACAGATCAGAGCGAATAGACCGGCGATGATGTTCATGATCACGTTCCAGCCGTTGGATACGTGGTGGAAGTCGCGTTTTTTAACAAGCCCTGCTTGAGCCATAGTGGTTCACTCCTTTCCCTGTCCTAGAATAGGCTGCTGTCTTTATCTACTTTGCGAACAACATAGTTGGAAATAATAACAAGCACAAAGCCCACCACGGATTGATACAATCCCGCTGCTGTACTCATGCCAATCTCACCACTAGTTTTCAAACCTCGATATACATACGTATCAATAACATTGGTCACAGAATAAAGCGTACCCGAATCCCTTGGCACCTGATAGAAGAGTCCAAAGTCGGCATAGAAAATGCGGCCTACGGCCAGCAAGGTCATAATCGTGATGATGGGCGACAGCAACGGAATCGTAATATTGCGAATCTGCTGCCATTTGCTTGCTCCATCAATCATGGCTGCTTCATACAGTGATTTATCAATCCCCAGTATGGAAGCCAGATAGACAACGCTGCTATAACCTATGGTTTTCCATAACGCTACGAACACCAGAATATACGGCCAATATTTCGCCTCGGAGTACCACTGAATTGGTTCCATCCCGAACCAGCCGATAATCTGATTCAACATCCCGCGATCCATGCTCAAGAAGCTGAATGCGAAGTAACCAACGATAACCCAGGATAGAAAATACGGCAGAAACATGCCGGTTTGATACAGTTTGGCGAGTCGTTTATTCACGAGTTCCGAGAGCAGGATTGCCAATGCTACAGCAAATACCAGTCCCAGGAAGATAATGGCGATGTTATAAAAGAGGGTGTTGCGTGTAATGAGCCATGCGTCACTTGTGCTGAACAGGAATTTGAAATTGTCCCAGCCAACCCATTCACTCTTCATCAGACTTGCCCAGAACCCTTCACGGCTGAACCGATATTCTTTGAAAGCAGCCACTGTGCCCACAAGTGGCAAGTAGGAGAAGAAGAAGAACCAGATGGCGCCTGGCAGCACCATGAGCAGCATGACTCGGTTTCTAATCAGGTTTTTCAAAAATGTAGTCATTGTGGAGTTCCTCCTTCAGGCTTGAATGAAAAAGGACCGGACGCGATAAGCAGCCGCCCGATCCTTACGATGTACTGTTACTTGTTTTCCACTCTCCAGGCATCCAGCTGGCTTTGGGCTTCAGCCATTACTTTCTCCAGTCCGGCTTGATTGAACTTCTCAATCACTTGATCCAGATTGGCTGCCGGGTCCAGTGTACCTGTCATCAGCGCTGCCCAATATTGCTCTTTCACGTTCTGTACCGCCGTCAGTTCGGACGATACATTGCTTGCATCAAAGTTAAAGCTGAGGATCGGGGAATTTACACCTTCAGCGTTAAATTTCTTGAACTCATCCCATTTGTTATCCGGATCATTGCTGTTCAGATAGAGCAGCATATTGTTCCCAAGGGAGTATGAAGGCATATCGTAGTTTTTCGATTCAGGTAGATTTTTCATATGTGTGTTATCCACTTTTTTGTAGTGTGTGCCCTCGATACCGGAGTCCACCATATTACGCAGCACAGGATCTGTATTCAGCAGGTTCAGGAATTCCATCGCTTTCTCTGGATATTCCGAGTTAGCAGAGATGGCCATAATGGAGCCTTGTACAGATGTATTCGTTATAATTGCTTCACTTGCAGGTGTTGAAACAACTTGATAACCGTAACTTGCAGACCATTGATTGTCCGCGAGCGGCTGAGTCTGTGCACGATCCAGGAACCAGTTACCCGATGTTGTCAGATCATTGGTAGAACCTGTAGTTGCCGCTTCTGCCGATACATAACCAGCCTTGTAGTATTTGTGCATCGTGGTAAGTGCTTCTTTCATTTCAGGCGTTTCCAGTATGTTTACAAGCTTATAGTCTGTTGTATCCAGCTTGATTGCCATTGGCAGATTCTGAATGACATAGTCATAAGGCACATAAGGAACATAGTTTTTATCCATGGCAAATGGTGTTACACTCGCCTCGTTTTCCTTAATTGCTTTGAGCAGAGGCTCCAGACTGTCTAACGTACGAACGCCAGAGATGTCCAGCTTGTATTTATCAACCAGCATTTGGTTAAAGCGCCATACCTCTTGTTGTGGCAACTCTTTGTTGGCTGGAATTCCGTAATTGTGTCCATCTACCTTGGAACCGCTGAGGAATGCAGGATCAATGGTCTTGGTGATATCCTGACCGTATTCAGCAAGCAAGTCATCCAGTTCAAGGAACGCACCTTTTCTGGCATTTTGTACATAATCGAATCCACCAGAAGAGGTGAACAGAATGTCCATTGGCTCACCGGATGCTACGTTAACCTGCATCTTCTGCGGGTAGTCACCCCAGTCAACCATCTTCATCGTTACCGTGGCATTAATTTTCTCTTTGGTATACTTGCTCACTTCTTCCATCACTTTGTTGACGTCTTTCTGAGGGGTACCAATGGTATACCAGATCAACTCTACCGCGTCATCTCCAGCTCCCCCGGATTCTGAAGCATCTTTGCTTCCTCCACAGGCACTAAGAACAAGTGTAACGGCCATTAACAATGCAAGAACGAGCGATAAGCGTTTTCTTTGTTTACTCATTTCTTTGATCCTCCCTTTTCGTGTTCCCTTAGGCTCTACTTACTAACTGCTTTAACCTTATCGAATGAAAGCATTTACAAAAAGAAGATAAACTTAAGTTTTCGAGGTACAAATTAAAGAGAAATCGTCCGTGGACAACTATTTTGTACCTATTTAAATAAATCGCTTACATGAAAGAGACATGCCGGGTAACGTATGCCATGATTTTCATCCATGCCATTCCTGTTCCCGATATGTCTCTTGGCTCTCTGTCCGCATAGTTGGATCTACCCGTCACCGAATTAACCAAACACCTTGTAATCCGTCGGTGAAATTCCCACATATTTGCGGAACTGTTTATAGAAATATCCCGTCTCCCAGTAACCTACATTTCGGGCGATCTCATGTACCTTCAGATTGGAATTACGTAGCTGCTCCTTCGCACGTTCAATCCGGTATTTGTTGATATATTCGGCAAACGTCTCTCCGGTCTCCTTATGGAACAATTGTCCCAAATACACCGGATGCAGATGATAGTGGGCACCCAGCAGCTTCAGGGAAAGCTCTTCTGCGTAGTGTTTGTCGATATGCTGAAGCACCTGGTTCACAATTGGATTTTTCAGATCCTGCAATAGGGATTGGATGGTCTGCGACCCAACCTGCTGAAGCGCCCGCACGAGTTCATCAAAAGTGCCACTGTCCAGTACAAGTTGAAGCCCATGTTGGTATATGGCAGACTCATCCGAGTGTTTGATGCTCTCCAGTTCCATTTTGAAGCGAATTACAACTTCCAGTGCGGTATTCTGTAACTCACCAGGCGTAAGCCCATCGCGATGCTGTTCAAAATCCATGCGAATCCGGTCGGTAAGTTGTTCTGTATTGCGGGACAGAATGAGTTTGGCGTATTCCCTCCAATCAATGAAAAAGGTCGCCGTTGAACTTCCGCACCTTTCCAGTATGGCGTGGTCGATGACTTTAAGGTCGGGATAAATCATCACATACTGGAGTGCTTTTTTGGCCTCGGCATAACTGGTCGGCGCATGGTATAACCCTTTCATCAATCTGCCTGCTCCAATGCGTGCCGCCGGATGGGTTACGGTTATCTCATCAGATAATGCCTGAAGGCCATCCATCAACTTCCGTTCCTCGTCACTCGTACCCTGAATATTGGCAATAATGACGATGTCTCCATCGATATCATGAAATACGTTCAGATGGCGTCTGTCTCTAATCATCTCTTCTACACGTTCAAACATGCCGGGTACTTGCCCTTTGTCACGCAGGATGGCTACAGCAACGTCAGGTGCATCCAGCGAAAGGTTCATCAACTGGGCACGTTCTTCAAATTCGGTAGCTGCAATCTGTCCCGTAAGCCATCGATGAAGAATATTATCTTTCAGAATCTGGATGCCATACGCATCATCGGCTTGAGGTGATACCGTATGATCCAGCTTGGAAGCTGTGTTGCTCAGCGTGGATTCCAATTCCTCCACATTAATCGGTTTAAGCAGATAATTTTCGATACCCAGCTGCATGCCTTCCTTCAGATATTCGAACTCATTGAAACCGCTGAGGATAATGACCTTAATCTCAGGTTGCAACCGTCTTGCTTCCCGAATCAGGTCAAGACCATTCATGAGCGGCATCGATATATCCGTGATCAGAATGTCCACAGGCTGAGAGGATAGCGCATGTAACGCTGCCTGTCCATTACCTGCATGACTCACAATTTCCATTCCAAACGAAGACCAATCCACAATATCGTATAAGCCTTCAATGATGAATGGCTCATCGTCCACAATAAACACCTTGTACATGTTAAACACCTTTCCCTTCTGTAAGTGGATAACGTACCCTGATCCGTGTTCCTTCTCCGAGGGTACTCTCTATGGTGATACCGCACTCTGGCCCATACAGGAAGCGCAATCGACTATGGACACTGCGCAGCCCGAACATCTGACCAGACTCTTCAGGACGTTCCAGTTCTTCAAGGATTTCCGTCAGGCGTGCCGGATCAATGCCTTTGCCATTATCTTTGACTTCCACTTGCACCACATCATCTGTCTCTTCCACAACAATCGATAATCGGTTATCCGAACGTTCTGTCTGAATGCCATGTACGACATAATTCTCAATGATGGGTTGCAGCGAAAGTTTGACCACAGGGTGTTGATAATAAGCAGCATCGATCTGGATCGTATATATGAAAATATCCTTGTAGCGGATTCGGAATAACTCCAGATACAAGCGGCAAGCTTCCATCTCATCCTTCAGCGTATAATTTTTCTTTTGCTGTACCAGGCTCTTGAACAATACGGATAGGCTGTAGATCATCTCGCCAACATCTCTCGCCCCTTGGGATATCGCCCTCATCCGAATCACTTCAAGCGTATTGTAGAGAAAATGAGGATTGATGCGCGCCTGTAATGCGACCAGCTCGGTCTCCTTCTGTTTGATCTCGGCTTTGTAGACCCGTTCAATATACAGATTCAGCTCGTCCAGCATATCGTTGAAGCTATGTGAGATCTGCCCCAGTTCATCATCACGCGGATCGTCGATGCGAGCCGTCAAGTTGCCATATTTCACTTTTTGCGTGAAGCGAATAATTCGACGGGTTCGTTTGGCAAAGTTAATGATGAAAAACGCCGGAACCAACACGGCAAACAGAATACACACAATACTGATCGAGATGATGGTATTGCGAATGCCCGCATAGGTTTCAGCCATCTCTTCTACCGGAACGGTGCCAATGACCACATAACCCTGATCCGCGGAGACAAACTTGTTCACGTACATGTTCTGCTCCTTTTTCATCGAATCCATATCCGTCTGATCAAACAGGGAATCGGCCACATTCACGTAGGGGTACTTCTTCCCGTAATAATGATTGTTGGAGTCAAATAACACTGTACCTTTCGCCGATAACACCACGATTTCTCCCTTGAGATTACTCTCGTAGTTATCCAGCGCGTTACCGATTCCCTCCGAGTCAAAGAAAACAAGAAATTGGCCCAGATTCCGAAGAGTCTGTGTATTGTTAATTGGTACGCGGATGGAATAGAGCGCAGGGTCCCATTGATTGATCTCTTTGCGAATCCAGTAATTGGGTGCACTGATATTGGGCGTTTCCATCGCCATCACGTCAGGAATATAGGAATGAGCTATGTTGGTGTCCAGCTTGCGGAACTGCTTGTGTTGATTAAAGGTAGACAGGTTCTGCTGCTCAGCGCTATACAACATGAGTTGGTTAATCTGCGAATTACGATCCATAATGTTCTGAAAATGTTTCAATACATCGGCCGAATAGTCGTCCTGATTGGCGTAATATCCATTGGTCATGTGCTGAACATATTCAGCATACGAATGATTCATCAGGTAAGTAATGTTGGCCGAGAGTGCCTCATTCTGATGCATGTCCCTCACCATGTTTTGTACCGATTCATACTGCTGATGAATGGTTCGATCCACATGTTCCATCGCCGCTTTCTGGATCGCCAGTTCCCGGCGAATCGTGGAGTCGGACACCGACAGGAAGATGATATAAGACAACGTAATGATCGTGACAATCGATATCATCGAGAAGATCAGCAGCATTTTCATAAACATATTATTTTTGAAGAAATTATTGTAAACGCTAACAATTTTCAAGTCGCATGTTCCCTCCGATGCTGTTTTCCTGACTATATAAGTTGAACTAAAGATATTTACACTGACACTACGATGACAGAATAACCTTCCAATCGCTGTTATCCCCAGATTTTTTCGATTCTCTTTTCCCAAGGGAAAATCCGGTGATAGCGTATGCTTCCGATGCAGCTTTCTTGCAGAAAGCTTGTAGCTTCGCTTTTTCAGGTTTTTTCTTCCCTCTCCGTTATCGTGTAAATGATTAGTTCAATTTATATTGAATTATATCACCAGGCTTCTGACATTAACTTGTCACCTGCAATTTTTCTTTAGTTTGTACTCGCGATTCTTTAATTTCACCCTATTTAAAAACGCTTTCATCCACTATCGTTAACCATAAGTTTAGCTTTGTGTAAAAGAATACCAACCATTCATTCCACTTGAAGGAGGAACAGCATGACACGCAAACTCAAACCAAAAGGCATCATTCCTAAGGTCACTGCCATGATCCTGACTACGGCACTGCTTGGACAAGTTGTTGCATCATCCGTTTATGCAGGAGACACACTCCCCTACACCGGTGAAAGTGCTAAAGGAGTAAATCAGCCCTATCAACACGGGTACACCTCAGCCCAGATTCTGAACTGGACACCGGAAAGTGATATCCATGGCGATTTACTTCGTGCCCATGTTCCCTTGCAGCCCCGTAATGAAGCGTTCGCTGCCACACAGGCATATCCTGAGCTCAGCCCGGACACCCAACTGTTCACAATGAGTGGTGATTACGGCAATGCATTCTTTGATAGCACACCTTATACCAATGAATTCAGCCAGTATCTGTTTAATTATTGGCAATATACAGACTACTACAGCTATTGGCACGGCATGGCCTCTGCGGGAGTACCTGAGGAGCTGTATGACCCGAGTAAAGAGTGGACGGAGAAATACTTTGAGTTTGGTATCTTGAACATTCCGAATCCGGCCTACACCAATGCAGCCCACAAAAATGGCGTCAAGTCGATTGCCAACATCTTTTTCTCGGACAATGACCGTGGACCACAGACTTACAAACAAATGCTGATTCAGGATGAAAACGGTCATTTCCCTGTGGCCGAGAAACTGGCCGAGATGGCAGAATACTATAACTACGATGGATATTTCTTCAATCAGGAAGAAGTTGCCCGGGGTGTAGCCCCTGAGGATATCGCTTCCTACAAGAAATTCATGAAATATCTAAGAGATAAAGGCCTGTACGTTCAGTGGTATGATTCCACCATCAATACAACAGGTAAAATTCAATACCAGAACCAATTCAATGGGCTTAATAGCCCCTTTGTACAAGATTCTGTTCTCGGCAGAGTCTCGGATTCCATCTTCCTGAATTATGTATGGAACCACAAGATGCTCCGCGATTCCCGTGATCATGCTCTTAGCCTGGGATTGGATCCACTGGAAACCGTATTTGCTGGTGTCGAAGGTGGACATGACAAATTCGGCCGCTGGAAGCAGTCCTACGACCTGCGTCATAACTTGGATGAGAACGGTCAGCCTATGAATAGTATCGCGACACTCGGTGCTGACTTCACCCACAACGCCTTGGATGAAGAGATGGGCGATGGCAGTACCAATCATCGAGCTGAGGATGAGTACCAGTGGATGACCTTTGTACGTGATCGCGCCTGGTGGTCTGGTCCAAATCAAGACCCGACAGATGCACGTCGTAATGCGTCTGCCAATCTGTCGGATGTGTATGCTTCCGGCGCAAACTGGGATGGAATCGCTGCATATCTTACCGAGCGATCCGTCATCAACGGCTCTAATTTTGCAACAAACTTCAATACGGGTCATGGTCTAAAATATTATGAAGACGGCGCCGTCTCAAACGACAAGGAATGGTCCAATATCAACATTCAGGATATCCCTGTCACTTGGCAATGGTGGATGGATAGTAAAGGTGACAAGCTCAATGTTGATTTTGACTATGGCCCATCTTACGAGAAAGGCGCAAGGTACAACTATGATTCTATTGGCGCATTCAATGGCGGCAGCTCTCTCGTGGTGAACGGTACACTGAACGCGGACAACTTCCTGCGCCTGTACAAAACCGACCTGTCCGTCAACGGACAATCCAAACTGGAGCTGACGTATAACAAACCGTCCACTAGCGACGCTTCTTCCCTGCATGTTGGGTTGATCTTCGAAGATGATCCATCCAACGTGGTCAACGTAAATGTGCCTAATGCAGGCCAGCATACAGAAGGCTGGAAGACAGCTACACTGGATTTAAGTGCCTATCAAGGAAAGACCATTGCCGCTATGGGATTATCTTTTGACCCGAACGGCAAAACGATTGAGAATTACCAGATGAATATTGGCGAGATCCGCATTTCCGACGGTTCAGCGACTGTACCGGATGCACCGACCGGATTCCATATTGCCAAAGCACTGACCAACACCGATGAACTGGTTGTCGCATGGGACATGAAAGACTATTCAGAGGTCAAACAATACAATTTATATGAAAATGGCGCCTATGTAGGCGGCGTGTATGATTCTACTTTTTATATCAAATCGCTAAAACAGCCGTCTGGTGAACTGTCTATACGCGCTGTTGGTGCAGCCGGTACCGAAAGTGAAGCAACCGTCCTGCCATACGATCTGAATGCATCTGTTCAGAATATGGATGTGAAATTCAAAAAGAATGGCGATGCTATCGTAAGCTGGAAAAACCCGAAAAAGGCAAAAGAATCAGGCATAGACACAGATAAGAATACGGATAAGGACAAGGATAAAAATAAAGACAAAGGTAAAGGCAACGAGTCAATTCAGCTCACACTTGAAACCGAATACACGAAAGAACCCTTCACCAAGTCACTTCAGGTCAAAAAAGGAAAACAATCTGCCGTCCTGACCGGACTTCCGACCAATGGTGAACATTACGTGCTGAACATCGCCATTGGCGGGCAGAACCCGGTAACCCATACCGGACAGCTCGCAGATCTTCAGATTACACCATACGCCAAGGAAAAGGTCACTGTAAAAGATGGAAAGTACACATTAGCCCTCCCGGATCTGGAAGACTGGTACAAGATCTATGTATATGAAAATGGGTTGGCACGCGAGTTCGGAGTCACTTACGTTTCGCAGAAATTCCCGTATATCATTCGGGGTAGAACAAAGCTCAGTGAACTGACATTCACGCCAGCGTCCAGCAACAGCTCATTGAAGCTGATTATTGAAGATTATGCGGGCAATCAGGCCACTACGATTCTGAGATAATTATATCATTAGAAAAATGTACAGCCCTTCACTTCCAAAAAGGAAGTTGAAGGGCTGTAGTGTTACATAAGCTTTTGAATCTAATATGTTTCCGTTCCGGCCGGTTACAATACCTGCCAACAACGTATCGGATACACCAGCTTTTGCCCAAATGGAAACTTTATTCGCATCCACGAATTGGCCGAGCAATGTCGCAGCATCTTGCCCCTGTCATGTTCTGGTTAGGCTTGAAAGTTCCTTCTTCAAAGCCGTTTACAACCATCCTCGATCCCATGTCATTCACCGCTTCTTTAGCCCAATGATTTGCGGCATCGTTGAACACAAGCGGATGCCACACGATAGAGTACGTGCTATTTGTCAGACTGTTGATCTTGGCAAAATACGTGTCGTCCGTTCTTACAACTTTCGTCGGCACGTGACGTACCGTACCATCCGGCTCCACGAACACACCTGTCGTTATCTTGTTAGGATCGATGCCATCCGGGATCGCAATCGTCCGCTCTACATATGCATTGAATTTACTTATTTCCACAGTTTTGTCGCCATAAGAGGCGTAAACAGCGAAGTCCATTGCGGGAACAACGAGTTCAAAGTTACCGCTGGAAGCAGCCCTCTCAACAACCTGAACGGTTTGTGGTGTTGAAGGTAGTGTTGATGGTGATGGTGATGGTGTCGGATTTGACGGTATCGGGGTTGATGCCGTCGTGTCGCGCACCGTAAGCATCAATGTCTGAGCTGTTCCTGCGCTGAAATTCAACGTCAGTGTCGTTAAGCCAACAGGCTGTGTAGCCAAATACTCTTTCTTTATCGTCACCGTGGGCCCACTGACTGTGTAATCAGTGCCCGCGCTCAGCAGTGTCGCACCGTTCGCGATGCTGATTAGCATGTTGCCATTTAAGCTTATCGTCGTCTCAACATCCCGGTAGGACCCAGCTGCTGTGTTCATTGTGTTTTTATCGAACGTCGCCGTCGCTGGGCTAATCGGGCCGGGTAGTGATGCCGAGTTTACCGTCAGCACTGCGACGTTACTCGTTACATTCCCCGCCGTATTGGCCACCTTTACCGTATAGCTGCCCGCATCCACTGCTTGCATTGGTAACGGTGAGCGTAGACGATGTTGCCCCAGTGATGTCGGTGCTATTCTTCTTCCACTGGTAGCTCAGCGGCGCGTCTCCACTTGCCATTACGGTGAACGTGGCCGTCTGAGTCTGACCTTCCGTTACCGTCTGATCGCTCGGAATACTGTAGCGATAAGATTTGCCCCACTAACCACATCTTTTATTTTATTTCCGCTATTATCATATAACGTAGCCTGATACCCCGAGTCCGTTTTACTTGTTAGTAAAACTCTATTGTTATTGTTTGCGATAACAGGATAATATTTTTCATAGATGCTTATACGATCCTGAAATAACACCTTACGAACCAGACTTTTATTTGCGTCGTAAAACTGCAATTCATAATCGTATAAGCCGGGCGTATCGCTATGAAAAGTAATAGCCACCCCACCGTTGGAAAGAAGGGCAGCGCCGGTTGGATAAGTCATGTAGGTTGATGTCGCAAACGATGAGCTACTCCCCACATTACCGTTCATATCGACAACCATATATTTATACTCACTGCCCGAATTAGAGTTATCCAAATCCTCAATATATGGAATGACTGTATCCCCTGTCGATGTAGCGAAAGGGAAAACTTTATAAGATCGATTCGAGCCAAAATCAAACAGTTTTTTGTCAAATTCGACAGTTCCGTCTGCCTTAACAACTTTGTACCAAATTTCTTTGCCACTATTAGAGTAATACATGAGACCAATTTTTCCGTTAGGCAATCCGACCGTCGAATCGATATAACTTCCTATCGGATCGTTGATAACACGAATAGATACATTCGAACTCGCATACGCCTGATTTGGAACGAAGTTATAGAGAGTAATACTAAAGGTAAGGCATACGATAGAGAATATTTTAAATACAAGACGGATTGTAATATGAAGTGCGACACCTACTGGAAATAAATAAAAAATGGCCCATGGCCGGATTCGTGTAGAATGAAGGTTCCTACACCACATTCACACAAGGAGAATCCACCATGAGCTACACACATCTTAGCATAATTGAGCGCAGCAAGCTAGAAATCCTCCATCGGCAGGGGAGAAGTACCCGAGCGATTGCCAAAGAACTTGGCAGACATCATTCCACCATTAGCCGGGAACTCCGCCGAAATACAGTAGAACACCCCTACGCCGTGGAGAACGCTCAAGAGGGCTATGTCCAGCGCCGTAAGGCCTCCGTTTCCGCAGGGAAGTGGAATTCAGAACTGGCGAGTCGCATTGAAGATAAGCTCCACGCAACCTGGTCTCCAGAGCAGATCGTAGAGCGATTGCGTCAGGAGGGTCAATCCATGGTATGTTTTAAAACGATCTATCGTTGGCTTTATACCGGCCGTCTGGTGAAAGGTGTGCTTGCCATCCTCAGACACAAAGGGAAACGGCAGAAGCCAGCAGAGACACGCGGCAAGTTTGCTGTGGGCAAGCCCATCTCTCAACGTCCGAAAGAGGTTCGTCACCGGGAGACCTTCGGCCATTGGGAACTGGATACGGTGGTTTCAGGTCGTGGGAAAAGCAAGGGCTGCGTAGCCACGTTCATCGAACGAAAGACCCGCTTGTATACCGCGATTCGTATGCCTGATCGTACTGCGTTGTCCATGGAGATTGCCTTTGGAGTAGCGGCTTCGCAGTATCCTGCCCGAGCGTTTCAAACCGCTACCGCGGACCGTGGCAAGGAATTCGCCTGTTACACCAGCCTGGAAGCCGTTCATGGCGTGCAGGTATATTTTGCAGATCCCTATTCCTCCTGGCAACGCGGCTCGAATGAAAATGCCAATGGCCTCCTGCGAGAGTTTTTTCCCAAAGGGACCGATTTTGCCCAAATCACGGATGAGGCTCTAGAAAACGCTCTGGACTTGATCAATCACAGACCACGTAAATGCCTGAGCTGGAGAACCGCTCACGAATCCTTTTCAGAGGAACTGTCGCACTTGGCTTGACAATCCGTCACAAATAAAAAACGATTTGGTTTGTTATACAATGTAATACTCCTCCTAAAGTTATGATTCTACAATGAGTCCTCTTACATTGATTAACTCTATGTTCCCCCTTTGGGATTGAGTATAGCGGGGTCCACTGAACCGATCTGAACATTGTAAGAGCTTTTCGAACTTCTTGTGATTCATAACGGAGCTAGTGACTGCATAATCCTGATCGTGACGAAACGAAAAGAAAAGACAGCCTGCTACGAAGCCAGGCTGTCTTTTTTAAGACCTATTATGAATGAATAAGAGCTCGGGAAAGCAAAACAACGGAGAATTAATTATTTATCGCCAAACGTATGAGTGAAAAAATTTATCATTTTATTAGTCAATTCGCAGAACTTTTAAGAAGTTCCTTTTTGCTTGCTCGCCTGCATCTGCTGGGCAAATCGCATCATCTCTTCGAACTCCTCCTCGGATACGGCGTCTCCATCGGTGCTTATGTCTTGTACAATCGGAATTTCGGGTTTGGCTTTGGCTCCTTTGCCGTATGTACGGGTACGGGTTCCAGCTGCTCCTGCAGCCTGCTTGCCTTTTACCTTCGCCTGATCACGGATGTATTGTACAGCTTTCTCGTAAGAGTCCACCTGCTTGAGCAACATGTTAGAAGCGATCGCCTCTACGAAATTACGGTTAATCCGCTGCTCTCCACCGGATACAAGCAGTGCCATCAGATAATGGATCAATACGTTGATTACTTCACCAGGCAGCTTGTAACTCAGGTCAATTTTTTCGAAAATATCTACCAGGTTATCCGGCACAGCGCCAGGGAAAAATGTCTGAAGCAAACGTGTATAAGGCTCATTACGCAGCATCATATTATATTGATGAATATCACACTTGGTTGAGAACTGCGGCGGTACCTCGACATAGTACTCCATCTGTACAACATGCTCGACTGGTGGCTCACTGGAGTCTGTATATGACTGCGGCTCCTCCATATGCTGCCGAAGAGCAACCACCTTGGCGGCTTGTACCGTCTGCTGCTCCTGACGTTTCTTCGTCTGTCTGAATTGCATGCTTGCCTTATGCTGCAGATCATCCAGTAACAGTTGCCCTTGCGGGCTGAACACATCATCCTCATCCAGCAAGCGGCATACATCTTGCACACTAAGGTTAAACTTGTTCACCACATAATTGACGATTCCGAGCTGCTCATGATCAAAACGCAGCTGTTCTACATACCGACGGTTCACGGACTCACGCGGGAATCGTAAAATAATATCAGCATAATTCAGCTTGTTCTCTTCAGCAGCATCATTGGTGCCTGTTCGCTGCGCCGAGGAGGACACTTCGGATAAGGCCTGCTCCAGTTCATAATCAATGACACGTGTATTGAGCTCAAATATATCGTAAAAGGGTACTGAAATATTTTCTTTATTCGCTGCCACATAAGGTGTGTCCCCATTTTCAACAGCCGAAAAACCGGCTCGCAAGGATAACACAGCAAACTTGCCAATCTTGTCTCGAAGCAGCAATGTCAAATGTTGTGTGCGGAAAAACTCTGCCGGAGAGAGTGGCGGCTGCAGCTCATACTCATAGATGTAATCATCATTTTCCGGAGTGTAGAGCCTTGAGGTTTGAAGTAGCCCTACCGCTTCCAGCTTGGACGCCTGTTCGACCAAATATTTGCGTCCCTTCTCACTGGGTTCCAGCCCCAATGTCATAAACAACCGCCGCTGCTGCTCAAGCGGGGAATAACCGACCTGTTCTCCGGGAAGATGCTGAAATAACAGCCGATACAAGCCAACCGCAAAAGCACCTACCATAGGCTGGTAAGCTCCTGTGAGCATGCGGTCGTCCAGGGCGCTTAATCCAAACTCCCTGTATACGCAGTAGCGATGATGTTCCGTAAAATGATGCAAATTCTTCATGCGCATAGCCTGATCTCCTTCTTCCCAAACGTTGTTTTTCTATTCTATCATAAATGTCCGATCCTCAAATGCTCAAAAACAGGTAAAAAACGAACCCGTTCTCACTGCATTTCGTCCTAGGTCGACATCGTTCACGTTTTCGCAAAATTGGGCGAATTTTCAAGTGAGTCGCTCCAAAGAGTCGCTAGAATACTATAAAAGCTGCAGTGCGAGATTACAAGCAAAATCGTTTAAATTCATTCATCTTATACATATGATAAGAAGCAAACAAACATTCCCCTGTACCGTTCATCACAGCAAAAAAAGCCTTCTCTTTGCACGCGTAAGCGTTTGCGTCAAAGACAAGACCTTTTCAAACTCAGTGCTGCAGTTGCCTTCACTTTCCAGCCATCAGAACATACGATATCCGCCCAGTCGCAGCTTCTGAATCGTCCAGCCACTAATGATCGCACCCGCCAGACCTGCAACCCCGGTCATATAATCGACCAGTTGAAAGGACCCCAGATGTGACATGAGCGTAGATGAATGATCCCATAAAGAATATACCACCACAGGCAATATAACGATGACGAACAAATAGGAAGGAAACCAGGTAGTCTTCATAAGCATATTCAATATGAAACCGATACCAAACATCATAACAAAAAATAATACCATTAATACGAGCACCGGTATAAACTG
Source organism: Paenibacillus amylolyticus (assembly GCF_051136285.1). Taxonomy (GTDB): domain Bacteria; phylum Bacillota; class Bacilli; order Paenibacillales; family Paenibacillaceae; genus Paenibacillus; species Paenibacillus amylolyticus_F. The sequence goes on along the minus strand of NZ_CP194938.1, from coordinate 5,085,010 downwards.
CATCGGCTGACGTTCACCTCTTCTTTCACACTTTCGGTTTTCTCTTCTGGATAGTAGTAAGTTTACCGCAAAAAATGTGACGAAGCAACGAACTTTATGGACAAATCTGCCGATTTTCACGAGAAGATCATTTGCCCTTCTGCTTCATGTTGGGATACAATATAACGATAAAGCACTAAACTGTCCCTTACCGGGATTTGGAAATATAACCTGTAGGAGGAACAAAATCCATGAACGAAGCCACATCAACCTTGGAGGGCTGGTATGCCCTTCATGATTTTCGCTCGATGAACTGGACCGCCTGGAAAGCAGCCGATGATGAAGAGCGTGCTGTTGCCCTGGACGAGCTTCAGGAGTTTTGGAACGAATGGAAAAACGTCGAGGAGACTTCCCAAGGCAGTACTGTTGTTTATACAGTTGTAGGTCAGAAGGCAGACTTTATGATGATGCATCTGCGTGAGACGCTGGAAGACTTAAAGGCAGTAGAGAACGCTTTCAACAAAACCACGTTTTCCAAATACACAACCAAAGCGTATTCATATGTCAGTGTGGTCGAACTCAGTAACTACCTGGGCAAAGAAGGCGAAGATCCGATGCAAAACCCGGAGATTGTTGCCCGTCTCAAACCGGTGCTGCCTCAGCGGCAATATGTCTGCTTCTACCCGATGAACAAAAAGCGGGAGCTGAACGACAACTGGTACATGCTGTCTATGGACGAGCGCCGCACCATGATGCGCAGTCATAGCATGATCGGCCGCAGCTATGCGGGTAAAGTCAAACAGATCATTACCGGCTCGGTTGGATTTGATGATTGGGAATGGGGTGTTACCCTGTTCGCAGATGATGCAATTCAATTCAAAAAGCTGGTGTATGAGATGCGCTTTGATGAAGTGAGTGCACGCTACGGTGAATTTGGCTCGTTCTACGTAGGAAGTCTGCTGAGTGAAAGCTCACTGGAAGAGATGCTGAAGCTGTAATTTGTTTCATACATGCAAGGATCATCGTCCAGCTTGTCTTATATGGAGACAGGCTGGACGATTCTTTTTAATTTCCAGACAGCAAAAAAGCACCGCGGAGATATCCTTAAAGGATTGACCCGCAGTGCTTTTTTTAATTTTTAAGTATTACCTCACTTCAAGCATGATTTAGATTTATTTAAGTTGAACTAATTGATTACACAAAAACGGAGAGGACAGAAGTAAACTGGAAAAGCGAAGCTAAAAGCTTTCTGAAAGAAAGCTACATCGGAAGCATCTGCTGTCGCCTTTATCACCAAATTTTCCCCTTTAACAAAAGGGAATCAAAAAATTCGGGGATAACAGCGATTGAAAGATTATTCTGTCATTGAAGTGTATAAGTGTAAACTCTTTTTACAACCTAACTGAAGTCTTAATCCTGTTCCTCTTCATCAACCGCTTTCAGAGATTCAAGAAACTCGGCAGTTGCACGGTCACGGTCACGGCTCTTTTCCTTAAGTCGTTCAATTGCCGGCAGTATAAGAATGTCTACTTCTTTTTGAACGATGTAGGCCAAGTCATATTGATCCTGTTCCTCAAGATAACCGCCGACCTGCATCAGGCTATTGTAGCGATCCAGTTCCTCACGGGTTAACAGACCGCGAACCTGTACACTGCAATGTCTCATCCGAAAAACCGCCCTTTCCTCAAAACCAGCGGAATGCCTCCAATAATGAACAAATACCGCAGATCAACCAGCTTTTTCAACTGTGCTGCCTTCCAGCCTTTGTATTTCTTGCTGCCGACCACAGCAATCGCTTCTCCCTTACCCAATGAGGCCACTGTGCCTTTGCTCGTGAATTCAAAAGGCTGAGGCTGCTTGTTGCGAATAGCTGCGACAATGTTCTTCGCACAATTTACACCCTGCTGCATCGCAATCTGAGCCGTCGGCGGGTAAGGTCTGCCTTCCTCGTTAAATACAAGGGAGTTGTCTCCGATGACATACACATGCTCATGCCCGGGAGCACGCAAATATTCATCCACCTTCACGCGGCCACGCATCACTTCAAGACCAGCCTGCTCAAGTAAAGAATTACCTCGAATTCCGCCCGTCCATACAACCGTAGCCGCATCAATTTTCTCACCTTCACCGACAATTACACCATCAGGAAGACATTGCTTGATCGGAACACCGATTTTAAATGTAACTCCTTTTTTCTTTAACACATTCATCGCATGATCCACGAGTTCCGGATCAAACCCCGGCAATGCCGAAGGCGCGGCTTCAACGTTATAGATGTGTACATGTTTCGGGTCCACGTCAAATTCCTTGCACAGTTGCGGAATACGGTCTGCAAGTTCCGCGACAAATTCCACTCCACTGAAACCAGCCCCGCCTACAACGAAGCGAATACGGTTTCGTTTATTATCGTTTTTGTACATCGCGAATTGATATTCGATATGTTCTCGAATCAACCTTACGGAGTTAATACTACGAATTGTCATCGCATGGTCAAGCATACCGGGTATACCAAAAGTTTCTGGCTCCCCGCCCAGTCCAATAATCAAGTAATCGTAAGACAACGTACCGTCCTCCAGAATGACTTTACGATCCTGAAGACGGATCTCCTTCACCGATGATTTCACCAGGTCAATCTTGAACTCATCGATCAGTTTCGAAATTGAAACTCTCGCGTGTTCTATTTTATCCGTGCCAGCTGCCGGCATATGTAGATGAGTTGTAATATAATGATAATCATGCCGGTTCACCAATGTGACATCGGCTTCGTTATAGTTCAGTTCCTTCTGCAGCCGCTGGGCTGTCAGAATCCCGCCATATCCCGCTCCGAGAATGACGATTTTGGGAATGCTGCTCATATCTGTACTCCTTCCGGTTTTGCTCGTATCCTTCCCTTTAACAGGTGGAATGCAAAATGCTCTTACTTACAAGTATTGCTCAGGTCTTATCCATTATGACGACAAATGTAAACTTCATGAATGGTTTTGAACTTCTATACGCATATCATCGATTTAAGTTGTGAAATTAACCACAAGATTACACAAAACGCGAGGGGTGTCTCGACTTGACGCCATCACTCTAATTTTGACAAAAAAACACATAGTACAGGTCAAGGATATCTGGATTTCTCGCAAAGATCAAGGTTTTTTTTGTTATTTTTCATAACCTTTCATTTCCAATTTCATCCTATTCTCACCAGATCTTCATCAATTATTCTCAGTTTAGTGACCCAGCTAACTTTGCAACCCAGATTACACCGTTTATAATAGGAAAGACAGTTTACACCCACATGCAGATTATGTGACGTAATTTGCAATAATAAGTACTGGTCTCTACCTATTAAAATAAGAAAGGTGTTGTTGATTTTTGACTGCACAGACATCCGGTCATGAAATGACCGATTTGCTTATTATCGGCGGCGGTCCTGCGGGCCTGTTCGCTGCATTTTATGGAGGTATGCGTCAGGCATCCGTTACGCTGGTAGAAAGTATGCCTCAGCTTGGCGGACAGCTAGCTGCCCTATATCCAGAGAAATACATCTATGATGTAGCCGGCTTCCCAAAAGTCACTGCTCAGGAACTGGTTAATAACCTGATCGAGCAGATGAACCACTTTAACCCGAACATCCGTCTGGAAGAAAAAGTGGTATCGGTGGAGAAAATAGAAGAACAGCACTTCATCGTAAAGACAGATGAGAATGAATATCATGCCAAAGCCGTTATTATTACAGCTGGTGTCGGTGCCTTTGAACCTCGACGCCTTGAACTGGAAGGTGCAGCAAAGTTTGAGAAAACCAATCTGCATTACTTCATCAGTGATTTAAACGCTTTTGCAGGTAAAAAAGTTTTGATCAGCGGCGGCGGAGACTCTGCTGTAGACTGGGCACTTATGCTTGAGCCAATTGCTGAGCAAGTTACTTTGATTCACCGCCGGGACAAGTTCCGTGCACATGAGCACAGTGTGGAAAACCTGATGAATTCCAAAGTCAACGTGGTCACACCAACCGAAATTACGGGACTTCACGGAGATGACACGATTACGAAGGTTACTCTCGCGCATGTTAAAACGAAAGAAACACAAGAAATAGAAGTCGATGATGTCATTGTTAACTTTGGTTTTGTCTCATCCCTTGGTCCGATTGCCGAATGGGGTATCGAAATTGATAGCAATTCCATCGTTGTGGACTCCCGCATGGAAACGTCCATACCTGGCATCTTTGCTGCTGGTGATATCACCACATATCCAGGCAAGCTGAAACTGATTGCTGTTGGCTTTGGTGAAGCTCCAACGGCAGTGAATAATGCAAAAGTATACTTCGATCCGGATGCCAAATTGTCTCCTGGACATAGTAGTAATATGAAACGCTAATTCAAAGAAATCACATATTATGGTACAAAAAAGGGTATCTTACTCCTGAGCAATCTCATAATCAGGAGGGATACCCTTGTCTTATATATGCCCGCTGTGTAACGGTCTGGTTGTTCCGGAGCAGGCTTGTCCCCACTGCCTCCAGGGACTGTCAGAATGCGGCAAATTGGACGACTATACCGGACCATACAGCCCCTACGAACTTCAGGTTTCCCCTGACATGGCAGACGAAACTGAGAACGTTTGCAATCACTTGATGCATTGTCACCATTGTCAGACAAGCATGCTGCTGCCAGTCTCTTTATGGGACATGTCCGGAAACCTGTAATATTGCCTGCAATGAGGATCTCTAGTGAAGTATGGCAGATACGTTGGTACCCAGTTTGCGCTTATGGATTTCTGCCAATAGCAGCGCGATGAAATCTCGTTCGAGATCCAGTTCGATCGCTTTATGGTAGGAATCCAACAACATCTCATCGGATAACATAGCCATTTCCCGCCACAACCTTTCCTTTATTTTCCTCAAAACTATCATATCAGAGATTATCAAAGAGAACAAGCGTTCTTGTTATCCACAACAACATGTGGAAATCCTGTGCATAGTTTGTTGATAATTGGAAAAAACATAGATTATATACAGTGGATAATGTGGACATTATTTATACACAGGACGGATAGAATCTCTTTAAAAACCAAAATTCAAAAGAAAATTTCAAGCTATTTTCATATTTTCCGGCGATACTCGGAATGTATTACCCTGATGTGAAAATTTTCAAACGTTTTTCATATGATATCTCTTGTATATACTATCGGTTTTTCATAAGGTTTCTTTAGTCTTTCCAGCGATTTTCATTGAGGTCTGGTATTCACTTCCAAAATCCATATTCTGCCGGAGTGATCCAAACCATAATCAAATCCTAACTGACCTATGCCTGGAAACTGCGTTTCCATAATATGTGTACAAGTCAGCGTCAATGAACGCATCTCCTGCCTTTTATGCCGATTAGCGATATGAGGCAGCGATAAGGCAAGTGCTCTTTTGCCAGACAGCATCGTTCCTCCCTTACACAGATTCGTTACACATAGACCTGGACGAGCAAGTCTTCCGACCAAAGAGCGAAATACCCAGCCCTGCGCAGTCTTGACCACCTTGACTCTATAATCTACAGGTCTTCCATGAATAGTCGCAAGATGAATCCCTTGTTGAATCAGATATCTTCGTCTGGCCTTCACCCGCACAAGGGAATGATACATCTGTTTAAAGCTGGCGAATGAACGGCTAACCTTCATATGTGTGTATCTGTAGGCTCCGCCGTTTCTGGATACCCGGATCACGCCATACCCGCCACCGCCTACCACCGGTTTAATAAATACCATTCCATAACGCTGCAGCATGTGCAGCAGATTACCTGAACTAAACGCCATGGTCTGCGGAATATGGGCAGCAGCCACCGGATATTTTATTAACGCAGCTGTCTTCCGCCATTTGCTTGCTAATTGTCTCGACATGGGTTGATCTCCTCTCTGAAACAATGCTCCTTCCTTATACATACTCAACCCTGGGATCGTATTCTTGGATGATTGTCCAAGGCAAAGGCCCCTTTTCCGTGGAACCTGTCCTGCTTATTAAATGGCAATTCGGGACAATGCCCACTTTACTTTTCAAACGGTTCAATCTGTCGTATGCTACTAAAGAATGATTTGTATTGGCTAAAAATGAGGACCTAAGGAGCGTTCAAAAGACATGGAAGTATTTTTCAAATCACTTTATGGCGTGGCCTATTTCGCAATGTCCATTGTACTGGTCGCGGTGACGGTACTTCTCTTCGTAATCGGTATTCGTCTGTTTATCAAAAAACGCAATCGTGGCTTTGCCGTAAGTTGTATTTTATTTGCCTGTTTCATCGTCTTTATCATTGTCGTTATGTTGACTACGCCCTTCTCTGCCACGCCTCCAGGCTCACCGGAAGCCATGGCTGCCCTGTTGCATTACGGGTAACTGATCTTTGTAGAAGGAGATGCTTATGACACAAAATAATAAAACACTTGGAATTGTTGATATTGGCTCTAACTCCATTCGTCTGGTGATCTATGAGGTGAATGAAAAAGGAGCTTACCGCATTATTCATGAAGACAAATATGCTGCCAGACTAAGCGGGGTTGTCGAACCGGATGGCAGCATTCAAAGGCAGTCTTTAACAACTGCGATGACTATTTTGCGGCAATTCAAAGCCACCTGTGAAGCTTATCAAACGGAAATGATTCGAGCAGCCGCAACAGCAGCTATCCGCAATGCAACCAACGCTGCGCAGATTATTGCATGGTTAGAAAATGAGACTGGGCTTACTATTGAATGTGTTTCGGGAGATCGAGAGGCTTATTACGGATTTTTGGGCGTGATTCAGTCCATTGATCTGAAGGACGGTTTTGTCGTGGATATCGGGGGAGGCAGTACGGAAATCACCGTATTCCGCAATCGCCAAAGATTGCACAGCGTGTCCCTGCCGATCGGTGCCGTGAATTCCCATGCCCGTTATGGAGGCGAGGATCAATGGATCGAAGCCAATGAAGACGCACTTTGCAATGAGGTCATTCAAGCCCTACAGGGATCGGACTGGATTCGGGAACATCCCGGTTTGCCGTTGATCGGTCTGGGCGGTACGATGCGTACACTTGCAAAAGTAGAACAAAAACGGACACAATACTCTCTGCCGGTGTCACATCATTATGAGATTGGACAGGAAGCGATGGAAAATATCGCACATTCCTTGCCCTATCTTACTTCGGCCCAGCGCAAAAAGGTGCCGGGTCTCGCCAAGGATCGGGCTGACATTATCGTACCTGGCGTACTGATCCTGCGCACCATCTTCCGCATCATCCAAGGAGATCGTTATGTGGTGAGCGGAGCAGGACTTCGTGATGGTCTCTTGAGAGACTATCTCGCATCTGGTCAGCCTGCCGCACCGGATGCACTGAAGGACAGTATCCGCAATTTCCTTCATTATGGTCCGCCGATCCCCGAGAAACGTCTGAACCGGATTCATCACGATACGGTTCACTTGTACACCGCCTTGCAGGAGGCCGCACCTGATGAGTCTGATGAACGAATTCTGTACGCCTCCTCCATGCTTCACATGGCTGGTAAACAAATTAACTATTTTAGGTACACGCAGCACTCGGCATACTGGATTATGAATGCAAGCATCTACGGTCTTTCTCACAGGGAAACGCTCCTTAGTGCCATTGCAGCTGACTATCATCCGAAAAAAAGAACACCCCAACTGCTGCAGAAGCATGAGGATATTCTAAAAGATTCGGATGCACAGCATGCTCACCGTATTGGCTCGTTGCTACGTGCAGCCGAAGCGATCAACCGTGCTGAGAGCATCGCCGCCATTCACGCAGTCAAAGAAAAAGACTCGCTGCAGGTCACATTGACCTGTACAGACGAGCCTTTACTGGAACTGAACAGTCTGGAAGATGCCGTTAAAGATTTGCAGGAAGCCTGGGGAGTTACGATAAAACACTCCACTCAGCAGGCTTCCAAGGGATAATCCCCATCGCCTCCGTCTGACTTCTCAGCGGGGGCTTTTCATTTTTCACAAAAATATAATTCCCGTTTGGCATAAGTTCTCTGGCCTTCACATTGTCATTCAGCGACAGATTCAGGATATCCACCAGCATCTTTTTCAATGAAGGATCAAATACAGGACACATGAGCTCAATGCGCCGGTTCAAGTTACGCGACATCCAGTCTGCACTGGAAATGAAAACATCCGGGTTACCGTCATTTTCAAAGTAAAACAACCGGGAATGTTCAAGGAAACGGTCTACAATGCTAATCACACGAATGTTCTCGCTCAGTCCTTCTACACCTGGACGTAAGCAGCATACGCCGCGGATAATCAGATCAATCTGCACCCCTGCCTGCGAAGCTACATATAATTGATCGATCATTTCCTGATGAGATAAAGAGTTGATCTTGGCAATGATACGGGAACGTTTGCCTTTTAATGCATGCTCTGTTTCTCGTCGAATCAGTGTGAATAACTCGTCCTTCATGCCATCTGGAGCAACACGGAATGCTTGCAATGCTTTCGGACCAGAATAACCGGTAATTTCGTTAAACAGTTCGGATGCATCCTCCCCGATGATCGGGTTAGAGGTAAACAGACCCACATCCGTATACACTTTGGCTGTGCTCTCGTTATAGTTGCCCGTACCCACGTGTACGTATCGGCGCAGCCCTTGCTGCTCCCGACGTACAACAAGGATTATCTTTGCATGTGTTTTCAGACCGACCAGACCATAAACGACGTGACAGCCTGCTTTTTCCAGCTTACGGGCCCAGGCTATATTCCGTTCTTCATCGAATCTAGCTTTTAGCTCCACAACGACGGTAACCTGCTTGCCGCTCTCTGCGGCAAGTGCCAGCGCTGGGATTAGGCGTGAATCACCATTCACCCGATAAAGCGTCATTTTGATCGCCAGAACCTGTGGATCTTCTGAAGCTTCCAGAATAAAATCGGTTACCGGTTCAAACGATTCATACGGGTGATGAACCAGCACATCCTGTCTGCGCAGCAGTTCAAAATGACTCTCCCTTGGCAGGAACTCCAGCGGATATACAGGTTGTACCGGACTGTATTTCAGATGAGAGAAACCTTCAAGGCTATCCACAAATCCAGCCAGGAAGCTGAGATCCAGCGGTCCGTCGATTTCAAAGATCGGGTCCTGAATTTCAAACTCATCTTGCAGTTCCTGCAGGGCATCACTACGAAAATCCTTGCACACTTCCAGCCTGACAGGGGCTCCGCGACGTCTGCGGCGCAGCTCTTTTTCAATGGCCTCCAGCAAATCTTCTGCTTCCTCTTCATTAATGGAGAGATCTGCATTACGAGTCACTCTGAACTCCTGCACAGCCAGCGATACATATCCGCTGAACAGGGTATGAACATGCTGTTTAATCAGATCTTCAATTAGAATGAATGATTTTTTTTTGCTATTGGCCCGCAGGGGAACTTTCACAATACGAGGAAGATTGGAAGGTACCTGCACAATCGCCATAAATGGCTCGCCATCCTGCTCATCTTCTTTTTGCAGCATAATTGACAGATAAACAGACTTGTTGTGCACCAGTGGAAACGGCCGGCTTTGGTCGATGGCCATTGGCGTAAGCACCGGAAAAATAATGTCATGATAATATTGATCCATGGCCCGTTGCTGTGTCACATTAAGGTCCATATACTCCTGTATGTTCACACCCTTCTTGGAGAGAAGGCGAATGAGCTCATGATACGTTTTATATTGCTCCGCGACCATGGTCCCGGTTCGTTTAATTAGTCTGCGGTACAGCCCCGAAGGAGTATAACCTGTGAAATCCTTTTGCGTGAATCCAGCCTTAATTTTCTCCTTGGTCTCTGCGAGTCTGACACTGACAAACTCATCCAGATTGCTGGCAACGATGCTAAGGAACCTCATCCGCTCCAGCATAGGCGTTGTGGACTCCTGAGCCTCCTGAAGCACACGCCGATTAAATTCAACCCAACTCAAATCACGATTAACATAATTGCCTGTCTTAATATCCTTATGCATGTATGGCCTCCGAATGTGATGCATGTCAATTCTTATTGGAACTCTACATATAATTGTACTATTCGTAATCGACTTCAAGCGTCATCGGAATGTTAACGCAGTGTTAAATTTATGTAAATGATAACTCATGACCGTAACTTTTTCCATCCCTTTACAAAGAACAATAGACAAGGTAAAGTGAACTACAGTGTGATTTGGATCGGCTATTGTTATTATCCCACATTTATATCATTTTAAAGGAGTATCTCATGAAATCGAACAAACCTAGAACGTTACAGAAAAACATCGAGTTTTTCACTGCTGCCCTATCCCAATGTGTAGTTACCGCATGGCAGGAAGATCCTGCAGGTGTATATTGCGAAGTCGGCCACGGCATTGTCGAACAGATCAGTGATGACAGTGTGCGGATACGTAATGAGGACGGCACGAAGAGCCATTATGCACGGGAAACGACGATGTTTCAAACTGAAAAATAATTTTGCGTAAATATGAAAAAAAAGACTAGCTTTCCAAAACAGAGTGTTGTATACTCTTGCCACAAGGAAAGGAGGTGCGTCAACATTTCTAATGCTATGTTGAACGTGTCCCTTACCCAATCCACTACTTCCAAATAAATTGGATGGTAATGGAGGCGCGGGATACGGATCAATGTTTAAAAAAGCGCCATGGGTAGAAAAGCCGTCTTCGGACGGCTTTTTGTTTTGTCTTTTATACATCTATCGCGGGAAAACGAATTAGAGGTTAAGAAAACAACCAAAATATTGGAAATCGACCCTTTAGCAGCATGACTTCAGGAGGCTATAATGAGGATGCATCTCAACTTATAACCGAGGAGGCATGTTGTTATGTTTAGAAATGTAAGTGGTTTCAAAATTTTATTGGCGATTGTTTTGTTCTTTACTTCTGTCCTGCTGCCTGCTGGCCAGCACGCCAGCGCCGCACCCAGTTTTGCTAAAGGAGCCGATATCAGCTGGGTTCCCGGCATGGAAGCTCAAGGGTACAAATGGAAAGATAAAAACGGGGTACAACGCGACATCATTGATATTTTGAAAAAGGATTATCAGATTAACTCCGTCCGCATCCGGGTGTTCGTTAATCCTTCGAATGATTATGGTAACGGTTACATGAATAAGGATCGCGCCGCGGCTCTTGCACAACGTGCCAAAAATGCGGGCATGAGCGTCATGCTTACACTCCATTACAGCGATTCTTGGGCAGATCCGGGCAAACAAAATAAACCTGCCGCCTGGAGAAATTATTCCTTCCAACAGTTGATGGACGCTGTCTGGAACCATACTCGTGATGTGATGACAACGATGCAAAGCAAGGGCGTTACCCCGGACTGGGTACAAATCGGTAACGAAACGAACAACGGGATGTTATGGGAAGATGGCAAAGCTTCGGTCAGCATGAAAAATTATGCATGGCTCGTGAACACAGGTCATAATGCTGTAAAATCCATAAGCAGTGGTACCAAAACGATGGTTCACCTTGCAAACGGAGACGATAATGCTTTGTTTGTCTGGAACATCGGAGGACTGATCAATAACGGAGCTAACTTTGACATGATCGCGATGTCCCTCTATCCTTCCGCTTCTGGCTGGAACACAGCGGTGACGAAAACGGTCAACAATGCAAAGGATATGATCAACCGTTATGGCAAAGAAATTATGATCTCCGAAATTGGCATGGACAACAATCAGGCGGCGGCAGGTAAAAACTTTGTCGCGGCGATGAAAAATCAAATTCGCAATTTGCCAAGTGGCAAAGGAAAAGGTGTATTCTACTGGGAGCCTCAAGCAACGCCAGGTTATAATGCCGGTTATAGCAAAGGCGCTTGGCAATCAAATATGATGCCGACGGCTACCATGGAAGGGTTCATTGACTAAGCAGCGAGATTAGAAGCTTTTGTGGGGGAGGGAGCTGCGGGTGGACGTTACGGGGGCGAGTCGTTCTTTCGATCGCTGGTTGTCCTCGGATTTCTGTTTGAATTCCCCTCCATAGGGGGAAATCCGATGACAAACGCGAACGCTTCGCTTCTCCAGAATCGATCCCACTCCCTCCACTACGCGCTGCTCCTTAAGGAAGGGCTTCTAAAACGTGCCTAGTCTTTTCACGGGAGCAGATGAAAACATTGAGGGCAGGAGCTGCGGGTGGACGTTACGGGGGCGAGTCGTTCTTTCGATCGCTGGTTGTCCTCGGATTTCTGTTTGAATTCCCCTCCATAGGGGGAAATCCGATGACAGACGCGAACGCTTCGCTTCTCCAGAATCGATCCCGCCCCCTCCACTACGCGCTGCTCCTTAAGGAAGGGCTTCTAAAACGTGCCTAGTCTTTTCACGGGAGCAGATGAAAACATTGAGGGCAGGAGCTGCGGGTGGACGTTACGGGGACGGGGCGTTCTTTCGATCGCTGGTTGTCCTCGGATTTCTGTTTGAATTCCCCTCCATAGGGGGAAATCCGATGACAAACGCGAACGCTTCGCTTCTCCAGAATCGATCCCGCCCCCTCCACTACGCGCTGCTCCTCAAGGAAGGGCTTCTAAAACGTGCCTAGTCTTTTCACGGGAGCAGATGAAAACATTGAGGGCAGGAGCTGCGGGTGGACGTTACGGGGGCGAGTCGTTCTTTCGATCGCTGGTTGTCCTCGGATTTCTGTTTGAATTCCCCTCCATAGGGGGAAATCCGATGACAAACGCGAACGCTTCGCTTCTCCAGAATCGATCCCCCCCCTCCACTACGCGCTGCTCCTCAAGGAAGGGCTTCTAAAACGTGCCTAGTCTTTTCACGAAAACATTGAGGGCAGGAGCTGCGGGAGGACGTTACGGGGACGGGGCGTTCTTTCGATCGCTGGTTGTCCTCGGATTTCTGTTTGAATTCCTCTCCATAGGGGGAAATCCGATGACAAACGCGAACGCTTCGCTTCTCCAGAATCGATCCCGCCCCCTCCACTACGCGCTGCTCCTCAAAGAAGGGCTTCTAAAAGCATGGTTTGGCTTTCACAGAGGTAAAGGAAAACATCGACAAAAGGCGCTGTCCCTTAAGGGATGCGCCTTTTATCGTTGAAAAGCGTTGTTTTCAAAGAAGTCCACTCGACATGAACCCCCAAACTACCACAAGAGATGCAACAAGGCTGAGGAAAGCAATGATCACTTGAATACAGCTAAATGATATATTTTCAATCCAAATCATGTGCTTCCTCTGTACAACATACGAAAATATAAATGCAGGAAGGATGATCGGAAGATATTGGTGGAGATCCGCACCATCTGTACTCGGTAATATGATATTGAGATATTCCAATGTCGTTTCGTTCACGATTAACCAAGCATAAAGAACGCCTATAATTACCGAAAAAAGAAATGGAGAAGCGAAGCGAATTACACTTCTTTGCAAAACAAACCAACCACGCTTATCATGCAACAGATCATCTTTTACCATATTCTTCACCTCTCTAATTCATCGTTTCGCGATGAGTAGTTTTATCTTAAAATCCCCATAATTAATCGAGTTGGTAAGATCCAGTACCATCACCGTAGGAGGATACGAAGATTTCATGCACATATTTCACCATTTCTATGACTGGATGAGAAAAAGCTCTACACCTTCCTGAAATCTCCACTCTCATCATTAGATCATACGTTCCAAAAGTAGTAAATAAAAAACAGCCCTCCCCATCTCAACGATGGAAAAGGACCGGTTGCAGTGTGAAACTCATATACTTTCGTCATTACAATCACGTCGTCTTCGCCAGTTTAGTAGCACGCATGGATGCAACAGCATAGACGATAAGCGCTGTCCATATCAGAGCAAAACCACTCAGTAGCACGGGTGAAACGGATTCCTTAAACACAAATATGCTCAGGATCAGCATAATGGTTGGGCCGATGTATTGAACAAAGCCGAGTGTAGATAGCGTCATGCGGGCTGCTGCTCGAGCAAAGAATAACAGCGGTAACGCCGTCACAACACCGGAAAGCAGCAATTCGAAAAACATAGGCGCTGGCAGCGTCCAAGCTGTTGTTTTGCCAACTATGCCAAGATAAATCCAGTAACCTAATGCAACAGGCAGGACAATTGCTGTCTCTGACAGCAAACCTACTGATGCATCTTGCTTGATCTTTTTCTTCGCCAGACCATATAAACCAAAGGATACAGCTAGCGAAATGGATATCCATGGGAAACGTCCATAATCGATCGCAATAATCAGCACCGCAACCGCTGCTATAGCAATTGCGAGCCATTGTCCCCGGTTTGGTTTCTCATGAAGGAAAACAACGGCAAGCAACACGTTCAACAACGGGTTCAAGTAGTAGCCAAGACTAGTCTCCACAACATGGCCGTTGTTGACTGCCCAGATAAAGATCAGCCAATTGATCGCAATTAACAGTCCACTAGCTGTGAGTGACAGCAGTAGTGTACGGCTAGTCCAGATTCGTTTTACATCACTCCAGCGGCGCTGAATCGCTACTATAATTCCCATAAATACAAATGACCAAACCACCCGATGTGACAAAATTTCACCTGACGGCACGTCGGTAAACAGCTTCCAATATAGTGGGAGAATCCCCCACATGATATACGCAATAATGGCATTAACTAATCCGTTGTTCATGAAAACGTACCCTCTCTTTTTATCTCTGTTGTGTATCTGTTACTGTCACTTTCACTATTGCTTTAGAACATTTTTTTCATCTCATAGTATTGGGCCTTTTTCTCATCAGCACGTTCCCTATAGAACAGAATCAAAGTATTCAATGCATTATCGAACATGACCTCGTAAGGCTGCTGTATATTTAACGTCCATGAATAAGGCTTATTTTCAAATAACAGCCCTCTGTACATTTCCACCATTTGCTCAAGGATTTCCACTTTATTCTTATCTTCTTGATAACTTTTACTAAAGTGATCGAAATCCCACAAATCTACTCTCATGTTTTCAAGGTTAAGACTGATATTTCCAAGTCTGCTCTTGAGCATTTTTTCAATGCCAAGATTGTGAAATCTCTTCTTCAAGTTATATTGTGTCGTGTATAAGTTGGCATATCCTTTATCCAACACCAAATCTGGCCATATGTCATTAATGATTCGTTCCCTGGACACGGACTTCCCGTTCATACATAACAAATAGGCGAGAAGTTCCTCTGTTTTTTTGGTTCTCCAGTTATCGTCAATCACTTTCCCATCTATCCATATGGTAAAATCACCAAAACACTTGATCTCGACTTTGTGTTTAATGCTCTTGCTTTTAATCTTCTTTATTCTTTCCAATGTAACATATAACTGTTCGAACTTCACCGGCTTGACGAGAAAATCCAATGCTTTGGTTTCCAGCGTGTCTGTTACATAGGCATGATACGCGGATGTAAATACAAAATCCATATCGGGTCTTATTTTGAACATCATCCCTAGCAAGGCTACACCATTAATCTCCGGCATTTCGATATCCAGTAATGCAAGGTCAGGCTGTATCCTGCTTAGTTCATCCAAGGCTAATGCAGGATCTTCGTACATTCCAACGACTTCGACACCAGCAATTTTCTCCAATTTGTTTTTCAAGTTCCGCAGCGCATAATATTCATCGTCTATAATAATAACCTTCATGGCTACTCCTTAATGGGTACGTCAAAATGAACTACAGTTCCTTTACCCTTCTCGCTAACGATTTGAAGTTGCGTTCCATACTCGGCCTTAAGCCGTGCATTTATACTAGCAAGCCCAATCCCCTTGCCCGCTGAGTATTCAAGCAGTTTATTTCTGTCTATGTCCTCAATGCCGACACCGTCGTCTTCTACTGCTATGAAATAGCCCTGTTCATGCTCTTTAACTTTGATCGTAATTGCTCCCGGTATGCTCCTCTTACGTATACCATGTTTAATCGCATTTTCTACTAAAGGTTGAATAACCATTCGCGGTACCTTCAGTTGAATACCGGAATCAATTTCATAGTTGACCACTATTTTGTTAGGAAATCTGGCTTGCTCAATGCGAACATAAAACTGGACTGCGTCCAGTTCCTCATCAATAGAAATATATTTTTCTGAATTGCTGTAATCCAATATATTTCTGAGATAATGAGATAAATCATTGACCAAGTTTCCCGCTTTTTCTTGGTCTTCAGCAATAACTCCTTCAATTACGTTCAGAGTGTTATGAATAAAATGAGGGTCCATCTGAGCCCGAATGAAAGCAAGCTCAAACTGTCTGGATTGAATTTCGGAATTTTCATACAAAACTTGATTACGTTGCTTTTCTTCTTTTAAATTATTAATGATCTCGGCAAGAGATAATGCAAAGGCAATAGCAGACACACTAGAAAGAAAAAATAAGTAATAATTCATAATATAGCTTTGTGGAATTACTGCAAAAACCATCAAATAAAACAGCACAACCGACACGATACACAAGAACCATGCCGTTATGAGTTGCGGTGAGCGAATCGTTTTGCTGCTTATTCCTTTAAACATAATGATGAAATACAATACATACATGATAAGCGATGCGCCTGCACCAAATGCTCCCAGCTCTTTACTGATAAAAAGAAAAAGCGCTAACGAGATGGGAAAGAAACCGATGAGCAGCTTCAAACAAAAATCAACTTTGGGAAAATAGGTCTTTGTCTGAAAAATCGCTCTCATAACAATGGCAATGGAAATCGACATAAAAATACCAATGCCTGTGGAATATTCCACAAGCCAATAGGCGTACTTGAAGCCCGTAATATTCACAAGTCCTGTCATTGTTAGATTCCACAACAAAGTGGTCAACACATAAAAGCACGACTTGATAAACGTTTTGTTTTTTATGGATATGCCCATAATCAAGTTATAGAAAAACAATGCTACTGTAAAACCGAATAAAGTACTTCCTACTCCGACATTGATCATGCTGGTTGTCCTGAAGATGTCTTCATTCATTAGCCCTACAACGAAGTTCTGTCCATATAACGATGTACTTGTCATATATATGTATTGATTAGGATCAAAATCAGACGGGATTTTGATGGCAGGGTAGACATAACCGATCTCATCGGAATTGCTCTTATATCGATACCCGAAATGCTTTGTTACGTAGTTGTTACTTGTCGGGAAGTACATCATTACATCTTCAAAAAGAGGGTTGTTGATCGTGAGGTAATGGATTTCCTTCGCATTATACCGGTTTATTTTAATTTTGAACCATAATCGAACCGGAGAATAACCAACCTTGGAATAGTTGCCAGGTAAAGCTACGAATTGTTTGCTAGCTTGAACATCGGACAAGGTCATGGTGCCTGAATTGTCTTCTAAAATCTCCATACGGACATCATCTTTGGATTTGTTCAAATCCTGAACGTAAATAACGAAAACAAATGCAGTACAAAGCGTTATGACAAAAATAATAGTGAATATTTTCATTATAAATATATTGGATTCTGATTTCATAAATATACTCTCCAGTAAACTCGAACGGTGTCGACTATCGCAATAATCTTACCATGGTTCCGTCCATCCTTCAAAAGGATTATTCAGAAGCATAAATAAACGGACACAGATCGTTTAAGATCAGCATCCGTTTATTTCATTTGCATATGTTTATAAGAATTATTTCGCTTCGCTTACCACGGTAAAGCGTTCATTTTGGTGCTGCGGTTTCTCAATTTCATCCACAAGCGCAATCGCATAATCAGCATAGCTGATATAACTGTTGCCTTCACTGTTCACAATCATAACATCCTGACCCGACTGATACTTGCCAGTACGCACGCCTTCCGGATTAAAAAACCCAGCTGGGCTCAGGAATGTCCATTGAATTCCAGAAGAAGCCTGAAGGTCTTGCAAGTTTTGTCCTTGATTCGTCGCCGTTGCTTTATAAGCATCAGGGAAGCCCGGGGAATCAACAACTCGCATTGTTTTCGACTCATCTGTGAATAAGCTTCCTGCTCCACCCACAACAATCAGACGAGTATTAGGGGTATCCTTCAAAATCTTGATAAGGGCTTGTCCTACTTCTACATGCAGGTTCTCTTTACCCGCTGGTGCTCCAAACGCATTAACAATGACATCAAAGACTTGAACATCTGAAGCCGTCAGATCAAATACATCTTTTTCCAATACATTCAGGCTTTTGTCTTCTAATTTAGATGCATTACGCACAATCGCTGTTACCTCGTGCCCGCGGTCTGCTGCTTCTTTCAAAATGATACTTCCTGCTTTACCTGTAGCACCAATAATTGCAATTTTCATCGTCAATCTCTCCTTCGGAATCTGGGTTGGATTTATTTTGTGTTTAGATCGTGTATTTAACTCTATAATGTAACTATATAAGTTACAACATAACTTGTCAACTCAACTCTTCCTGATCTCCTCCTTCCTTTTCGATACAGAAGTAGGCTGATAAGAAATTTCTTATAAGCGTTTGTCTACCTTCTTCGTGCTGATTACGAAATCAAGCGCCTGTTCTAACGTAAGCTCCGGGTACAACCGTACATCTCGCGCACCAACTGGAACACGCCGTTCTCGTTTTTTCAATACCATAGCAAAAAGCCTCCATAACGTTATTAGTACGAGACTAATACGCCATAGAGGCCGTGATCCTCAACCCTGAAAAGGCATTTCAAGGGCTGATAACGTTCATCGCCAGATTAACAATCTTTATCCGGTACCCCTGCTTCTTCACGCGTACGGAAAGATGAGCCGCAGCCGCAAGTGGCTACTGCATTCGGGTTATGAATGGTGAAACCGCCGGACATGCCGGATTCTTCAAAATCAATCTCGAGTCCATTCAAATATTTCACATTTTCTTTCTCTACAACGACTTTCATGTCCTGAATGTCCATATATATATCCTCATCGGACTCTTTATCATCAAAGCCCATGGCGTACGAAAATCCGGTACAACCGCCCGGTGCTACGCCCAGACGAAGGAACATTCCAGGAGTCTCTTGCTGTGCAAGCATCTCTTTCAATCGGTCAGCAGCCGTTTCGCTGATATTAATCATGCCAGGTCACTCTCCTTTTCATCACTCTTCCCTAAATTATACTCCACACCGTCAAGGGGTCAAGTCATGTTTGCCTGTTTCCGCGTTCCCCCTAAACTCCTTTTTCTTCCCAGTGTATTGAACCCCCGGGACACGAGGTTTATAATGGATAGGTGGTCACTCTGAAAATGTCAATATTTTGCCATGACTTGTTCGGTTGTTGGTCATATATAGAGTTGTAATTTTTTTCACATTTCGATGACTGGTTTTCAGTCCCCAATGCATATAGAGTCATTTGACTCATTTGAAAAAAAGATTTTTCGCATGCAGCACACGCTGCACCGGGTAATAAGAGTTAGTCTTTCACAAGAAGGCGGCAGTTGACCGCATCTTTGCTATGTAGTTCTGCTTTCAAGTCCTACACATCATAACTCGAAGTCCGGTAAAGAACAGGAGGAAACAGCATGTCTACATTGGTAACACCGTTCACAGACAAAAGAATGGCTGAAATCGTTGAGAAAGTACAGAACGGCGTAAGGTTGAGCGTTGAGGATGGCGTCTATCTGTATGAAACAGATGATCTGCTGACTTTGGGCCAGCTGGCCAATGAGGCCAATTTGCGGAAAAACGGCAAGAAAGTATATTTTATTGAGAACATGAGCCTTTATTTCACCAACGTATGCGAAGCTCACTGCGCATTTTGTAATTTCCGCAAAGACCAGGGTGAGGAAGGCTCTTATACGTTATCCGGTCAGGAAATGATCGATTATGTGGAACAGCATATTCATCCAGGTGTGCGTGAGTTCCATATCGTCGGCGGACATAATAACCATGTTCCTTTTCAGTATTATGTCGATTCCCTGCGTGCTTTAAACGAAAAATATCCGGATGTTACGCTGAAAGCTTACACTGCGGCAGAGATTGATTTCTTCACCCGTATCAGCGGCCTGAGCATCAAAGAAGTTCTGCAAGAACTGCAAAAAGCAGGTCTGAAGTCCCTGACGGGCGGTGGTGCAGAAATTCTATCGGATGAATATCGCAAAAAAATGCGTGTAGATAAAGCGAATGTGGATCGCTATCTTGAAGTACACCGTACCGCTCATAACCTGGGCATGCGTACACATACCACCATGTTGTATGGCTCCATCGAGTCCTATGAGGATCGTGTGAACCATATGGTACAGATTCGTGAATTGCAGGATGAAACCAATGGATTTATGGTATTCATTCCGTTGTCCATGCAGCCAAAAAGCAAATCCGCAAGCATTATGCGCCGTAACTCCGCTTATGAAGATCTCAAAACGATTGCGATCAGCCGCCTGATGCTGGATAACATTCAGCATGTAAAAGCATACTTCATTAACATCGGTCCACAGCTGACACAGGTCGCGCTGAGCTTCGGTGCATCTGACGTGCATGGTACGATTGTACGCGAAAAAATCAGCCATGCTGCCGGCGCACTGACACCGGAAGGGTTGACACGCAAAGAACTGATCTGGCTTGTCAAAGGCGCAGGCCGCATCCCTGTGGAACGTGATACATTCTATAATGAAATTCAGGTTTACGAGTAGACTTACTCGCACCTAGGGTATCTAACACAACAGTGGCAGCTGCATCACTCTTCCGAACGAAACTTATTTAAACCAGGAGAACGTTTTGCAACGAGTGATGCATAGCTGTGGCCATATATCTCAAATTTACACTTCCTATTTTTAAACTATGCAAATGAAATTCTTAATCTCATCTATCTTTTATTAACAACAACAAGCAGAGCAGCGATGTCCTAACATGGCTGCTTTACAGGTTGCAGCCCCAGCAGTGGGACTGATGCAGAAAGGAAGCCGAGTCATGAAAAATTTCGTCATTCTTGGAGGCGGTTATGGCGGCCTCACGATCATCAAGGAACTTTTGGAAGGTAAAATTCCGGCAGACACGCAAATTGTATTGGTGGACCGGAGTCCATTTCAAGGATTAAAGACCGAATATTACGCACTCGCAGCAGGAACGGTATCGGATTATGACCTACGTATCCAATTTCCGGTAAATGAGAAAGTGACACACCGTTTCGGTGAAGTAACTGCCATTAATCTGGAACAGCGTCAGATCGAATTCGAAGGTCAGGAACCGCTTGAATATGACAAGCTAGTGATTGGACTAGGTTGTACGGATCGTTTTCACAATACACCTGGTGCCGAAGAATACAGCTGTACCATTCAAAGCTTCAGCAAAACACGCGAGACGTATCTGCGCCTTAATGAAGTTAAAGCTTATGGTCATGTTCACATTGTGGGCGGTGGCTTAAGTGGAGTTGAAATGGCTGCCGAATTACGTGAAAGCAGACCCGACCTGAATATCAGCATTCTGGATCGTGGTGAACGTGTATTATCCGCATTCCCTCAGCGTCTCTCCTCTTATGTTCACGAATGGTTCGGCGAACATCAGGTTGAAGCACGAGGACATATTGCCATTTCTAGGGTTGAGCCCAATGCAATTTACAACCGCGATGAACAGATCCAGACCGATGCTGTTGTATGGACGGCAGGTATTCAACCGGTGAAAGTGGTTCAAGACCTCAATGTAACAAAAGACCCGCAAGGTCGCGTCGTATTAAATGAATATTATCAAATTCCGGAATATACTGACGTTTACGTGGTAGGTGACTGTGCGAGTGTCCCTTATGCACCAAGTGGTCAGGCTGCGGAGGTTCAGGGTGAACAGATCGCTCATATTCAGCATGCCCTCTGGAAAGGCGAAAAGCCCAATCCGCAACCTCTTAAGCTTCGCGGCACACTGGGCGCACTTGGCAAGAAGGCTGGATTTGGGCTGATGGGCAAAACGTCCATGATGGGACGGGTACCTCGTATTTTGAAAAGTGGCGTGCTCTGGATGTCGAAACGCCATCTCGGTTAATTGCGTTTAATCGAGATCCAGCGCTTCCCAGGCGTCAGCTTCGGCAATTTTGGCCAAAATTGCGTTATATAGATCCTCCACTTTGTCCGTGGTGACCACTTCACCATTAACTAAGGCAAAAGGCGTCATATAACATTGACCACAATTGGTCAGACAGCCGTATTCGATCACATCATAGTCTGGATTTCCATCCAGCTGATCCATGATTTCATCGGTGCCAAAATGCATATTGTTAGCACAAAATTCAATAATTGGTCTCATTTCAGTTCACCTGCTTTGTTTGACCATTTTAATTTATGGTCATTTGTAATATAATATAGGAAGGAAAGGAGTTGAACAATATGAGCGAAAACGCACAAAGCACCATGTATGATGAGGTATCTGATGTGCTTGATAAACTTCGTCCGTTCCTGCAACGCGATGGCGGTGACGTGGAACTGGTCGACGTGGAGGACGGCATCATTAAGCTGAAACTGGTCGGTGCCTGCGGCAGTTGCCCAAGCTCCACCATTACATTAAAAGCCGGGATTGAACGCGCCCTTCTTGAAGAAGTTGAGGGTGTACAAGAAGTCGTACAAGTATTCTAATCAATCCTTCACGAAATAAACCTCAGAGAGCCTTTCGCTTCGTCAGAAGCGAGAGGCTCTTTTTTTTGTAATTCCATCAGATTGTAGGCCTGATCGGATCAAGCCCGCCTGATACGTCCATAATGTTGCCTGTTATAAAATCCGAATGATCCAGACACAGATACGTGATCACTCGTGCAATATCTTCTCCACTACCCGGCCGCCCTCTCGGCGTTTCCTTATCGGGTATCCCTGCAATATCATCAATCGTTTTCTCTTTGTTCGCACCACGAATATCTCCGGGGCACACCATATTGACCGTAATCCCATAGGGTGCTTCTTCAACCGCAAGGGTCTTGGTAAACGAAACCAGACCTACCTTGGCAGCAGCATATACGGCACGATGAGGCCAGGATCTTGCTTCACCCGCATGACTGAAGCCAAAATGAATAATCCGTCCCCATTGCTTACGGCGCATTTCGGGCAGGACGAGCTGATCCAGAATCATCGGTCCCAGCAGGTTACCTTGCACCAGCATTTGCACTTCTGCTTCAGAATAGTCTGCGAACACCCTGCGCTCACGCACAAATGGACCCGCATTATTCACTAAAATATCAATATGACCCAGCTGGGCTTCCACCGCTGTAACGAGTGTATGAATCTCTTCCGCTTTGGATATATCAGCCTGAACGGCAATGCAACGTACCCCTTTGGCGATAATCTGAGCTTGTAGCGATTCCGCTTCCGATCTGCTGTGCACATAATTAAGGGCAATGTGACATCCCTGATCCGCCAGACTGAGGGCTGTCATTTTCCCAAGGCCTTTGGCACTTCCCGTTATGAGGGCAATCTTTCCCTTCACGTTCATCCCCCTCTTCAAAGAGCAGTCACTCATCCAGTATAAAAGATTTAGGCTTCCCTCACAACTTCCAGGTGCTCACAATCTGTTCCAATTATTTATTAATACAAATAAGTCCTGATCATCCAGATTTATCTTGCTTAAGCCAAACACCTATGATAATGTCTTAAAGTCGTTTCTTATCTAAAAAAGAATATTATTTTCATTTTTGAAAGGATCGTGTTCAATGAAGAAATGGTTCAAATCTGCTTCATTTAGGCTCACAATGGCATTGGTGCTAATGCATTATTTACTCTCAACCGGTGGTGGACTTGTCTCCGCTGACAATGAGAATACTACCTCATCCCATGAATACCAATGGGTGGACGGACCGAACACTGTATCCTTGGATGGGAAGGCCTCACTTAAGCTTCCAGCAAACTACTCATTCCTAAGTAAAACGGATACACAACGTTCGATGCTGGATACGGGTAATCAGCCGAACGGGAATGAGATCGGAAGCATGTACAGTAACGACCCTATGGGTTCATGGTCCGTCATATTCGAATACGTACAGAGCGGGCACATTCATGACGATGACGAAAATCAATTGGATGCTCACGAGTTATTAAGCAACTACATCCGTTGGGAAGTCGAACATAACCGTGATGCAACCAGAGAAAACGAGCTGCATGTAACAGGGTGGGAGGTTGAACCTGAATATAATCCTTCCAGTCATCAACTGATTTATGCACTTGGCTTCAAAGATAGCTACGAACAAGCCTTGGTCAATTATAATGTTAATCTCTTAACTCGCGAAGGTTATATCACTGCAATTCTTGTAACCGAAAAGGCTAATTTGGAGCAAAATCGTGCTGCTTTTGAAGATACAGTACTTCAGCACCTAACCGTGAATCCCGGATATAAGTATGACGATTATAATAATAAAACAGACCAGACATCGCGTCTTGGCCTGAACAGCCTCGTTCTGGGAGGCATTCCTTTTACCGCTGAAGACGAAGGAGTTTGGAGATTTTTGAAGCAGAGATGGTACTGGGGTCTGATTGGATTAATATTGTTATTTAGCTGGGTTAGATATCAGCAGAAGAGAGATGCACTTCATCAAGAGGAAACACAGTACCCGGTAACCCGAGAATATAACGATGAAGAACATGAGCAGCAACATAGTGCAGAACAGAATGAATTAACCTACTACCGTTCATCTGACACACGTTCAAAAACAGACAATACATAATATGTTCATGAACAAAACAGCAATGAGTAAAGGCCGCTATTCTCTAGATTAGAAAGTAACGGCCTTTGTCATAACATGAATCAGCAATATGTGTTTTAATTTACTCCACCTTAAAATGCAGGTTCAACTGCACCTTGGTAACGTTCTTTGATAAATTTTTTCACCATTTCCGAGTGAAGAGCTTCTGCCAGTTTTTTGATCGCATCTGCGTCTTTGTTATCTTCACGGGACACCAGAATGTTCGCATATGGGTTGCCTTGCAGGTCTTCGATCAACAATGCATCTTTAGCCGGATTAAGATTGGCTTCCAGAGCATAGTTTGCATTGATAAATACCAGATCGGCTTCATCCAGCTGACGAGGCATCATGGCTGCATCCAGTTCAATGATATCCAGGTTTTTCGGATTCGCTGTAATGTCCTGCTTCGTGGATGTAATATTTGTATTGTCTTTTAGTGTAATCAGGCCCTTCTTCGCCAACAGCAAGAGTGCACGTCCACCATTGGAAGGGTCATTAGGAATGGCTACTTTCGCGCCATCTTTCAGCTCATCCAACGATTTAATCTTTTTGGAGTAACCACCAAAAGGTTCAACATGGACCGGAGTTACAGCTACTAGATGAAATCCACGCTCTTTATTTTGCACATCCAGATACGGCTGATGTTGAAAAAAGTTCGCATCCAGCTTGCCGTCTTCCAGCTGTTGGTTAGGCTGTACATAATCATTAAACGTCACCACTTGCAAACGAATGCCTTGTGCTTCAAGTGCAGGTTTGATGCTTTCCAAAATTTCAGCGTGAGGTGTTGGTGAGGCACCAACTTTCAATTCAACGGTACGTGGAGCACCTGCTGCGTTATCTGCACCGCTGTCTGATTTTTTGTTGTTACCGCATGCTGCGAGTACAGCAATCATCATCACACTGAGTAGAACAATAGACCATTTTTTCATCTGTAAAACCCCTTCGCAATTTTTTTCTTCTATCTGTTATTTCCTGGTGAAATAAATGACCAGACGATCGCCGATCATCTGCAGAAGCTGAACCAGAATAATCATAGACACAACGGAAATGATCATGATCTCATTCTGATATCGATAGTATCCATAGTTAATTGCCAGTGTTCCCAGACCTCCACCGCCAACCATACCCGCCATGGCCGTATAAGACACCAGCGTAACGATGGTGATCGTAACTCCGGCAAGCAAGCCAGGTAACGCCTCGGGCAGTAACACCCGTCTGACAATCTGTCCTGTGGATGCCCCCATCGCCTGTGCTGCTTCAATGACACCGCGATCCACTTCACGCAAGGTATTCTCTACCAGACGTGCGAAATACGGAGCAGCCGAGATTACAAGCGGCGGAATGACACCAAGCACGCCTGTAGCCGTACCCACCAGCGTACGCGTAAACGGAATAAGAGCAACAATTAATATGATGAAAGGTACAGAGCGCAAAATATTAACAATGACAGATAATATAATGTAGGTTATTCTTGATTTCGGTGATGCCGAACGCCCTGTCATGAACAGAATTACACCGAGCGGCAATCCCAGAATGACAGTAAACAAGCCGGCAGCTGCTAAAATCTGCAATGTCTCAATGGAAGCCGTGCCAACCTCTTCCCAGGATACTTTGGAAAAATCCATTATCGCAGCACCTCCACATCAAGTCCTTCTGCGGTTAGTTCAGACAAGGTCTGCTCAATCGCACGGGAGTCACCTTCGAAACGCACAGTCAGTTGACCATAAGGAACCTGCTTGATTGTAGAGATCGTGCCTTGCAGAATGGCAAAATCCACACCTGTTTTGCGAACCGTTCTCGACAGAATCGCTTCATACGTTTTATTTCCGAGAAATGAAATTCTCACCAGTTTGGAAGAACCACCTGCTGGCAGCTCCGTTCCGGCATTCGCCAAAATCGTTTCTTCCAGTGCCAGTCCACCTTCGCTGTCACGTGACACAAAATCCCTTGTGATCGCATGCTGCGGTTTCAGGAACACTTCCGTTACTGGCCCTTGCTCCACGATACCGCCTTGATGAATAACAGCCACTCGATCACAGATATTCTGAATGACGTGCATCTCGTGAGTGATCAGCACAATGGTCAGATTATACTTCTCGTTAATATCCAGCAACAACTTCAGAATCGAATTGGTTGTCTGCGGGTCAAGTGCTGAAGTTGCTTCATCACAGAGCAACACACTTGGATCACTTGCAAGTGCCCTCGCTATGCCTACCCGCTGCTTCTGACCGCCGGACAGCTGTGCCGGATATTTGCTGCTATGCTGCTCCAGACCCACCAGAGCCAGCATTTCCTTCACTTTGCGATCAATTGCATCCTTAGGTGTATTCACCAGTTTTAACGGAAAAGCGACATTGTCGTACACCGTTGCAGAAGACAGCAGATTGAAGTGCTGAAAGATCATACCGATCTTGCGTCTTTGCCGCTGCAGTTCGCTTTTGCTAAGCTCGGTCAGGTTCATTCCATCGACCCACACCTCGCCCTCCGTCGGGCGCTCAAGTAAATTGATACATCGAATCAAAGTACTTTTCCCTGCACCCGAGTGACCAATTACGCCGAATATTTCACCCTTCTGAATGCTTAGATCAAGGTTTGACAACGCCGTCGTTGCTTTGGCACGTTTGCCATATGTCTTGGTTAATCCAACCAGTTCAATCAATAGTACTGCTCCTTCCCCATCACCTACATATATCTTTACCCGAAGGAAGGGAAAACTCCCCTTTCTATGCAAAAAAGAGCCCCTTTGCAGATACAAAGATGGCTCTTCACGTGAAATGACCTTCTCATCTGCCAAAATCATGTGCATCATGATTCTGTAGGAATTAGCACCTAACACCCACAATGAATGACATTCATGCCATCATCGCAGATCGGTTGCCGGGCTTCATCGGGCCTGTCCCTCCGCCACTCTCGATAAGAGAAATATAAAGTTGTAGGTTTATATAGGTTCATGTAGTTCATCATGTATAATGACGGAACTGCATCAAATGCTAAGTTATAGACACGATTCCATGTAAGATTCGATCTGGAACTCAGTATAATTCAAAGTATTCCGATTTGTCAAATGGTATTATTTAAAATGCAACATATGCTTAACGTCTCACAATCTGTTTCCGCCAGATTCGGTTGATGTATCGATACGCTGTATGCAGCGTTTCACAGACCATATCTACACCCTGCCGCATCTCCAGCAAATGCTGATCCAGATCCTCTAGCTTCACTTTTCCCTGCATCGTCTGATGTAACTGCCACAGATCATCTTGCATCTCAGAGTTCATATAATGTATTTCCATATTACGCCGCTTACGCAGTCTGCTCATCGGTTCACGGTAGGTGTCCTTAATTTGTATCAATTGCAAGGCCAATGCATGATGCTCCCGGTGATAATCAAACTGTCTGAGCACCGTATAATAAGAGAAGTGCACTTTCGTTTTGGATGTATCCAATTGAAATATTTCATTTAATACGGTACCCAATTTGTCCAGAATAGCGAAACACCGAATAAATGCATCTTTGTAAAAATAAACGTACCGAGCATACTCCGCTTTTTCAGCAGCATTCATATCCTCCACGAAGCCAGCAACCACTTTTTTGCGAAAATGTGCGGCGGCAAAATAACTCTGCTCCAGCTCATCCAACGAGGATATAAGTCCCTGTGTCCATACATACAATTTTCGATAGTCATGGTTCGGATCATGGTCTATATACATCTGTTTCTCAAAAGACTCGAGTGTGAACGCCATGGTATCCATAGCTTCCTTCAATTTCCCCTGATTCACTCGTGGCTTTTCACCTAATAAAGTACGCAGCATAGATGGCCTCCTCTTTCCACTGATGAAGCAAAATATATGACTTCACAGCTGTTGAACAGCTGAACATGCAGCTTAAGCCTAAACTAAGCAAGAGTTTCGAAATAGCGTTCATCATTCATTGGTCATTTGTTAATCATGACAACTTGGTTTAGGTTGCCCTGCAACCTTCAACATCAAACAAAAGTCCACCTCTCCAATGATCTACATCACCGGATGGTGGACTTTCCAACATGGCCCAGCGCAGCTTCAGGACAACGCACTAACCTTTCTTGGTAAACACAAAATTCATAAGCTGTTTAGAAACGGTTCGCCGGACGGTGCAGCTTGTACACAAGGAAGCTCATGTACGTGAGAATACCAAACAGTATGGCAATGTCCAGCATATGTGCCAGCGCCACAAACATGTAAATTTCCGGACGGCTGATCGTCCACATCATGATCATACCGATGACCACTTGCAACAGGATCAAACCGACGGATAACACACCCAGTGTCCGCAATTCGCGGTTATCCGGATGTTTACGATAAGCAAAATGTCCCAGGATCGCAATCACGATCACGAGCGACACCGCTGCCAGACGATGGGCAAAAGCAACAGCTACTCCGCCGGAGAGTTCTGGAACAACCTGTCCGTTACAGAGCGGGAATCCGGAACAACCGCCAGCTGAATTCGTATGGCTTACAAACGCCCCTGTGTATACAACCAGATACGTATAGATGGTTGAAAACCAGACCAGGTTGCGGAATCCTTTGCTGACGCGAGGATATTGATTCAGACGTTCCAAGCCGCCATGTTTCGCCTCCTGCCGAATGCCAAGAGCCATCATCAACGAGCTGGCGAAGGCAATGAGCGCGAATCCAAAGTGAAGTGCCATAACCGCTGAAGACTGCGAGAAAACAACCGCAAATGCACCCATGATTCCCTGAATGATCACAAATATAAGAGTGAGTAACGAGAATAATTGCAGATCACGACGCTGTTTGCCAAATCGTAAGAAAGCAACAAACGAAGCAATGGATAGCAACCCTGCCAGTGCACTGACGGCACGGTGGGAGTATTCAATCAGTGAGGCCACAGTATGAGCTGGCACAAGCTTTCCGTTACACAAAGGCCATTCGTTTCCACAGCCAAGACCTGATTCGGTTTTAGTCACAATTCCACCGCCGAAGGTAGCCAGGAACATGACGAGACAGGTTAATACGGTTAACCATTTAAATAGTGTTAAGTGCTTCAATTTTTTCTCACCCGCTGTTGGTTTAAGATGGCGAAGCATATCTTCGCTTGATTAGTATGCTAATTTCATTTCTTCACTACTTGATGCAAAAAACAGTCCTTGCACCAACTTGTTTGATAACATTGACACTAATTTCACAACTATTTCATTATACCGGATAAAATCATCATTGACGCCGCGCTTTGTGACAAAATGTTAACGTCTGTTAAAACTTTGACCCGGAGGTCATTATATTTGAATTTATTTATCTTAAATTAAATGATGTAAGCCACGAACAAACTCGGTAGCCTGAAACTTTTCATTTATTAGCTTAGGTTCGTCAAATTCAACACATCAACTGCCCGGTCTCAAATTTTAACGATCACCACGAAGCTTATTTTACAGAAAAAGCCCCTTTTCGGATTCTAACCATCCCCAGGGAGCTTGTATCGAAGAAACACTCCAATAAATGGTCAAAAAACACCCTTTAGTTCAAAATAGCGTCGCTGGTGATCGTTAAAGTATGAGTTACAAAAAAACAAGGCAGTCTTAAGCCCAATTATGGCTCAACCGACAGCCTTGTGTTTGCATACTTTGTTCACAGTTTACCCAACTTTAGGTTAATTCATTCCTAGCAATACTTTACTCATTCCCTTAATACGCTCAGTATTTTGCCAAAATGACTGAATATCCTTTTTCACGATGTAATTCAGCAGCATCATTACTTTCCTGGCACTTGGCACGGCTGAGCTTCGTAATTTCGCAGCTCCGCGTATCTACAACTCGATTTAGCTCACCTTACTTGTGAATTGTGTTGTACACCTCAACCGCGCGATCCAAAAACTGCTCGATCTCTTCTCTCGACTTGCGCAGTTTGTTCACGTAACGCACCAGTTCCCGTCCGTCCGTGTAGGCTACAAAACTCGGAATGCCCAGAATGTTTTGTTCCTGACTCACTGGTCCCACTTGATCTACGTCGACTTCAATCAATGTCAGTTCACGCTCATACTTCGTTTCCACCTCTGGCATAAATGGATCGATGTATTTGCAGTCCCCACACCAGTCTGCTTTGAATACGGCTACTGTCAAACGTGGGGATTGAATCGCCACATCAAATTCCGTTTTGGATGTAATCTGTTCCATTTGTCACATCTCCCTTTCTGTACCTTGTCTACATCTAAGTGAAGCAAATTGGTGATTGGAAGTCAAATGTTCGGCGCATACTTAGAATAACCACAAGTCCTGGCTCATCAAACACAGTTTTTCATGAAAGGATGTTCCATTCATGACTTCCACCAGAAGCGATTCTTCGGAAACGCATCACCATGGTTCCATTATGCAGATCGTTCGCTCCATTCCCGGAGCTGCCATGGAAGTATGGCGCGGTAAACAGGCTGCCTGGCATGCTTCCTCCCAGCTCAGACACCCTTCACGTGACCTGAACTGGAATGCAGATACTGCTGCTGCTCTGCAGGCTGAGGTAGAGCGTTTAATATCTACAACAGGCAAATCCTCTCCTACGCGCAACATTCAGGCACAAAGTGCACTGGTTTGTGAGGAAGATTGTATCATTCTCGAAGAAATCAAGACCTTAACGCAGCAGCAGAATCGCAGTAATGTGACCCGCACAGCTGCTTATCTGGAATGTTATGAGCAGTACCCCGAACTGCACTGGGCTCTGCTGGCGCACATGGTATCTCGCAACGGCGGATATCATATGACCGACTTACACAGCGACCTGATGCATAATCTGCAAAATCAGGAGGATCGCGAGCATATGTATCGCCTGCTGGAGCGGTGCAATGCCCTTATTTTCCAAGATGCATATCCTCAGTTGCAGTTGTATATGCACAGTCGGCGGCTTGGGCGAAGCTGCTTCCATCTGTTGTCGCACTTTCACGTATCGGCGTTTATGACGCCGTTCTGGGAACGCTTTTGGCTGGAACGATGCAGTTCCATCCTCAGTGTGGCCTTAATTATTAATGAGCAAAACTATATTGAGAGCCGGGTGGTACAGCATCCGTATTTTCAAAAAGAAGTACTTTCCAAGCCTGCTTTTCATCTGCATAATCTGGCTGGCCTGAACCACATCGTTTTCCCTCTTGGACAAGGAGGCGGACTTGCCGGGCGAGTCATCGAACATTTTGGCAAATTAAATGAACGTATCCAGTTCGGCAAAGGACTGTATGCCTTGTTATTCGGTGTCGAGCAAGTGCTCCAGCAAGTGTTGGAGTTCTCGCGAACCGTACCTCACGGCGGCTCACGGGCAGAATATTGGCCAGGCCTGTTTACCAAACACCACGAGGAGCCAGGAGACCATAACCTTTATACTGAAGCTTTACTGAACGAAGAATGGCTGCCGGAAGGTCAGCGTCTGTACTCTCCCGAGTTGCTTACCGTCTGGGGTGACACGCCCTATGAGCCCATTACAAGACATGACTGGTTTGAAACGAGAGATTGCCTTGGATACCTGACCGCACCACGCAGACCTTGGCTGTTTGAGATGAGTCATGAGCATCGGTACGGTATGTTAAAGACAGCGCTCGCCCATGATGTACAAGCAATCACCCACTAATCGACGGTGGAGTCATACTACAACATGGATCAAAAATTATCCAACGCACTCGCCACTGCAAAGCCACTGCAAGGATAAAGTTCACCGTCACGTATGCCAGCTCCTTATGCAATAACAATAAAAAAAGCGCCGTCCGCTACCAGAGCAGACCGCGCTTTATTTACCTAAATTTATCCCCGTTGTCCAGCGCCGCGTTGCAGACGCATAAGTGGACGAAGAATTTTTTGCAGAATTCGCGGATAACTACCCAGCTCGTCCTTACGCAAGACACGAAGCATCACCATCAGAACCAGGTATACCACAACGACCAGCACACCCACGACCATGCAGGTTAACAGGAACGCCACCCGTGCAGGCAAGAATGCACCGAAGATTTGATTCCCCGTCCAGTTGGTCGCAAACCCGACAGCTCCTGCCAAAAGCACCGTAAGAATAAATCCAAGCCAGCGATCTCCCATAATCGAGAAATCCACAATTTTGCGCAACACACGCAGGTTCAGATACGTGATGACCAGGAAACACAACGCAGTTGCGATAATAATCCCATAAATACCAAAGATCGGTGCCAGAATGAGACTCGCAATCAACTTCACGATAATACCTGCTGCCACACTAATCATCGTAATCCGCGGTTTACCCACCCCAAGTAAAATGGAGTTTGTTGTCATCATTGTAATCTGGAAAATGGTGCCGAATGTCAGCAACGTAATAATCGGCGTTCCGTCCAGACTACTGAACAGCAATCCGTTTACCGAATAAGCCGCTGCACACAATGCAATCACAATCGGCATCCCGGTCAGAATGGAAATGCGCATTGCCAGGGTAACCTGATTTTTCAGATGCAACTCATCCTTGCGGGCAAATGCTGCCGAAATGACAGGCACAAGGGACTGACTGAGGGCAATCGCCAGAATAGGCGGAATTCCCGCAATACTTTGAGCTTTCGCACCGAGAATCGCCAGTACGCCCGTTGCTTCGTCGAGACCAATCCGTCCACTAAGCAGCGGAACAACGAGGGAAGAGTCGATAAAATTGATTGCCGGAACAGCAAGTGAAGATAACACGATCGGAATCGATAATTTGAAAATATCCGTATATATACCACGCATCGGAAGCTGCTCCGTACGCTCATAGTGAAGCTGTGCCGCGCGATCACTCTTACGTTGCTTCAATGTGAAATACAACATCACGGAGAAAGCACCGATACTACCAAAAACACCACCGAAGGACGCCCCGGCTGCGATCGTCTGATCATCGTAATTCCATTGCAGCATCACATAGGCTACCAAAATCGCTATACCTACGCGCGCAAACTGCTCTACGATCTGCGAGATGCCACCTGCCGTCATATTACCGCGTCCCTGGAAATAACCACGCATCATCGCAATCGCCGGGAAAAGCAGCAAGGCCGGAGCCAGTGCCCGAATGGCACTTACCGATTCCGGCACTTTGGAAATATGGGTAGCATAGAACGGTGCCGCCAACCATAACAGAACAGACATGACCACGCCGGCCACCGCCGCAAAGATCAGGGCGGCACGGTAAATCTGCTGCGCTTCACCCGCACGTCCGAGGGCGTAACGTTCCGAAACCATCTTACTCAGCGTACTCGGTATACCCGCCGTTGCAACAGTTAACAGCATTAAATACACCGTGTTGGAGATCGTGAATGATGCGTTACCGATATCTCCGAGGATATGCTCAAGCGGCACGCGCTGCACCAAGCCAAGTACCCTTGCAATCAGTGCGGCAGCAGCCAGAATGAGCGTACCCTTAATGAATGTTTCCTTCTTAGACAAACGAATTCCCCTTCTTTCCCCCGCACCGGATCTCTCTCCGGCCCTAAGCTATTCCTGACGTCTATGCGAATCGAACCACCCAGATAATGAATAACACAATCATTACGAGTTGCAAAATAATTTTCATCACCGTGCTGGTAAACAGCCCGACGACAGAGCCAAACCCAACTTTCGATGCTTTGGACGGCGATGAACCACCGATCAGCTCTCCGATAAATGCACCGATGAATGGCCCCAGGACAAGCCCAAAAGCCGGAATCACAAACGGGCCAATGATCACACCAATGGTACTCAGCGTTGTCGATAGCTTGGAACCGCCGAACTTTTTGACACCCCAAGCACTCACTACGTAATCCGCCACAAACAGCACCACCACGATCAGAATCTGGATAATCCAGAACCGGACCCCAAACGGATCAAAGCTGAAGAACCAGCCGTAGACCAGAAACGCGAAGAAAATCGCGATTGCACCCGGCAAGATCGGATACACCGTACCTGCCATACCTACTGCAAACAGCAGTACAATTAAAATCCAGCCAACGGTTGCGAGCAAAGGTTACTCCCCCTTCAAAATATGTTCACGAATCAGATGAGCAATGCCATCCTCATTATTGCTTCCAATAATTAAATCTGCCGCTTGTTTCACTTGCTCCTGTGCATTTCCCATCGCCACACCCAGACCGACGGCTTCAATGACAGCCAGATCGTTCAGACTGTCGCCTACAGCGACCACCTCAGACATCTCGATGCCCAGCAGCTGGCATACTTCCGCTACACCGGTAGCTTTGGATACATTCGCCGGATTCACTTCAATGTTCACAGGGGAGGAATTGGTCATTTGTAGACCACCCATCTCTTGCAGTTCCATCATGATCTGATGACGAATCGTATCGTCCTCGGTGGTGAATCCGAATTTCAGCCATTCCAAACCTTCGATGTTATCCGTCCAACGATCACGGTTAAACAGTTCTTCCACGGAGTATGCCCAGTACCAGCTGTTATATTTCTCCCCGATCTCATGCATTTTGCGGATCAGATCCGGATCCATCAGATGACGGATGTGGAGATCATGCGGAGCTTTCCAGACCTCACTGCCGTTGACGGTTACCATTGGTGTCTCCAATCCAAGCTGCACCGCATATGGCATAGCGTGGTATACCGCTCTTCCTGTAGACAGGCACACATGCACCCCGCGGCGGATCGCAATCTGTATCCACTTGGCGGTCTCCTGTGTAATTTCATGATTATCATTGAGCAATGTGCCGTCCATATCCAGGGCGAGCAGTTTATACTTCAGTTCACTCATGCTGTAAATCCTCCTCCAGTATTTCTCTCTTTCTCTTAAACAACAAGATCGCCCGGTATCCGCCAATGGCGGACGCCCCGGACGTCACAACTAACGCCATTTTACCACAGATCGTGCATATGCAACAAAGTAACCCGTATTCGAATCTTTGACGCTGTATTTCAGCTTTTTTTGAAAATCGGAAATACCAAAAAACCGCCGGCAGAGCAAGCGGTCTGGTTAATCAACTGATTTGTGCAAATTCAAAGTACAAGTCATGTTTCATGTGATATGCCACTCCTGAGCCTTAATTACCAGTGCTCACCGAACCGCATATTTACGACGTACATAACGAAGCACGATGCCATGTTTTGGTGACAGCAGCAACGCAAGTACAAACAAAATGCCGGCTACAGCCACCATACATCCTGCAATGGAAGCATCCATTGCGTAAGCCATCAGGTAACCACCAACAGAGGAAGCCGCACCGATCAGGACAGCGTACAGAATCATTTTGCCGAGCTGATCCGTGAGCAGATAAGCCGCTGCCGCGGGTACAATCAACATACCTACAACGAGAATGGAGCCTACACTTTCAAAAGAAGCAACCGATGTCATGGATACCAGCCCCATGAGCAGATAATGGAACAAAACGACCGGAATGCCGCAAGCTGCCGCCAGAGCCGGGTCGAAGGCACACAATTTGAACTGTTTGTAGAACAGTCCAACAACCACAAGAATGACGAGTAATGTAATGCCCAGCATCCACACTGCTCGTGGTCCGACATCCATCCCCCATAGAGTTAACGTATCCCATTGCACATAAGCAATCTCTCCGAACAAGACACAGTCCAGATCCAGATCGATATGCTGTGCATTCAGACTGATCAGGATGACCCCTACGGCAAAGAGTGCCGTAAACACGATGCCAATTGAAGCATCCGAAGACAAACCTCCGGCCTGCAGGCTCTGAATGAAGAATACCGTCAATAATCCGAATACGGTTGCACCCAGGAGCATCCACAGCGAGTCTCTGGAACCACTCCACAGAAACGCTATCGCAATTCCCGGTAGTACAGCATGACTGATCGCATCTCCCACCAGAGCCATTCGACGCAAAATCAGGAAACAACCGAGGATGGCGCAAGCAGAGGATACTAATATTGCCGTTAAAATAATCCAGATTGTGGCCATCTACATCTCCCCCTGTTTCCGCATTTGGGTCTGTGTAGAACGCATCTGCAACGCAGCCTGCTCTTCACGCATATACGTTGATTTCGCCTGCATACTCCGCAGCTTGCGGGCGAGCAACCCGCGTCTCGGTGCGAACAGAACAGATACAGCAAACAACACCGTAGCCGCAAGCACCGTTACCGGCCCTGTAGGCAGGTTAGGAACAAACGTGCTGAAGATCGTTCCCGCTGCACCACTTAATGCGCCGAATAATCCAGCCAGTAGCACCATAAGA
Source organism: Paenibacillus amylolyticus (assembly GCF_051136285.1). Classification (GTDB taxonomy): domain Bacteria; phylum Bacillota; class Bacilli; order Paenibacillales; family Paenibacillaceae; genus Paenibacillus; species Paenibacillus amylolyticus_F. The sequence continues at coordinate 5,048,373 of NZ_CP194938.1, read as the reverse complement.
GCGAGCGAATCGGTCCAGCATCTTGCCGCCGCTGCAGGGGTCACTAATAACGCTGCTACCAACACCACGCCAACCGCTTGGATTCCGGCTACTACGGCAATGACAGTCAGCAATAGAATCAGCTGCTCCAATACCCCGACTGGCAGTCCCATACCTCTTGCAAAGCCCGGGTCAAAGCTCACGAGCTTAAATTCCTTAAACCAAACTAGGCAGGCCACCAATAGTACAAGGCATACTCCGCCCATCACATACACATCCGTTAACACCATCGATGCCGCTTGCCCGAACAGGTACTTGTCAAGTCCGCTCTGGCTTCCGCTGGCGCTATGTTGAATACGAGTCAACATTACCACACCGATACCGAAAAATACCGTCAGCACGATGCCCATTGCTGTATCCTGCTTGATCCGGGAAAATCGGGTGATCCACGAAATCCCAAAAGTTGCTACAATGCCCGCAATGAGCGCACCCAGCAAGAATAATGCAATCGATTTGGTTTCCGTCAACATAAACGCAATACAGATTCCCGGCAGTGCCGCGTGAGCAAGTGTATCTCCCATCAGACTTTGACGACGAAGAAAGGTAAATGATCCGATAATACCGCTACTGAAGCCAAGCAGCAGACAGCCCAGCAATATCCAGCGTGTGTTCGGATCTGACAGAATAGAGACCATCCAATTCCACATGGACTACACCTGACCTTTCTCCGATCGGCTGCCGATCATCGCGATCCGGCCTCCGTAGGTCTCCTGTAATGTTTCCGCTACAAATACTTCACTCGTTGGTCCAGCCGCAACCAATTGTCCGTTGAGCAGCAATACATGATCGAAGTATTCCTCCACTGTAGCCAGGTCATGATGAACCACCAGCACCGTTTTGCCCTGCGTTTTCAATTGTTCCAGCAGGGAAATAATCGCTTTCTCTGTTGTGGCGTCCACCCCTGCAAACGGCTCATCCATAAAATACAGGTCTGCATCCTGTACCAGTGCTCTGGCCAGAAATACACGCTGTTGCTGTCCACCGGAGAGCTGGCTGATCTGTCGATACATGTAATCTCCCATGCCAACCTGTTCCAGACAATGAGCGGCCAGATCCTTTTCCTTTTTCCCCGGACGGCGGAACCATCCCAGATGTCCGTATCTTCCCATCATGACAACATCTAACGCATGAGTTGGAAAATCCCAATCCACAGACTCCCTCTGCGGCACATATCCAATACGCCGCCGTGTTTCGCGATAAGACCGTCCGAAGATTTCTACTTCACCGTGCATTTTCGGCACAAGCCCCAGAACCGCTTTGATCAACGTAGATTTGCCTGCACCGTTCGGTCCAAGAATGCCGATAAGCTTTCCTTCAGGTATCTCAAAAGACACATTGCTCAGCACCGGCTTTTTGTGATAAGCAACTGCCAGATTGCTTACACGAAGAGGTGAAAGTGTGACCTTTATTCCTTGTCCGATCAGATCACCAGTTGCCTTCTCTGCTGGTTGTTGTGTTGCGTTCATATCATTCATTATCTTCGCTCTCCTCTCTTCTGGATAATTATTATTTCAAAGCAGCCGCGATGGTTTCGACATTGTGCCGCACCATTCCAATATAGGTTCCTTTTTCGGTTCCCTCGGCTCCCATAGCGTCAGAGAACAGTTCGCCACCAATTTTTACGGTATGCCCCTTCTCAGCTGCACCGGCAATGATGGCTTCCATCGCTTTGGCAGGTACACTTGATTCGATGAATACCGCTTTGATCTGATTTTCTACCAGAAAATCCCTCAATCCACTTACATCTTTGGCTCCGTATTCCGCTGCGGTACTGATGCCTTGAAGCCCCATCACTTTAATTCCATAGGCTTGACCAAAATAACCAAAAGCATCGTGTGCTGTAACTAGTACACGGCTAGCTTCAGGAATCTGTCCGATTTTCTCATGTACTTCCTTATCTAATGCATCCAGCTTCTGCAGATAATCTCCCGCCTGTGCCTTATACTGCTCAGTATGATCAGGGTCTGCTTCAATCAATGTGTCACGAACAGCTTCGGTGGCACTCATCCAGTGTTTTACATTAAACCATACATGTGGATCATACTCCGTCCCACCTGTCGCTTGACCGGAATGCAACTCCTTCTCAGGGATTTTTTCGGCAACTGCGGTGACAAGTTTACTCTTGGACATTTTCTCCAGAATATTTGTCATTTTGCCTTCCAGATGCAGGCCGTTATAGAAGATCACCTTAGCTTGCTCCAGTTTGCGAATATCCCCTTGTGATGCTTTATACAAATGCGGGTCTACTCCCGGTCCCATCAATCCCGTAACCTCAACATAGGCGCCACCCACCTCACGTGCTATATCCGCAATCATGCCCGTTGTGGCAGTGACCTGCACTTTGCCGTTGGCGTCCGTTTCCGGTGTGTTAGCACAAGCCGTGAGCACGATAACCAGAACAATGCATGCCAGGGTAATGACTCCGCGTTGGATACTCCTCATCTTAACTTGTAACAATTCTGGCCTCCCCTTTCCCTCCACTAAAATATTTGTCCACAACTAATTAAGTTGCACATGGTATTTAATTTTAAGCATGTCTAATAATGTTTCCCTTGTGCAAATTTTAGCCGATGGAAAAACAAAAGGCAAGGGATATTTTCCCTCGCCTGTCCAAAAGTTTATGAAGTTTATTTAATGCAGTTCATCAACTGTTTTTTATGAGCGCGCCATTGTTCGTTCTTCGTAGTTCGTTCTTGTTTTAGAGATTCGATAATTTATCTTACTCCTGATTCTGATCCTTCTTGCCCTTCGGAATGCCGTTCAGGCCATACACTTCATCATATGCATCAAAAATCTTGCGTGCGATAGGCGAAGCACTCACCGATCCAAACCCACCTTCAGGCACAACGACCGCTACAGCCAGCTTTGGATTCTCCCGCGGGGCAAAGGCGATAAAGACACCATTCTCCTTTTTATTCGGGCCGGTTCCTTGCTCGGATGTTCCTGTCTTTCTGGCAAAATCATAAGGGAACCCGTCAAAGGCACTCACCTTGGTGACCATCCCCTTATGCACTTCGTTCCAGTGTGCATCGGCAAACTGCACTTCATTAAGCACCTTTGGCTTAAATTTCTTCACCACATTGCCCTCTGCGTCCCGGATTTCTTTCACCAGGTGTGGCTCCATTCGTTTACCTTTGTTCGCCAGCATGGTTGTGTACTGGGCAAGTTGCATCGTCGTATATTTGGCTTGCTGACCAAATGACGCAAATGCAAGACGTGTCAGTGCAGATTCATTATTGTCTGCTTTATACTCCAACTGACCAAGAAATTCTTTGGGCAGATCAATGCCTGTCGAGACACCCAAACCAAAATCCTTCATGTATTCGTCCCACTTATCAAGGCCTTTTGTAGCACCATATTTGCTCAGCAAACGCTTGCCCACCATATCAATCATAAATGCATTAGATGACTTTTCAATCGCTCTCCGTGCGGTAATATTACCGTTGTAGGCCGAATGTGAGTTCTTCACTTGTCTTCCATCCTTGCCGAGTACAGCATAACCTTTATCAGGATAGGTCTGTCCTGCAGTGAACAGTCCCTCTTTCAGGCCGATGAGCACACTCAGCGGTTTAATAACCGATCCAAGCAGAACAACGGACTCTGCGCGACTTGGCTTATTATCGTTAGGCGGAAAAGACTCTGTCGTCCCGTTACGGAATACAAATTTGATTTTGTCATAATCCCAGTCATTCGGATCATAGTCTGGCATACTCGCCATAGCAACGACATTTCCTGTATCGACTTCCATGGCTACTGCATAACCGGTAATAGCTTTCGGTAGCTTACGTAATTCATCCGTAATAGCCTGTTGTGCCGCAAGTTGAACCTCCTTGTTGATGGTGGAGACCAAACTGTAACCTTTCTCTGGCGGGGTCAACTCCATCGCGCCCGTAGGCAAATTACGAGAGTCAATATCAATGGATTGATATGCGCTTCGTCCTCGAAGCTCCTGCTGGTATTGTAACTCCAATCCATCGAAACCAACCTTCTCATCCTGGGAGTATACCAATCCCGGATCACGTTGCGATGCCGACTGCTCTATGATGGTTTTGTACTGTTTGAGTGTCGTTGGAACTCGCTTAAATTCTCGTGTGTACCCAATGACCTGCACAGCGACCCGGTCGGGGTCATATCTTCGCACATTTTCTTCCAGCACCATCACGCCGGGATACTCCGTTTTTTTCTCCAAGAAAAATGCGATTTCCTGGGTCGTCAAATCTGACTTGACCAGTCTTGGAACATAACCGAATGTTTTCTGATGGTCCAGATCCAATCGTTTGATGATCTCCTCTGTGTCCGGTTGATTCTCGTCTCCCGGATTGAATCGCTTGAAGATATCTGCCAGTTCACGAGCCAGTTCCTCCGCTTCCTGCCTGCGGTCATCATTGCGATAATCCTCATACAGCAGTACATAGAGCGACTGTACTGGCTCCGAATAAGCAAGCGCCACTTTCCCCGTCGCATCATAGATCGGTCCGCGTACAGGAGCAAGCGGAATATCTTTCGTATTACGTGTCGATTCCATATATGTCAGTTCAGGCCCTTCAACAAACTGAATAAATGCCAGCCGAAAGATCAGAATGCTGAATATAACAAAAGCCACGAAAAAAAATATATTCAGCCTGGCGCTGGAAGCTCTATTTACCGCTCTCTCGTCTTCATTCGGCGGTTTATTCTTGAGTCGTTTAAACATATGCAGCCCCTCTCCGTGCGTTAACAAACTTTCACCTCTTAATCTTAACAAAAGGTGACTGTAACGTCTTTCTATTTTTGGTTACATTTTAGTAATATGATCCACTCATAAATAATACAGCGTTGTATTTCTCTAGCTCTCGGCTAGCACTCTTCCCTCTATATAACGTAAGACAAAGGATTGGGTTCCATAAAAAGCAACAAAAAGACCCCCATTCCGGGGGCCTTTTTGCTTATTGCGTGGACGATCTCCAGCACTGTATTACTGCGCACTCGTTGCAGTCTCTTTATTTTTATCCTTTTTCGGAATACCATCTAAACCAAACTCTTGATCGTAAGCATCAAAAATCGCGCGTGCAACCGGAGCGGCACTGTTGGAACCAAAGCCCCCTTCAGGGATCATAACAGCAACAGCCAACTTTGGATTGTTACGGGGGGCATAAGCGATAAATACCCCGTTATCCACCAGCTTCCCTCCAATATTCTGTGTTGACGTACCTGTTTTTCTGGCAAAATCATAAGGGAAACCGCCAAAGGAAGAAACCTCCGTGGCCATACCACGCTGTACCTCATTCCAGTATGCATCACTGAAGTCTGCTGTGCTAAGGACCTTCGGTTTCACCTTCTCCACCACATTGCCTTCTGAATCCCGAAACTCTTTTACAAGCTGCGGTTCCATGCGTTTTCCTTTATTCGCAAGCATCACGGTATACTGAGCGAGCTGCATGGTTGTATATTTTCCTTGTTGTCCAAAAGAAGCATAGGCTAGTTTGGTCAAGGAACTTTCAGTTTTGTTTTCATATTCTTTACGCCCAGGCCATTCATTCGGCAGGTCCACTCCTGTTTTAATACCAAGACCAAACTGCTCCATGTACTTGTCCCATACGCCAACGCCCTTAGCACCATATCGCGAGTACAGTTTCTTACCAACCTCGTCAATCATAAATACGTTGGAGGAATGACGAATGGCGTCACGAGGGTACATGGCACCGTAAACGTGCCCCGACGAGTTCTGTACGCGGCGATTATCTCCGCCAAATGTGGTTGAACCTCTGTCGATATACACCGAGTTAGTGGTGAAGAAACCTTCCTTCAAACCAACCAATACACTCAGTGGCTTAATCGTTGAGCCGAGCAATACGACAGATTCAGCTCTTTTCTTGGATTCACCTGGCAGGAAGCCTCGGATTGTACCGTTCTGGTAAATATATTTGATTTTATCGTATTCTTCATTGCTTATGCTGCCCGTTCTCCACACATTGGTATCGTAGTCAGGCATACTGGCTGCAGCTACAACTTTGCCTGTATCCACTTCCATCGCTACGGCGAATCCGGTTTTTGCATTCGGATGTAATTTACCGGATACCGGATTGCGATGTAGCCAGCTCAGCTGATCCATAATCGCCTGTTCGGTTTTCACCTGTACGTTTTTGTTGATGCTGGAGATCAGGTCATACCCTTTTTGCGGCGGGGTTGTACCCGCTACACCTTCAGGAAGGTTACGCAGATCAACGTCAACCGACGTATAACCACTTTTGCCTCGCAACTTATCCTGATACTGTAACTCCAGTCCATCAAATCCAACAAACTCATTTTCCGTATACACCAGGCCAGGATCAGTTTGTGTTTTGTTCGCTTCATCCACTTCTTTATACTTGTTCAATGTTTTGGAGCTTTTGAATTTTTTCAAATAGCCAATGGATTGAACAGCTACCGTGTCCGGATCGTAGTAACGTACACTTTCTTCTACAATCTGAATACCTTTGAATTCATCCTTATGCTGGAGAAAATAAGCAACCTCGCCTTCAGACAAATCACTCTTGATCAGACGTGGCATAAAACCATTCGCCTTGCGTGAATTCAAATCCATTTCCTCTATAATCTGATCCACGGTCAAAGATTCAGAATTGGGGGCTCTATACTTTTCAAACACATCATGTAGATGCCCGGCCATCTCCTGGACTTCCCCAATTTTGGGATTGGGCTTACCATCCACATCGCCATAGTTTTTGTACAATGTAAGATACAACGATTGAATTGGCTTGGAGTAAGCCAGCTTCACCGTTCCTGTAGAGTCATAGATGGTACCTCTAACGGTTGCAAGCGGTACATCTTTCGTAATGTTACTCGCTTCTTCCTGACTCAGCTCAGGGCCCTCAACGAACTGTAAATAAGCCAAACGCACAATAATAACACTAAAAATAACAAAGGAAGCGAAGAAAAATACGTTCATCCGGTAGCTAAAGCGCCGTTTGTCCGCAATTTCATCCTTCTCATGGGAATGTTTTTTCATTCATCCTACCTCTTTCATGACTTGATGCATACCGCAGAAAACATCTATTTCCGGCATGATAACCTGGCAACGTCATCATATTTCGAACCTTGTCCGGTATAATATCAGGCTGACTGATCTTTCAGATGGGTGTCGGCAAAATTGGGCGGATTAAACCAGTCTCCACTAACAGCCCACGTTGGATCAAGCGGAACCCAGCTTTGGGAATCACTCAAATACACTTCATTCCACGCATGAGGGCCGTAGCCTCCCTGACCGTTGTATCCCAGTCCTGTAACAACCTTGACATCAAGACCTTGGGAACGAGCCATCACTGCATAAAGACGGGCATAATCTATACATACCCCTTTGCGTGTATCCAATGTGTTCTGTGGGGTCTGTTCATGCCATATTCCCTTCTGTTCGTAATCATCGACTTTCCCATAATCGTATTGAACCCGGGTGCCAACCCAGTTATACAAAGCCCTTGCTTTCGCTTCATCCGTAGACTGCCCTTTGACAATCTCCTTCGCAGCTTGCTCAATATCAGCAGGGATATTGTGATCAATCACTTCATATTTCCGCTGTAGAATACCTCCAAGTTCCTTCTGCACGGCCTGTGTAAATACAGGAAGCTTGTCCTTAATAAAGGTCCCCGACAATGGCTCGATAACCGATTTAGCACCTTGCATATAGATTGGGGAAGCCTCTACATAACGGCTAAACATGCTGCCCGGATAGAGACTGACGACCATAAACAGTACCGCAATCACAATCATTCCGCGTACTGAACCAATAACGGTTCCAATCACGGCACCTGTCAGACGACTCATGATACCTTTAGGTTCAGCTTGTTCATGTCTTGCGTGTCTTCTGCTGAATAAGAAGGATGATACAAATCCAAGAATCATACGAATTATGCCATAACTTAGTACAAATAATACGGCGAACCGCATGAGCGGAAAATCTGCAATCGCTGTAACCAGCGTATAATACAACTGCTCCCACCGGCTTAACTCACGATTAGGCATGGACCCGGCATGGTCAGACAACCATTGCTGCACATATGGCGCGAGCCATAACGTTAAACCGATGGATAACAAAATGCCAATGACCGCCATAATACCGTCCATCAGGAAACCAAAGAGTCTCCCCGCAGAACGTGAAGCCCCTCTGGCCCATCCCTGTAATAAGGAAGCCGCTACGATCAGTAGCAGCAAAATCGTAATCCCGTTAAATTCCTTCAGGCTGTCCAACCAAGTTTGCAGCACGTCTTCATTCCTCCTTTAACTACGAAGCAGGTGCTGTTTTGTTTTTTTGTGCCTGTTCGACAAAGGTTTGGATCGTTTCGTTGCTCAGCTTCCATTCACCAACAGAAATGCCGCGGAATATGACATCCACTTTATCCGACTTCGTGCTCCCCTTGATCTCGACGTTAGGACTGGTAATCGTAAATTCACCGTTCTGTCCAGCCGTATAGGTTGCCTTGGAAGCTTCCTCCAGCATAATGCTTGTTGCCTCTTTCTTGAGTGTGTCCATCGTGCTCGATTGAACTTCCGTGACGGTCTGTTTGATCTGTTCAATGGAGATGCCGCTGTATATCAACAGAGCCGCAATAATGATAATAGCAATCGCCCATTTTAACATCGTTTTGACTACATTGAGAACAAAGAACAAAATGATCAGCGCAACAACGATCACCAGCCAGTTCTGCATGACAAACTCTTTGATTACTTCTATGTTCATGATTACACCTTCCGTATTAGAGTTCATTAATGACTTCCCGAATATTATACATGATTTCCGAACCTGCTGTCAGCTTAGCCCCCTCCAGCAAAAATAAACGGTCTAAGTTCGTCCTGCGGGGCGTACAAGTAGTACCATGAGGATTCGTTCAACGAACGTGGACACGTTCAAGACCTGTGAAAGAACAGGCATCGCCTAACAAGGAGGGGCTCTAGTGAAAACGGCCATCTGGCTATACCTGTTTTTGTTTCTAGCTGTGTTCGATTTGCATGCCCAGTATCCCATTCTTACGCCTTTTGCCATATCGCTCGGTGCAGCTCCCACCTTCATCGGCTGGATGATGGGCATTTATTCCTTAACCCATCTGCCTGGCAATCTGATTGCCGGAACACAGATCGATAAACACGGCAGCCGTCGATATATTGTGTTCAGTCTGTTAGGTGCAGGCATCATCCTGCTCTTTCAGGCTCATGTTCACACCCCTTGGCAGCTGCTCGCGCTGCGCTCCATCAGTGGATTTGTATTGGCTTTTCTGTCTCCCGCGTGTCTGGCGCTTCTCGCACAGCTCTCCAGTGATCCGGTGAAACAGGGCAAATACATGTCGGGTCACGGTGTTGTTCATACGCTGGCCTCCGTGGTGTCACCAGCCGCAGGTGCGGTTATCGTCGGCACCATGGGCTTTTCCGCCACCTTCTCCAGTCTCGGTTATCTGCTGATCCTGACAGGTGTCATCGCATTGTTAACTATGCCGCGAGGCCTTGTTCGCCAGCCGCAGCTATTGACGGAACCCGCGAAGCCTGCTCCCGCGACTTCTGGCTCTACTAACGCCAGTCCTACGTCAGCCGAGTCGGCCAAAGCGTTTCTGCCTGTGTCTTGGCGTTATTTTATCTTGCCTCTGGTTATCGCCTGCGCTCAAGGTATTCTGTTCTTTGAACTGCCTCTCCGGGGAGGCGGGCACTCATCTATGATGTCAACGGGATTGCTATTCTCCATCATTAGCATCGGTGCGCTGTTCACACTCAGCATGCTGTTCCTTAACCGTTACTCAGCCAAACTGCGTTTAGTTGCCGGGGTGCTGCTGATGTCCATGAGTTTTTTTGTTATGGCAGCCATACCGCAAATTTCGTTATCCATCGTATTATTTGTGCTCGGGATGTCCAAAGGCATTATTTTCCCAGCCATGGCTACCCTCTTTATCCATTTAAGCGGCGGCAGCAAGCTCGGACGCATTTTCTCATTGCAGTCGATTGCAATCTCTATTGGCTCGTTCATCGGCCCAATTACAGCGGGACAACTAAGGCTTGGCGTATCTCCTTACTTTATTGCCTTTATCATATTAATGGTTGGTATCCTGTTGCTCCCATATTATACGACCAAACCTACTGCATCCCTCTCATCTTCCGATGCCAAGAGTGTTCTCGGGTAACAAACTTTGCATCATTCCCCCATTTCCAGATACACTATAAGTACATTCAGTCGATTTTCGCTGTAACATTTCCCGGGGAATGTCGACACCAGCTCTCGAATCAGGGGTGAACAAGATGCCTATTCATGTCATCGTCGAAGGTAAGAATGATCGTAGTAAACTCAAACGTTTGGTTGGTCCAGAGATCAATATTTTGTGTACATTTGGAACACTGAACTCCCTCAAACTGGAGTCACTGCGCAAAAAAGTGGGGTATGATGAAGTTTATTTATTCATGGACAATGACAGCTCAGGTAAAAAAATAAGAGGTGTACTGCGTGACACTTTCCCTGATGCGGTACAAATGTATACCAGACGCGGGTATGCAGGGGTCGAAGGCACACCTGACGAATACATTATAGCCCAATTGGAGAAGGCCGGGTTAGAGGAGTATATCCAGTATCCCGACCAAAATTCGTATTAAAAAGCAACTAAAAAAGGCTGTTTCTGGTTAAATCAACCGGAGACAGCCTTTCATTTACCGCTATTCTTTAATCAGTCTGCGAATGTCCTCGGCAATAGCTTCCGGCTTCACATCTTCTGTATTAAAAGCATTATATACTTTGCGCAACTGGTTATTCTCATCCACCAGACCAATCATATTCATATGAGCAAAATCATCTTTGTTCTCGCCTTCAATCAGAATCTGAAAAGATTCTTTGGCGAATTGTTTCGTTTTATCCATATCCCCTCGCAGGAAATACCAGCCGGAATAATCTGCATGGAAGCGGTCGGCAAACGTTTTGATCTTCTCCTTCGTATCCACTTTCGGGTCAAAAGAAATCGATACAAAGGACGCCTTGTCCCCAAATGTGCCGTCCTCTTTCAACAAGTCCTGCACCTGAGATAGAGTAAATGTCGTAATCGGACAGACATCAGGGCAACTGGTAAAATAAAAGTAAAACAATCGCACTTTGCCTTGCGTATCCGCCAGTGAAACGTTACGTCCATCCACATTTTCCATGGAAAACGGTTGGATCTCACGAATCTCGGGTAATTTCTCCTTGCTGGCAAATGCCGTGTTCCACATTAAGTAAACCGCCATAATCAATGCAATGCCAAGCAATATCCATGTCCATTTATATTTCTTAATGACCTGCATCCTTTTTCCCATCCCCTCAACGTTATACTGGTGAATACGCATACATACTTAACCCCATATAAGCCCTCTGTTCAGCTGCATACCTCATGCCTTCAAGCGCAACGTAAACGTTGAATGTGTTACCTTCAATTTTGCGTTATCGCTTGGGTTCAGTGATACATATGTATAACATAGTGCCTTCGTTGCCGTACATACCTCGGTTTATCAAGAGTATGATGTTCACAAAAAAAGTCTTATTGCTACATGTTTGATCTCTTCACTCTGCTTCCGATATAAATTTTATCACAGGAATCGGGGGAATAGTTTGACAATGTTCGTACATTTGTTGGGAATTGGACAGATTGTTCCCAGAGCTCGGCATGTTTTGCATCCTTGCTGGTGGATAATATACACTAGATATGGGTATCACCTAGATAGAGAAGATTAATGTTTTGAAGACGATATACCTTATAAAGGAGACGTTTTATGGATACCTCTACACATTTTGTCATGGGCATTGGTCTGGCGGGTCTCGCCTATGTTGATCCTGTCGTTGCAGCCGATCCGATGCTCGCAGCCGCTGTTATGGTTGGTACGATCGCTGGCTCCCAGGCGCCAGACATTGATACTGCTCTGCGTTTTAAAAGTAATTCGCTCTATATTCGAAATCATCGGGGAATGTCCCACTCGCTGCCGTTTCTGTTGTTATGGGTACTGCTGCTTACGGGTGTGATCGGATTGATTTTTTCGGGAGTTTCGCTTGGGCATGTAGCCCTCTGGACTGCCGTAGCTGTAGGCGTACATGTATTCACCGACTTGTTCAATACGTATGGAACTCAGGCTGCCCGTCCTTTTACAGAACGCTGGATTGCCTGGAACATCATTCATATTTTTGACCCGTTTCTGTTTACAACTCATGTTATTGCGATTCTGTTATGGGCGTTCGACCTCATTGCACCTGCTCCACTCTTCACTACGTTGTATATCCTGATCGGAATATATTATATATGGCGTACCATTGCTCGCGCGCTGGTGGTTCGGAGGGTGAGACGTATGGATAACAGCCCGGAACCAGCCAAATACATCGTCATTCCAACCATTTCGTGGAGCCGCTGGCATGTTGTCAAAACGAATAAAGACGGAAGTTATGAGCTTGGTAAAATTGATGGGTCTGAGCTGACCTGGAGTCTTCATGCCGTATCATCCACGCATGCAGCTGTTGTGGCTTCACGCAAAGCCCCGGAAGTGAGCGCATTTCTCTACTTCACTTCATATGCTGTGGCCGAGGTAGAGGAGCTTCCTGCCGGATACAAGGTTCGCTGGGCGGATGTGCGGTATCGACATCGGAAACAGTATCCATTTGTCGCCGTAGTGATTATGGATCGAAACTTTGAAACGATTGATACGTATGTCGGCTGGTTGAGCGATGAGAAAATGGATAAAAAACTTTTATCCGCTCGCCCTTGACGCAGCTATGGATTGCAGGGCACAATCAGATATAGGAATGATTGCGCGGGAAAAGCCCGGGGCGTTATCCGCTCCGGGCTTTTCATGCTTTGGTTTATAAATTATTTGCCAGACCCAGCCAGAGACTGCTCAGCGATTTGTACCAGACGTTTGGTGATATATCCACCCAAAGATCCTGTCTCACGGGAAGTGTAGTTCCCGTAGTATCCGTCTTGTGGAATGGTTACACCCAGTTCTTGTGCAGCCTCCATTTTCAATTGTTGCAGGGCTGCTGTTGCTTGAGGTACCACCAAGTTGTTAGAAGAGCGAGATCCTTGAGCCATATTTAAAATCTCCTTTCAATCTGTGTCTGTAATGTATTGCAAGCTTGCAAGATTATTATGGCTCGTACGCTTCAGGTTATACGAGAATTCATAAAATTTGTACATGGAGGTTTTTCCCAATGAGCAAAGGCTTATCCTTATGGTTTGCATTCTCATCAATTGTGTTGTTAACGGTTACAGCAATCACGATTTCTTACAATGGCTGGCTTGCTGCCCTGCTGTTTATCCTGTCCATGGCTAATGTCGTTTGGGGATTTGTCATTCGTGCTAAAAAAGAACGTCAGGAAAACCGCTCGGCTTCCGAATCAACAACCTAAGCGGGGTTCCACACCATTAGTTAACAAAATTCAAAAAGAAGAGGCAGATGCTTTCATCCGTCTCTTCTTTTTTTCACATCCTATATAATTCCTGCTTTTCATGATAAACGATTCACGATCATATTAGGTTAGAAAACCTGCTCAATCCGTAGTACGGATTACAATTTGCGTCTAGGAACAAAGCCCATCCGTTCTTTCACTGCATCCAGTGTCTTCGCAGCATCCTCTTCAGCTCGGCGTGCCGAAGTTTCCAGTACATCTGCAAGCTCACCAGATGCTCGAATTTCATTGTATCTTGCTTGCAGCGGTTCAATTACAGATACAACCACTTCGGCAAGTTCCTTCTTGAATGGACCGTACATTTTGCCTTCATAACGCTCTGCAACCTCATTCAATGTCATACCCGCACATTCCGCATAGATACTCATCAGATTGCTGACTTCCGGTTTATTGGCCGGATCGTAGACAACTTCACGACCGGAATCTGTCGTAGCACGACTTATTTTTTTGCGAATAACATCGGGTGGATCTAACAGAGCGATATAACTTCCGGCGTTGGGATTACTTTTACTCATCTTCGAGGAGGCATCATCCAGTGACATAACACGAGCACCCACCTGTGGAATATAAGGTTCAGGAATGGTGAAATATTCTCCGTACCGATGGTTAAAGCGCCCAGCCAGGTCACGAGTCAGCTCCAGATGCTGCTTCTGATCTTCCCCAACAGGTACAAGATCCGCATTATACAGCAAAATATCTGCAGCCATCAGAGCTGGATATACGAACAAACCAGCACCTACAGAATCTTTGCCGGAAGATTTGTCTTTGAACTGAGTCATCCGTTCCAGCTCACCCATCGAGGTCAGCGTTGTCATCAACCAGCCGAGTTCCGCATGCTGCGGTACATGAGATTGCAAAAATACGTTTGATTTGCTCGGATCAATTCCCGCCGCGATAAACAATGCTGCTACCGCCTCGGACTGCTCACGCAGTGCCTCTGGTTCTTGTGATACCGTGATGGCATGGAGATCCACAACCATAAAGTGACACTTGTAATCATGCTGTAACTTCACAAAATTTTTAATCGCTCCGATGTAGTTGCCCAATGTAAGCTTACCGCTCGGCTGAATTCCTGATAATACTGTTTTCATCTTCAAACGCCTCCCTGATTCATCTTAAATCTCTGATTCTTCACCTACAACTCCACACAACCCCGCTCTACGAACGCAAAAAAGCCCCACGTCCGCAAGGGACGTGAGACCGTGGTGCCACCCTTATTCGCTCTTCTCTCCGCTGACCTGACATACAGGAATAAAGCAGAAAAGAAGAAGCCTTCATTGTTCCGTAACGTGGAATAACCGGTATATCCTAGTGAGATCGTCATGCACAGGTATGATCTGTTCAGCTATACACTCAGGGGTCCATTCAAAAAAGAGTTCACACCAGTTCGCATCAACCACTGGCTTTCTGAAGAAAATACTCCTCGCCTACTTGTCCCCGTCATCGCTTTAACATCATTCAATTCTTAAAAAAGACTTCCAGAATTCTATCTTAATGTGCACAAGCCTGAATGTCAAAATAGGATGGTTTTTTTCATGATCCACGAAAATCTGTTATGATGGTATTGCTTATCCTGTGGAGGCTTTGAAGTAACTTGCAGGATGTCACAAAAAAGTTGGCATGATCACAATGACACGCCTGCAGCGGTTCCGCAATTATAACTGCCTGCAGACAGATTTCAAGTGGGAAAAGGAGCATCGATATGAAACAAGTGACCAAAGGTCAATGGAATGGTTACGACACGTATATCCTACATAGCCGTGAATTGGAAATCACCCTGCTGCCTCGTCTGGGAAATAACATCATTTCGATTCGCGATTTGGTGCAGAACCGGGATATCGTTCGCCGTCCGGACGAAAACGATCTGGCTTTCTATTTGCAGAAACCTTATCATTTTGGAGTCCCGTTACTCATACCACCAGGACGGATCCAACAGGGACAATTTGAATATGAAGGCGTACGCTATCAATTCGATCAGAATACGGCGAATGGTAACCATATTCACGGTCTCCATCGCAGCCAGTCCTGGTGTGTCAGTGATATTGAAGAAGATGAAGATGGATGTGCAATTACAACGGAGTTATTAACTGAAGATGAAAAGCACTGGATGGAACAATTCCCCATTCCCCTGAAGCTTGAAATGACGTTCAGTTTGCAAAACACTGTACTTACCCAGCGGCTGCGTGTCACGAATTTAAGTTCAACCCCTGCTCCCTTCGGGATGGGATATCATACATGGTTTTTGCTGGACGGTAAGCCTGCTGACTGGACGCTGCAGTTACCTGTATCCGGATTGTACGCGCAAAATGAAGAACAGTTGCCTACGGGTAAAATAGAAGCGTTGCATGATGAATGGTCTTCCATTAGTGAAGGTATCAGTATGCAAGGACGGGACTGGGATACGCTGCTTCGTGCTGCGGAAGGTCAGCCTGCAGTCGCTCAATTGCGGAGAAAAGATGGATATACACTGAAATATTCAGTGGATGAAGCTTTTTTCAAGCATTGGGTTTTGTATACCAAAGGAGAATCCGATCAATTCTTGTGTATTGAACCTTACACCTGGTTGCCGGATGCACCTAATTTGCCAATGGAAGATGAAGTTACAGGACTGATTCGACTCGAACCGGAGCAACCTGTTGAGCTATTTTCACATATTGAGGTTGTTTCACCAACGGATTAAAAAAACCTTATTTTATGATATGAACGATCTCTTCCGTTGATATTTTTGCACCTGTTCAAAACGAGCCGATCCGCATTGGATCGGCTTTTTGAGTTGACATGTCATCCTTTGATCATCCATATATTCCCTTACACCATATCATGTATATTTCCTCACTCTCGATCCATACTAACATCACCAACCCACAAGGAGGTGAGACATATGTACGGAAGTCAAAACCAAGATGGCGGAAGCCGCTCCAACAATCTGGTTGTTCCTCAAGCGAACGCAGCATTGCAACAACTGAAAATGGAAGCTGCGCAAGAGCTGGGTGTAACAATCCCGCAAGATGGTTACTACGGTAACTATACTTCCCGTGAGACTGGATCTCTGGGTGGATACATTACGAAACGTCTGGTACAAATCGCTGAGCAGCAATTATCGGGTCGTTCGTAAGCTCGTAATTATTGCTTGAGTGTGGCTTGAAAAGAGAGGCGGCCTTCTTCGGAAGTGCCGCTTTATTTCTTTTCCAATGGGCTAAATAATATCGTTCTCAGGTTTTGCTAAATTATGAGCTTGATCCCGTTCCCGAATCCAGATATGTATTCGTTCTAGGATAGCGAATCATCAAGTTCGCCATGTTGTAATTAGATTCCATCGTTGCATCAATCATAATCATGCCTTGCCTTACAGTGAAGTCATAACTAATTTCGCCATGTGTCCAATTACGCTTGAATTTCAATGTCTCCAATGCCATTGCGCGGAAAGAAGTCCGCTGAGATTGATTAAGTCCATCTCCCTCCACCTCGATCCGACCATCTCTCCCCGATATCGGATTATGTCGAATTCCAAATTTCCCAATAATGTTATTTCGTATTTGCACAAAAACTACCCCTGAATCTAATCCTGACAACTCCTGATCTAGCTCTTTGAACACCAAATCTAACTGTCTTGCTAATGAAAGTTGATCCATTTTCATGATAACACTCCTCATAATATGCTTTTAGTCCTATACATCAAGGACTTACGACTCATTATATGACATCATACGAGCTTACTCAACAAATATAACCAATATTGGGTAATTATTACTACAATTTGCGCAATTAATTGCCATCCCTCTTCCTTAAAGCGAGTTTTTTCATTTATTTACGACAAAAAATACACACACCTCAAAAGAGATATTACAACTAAAAAGAAGCCATCATTGATGCCTGTAGGGCAGTTCATGATAGCTTCTTTTGTTCCTTCATAATGAAGTTGTTTTATTATGTTATTTTGCAGCAGCAGTCATTTCTAAAAATTGCTCTATATCGGCAATAACCAGATTCGCAGCATTTTGCCAGAAATCCGGTTGCGTCAGATCTGTACCCAAGTGTTTCTGAGCCAATTCTTCAACCGTCATACGTCCAGTGTCACGCAGCAAATCATCATATTTATCGGCAAAAGCTGTACCCTCCTGCTGTGCCCGGGCATAGATCCCCGCACTAAACATATACCCGAAGGTATACGGGAAATTATAGAAAGGTACACCTGTCAGATAAAAGTGCAGCTTCGACGCCCAGAAATGGGGATGATTCGACGCAAGAACTCCGCAGTATGCTTCCTCCTGCGCCTCTTCCATTAATCTACTTAACTCATCTGCGCTTACTAAGCCTTTCTTACGCTGCTCATAGAAGCGATTCTCAAACAGAAAGCGTGCATGGATGTTCATAAAGAATGCTACACTGCGCTGTATTTTATCTTCCAATAACGCCAGCTTCTCCTGTTCATCACTCGCGGTTTGAACCAAGGCATCGGCAACAATCATCTCCGCAAACGTAGAGGCCGTCTCAGCTACGTTCATGGCGTAACGTTGATTCAATGCAGGCAGCTCTTCCATAATATGCTGATGGTATCCATGACCAAGCTCATGTGCGAGCGTGGATACATTCGATGGTGTTCCCGAGAAGGTCATAAAGATTCGGGTCGCTTTACTTAGCGGCAGTGAGGTACAGAAACCTCCTGGACGTTTGCCTGGACGATCTTCGGCTTCAATCCACCGTTTCTCAAAGGCCATCTCCGCAAAACCGGACAGCTTGGGACTGAACCTCGCAAACTGCTCAACAATCGTCAGAGCCGCCTCGTCATACGTCAATTTTCCAACAGACTTGCCTACTGGTGCTTCTACATCGCTCCAGCTCAGTTTATCGATACCGAGCAGTTTGGCTTTTCGTTCCAGATACTGCACAAGCACCGGCTTGGTTCCATTGATGACCTCCCACATGGTATCCAGCGTCTGAGGTGACATCCGGTTAATGGCAAGTGGTTCCTTCAGAATATCCTGCCAGCCGCGTTTCTCGTACAATTTCAGTCGGAATCCTGCAAGATGATTCAACGTATCTGCACAAAAATCTTCAACATCTGTCCAGGCCTGCTCCCATGTCGCAAACACACGCTCACGCACTTCACGATCACTATCACTTAGCTTGTTGGCAGCCTGTCCTGCAGATAGCATGACTGTCTCTCCATCTTGTTCAAATGGAATATTCACTTTGCTTACGATCGTATTATAAAATTTGCCCCAGCCGTGATAACCATCCACAGCCAGATCGAGAGCAATCCCCTCCAGCTCTGGTGACAACTTCTCTTTGGCTTGTGTACGACTCTCGTTTAGAACAAAGGACAACGGCTGTATATCCGGACGCGCAAGCCACTCAGCCCATACATCCTCCGGTGTCTGGCTGAGCGTATTGTCGAATTTGGACTTACTGCTGCTGAGCATCGCTGCAATGGAACTGACAGCGCCTTGAAGCTGCGCCGCTTTCTTATCCTGCTGATTCTGAGCGGACAGACAAGATACAAACGCAGCCCCTTCAGAGATTCGCACATAACAGCTCTGCAGCAGTTCAAGAATAGGGTCAAAAGCTTCTGTATCTTCCAATGTCGTTGGAGTAGCCGTCTGATTTAAGGTATCCTGTAACTTTCGTACATCTATTTCGAGATCATTCAGATATGCGGCGAACGCTTCGGAAGAAGAACCCCCACTAAAGATGGACTCCAGATCCCATACAGGATGTAATGGCATTTTCATCTAATAAGGCACCTCTTTCTGTAGATTCGATATAAAGAATTGAATTAAAAACTGGTTTTATACGCAACGTATCTCTATACTAGAGAAATAATGTAGCAACTTTTTCAGGAGGTAAGTGTATGAAACCTTTACAAGTATCGGCTGAAACGGCCGTCAAATTAGCAGCATCTCTGGGCGTGCCTTTGGAACATCTGATGCATATGCCTCAACATATTCTCATGCAGAAGATTGCAGAACTGGCCAAAGAAGAAGCGGCTAACCCTTCTGACAAGGAAGGCAAGTCCGAATGATCCCTTTTGAGAACAGCTGGCCATACGATGTCATTATGGGCGATATCTATGTACAGCAATGCCCTTTTTGTGGTGCAAACAACGTTCTATTGCCCCTCAAACCCAAGGAACTCATCCGCATCCATGAAGGAAAAAAGAAATTACTTGTCTTTCCATGCTGTAATGGCAGCATGACCGTCATTGATACCGATAACGATTATCTGTTGTCCAGTCGTCCTGTCCGATAAATATGCTTAGAATAAATTTACAAGGGGCTGCGCTTTGCAGCCCCTTTGTCTGCTTCCAGCATCTCTTCAGGCAGCTCCAGATTTCCAGATATCATCTGTTCACGCAGCAGTCCCCACTGTTCCCTTGAAGCCCGAATCATCGCTGCATCCGTGATCCGCTTGTCATGAATGACCTTGCCGAACCACTGGACTGCCTCATGAAACCGGCCTATTCTGCGATTCAGTTCTCCGAGCAGATACAGGAGCTTGGCTTCATTGCCACCTGTCCCTTCCCGTTCAAAGACTTTGACATAAGCCCCCAGACTGAATTCAAGAAAACGATGCTCCTGTGTATGATCTTCCATATACCGGTATAACCAGGCAATATGATGAAGCAGACCAGCAACAACACGATCCTTTTCCTGAATAACCTGAGCACACAGCAAACCTAATTTGTATGTAGCCAGTGCCTGCTCCAGATTTCTTGCCCCACTATAATCCCGCTTGACCCAGCGGTTTCCGATCTGCTCGATAAACGCCTTGCGTTGTATCTCATTCAGATTCCCCAATGAATTTTCGGTTGAAGCGAAGCCACACGAAGGACAGATTCGGACTACATAAAAATCCGGATTTTCCTGTTTGTAATACGCACAAAAATCAGAATCTGTCCGGTAAGGCCGCTTCAAACTTGGTCTTACCCGTGAAGTTTCAAATTCTGCCTCGCAATAATGACATGTCACCTTCACCTTATACAGCGGCTCTAATTCCACTTGTTCCATCCCTCTCCCGTAAGGCTTTTCATATCTTTGGAACTATGGCGTATTCACAAAATGGTGAGCAGGCCCTGATAAACGCTGTAAAATAAACGAATGCAGAGGTTCCTCTACGCCAACTTGTGTTAATGCCTGATTCATACAGGCAAGCCACGCCTCTGCTCGCTCCACCGTCACCTCAAAATGCATATGACGAGCACGCATCATCGGATGTCCAAAAGCTTCAGAAAACAGCGCCGGACCTCCAAAAAATTGAGACAGGAACATGTATTGCTTGTCCATTACCGGCTTGATATCTTCCGGGAAGAGCGGTGCCAGCTTTTCATTTTGCATTACGATTGGATAAAAGGCCTCAACCAATGCACGAACACCTTGCTCTCCGCCAAGATTGTCATAAATACTTAAACTGGAATTCATGCTTCTTCCCCTTTCTACATGTCGAATTTTGCAATATAAAACACGTTACATGAACATGGTAAACAACAGATCAACAAGCTTGCCCCCTAAGGCCAGCATCTTCATTCTATCAAAAAAAACCAAAAAGTCCTATATCACATGAAAGATCAGATTTGACCAGATCCTTATGTATCAAGGCGTTTAGGTCTTGGGAATGACAAAAAAAGCGCCAACCCCAGGGCTGGCGCACCACATATTTCATTAATAACTTCGCCAATCTTCCTCTTCAGTACACACCAGCGAGGCGCGTATAACATACACAAATGCACAGACCAAGACTCCGGCGACAAGACTCATGATCATCACTCCATCCTTATTGATTCCACCTTGATAACCATTAGGTGACGTTCAGGCGTTTTTACCATTTTAGCATACATCAATCAAAAACACAGCCACTTTTGCAAGCGCTTACTCAATATTATTTTGTACTGTTTGTCCATTTTTTTTCATATATTGATGGCAGAAGCTCCATGTTTGACTGCGGATCAACCATCTTAACAATAAAGGAGAGAAACTCATGGCTGTTCCTCAGCGCCTCATGCAAATTCTGATTACACTCGCTCTCCTGATCCTCTGTGTTCTGATGGCTTTGTATCCGGCGGAGACCTGGCATGCAAGCGTGAGAGGTCTGTCCATCTGGTGGGAGGTTTTGTTCCCTTCCCTTTTTCCATTTCTGGTATTGTCTGAGCTGCTTCTTGGCTTTGGTATCGTACATTTCCTGGGAACATTGCTTAATCCGCTCATGCGCCCCATATTTCGCGTCCCCGGGAGCGGAGGATTTGTCTTTGCAGTAAGCTGTGCTTCAGGTTATCCCACCGGTGCCAAGCTTACGGCACAATTATGGGAACAGAAACTGGTCACGAGGGAGGAAGGAGAGCGCCTCGTCGCATTCACCACCTCATCTGATCCAATCTTTATGATTGGAGCCGTATCCGTCGGTTTTTTTCATAATACTTCCATCGCACCAATTCTTGTAGCATCCCACTATTCTGCTGCTTTTCTTGTAGGTCTACTTATGCGGTTTCATGGTCATTCCACTTCAGCTGCTTCAGCTCTACCACCCGAGCGCCCGAACGCCTCCCGAGAGCACCACAGCCGATTCTTACGCGCCATCTATGCGATGCACGAAGCGAGACAAGCAGATGGACGGGCATTGGGAGAACTGCTGCGGTATGCTGTATCCTCTTCCCTTCGGCTTATTATTATCGTAGGAGGGCTTGTTGTATTCTTCTCTGTCATTATGGAATTATTGGTTCAGACTGGCTCGCTTGGCGTATTATATGCACTGACGGAACAAGGGCTTCAACTTGCAGGTTTACCACCGTCCCTATCGCACAGTCTCGTCGGCGGATTGTTTGAGGTGACGCTTGGAGCCAAAGAAGCTGGATCAGCAGCCCATTCCGTACCCCTGGTCTTCAAAGTTGCTGCTGCCTCCTTTGTACTTTCCTGGGGCGGACTATCCGTCCATGCACAGATTATGAGTGTGTTAAGCAACACACCGATGCGATACGGCCCATTTTTACTTGCTCGAGCCATTCATGCTGTAATTGCACCACTGCTCGTCATTCTGTTATGGCCACTGTTAATGGGTAATACGACTTCACCTGCATTTTTGGAAACTACGATAATCCCCACCCTATCTACATACACACCCGGATGGATGCTTATCGGCATAACAGGAATAATGGTATTTACCAGTTCACTCATTGTCCTGTTATGTCTTGCCTGGGTTCGTTCGCAGTTGTTGCCTGAACGGGGCGAAAAATAGAGTCCTGTGCAAATAGTTTGCCCGGAAGTTGAATCGGACGTTGTGTTCTGGCCCGGAATTGATTATCATCGGTAGTATAATGACCACAAAGGAGCTTTCATCTTGAGATACTATGTTCAAGACCGCGGAGACCAGTTATCCATTGATCTCAGTCAACAGTTTCATGCGCTGGCGAAGGAAGAAGGGTTCACACTGGATGCAGAATCGCCGGAGATTGTCATCTCCATCGGAGGCGATGGAACGATGCTTCAAGCTTTTCACAATTTCATCGACCGCATTCCAGATATTGCTTTTGTTGGGGTTCATACAGGCCATCTTGGCTTCTATGCTGACTGGAAGAAAGAAGAATTACGGGAACTTGTTAGAATTATGAGTGGTAAAGGTGATCCCGGTCTCCTTAAACCTCGTATTGTACAGTATCCATTGCTGGAGCTGGAGATTCGTAAAAAGTCTGGTAACTCCTCTTACATCGCACTGAATGAATTTACGCTAAAAGGGGTAGACGGTACGGTCGTGGCTCAGGTCGACATTAACGATGTTACATTCGAGATGTTCCGGGGAGATGGCATCTGCGTCTCTACACCTTCGGGTAGTACAGCGTACAACAAGGCGCTTGGCGGGGCGATGGTACATCCAACGATTGAAGCGATTCAGATTGCAGAGATTGCTTCTATTAACAACCGTGTGTATCGAACGCTCGGTTCACCCGTCATTTTGCCCAAGCATCACCATTGTGATATTTTCTCACGTAAAGACCAGCGTTTGTTGCTGACCATTGATCATGTCAATGTGATGGTAGAGGATCTGATCTCCGTTCGCTGTCAGGTATCCGAGCAGAAGGTCAGCTTTGCGCGTTTTCGGCCCTATCCGTTCTGGAACCGGGTTCGTACTGCCTTTCTTGACTAGGTCAACAACGCTGATTTACCGAAACTTACTTAAACGCACCAAAAAAGCGGTCCTTCTCAGGAACCGCTTTTTGCTTTTGCTTGAGGCTGTTCTTTGCACTTCTGAAGCACAAAGTATGCACAGCCAAAGTTGCAATACTCATTGATGTAATCCACCATATAAGAGATGGTCGAATCCTTGGTTGCCTTGGGATGGTTATCGCGATAAAAGCCTTTAAGCCTCAGCTGGCTATATCCCCAGTCCCCAATGATGTAATCGTAACGCTCCAGCACTTCGCTGTACCGGTCACGAAATACCTCCGGGTTCCAACCCTCTTTATGGTTTTGGACGATTTCATAATTTTTGCCACCGACCTGTACAATGACAGGTGCTTTGGGTTTCTCCTGAACGGATTCCTCAACAGACTCCTGAACAGATTCCTGCACAGTCTCTTGCATCTGCTGCTCATTCTGTTGCTGTTCTTCCCTATTTTTATCCTGTTCCAATCCGGATTCCTCCATCACGCGTGTGTTGCCGCCTGTTCCGTATGCTGGTTCGCTGATTTTACCTGTTCATGCGCATGATAAGAACTGCGTACCATCGGGCCGGATTCAACGTGACTGAATCCACGCTTCAATCCTTCCTGTTTCAATGCTGCAAATTCTTCAGGCGGATAATACTTCTCAACAAACAGATGTTTCTCGGATGGCTGCAAGTACTGACCAATTGTCATAATATCACAGTTCACCGCGCGAAGATCATCCATCGTTGCTAAAATTTCATTATATTCCTCACCTACACCCAACATAATACTTGATTTTGTTGGGATGTTAGGCTGCATCTCTTTGGCACGAGCGAGCAATTCCAGTGAACGTTTATACTTCGCTTTGGCACGTACTTTATCTGACAACCGTTCAACCGTTTCGATGTTATGATTCAAAATATCCGGTTTGGCATCCATAACGATTTGCAGCGATTCCCGATCCCCCATAAAATCCGGAATAAGTACCTCCACGCTGCACAGCGGCAAACGTTTGCGTACTGCCTTCACGGTCTCGGCAAAAATCGTGGCTCCTCCGTCCTTCAAATCATCCCGAGCTACACTAGTGATGACGCAATGTTGCAAGTTCATCTGTTCTGCTGCTTCTGCCACACGTTCCGGTTCTTGTAAATCAAGTTCCGTTGGTAAACCCGTATTGACCGCGCAAAACCGACATGCTCTTGTACAAATATCACCCAAAATCATAAACGTAGCTGTTCGATTCGCCCAGCACTCATAAATATTCGGGCACCGTGCTTCCTCACATACGGTATGCAATGTTTTGGAACGCATCATGTTTTTAATTTCCTGATAGTTATCTCCGGTTGTCAATTTGATCCGAATCCAGTCCGGTTTCGGTTCTTTAACACGTTTAGCCAATGCATAAACCTTCTTTCTACTGAAGTTAGGCTGTTGCTCGGAACATATTATACCATGAAAGGCTTGGAAAAACCCCCATTTGTCACATCTTGTGCATTCGCATCGATACGGATAAAAACGGAACATTTGAAGAACTCTAGGTTATAGCTTGATTTATCGTGCACAAGTGCATCATCTTAATGGAAAGGGGCTGCTTCCCTGTGCGACAGCACCGGTCACTTCGTAACACCTACGGCTTATGGTTCAAAACCTTACTCGCAGGCGCTCTGCTTCTCCCGTTCCTGCCTGCTGATGTTTACAGTAAGTCTGACAAACCAACGGATACTGCAACACAGGCTGCGGAGCCAAAAGAAGCCGACATTTTTGCAGCACGTCGCCATCTGTATGAAAGCATTGGTCAGATGACCCAAATTCCATGGTTCAGGCTGGCCGCCATTGATCAGTATGAACGAACGATTACACGGGCTCATCCCAAGGATCGCAAACACCCTGAACGGCTGACTGGCATTTTCTTGACCCCTCCAACTTGGAGAGGATGGTTGAATCCAGATGAAACAGATCAGAATCCCCAGTCGATTCTTTTTTTCAATGGAAAAGGGCGAGATGGGTCAGGAGACGGGATTGCTGACTCTAACAATGACCTGGATGTGCTTTACAGCATGGCGTCGATCATAAAGCAATATGGAAACAAACAGGAAGACTTCAGCATCGGTCTCTGGGAATACTACCACAATTCGAGAGCGGTGCAGCGAATCCAGCAATTTGCGAAACTATATGAACATTTTGACAATCTGGATCTGTTCGGACATGCCTTTCCTGTTCCTTTAGGTACCAATTATTCCTATCGTAGCACATGGGGAACCAAACGCAGCTGGGGCGGATATCGCATTCATGAAGGAACCGACATCTTTGCTCCACACGGACTACCGGTTCGCAGTACCTGTTACGGCATTGTGGAGATTAAAGGATGGAATCCGTTCGGTGGCTGGCGAATTGGTATTCGCGATCTGAACAATCATTATCACTATTACGCTCACCTGTCCGGCTTTGATAAAGGGGTTAGAATTGGTGACGTGGTTACTCCTGGCCAGGTAGTCGGATGGGTTGGCAGCTCAGGCTACGGCAAACCTGGAACGCAAGGTAAATTCCCGCCGCATCTTCATTATGGAATCTATCGCGACAGCGGTCTGCATGAGTGGTCGTTCGATCCCTATCCACTGCTTAGACATTGGGAACAGGAAGAGCGCAGCCAGCGGAAGAAAAAGAGTAAATAAACTGCGTGCTGCTCAAACATCATGATTGTTTTGAGTAGGTGTTGTTCAGACTTGCGTTGTTGCATACTAGGCATAGATAAGGGAACCTCTGTAATTGCAGAGGTTCCCTTTTGTGTAGTTTCTGTGCTTGATGGCACACAACTCACTTGTTCCTAATTAGTCTGTCCAGACTGGAATTTTCCGTTCAGATCAGGTGGATCCAGTTCAAGCTCAAGCCCGTTCTGCTGTGTATTGTTTCCCGGCGCTTGCTGCGGGCTTTGGATCTGTGGCTGATTGCCAGATGTCTCGCCGCCATGGATCGCACCCATACCACTCCCGTTGCTACTGCCAGTACCGCCACCCCCGTTCTCTGTATGACCATTGCCGCCACTTGATACACCTGTCTGCCCCGAAGGTAGTGCAATCGCAGGAGCATTGCTGCCGTTGCTGCCAACTGGCTTGCCTTGATTATCGTAATAATACATCGGTACGTCACCAACAACGAGCAGATAGGAGATTGGGATTTCAGTATCAACAGTCTCTGGTTCCATATCAAAAGGCACAACCACGGCAACCTCGGCAATAATGTGGATATATACCTCAACCAGAATCATGTTAATACCCGCATTTTGCTGGCGGGTATTCAGGTCTACCTTCACCGCTCCCTGCGGTTCAATCCGAACGGGTATGCTCGGGCCAAACGAGGCCATTACAGGACTGCCCAGCGCCTGACCAAGCGGAATTTTTTCTTTCAACATATGCACGTTCTGAAGAGTAGACTGCACAACATTCATGGTACTTGCCGTGATGCGCATATGTTCGTTGTAGTTCAGCATAAAACCCGAAACTTTGCCCGCAGTATCAGTTTTCCAGTCAATTAACCCTTCTGTTGTCTTGCCCTCAGCGACCTGAGCCGTAATAGCTTTATTAATCGCCTCCGTGGCAATCTGCTTCACCCGAATCTTGGCCAGATGCATAATGGGCGGCTTCATTTTTTTGTCCACATATGCAAAGCCCTGCATCAAACAAAATATGGCTACGAGCAAAACAATCAACCACATCTTGCGCTTGCCACTAGGCGGCTTCGGCGGCCGCCGTCTTCGGCTTCGCCATCTTTTTCGCATCATCGGAGCGTCCCCCTCCCCTGCGGGATGAGCCATAGGCTTATATGTTATGCATATGCAATGTTGTCCTGAAAAAGAAGGACAGCACTCCGTATCGCACTTTGGAACAGCCTGATATGCAAATCGGAAGGAAGTGCGTATCAGGCTGTTCCTAAGCAAAAAAACCTTCCGCCCGTAGCAGATATACCATCTGCACAAGCGAAAGGTTTACTTTTCACCATAGAAAAATCTTTAGGTTTGTTCTAAATAGTTTAGTTTTTCTCAACCGCATGTCCACCAAATTCGTTACGCAGTGCTGCAACGACTTTACCTGTGAACGTATCTGTTTCCAGGGAACGATAACGCATCAGCAAGGAAAGCGCGATAACCGGCGTAGCCGTTTGAAGGTCAAATGCTGTTTCAACTGTCCAACGGCCTTCGCCGGAAGAGTGCATAACCCCTTTGATTTCATCCAAGTTGGCATCTTTGGAGAACGCACGCTCTGTCAATTCCATCAACCACGAACGGATAACGGAACCGTTGTTCCATACACGCGCAACTTGTTCAAAGTCGAAATCAAATCCGCTTTTCTCCAATACGTCAAAGCCTTCACCGATGGAAGCCATCATACCGTACTCGATTCCGTTGTGCACCATTTTGAGGAAGTGACCGCTACCCGCTTTACCCGCATACAGATAACCGTTCTCCACAGAAGTATCTTTGAAAGCAGGCTCAACGATCGCCCATGCTTCCGGATCTCCACCGATCATGTAACATGCACCGTTACGCGCACCTTCCATACCGCCTGAAGTCCCTGCATCCATGTAGTGAATGCCTTGTGGTTTCAACTGTTCATAACGACGGATAGACTCTTTGTAGTGAGAGTTGCCCGCTTCGATGATAATGTCACCTTTGGACAGCAATGGGCTCACTTCAGCCAGTACAGCATCCACAACGTTGTGAGGAACCATGATCCACAATACTCGTGGAGATTCCAGGGATTCCACCATTTC
Source organism: Paenibacillus amylolyticus (assembly GCF_051136285.1). Lineage (GTDB taxonomy): Bacteria > Bacillota > Bacilli > Paenibacillales > Paenibacillaceae > Paenibacillus > Paenibacillus amylolyticus_F. Next base: position 5,020,012 of record NZ_CP194938.1, on the reverse strand, counting down.
TTTGTAGGAAGAAACGCCTTGAGCGCCGTATTCTTTCATTTCTTTAACCGCTTCTGTATTCAGGTCAAAGGCAACCACTTCGTGTTTGTGATCAATCAGGTTTCTGCCCAGGTTCAAGCCCATTTTTCCGAGTCCGATAAGTCCAAGTTTCATGATAAAATCCTCCTGTTAAGCAATTGTTTTGAATAGAATCAGGATACAGAAAACATCCCGCATTTGCCCACCAATCGTTCCGGTTACGGATCGTTCTTTCGATCGCTGTTGTATTCCAAATTTTATGATTTCCTAGCTATAAGGGTAAAATTGTACTACAAAGACGAACACTTCGTTTCTGCAGAATCGATTCCGTCCCCTTCACTACGTTGTTAAAATGATTATGTGTGCTTAAGCCTTGATGCATCTGCAATTTATATATAAAATGTTTGCGGCCTTTCGGCTGCGAAAGTCGAAAGGGCTTATGCAAAATTGAATCGGTATAATGTTTAGTTGAAAATTAAACGATGCTTGCTGTATAACTTGTGGCTCGCAATAAGCTCGAGCTTACCACCAACGGAATCCATTCTCCGCAGTCAGACGATCTGCTGATTCTGGTCCATTCGAACCTGCACTGTACGTATCGAGTGGAATGGTGCCTGCCGCAAATGCTTCCTGAATCGGCTGTACCCATTGCCATGCCAGTTCAACTTCATTCCAGTGTGCGAAGAAGGTGGAGTCTCCACGCATCGCGTCAAAGATCAAGTTTTCGTAAGCTTCAGGAACCTTGCGTTCTCCTGAGTTAAAGGTCATATGCATTGGCTCCACCTCACCATGGTTCAGTGGATTCTTTGCATTTAATTGCAAGGAGATACTTTCGCCCGGACCGATTTCCAGCGTCAACAGGTTCGGAGCCATCGTATTTTCGGACTCATGTCCTGTTTTAAGCGGTGCCTTGAATTCCACAACGATTCGGGTTGATTTTTCAGCCATGCGTTTACCTGTACGAATATAGAACGGAACCTCGCTCCAGAAGGGATCATCCAGCCACAGTCTTGCAGCTACATAGGTCTCATTCTGTGAACCAGCCGGAATACCTGGCTCTTCCAGATAACCAACAGCATCGGAACCTTGAAGCTCACCTGCACCATATTGAGCACGAACCACTTCTGATGCCACATTTTCTTTGGTCAAAGGCCGCAAAGACTCAGCAATTTTTTTCTTCTTAAACTGAATTTCTTGCGGTGTGCAGCGTTTCGGCAAATGTAGTGCAATCATCATCAACAGTTGCAGCATATGGTTCTGGAACATATCGCGGAGTGCTCCACTTTGATCGTAATATGCAGCACGTTCCTCAACACCTACGGTTTCACTTGCTGTGATTTGTACATTCGCAATATAACGGTTAGACCATAGTGCTTGAATCACCGGATTGGCATACGTGAGAGTCTCAATGTTTTGTACCATGGGTTTACCAAGGAAATGATCAATGCGATAAATTTCTTCTTCCGCAAAAGTATTGCTCAACTTCTCGTTCAGTTCACGAGCAGATTGCAAATCATGGCCAAACGGCTTTTCAATAATTAGTTTCTTCCAACCTTTAGTATTGCCCAGACCGCTTTCTTGAATGTTCAGTGCGATTGGCTCAAAAAATTCAGGTGCAACTGACATATAGAACATGCGGTTTTCCGGAATATTTAACTCTTGTTCTCGCTGCTGCACCAGTTCAAGCAATCGGGTGTAATCCTCAAGCTTGGTATTATTCAGCGAGCAATAACGGAAAGCTCCGATGAAATCACGGATTTGTGATGCTTCCTCTGGCTGTTGGCGGGAAAATTCATGCAATGACTTTTCCACATTCGCCTGGAAATCTGCATCCGACAGTTCACGACGTCCCAGACCGATTACGGAGAACGCCTTTGGCATTTTCTGATCTACGTACAGATTGTATAATGCAGGGTAAATTTTACGTTTGGCTAAATCGCCTGTTGCCCCGAACAGGACAAATGTCATTGCATCCATTGGAGTGCCTCCTGTGATCTGTGCAGTATAGTATATGATGTTGCAAAATGGTCAAATCCAAGCATGACAAAAGACGGAATAAGTGGGCACGCCGCCCGCCTTGTCTCCGTTTATAAACACGGCCTGAATCCAATCATGGGAACATTCCTTCTCTCCACAACCTCAATCAACTTCTAATCAGGTTATAAAATGTAACCATTTGAATTAACGTTACCCATATTACACCTGTCGTCACAATTCGTCAACATTCTTGTCGAACCTGTGAACTCCAGTGTTTACAGGGGTTTAGTTGAATGTTAACGCTTTATGTGGTAACTTTAATAGCAATTGGATTGTGACATTATATACATATAACCTGTGGACAATAAGGTTACAATAAGTATACTAAGTATATTACAAGTGACAATAAACCAAAGGAGTACCATTATGAACGATGATGAGAATGCCAAGCAAATGTGCTCAAAAGTGGAACAATCTTATCAGATCATTGGCCGGAAATGGGTAGCTTTAATTATCCATGCATTGATGGAAGAACCGAAACGCTTTAGTGAAATTCATGCTTTTATTCCCGATTTGAGTAAACGTGTATTAAATGAGCGTATGAAGGAATTGGAAGAAGAGGGGCTGATCGTTCGGCATGTGGTTACTGAACGTCCCGTCCGGACTGAATATATGTTGTCCCGCAAAGGAACCGAGCTGGGGCGCGCGTTAAGCGCGGTAGAGCGATGGGCGGAAAAATGGTTATGAGTTTGAGGTCTTTAAATTTTAATTTTTATGCTCTTATTCATAAACATGCTCTTCTCCTTCTCCCAAATGAAGTGTGATATCAAAAAAAGATACCTTAGCACGTGATCGAGCCAAGGTATCTTAACAATTTCTTTTTTTTCACTATTCCTTCATAGCATACGAAGTATTCATGATTTCTTTCCTTTAGCGACGGATTTCCTTAAGCAATTGAGACCGCTTCTCTGCTGGTACCTTTTTCAACAACTCTATTAGTTCACTTGAAGTTCTGTTGGCAATTTGGATTTTTGCCTCCTCTGATGAATCCATTGAATAAATTCCAGATACATCGGGTAATTTAGTTGTGTTTAATACCGTATTTGCGACTTGCAATATCTGATCTTCCACATTCATCTGGCTCACCTTATAAGCTACCTCTTTACAGTTACTTTCAATAGAGTTACTTTTTATTAAGGCCTCTAATGAAGATATAACATCACCTTTAGTCCATTTCGGTAAAGGAAGGTAATCTGCTACTTCGAGTTTTTTAACATATAAGCCATTCAAAGGTCGATCAAAACCATTTCCTAAAATTAATTGAGGAACTCCTGCTTTCATCGCTTGTCCCATGGTACCAATTCCACCGTGATGAATTAAAAGCTTAGCTTGATCCATGACTTTCGAAAAGGGCAGAAATGCCTCGTGTCTAATCACAGATTGAAACATTGCAGGAATAACTTGTTTGCTCTTAGACACGACTATGCTTGGATACTCCAGTTCAACACAAGCCGAGATGCATGAAGAGTAAAACGAGTCGGAGATCGCAGGTGTTGTACCATGACTAATGATTACAGGGTTACTCTCCTCAAACCAATGCATAAGTTCATCTGAAACAGCTTCCAGATTATTATGCAACAAAAAACCAGCATAGGTGATGGGAAGATCTACTTCTGAACGATAATTTGCGAACCATTCCGGCCAAAAAGCGATTGCTTGATTATAATAATTCAACATTCCTCTCCAATTTTGGATTGGCTCTAATCCAACCTTATTCCGAAGATAATTCAACTCTTTAGCAAGATACTCCATAATATATCCCGGATTCTTGATGATGCTCTCGAGAAAGCTTGGAGCGAGAAATACTGTAATATAACGTAAACTTAACTTTTCCGATATCATTTGTGCTAAAGCTTGCGTTAAACTGTGGGCAATGACAATAGTATCCGAATCGCAAACCTCAATTATTTGTTTATAAGCTCTTTCAAGTTTAGGAAATAAATATCTCTTTGTGAACTCTACATATACCTTTGGATCTTGCATTTTCATCTGAAATTCATCATTCATCACTAGCTGGTATTCCAAAAGAGTATCAAAACCAACAAATTTGAATCCGTACTTTTCTGCATTTTCTTTATAGACGCAATGCGTCACCAAAGTGACCTCGTGCCCTTCCGAGATAAGGGCTTTACCTATCCTTAGAAAAGGATATAAATCGCCTCCCGACCCAAGCGTAAGCAGCAAAAATCGAGCCATCTTACAATCCCCCCTGACATAAATTATTAATTGTTCATTGTTTATAAAACTTTGTTCAATAACTCTTGCAGCTCTTCTTCACTTAAATTCTCAAGTTCCTGTACCAATTCAGCCAGCTCAGCCTCATCGGGCTGTTCCGATAAAATACTCTCCATAGCCTCAGCAAGACTCGCAATTGTGAAATCCGTTGAAAACATAATACTAGGCGGAAGCTCAATATGAAATTCTTCTCTAATTCGAAGAATAATTTGATGTGACATTAGAGAATGTCCCCCTAGAAAGAAAAAGTTATCGTATACACTAATACGATCAACTTTTAGCAGCTCAGACCAAATTTCAGCAAGCTTTTCTTCAATCAAATTACGCGGTGCCACGTATTCAGTCACGAAACGTTCGATATGCGAAAGGGATCTACTCTTTTGAATAGCAAGAGCTAGTGCATCGATATTCATAAGTTCCATAGTGAGTTGGGTGTGGTCTTTTTCAAACTTTAGATTTTTTTTCCTCTTGTTTTTATCCCCCTCTATCCCCTCTACATTTTTGCTTGCATCCATTTGCACACCTTTCCGCGCTACAGCCATTGCTTCTTCTATCGTCAATTCAATAGATTGAAGATCATGACTGTCATTTATAGATGGATCATTCGCAATGGAGTTAACAAATATCAAAGCCGGTGTATTTTTTCCTGTTCGAGTGAATTCAATAACAAGAGCAGCAGCACCCTCTTCTGATGCCTTTTCACCAATGGCTTCAAGTATTTTGTATTCAACACCTCTGCCTAATACTCGGCAACTTAGCAACCAGTTTTTTACATAATAATGATCTTCAACAATTTCGCAACATAGTACACCAACCAATCCATAATCACCGAATCGATCTCGAACACTCACTGCAAAATATCTAGTCTCATCTCTGCCCATTTGACTTAAAATTTCACGTTCCGTCTGTCTTATGCCTGTAAAGTTAAATTGATTGGTACGAAATGTTAATTGAGATACCCGAGATATATGCTCCTCTGATACGCTCTCTACGTTAATCTCAACATGAAGTTCATCAAGGAATGTAGCAAAGTTATATGCATTCTCATCCTCCACCAGATGGGTTAAAAAGCGTTCTCTGGCTCGATTCTCTTGATATAATTTAGTTCGATTCAAATCCTCATGTGTAATAGTCGCCCGATCGAATAACCACAAGCGGTCGATCAGCTTACTAAAAGAACCATATCGTTCATCATTCACTTGTATAGTTTGCACTTCGGGAATTTCAAGTTCAACATTGGTACACTCCACAGGGTTATCATCGAAAAAAACAAAACTATCCAACGAAAGAGAGAGTTCTTGCGATAAATCAACAATATTATTCGGTTTAGATGCCCAGTTGATTCTATATGCTGTAATATGGCTCTTCTTCAGGATCATATCTTCTCTAGTTTCAAAAACGTTCCAAACATCCTCTTCGTTATTTTTGCTGCAAAGACAAATGATCATGCCCTGCTTATACTGCTCCACGACGAATCTCTGCAAACCTAAACTTCTCTCGTCTAATACAATTCCTTCGGCACCATCTTCGGCACAGACTCCCTGCCATAGTGTATTATCGCAATCCAGGATAATCACCTTGTGCATTGGCTCTGAAAGAGAGCTTATCTTCCGGCATATGGAAGTTCCGATCACACAGAAAAAGGAGTAACTATAGGGAATCTGAGCAGTATTATCAGCATATTCATCATAGTATGTTTCAATGTCGAGACCATTTTTAATTTGATTTGAACTTAAATTGTGTACATATTTAAGGTCAGCTATTTGTGATTCCAGTAATCCCTCTAGATGAGCAAACAGCTCCGAATTTTCTGCAATGATCTCAGGGGATTCAGGACATATACATGTAATTAAAGGCAACGGATTGTGTGAAGAAAACCGTCTGATAGCCTGGATCAATTCTTCCACATTTTGCTGGAGCTGATCACTCTCTTCTACAGAGAACTTAGATCTTCTTGTCCCTGTTAATAAATCTGATATTCGAACAAGCAAGACATTAACACCGTTTGGATTGGATGAGAGAAAACTAGATGGGTCTAACAACTGCAGAAAAACTTGATGAGATGGTGCAAATTTCACGTGCGCAGAATACTTCATTTTTTTATTCCAGTAAACGATAGACTCTTCTACCATATCTGAAGTGAACGTGGAGGCTATCACTATATTAGAGATACTTTGTTTTCTTTCATGAATTCTTTTCAAGAGAGAAACTCCATCACCTTGAAACTTTAGGGTTGGGTTATCCATTCCTTTCTCCAGAATATTGATGAATAATTCAGACAACTCTTTAATCGTTTCTTGAGCAAACAAAGCTGCATTGTATCCAAAACTTCCTACGAGTTCACCTGCAACATTCTCGGTAAGCGTAACAAATAGATCAAATTCTGTTTCACACTCTGAATAAGCTACCGGTTGTACGGACAAAGAAGAAGATGAGCAATCCGCCATATCCACTTTCAAATAACTAAACATAACTTGGAAAATCGGATTATGATGAATGCTTCTTACAGGGTTCACCATCTCAACGATCTTCGAGAATGAAATATCTTGATTGGATAAGGCCGATAGAACCGTTTTACGAATACGTTGAAGTAATATTTGAAAAACCGTATCTTCTTCGACCACTATACGGAGTGGCATGGGTTGAGCGAAAAAACCTATCGCTTTTTCAAATTGTGGGGATGATCTCCGATCCAAAGGAGTACCAATAACCAAATCATTTTGGCTTGAAAATAGCTGTAACATTGTTGCAAAAGCCGTGAGCATAGTGACATATGGCGTTACTCCTTGTTCCTTACAAAAAATACGCATACGATCAGATAACTCTGCGGAAATTTGGAAAGTATGTTGCTTGCCTTTAAAGTTACGGATTTCAGGTCGCTCGTAATCCACTGGCAACTCGAGTAATAGGGGTGCATTCTTCAAATGCTCTTTCCAGTAATGAGCCTGATTCTCCAGATCTACACGCTTCATTCGCTCTTTGTCCCAAGAAAGATAATCCGTAAATGCAATGGATCTAGGCAACTGAACTTCTTGTTCTGGCGAACTGTATATTTGTAGCAAATCATTCATCGCTATAAACATCGATTTCAAATCTGCGATTAGATGATGCGAAACAAAAAGAAGCGTAAATTCGTTACTCTCACGTTCAAACACGGTGATTCTTGTCAGTGGAGCCTTTTGTAAGTCAAAAGGTTTGCTTGCCTCGTGAACTAGCATTCTCTCAAGATCATCACTTTCGACACGATGATGGGTGAAACTGCATGCCATATTTTCTTCATCTGATACCTCTTGAAATACAACATCATCTTCCATATGAAAAACAGTTCTAAAGGTTCCATGTCTTCTCAAAAGTTTTTCCCAACTTTTTTGTAATCGTGGAATATTTAAATTGCCTTTAATCTCGAATACAACTGGCACCTGTAATTTAAAATCACTTATACTCTCAACAAACCAAAGCCTTTTCTGATCTTCTGACAACTCAAATTGAGAGACGTCCTGCAAGGGAATGTCTACATCGATTAACGTAAGCTCTGATGACATAACTATGTGGATTAACCCATGAATAGATAACTCTTCTGAGAATAGAGTTTCTATATCCAACCTCACACCAAATTCACTCTCAATGAGAGAACGAAAACTAATCATCTCAATCGAATCAAGGCCAAGAGAAGACAGAGGAAGCGAGCGTTCCAAATGAGTCGTTTGGACCCCACTTTGCATTAATAGATGCTGTAACCGTTCTCCAATGTATTCTTGCCGATCCGTATCATCTAAGCTTTGAAGTTTTTCTTTAGTCAAACCTTGCTTATCGGTAGTGTGTTTAGAAAATAGATCTACTTCTTGCTCTATATGGCTTTGGATCACTTTTAACTGCTGTGATTCAAATAACTCTTTACAAGCAGAACGCATCACTTTACCGCTGGATGTTTTAGGAAGTGAACCTTGCTTAATAAAAATAATGCTGTGAGCCTTAATACCAAAGTGTGATGATAGTGCTTCCCTCATTTTGTTTGCTAATGGATTGGTGGACTCCTCCCGGTATTGGCGAGATAGTTCCTGGACTATAACTAACCCTTCTGTCGCTTCTGTGGTTGTAGCAAAAGCAGCACAACCCATAGAAACAAATGCCTTGTCCAAAGACTCCATTGTAAATTCGATATCGGATGGATAATAGTTTTGCCCTCTTATAATAATTAGATCTTTTAGTCTGCCGGTGATGTAAAGTTCATTTTTATGAAGAAATCCTAAATCTCCAGTCTTATAAAATGCTCCCTCATTTTTAACATTCATACGATCTTCAAACATAGGCATAACATGTTCTTCGTTATAATACCCTTTAGCAACGCTCTCACTTCTTACACATACTTCTCCAATTTCCCCTTCAGAACAGATCAGAGAGGATTCGGGGTCTACTATTAGTAGTGACTGGCTTTCATATGAAACTCCACAGCTCACTAGGGGAACAGTTTGGGGATGGTCAGGTTCAGTCGCTGAAAACTTACCCTTCTTCAAATTTTCCCGATTTGCATACAACATTTTGGAGGAATCATCCAAGTGGCCGCCTGTAACATATAACGTTGACTCAGCCATACCATAACATGGTAAAAAGGATTCAAACTTAAATCCACATGGAGCAAACCTCTCGGCAAACTGCTTTAAGATGGAAGCTTGTATGGGTTCAGCACCTGTAAATGCAACCTTCCAATGACTCAAGTCTAAAGGTGACAACAGGTCATCTGAGATTTTTTTAAGACAAAGATCATAAGCGAAATTCGGCCCCCCACTTATCGTCACTTGAAGCTCACTGATGGTCTCCAGCCACTTGATTGGAGATTCAATAAAATCGTTTGGAGCCATTAAATATATAGGAAATCCTGTATATAGAGGTTGTAAAATTCCACCGATCAGTCCCATATCATGATAAGGTGGCAGCCAAACCATACCAACACTATCTTGACCACTATTAAAGGCGTCCTGAATCACTTGCGAATTATGTAACAAATTTTGATGACTAATCATAACACCTTTAGGATTACCTGTTGACCCTGAGGTGTACTGAAGGAAAGCTGTGTCCTCTCTTTCGATCCCCCCGGGTACCCATTCACTGATTAAAGATTTCGTATCATCTATACGATCAGTAGTCATATTAATCAATCCCGTGCCTTGAAAAGCAGCATTTATTTTAGACGCCCATTTTTCAGATGACAATGCGACCTTTGCACCCGAATCCTTGGCTATCTGCAACACTCTATTTGAATATCTTTTGGTCAATGGTGGATAGGCTGGCACCGCGATAACTTTCGCATACTGACATGCAAAAAATGAGCAGATATACTCTAGGCCAGGCTGTTGTAGAATCAGGACACGATCTCCCGGCTTTACCTCCATCAACAACGAGGAAGCAATCCGTCTCACCCGTGCTTCTAACTCTTGATACGTCATTGGACTCCGTCCATTATCATCTATGAACGTGTAAGCTATAGAATCTGGCTGAACTTTTGCCCGATAGCTGATAATATCCGCAAATGATGAGAATACACTGTTTATCGTTGAAGACATATAAATCACCTCATTAATTTTTTCAAATATGGAATGACAGCTTTAAAAGCTCTATATGCTCGATTTTCATTGGTAATTCAACTTCCCATATTACGAGGAAAAGAAAAGAACTACTTGAATAAGGTATTCATGATCAGCTTAGATACTTGGCTTATTTGGCTAAAAATATAAAAGTGGTCGCCAGGAAAAGTCGTTATTGTACATTCTGAATTAAAAAACGTTCCCCATTCGGACATCTCAGACTCCAAAAAAGACTCTCCTTCACCGTATAACACAGTAACTGCGCTATCTAGAGGTTCTCTACTAATGGGGGATTCAAACAATTCCAGAGCTTTGAAATCTGCTCTCAAAACAGGTAAATAAGTTTTCCGTAAAACATGATCATCAAAAATCTCTCGCGAAGTTCCACCAAGTTTATAAACCTGCTCAAAAAATTGCTCGTCAGGTAATTCATGAATCCAATGTGATTTCATGGTATGAGGTACTTTGGCGCTTGAAATAAATAAATGTTTGGGTAAACGTCTATTCTTCGTATATATTTTATGAGCCATTTCAAAAGCAATCCGGCCCCCCATGCTATGTCCAATAAATGCAAATTCCCCTTGATTCAGAATTTGTTTTATATTTGCATAAACATCCTCCAACATATCTTCCATATTATCCAGAAGAGGTTCGGAAAATCGGGTTCCTCTACCAGGAAGTTCCACTAAAATCAAATTCACAGGATGTTTCAGTTCTCTTTTTAACAAGTTATATGACATAGTTGTTCCACCGGCATGGGCAAAACAAAATAAATTCATGTTCTAAAACCTCTATTCTTGTGAACATCAGATTTGGCAACAGGGCTTTTTTTAAACTGAAATTTTCCGAAAAATCGCTTTTATTTCCCCTGTAAAGAAAGAAGATATAATGTTTTTATTCCTTGTTTAGAGAACCACGGTTTAATCGCTCCATTCCACCAATAATTAATAGAAATCGTAGCCTCGCGACTAATCGTATTGACCCAGTGCCACCAAAATAAAGGTATAAACAACATTTCTCCTGGTTCAAGCGTGCATTCATAATAAGGAACATCTTTATACTTAGAATGTTTACTGAAATCGGGGTTCAATGTGTTGATTGGGCTTAAGTTTGCATTTTTGGATCTAACCGATAGGGCATACAGATTGCGAGATTGTGATGGTTCAAAGAGAAAAACTTTTTTCTTTCCTGTTACTTGTGCCAGGAAGTTTGATGAGAAATCATAATGGATTGGAGTAATATTCCCGCCTGAACCAATCCAAAGATTAATCGTTGGACTGGGAGATTTGATATATATAGGAGATTGGATGTCATTCAGTAGTTCGGGAAACACATCCGGTAAAGATTTGTGTTGTAAATAATAGATCTTTTTTAATTTTTCCGGATTCTCTATCATGCTCAGATAGTCATGAAAATCCATTTGCTCATAGTCCGTCGCTTGCCAACCCTGTTCCGGCTTTGACGGGAACATCCCATTTTCAGACACGGCTACCTGTACCTTCTGATTACCAAGAGTTGACTTGAAATAGTCGGTTCCCCATTTCGACATAGCCGGCCAATCTTCCATCACTCCAGTGAGAACAACAGGTTTGCCTGGTATTAGATATTCTTTCAAAAACTGCTCATATGAAAGATTACTCCTTCTGCCAATTTCATTTCTGTTCATTTGATATCCTCCTGGTGGATTGAGTTTTTGGTTACCTGGATATTTATGGTGCGACTTGGGGAAGTTGCTCCCTTATAATTCATATCCGGAATGACTCCCAACCCTTTAATTGACATAAGAGACGAACTTTGCAACAAATGTTGTAAAAATAAACAGACTTGAATTTGAGCATACTGTTTTGCGACACACATGTGATTTCCCACACCGAAGCCAATAAGAGAATTAGGATTATTCATTTCCCCAACAGATCGCTCATAGCGTGAGGGATCGAATACGAGTGGATCATTGAAGTTCTGCTCGCATCGGTGACTCAAATAAATGTTAGCCACAGCGATACTTCCTTTAGGAATAAAAAAATCGTTGTATTGTACTGTCTCCATGGCATATCTAGCTACATAAGGAACAGGTGGATACAACCTTTCTACCTCTCTGACAAGATTTAAAGTATATGGCATTTGGTTAAAAATATGTGACGTGTCTAAAGAACTAGAGTTCACTTCTTGACTCACACGATCCATAATATGCGGGTAAAATACTAAGGCAGCAACCGCATAAGTAAGCATGTTAGCCAGATCTCCTTCTCCAAATTCCGTTAACATATAGGCGTAACCAATGAAAGTTTCCTCGTCCAATTTATCCTCTGAATTCTCGTACGCTTCTAGTAATGAAGTCAAAGCATCGTCTGACGGATTGTTTCTTCTCTCTTGAATTAATTGTTTGATAACATCCCATATCACGTCTTTTGCCCTCATAGCTTGTTGGTACGTACTATTTGTTTTGTTGCTCTCCTTCCCCCGGTTAAGAAGCAGCCAGTACCCCTTCATATATCTCTGATGAAGATCAGTCCCTGGTTCAATTCCAAGCATCGTTCTCAAAACAATATCCAAGGTTAACTCTTTCATTTCTGCAAATAAGTCAATTTCTCCATCCCAAGATGCAATTCTTTTCTTCATTAATGGTGACATCGAGGCAACATATTTCTCCAATTGCTTCGGTCGAAAAGCGTTCATTACAAGCTTACGATGTTGTTTATGTTCAGCACCATCCTTCGAGGCAAGAGACGGGGGGCCTGCCTCAGCGATGGGCTGACGCTGGAATTTCTCCACGCCGGTAGACATCATAAATTTACTAGCATGGATGCCATTCATCAGTGTGTACTTCTGGATTTGTACGATAGAGCCGTATTGATTGTGAAGCTCATTCATCAAATCAAGCACGTCTTGTCGCCAGATCAGACGAGATAAGTAAAATAAAGTTTTGAGAGCCCCCGGTCCGGGGGCTTGCTTCACATTTATGTTCTCCATTTGTTTACTCGTCATCTCGACTCCTCCATGCTTTTAATGACATCATGCATGTTTCGGTGGAAATAATATTCCAACCGTTCTTTAATTGAGCCTACCAATTGTTTCGCTGATGAAGTCTTAACATAGGAGGGGTGATACTCAAGTGTGATAACTAACTTCCCGTCACGGTTAAGGATAGCGTTTAATTCGATAAGATGTGACAGCTTATTACGTTTATCCCATACAGAAGCAAACTGTTCATTACACTCCTGTAAGCAAAGAGATTCCGGTACAATATCATTAGATTGCTGAGCATCACCAAAGTAATTAAATAAGATTTGAGGCTTTATTTGCTTCAATTGTTCATTCCGATGATAAGCAACGGCTAGTGTATAAGAAAAACCATTGGATGGAATCTCACGACGTTGCTCTGAGATACTGTTTATCACGTCAGAGAAGTCGGCATCATTCACATTGAAAACTGCAGGATACATTGTGGTAAACCAACCTACGGTTCGAGATACATCTACTTCAGGGACGATACTCTCTCTTCCATGTCCCTCCAAGTCGACCAAAATCTCTTCGAGTCCGTAAGCGCCTTTTACCCCTTCTAATAATGCCGCTAGTAAAACATCATGTAGGCTTGTACCCGTGTGATACTCCATAACTGAATGTTGTAATGCTATTGTCTCCTCTTTTGTAAACTCTACATATTCAAGCTGGTAGTCTTGCAACGTACCGTTAAAATCTCCATCATAAATTAAGCCTTTATTGGAATCGATCTGCATCCAGTAGTCCACATCTAGCGAGCTGTTTTTAGCATAACGCTCTAACTCTGTGCTCCAATCTAAGAAAGAAGCTGTCTTTAAAGGCAAAGAGTTGGATATTTGAGATTCATATAACTTTATAAAATCCTCAATAATAAATCTCCAGGATACTCCATCAATTAATAAGTGATGTACAAAAATAAACAATCGCTTTCCCTTTTCACAAAGATCAATCACCGTAGGCTTAAATAATAAATCGTGATGTAAACTGGTTTCCATCTGCATCTTTCTTGTTAATTCCAACATATAATTCTCTCTATTATCTTTTTCTACGAAGGAGAGGTCGACATATTCCATTTGAAGTGATACATCGTCATAACGTCTAATATATTGTTTAATTTCACCTTGCTCTTCATAGAAACAAGCTCTCAAGATGTCATGATGCTTAACAAGAGCCTTAAATGTGCTTTCCAGTAATTCAAGATCCACATCATCTGTGATCTTAAACATATGTGCCATATTATAGTAATGCGGATTGGGGTGTTGCCTTTCGAAAAACCATCGTTGAATAGGCGTTAGTGGCACAAACCCGTGAACTTCGTCTTGCTTGATCCACAGCTGTTTTTCTGATTGCATGTTCTGAACAATACGCATGACGTTTCTATATTTGAAAATATCTTTTACTCTAACCTGCATGCCTTGTTCCTGCGCCCTTGGCACGACCTGAAGAGCCTTAATGGAGTCCCCTCCTAAATCAAAAAAATCATCTGTTATCCCAATGGAAACCACATTTAAAACATTGGACCATATTAAAGCAAGTTTTTTCTCGGTTTCATTCCGCGGCACTTCCGTAATCTTCCTTACTTGATTCAACTCCTCTGGCACAGGAAGAGCATTACGGTCTACTTTACCATTACGAGTTAAAGGCATGGTCTCCACTTCGATAAATTGATGTGGCAGCATATACTCAGGGAGAGCTTTGGCAACATGTGCTCTAAGCTTCTCATCTGTCACTTTACTTCCATTCGTTTTGTAGTATGCATACAGTTGTTTGGTATCTCCTTGACAACCTCTATCTGTAACATAAGTTTCCTTTATCGCTGGATGAGCCAACATGACTAACTCAATTTCTTCCAACTCAACTCGATATGATCTGATTTTCACTTGTCTATCTTTTCTTCCTAAATATTCCAGATTACCATCAGGCAAGAATCGTACCAAGTCTCCCGTACGATATGCTTGGACAACCTCTTTTCCAGGGGGGTGAAAAGATATATATTTTTCTTTCGTCAGTTCATCATTTTTGAAATATCCTCTAGATAAACTACTTCCCGTAATAAGGAGTTCTCCTGCAACGCCTATTGGCACAATTGTCAGATGATCATCGACCACATAAATATTCGTATTTGAGATTGGTTTGCCGATCAAAGCGGTAGTGCGACCACCGAAATTATGTTCATTTAAATCAAATACGATACAACCTACTGTTGCTTCTGTTGGGCCATATTCATTGTAAATTAACTCAGGTCCTCTATTTAGAGAAAAGGCACGTCCTAACAAATTGGTCGTCAACGCTTCTCCCCCAACGATATATCTCGAAACCGGGACTTCACATGGCGCTTCTGTTAAATAAGATAGGTGAGCAGGTGTTAACTTCATGCAAGTGATGGTATCATCGAAGCTTATTTTTTCTAATACTTCATCAAATTCTCCATCGAACACCTTGATCGTTCCCCCACCTAACAAAGGAGCAAAGATGCTGGTTACGGTCAAATCAAAGGTTAATGGAGAATACAGAGGCATGACAGGCTGTATTCCATCGCCGAAATAGTGAGAAAGAGACCAGGAAATATAATTCACGATACTTTTATGTTCGACCATGACTCCCTTCGGTTTGCCTGTGGAGCCAGAAGTAAATAGGATATAGGCTAAGTCACTCGCCACGTGCTGTCGCTCGAAATGCTCTTGTTTCGTAAAAGTTAAAAGTTTACGATCATACTGTTCTTTGTATTTTTTCCCGCCATTGATGGATTGAAGGTTTTTATCAAACGTAAGAATAGCATCATATCGAAAGAGTGTCAGTTCATTTTCAATCGTGTAAATTTTATCACTTATTTCAACCGATTTTAGGGAAGCGAGATCGAGTCGCAGGTCACAGATGTACTCTTGGGGGATGAACAGTTCTGTTTCCCATTCTGTTTTTGTACGATACCGTGCACCATGTTCCTCTTTAAAAATCGCAAGAGTACTGATCAGTTCATCCTTTCGATTCTGATCCATAATATCTCCCAGAAAGATTATTCCCGTATCTTTTAGAAGTGGCGTGGCGTCCGCAAGTACATTTCTTAAATAATTGTGACCATTGAAACAATGGATAACACTATTCAATATGATAATATCGAAAGATTGCTCCATGACTTGAGAGATGTCATGAGCAGCCAACACCTTGAAGTCAACGTGATTTAAGTTTAACTCTGCAGCTTTTTGCTTGTTTTTCTCGATGATTGCCTCGGAAATGTCTGTTCCAAGATAATAGCCCACTTCTGGGGCCAACTTAAACAATGTCAGTCCAGAACCGCAGCCAATTTCTAATACTCTGACTTCAGGATGCAGATATTTCTCAAGTTTAAACATAACGTTATTTTTGTATTCTTCCATTTCGGCTGCACTCAGTAATTCACCAGTATAACTACTGACCCATCCACTGCCACCGATTTGATCATTATAAGTCTCGGCAACATAATCCCAAATCTGAGTGTTCATCAATTCACTCTGTTCCTCTTCTACTTCTTGCAGTATGTCAACACTATCCAAACAAACGTACGTGCGGAAGTTGGCACACTCCCATTGGAGTTTATTGATGGCTGCCAAAAACTCTTTTTGGGTCAATATGAGCTTTATTTCTGTTTCTTCAATAATTTGCTTGGAACGAAGCAAAGGCTGTTTGGGATCAATCGGGACATAGGCTGCACCTACAGAAAGGACAGCCATTAGCGAAACAATCATATCTACGCTATTGTTCATATATATACCGATAATATCTCCATTGTTCACACCAAGTGTGTTGTGCATTGCTTTTGCAAGCTGCTCCATATGTTGATGCAATTCCTGATACGATATCGAAGTTTCCCCTTGCATAATTGCAGTCCGTTCCGGATGTAACTGTACTTGTCTTTCGAACCATTCGTCCAGCGTCACTTCATCGATCTCTGTTGTTGAACCGCCCGAATACTTGAGCAATAGCTCCAATGAGCATGGGGAGACGAAATTAAGCTTGTGTAGAGGTTCCGCGGGTTGAATAATCAAATTCTCAAGTAAAGTCAAATAGTTAGCAACGAATGACTCTATCATGTCTTCACTATAAATATCTGCATAATATTCAAATGTACATAATAATGCGCCATCCTGCTCCTCGATAAAATCAAACTCCATGTCCCATTTCGTACTGATATGTTGCACTTCGTTTAGAACTTTGCTCTCAATATGAAATGCTTGATTATCGCTTTCTTCAAGCTTTATATTTTGCAGAACAACATTGATATTAAATAGCGGCGATCGACTCGTATCCCTTATCAGGTTAAGTTTGTCAACCAATAAATCAAACGGGTACTCCTGATTTTCGTAGGCCTCAATTACATTTTTCTTCACTCGTTGTAATAAAGCCTCAAAAGATTGTGTCTCATCAACTTCAGTACGCAGTGCAAGCGTATTGACAAAAAAACCTATAACGTTTTGATAATCATAATTCGTGCGTCCTGAAATCGGAGAACCAATGATCAGATCACGTTCTCCTGTATACTTATGAATGAGAGCAAATACAGATGACAACAAGGTCATATACAGAGTAGCCTTGTTTCTCTTTGAAAGTTCAATTAAGCTGGCAGCTTTGCTCGCTGGGATACGAAAAGGATACCTTGCCCCCTTAAACGTAAATACGGGAGGACGCTGTTTATCTCCTACAATTTCGCTTATAGGTAAGTCACCGGAAAGTTTCTCTAACCAGTAAGACTCCGCATCAGCAAACACGTTCTTATCAAAATTTTCCTTCTGCCATATACTATAATCCTTATATTGGTATGAAATTATATCTAATGGTTTTTCTTGTCCAGAGATCACCCCCTGATAGATAGCTATCAAATCATTGTAAGCAATATGTAGCGACCACCCATCTGCAACAATATGGTGGATGGATACGATGCAGTAATTCACATCTCCGCTATGAATTAACAAAGCACGAGCTAAAGGTCCCTCCAATAGATCAAATGGTTCATTTCGGAATTGATTAATACGGTCTAGCACATGTTCAACACGTTCTTCATATTCGAAAGAAACAGGTGTTTCATCTAATATTATCTGCACCAGTTCTCCATTTTGTTCTGAGAAAACAGTTCGGAGGCTTTCATGCCTTTGTACAAGAAGGTACCACGCAGTTCGAAAAGCAGAAACGTCCAGGTCGCCTTTTAGCTCGTACACTTGAGAAATGTTATAAGCGATCCTCTGTTCTTGAAGCTGCTCCATAATCCATAATCTCCTTTGTGCAAAAGAGACGGGATAATGTTGCTGCCCAGATACAAAGTCACTCTCTGTGAATGCTGGTTTTTGAACTGTATCCTCCAGAATAATGTTTACTAAATCGTTCACTGTAGGGTTTGTAAACACCATTTCATATGCAAAACTTTTTCCGAAATTTTTATTAATTGCATTCATTAGCTGCATTGCAAAAAGAGAATCTCCACCAAGTTCAAAGAAATCATCGTCATATTTAATGGCCGTAACACCCAATATTTCTTTCATAATAGATGCGACTTTCTGTTCAATATTTGTTAAATCAGGCATAGTTGAATTTGATGAAATTTCTACTTGTGCTTGTTCTCCAACTTGAAATGGAAGATTTACCGGGTTACCTTGCTCAACCCAATGTCTTTTTCTCTCCAATGGATATGCTGGTAGAGGAGTACGAACATATGCGCGATCTTCTAGAACCCACTTTGGAATTCCACCACGGATATATTCAACCGCTTGGTTATCATGAGCTTCGTCTAAATCTCCAGCCCCAGAGGATAACATTCCTTCAGAAAAGAAGACTCCAGCCCCTTCGAATACTCCTGAGCTAACCAAGGATCTTAACTTTCCTTTTAAGTCTGCTTCATCCATTGCAATGATCGCTAGACGACATTTGTGATGATGTCTTCCCGTCATCAACGTATAACAAATGTCACCCAAATCAGGTCTATCTTCATACGAAGAGAAATACCTTTCGAATCTAGCAATATATTCTGTTAACATTTTCTTGTTTTTGGCTGAAAGTACGAACAGGTATGGGGAACTGGACATATTCTTTATGGATATTCTTTCTGGAGCTTCTTCAAGAACAATATGCACATTGGTGCCGTTAAAACCAAATGCGCTAACGCCTGCTCTACGAGGTACCCCGTTTTTTGTTTCCCAGGGAGTACAACGATCCACCACATAAACTGGAGACTTTATAAAATCAATAAGAGTGTTCGGATTCTCGACATGTAATGTGGGTGGAATCATTTTATGTTTCAGTGATAAAACCGTCTTTATAAGTCCAGCAATTCCTGAAGCACCATTAATTAAATGGCCGATATTACTCTTGACTGAACCAATTCCACAAAACTGCTTTTCCGAAGTAAACTGGGCAAACGCTTTTGAGATGGCATTAATTTCAATAGGGTCACCTAATTTGGTCCCAGTACCATGCGCTTCCAGATAAGAAATAGTTTCCGGTTGTATCTTTGCCTGTTTCCATGCGGATACCATCATCTCCGCTTGTGCAGCAGGATTAGGAGTCGTTAAACCTGCTGAAAATCCATCATTATTAATCGAACTTCCCGCCAATACTCCATATACATAATCGCCATCTTCCAGTGCTTTACTAAGAGGTTTTAGGATAAGTGCGCCCCCTCCTTCACCGCGCACTACACCATTGGCATCATTATCAAATGTTTTGCATTTTCCAGCCTCGGAAGCAATTCCAACCTGATATGCGGTGTCTGTCGTTGTATCTACCGGGAACATATAGAGATTGATTCCTCCGGCTATGGCCATATCACATTCCCCTGTACGTAACGCCTGAATGGCATAGTGGACAGCTGCTAACGAGGATGAACAAGTTGTTGATACCGCTATGGCCGGGCCTTTTAAGTTAAAAAAATACGATATTCGAGATGCAATAAAAGGTACCAGGTTTCCTGGAACAGCAGATGGTACAGATTCACCTATCGCCATGCCATACTCATTGCTACAGTTACCGATATACACACCAGTCCTAGTGTTCGCTACCTTTGACTTACCGTAACCAGCATCTTCAAAGGCTTCCCATGCCATCTCCAAAAAAATTCTCTGTTGAGGATCAATATATTTCGCTTCGCCAGGTAAAATATCAAATATATCATTATCAAAATATTCGACTTCATCGATATAACCTGCTTTCCAATAGGGTTGATCATTTGTGAAGATATCAGGGTTAACCAATTTTAAATAAGGATCGGTATCCTTTCTTCGCTGCTCAGGGAACTCACCTACACAATCCACACCCTTAACTAAGTTGTCCCAAAATTCGTCTGTATTCCGAGCTTTAGGCATTCTGCAAGATAGTCCTATGACCGCGACTTGTTCGTCCTTGGAGACAGTAGATGATGACTTACCGTATGATTGAAGGAGGCTGTTTGCGACCTCTTTTGTAATTTCCTTATTTTTGAGCAATTGTAATACCGTCTTTATATAGTGCTCCATAGTACCCTCTTTTCTACTCTTCTGTATCAGAGTGGGGAATTTAAAAGAACCAACGTAAAGAATGTAATCCAAACCTGCCCTGCACATCCAACATGGATAGAGAACTTAACATTCAGCGCTCAGCGCTTATTAAGTTCTCCTCCTCTATATTCTTGCTTTTCATATTTCGGACTATACCATCTCTTCTTCAATCAAGTTTTTTGCGACTAACTGTGCAGATAACTCATTGATCCTACTTTTATACTCTTCTGAGGATGTATTTTTATGTTTCAATATACTTTTGATACATTGGTGAGCACGGATGAGAGCATGTTCAGAATCATCATTTAATAATACTTCATCTTGAATATGTCTTAATTCACGGTATAAATCAGCCACTTCTTTCTCTACCAGAGCATACTTCTCGTTTCGATTTTTGGTGGATACAGCGAATAATAAACATTTGTTAATAAACTGAGTAGGGGTCATGATTTGCCTGGAGGTTTCCCCCCTGCCCCAGACGTCTATTATTTTGTGGATTTTGTTTACATTCTCTGTAGAGAAACGAGTCATATCGGGAAAGTCTGATTGAATTAACTTGGTCAGCGTTTGTTTCGGCCCCACTTCCACCGTATGAGTAATTCCTTCTTCTCGCATAACCTGTATGGTCTCGAACCATCGGATCGGATTGATCACTTGATTTATAAGACTGCTTTTTAACTGAACAGGGTCATGAAAAGCAGCAGTCACATTCGAGAAAACCGGATATTTCATAGGACTGAAACGAATATTTTCTTCTATATAGTTAGCGAGAAATTCCGATGCTTCATGCATTAAGGGACTGTGAAAGGCTCCTCCCACCTTTAACAATACTGTTTTCGCTCCCTTTTGTTCCAAATCATTCCCTGCTTTAATTACGGCTGATTTGATTCCGGAAATGATCGTTTCTTTTGAAGAATTGAGGTTAGAAGTAACAACTACCCCATGTCGGGCATTTATTTCATTGCATACTTCGTACACTGTCTCGGGGGCACAATCAATGATAGCCATCATTGCTCCTTCCGATCGTAAAGCACAATCGGCCATAAATTGCCCACGCTTGTGAACAAGTTTAACGGCATCTCCCAATGATAGAGCACCTGAACAAGAAAGAGCTGAATACTCCCCTAAACTGTGTCCTGCCATACAATTCGGGATGAGCTTCGTTTCTTGCTCTAACACTCTGAATGTAGCAACACTCATTGTTAGAATTGCGGGTTGAGCAAACTCTGTACGAGTTAATGTGGACATATCTTGTTCGGAACACAACTTACCTACATCAAAACCAACAGATTCACTGGCTTCTTCAAAAGCCTCACGAGCCAGAGGGAAGGCATGAATCAAATCGCGGGCCATTCCTGCATATTGGGAACCTTGTCCTGGAAATAACAACGCAACTTTCAGCAATAGTTATCCCTCCCCTTTATTGTTTCTTCTGAATGAGCATCAGTGCCTCATCCAAAGAAATATCATCATTATCCAAATCATCTAATACGTCCAGAATTTCATAGTTCGTTTCGCTTCCTGCAGATACTTCCTGAACCACCCCAACCACTTGGCTCAGCAAATAATCAGCCATGGAAGCAATTGTCGGGAAGCTATATAAATCTCCTACTTCAAAACTTTCCGACACTTCACTATTTATCAAACGAATCAGTTTTACAGCACTCAGTGATGTTCCACCAATATCAAAGAAGTTTGCCTCCACATCCACTTTTTCGTAACCCAAAACATCCATCCATATCGCGTGTAGTTTCAGTACAAGCTCCTCGTAACTAATCTCTCCTAGAAAGATCTGTTGCTTCCCAAGCTCTTCGCGGGTAAGATCGGACTCCTCAATCTCTTGTAAAAGTTCATCTGAAAAACGAATTTTAATCATTGGTAGTAAATTCTTTGTCACCTGCAAATCAAAATCGGAAATAACAGTCAGGCTCATTTGCTTGTTCATAACTTGTTCAAACGACTCAATAAAGTTTTCATAGTTTAGTGGTGGAATAATCGTATCTCTAATCAAATATTCATGTTTATCCCCTGTTAGAATCTCCGTTAGGTTTAACGTAATCGTTTCTCTTCCCGATAAGGTTCTGTAATCTCCATAGGAATCCAAATAAGCATTAACCGTTGTGCAATCACCATTTTTGGGGCCTCCCATGATCGATGATATGGAGGACATTGTAATAAAGAAATCTAGTTTATCTTGTATTGTTAATTGGTCTAACAACCATGAGCCGTGTAATTTACTCATTACTGCTTCTTCAAACTGACCATCCGCCAGGTCTGCTATTGTTTTTCCATAGATCTGTTTAATGGCAAAAATAACTCCATCAATTCTCCCGAATTTTATACGGATATCATCCAAAGCTTTAGACAATGACTCATGATTGGTGACATCCACCGTCATGACTTCGATCTCCGAACCGGATCGTTCAATTTCCTGAAATCCTGTAATCTGATGAAAGAGTCGTATATTCTCATCCTTGCTTCTTAAAATGGTGTCCCAAGTGTCTCGCGGGGGAAGGGTACTACGATTGAGCATGATTAATTTTGCCTGCCCCTTGCGAGCTATATATTTTGCAACTTCAACCCCAAGATACCCTGCACCCGCTATGACATAAACTCCGTCCTTCTTAAATGGCGCTTGTCGATCAGGAACTTGGTCTAGGGAAGTCCGTTTTAGAATGGGTGTGTATCGTTTTCCTTTTCGGTAAACTACGACTTCGTCACGGTCATTTCGGCCCTTTAACAACTCCATCATCACCTGATCAGCAATCTGCTGGACGCTCTCC
Source organism: Paenibacillus amylolyticus (assembly GCF_051136285.1). Taxonomy (GTDB): domain Bacteria; phylum Bacillota; class Bacilli; order Paenibacillales; family Paenibacillaceae; genus Paenibacillus; species Paenibacillus amylolyticus_F. The sequence goes on along the minus strand of NZ_CP194938.1, from coordinate 4,996,861 downwards.
TCCATTGCATCCACATCCACTGTAAGGGAAGAAATTTTAGGATATTCCTGTGAAATAACTTTGACAAGCCCTGGTAATGTAGCTCTTACTGGATATACTTGCTCTTGTGTACCATCTATTAAATGGGCATAAGAAGTAATTACGTTAAATTGGAATGCCGCATCTACCTGTCGTTCTCCTAAAGCCTTCATCAAATATAATGCACTATATGAGCCTCTATACTGAGATTGATTCATCGACTCCAGCGATTCCATGCTGTCATCCTCAGGGTGCACTGTCCACATATGGAGCACTCCTCGGATTTTATCGATACGATCTACGCCGAGGGATTCAACTAAACGGACATAATGCCCTTTATCCGAAGCGTTTATTATGAATTTATTCTCACTTATTTGAAGGAATGATTCCCCCGCAACCAGTTCAATCACGATTTGTTCTCGTTTTTCCAGCAGCATTCGTAGTGTCTTTGATAGCTCCCCTTCGTCGGAGAATAACATCCATAGTCCCTGCTTCTCCATGCTAATTTGCTTCTGCACAGGATCTTTTTGAATCCAATCCGGTGTAAACAAAAATTGGCTTACATCGCGCTTAGGGCTATCGAGGTCATTAACCTCCAAGGGAGGCCAGTATCTTTTGAGGTCAAATGCATAGGAAGGTAACGGTATTTTCCAACTTGTCTTTTGCTCATACCAGAAATCCCAATCTATTGGAGTCCCTTTTGTGTAACATTCAGCCACAAGTTCACACTGACTACGATTCAACTGTGCCTTTTCCAATGCTGAACTGTTTTTTAGCTTTTGATCGTCAACAATAGCGTAGTATACTCCTTGTTGACTCAATGATTTCATAACCTCTTCATAGTTATCTCGTGTAACACATAGTTCCGATATTTTTTTAGAAAGATCCTCAATGGAGCTTGTAATAATTGCGATTCGATGACTATCGTGATCTCTGCACATATTGGAGGTATAACAAATTTCCGTCAGAGAAAAGTTCACATGATTACCCAAGAAATCAGAATAGCGATATAGAGTATCTACCAAAGATTTATCATTCTTCGCTGACAGGGTAAACACATGCAAACCTTCATACTGAAGAGGCTCAGAGCGAGTAGGTGCCTCTTCCAAAACAACATGGCAGTTAGTTCCGCTGATGCCAAAGCTGCTTACCCCCGCGCGTCTAGGTCCTTCATCCGACAACCAGTCCGTAAGATTATGGTTCACCCGGATAGCAGACTGTTCAAAGTTGATTAAAGGATTTGGTGTATGATAGTGAAGTGAAGCCGGTATTTTCTTATAATATATGCTTAGAGCGGTTTTAATTAATCCTGCCATGCCTGCTGCCGCGTCTAAATGACCTATGTTTGTTTTAACTGAAGCAATGGAACAAAATTGTTTTCTCTCTGTATATTTATTAAATGCCTCCATCATAGCCTGAGCTTCGATAGGATCTCCCAACTTCGTACCTGTGCCATGTGCTTCTATAAATTGTATTGAATTAGGATCTACTCCTGCCTGTTCCCAAGCACTGGTCAGGAGATCAACTTGAGCTTCTGGATTAGGTGAAGTGATTCCGTTGGATCGACCATCACTATTCACTGCACTTCCTTTAATGACAGCGTAGATATGATCTTTCTCACGCACGGCATCGGATAGTTTTTTAATAATGACTACTCCTGCACCTTCCCCAACATTGGTTCCGTTTGCTGACGCATCAAAACTTCTGCATCGTCCATCGGAAGACTCATTACCCATCTTTTGGTCATCGCTAAATACAGGAAGAAGAATGGTACTGATCCCACCCACGATAGCTGCATCTGATTCACCTGTTGCAATGGATCTACAGGCCTGATCCAGCGCTACTAAAGAGGAAGAACACGTTGTATCGATGACAATACTAGGCCCTTTTAGATTAAGGAAGTATGAAACTCGGGATGCAATGACTGCACCTAAGTTTCCAATAACTACATTTGGATCATCATTTGGAAGTAACTCCTTATAAACATTCTCTGCAGAATGACCTAAGAATACGGCTGTTCTCGATCCATTCAGTTTTTCCTTCGTATAACCGGCATTCTCAATTGCTTCCCAGACAACCTGAAGAAATAATCTTTGATTGGGATCCATACTTACCGCTTCAGCTGGAGTAATGTGGAAAAATGCCGGATTGAATTGGTCAATTCTGTCCAAATAACCACCGAGTCGAAGTGGTATATCTTTATATCTATCAAAAATCTCTTTTTTAACCCGCAATACGTCATCTTTACGCGATTCTGGAAAAGAGCCAATGGCGTCAGTTCCATGGATTAACATGTCCCAAAATTCTTCTAATGAATTCGCTTTCGGGAATCGACAGCTCATTCCAATAATTGCAAATGATTGATCCTCGGATTGAGAAGCTCTTTTCTTGCCCTCCATCAGTTCTTGTATATATTCCACGCCTTCTTGGTTTGAAATGGATTGAGATGCTACTTGTTGTAGTATAAATCGTTTAACCTTTTCCATTGTTTCGCTCCTTTGTGTTAACAAATTAAAGGTTGGATATTCGTTGTTCTGCAGCAGTGGTAGTAATTTTCCCTGCTCTAAGTTCTTCCATGATGACATCCAATGAATCTTTAATTTGTAACGATTGATTTGACTTCACCTGAATAAAATGGGCCAGCATATGAATTGTATTCTGGGCAAACAAATCGGCAACGGTAATCGGCACGCCATACCTGTTATCAATCACGTTATACAGTTTAAGCAGCAGGATTGAGTTCCCACCTAGATCAAAAAAGCTATCATGAATGCTAGAAATCTTTATATCTAAAATACTTCCCCATATTTCAATCAATTCGCTTTCAAGCTGCGTCTTCGGGTAAACCGGTAGACTCTCCTTTTCTTCACGTGCTAGCACAAGAAGAGCACGTCGATCAAGTTTTCCATTTAAAGTAAGTGGGAATTCCTTCAAACATTTAAACCTCGTAGGGACAAAAGCTCTTGGTAGCCTCCTTGCCAACTCCATTTTTAAGTTGTCCAGTCGCGCATCCCCTACATAAAAGGCGTAAAGATATTTATGAATCCCATCACCGATCACTAAAACAACGGATGCTTCGACACCCTCAATCCGGTTTAAAACACTCTCAATTTCTCCTACTTCTATACGTATGCCACCAACTTTTACCTGTCCATCTTCCCGACCGATAAACTCAACAACTTCCTGTTCTGTCCATCTAGCAATATCTCCTGTCTTATAGATGCGTCCCCCCTCTAAAAAAGGATCAGGGAGAAAACGTTCCTGAGTCAATTCAATGTTATGGAGATACCCTCTTGCCACTCCCTTACCGCCAATATACAATTCGCCTTCCACGCCTACCGGAACCGGCTCCATCTCTTCATCTAATATATAGTAACGAGAATTGGGTAAAGGTTTCCCAATAGGAACATTGCCATAGTGACTCTCGATATTACTATATTTGGATGAATAATAACTGGAGTCAATTGTTGCTTCCGTAACCCCGTAACTATTCACAATCTCAACATGGTTTCCGAATCGCTGTACCAGTTGTCTAAAATCCTGATCCGAAACTTTATCCGATCCTAAGATCAATAATTGCAGATCTGGAAGAGACAAATTATTACCATATATATATTCCATTAAAGGAATGATAAGAGCAGGTGTAGATTCGAACAGAGTAACTTGATGATGTAAAAGTAACTTATGCACGGATGGAAGCTCGAGTCGTTCATGATCCGGACATATAATTAAGGTTCCCCCACCAATCAAGCTTCGCATAAAATCTCCTGTAAATACGTCAAAAGAGATACCTGCTAACTGGAGAATTCTTACTTCACGAGAAGCGAGCTCATACTTGTCTTTCCAACTTTCGGTTACACTCAATACATTCTGATGTTCGACCATTACCCCTTTGGGTCTCCCCGTTGTACCCGAAGTGTAAATCACATATGCTAGCGATTCTGGTTGAATTCTTTTGTTGATATTCTCTAATGATTCTTTTGCTAGTTCTTGACTGAGATTATTTATGTTGATCAGTTCTGCAGAGCACGTTTCTGCAAGTGCTTCTTCATGGTTGGTTAAAACGAAGGCTGTCCTGCTATCTTCAACCATGTACTTGATTCGTTCTTTCGGAAAAGCGGAGTCCATAGGCAAAAATGCCCCACCTGCTTTCGAAATTGCCATGATCGATATTACAGCAGCAATGGAACGATCCATCCATACGCCAACAATATGCTCTGATCCAACTCCTTTTTGGAGCAAATACCGGGCAAGACGGTTGGATTGCTCATTGAGATATTGATAAGTAATGGATTCTTCGCCACACACTACAGCTGATTCATGGCTTTTCAATCGAGCCTGCTCTTCCAGAATTGTATAGATGGCTTGATGTTTTTGTATCTGAACAGGCTCGAAAGGGCTTAACCTATTCAAAAGTTCTATACTTTCCATTTTAGTTCTTTTATTCAATTCTCCTACATATAAGGATGAATTTTCTAACAAACGCAGTAAAAATCCCTTCATACCTTCAAGTAACTCCGTTGCTGTGTAATCTGATATTTGTTCCGTATGGTAACTTATTTCAATCACAACATTATTTGAAGGTTGTATCGTTACTGTAATTGGATAGTTGGTAACTTCACGAACTTGCACAGATTCGACTTTAACGGGCATAACCTCTTGTCCATAACTGGTCATAGGATAGTTTTCGTAAACGAGAATACTCTCAAACAGAGGTTCACTCTTCGTTAATCCACTCCATTCCTGAACACTTAACAATGGGGTGTGCTCGAATTGAGAAAGTTCTACTTGCTGCTCTTGAATACGCTGTAACCATTGAAGCACATCTAAGCTTTCTTCCACCTTGATGCGTACAGGAAGAGTATTGATAAACAAACCAATAGCTCCATTGATTCCATTCATATCTACTGATCGGCCTGAAACAACCATTCCAAACACAATGTCCTTTGACTTGGAATAGCGAGAAACAACCAATGCCCATAGCGCCTGAAATACCGTATTTTGAGTCATCTTATTTCTCTTAACAAATTCATGTAAATCATTCGATAAGTCGGTAGACAATTCGTACTTCAAAACCTTATAAGGTTCCGTTGTATCCGATTGCAACATATGCCCCCGAACGAAATGTTGTAATTCATAACCTGCGAAGTAACTCTTCCAAAATTGTTTTGCTTCAGTGATATCTTTTGATTGTAGGCGTGCAATGTATTGATCAAATTGTACAGCAGGATTAAGCTTTAAAGTCGTTCCTCTGCAGAAGATGTTATAAATTCGAAACACTTCGTCTAGAAGCAAGGATTGGGACCAGCCGTCAAGTATAATATGGTGGTGGCTCCAGACAAAGAGCTGTTCGTCACCTTTCATCCGATGCAACGATACACGCATAAGCGGGGCCTTCTCTAAACAATATCCTCGCTCAAGATCTTTCTTTAAATAAGAAATACGGAGCTCTTCTGCTTCATCTTCTGTTAAGTCACCTGCATCTAGGACAGATACTTTAAAGTCCAGTGTCTTGTGTACGATCTGCCTCGGTTGCTCTAGACCTTTCCAAATAAAGGATGTTCTTAATATGCTGTGTCGTTCAATTACTTTTTTCCATGCGCGTTCGAATGCTTTTATATCCAATTCCCCATACAGTTTACAGCTATACTGCTGCGAGTATTGTCCGGAATCCGGGGATAACACCGTGTGAAATAATAAGCCTTGTTGCATGGGAGATAGGAGATAGATGTCTTCGACATGATCAATATTAATAGCATGTGCTAAGCAATGTGACTGTAATGCACTGTACTCCGATGGACTAAACTCGGCTGCAGGATAATCCATTTCTGAAATAAATGCCTGTCCATGATTCACGCCCAGATGCACTATTTCATGTATGGCTGACTCCCATGCACTCAACAACGTTTGAACCGTCTTCTCTAAAAATTTTGCTTGACTGTACTTAGTGTGAATGGTTAATTTCCCATCTGAAATTTCAGAGTTAAATTCCAAGAGATAAGGCATTTGATTTTTTGGACTACGATAATCACCTGTGGGGTCGCTGCTCATTCGAATCTGTGTTTCCAGATTAGACGTAACATCCGTCTTTCCAAGGAAATTAAATAGGATCTGCGATGGTTCTATTTCTTTAGAATGAATCTGCGGTTGATCTGACAAATACTTGATAACACCATAACTTAGCCCCTTATGAGGCACTGACCTCAGTTTTTCTTTAGCATGTTGAATACACGCATGAATACTCTCTGACTCGCCTATGTTAAGCAGAATCGGAAACATTGAAGTAAACCATCCAACCGTTCTCGAGACATCAACATGATCAAACAAGTACTCTTCACGACCATGTCCCTCAATATCCACTTTTACGGGGTTAGCCTCATCAAGCCAATGGTAAAGTGCTCGGTTTAGAGCAGCTATTAATGATTCTTGAACTTTTAGTTTTGCCCTTTGAGGTAGTGTATGAGTTAAGTGTCCTGTAATCTCTTCGTTTAACCTCAGCGTTATGGTATGTGCGGTTTCCTCAGTAGCTACGCCAAATGAATGATCAATTGGCAATTCTTTGCCCTTACCAGTAATACTTCTCCAATAATTCACATCGTCTATGGGAATTCCATCGGATAGCGCTGATAGCTTCTCAGCCCATTCTTTATATGATGTCGTTTTAAGCGTAAGGCTTAGTTCTTTTTGACGTATAGCTTGATCGCATAACAGTATTAAATCTTCAAAGATGATCCTCCAAGAAACCGCATCTATGATCAAATGATGAACTGCAATGAACAAACGACTTTTTTGACCAGCTCCCAAATTGAAAAACTTGCATTGAATCAGTTGTTCATTCAAATCTAAAGACGCTTGGCATATCGTTGCATGTCTTTCTATCCGTTCCAGACCTATAATAGGGTCAATGTCTGTAAGGTCTATCTGCTCAAGAATGGAACCCGATATCTCGTTTGAGATGAATTGTTTCCATCCCTCTTCTCCCCTTATAAATCGAGTGCGTAATACATCGTGATGTGATACAAGCATTTGTAATGCTTCTTGAAGAATGGATACTGTTATGGAGGGTTCCGTCTCAAACATCATTGCCTGATTCCAGTGATGTGGTTCGTCGAAATTCTGTTCAAAGAACCATTTTTGGATAGGAGTCAGAGCCACTTCCCCGGTAACCTTCTTCTGCTCTGCTTGTACCTCCGTTTTATCTTTTGCCACCTTTGCAAGTCTTGCAATAGACTGATTTTGAAATATATCTTTGGCTGTGAGGTATATCCCTACATCCCTAGCTTTTGTAACCATCCGTATACTAGAGATAGAGTCTCCTCCGAGTTCGAAGAAATTATCATCAACGCCAATGCCTTGTACCGAGAGAACGTCCTCCCATATTTTAGACAATGATAGTTCCAATTCAGTTTCTGGCGGTGCGTTTACGGTTTGAACTGCTAAGGCAGGTTTGTATTTGGCGATCGTATTCCTATCCACTTTTCCGCTTACCGTTAGTGGAAACTTTTCAAGTTTTACAAATTGTCTTGGAATCATGTATTCTGGTAGCTTCTGTAACAGCCATTCTCTTAAAATAGAGCTTGAAATATCATTCCCATCATCAGTTAGGATATAGCCAGTCATTGAGCTTCTCCCATGATGATCTTGGTCAGCGATAATTACACAATCAGAAATATGATCATGCTCTTGCAGTACAGACTCAATTTCACCAAGTTCAATCCGTAACCCATTTATCTTAACTTGATGGTCCAGCCTTCCTAAATAAGCAATGGTTCCATCAGGTAGCAATTTCACCAAGTCTCCTGACCGATATAAGGAACAAATTACTCCATCTCCAAAGGAATGGGTAATAAATTTCTCTTCTGTTAACTCTTTTCGGTTCAAGTAACCTTTAGCTAACCCAACACCCTCAATAAATAATTCTCCTGGCACTCCAAATGGGACAATAGCCAAATTTGCATCAAGTACATGCAACTTAATATTTTTAATCGGTTTCCCAATCGTAACCATTTTATTTAAATGTTCTAGACTACACTCTTCCCAGCTCACATCAATAGAGGCCTCGGTAGGTCCGTACATATTAAACAACCTAGCCTCCAGTGTAGTTAAACATCGTTTCTTCAACTCATACGTCAATGCCTCTCCACTGCATATCACCTGGCGTAAAGAGTGACATTGCTGTACACTTTTTTCCTCAAGAAACAGCTGAAGCATAGAAGGTACAAAATGAATAATCGTTACCCTTTGCTGAATAATGGTTTGCACAAGATATTGCGGATCCATATGTCCATCCGGTTTAGCGAGCACCAGCCCCCCTCCATAGGATAAAGGCCAGAAGAATTCCCATACGGAAACATCGAAGGTATACGAGGTTTTCTGAAGCACACGATCCTCTAATTCCAAATGGAGTTCATCTTGCATCCACACAATTCGATTACTAACTCCTTCATGTCTTAATACAACCCCTTTAGGCATCCCCGTAGATCCTGAAGTGTACAGTACATATGCCGGATCCTCCATCTGCACATCGATAGTTGGATTCATTTCCTTAGATAAATCGATATATGCTTTATCACGCTCGACATGAATACACTCAACATCAAAATCAACAAAAAGTTGATCAACATCTCGGTGAGTAATAATCCATTCAAGTCCAGAGTCATTCACGATATATTGTAATCGCTGTTTTGGAAATGATGGCTCCAATGGCACGTATGCGCATCCAGCTTTTAATATGGCCAGCAAACTTATAATCATCTCAAAAGAGCGATGCATACTAATGCCTACAAACGAGCCTTGTTTTACACCCTTATTGATTAGATAATGGGATAATTTATTGGCTCTCTCATTGAGCTCTCCGTATGACAAGTGATCCCCCTCGAAGAATAAGGCAGATCTTGAAGGGTGCATTTCAGCGCGTTGAGTGAATAATTGATGTAGCCCTTTCAACAAATATTTTTTATCCGTTGCATTTCGGTCAATTAAAATAAATTGTTCTTCTTCTGGAGTAAGTAATTTCAACTCAGAAACCACTCGAGTTGGATCACTTGTAATATCTATCAACAAATTTTGATAGCTATTCAACATTCGTTCAATGGTTTCTCTGTCGAACAAGTCGGTTCGATACTCGATATAACCTGCCAGATCGTTCTCCGTTTCCACTATGGATATATTCAAATCAAACTTTGCTGTGTTTGTATCCATTTCGGTGAATTGAACTTCGAAATCCCCTAATTCACTTCTAGACTCCTTTATAGTTTGCACTCCAAACATGACTTGAAATACGGGATTGTAACTAGTCGAACGCTGTGGTCGCAGTGCCTCAATCACTTTTTCAAAAGGGATGTTTTGGTTCCCATATGCCAGTAAGCACTGTTGACGCACCTGCTCAAGCAAAGTTAGAAATGTTTGATTACCTCTTACATGGGTACGAAGCACAATATTGTTCAAAAAGCAGCCAATTAACTTTTCCGTACCAGAAGCCATTCGGTTTGATACAGGGCAACCGATAATAATATCGTCTTGACTCGTATACCGATAAAGCAACACATTGAATGCAGCCAGCAGTGTCATAAAAAGAGTGCAACTGTTATTCTGGCTTAACTCCTTAATTCGCTTATAACTTTCATGGGACAACTGAAAACGGAGGATGTCCCCCTTTGACGATTGAATAGCTGGTCTTGGTCGATCTAATGGAAGCTCTAGAACCTCAGGTGCACCAGTTAAAGTATTTTTCCAGTAATCTAGCTCTTTAGCGTAATGTCCAAGCTCTGTTGACTCTCTCTGCCAACAAGCATAATCCGCATACTGAAAGGGCAACTCTTCAAGCCTATTGGGACTTCGCTTTAATGTACATTGATAAAGTTGAAATATCTCGTTCCAAAGAATGGAGAAAGATAGCCCATCTGAAACGATATGGTGCATTGTAAGAAGTAGAATATACTTCTCTTCCTCTTTCTTTATTATCGTTATACGTAAAAGTGGAGCCGACTCCAAACTCAGGGGAGTACTGATTTCTATTTCGTATAATTCAGTGAGCTTGATTATTTGCATTTCCACAGACATATCTGATAAATCGATGTAATTCGCTGAATAATCCGATAATGGTAGAATGCACTGAACCGGACGACCATCAACTGTTTTGTACACGGATCTTAGAATTTCATGTCGATTCACTATTTCCTTGACACTTTGATTGAAAACAGATCTATCAAGTTTACCCGACATCGTTACCGACCAAGTTGAATTATAAGAAAAATCCCCAGGATCATATTGTTCTAAAAACCATATTTGTTCTTGTGCATAAGAAAGGGGGAGGAGTTCCCCTTCCTCTCTTCTTCCCTTTGTAATTTGAACAGGCATTGATACTTCACGTTGTTGATTTCTCATCTTGAGTTGCTTGGCTAGTTTTATCTTCTGTTCAGGGGTTAAGTTGCTTAGGATAAAGTTATTATTCTTTGTGTTTGTATCCATGTAATCCTCCTGTTCTTCACCTCATTGAACGTAAATCAATGAGCATGATCAGTCTAGTTTTAGCAGTCCCGATTACTCATCTCTTACAACGTTTTAATTCATTGATTTCTCTGGTTGTCTGTAAAGGCTTCTAAATCCCTCACTCCGCTCAATAAGTTCCTTTACATTCCCTTGATCGACGATTTGCCCGTCTTCCATGAACACAATACGGTCGGCCTTCTCAAACATAAGCGTACGGTTAGATACCACAATACAAGTGACTTCCTTAAGTTCCTTTAGTCTATGAATTAATTTCTTCTCCGTATCTACATCCAATGCGCTTGAAATATCATCCATGAGGAAAAGTTCACTGTTACGAACTAGCATTCTTGCAATCGCTATACGCTGGCTCTGACCACCTGACATTTTAACCCCTTTAGGGCCAACCAGAGTATCTAGCCCTTTCTCCATACCTTCTAGATCTTCATCAAGAACAGCCGTATAAATAGCTTCATTCAGTTGTTTGGCATCTACATCGATTCCTAGCAAAATATTTTCCCGCACAGTTTCACTAAACAATCTAGGGACCTGAGGAGTATATGAAGAAACCGGAGGCTGGAAAAATTGAAGTGGATTCTGGATCACTTTTCCGTTCCATAACAAAGCTCCTTGATCCGTCTTTAATAATCCTTGCAGCACCTTCAAAAGTGTAGATTTTCCCGAACCAATCCTACCCGTAATCACCACTAATTCTCCTCTTGATACCGTAAGATCAACGTTGTACACTCCTCTTTTGCTGTCTGGATATTCAAAAGTTACATCTTTCAATGAGAGTACCTTCAAGCTTTCTGTTGCATGTGTTTCACGTTCCTCAGAATCATCTGCATAGGTAACTAAGGATTCGACATTCTGTCCCTCTGTTAATTTTCTCATTCGATCAATGGAGATTTGCACGGTCTTATGTTTTGCTGTGAACCATCCAAATTTAGTGATGTATTGAGCAATTTGAGTTAAATAATTAACAAATAAAACAAATTCACCAACAGAAAAATCGCCTGCTCTCATTGAGCCTGCTGCAATAAACATGATTCCTCCGATAGTTAAACTTGAAATATTATCGTTAATTGATCCTAATATCGATACCATAGTTGAGTTTTTGACACCATTGGTTTGACGTAACTTGTTGAGTTTTTCAAATCTCCGCATAATCGGCCCTTCTGCCGAAGCCAACTTAATGCTGGAAATTCCACCAAGCACTTCTTCCAAGAAATTCACAACACTTCCATCACTATCTCGGGATAATTTGTAATATTTCTCGATACGCTGATTTAACAACTTAGCGACAAACAACACACCACACAATGGAAGAAGAATTAATGCTGTCAGAACAGGGTCAATTGAACATAGGATTGTAATCGATACAGAACAGAATATTAAAGCTGCCGTACCATCGATCCAATATTCAAGATAATGAATTACTGCGTAGGCATCATCTCTTATGCGATTCATGGTGTCCCCGGTACCATTGCTCTTACCACCACGGATAATATTTCTGAGCATATTTTTCCTTAACAATAAAAGGTATCCGAATTGAATAATTCCCCATGTAAATAAACTAAATACATTCGTAACGATTCGCGCAACAGCAAGAGCTAATACCCCGACAATTAAAAAATTAGTGGATATCGAAGAATCTCCAGTCAAGGTTTTAAACAGCTCAGAGATAATTAAGCCCGTACCCATAGAAAGAGTAGTAAACAGAACAAACAAAATTAAGTTAATAAAAAAAGCCCATTTTCGAAAGCATATAACCTTCCAAATCATTTGAAATGTATTCATACAGGTTCCTCCATTCCAGACTGAAGCATTTTGTGAAAAACGCTCTGCGGATCCTGCATAAGTGCTTGCGTATTTCCATGTTCAACAATACTTCCCTTATCTAATACAATAATTTGGTCCGTCTTAAGAACTGTTTTTAGCCGATGAGCGATGACGATACCAATTCGATTTTCCAGCAATTTGTCTAACGCGGTCTCTAAAAGTTGTTCTGTCATCGGATCGATACGCGAAGAATACTCATCGAGCAATACAATATCTGGTTGTCTCAAAAAAATCCTGATAAACGCAAGCAGCTGAGATTCGCCTGCCGATAAACCATCACCACTATTTCCGATTTTCGTATCCAAACCGTTAGGCAACCTCTCGTACCATGAGCCTATACCCAAACTTCTAATGACCTCTGTTAGTTCTTGATCTGAGTATGATTCGTCGAAATAGGTTATATTCTCACGTATGGTTCCTTGGAACAGTTGCACATGCTGTGTAACATAAGCAATTTTATTTAATAGTGCCTGCTCGTCTATAGAGGTTATATTCACACTATTCAGTTCAATTTTCCCTCTGGTAGGCGAATACATTTTGCACAATAATCGAATAATTGTACTTTTTCCACTTCCAGACCTGCCAACCAGCCCCAATACATTGCCTTGAGCAATAGAAAAGGAAATTCCCTTCAGCACATTTGTATTGGAATCATATGAGAAATCTACATCCTCAAACCGAACATTTTGAATCGGGGAATCCAAACTCAATTCTGCCGAATCCTTTGTTGATACCAAAGTGGAATTATCCATTAATTTCATAATACGGCTAATGCTAGCCGAAGCGCCGTGGAGATACTGCAATTGATATGTAATTTGTTCTAAAGGTTTAAAAATCAGCTCTGTATATAAAAAGAACAGGAATACGGTACCTATAGAAATTTCATTTTGATTATAAAGATACACGCTTACAGAAAACGTTATCACATATCCAAGGGCAATTAGAATAACACTAGTTCCCCATACCGTTACTCTTCCTGCAACCCATGAATTCCTGCTTGCCTTAAAAAGGCTATCGTGAAGGTTGTAGAATTTTTTCATTACATAATTGCCTGCACCATTTGTATGAATATCTGTTGCGCCGTTTATTCTTTCCTCCATAAAGCCGTGATATTTCGTACTTTCTTCACGCTCTTTTAGAGAATATTTGAACACTACTCCCCTAGAAGCGATCAACAACCATAAAGTAACTATAGAAAATACCAAAATGACTGTTCCCATCAGCCAGTTTTCAATATAAAACATGGTGATAACGCCTATTAACAGAAGCATATTACTTAAAACCTGGAAGCAAAAATGCGATAGCAAAGTAAATAAGTTGTTACAATCTGCCTCAACTCTCTCAAGCATTTCACCAGAGCTGTGTTCATTAATGTAGGCTACGTCACGTTTCATAATTAACTGCAACAATTTCTGTTTTAGAAGATTCGTGGCTTTCCATCCTACACTATCCCCTAAATAAACCGACAAAATTTGATTTAGTTGTAACACTATAGTTGTCAATGTGAATATACCTGCTGCTACTAACAGTGCGTTCCAACTGCCCCCTTTTGTTGCAGTATCAATAAAATATCTAACCACCTGAGGATTAAATACCGTTAAGGCTACACCTAAAATGATGGAAAGTAACAGGAAGATAACCTTTCCTTTTTGAACTCTTAAATAAGGAATGATGAATGAGTAAAGCACCCTTAGTTTCCGCCCTTCTGTAATCTATATTCTTTTGGCAAAACAAAATCGTTTTCGATATGTAAATATGGAATAAGATTTTAATCATTTATGAACATCCAAGACATTTTAAAACGAGTTCAGAAACTTAAAATGTTGCCATTGGGAACAGTTTATTTGTCATCAAACATGAGGAGACTCCAAATTGAAGTGTGTATAATGGGGCATCGGATTACTTCGAAAATTGAACATTTTCATTATTTTCCTTTTATAGAATATATATAGATTTCAGTATACTGGAAGGGAAAATTGATGTCAATAACAGTAAAAACCATCATTATTTTATATTATTCACCTTCAACCAATAGTATAAATTAAGTAATCCAAGGCCCTCTACTATTCTCTAAAAAAACGACAAAACAGCTCTATATCTTTAAGTAGATAGAGCTGTTTAAGTCAGGTAAACATTTAGTTTTTTTGAAAAACTAGAAGACAACCGCTTGGTAGCCCAATGACTACCCTATATGTAGAAAACTAAAAATAACTGTCCCCACCTCCAAAACCCCCAAATCCCTTACCCCACAAGGCTTCACCGCCATTTCGTGTCCCTAAAGAGTAGAAGACCTAGAAGACCGCCTGAGAAAAGCAGGGCCGCTTCGAATTAATAGCTATAGGTTTGATTAAATATAGATACGCTCCAATGAATACCAGATGGTAATTCCCTGCAAAATAACTACTTACTGATTCCCATATCAAACGACTCCCTCTGTTAAGACTATAAGCTTCAGATCTCACAATTTTCTTACTTAGTCTTTTCTTTAGTTGTTGCATCAAAATCTAAAATACCCAACTCTTTCTTCAATGTCACCATTCCTGCCACTCCATCAAGGAGATTATCTTGAGCAAGTGCAGTATCCGTATTCATTTCTTCGATGTCTTTCAGTTCACCTTTGGAGTAAAAGTTACTGAGCCTCCACATCGCATTAGATTTGAAGGTATAAGCATACTCAAAATCTTCTTGAATGCTCTTCAACTCACTTTTTCGTTCTGTAGTTAGCCCTCTTGGAATATCAATATCTTTAATCTGATTTGCCGCCACTCTATACTGTCTTTCAGCTTTCTCGATCAGCTCTAAATTCGGCATGGCTTCTATCGAAAAATTTTTCAATTCTTCGGCTACTTCTTTTCCCAATTTCGATAGACCCTCATCAATTTCATTAACTTGCTTTTCAAATTCAAGGACAATTTGACCTTGTTCTTCAACAGAGCCTTCGCTAAAATGTTGAACAACACTATTGCAGCCTCTAACAATGAGAATGACCAAGAAAATCAACACGATAATAAAAATAGTTCCCCATGTACTACCCGACTTTTCTTTACTCATCTGAATTTCCTCCATGTTGAATGAATGATAGTGTAATTATTAGACGTGAGATTCTACCTTTCTCCCTTGATCATAGCTCCAAATTTTTTCTCATCTTGCTATCACTCCTCATATTGTTAATACTTTCAATTCATACCGCTATCTATTATGTCGGCAGTTTAGTAGGTAAAATTTACTATATAGATAACAATTAGTGACGGTATTTCGAAATAAATCTCATGTTGACTTGATTTCATGAACGGTAATATCAGGACTATAGGTGAAAATGCGAATTTGGATGGAATAGATGCTTTGTTTTAAACATTAAAAGCCGAATACAATTAGTCTAAAATCCTGATAAGCATTCGGCTCGAAAGTATGGTTTATAACCCAGAATTTGATTTTTTCACGCAAAAAAAAGACTACTCGTGATAATCAATTGGGCTTAATCCGTTTTCAAGTTCACTCCATTCAAATACTTCGTCAAACTCATCCAAGACGTCTAACTCGTCTTCAATGTGACCATATAAATCCTTAAACTTATCTCCATATTTCTTTTCATATTCATTTATTTCTGAAATAAGGAGAGTAGTACGTTCTTCCATTGATTGCTTCTTTTTACAGGCAAGTTAGTTAGTTCAGGTGTACTATCCTCATCGAAACCTTCATTTAACATTCTTGAGGCAATTACTTGTTACGTTATTTTCTATGTATTAGCTTTTATATCAGATGGTTTGTATTTATCTTTCTCTAGCTCACTTAATGCTCCTTGTGAAACACCGATCATCTGTGAGAATTCAGTTTGATTGAGTTTGTTCAATTTCCTAATATATTTTAACTTTTCTCCTATACTCGTCATTTGTTCCACCTTCTATCCCAAAAAGTAATAAAACAAAAAAACAGCCCTAAGAGATGAATATTAGGACTGTTCAAGTTAACAAAAGATTATTAAGTTTGACTGGCTTTGTAGCATTTTTAAAGTCTCATTTTAAGGTTGTAAGTTGTCTCAATCGTTAATTTAACTAGTCTCAATTGATGTTATAAACCACATTGGTGGCCCAATGACTAGCCCATCCGCTGCCGCATCGCCTCAAACAACAAAATCGTTGCTGCCATCGCGGCATTAAGCGACTCGGCTTGTCCTTGCATCGGAATCGTAATGGCGTCATCTACGAGCTGGGCCGTGGTGGCGGAAATGCCTTTGCCCTCATTGCCAATGACCAGCCATACCGGCTGTTTAAAATCATAACTATAGCACGAATGTTCTGCCTGCAACGAGGTGCTAACCAACCTCACACCTGCGGCTTTCGCCTCAGGAAGCAATGACTGCAGTTCGCCCTCTACAATGGGCAAATGGAACAAAGAACCCATCGTTGATCGAATCGTCTTTGGGTTATAGACATCCGCACAGCCAGCACCAAGCACGACACCTGCGGCTCCCGCAGCATCCGCACTACGAATAATCGTGCCCACGTTGCCCGGGTCTTGCACACCATCCAGTACAACCACCAATCCTTGCTGCTCTGCAATCAGGTTTTTAAACGGCTCTTTGCTTTTCCGCACGATTGCAAATACCGGCTGAGGGGTCATCGTATCCGTACATTTGGCAATAACGGCAGGAGACACACTGACCCATTCGACTCGCTTCAGTGGGTTCTCCAGCCCAGTCAATTCCACTGGCACACCATGCTCACCATCGTACACGATACACTCCAGATCGGCTCCGGCACGCAGCGCTTCCTGCACGAGATGAATGCCTTCGATTATATATTTATGTTGACGGGTTCGATGCTTTTTTTCCAGCAACTGAGCCCATTCTTTTACACGTGTATTTTGCGGTGATACAATATCCATCGTTCCATCCTTCCCGTTTGCGGGCTTAAATTGCTTGTCTGTTTTTATTTATAGCTCAATTCGTCTCATTTCACTTCGGATAGGCCAGTTCCAGCTTGGTGAGATGATCCTTGTGCCCCACAATAACCAGCACATCCCCATCTGCAATGCGATCCTCCGCATAAGGAGAAATGTTCATCGAACCCCCGCTTTTAATTGCCATGACATTACAGCCAAATCGTGCCCGGATGTTCAACTCAAGCAGGTTTTTGCCAATCATCTGCTCGGATGCTCTGATCTCCAAAATGCTGTAATCCTCGGATAACTCAATGTAATCCAGGATGTTCGGAGAGGTCAGATGATGCGCTACACGCAAACCCATGTCCCGTTCCGGATATATCACTTTGTCCGCACCAATCTTCTGCAGCACCTTGCCATGCAGCTCATTCTGAGCTTTTACGATCAGCACCGGTACACCCATATCTTTCAGAATCAGAGTTGTCAAAATGCTCGCCTGTATATCTTCACCAATTGCCACAACGACTACATCAAAATTCCGTATGCCCAACGCTCGCAGCGCTTCTTCATCCGTTGAATCTGCTGATACCGCATGGGTCACCACATTGGACATTTCCTGTGTCCGCTGCTCGTTCGTATCAATGGCCAGCACGTCAAATCCCATGCCGCTCAGTGCATTGGCTACACTTGACCCAAATCGTCCCATGCCAATTACAGCATATTGTTTCTTCGCCATCAGGGTCTTTAACCTCCCGCTACATTACGGCAAAACGCACCAGTTCCAGTGCGATGCCAACGTAAATAATCCTTCGTAGTATACCACAAAGACAGAGAAACTTGAATGCGCTCACCCATCACAGGGAACAGTAATACTGCAGCCGAATAAACCGAGGAGGGAATTGCGATGCCCATTACATTAAGCCTGCGTGAAGCGATTGTTCATAAGGTTCATGACAAAAGTGATGACCAGCTCCGAGAGATGATCGAAGGTTCGGTGGACGGACCCGAAGCAGCGTTGCCCGGACTTGGCGCCATTTTCGAAATGATCTGGAAGAACACAGAACCTGCCAAGCAGGAGGAACTGATTCAGATTGCGCAGGAGCATCTGCACACCATTCCCGTTCAACCACTTCGTTAATCGAAGCATTGGCGGGTTAAGGGAACCATCATACCGTTTGTTTCGTCTGCAAAATAGTCCCCCCTAACCCGGCAGGTTTATACCCGCCTCCTAGGGTAAAGCAAGAAATCCCTCCACCAACCGGCGGAGGGATTTCATTATATCAGGATCACATTAAGGCGCAGTTTCGAGGAACTTCGCTGTCGGATTTTTATCTATCGCTGTTCTCATCGCATACTCATTCTCGAAGAGTACAACATAGTTCCCTTTTTTATCTTTGACCAGGGCAGAGTTAATCCGGAATTTACTCGGATCTAAGTTCTCATCCACGATCCAGCGGGCGAACTGATACTGCATCCGTTGCAACTGTACATCTACCCCGTATTCACCCTTCATTCGGTATTCGAATACCTCGAACTGGAGCTGACCAACTACGCCCAGAATGGTCTCATCGAAGCTCACCGTGTTGAACACCTGAATTGTGCCTTCCTCTGTCAGCTGATCAATCCCTTTTTGATACTGTTTGTGTTTTAGGGCATTTTTAACCGTTACTTTGGCAAAAATCTCTGGTGAGAACGTTGGCAGCTCATCAAATATCACTTCACTACCCTGACTCAAGGAATCTCCAATCCGGAAAATACCCGGATCAAACAGACCAATAATATCACCTGCGTATGCTTCTTCAACAATATCCCGATCTTGTGCGAGGAACTGCTGTGGCTGGGACAGCTTGATTTCTTTGCCCACACGATTATGCTTCACACTCATGCCACGCTCGAATTTGCCTGAAACAATTCGCAAGAAAGCGATACGGTCACGGTGAGCGGGATTCATATTCGCCTGAATTTTGAATACATATCCAGTAAACTTCTCACTCGTCGGTTCGATCTCGCCAGCTGTACTACGACGAGGCTCTGGCTTCGGAGCAAGCTCCAGGAAGTTTTCTAGGAACGTCTGTACACCAAAATTGTTAATCGCACTCCCGAAGAAAATAGGTGTTAGCTCACCACGTTGAACTTTCTCCATGTCGAACTGGTCTCCTGCAACATCCAGAAGTTCAAGCTCCTGACACAGTTGATCATGCAGGTACTCACCCGCCATCTCACGGATAATCGGATCTTTGTATCCATCGACTTTTTGCACTTTGATCGTCGAGTGATCGTCACCTTGGAACAACTCCACCTGATTTTTCATCCGATCGTATACACCGCACAGATCGCGTCCTGTTCCGATTGGCCAGTTCATTGGCACAGAGCGGATACCCAGTACGTTCTCCAATTCCTCCATCAGATCAAAAGGACTTTGTCCCTCACGGTCAAGCTTATTGATAAAGGTAAAGATCGGAATCCCGCGCTTTGCACATACTTGGAACAATTTGATCGTCTGTGCCTCGACACCTTTGGCCACGTCAATCAGCATGACCGCGCTGTCGGCAGCCGTTAGAGTACGGTACGTATCTTCACTGAAATCCTGGTGACCAGGTGTATCCAAAATGTTAACCCGATGATCCAGGTAGTCGAACTGCATCACAGAGGACGTAACCGAGATCCCCCGCTGTTTCTCAATTTCCATCCAGTCACTTGTTGCGTGTTTGCTGGCTTTCCGAGCTTTAACCGTTCCGGCAAGGCGAATCGCCCCCCCGAACAACAGCAGCTTCTCGGTTAAAGTTGTTTTACCCGCATCGGGGTGAGAGATAATGGCAAACGTCCGACGTTTGTCCACTTCCTTTTGAAGAATGTTATTTGCAGCTTTGCTCATAGCGTCTATCCCTTTCATCCGTTCATTCACGTTAATCCGGTCATCACCGGTCCATAGATCACAATTTAAACTTTCAAATAAAAGCTTTATAACTTTATGACACCCGGCTAAGCCGGTTGATTATAAACTCGCATGTAATCCTCATCATCAAGGTACACGATAAATTCATTTTACACATTTACAATGGAGTTCATCCTTTCAGATCGGTGCTTCCATTCATGTTTATTCCCTCGTTCTCAATTCAACTCTCCTATTGTACCATAATCTGTGCCGAAAATAACCGATTACGTTCCACCAATTCAACACTTTTCTTCGCAAAAAAAGAACCCTTCCGCCATTCAACTGGCATCCGGGTTCCTCTCATTCCTTACAGATCATTCGATTTTAGAAAATCAGTGCATCCAGCGCATATTGCCCGCCGCCTGTCAGAGCCAGTGCTACACCCACCACGAGAATTGCCAGGTTATACTCAAATCCATTCTGTGTAGACCAGTAACCGTTAGCACCGTGTACTTTCACAATGGCAATCACCATGGTCAGTGCGATCAGAATGCCGCCTACAGGTGTCAGCAGACCCAGCGCCAACAATAATCCACCGCCGAATTCAGCAAGTCCAGCCAGCAAAGCAACCAGTGCACCAGGTTTCATACCCATCGATTCAAACCAGCCGCCTGTACCTTTGATTCCGTACCCGCCGAACCATCCGAACAGCTTTTGTGCACCGTGCGCCATAAACGACAAACCAATCACCAAACGAATCAACAACAATCCTACATCCAACATCATTTTCTTTTTCCTCCATTCGATATATACAAAATAGTATTCTTAGATTAAAGATATTATGCGAAATTTTTTTCATGATCCTTGTATGTCGCAAACCCCTTCAAATGGTTTACCTTTTATCTCATGAATGCTCCCCTGCTTCGGATTCCTATAAGATGTATTGCCTGAACTCCGCAGGTCATTTGCTTAACTCTTTAACTCATGTGTCGAGTATAAGTTATCAGCTTACTTTTTGTCAATAACTTAATTTAAATTATTTTTTTTCCTTTGGCTGTACCTCTTCACTGCTCGTAAATTCCAACCCAATTTCAGGCTAAAAAAGCCCGGAAAACCGCATCCCATGCGATCTTCCAAGGCCCAATTCTCTTATGCTCCATTTCCTTATGCTCTTAACTATTCACATGCCAAATGACGCTGTCTTCATCCTGCCCGTTCACAGGCCACCAGTGGAAACCGTCCTGCTCCAGCAGCTTGGCTGTCGCCTCTGGCCCCCACGTTCCTGCCGGATACGTATGCAGTTCACCTTGATTGCGCCCCCAAGCGGCCGCGATCCGGTCAATAAAAGACCATGCTGTCGCCACTTCATCCCAGCGGGTGAAGTACGTAGAGTCGCCTTCTGCTGCATCATGCAGCAGACGCTCATAAGCCTCGGGCGAGTTGATTCCGATCATGCAGCTCTGGCAGAAGTCCATCGCCAGCGGCTGAATCTCGGAATCGGAGCCCGGCTTTTTGGCATTGATTTTGATATAAATGCCTTCCATTGGATTTACCCGAATCACGAGCAGATTCGGCTCCAGCTTATATTTTTTACCGAGGTATACGTTATTCGGCATGGATTTGAATTCAACCACAATCTCCGTCGTTTTCACCGGCAGACGTTTGCCTGTCCGAATATAGAACGGCACGCCAGCCCAGCGGAAGTTGTCTACGAATACTCGTGCTGCAAAGTACGTCTCCGTATTCGACTCCGGATCAACCTTGTCTTCCTGGCGGTAGCCCGGAAGCTGTTTGCCGCGGGACTCTCCTTCTGAATACTGAGCACGTACCACGTTGTTACGCACATCTTCATCGGACGTAAACTCGCGAAGAGAACGAAGCACCTTCACCTTCTCATCCCGAATATCCTCCGGAAACAGACGGCTTGGCGGCTCCATCGCAATCATCGTTAACATCTGCAGCATATGGTTCTGCCCCATATCACGCAGGGCACCGGAATGGTCATAATATCCGCCGCGCTCCTCCACACCCACCGTCTCTCCCAGTGTAATCTGAACGTTGGCGATATGTTTATTGTTCCAGAGCGGTTCGAAGAAGGCATTCCCGAAGCGGATTACCTCGATGTTTTGCACCATTTCCTTACCCAGGTAGTGGTCAATCCGATAGATTTCCTCTTCCTTAAACACCTCTCGGATCTGTTCATTCAGCTTCTCTGCCGATGGCAGATCATATCCAAACGGCTTCTCAATCACCAGACGATTCCAGCCCTTACTCTCCAGCATGCCGCCATCCCTCAAACTATACGACACATTGCCGAACAATTCAGGTGCGAGCGCCAGATAGAACAGCCGATTCCCCGGTATTTTGAACTTAGCCTCCAACTGTTCGGTCTGCTCCCTCAGTTCCCGGAACCCGTCGACATTGTTGATGTCCAGTGATTTGTATTCAAAATGCTCGGCAAAAGCATTCCATTCCTCAGAATCTCCTGCCGGATATCGGCAGAACTCCTGAATGGATTGCAGCAGATCGTCCCGGAACTCTTCCTGTGACCTCGGACGGCGTGCTACGCCAATAACCGCAAAGTCCTCGGCAAGTTTGCCCTCACGGTATAAACTGTAGATGGCCGGAAACAACTTTCGGCGGGCCAGATCGCCCGTTGCTCCAAAAATGAAAAATACTGCACCTGGTGTCTGCACTTCATTTTGCATCGGTTTATTGTCCATAGGCTCCTCTTTCTTCCGGGAAGACCTTTTGATCCACTGCTTCCCGAGCTATGTAGTCGTGTTCATATGCACAGTTTCTGACAAGTAACTGACAATTACCAGCAAGTCCCATCTTGGATGTGATGCCATTTTAGCATATCAACTGCCTGGATGCAGCTAAAATATCATTACCTCGATCACTCAATATTCAATCGTAATTATCGGAAAACCTACGGTAATACGAGCATCATCCTGCCCACTCACTTGATGCACGGCAAGCTGCATATTTAACAGATGAGAGCCACTTTGAATCTCTAAAGGCAGATCAGATGCCTCATAGGAAATACTTGTTGTAGCTGTATCCTCATAACGCTCAACTTCAATCACGTCCAGTTCAAGAGAGAGCTTGGCTTCCATTGCCGCCAACCGTTCACCAGCCTTTATCTCCACCCCAGCCTGAGCAGCACTTGATGAATCTGTAGTGATTTCTTTATCATTCCCTCCAGTCATCTTACTCAACTTACCCTGCACGGACATATTCCAGCTTGCTTTCAAGCCAAGTCCAGTCATTGCTTCTTCCACCTGCCCCTGCCAAGCAAGTAAGGACTGGCGATCCATATCTGCTCCTCCGGACAACTGCACAATAATATAGTAACCATCATGATCCGTATCCGCCACGTTAAGCAGTACCTCGATCTCCTTTTTAGCAGAACCCACTGTGCCCTCGCTGCGATATACATCATGTCCGGTTTGCCGAACTTTCACGGGTGCTGCCAGTTCCAGCTCCACTGCCAGCTTTGCAGCATGTGCATGTGCATCACCTTTACCTCCGGCCTGCCATTTGATCACCCACTCATCTGCTTCGTTTATAACCACACCTGCTGTATGTAACAACTGCTCTAATCCTGCTACTTCGGAAGCTTGCTTGTCTGCTACTACGTTCTCTGCATATACCTGTGTAACCCCGATTAAAATGATAATGGCTATTGCAATGACTCCTGTATTCATCCAACGTTTTAACAAGTGAATTCCCCCGTTCGCTCTTCTATTCTATGAATCTATCAACAGCATGCCCCCTCCCGCTTGACGTATACTGCCTCTATAGAACTTTCCCTAATCATATAAAACAAAAAAAGCCCATCCGCCAAGTTATAGCAGATCGAGCCTCCTGTTCAATTTACATTACATATTGCATTCTCATACGGTATCTTACTCGGCTAATCCATTCTTGTAAGCATAGATTGCCGCCTGCGTGCGGTCATCCACACCCAGTTTTGCAAGCAGATTGGTTACATGGAACTTAACTGTCTTAATACCGATAATTAGTTCATCCGCAATATCCTGGTTGGACTTGCCTTGAGCCACCAAACGCAGAACATCCATCTCCCGATCGGTTAACTCCTCATGTAAAGGTGCTGCCGCTTGTGGCTGTCTGAACCGATTCATCATTTTGGACGCCACCTGCGACTCCAGCACGGACTGCCCACGTGCAGCTGCACGAATGGCGTCAGCCACCTCATTGGCTCTGGATGTTTTCAGCAGATAGCTGAAAGCTCCAGCTTCAATGACCGGATACATTTTCTCATCGTCCAGATAGCTTGTTAACACAATGACTTTGCATTCCGGGTTAATCTTGAGCACCTGGCGAGTGGCTTCAATGCCATCCATGCCATCCATGACAAGATCCATCAGCACAACGTCAGGCTTATATTCTTGGGCAAGCCGAATGCCTTCCTCTCCACTTCCAGCTTCACCGATCACTTCGATGCCGTCTTCCGTATCAAGTACTGCAGCAAGACCTATACGAACCATCTCATGGTCATCCACGAGCAATACTCTGATCGACGTTTCCGTCTCCGTTTCGACTTCCGGTTCCATTGACATGTTCTACCTCGCTTTCATCGTTCACCAAAGGGATCGTAATCTCAATTCGTGTTCCTTTACCAGGCGCCGTCACAAATTGTATCGCTCCCCCAATCTCCGTTACTCGTTCCCTCATATTCGCCAGTCCGTATGAAGCCTGCTTCTGCTCATCCAGATCAAAACCTTGCCCGTCATCCCGAATAAGTACACGAACCGAATCCACTCTCCGCTGTAACCGAATCTCCATTTTCTCCGCTTTTGCGTGACGCAGTGTATTCGACATCGCTTCCTGCACAATCCGGAATAGATGATTCTCAATTCCTTTGATCAAGTGAATATCTTCATCCATCTCCAGCACAATCTCCATCGGCACTTTGGTTTTTAGTTCCAGCACCAGATCACGCAGTCCCTGTTCCAGATGTTTACCTTCCAGGTAGACCGGCCGCAAATGAAGTAATAACGCCCTCATCTCGGACTGTGCTACCGAAGCCATTTCCTCAATCAAAGCAACCTGACGCTGTGCCCGATCAAAATCCTTCTCCATCTTCCGGCCTACCGCTGTTGCTGTCATCGAGATCGCAAATAACTGCTGTGACACCGCATCATGCAATTCCCGTGCAAGCCGTTGTCTTTCCTCTACAATGGCTGTAATTCTTGCCTGTTCAGCCAGCTGCGCATTGTTGGTGGATAACCTCTGGAGGGAAGACACCTGATCTTCCCACTTCTTACCAATCCGGCCGAGTTGTTCACTAAGCCGACCTACATCATCCTCACCGAGGTCGGGTACCGTACGGGAGAGAGACCCTTTTTCCCATTGCAGCAAGGTTTCCCTCAACAATTCAAGCCGCCTTTTGACCCTGTAACTCTGATAAAATCCAAATATTGCGCCAATACCAATCAAGAGCAGTAACAGAGCCAGCCCGGATTGAATTAGATGACGCCAGCCTGCAAATGGAGCCAGATAACCATATGTATACAATACATACAAAATGACAGCAAACACAATGAAAACAAGGAGGATCCCTTCACGCATACTTCGGGTAACCATATCGGTATGTTTTCTGTCCTTCATATCCGGGATTCCTCCTTTTCTCATTCATTTCTTAGTACTACGGATTATGAATGTTTAAGTCGCCAACAATATACGAAATAACAAATTTTACTTTATGTTCACTGGACTCGTACCCAGGAGTTCTCCATATCAATTTATTCATCATACCACTATCCTGCTCACCCAGCAGATTGATTCGGCCAAATAGAACGGATGCCTCGATCTCCACTCCATAATCTTCGGGTAGGATCAGACGTACATTGCCCATAACACCTTGAAGCAGTACAATGGTTTGTTTCTCCTCGGGAATCGAGAGAGACAAGTCTGCGTTAACTTCACCGATGGCGTGCCACAGGCTCATGCTACGCAGTCTCCAGGAGGACTGATCCCAGTAATAACGGGCCATGAAATTTTGTTTTTTCATGACATCATCATGCAGATGAATCTTTTTGTTCTTGGAATAAAAATAAGCTAGCGATGCGAGTACAATTAAAAAGACAATCATCAAATTATCCAGCAGCAACAAGGCTGCACCAACACCAAGATAACGATAACCTTTAGGCGTTTCCCCTTTTCGAATCTGAAGCATTCCCACCGTTAACAGAATAAGTGCGGCAGCCGTCAACAGGTTCATATTCCGGTTAAAGAGCATCAAAAAACCAACGACAACAATAATGACTGCAAGCCAGTGGCTTCTTTTACTCATCTCTGCCGCACCTCCTCTGTGAGTTGATCTTCAATATTCAACGGAAAAGCCATAGCAGGCAATGAAGTCCTGTATGGCTTAACTTGTGTTCTACGAATCGTACATGATACACGATCTATAGAATATCATATTGTCCATCAAGCGAACAGTTATTCTTTAGTAGTATCGCTCGCTTCATTTTTGGAGCCGTTACCCATTTTGTTTTTCAGAGCCTGCAATTGCTGATCCACTTTGAATTGTTTCTCCAAATCAACCGGATTCGTGTACGTCGAGCCTGTATTGAGGTATGGTGCACGGGCTACATCAGCTTCAGCTTCAAGCTGCATGATCTTCTCTTCCATCCGGTGGAATCCAAGGGATGCACTTCCACTTTCAATGGAATGCAAGCTGTTGATGGAAGACATTTGTTTTTTAGCTTTAGCCATCTGTGCACGGGATACAAGTTCATTCCGTTTGTTACGCATTTTGTAGAACTCATCTTTCATGTCGTGAAGCTGTTGCAACAGATCTTTTGCCTGTGCTTCAGATTGAGCATGCAGCTCACGATATTCCGTAATTTTTTGATCGAAATAGATCTTCTCTTCCAGCAATTTACGAGCTACTTCTTCCTGACCATTCGACAGAGCTGCTTCGGCTTGGGACTCGCGCTGTACCGAAGTACGTTCTGCTTCATCCAAACGTTGCTTCATACGGCGCTCATTAGCCATTTGTTTAGCTACAGTTACCTCAGCCTCATGAATTTCGGCCTCCATATCACGCAAATACTGGTTCAACATTACAATCGGATCTTCAACTTTATCCAACATTTCATTTACAGATGCCTTCGTCATATCCTTAATCCGTTTAAATACTCCCATTTTACTTTTCTCCCTTCTCGTAACGAGATAGTTTTTGGCGAAGCTCTTCCACTTCTTTTTTCAGTGCCTTTTTCTCAATATCTTTCATCATGGAATCCAGTTCACTTTCTTGCTGAATTCCTGTTCCGTAAGCGTTGTTGTCATAGGAACGTGGGCCGGGTTGCGGTCTGCTGTTATATCCCGGGCCAGGGCCAAAACCAGAACCTGGTTGATTAGGATTGCTGTTAAAAGGATCTCTTGGTGCCTGATGATCATAACCACCATACCCTCTGTCAGGGCCAGCACCCGGGCCGTAACCATATGGATTATATGGTGGATACGGCTCTTTCGGTACCACGAGAGCGGCGATGAAGTAAATTAACAACGTCGTGCCCCCGGTTGCAAAGATACTGATGACGAAGATGATCCGCAGCAGCGTTGAATCCATTCCAATTGCTTCGGATATGCCGCCGATTAGACCGGTCATCATTCGGTCACGCGTTGAGCGATACAGTTTGCTCATGTGCTTACTCCTTTCGTTTACTTATAACTTCTCCCATGATAGGAACCAGATCCGTACGGATCTGCATAATGAGGTTCCTTGGGTACAACCAATGCCGCGATGAAGTAGATGAATAGAGATGTACCCCCCGTTGCGAAAATGCTGATGAAGAAAATGATCCGTAGCAGCGTAGAACTAAAACCAAGATTTTCAGATATGCCGCCGATCAAACCTGTCAGCATACGATTACGCGTTGAGCGGTATAATTTATTCATGTGACTACTCCTTTTTATCGTTATTTAGCTTTTGCTTCAAACGCTCCAGCTCTTTGTCCAGTGCAGAAGATGACATGCCTCCAGATAATTCCGAACCATCCTGGCCCATCCGGCGGATTTCCCGGAGACTTTGTGCTTCATATTCAAGATCAGAAACTTGATCATCCAACTTGTTAAACATACCAGGTACGTTTTGACCACTATAGTTTCCTCGCTGATTCATTCGTTGCTGTAATTGGATCGTTTGCATACGAGCGTAGTAATATTGGCGTTTACTATACACATTCTGATACTCTGCCTTCAACTGACTGATCTGCTCATCAAGTTCCTGCAATGCGGCAGCACTCTGCGTATATAATTCATTGTATTGATCCATTTTTTCCTCATGTAGAATTTTCTCCTGCAGAGCCAGCTTGGCGAGATGTTCTTCACCTGCTTTCAAAGCCATGGATGCCTGTTCTTCTCGTTTGTTAACCATAGCTGCTGCCTGATCTGCCTGCTGTTTCATTTGTCTTGTATGACTTGCATACTGATGTCGAAGCTTTTCGGCTTCTCCAATGTCTTGGCGGGTCGAGACCAGGAACTGATCAATCAGTTTAACGGGATCCTGACTTTGCTCCAAATGTTCGTTCAGACTAGCTACGGTAATATCCCGCATTCGACGAAATACACTCATTATGTTCTGTCCCTCCTTTTACTTGATCGTAACCTTACTCAATAGCGGCGACGTGAGTTGCGATTGTTGCTCAGCATCGAGATACCAAAGATAATCAATCCAATTGCGATAATCGGCCCGATCAGCCAAGACAGTTTTCCTATCAGAGATAAGATACCGATGATAAGAACGATCCATCCAAGCGTTACATTTCCTCGTTTAACTCCGTAATACCCTAGTGCAATCATCAGGATCGGAATCAGGTAACCCATCAGATGTCCAAGCAATGGTGTTAACTTTCCGAAGAGGATCAGTACACCAATTGCAATCAACACAATCGCCCAGCCATTTCCCTTGTTCATTCTCATAATTGTTGTTCACCGCCCTTCTCGTTTTCTTTGTTTTCCATTTCAATATTCGCTTGATTCGGGTGTTCAAAACTCGCTTGTTTTTGTTTCCGTGTTTCTTGTTTAACCTTATGTCCTTATTCTAGGGGATTTTGCGGCTTTTCAAAACAGACTACGGACGGTTTTTGATCCTAGACTCAGGTCGGGGATCACCTTCGACCTCGGACTATCCGCGGGCTAGACCTGATATATTTACTGCCTTACTTCACTCCGAATACCTGTTATTACCCGTAAAAATGGTGACACTTGACGGAAGTCTTGCATGCTATTATGAAAGACACCGTTATCCCTATATGTACGTGCATTACACATTTCCGTTTCTTAAATTACTTTTTTATCCAAATAAACAAAATTTAGATTGTTCTAATTGGAAGCGTTTACTAAAATAAAGAAGAACGCTATTATCCATCAAGGAGTGAACCTGTGCGAACGATAAGTTATCTCCACAAAATGATAATCTTCGGGCTTCTGTTAAGTACAGTCCCGATCCTGCTAACGGGAATTGCTGCTTTTATTTACTCTTCCAGCCAGTCTGAGTTGCATCGGACACAAGCAAATGAACAGCTGCTCGAACAGCTACAGTCCAATGTAGAGCATAAACTCGCTACAGTCAGTTATATGCTGGACCAAGCTGTGCGTTCCCCGATCACACTTCGTTCTCTTGCAAACTCTAATTCATTGGAACGGATCGGCCAGTTACAAACGGACGACGTACAGACAGAGTTCCAGCATATGAAATCTTGGGAACCTCTGCTGGATATTATCCTGGTCAACCAATCCAAAGATTGGCTTATTAATCATGCGGGGCTCTACGCAAACACTAGCTTCCCTTTATCACTGCCAATGAAAGATCTGATTGCGAATACATTGACTTCCGGATGGCAACTCGCCCCCTCGTCCATTTTTAATAATGAAGGTGATAACGAGTCCCGATTCTCCGGTCGACGTATTTCAGGTAAAGGCTGCATTTATCATATTACGCTTGCAAGAGCGATTGCGGATGTGAGTGCATCATCTAATGCAGCGTTAGTCGCTGGAATTCCGGCGTGTTATATGCAACCCCCCCTGGCGCAATCTCCAACGACGGAAGCTTCTGCCTCTGGTTTGATTATTATAAATCGGGAACAACGGGTCATTGCTCACCCAGATGCATCTTATATTGGACAACCTATGTCTGCCATAGGCCTGATTGATCGAAAAAACGGGGAACACATTCAGGCGTTAACACCTGTCATGTACTCAGAGGCTTATGCTGAGCGTGAAGTACAGGTTGCCAATGCAGATTATTCCCTAACCTACAGCCCATCTACATTAAAAGGCTGGACATATATTCTCATCTCGCCCGAGAACACATTGACTAGAGACTATATCAAGATCGGGTTCCATACGCTGTATATCAGTATGGCCATACTCTTGCTTTCTCTGCTTCTTGCCTGGCTGGGTTCCAAACGGATGCTCGCACCAATTCGTCGGATTCTTGCTCAATTAGGCGATAATATCATCGTAAAAGGGCATTCTACGTTGCCGCAACAGGCTGTGAGTTCACCTAATGAGCTAGATCAGATTCAAATGGGTGTCACACAGTTATCCAATGCACGCTCTCAATTGGAATCTACTTTAAATCAGCAGCAGATACAGATTCGCACTTATTTTATGATCCAGCTGCTTCAGGGTAGAAACTGCTCCAATACATTACATGACACATTACGAGAACAAGGTTATACCCCACAGCTTTCAAGGTGGCAACAAATTGCCGTCATTGCCCTTCAACCTGAACTGATGAGCCACTCCAGATACACCATGGAAGACCGCTCTTTGCTCTTATTTGCAATCCAGAACATACTTGAAGAAACCCTTAAACCTGATCAGCAGTTGCTTCCGATTGTACTGGAACAGAATGTTGTAACGGTGGTTGGTAGTCACGAGGAAGATCTAACGCTGTTTTCAAAACCACTTTTGCTATTGATGGAGCAATTGCAGCAGCAGATTAGTGAGGTTTTGGATCTGAAGGTCAGTATCGGCGCAAGTCAGCCACGTCGTTTAATGAAACATATCCCGCAGGCATACAATGAGGCTATTGATGCCTTGAAACATCGGATGCGGCTTGGGACAGGAATAATTGTGCAATACGAACAGCATGATTTGTCTTCCGCAGCTTGGGCCATGGCTTATCCGGAAGCACTGGAGTATTCACTGCTCCAGTCTATACAACAAGCTGACGAGGCTCTGGCATCCACACAACTGACCGAGTTGCTTGAGACGTTATTTTCTCTGGAATGTACTCCGGAAGAGTACCAGGCCGCATTGATGAGGCTGTTGACACATATCTTGCAGTTAACTCAAGAATCGGGCATTCGGCTCGCTCAGATCAGTCAGAGCCACCGCTCCCTTTTCCAAGAGTTGTTTGTTTTGCAGTACGCAGCTGAGGTCGAGCATTGGTTCAACCACCAGGTGATCCAGCCTGTCATT
Source organism: Paenibacillus amylolyticus (assembly GCF_051136285.1). GTDB lineage: Bacteria > Bacillota > Bacilli > Paenibacillales > Paenibacillaceae > Paenibacillus > Paenibacillus amylolyticus_F. The sequence goes on along the minus strand of NZ_CP194938.1, from coordinate 4,965,291 downwards.
CAACTTTTCAAAGAAAGACAGGTTGCACAATATCAGCTCATTTCAGAGAAGATCATCGCTATCATCCAGCAGGATTATGACAAAGATCTTACGCTAGACGAATGTGCTACGCGGCTTCATTACAACGCTAATTACTTAAGCAGTGTTTTCCGCAAAGAAACCGGGGCTTCATTTAGTGAGTATCTGACCAGATATCGACTGAAAACTGCCAAAAGATGGCTGGATGAGAGTGATTGGACGGTGAAAGAGATCGCCGAACGGCTTCGCTACACCAATCCGCAAAACTTCATCCGTTCCTTTCGGAAATGGGAAGGGGTGACTCCTGGAAGATACCGGGAGCGTAAGAGACATGCTGATTTTTCAAGTAAAGGTTAGACCCTGGAAAGGTACAACACCGCGCTGTCAAAACTCAACGTTGATCCTTTGACTGTCACGTCAACCTTCTATAGAAGAAAAACAACATTCAAGGAATTTCGTTCCCTTGAATGTTGTTTTGAAAAACCGCTATGAAGTAGAGACAACGGAATAACATAAACGTTGCAAATAATCAGCCAACTTGTTCCATTGATTACTCATATAGAAATGATTGCCCGATAATTGGACCAGTTCAAACTCTTTTTCGGTTAATAATGCCCACATCTGCATGTCACTTATGTTCACTCCGAAATCCTCTGTTGCGTGAATGCCATAGATTGGGACCGAAATTTTGTAGGCTTGGGTTAAGCTAAAATTTCTGACTGCCACCAGATCATTACGAACAGCTGGAATGATCAGCTCCAACATCGTTTTGTCTTCCAGGACCATATCATGCAATCCACCGACAGATTGCAGATATTCGATGACGGACTCATCATCATCCAATTTTTTATATTTTTTATTATCCTTTCTGGTCGGGGGTGTATGACAAGACACAACCAGTTTCTCTATGGAGGTCAGCATATGAGCATTACGATGTAACATCTGATAAGCAATCAGAGCTCCCATACTATGTCCAAATAAAATGGTCCGTTTGCCCCCGTCATCCATTGATCTGAGCACATCGGTTATCCTGTCAGCATAATCATCAATATTATCGACCATATCCTCCTGAAGTCGTTCTTGTCTTCCTGGATACTGAATGATGATACACTCCACATCAGCACTCAAAAATCCCACCAGGTCTCGATAATAATTGGCATTACCACCCGCGTGTGGTAGAATCACTAATCTTACAGACGAACCAGCATGATCACGAAATGTTCTGATCCATTTTTTTGCTTCATTCCATTGCATTTTAGTTACCCACAATGGTCTTGATCACATAATCTTCTTTATTAATATCACGCGAATCAGCAAGCATCATTTCTCCTTTTCTTGCTTGATTCAGAAGTGCAGGGTCCAACTCAGCGATCAACAGTTCAGCTTCATCTGGAGAACCATCCACAATATTATCACCCAGAGGGTTCCATACTCCGCTATGTCCACATGCATCCCAAACCCCTGTTTTCCCTACATGATTGCACATTGCTGTAAAGATTGTATTATCCAACGCACGGGCTGGAAACCATACTCGTGACTCTTTATACCCCATTCCTTTGCTAAAAAGAGAACTACCCATATATACATGACAGCCATTTTGAGCTAAAGCACGAGAATGTTCAGGAAAACCAGCATCATAGCAAATCCCCATACCAACATTCCAGTCTTTAATGGTAACGATAACCTGCTCATTATTGGTACTAAAAATTTCTTTCTCCGTTTGAAATAGATGTGACTTATCATATACACCTACTTCTTCACCACTGGAATCAATAATAATTGAAGAGATAAAAACCTCCTGTCCTCGCTTAACAGGCGTTCCGATGATCGCCCAGATTGCATACTTTTTGCATGCCTGACGCAGCTTTTGAATTCGTGCATCATTCAACTGAATCGTATGTTCAGTCAAATTAGATTTGACGATATCGGGTACATAGCCAGTGAGATATTTTTCAGGAAACATGATGATATCCACATTATTTTTTCCAGCTTTCTCAATCATGTCATAAGCCCTGTTCACATTTTCTTCGATATTCCCGTCCACCGCAGAACACTGTGCCAGCGCAATCTTTAATTTCTCTGTTGGAAAAACATCTTGTTGCACATCTATCATATATAGCTCCTCCTAAATTTAAACGATCCCCTTCTCACTCCAGGTTCCTTGAATATACTTCACAACCTCGGAAGGAATACTTCTCAAGAAGTAATGCCCGCCTGTTTCAAACTCGAATAAATCAACTTGGTCGATCCAGTTGCCCCAGTTGAACCATAGTTCATCATAACCCTCTGTAATCGGATCATCCTTGGCAATGACAATGGTGGTAGGTGTATGAACTAATTTTTCCATGTTATTCCACAGTTTTCCCAAATAAGTGTTGGCTTCGATGGAATCATGTTTAAAAATCTCGACAAGCTTGGACTCGTAACCATCACCCAAAGATGACAAACTGCTTGTACCACTCCACTCCGAATACAGCTCAGCTATATCCGAGAACTTCAGGTGAGTCGCATTGTTGACACGCAATTCACAGTCTGCCTGGCTAATCATATTTTTGGCTCCTAAGAAGAGTTTCTTCGGATACAGGTTTTTCGCCTCTAGTTTTCTGACAACTTCGAGAGCCAACGCGCTACCAACACAATGCCCCCATACCATGAATGATTTATCTTTCATCGCTGAAGATATTTCTTCAACCAGGCGATTCACTGTGTCATCAAAACGAACCAAAGTGTTGTTTTCCAGGTTAGGGTCGTGGCCCGGTAATTCAACAGCAAAAACAGATAAATCAACGTTACACCTTTCAAATTCTTTTGCCATTGGAATAAAGTTCAGGGCATTCCCCCCGGCATACGGTATAAATATGATGTTCTGTTTCGAATCACTTGATTTGCTTAAGCATGTTAGAAGATTAGCATCATGAAGTGTTTTCTTTTCCTTATTAGCAAGTTCACTTGCAAGTTCAAAGAGAATTGATTTTTGCATAATTTGTTTCAAAGAAACATCCTTCTTCAAGAAAAGAGACACTTTCATCGCCGCTAAAGAATTGCCGCCAATCATGAAGAAATCATCATCCCAGTTGAGATCCTCTTTGGATTTTTTGAGGACATTGGACCAGATATCTTTAACACGATCTATCGCTTTCTCTAATTCTTGATCAATTTCCAGGTGCAAAGGCTCTTCTTCATGTTTCAATGTAGGTGATTGCGATGTATTCGCATAGGTGTTGAATTCGTCTAGCGTTCCCTCCTCCAATTGCACATGATGGCCTTCCGTTGTGCGGTTAACCATTCCCTCAAGGATATCCACAAAAATGCGACCAAAAAACGTGATATCTTTCGTGTCATATTTGGAGGTGTGATAGTGCAGACTCAATTCGATTTCATCTGTGTAAAAATGTCTTGAGTATTCGATTCGTAGCGGGAATTCTGTAATCGCCGCTGCTCTTACATCTATATTATCAAAACCTGGAAGACCGCGTAAATCCTTCAAGGAATAAAAATGTGTAAAATTAAATACCGTTTCAAACAAGATATCTCTTGAGGACAGGTCTTGTTTTACTTGTGCCATCGGATAACGTCTGTAAGGCAGAATGCTGGCTTCCACATCATACACATTCAAGATCAGGTCCTTCCAACTAAAACTGTTCTCCAGATTCACCCGGAATGGCATCGTATTCAGAAAGACACCTAATGCATTTTCTGAACCCAGAAGTTCAGGTCTACCCCCAATTTCATATCCCATAAATACGTCATCTTTGCGTGTCAGGATCGAAAGAAACTTTACATGGGAGGCGAGCAAAATATCTTTAACAGGCACTTTAAGGTCTTTAGCCAGCTTCACTAGCTTTTCCGAGAGACCCTCGGGTAATTGAATATCCTGAAAGACGACTTCATTTCCCTTCCGTGTATTTTCCTCTCGACGACGTGGGATAAAACCTTCTGGAACATCCTTCAGCATATCTGCCCAAAATTGTTGATGTTCTGCCGAATTGACCGCTTGCTGCTCTAAGTAGATAAATGTTCGATTGTGATTGTTACTTTCGAGCAGTCCGTCACGGGGATCAAGCCCGCTCATCATGTCAAAATACGTTTTGAACAAGAAGGTATGGACTTTATTCATGCTCCACCCGTCCAGGGCTGAATTATGCTGGCTTATACTATATTTGTACTTGGAATCGCTTAAGATATGGAGGTGGAGCTGAACGAGTCCGGGTTGATCCCACTCAAAGGCACGGTGCTGTTCTTTCCAGAACCACTCCTCATACATATCCTCTTTCTCTTTTTCCGTTTGCAGACCACGCAGGTCATACACATTTAAAGGCAATTTATCGATCTCTTTGTGTACGATTTGAAGGTACTCCGAGTAATGTTCAAGATCGTAACTTGTTCTGAAAATCGGCTGAGTATCCACTAACAATTTAACGGCTTTTCTAAACGTAGGCACATCGATGTTGCCATCAATCGTATATGTCACGATATCATGATAGTTGTTATCACCTTCCATAATATTGCTTTGATAAACCAGTCCGGACTGCAGCATGGACATCGGATACGCATCTTCAATTTCATCCGGAATTCGAACTCGATCTTCCTCTTTAATCAATTGAAAATTCGTAATCTGTTTATTCAGATCATCATCCTGTTTAGCATTCAGATCTACATGTTTAATCAAATCCTGGATGGTAGGATACTTAAACAATTGCTGAAAAGTAAAGCTCAGTCCATTTTTATGTGCAAGTGCAACAACGGACACAAAATTGATGGAGTTTCCACCTAACGCAAAGAAATTTTCATTGACACTTATATCCGAAATGCCTAATACATCTTGCCAGATTTCACTCAGGAGTTTTTCTTCTCTCGTTTGTGGTGAAATTTTCGCCTCGACACCTCTAACCTTACTCATGTCAATTAGCGACTTCCTATCGACTTTTCCGTTTCTCGTCAGCGGAAATTCACGAAGGATGAACGTTTTTTCCGGGATCATATATTTAGGCAATTTCTTCGCCAATTGTTGATTAATATCGTTCACGTCCAACGTTACATCCTTTTCGATGACAAACGCATATAAATGCAACATCTGGTCCGCTTCCAAATTGGTTAATACCAGGGCATCACTAAGATCAGGCAGATCGGTCAAAGCCGTTTCAATCTCGCCCAGTTCGATTCTGTAACCTCTCACTTTCACTTGACGGTCATTCCGGCCAAAGTATTCGATGGTTCCATCATGTCTGATTCTCGCTAAATCCCCGGTTAGATATACTTTCTCTTCTTCCAAAGACGGCAAATCAACAAAACTGCTCGCCGTTTTCACATGATCATTAATGTATCCTTTTGCAACACCTGTTCCCGCGATCGCCAATTCCCCTACCATCCCGACCGGTCTTAATCTTCTCTGCGGGTCCAAAATGTAAATGCGAGTGTTATCAATCGGTTTACCAATAGGTAAAGGATTTTCAGCAACAGTTGTTCTATGCCACGTCACATCTACCGTGGCTTCTGTTGGACCGTACAAATTGATGAGCTCGACGCCAGGCAACAATTGATGAAACTTTTCGACGTGATTTGGAGACAACGCCTCTCCACTACAAAAAACTCGTTTTAACGTCTGAATTGGGCCATACGATAAAGAATTATCCACATAATCCAAAAATGCGTTCAACATGGAAGGCACAAAATGCATCGTTGTGACCTTATTGGCTTCTATCGCTTTAATAATTGCAATGGGATTCGCTTCTTCATTGGCTGGTAGAACGGTCACCCGGTTGCCAGTAATAGCCCACCAAAAAATCTCCCATACGGAAACATCGAAGGTCGAGGGGGTTTTATGCAAGATCACATCATTTTGATCTAATGTAAACTCATTTTGCATCCATTCCAGTCTGTTAATGACACTCTGATGTTTGATTTCAACCCCTTTGGGCGTTCCCGTAGAACCGGATGTGAATATGACGTATGCCAAGTCTTCAGGGGAAATGGTGACGGTACTATACTCAAAATTTGTTTTGTATATTTCACTAATCTCGAATCGATTCGTAGGATTCATCTCAATACCTGAACGATGCTTGTCCAGATATAAGACAGTTTGGCAATTAGCTTGTTTCAGAATCACTTCATTTCTCTCTTGCGGGGCTTTGGGGTCAAGAGGAAGATACGCTCTGCCAGAAAGAATGACACCAAAAACAGTGACCAGGAAATCAGTGGAACGCTCGCACAATACAGCAATGATCGATTCAGATTGTTCCGTATGATGTTGAATGAATGCAGCAACTTGCTTCGCCTTATGTTCTAAGTCTTTATACGTAAAACCTTGCTCATGGCTTACGATGCTCTCACTTTTCTCATGTGTACGAAAAACACGCTCCATCAAGCTCACTAAACTATCGGAGTCCGAGAATTGTTTCGCAGTCTGGTTTAACATGTCATAACCTGCCGCATCCTCTTGTTGAAATAAATCAGTGGATTCCATGCTCTCGTTAGCATGAGCTGCGATCCATTCAACGAGGTAAGCTATTTTTGCGGCCATATGATCCAGTGTTTGGATCATGTAGTGAGAAGACTCTCCCGCCACAGTAAGTTTCCAGTTGTCTCCATCCGTGTTCTCAAAATTATAGGACAACAGATTCTTCTGATATATATCTTGCAGATCCTTCGTTTGGTCCTGATTTTGAATGATATTAAGTTGGATCGGTGTAGATGGAACAATCAGGTCTGTTGGATAATCTCCATACTCCTTGTTATTCAGCATTGTTCTTTGAAGCTGATTAAACGTCCCTCTAAACGTTACCTCTTGCTGAATTTCAGCTTGAAGCGGAAACTGCGAGATCCCCTCCCTGTCATATTCGGCGAAACCGATCAAGAGATCGTTATCCACCCCATTTTCAATGGCATACAACAAGGTGCACACAACCAGAGTAAATACTTCACTTGAATTGGATATGTCACATTGTAAAGCAATACAAAGCTTCTCTATATCTGTTGCATGAAGCTTGATATGTGAAAGATGATAATGCCCGGTACGTGAGTCTGATCCTATTTTTCGATAGTCAGGTAATAAGTTGGTTGGGATTGCTTCTTGTAATGACTCTTTCCAATACGCTCCAGCTGCAGGCATTTTTAATGCGGCAATCTTTTTTTGACCCAGCGTTTTCTCTTTGGTTATCATATGAATCTCCTTTTCATTATCGACTATTCACATTCATATCTTATAATAAATACAAAAATTAAATTTTTATCCCAACCAAGGCATCAAGAGTTTCTTTGAAAAGCTCTTCCAAACTTCTCATCGTTTCATATTCAAATAAATCTGCGAGGTATTCCCATTCGACTTCCAAAGACTCACCCATGTCATAAACTTGCATGTTCAACGCAAACATACCTTCATGTGGAATGAGCGGTTTGATCAAAACAGACTCTCCCAGGAAATTCACTTCAAGAGATTCCTTTTCGTGGTATGCCATCAACGTTTCCTGAAGATGGGTGTCACCCATCTTTCGTTTCAACTTGTAAATGGATTCAACAGGCACATTCTGATTTCGTTGAGACTCTCTTAGCTGACTGACAAACTCCTGGATAACTCCATCTGTGACTTCTTCGGATTTCGAAAGGACCCATAACGTATTCGTCAGCATGGATACAGTCGGTATACTTGAGACTCTGGAATACTCTCGACTAGGTGTCGCAAAGCTTACATTCTCACTCCCTGTGATCTGGTGTAAGAATTGTGAATATCCGATAGCGAGCGCTTCAAACATCGTGATTTTGTTGTCTACACTCCATTGTCTTAATGATTTAGTCCGATGGATGCCCAGGGTAAACTCCATATGTTCGTTTCGATTGGAGACACCCTCCACATCCGTAATATCCAAGGGCAACTGACCCATGCCTTTATATTCACGGAAAATGTGTTGCCAAAATAATTCAGACAACTCCTGGTTTTTATAAAATTCACTGCTTGATTCTTCAATAAGTGTAGAATAATTCACGGGTAGTATTGGAAGTTCCTGATCGAGATATAAACGGTTTAAGTCCTCTACAATTACGTTCAAGGAGAAGCCGTCTACGACAATATGATGAAAGTCCATAAACAGCCAAATCCCATCATGGTTTCGAATGATCTTGAATTTATAGGGGTAATCATGTTGCAGGTCGAATGGAGTGATGAGCTTAGACAGTTCAAGCTGGGTGGAACTTTCTGTCACTTGAACACTGTGATTTTCCTGAATGATCTGAAAAGCCTTGCCATCCCTGAAAACAAATCGTGTTCTTAAACTGTCATGACGATGGATCAGCCTGTTTATGGACTGCTTCAGCTTATCCGTATCAATCATCTCTGGAAGTTTAAGAAGCAGAGGGATATTATACCTTGTCGTATCTGGATTAATGGTGAAATCAATAAAAATGGCTTCTTGTTGATTGAGCAGATTCAAATTTTTCTCTTCACTTGTCGATGAAAGCATAGCGACAGGTTCACGAGTTTCCTTTTCCAAAACAAGCTCAATCAAGGCATCGATGCTCGGACTCATCAGGAGATCCATTGGTTCAATATCAATCTGGAATTCCTTATTTATGCCATCAGCAATATATATACTGGTCAAAGAATCCAACCCGATTTCAAAAAATGAAATTGAAGTATCCTTGATCGTACAATTCATGCTTTTTTCAATGATTTTAATGATTTTGGTTACTTTGGTGACTTGTTTCTCCGAATCCGATTCATGTTCTTCCGGCACATCCTCCATGAATTTTTCAGCATAAAATAAACTTTGAATCTTCTTGTAATCCAGCTTTCCATTCGAATTCATCGGGAAATGATCAACAACACATATCTGAGTTAATACAATATGGGAAGGAGCTACCTTTTTGAACTGAACTCGAATCTCTTCTTCCGATAACGTCAAGGAGTTCTGGAGTACAACGCAACACCCTAACCCTTTCTCACCGTCCCCATTTTCAATGATCGTTACGGCCGAGGATTGAATGCCAGGAATGCCGTTTAACAACTCTTCGACCGCATTCATCTCAATTCGAAACCCACGAATTTTAATCTGACGGTCTTTTCGCCCTTTGAAAATGACGTTACCGGCATCGTCTATCGCTGCCAAGTCCCCCGTTTTGTATAGCTTTCCTGCGCCGAAGGGATTTACGATAAACTTCTCTTCCGTTAAATCTTCGTTGCCGAGATAACCAGCAGAGACACCTTTACCTCCAATCAGAAGCTCCCCCACACCGTTAGGTTCTACAATAGAAAGGTTCTCATCTACAACGTATACCGTTGCATTTTTGATAGGTTTGCCAATAGGAATAAAAGATTCTTGAATCATCGCATTCATTTTGTAAATGGTTGAAAACGTGGTACACTCCGTTGGCCCGTAACCGTTATAAATCGTGAGGTGGGGATAACGCAAGAGCACTTTGTTTACATCTCTGGGGTGCACAATATCGCCACCAACAATCAACTCTTTTACATGTGTGAACAAATCCATATTTTTCTCGGCAGCAATGGAAAAAAGCGGAGCTGTCAACCACATCAAATTGACTTGATATGTTTTGATTAATTCAGCTAGGTAGTTGAAATTCGTAACTTTATTGAAATCGGGAATAACTAACGTCCCCCCGTTCAGGAGGGCCCCCCATATCTCAAAGGTCGATGCATCAAAAGTAGGCGTCCCTGTCTGGAGAATAACATTTTCACTGGAGAGACGGAGACAAGCATCTTCCGTGATCAGATTAATAATGTTGCCGTGGGTCACTTTAACCCCTTTAGGAACCCCCGTAGTACCCGATGTGAACATAATATAAGCGATATCACTTTCACTTACATCATACTTCGTTTCATCAACTCTAGAAGTTGGAAGAGCTTGCCTTGTGATCGTGTTTATGATCGATATGCCCGGAATGTTCAAGTCTGTGTCTGTAAAAATCAATGAGATCGCAGCAGAACGAGTGAGTGTTTCTAAATAACCCTCATTTTCTTTAATCGATAAAGGAATATAACTGGCACCTATGGTCGTTAACGCGATAATCGAAATCACATAATCAAGACTGTTCTTGAGATGGACTCCAATACGGTCGCCAGACACCACACCGGATTGCACAAAAAGCTCAATCCGTTCGCTAACTCTTTTATCTAATTGCTGATAAGTCAGTTCTTCGTGCAGATAAACAACAGCTATATTGTCAGGATACTTCGCTACAATGGCTTGAAAATGCGTACCCAAGCTTGCTTTCCGATTATTGTTCTCCATTTATTGCAACACTTCTTTCTGTTGAGTTGCGATTACGGGTTTAACTTGATTACGAATCAGATTAACGGTTGAACCAAATGAATTGAAATCATCAGATTCTCCAAATACGATACCGATATTATTCTCAGTACCTAAGCGTGAGTCGATGATATCGTCTTCTTTTTTAGTCATTTGAATATGGGTAACATCCTGGCAATCACGGATGATATCAAGTCCGTTTATGCCTTGATAAATTCCATTTTCGATAACAGGTGAGGTCAGGAATACTTGAAAATATACCTTTTGAATAGAAGAAGGCTGAATCACCACTTCTTGATTCAAACAGATTTGCAACGTACTTTTGATTAAATCTATTCCGGTTGCTCTCTTCAGTATTTCAGAAACATAGCCACCCATTCTCCCGTTGACTTCGATGATTTTGGGTCCTTCATCCGTAATTTTGATTTCCGTGTGGGTTGTACCACTTGTAATGTTAAGTGCCTTGATGGCTTCTGCCTCTACGGATCTAATTTGATCCTCCATTTCCGGGGAGAAGGGATGAGGTAAAAACATCCCGCTCTCTGAAAAGTTCTGCGTTAAGGGTAGTTTTCCGGTAATGGAAACTTGGGTTGAAATCCCCTCTTGATGAATCGATTCCACTGAAACATAATCTCCATAGAACGAATGTTGAATATCCTCTGTGCCAGCTAAAAATTCTTCCAACACATATTCGTGATCTAAAGGGAATTCATGAATTACATTCTGCAATTCTTCATAGGAATTCACCTTTTGGGTCCATTTACTTCCTGCTCCTATAACAGGTTTAATGATTGCTGGAACGCCTACTGCCAATAAACTCTGTCTCATGTTTTGTTTATCCAGTCGGGTAAACTTGACAGCAGTGCCTTTACTTTTTGAGAGAATCTCCCTCTGCCTGAATTTGTTTACTAACACCTCAGTAGTTTCCACAGAGTTACCAAATAATCCGAGTTTCTCTATGAAAATAGCAGTCTCTACCAATTTATATTCACTAAAAGTAGTAATCCCTGCTACTTGTTCATCACGAAGAATCTTTTCTATATCATGATCTGAACAATTTTCGATGTTATACGAATTTGCGAATTTCTGTATCATTTTAATCTGCAATAAGTCATTTTCGGGACAGTCCTCTTTATATAGAAAAACCAGTTTACATATTCCAACGGAAGCGGCTTGAATGGATAGCGGCGTGGCAGAACCCGTGCCATAAAAAACAGCTACTTTCGGAAGCATATTGCCCGTCATACTCTCACATCACCCCATTCTTTTTGTTCTAAGAAGGTTCGCATACGATTTGGCGATGAATGCAAATATAACTCTTTTAGCGTCAGATCTGGACTTACCTTTTGTTTTAACTCCGATAACAAGGACACCGCCAGCAAAGAATTTCCTCCGCAATCAAAGAAACTATCTTCATCCGTAATCGGTTTGCCCAAAATCTTAGACCATATATCCAGAAGGACATTCTCACCCGATGTGGAGTTCTTCTCTGACTGATACGGTTCATTTTGTTCGTTAATCAGCTTTTTAAAGTCCACTTTTCCATTGATGGTTAGTGGTATTTCATTAACCTGCACTGAATTTGAAGGAATCATATAAGAAGGCATCACCTGTAATAATATTTCTTTCATTTCATTAGAGCTGTACGCCTTGTTGCTTTCAAAAAAGGCCAGAATTTGCTTATGTTCATCAGCATGCTTTTCTGTGTTATGAACCGTTACCACCACATCTCTGACGCCTGGAACACGACTGATTTGTTTTTTAATCTCATCAAGTTCAATCCGATAACCCCGAATTTTGACTTGACTGTCTATTCTACCTAAATAATCGATACTCCCATCCGATTTCATTCTTCCAAGATCTCCGCTTTTGTACCAGCGTTCCCCTGAAGTTTCATCGATAATGAACTTCTCTCTATTCAATTCAACTCTATTCAAATAACCTTGGGAAAGGCCCGCACCACCAACCCAAATCTCCCCCTCAACACCGAGCAGACAAGATGCTCCATCTGCATCGCGGATAGATATCTTCCAACCTTTGATAGGCTCACCAATACTCTGACTACTGATATCCAGATTCTTTTTGAGTATATTCTGATGTGTCACGTGTACTGTCGTTTCAGTAATGCCATACATGTTTACCAGTCTGCATTTGCTTGAAGAGTACCTTTGGAACCATTTTTTAAGCTTGGTGTTATCTAATGCTTCCCCTCCAAAAATGATCAACCGTATTGAATTTAAACGAGGTGTTCGTTGTTCGGATTCAATATTTTGCAAGGCATAAAAAGAAGATGGTGTCTGATTTAATACGGTTACCTTATGTTCAATCAGCAACTCATAGTAATCATACAGAGATGTAGCTGTTTCTCTTGGAACAACAACCAATTTGGCGCCTGTTAATAAACTTCCCCACATCTCCCAGACCGAAAAATCAAATGAAGATGAATGGAACATCGTCCACACATCATTCGCTGAAAGCTCAAATTCTTTTTGAGTAGCTTCGATCAACGATATGATATTTTCGCAAGGGACTTGTACCCCTTTCGGTACCCCCGATGTTCCAGATGTGTAAATGACATATCCCGATTGGGGAGTATATGCGGGAAGTGGAATGTCATGAATTTGTTCCAGTTTGGTTTGTTGCAATAATTCCGCAGGATGTATCTTGATATAATTCGTATCTTCAAAGTAATGACTTAGATTAGAGATAAAGAACTGGGCTGCAGAGTCTTTTAGAATAAAGGATATCCTCTCGGCAGGATAGTTAGGGTCAACAGGAATGTACACACCACCAGCCTTGATTACACCGATCATTAATAAAATAAGCTCATGATCCTGGTTTACAGAGATAACGGCCTTGTCTTCCGCGTTAAACCCTTCTTTAATCAGGCGTTTGGCGATAATATCACTTCTCTGTTCCAATTCTTCAAAAGTCATATTTCCTTGTTGGTCAGAGAGAGCTATGTTATGAGGATACAACTGTACGATCTTTTTCAATCGTTCCAATATGTTTTCTTGTGATGATTTATTCGTCTCTCTAATGTAAGGGGCCATTAACTCTTCTACATATGAAGCCATAGTCGAATTTGATACAGAGTCCGAAGTCGTTAAAACGTATTCAAGCATCGTACCAAACTGTTTGAGCACTTCCGCATCCATCATGTCGGCATTTGCCTGCAATGATAGTGACTGGACGATCCCTGCATTTTCTTGCACGACCACAGAAAGCGGATATTTAGGGCTTAGATAAGGCGTATACTCATATTTCTCATGATCAACATCAATGCAAATTATTCCAATGGAGTATGCGATATGATTATCTTTTTGTTCGGCATGTTGCTCAGTGTTGATCGTTCCGTCTGTGTGCAGTTTTCCTTTTATGACGGTTTGTCCTGCGAGGGTTAACTTATTAAAATAGACATCAAGGTCGTCAGAATTGTATATATTCAACGTTGTAGCCAACGCTGCACAGATACTCTGATGTTGAAAAGTAGACTTATAGACCGCTTCACCCTTTAATTGATAAATACTATACTTGTGAAACTGTTTAACGGGTCTCTCAGCAGGTAGAGGAACTCCCCACTTGACTGAAGCGCTTGTGCGAATTGCCTCATCGCTTATTTCCATATCATTCATATCAATCTCTCGCCCAATGATATTATGATATAGTTTCAACAACCCGAATAAGTTGGCTTTCGAGAGACTCGCTGTCAATACCAGATCTGCTTTGTTTTCATGCTGAATGAGAGTACCTCTGACTTTGTCTATGAACCCTATTGGACGTACTTGTTCTCTTTGCAAATATTTCTCGAACATCTCGGCATTGGCAACTTGTTCAAATGTAAGATACAGATCATGCTGATTCACATTCGCTGCATAATCATAAAATGCTTTCAGTTCGTCTTGCATTAGATCTTTAATAACGAGTACGTTTGTTTGAGTGGAGGTCTGCACAACATCTTTTGTTTCCAACATATTGATCTGATTGACCATATCGTTCTCCCCTTTATTTGGCTGAATACCCTGCATCGACCGTAATGTTTGTACCCGTCACCCTCTTCGACTCATCGCTAGCCAACCAAACAGCAGCCTCTGCAACATCAGTAGGGGATACAACCGTATTCATAGCGACAGATTGCAGGTCAATCTCTTCCTGTTCACCCAATTGAATGCCTAAAGAGTCGGCTACAACCTTGGTCATACTGCCATCTACGAATTCATCATCGTATACAGGCCCAGGGCAGATCGCATTAACCCTAACGTTATCCATCGCATAATCCAATGCAGCAGACTTGGTTAAACCAACGAGTCCATGCTTGGAAGCAACGTATCCGGCAAAATGTTTATAACCTAGCAGTCCAGCTGTCGAGGCAATATTGATGATGCTTCCTTTTTTCTGCCTGATCATAATGGGGGCTACCGCTCGAATCATTCTCCACGGCCCTGATAGATTAACATTGAGTAAAATATCCCACTCGTCACTTGAATATTCATGTGCTGGCTTACCCGCCGGAGCTCCAATCCCTGCATTATTAATTAGAACATCGATTCTTCCAAAACGATGAATGGCTTCTTGCACCAAAGCAGAAATCTCATCTGCTTTGGTTACATCCGCATGTTTTTTGAATACATTAACACCAAGTTCTCTGCACATTTCCTCCGTACCATCCAATTGACTTGATCGAGCAAGATCATATGGCACAGAATCCATATTTCTTCCTATATCCGAGATGATGATATCTGCGCCCTCTTTGGCAGCTTCAATCGCACAAGCCTTCCCTATACCTCTGCCAGCACCTGTAATGAGGACAACTTTATTTTTCAATCTATCCAAGTCTACTCACGACCTTCTACGTAATTTAACAAGCTTTTTTCGATGACTTCAAGAACAGATTCAGCCTTGTCGATTAGATACATGTGCTCCCCTTCAACTTCGTAGAGATTGTAATCTTTGGACGTATGCTGCTTCCATTGTTCAACCTCATGCTTACTTACGAAAGTATCACTCTTTGCATAAATCCCCGTAATCGGGATGTTGATCACCTCATGACTCCTCGGATATTCCATATCCATTTGAAAATCTGCCTTGAACGTTGGCATCAAAAGCTCCTTCAATTCAGGAATATTAAATGCCTCATTTCTAAGTCCCGTCAGCTCTTCAACTTTGTTAATAAACTCATCATCTTGATCGAGATCAATACCATATTCACGGATACTGCTTGGAGAATAAGCCGCTGAAGCAAACAGATGTTCAATTTTTAGCTGAGGGTCATTCTCAAGTCTTTTAATCACCTCGAATGCTAATGTAGACCCCAGGAAACAGTGCCCCAAAAATGCGAGCCTTTTGTTTGCATACTTCTCTCCGATCACCCGAGCATAGTGGTCTGCTGCTTTATGCAAATTGGTGAATGGATCTTCACCGATCTCACGTTCTCTTCCAGCCAGTTGAATAGGCACCACTTCAATTTCAGAAGGCATTTTTTCATTCCATTCACTGTAAACACTGGCTCCGCCACCGCCAAACGGGAAACACATAAGGTAAATCATATTTTCATTATTCATTGGTAATCTCCTATACTAATTTTTTTTTGATCTCCTCAATCTGAATTCCTTTAGATAAATAGTCTTGTCCAAATGCAAAATTCCGGCCGACCAAAAAAGAAACAAGAGAATAGGTGAAAAGAACAATGCCCGATGCCATAAGTCCATACTCTATGGAGATATCAAACATATGTGAAAGTACTGGAATTAAAGTAATGGTCAGCAAAGATACAATAAAGTTTTTCACCGAATTGATCCGTCCCATAAATTCCGCTGTACTTCTTTTCTGTAGATTCGTATTAAAAATGGTAATGGAAAATGAATTGGCTGAGCCATACACAACCATTAGCAAGAAAGCAAAAATGACATGAACGTTAATGGAGAGAATGATAAGAATGGCCGACTGTAAAAGTAGACCTACTACAGCTGAATTGTTCGTACCCAATTTTTTAGAAAAACTGGCGATATAGGCAACGATAATCATTGAACCTATCGCAAATCCACTATCAAACAGAGAAATATAAAAGCTGTTGTCATTATAGTGAATCGCAACTACCGGAATGAGCATAAGGTTGAAAATATTAACCGCCATATAGTCACCAGAACTGATTAGCAAATGCGCTAACACGCTCTTTTCCTTGCCAATCTCTTTAAACAAAACCTTCCAGTCTCCAAAAAAATGGGCACTTATACTTTTATGCTCTTCCTTTTGTTCCTTCACCTTTTTATGGAATTCGATCAATTTAAAATTCAGAGCAGAGAGGAAGAACAGACTACCGGCAATAATTAACGCTGCAGCTGGGCTCATGAAAAAAATAATAGAAGCAACAATAGCACTACCGATGAGTTGTCCTGCTTGAAAAAGAGTGGTAAGAATGCTGTTAGCTTGTAACAGCTCATCCTTGTCTTTGACGAGTTCAGGGGTTAATGTGAACTGTGCATTAGAAAAGAATGGCACAACAATATTCACAATAACGAGAATAACAAATAAATATCCAAGACTTGTATCTGGAATGAAAAAGAAAAGTGCACCTGCTCCTACGATAAGTAAACCTTTAGTAAAATCACTAATGACCAGAATACTTTTCTGGTTACTGCGGTCCACCACTGTCCCCGAAATAAATTGCACCACAAACATCACAACGTATTGAAGAATAATGACAATACCTATTGAGGTTGCACTATTCGTTCTATCGTATAATAACTTGCTAACGGCAATAAGCTGCATTCCGCTTCCTATGTTCGAGATGAAAATAGCCAAGGCTAATAATCGTATATTTCTTGCGTTTTTCAAAAAGCTTAAAAGCATCTTTCCGTTTTTCATCATCTTCTCCTACTTTTCTTATTTAATTTTCAGCCCAGCTTCTACCTCGAACTGGATGGAATTCAAAAGGTGATTGGAAATTCGATTTACTTCGTCATGAGAATCACCTACTACAACGAAATGTCCTACTCGATCCCATGAAGATTTGACAACTGGAATGATGTCCCCTACATTCTTGTCAATGGACCAATCCACCACCTCAGGAATCATCAAATTTTCGATTCCCTTGATTTCTTTTAGTTCACCTGCTGGACAGGTAAAATATCTTACTGAACTTACCTTTGCAACTTTTTGTGAAATATGGGTATCTTGTTGCAACAATATCATTGAGTATTCCTTTAAAAAATCAAATTCGTAAGCGTTACTAATCAAATCATAGATATAATCTCCCGGCATCCTCCCTGCACACTCTACCAAAACTGGACCACTGTCCTGCATTTTCCATTCTGAATGTAACAATCCGGATCCGATTTCGAGTTTTTCAACTAAGTTATGCTTCTCTTTCAACAATGCCTCCCGGTCTGCCTCAGATATATTTGCTGGAACAATATGCCCCTCTTCAACAAAGTTATCATCAAACGTTATTTTCTCGGTCACATTCGAAAAGATAATTTCGTTATCTCGCACCAGTGTCTCTACACTAAATTCTGGTCCATCCAAATATTCCTCCACAATGTTCTCCCGATTGATTGTTCTGGAAACCGTAATCTTCGGGTTATCAAGAGCAGTCGTTGTATTCTGCCATGCTTTCTCAATATCACTTGGGGATACAATCTTACTAATCCCTATGCTGGCCTGCAATGTGGCTGGTTTTAAAATCAACGGCTTGCCTTTATAGAAATCAAAAAGTTCATCTACTCGATCTACTTTTCTGAATCTTGGATGGGGAATACCATAACGTTCACATGCTTCTCTCAACAAAATTTTATTGGTTAAAATTCTGGCATTTTTTTCTCTTAATCCCGGTAAACCTAACGCATCAGCAATTTTACCTGTTGCTCTAACTGCATAATCTTTTGATGGGAAAACAGCATTAAATTGTAATTCTTCATGAAGTTTTTGGGCAATGGGTACACAATCTTCGGAATCAATGTAGTTTCCAAATACAACTTTTTTGATTAATTTACTTTCAAATTCGCTAAAGTTATTCTTTTCAAACAACTCTTCCTCTTCGATGATGTAAACTTCGATATCGTCACGATCTTTGTAATGTTTCAGAGCAACCATTGAAAAGCCGATCATTAGAATTCTTTGCTTCATTTTTTTATTACTCTCCTTCTATAAATACGTTTTATTTGCACTCAAAAAATACGTAGCAACGTAATAGCCGCACGAAGCAATAAGCACGTTTTGTCGTTGTTTAAAGTAGATATAACAAAATAACATAGCAAAACCTAGCAAAATCATTTACAGTCATTAGACTTTCGTGAGACTGAATATCGTCCTGTCATTGATTTCATGCTTTCCTTTCGAACGTTAACAATTCAAAGTCTATCTTAACAATGAATCACCCAGACAAAGCAGAGCCCTAGTCACTGACCGCTCCAACTTGACACTAATCTTTAAAATGTGCACAATTCAATGAGTCCCTGGTCTGTGATGCTTGATGACTTTCAACAAGGTTTATATGGATATCCGACTGACAAAATTCCCTGTAAAACCACCAAAAAGCATGCCCCATACAACAAATACGTCGTAACGAAGCACAATTCAGGTATAGTGGGACAAACACTCTTCACTTTCAAGCCCAACTATTACAATAGTGTATTGACTAGTTAACACTTACAGTATCCCTATGTAAATTCTATGCTGCGCTCTGATCAGGGCTAATGTATACGGTATCTGTGCCCACAAATTGTTTCATTTGGCATTTGTGCAATTGCAGCATGTGACATCTGTTCTAAACCATTGTTTCTACAAGCTATCCTGTTCTAACAATGCTTTCTGTTCAAAGTGGGGAAAACGGATTAAAACGAATGAAGTAGTGTACAAGTGGAGTAAAGTCTTTTCACCTCCTAAAGGGTCCAAGATGAAAATCCATAATTTCCTCAAAATACATAATTCGCTAAAAAAACAACAATACCTTCAAAACATGTGTTCTAATTAAGTATTTTAAGTATTTTTGTATAAAATTTCAAGTTTTTTCTTTTGATTTCGTCAACGATAAGAGTAGGTCTCTGGTTTACGCAGCTATATCAAGAGTTTATTGGGAGATTTGAACTGTCAAATACAAAAAACACAAAAGGGAGTAAAGGTATCCCTGTTGTGTTGTCTTTTAAAAAAGTTTTACAATTCAACGAGTACATGGACTGATCACCATGTGTTCTGCACAGACTTATCCGACTGGAGGAATTCCCAGCAATTTCTCCAGAAAGAAATGCTTGTTGCTGTAGTGTCGCTAGCTCGAGCGAAACATCTGAGGGCCACGAGGAACAAGTCCTGTTGAATCAGGCTCCAACGTAATCGCAATGGAGTCATAGCTCCATGCATGGTTACCCATAGGAATTGCGAGTACAGCAAGCCCCATCTGATTTTCCACTTTCAGCTTGCCTGCGTTCTGGGACGCCTGATCCTTGTTCAACCATACTTGATAAACCTCATCCTTCTCCGTCTGTGGAGGATTGAACAGATAGACTACAAACTGTTGATTCTTCCCGGTGCCTACAATACAAGCTACCCCATAACTGCTCCCAGAGGTCAGTGATTCAAGCTTTACAACCTTTTGTATCTCTGAAGTAGGCAATTCAATCGAATTCATTAAGGTTACGGGCTGTTCCGTGCGTTCTCGAACCATAACTACATTTCCTAACAAACTAGCACCAAGAAGAATAAGTAAAGATGCTGCTGCGAGATTCATTTTTTGATGGTGAAACCGCTTGGTAGAGCGCTCTATTCTACTATTACTTTTAACTTCTACAAAATCGGACACAGCGGTTTCGTTGCTTTTCCCCCATGCTGCTTCCATTACCTGTTTTTTTAAATCGGTTGGCAACTCCACTTGTTCCAGATGCGTTGGAATCGCCTCCCAGCCTGGCCGTAGTTGTTCTAATTCAAGCTTGCATGACTCACAGGTAACAAGATGCCTTTCAAAACCTTTGCCTTCTTCTGAGCAAGGATCGGATAGATATTCCAGCATGTATGAGCAGACCGTTGTTGACGACATTACCACTCTTCCCCTCTCGCAAGCAGATGCTTACGCAGTATTTTCAGTGTCTGGTGAAGTCGGCTTTTTACTGTGCCCAAAGGCTCCTGATAGTGCGCTGCTAACTCACTCAAGCTGTATCCTTGCCAATAAAAATGTTCCAGCAATTGAAGTTGTTGTTGAGAAAGAAAGGCACGCATTCCTTTGATCTGCTCCTTCAACAATAGTTTTTCAACTTGGCTTTCGACCGATAGTTCAGCAAGTTCTGCAACTCTCTCCAACTTCTCGGCTGCATAATATGACACTAGCTGGCTCGACGGACTGCGTTGTTTACGCAGCCAATCGATTGCCAAATTACGTGTAATCGTGAGAATCCAATTTCTAAACTGACCCTTATTCGGGTCAAACTCAGCCTCTGTCGTCCATATTCTTACAAACACAGACTGCACCACTTCCCGAGTCCCCTCCTCTTGTTGAAGGGACTTCCAGGCAAATGAGTATATGAGAGAAGCATAACGATCATATAATTCTGATAACGCTTCTTGCTTTTTTTGTCTAATCAGTAAAGTTAACTGATAATCGGAATACTCCTTCATATTGAAAAGTCTTCCCCTCTCCTGTCAGGTCGATCAATTTCGAACACAGGATTACTTGGAGAGGACTTTAATTACCCCTTTCATTCTCGGGTGAGGCCCACAGTGATAATTGATCTCGCCCGCCTTTTTAAACGTAATCACAGATTTCTCGCCTTCACCAAACAGTCCCGTATTGAATGAATCATCCGCTGCAACAACAGAATGTTCCACTTGATCCTTATTTACAAACTCAACACGATCACCAACCTTGATCTTCAGCTCTGCGGTTTGAAATGTAAAATCAGAGATTTCAATTACATAAGTCTTGCTTTTCTCTGTTTTGGTATCTGTGGTTTTTTTACTCTCTTTAGCAGATTTAGAAGCATCACTTTTCTTCTTAGTGGACTTCTTTTTACCTGGAGTTGCAGGTACCGATTTCTTCGGTTGGGTTGGTTTGGTTGTTTTATTGGCTGTTGAACCCGTCGCTTGTTTTGTAGATGGCTTCACATCCTTTTTGTCAGTACTCCCCGTCATGTGATTGTGAGCCGATGCTTCTGCACCAGCTAACTGAGGCAACGTTAGACATAGTCCCAATACCAAAATTAAAGATAAGTATTTTGCCGATTTCTTCATTATTGCTTTCCTCCCTAATAGAAATGTCGCGTAACATTGTATACAAACCTAAGAAACGAATCAAACCGATTATAGGTTTGATATGTCTCAACTTTTTTTGAAGAGACTCATTTGCATAACAAAAACAAAAAAAGTTTCTCAGATTATATCTGAGAAACTTTTTAATAATACCGGCGAGAGGACTCGAACCTCCACGGTTTCCCACTCGATTTTGAGTCGAGCGCGTCTGCCATTCCGCCACGCCGGCATATTTAGTTATAGCATATAGTTTTAATAAAATATGCTGGAGGCGCCACCCAGATTCGAACTGGGGATAAAGCTTTTGCAGAGCTGTGCCTTACCACTTGGCTATGGCGCCTTATTATGGAGCGGACGACGGGAATCGAACCCGCGACCCTCGCCTTGGCAAGGCGATGCTCTACCGCTGAGCCACGTCCGCATAATGGCTGGGGATATAGGATTTGAACCTATGCATGACGGAGTCAAAGTCCGTTGCCTTACCGCTTGGCTAATCCCCATTAGATAACAAAGGGGCGATCGAGGGGAATTGAACCCCCGAATGCCGGATCCACAAACCGGTGCGTTAACCACTTCGCCACGATCGCCATATAAAGTACATTCACTAGAAAATAAATTGGCAGGGGCAGCAGGAATTGAACCCACACCAACGGTTTTGGAGACCGTTGTTCTACCTTTAAACTATGCCCCTAAAAACTGGTGGAGGATGATGGATTCGAACCACCGAACCCGTACGGGAGCAGATTTACAGTCTGATGCGTTTGGCCACTTCGCTAATCCTCCAGGATTACATGGTGCCGGCGAGAGGACTTGAACCCCCAACCTACTGATTACAAGTCAGTTGCTCTACCAGTTGAGCTACACCGGCTTATTAAGTTATTCTGTAAAGGTGGCTCGGGACGGAATCGAACCGCCGACACGAGGATTTTCAGTCCTCTGCTCTACCGACTGAGCTACCGAGCCATAATAAAGTTTAAGCTTGAGTCGCTACACTTTATCCAGGGCATCAGTGCCATACAGCAGATGTAGTGAACAACTTCCCTCATGTTAAAACTTAAATGGCGGAACCGACGGGATTCGAACCCGCGATCTCCTGCGTGACAGGCAGGCATGTTAGGCCAACTACACCACGGTTCCAGATCACTTTCACTTAGGAAAGCTTTAATTGCGGGGGCAGGATTTGAACCTGCGGCCTTCGGGTTATGAGCCCGACGAGCTACCGGGCTGCTCCACCCCGCGTCATTAAAATATATATGGTGGAGGCTGAGGGGATCGAACCCCCGACCCTCTGCTTGTAAGGCAGATGCTCTCCCAGCTGAGCTAAGCCTCCGAATAACACATTTATGATCTTACCATAAATCTGATGTTAAAATCAACTCTTTTTTGAAGTGAGGATTTCATCATCCCTTGTTGAAGCTTTAGATATGGCTATGACCCGTAGGGGATTCGAACCCCTGTTACCTCCGTGAAAGGGAGGTGTCTTAACCCCTTGACCAACGGGCCTTGCTAAAAAAGTATTATGGCGGAGAGAGAGGGATTCGAACCCTCGAGACGCTTGTGACGCCTACACGATTTCCAATCGTGCTCCTTCGGCCAGCTCGGACACCTCTCCATGGCTCCCCGAACAGGACTCGAACCTGTGACAACTCGATTAACAGTCGAGTGCTCTACCAACTGAGCTATCAGGGAATATGTTTCAGAGTGTTGTTCTCTGAAAACTAGATTCGAAACGAAACTCACGCAAACTCAAACGTGCTATTGGATAAGCCCTCGACCGATTAGTACTGGTCAGCTCCATGCATTGCTGCACTTCCACCCCCAGCCTATCTACCTCGTCGTCTTCAAGGGGTCTTACATACTGGGAAATCTCATCTTGAGGGGGGCTTCACGCTTAGATGCTTTCAGCGCTTATCCCGTCCGTACATAGCTACCCAGCGGTGCTCCTGGCGGAACAACTGGTACACCAGCGGTACGTCCATCCCGGTCCTCTCGTACTAAGGACAGCTCCTCTCAAATTTCCTACGCCCACGACAGATAGGGACCGAACTGTCTCACGACGTTCTGAACCCAGCTCGCGTACCGCTTTAATGGGCGAACAGCCCAACCCTTGGGACCTACTTCAGCCCCAGGATGCGATGAGCCGACATCGAGGTGCCAAACCTCCCCGTCGATGTGGACTCTTGGGGGAGATAAGCCTGTTATCCCCAGGGTAGCTTTTATCCGTTGAGCGATGGCCCTTCCATGCGGTACCACCGGATCACTAAGCCCGACTTTCGTCCCTGCTCGACTTGTAGGTCTCGCAGTCAAGCTCCCTTATGCCTTTGCACTCTTCGAATGATTTCCAACCATTCTGAGGGAACCTTTGGGCGCCTCCGTTACTCTTTAGGAGGCGACCGCCCCAGTCAAACTGCCCACCTGACACTGTCCCCGTACCCGTTAAGGGCACCAGGTTAGAACCTAGATACGATCAGGGTGGTATCCCAACGGTGCCTCCACACAAGCTGGCGCTCATGCTTCTAAGGCTCCCACCTATCCTGTACAGATCGTACCCAAATTCAATATCAAGCTGCAGTAAAGCTCCATGGGGTCTTTCCGTCTTGTCGCGGGTAACCTGCATCTTCACAGGTATTAAAATTTCACCGGATCTCTCGTTGAGACAGCGCCCAAGTCGTTACGCCATTCGTGCGGGTCAGAATTTACCTGACAAGGAATTTCGCTACCTTAGGACCGTTATAGTTACGGCCGCCGTTTACTGGGGCTTCGGTTCACAGCTTCGGATTACTCCTAACCACTCCCCTTAACCTTCCAGCACCGGGCAGGCGTCAGCCCGTATACTTCGCCTTACGGCTTCGCACAGACCTGTGTTTTTGCTAAACAGTCGCTTGGGCCTTTTCACTGCGGCCCCCTCGTGCTATTCACACTACCGGGGCACCCCTTCTCCCGAAGTTACGGGGTCATTTTGCCGAGTTCCTTAACGAGAGTTCTTCCGCGCGCCTTAGAATTCTCTTCTCACCTACCTGTGTCGGTTTGCGGTACGGGCACCTTCATCTGGCTAGAGGCTTTTCTTGGCAGTGTGAGATCATGACCTTCGCTACTGTAATTTTCGCTCCCCATCACAGCTCAGCCTTACGATGTGCGGATTTGCCTACACATCAGCCTTACTGCTTAGACGGACATCCATCAGTCCGCGTCACTACCCTACTGCGTCCCCCCATTGCTCGTAACGATTTACGGTGGTACAGGAATTTCGACCTGTTGTCCTTCGACTACGCCTTTCGGCCTCGCCTTAGGTCCCGACTTACCCTGAGCGGACGAACCTTCCTCAGGAACCCTTAGGCTTTCGGCGGATCAGATTCTCACTGATCTTTTCGTTACTCATACCGGCATTCTCACTTGTATAATGTCCAGCGCTCCTTGCGGTACACCTTCAACCCTTATACAACGCTCCCCTACCCCTGGATCGACTTCACTCCAGCTTCGAAGTCCTGTGTTTATCCCCTGAGAAACATTTGGTCTTCCAAGATTACAACCCTTGTCTGACAAAAATGTCCTTGTGGTAAACACCGCCTCAAAGAAGCAGTGAAGTCGATCCAAGCCATAGCTTCGGTGGTGTGTTTAGCCCCGTTACATTTTCGGCGCAGAGTCACTCGACCAGTGAGCTATTACGCACTCTTTCAATGGTGGCTGCTTCTAAGCCAACATCCTGGTTGTCTGTGCAACTCCACATCCTTTCCCACTTAACACACACTTGGGGACCTTAGCTGATGGTCTGGGCTGTTTCCCTTTTGACAATGGATCTTAGCACTCACTGTCTGACTCCCGGAAGTAAGTCTATGGCATTCGGAGTTTGACTGAGCTTGGTAACCCTTGCGGGCCCCGCACCCAATCAGTGCTCTACCTCCACGACTCTGTTTTCCGAGGCTAGCCCTAAAGCTATTTCGGGGAGAACCAGCTATCTCCGAGTTCGATTGGAATTTCTCCGC
Organism: Paenibacillus amylolyticus; assembly: GCF_051136285.1. Taxonomy (GTDB): domain Bacteria; phylum Bacillota; class Bacilli; order Paenibacillales; family Paenibacillaceae; genus Paenibacillus; species Paenibacillus amylolyticus_F. The sequence continues at coordinate 4,939,799 of NZ_CP194938.1, read as the reverse complement.
TACCCCCACCTCATCCCCGCATTTTTCAACATGCGTGGGTTCGGGCCTCCAGTGCGTGTTACCGCACCTTCACCCTGGACAGGGGTAGATCACCCGGTTTCGGGTCTACGTCCACGTACTATGGCGCCCTATTCAGACTCGCTTTCGCTGCGGCTCCGGCTCTTCACCTTAACCTTGCACGGGAACGTAACTCGCCGGTTCATTCTACAAAAGGCACGCCATCACCCCTAAAACGGGCTCTGACTTTTTGTAAGCACACGGTTTCAGGTTCTATTTCACTCCCCTTCCGGGGTGCTTTTCACCTTTCCCTCACGGTACTGCTTCACTATCGGTCGCTAGGAAGTATTTAGCCTTGGCAGATGGTCCTGCCGGATTCATACGGGGTTTCACGTGCCCCGCACTACTCGGGATCCGTCTCGGAGGGAACCAACTTTCAACTACAGGGCTTTTACCTTCTTTGGCGGGCCTTTCCAGACCTCTTCGCTTAACCGGTTCCTTTGTAACTCCATGTGAGACGTCCCACAACCCCAAAGAGCAAGCTCCTTGGTTTGGGCTTCTCCGCGTTCGCTCGCCGCTACTGACGGAATCACTATTGTTTTCTCTTCCTCAAGGTACTTAGATGTTTCAGTTCCCTTGGTATGCCTCTGCACAACCTATGTATTCAGTTGTGAGTAACTGGATATTACCCCAGCTGGGTTTCCCCATTCGGACATCCCCGGATCAAAGCTTGCTTACAGCTCCCCGAGGCAGTTTCGTTGTTCGCCACGTCCTTCATCGGCTCCTAGCGCCTAGGCATCCTCCGTGTGCTCTTAGTAGCTTAACCATTGCGCTCGCGTTCGAGCTGTTGCTCCGCTTGGTTTGCTTGCGCAAAGCCAAAAGTCGCTCCATTTCGATCACTCGCTCCAGCAATCTACCGTTTTTATTGAAACTTGTTATACACAAGTTCAGCTAAAAAGGAATGTTCTAATTCGCGTTTGTTTCGTTTCGATATCTAGTTTTCAAAGAACAAATCGTTTCATTCGGGCCGTTCACAAGAAGTGTCGGTCGAATAAACGAGAAGTGTTGAGAGTTTGAACTCTCAAAACTGAGCAACGAGTGAGTTAAAAGCTTTACGAAGTAAAGCTCGCTTCGGAAGTATACTTCCTGAAGACTTTTTGAATGTTTCCACGCAGGAAACGATTCTCCATAGAAAGGAGGTGATCCAGCCGCACCTTCCGATACGGCTACCTTGTTACGACTTCACCCCAATCATCTATCCCACCTTCGGCGGCTGGCTCCTTGCGGTTACCCCACCGACTTCGGGTGTTATAAACTCTCGTGGTGTGACGGGCGGTGTGTACAAGACCCGGGAACGTATTCACCGCGGCATGCTGATCCGCGATTACTAGCAATTCCGACTTCATGCAGGCGAGTTGCAGCCTGCAATCCGAACTGAGACCGGCTTTGTTGGGATTGGCTCCATCTCGCGATTTCGCTGCCCGTTGTACCGGCCATTGTAGTACGTGTGTAGCCCAGGTCATAAGGGGCATGATGATTTGACGTCATCCCCACCTTCCTCCGGTTTGTCACCGGCAGTCTATCTAGAGTGCCCACCCGAAGTGCTGGCAACTAAATATAAGGGTTGCGCTCGTTGCGGGACTTAACCCAACATCTCACGACACGAGCTGACGACAACCATGCACCACCTGTCTCAACTTTCCCCGAAGGGCACCTGATGCATCTCTGCTTCGTTAGTTGGATGTCAAGACCTGGTAAGGTTCTTCGCGTTGCTTCGAATTAAACCACATACTCCACTGCTTGTGCGGGTCCCCGTCAATTCCTTTGAGTTTCAGTCTTGCGACCGTACTCCCCAGGCGGAGTGCTTAATGTGTTAACTTCGGCACCAAGGGTATCGAAACCCCTAACACCTAGCACTCATCGTTTACGGCGTGGACTACCAGGGTATCTAATCCTGTTTGCTCCCCACGCTTTCGCGCCTCAGCGTCAGTTACAGCCCAGAGAGTCGCCTTCGCCACTGGTGTTCCTCCACATATCTACGCATTTCACCGCTACACGTGGAATTCCACTCTCCTCTTCTGCACTCAAGTCACACAGTTTCCAGTGCGATCCGGGGTTGAGCCCCGGGATTAAACACCAGACTTACATGACCGCCTGCGCGCGCTTTACGCCCAATAATTCCGGACAACGCTTGCCCCCTACGTATTACCGCGGCTGCTGGCACGTAGTTAGCCGGGGCTTTCTTCTCAGGTACCGTCACCTTGAGAGCAGTTACTCTCCCAAGCGTTCTTCCCTGGCAACAGAGCTTTACGATCCGAAAACCTTCATCACTCACGCGGCATTGCTCCGTCAGGCTTTCGCCCATTGCGGAAGATTCCCTACTGCTGCCTCCCGTAGGAGTCTGGGCCGTGTCTCAGTCCCAGTGTGGCCGATCACCCTCTCAGGTCGGCTACGCATCGTCGCCTTGGTGAGCCGTTACCTCACCAACTAGCTAATGCGCCGCAGGCCCATCCCCAAGTGACAGATTGCTCCGTCTTTCCAGTTCCCTTCAGGCGAAGAAAACAAGTATTCGGTATTAGCTACCGTTTCCGGTAGTTGTCCCAAGCTTGAGGGCAGGTTGCCTACGTGTTACTCACCCGTCCGCCGCTAACTATCCGAGAAGCAAGCTTCTCTTCAAGTCCGCTCGACTTGCATGTATTAGGCATGCCGCCAGCGTTCGTCCTGAGCCAGGATCAAACTCTCCAATGAAGATGAATTTGGTCAGCGTCGTTAAACGCTATCAAACTCATCGGGGTATTGAAAAGAGCGATAAGCTCATTTTGAATCTGACGAGATTAAAAATCTCATTTGTGCTCCAGTCGATCCAAGCCAAGGCTCGTCTCAAACTTTCGCGTTCATTCTGCAAGCAGAATGTTCACTCACTCGTTGTTCAGTTTTCAAAGATCAAACACGATTTGTTTACTTCTTTTTCGTCTCAACCAAGTTTCGGCGGCGACTTGAATAATGTAACACATTTCGTTTGCTTTCGTCAAGAACATTTTTTAATTTTTTTTATTAAGACTCTTGTTCTTCACTTTCCCTCAAGTAAATTCATCATCTACTGACGATTCGCTCATTTGGGGAACGAAATATAATGTATCATATTTCCCAGACCGGAGTCAACACCAAACATATAAATTATTAAACAAACAAAAAAGGAAGGTTTCCCCTCCTTTATATACCACTTCACATATCTGATGGACAAAATAACTCAAGTCTCAATCCAATAGCGAATTTCCCGGCCTTCCCCCTCCAGAGAAGGCCATCCGGCTGATTCTTTTACAATAGAACGAAACACAAGTTTACGAAGAACCAGAGGCAAGTCCTTGCGAACAAATCTTAATTGAGGATGATGGACAAGTTCATTCATACTCCATGGTTCTTTACGGCTTCTTATCACACGCAGCAGGAGTTCCGAGCATTCTACCATTTTAGACATGACGGAAAACTCACAGGCAAGCAAGACAAGCTCAACACGCTGTTCCAAAGTCTCGGAACTTACTGTTAGCTCCTGATACAGTTTCCACAACGCACGATCCAGTTGCTGTACATGAGTCCAGACAGCATGATCAGGGTAGATGCCCTGTTCAATAAGTACAATCCTCGCCCAGTTTCCCAGAGCTTTCAACGCATCATAATAGGCATCGACAACATGCCCCTGCTGGATATGGCGTTTGGCCTCAACGTACATTCTTAGAAAACTGGTGAACTCATGAAACAGTTTTTGCTCACGCAACTCATTTCCGAATGAAGATAATTCTTCCCGCAAGTTACTAATCGAATTATCTGTTTCCCAGATAATCTCCCCTTCAATCAGGCATTGCATGAGATCATCATGTTCTCCAGTAACTGCAGTAATCTGCAAATCAGACCGACTGACATAGATCAACTGATAACGAAGATCACCGTATCTGTAATGTTCCACCGTTGATATGGATTGATCTGTGTTGTGTACGATCAGTACCAGTAAGTCAAAATCCTGAATCAGGGAGCCGTGGAATCGCTCTCCCGGGTGGGAATAAGCGATAGCCCCAACTGCCCCCTTCTCTTCCGACTGCTCGGACAAAAAAGCAAGGTTCTTTAATTCCACGATTCCCTCCATACAATTTATACAATTCATGGCAGTCTAGCGCCAAGTCAGTTATAATGTAATTCTACACGAAGCACCACGTTTCCTTCTTTTTCAGGTCCAATACTACTCATACGATAGGAGCATTTTTCATGATTTTTAAATCAGCTAAAATTAATGCTTTTCGCACTTGGGGATTACTACTAACCATGTTAGGCATGGGCCTAATGATACTGGGGACAGCCGGAATAGTGTTCTGGGGACATGCCGGAAAGGTCATCGCAGCTGTTGGTCTTGTAATTGGCCTTGTTGCCATGCTCGGCAGTCTAATCATTTATTTCTGGGCAGGCATGCTCTCAACCAGTGCTGTACAGGTTGATTGCCCGGAATGCGGCAAATTAACAAAAATGTTGGGTAAGACAGACCGTTGTATGTTCTGCCATACGATTCTTACGATGGATCCGAACAAAGCCAATACGATGAGCCCACCTTTGAATACACCTACTCCACCCGCCGCATCTTCGAAGTAACTTCTCAACCACTCTGGAATCCCGCTGTTAATTCACTTTCTGAATAAGTATTCGACACATTAAAAAGCCCCGGTAACTTTACCGGGGCTTTTGCTATATTACAAACTATAACAATGATGAGTTCAAAATCATTTAGAATAACCAGCTTGCTTGAGTGTTTCCCATGCCGAGGCATTAGCAAAGCTTCGGTTCCATGCAGCCACTCCGCCAAGTTTCAACGAAGAAATAAGATCTACCCGTGCCTGCAGGGAAACTGCATCTTCGATCCATATTTTTTTGACAGCACCATCTTCCTTATACTCTACATAATTCTGCCCACTTGCTTGATCCAGAACAGGTTTAAGTTTCTTCTCCTTAATCAACTCCTGTACGGTGTTCATACCTACAGCTTTGGAGGATACTTTAATCTCACCCTGTTCGTTCGCTTTTTCAGTCCAAATCCGTGTGTACAGAGGAACGGCCATAATCAGCTTGTCCGAAGGCACCTCATCTTCTTCCAGTATGCGGCGCATCGAAGACTTAGTCCACGGGAGTGAGGCTACCGAACCAGCTTTTGGACTGGCTGCCCAGTGCTCATCATACGCCATCACCACGATATAATCAGCAAACGCTCCTAATCCGCGACGATCTAAAAAGGCAGACCACATTTCACTATTTGATTTTGGCGTGACATCCACCGATAACATTAGTCCATGAATGCGGGCCATCGCTTTCATTTCTCGTACAAATTGAGTCACATTCACTCCATCCTCAGTGTGCACATTCTCAAAGTCGATATTAATGCCATCCAGCCGGAACATTCTCGCATACTCCAGCATCTGCTCAATGATGTGTGTACGCTTGGCGTAGGTAGACAGTGCCTCCTTGGTGATTTTCGGATCAAAACTATTATCCATCAGCCCCCATACTTCCATTCCTGAGCGATGGGCCCAGTTCACATAGGATTGATTTCCTTTGCTTTTCACTGTTCCATTGCCGTCCGTAATATGGAACCATGTTGGGCTCACCACATTAACCCCAGGCATTTTACCGATGGATCCTACATCTGGCTGACGATTATAGACAGCTTCCCAGACCAAGTTGATCGGTTTGTTTTTCCACTTTTTCTCCGCAGCAGTAGGTGTAAATTTCGGGAGGCCCAGCGTCTTTTTCTCACCCAGAACGATATGATCATTATCTACATAACCGGCATAACCATTATCCATCTGTACAAAGCTCTGATCTTTGCCCGTCTGCCAGACACGCACTCTTGTATTCTGCTGCATATCAGTAAGAATGGGCGACGATTCCTCTCCTCGCTTGTATAGCGGAACTGTCTGATCTTCTTTGGAGGACAGGGTATCAATCGCAGCGTATTGTATCGTATCTCCACCGCGCATCAAGATAACTGCTCCTGTTGCAGAGTCTTCCTGCACGGTCAGGCCGTATACCTCTTTCAGCGGTTGAAGCGGAATATACGCTTCATTCCCCTTAACCTCCGGCTTTACCTTCATCGGATAATTTTGATGATTCAGCTCTGCCTTGGTACTCCCCTCTTTCATATGAAGTACTCGCTGCGGGGAAGCAATAATAATATCCCCGGAATCAGGTTCGTACCGTATGCCCGGATCAATGGTTTCTTGCAGTACCTTTACGGGCAATTTGAGCTGCGCACCTGTACCAGAAGCTTCCTCATCCATCAGCTGCCCATCCACAAAAATAGGCTGATTTCTCCCGAGCCAATCCGGATCTTCATGAACTTTGTTTAACCATACACTGGTTATAAGCCAATAGGCACCACCAGCCACCAGACAAGCTCCGAGTAATCCCGGCCAAAATGAACGTCGTTTACGACGTGTATATTTATTTTTTCTACCCAAACGAGTACCTCCGTTAATTCCAAAGATGATGTTGAACATAGGCATAAACAAATAATAAATAAATTAACAAATAATACAATCAAAAGGATATTTACTTCAGAACCCAGTATAAATAAAAAACGTGAAGAATCCATACCGAATTCCACACGTTAATATTGTAAATCATCTCTATTGATCCCTGCAACTTTTGCACACACCATATACTTCCAATCGGTGACCATGTACTTCAAATCCCGTGCTTGACTCTGCCTGAAGCTCCACAATCTTCAACGAAGGATAGCTGAAGTCTTCAATTTTGCCGCATTGGTCACATATTACATGATAGTGATCCGTCACATTAGCATCAAAACGACTTGAATTATCTCCGTAGGTCAATTCCCGAACCATACCGGCTTCCAGAAACATTTTTAGATTGTTATACACGGTCGCCACGCTCATACTTGGAAACTGAGGTTCAAGCGCCCGGTAGATCTCATCGGCTGTCGGATGCCCCATCGATTCCATCAAATAGTTTAATATGGCATGACGCTGGGGTGTAATACGGACACCGGTCGTTTTAAGCTGCTCCAACGCATGTTGGACACGTGTTGCCATAAAGCCCACCGCCTTACCTTTCATTCTCTGTGTGAAAAATGTGAATCCTTCACTCTCTATACAGAGTATTGTTTACCGGCTGTTCACAACGACAAATGCTCGTGCGCGTCATGTAACCTTGCCAGTGTATATTTATTGTACGGCGATTGCAAGTTTATTGTCAACGCGACGATGCGGGAGCTTCCGTGGATTCCTCCTGGGAATTTTGGCCTTCATTCGTCGTCTGTTGCCCATTCCCATTCGTTTCTTCAGCGCCCGTGGATAGGCTTTGCGGTACAGGAACCTCAGGATTACGATGCACCGTCAGATCACTGTTCCCTTCAATTTTGATCCTGTACTCTCCTTCACCAAGCTGCCCTTCAATCGTTTTGTTTTTTACGTTAAACGGCATGTCTGTCCGCAAATCACCGTAACTGCTGGAACCGGTCAGACTGTAATCACCGCGCTCGGGGATCATCACGTTAATCGCTCCGACGGCACTGTACACATCCCAATCTCCGCCAACTTTGGTGGAGACAATATGAATACTACCATTGAGGGACTGGGCTTTAACGGCCAAGTTGGCACTGTCCAGTGTAATATTTCCATTCCGTGTTTCGGCTGTATACTCACCAATGGAGTCTGTAATGCTGACATTTCCCATTTGCGTGGTCAAATCTACATCCCCCGAAACCCCGCGCGCTTTCATATCCCCGCGATTACTGTCCAGGTCCACATTGCCTATAGCGTTAGCTACGATCACGTCACCGTTCAGCGTTTTCCCTGAAATATCGCCGACCGCATTCGTAATTCGAATTCGCCCATTACCTGTCTCGGCAAGAATAGTTTTGATGGCTTCAGGACGGTTTAACAAAATTGCACCATTCGATGTGCGGATATCCAGATTGAAACGGCGGTCGTCTGGAATAGTGATCGTCATATTCATGCGTGGCTGCATTTTTTCATTTTCACCATATGCTTTACCTGTCGCTTTGATATGAATAACTTTATCTCCTTCTGCTTCTACGAAAGAAGCCGCTGCTACCGCCTTGGCCTGTACATCAGACGCTTGATCTACCCAGACAACAGTATTTACTTTAACCTCATCCGTATCTCCACGCTGGAGCGTTATATCTCCATTTACACCTTCAACCACGATATCCGAAGTATCCATACGGACAGGAACTCCAATCGTGACCTTATCTTCCTTATAACCGGCAGCCTGACTATAGTCCATTGAAGCTGCTCCCAGATTAAGACTAACTCGGTTCCACAGATGCATGTAGTGATCCTGTTCAGTCACAATAAATACAGAAGCAGTTAAAATCAAAGATGCCAAAATGCCTTTGGCATCCGGTTTAAAACGAGCTTTTTGGCGCTCATCTGACGGGGTTAAACGATCTACATCTCGTTTACCTCTCCCACGTGTCCACAGGAACAACAAGATCCATTCCACACCCAGAGCCACAAGCAAAAACGGCCACCAATCCACGAATTCGTAGAGGTAATCTGTCCCCCACTGTTTATCCATAATAAGCAGTACACCAACAGCAGCTATTAGAGCAGCAGCCGTATAACGTCCAACCCGGATTTTACGGTTCATTCTTTTCCCTCCTTCCGTCCATTATCCGTTCTCTATGTTTTCTTCTTACGCAGCATAACCCAGAATTCCCGGCCAAAAAGTACTAAACCGCCTGCGATCATCAAAATGGCAAAAGAATATCCACCGTACATAGCAATCATCTCTTGAAACCAGCGTGGTTTGCGGAAAAAGAGTACCATCAGTGAACCTCCCACAATTAACAGAAGCCCAAATGAAATACCGCGCTCCCACACCATCATTCGCTCCCGTTCAGCACGTTCGCTGGCTAGCGGCTTGTCCATATTACCTTGCATTACCGCTCGGCGCCTGCGCAGCATAACCCAGTCAGCCGATTGCAACACATCATATACGTTGTAAAAGTAGATTACCGGAATACAAAGAGCCAGCAAGATCAGTAGAGGCACATTAATCTGTATACCGATGGACGAGAAGTATAATAGAGCGGACAAATCAAGCAATACAAGCAATATAAAAGTTAAGCCCCGCATGTACAGACGCAAATAGATATGTCCCAACCCCGGAATGATGGCACTTAACAACCCGGCAATAAATTTGTGTGTTTTATTCCGTACCTTCTTGGGCTTTCTAGTCTTTCTTGTTCTTGCGAGGTGTGGATGTGCCTTCTTCATAACATGCTCCTTTCGTGAGAAATAGCCGATATCCTCATTTATGCATTTGGTTAGATAGTACCCTAAAGCGTCCAAAGAGTAACTGGAAGGAAAATGGATATTAAGAAACACCCTCCGCTATTCCTGCGCACGGAGGGTGTTGATTTCTTTTATTCAATAGATACTCTGGTCATGTGTTCCCACTGCCTTAACTTGGAGACAATCTGTATCGTTTTTAAGTCATGCGGCACTTGAACGTGCAGCACGATTTCTATTTTTCGCTCAACGGATACGACCTCTGCAAAAGCCAAATCCGGTTCATTCACCGTAACTTTACGAATTCTGATCTTTTCCTGCTCCATAAAAGAGGAGACCTTCTCTAATATCCCTGGTTCGGACAAGGTGTGGAGGATAATGACATGCAATTTGTTGCCACGCAAGTACCTGAGCTCTAGTTTGTTAAATACCCAAAGATTCAAGAGTACCAGCACGGTGGAGACGATGGAGGCAAAAAAGAACCCCGCACCCGCAGCAAGACCAATCGCGGCAACGACCCAGATTGACGCTGCAGTCGTGAGTCCCGTAATGGACTTCCCGGTAAAAAGTATCGTTCCCGCACCCAAAAAGCCGACACCGGTAATAACCGCTGTAGCGAGACGCGCCGGATCAATCCGTACGTTTAATTCATGTGCAAAATCTTTGAAACCATAAATAGACAGCATCATAATTAGTGCCGATCCAAGACATACCAGAATATGAGTACGAAGACCGGCAGCATGATTGGATCTCTCACGTTCCAAGCCAACCAGCCCACCAAGCAGCATCGCCAGCAATAAACGAAGCAAAATATGCCATTCATCAATAAACCAAGGATTACTCAATATCGTAGTTCCCCCTCTAAGTTGTTCACATACTTAAAACTTATTCTTATGAAATGTTGTTAATTCCACTCCAGGTGCAATCTGCGCAGCTTCCACTGGCTTAAAACCAAACTTCATATATAGATTCACCGCAGCAGTATTAAGCGTTCCGGTGGAAACGATGTACCGAGGCAGGTTGGGGTGTTCTTCAAAAACATGCTCCATTAGCGATGCAGCAATTCCTTGGCGGAAATGGTTGGGATGTACCATCATACGTGTGATGGTTAGTGTATCCCGTTCTTCTGCAATCACAGCAACCGCACCAAGTAACTCTCCATCCTGCTCGTCTACACATCCATAAAATGTTTCTCCGCAGTTCTGCAATGTCTCGATTGTGTCAAGCAAAGGTGGAATGTCTTGAAATCCGATAATTTTTGCTTCCAGCCGGTAAGCCATATGCTGCAGCCTCCACAACTGGGTTAACATGTCTTCATCACGCAATGACAACGATTGAATTCGCATCGTTAAGTAGCTCCCTCGTATCAGGCTGAATAAACCGTTAAACCGAAATAACACAGCGCATCAGGGTATTTCATAACAAAAAAGAGGCTGTCACAGGGACCAGCCTCTTTCTGTCCGGCCTCACCGGAAGGATTAGCGGTTCAGTACATCTGTAAGCAGTTGGTTGGCGAGGGCTGGATTCGCCTTGCCTTTACTTTCTTTCATGACCTGACCTACGAGGAAACCAATCGCTTTTTGTTTACCGGCCTTATAATCCTCAACCGATTGCGGGTTGTTCGCAACGACCTGTTCGACAATGGCAAGAATGGCTCCTTCGTCACTAATTTGCACAAGTCCTTTTTCTTCAACGATCTGCTGCGGAAGCTTACCGCTCTCGAGCATTTCCTTGAATACGGTTTTAGCGATTTTGCTGTTAATGGTGCCTTTCTCCAGCAATCCAATCATCTCACCGAGCCCTTGCCCCGTCAGCGGAACTTGTGTTACCTCAAGGTTGTTGGTGTTAAGATAACCTAACAAATCCCCCATAATCCAGTTGGAGACGGATTTGGCATCCTGCGTATATTTCAAACTATCCTCGAACAGATCTGCAATCGCTTTGGAGGAAGTGATGACCTCCGCATCATAACTTGGCAGACTGTAATCTGCAGTATAACGGGCTTTACGCTGATCCGGCAACTCAGGAATGGAAGCTCTGATACGTTCCTTCCACTCGTTATCAATATGCAATTTCACAAGATCCGGGTCCGGGAAGTAACGATAATCATGCGCTTGCTCTTTGCCACGCATCGACAAGGTTTTGCCCTGAGCCTCATCCCAGCGGCGTGTCTCCTGAACAACTTCGCCGCCGTCGTCAAGAATTTCAGCCTGACGATACTGCTCGTACTCCAGCCCGCGCTGTACACCACGGAAAGAGTTCATATTTTTCAACTCCGCCCGGATGCCCAGCTTCTCCTGACCATGTGGACGCAAGCTGATGTTAGCGTCACAACGAAGTGACCCCTCTTCCATCTTCACATCAGAAACATCACAGTACTGCATGATCGCACGTAATTTTTCCAAATACGCACGCGCTTCTTCCGGAGAAGAAATTTCCGGCTCGGATACAATCTCCACGAGCGGAGTTCCGACACGGTTAAAGTCAACAAGGGAGGCATAACCACCATCCACATGTGTGAGCTTACCTGCATCTTCTTCTAAATGCAGACGTGTGATACCGATCCGTTTCGTCTCGCCATTCACTTCGATATCGATCCAGCCATTCTCACCGATTGGCTGATCAAATTGTGAGATCTGATACGCTTTAGGTGAATCCGGGTAGAAATAGTTTTTACGGTCAAACTTGCTGACATCAGCAATCGTGCAGTTAAGTGCCATTGCAGCTTTCATCGCATAGTCAACTGCCTGACGATTCAATACTGGCAGTACGCCCGGGTGGCCGAGACAGACCGGGCAGGTGTGTGTATTGGGGGGAGCTCCAAAAGCGGTGGAGCAGCCACAGAAAATTTTGGAGTTGGTATGTAACTCCACGTGGACTTCAAGTCCAACGACCGTTTCATATTTAGATGCGGACATTTCTTATTACCTCCGTTCCGGGCAGTCTACAGCTGCGGACGCTGCTTGTGGAATGCTGTATTTTGTTCATACGCATGCGCTACGCGCAATACGGTTGTTTCATCAAAAGCTTTACCGATAATCTGCAAACCTACAGGCAAACCATCTGCAAATCCACATGGAATGCTGACCGCAGGAACACCCGCCAAGCTGACTGGGATCGTCAGGATGTCGTTCAGATACATCGTAAGTGGATTGTCAACTTGAGACCCCATCTTAAATGCAGTTGTAGGTGCAGTAGGTCCAATAATCACATCATATTTGGCAAATACATCATCAAAGTCCTGTTTGATCAATGTACGTACTTTCTGAGATTTCAAATAATACGCATCATAATAGCCGGAACTGAGTGCATAGGTTCCGAGCATAATACGCCGTTTTACTTCTGGACCAAAGCCCTGACTTCTGGATTGGTGGTACAGATCCAGCAAATTCTCCGGATTGTCTGCACGCACACCATAACGTACACCGTCGAAACGAGCCAAGTTGGATGAAGCTTCAGAAGAAGCAAGCAGGTAATAGGTAGCCACTGCATATTCGGTATGCGGCAAAGAAACCTCTTCCCATGTCGCTCCAAGACCCTCCAGCACGTTAAGTGCGGCCAAAACAGTTTCTTTGACTTGCGGGTCAACACCTTCACCGATGTATTCCTTCGGTACGGCTATGCGCAGTCCTTTCACATCACCCGTCAGTCCGCTCAAATAATCGGGAATATCCACCTTGGCAGATGTCGAATCTTTGGCATCATAGCCAGCAATGGCTTGCAACACATAAGCAGAATCTTCTACATTTTTGGTCAAAGGTCCGATCTGGTCGAGTGATGACGCAAATGCCACCAAACCAAAACGGGAAACCAGTCCGTACGTTGGCTTCAATCCAACAACTCCGCAATAGGAAGCAGGCTGCCTGATGGAACCGCCCGTGTCTGATCCAAGTGTGAAGTACGCTTCTCCTGCAGCAACGGCCGCTGCAGAACCACCTGAAGATCCGCCCGGAACACGATCAAGTGCCCATGGATTATGCACAGGAGAGAAGCTGGAATTCTCGTTGGAACCACCCATGGCGAATTCATCCATGTTAAGTTTACCGAGGGTTACGGTATCGGCTGCTTTCAGCTTTTCGACAACTGTTGCATCATACACCGGGTCGAAATTACGCAGGAACTGACTTCCACAGGTGGTACGCAGTCCGTTCGTCACAATGTTATCTTTAATACCTACAGGCAAACCAAACAGCAAACCTTTCTCCTCACCACTGACAAGTCGGTCATCAAGCTGACGAGCGCGAGCGCGTGCATTCTCCTCGTCCAGTGTTAAATAAGCCTTCACCTTGTCATCATGTGCACCGATATTCTGATACGCCTGATCTACCAGATCGCTGACCGATAGTTCTTTTGCGTGCAGTTTGTTATGTAACTCAGGCAATGATTGTTCAAATAAACTCACAGTGCTTGTCCTCCTTCCAATTATCCGTTATTCCATGACAGCAGGTACTTTGAACTGCCCGTCTTCTTCATCTGGTGCGTTGTGCATCACCTGTTCAATAGACAGGCTTTCCTTGGTTTCATCTTCACGCATCACGTTGCTGACATGCAAAACGTGAGTTGTTGGCTCAATGTGGTCTGTGTCCAGCTCGTTCAGCTTCTCTGCATATTTTAAGATCGCGTTCAGCTGACCTGTCAGCGTCTGTTCTTCTTCAGCAGTCAGATTAAGCCGGGCCAGCTTGGCCACATGCTGAACGTCATTATTTGAAATACTCATTACCGGATGCCTCCTTCATTCGTTCTGTGCTTGAGATAACCCCGCAAACGAAGCATTCGTTTAACGGGCTAAAGTCCCAAGATAACTTTTCTAATTATAGGTGAGATAGTTCGACAATTCAATGTAAAAGCAAAAAAGGAGCCAGCATCAGCCGACTCCTGAACAATCTAATTCTTAAATCCATGCACGCAGGTTAACCTGCTTTATAAAATCCGCCTGGGACATGACATCATTCGCGGTTTCTTCTTCCTCTTCCACAGCTTGAGGGTCACCGTTCATCAGATGATGAAACAGCTTCTCATTATGTGTTGCAAGGGCGTAATCTATCAACGCTTCTCGCTCGACCCGCTCAGCTTCCTGCTTCAGCAGAATCTCTTCCAGATCGACGTCGCCGGATGGAACAAAAAAGTTCCGATTCACGAGCGGCACACGAAGCACGTAATCGAACGCATTGTCCGGATTTCGGTCATAAGCGATGATATATCCAAATTCCCCTACAGGAAGATTCTGCTCAAACGCATCCGCGACGATGACAACCTTCTCTCCTAATCGCAGCATCGTCTAACCTCCTGGTAGTCTATCATTCATATTTATTTGTATAGTCTACTAGAAAAGAATAACGATGTCTAGGAATACTAGAATTAAACAACATATTTGTGCAAAATCTTTTTAAAGATCTCCTTAAGGTGATATCTGCTCGTTCCCATATCATCAGTTATGTTTACTTTTTACCGTGTCGATTACGGTCGGTACGAATCACAACCAACCAGTAAATGAGCAGGGGACCGGGAACGCTGATCATTCCCCACAAACCCCATAACCAGGGAAAACGTCCACGTTTGCGTGCATCTTGAAAAATCCATGTTCCTTGAAACAAAAGCAGGAGCGCCAGGAACGCAAGCAGAACTGGAGGAATCTCTGCCAAAGAATAGTGAAGCTTATTCATGATGCATCGTCTCCTTCCGTTGCCGGACGAGCCATAATGTGGCTGCTATGACAGCAATGACAGTACCCAAAACTTGTATGCCCAGGTACACGGCAGGAGAAGAAACAATCAGCAACGTTCCCAGTGTAATTACCATCAATGCCACGAGCCAGAAGCAGATGAGTTCAACCAGATTGGCTCTGCGCTTCAGTCGTCTTTGTTCCCTGACACGGGATTCGAGTGATGCCAATGAAGGAATATCTGCCGGTTTACAGACATCGTCCAGTGCTTTCATCGACTGCTGTAATCGCTGCACGATTTCCTGATCCTGTACTTCGTTCGATGTGCTCATTCTATTCCAGCTCCTTTCTCAATTGACGGAGACCATAAGCTGTCCGCGACTTGGCTGTTCCGGCAGGAATGCATAACATCTCTCCAATCTCATCGTAACTATATCCATAATAGTGCTTCAGCAATACCGTAATGCGATGCTCAGGGGTTAGTCTTGTCATCGCATCCATCACATCCGTCCATTCCTCGTTTCGACTTTCGAGATGCCAACGAAAACGGCGTATCGCCTGATGTCGGATCAACTCAAGCCAGCTCTGCTCTCTCTTCTTTCGTCTGGTTCTGTCAATGTAAATTCGGGTTGCGATAGTGATCATCCATGACGAAAATGCTGATGTACCATCATAACGCCGAATGTTTTCCATGCAACGAACCATGGTATCCTGCACAATTTCTTCAGCCATATTAGAATCCATCGTAACTTTTATAAGATATTTATACACAAATGAATAATGGCGCTGCAATAGTGCTGCTAGTGCGCTGTCATCGCCTTCTGCCGCTCTGCGCACTTCCTCCAATTCAGCTGTTCTCATCCGAATGATCACCCGCTTCATGTTCAGTCTTAAGGTAATACGACAGGCTCCACCGAAACGTTCAACACAAACTCTCAAAATAAAAAATCTCAATGGCTTCATACATTTCAATAAAATAAATACGACAATTTCCCGGGCAATCAGACTCCATTTCGGTAATCTTGCAATTTGTCGAACCACCGCTGATTGTGAGCTCCATATCGTAATACATGGCTACTCCAAATATTTTGCTGAATGTTACGGGCTTTCTTATTGTGATGGACAGGAGTAAGGCTGGTATTAGGTATGTAAGTTTTCTGGAAAGCTGTTTCTTGAATAACGGATCGTATGACAGAATTCAAGCCCAGCGGGTGCTCATCAAGACTTGTATACTCCGTTGGTTTCTTCGCTGGGATTACTCTTAATTTCTCCACATTTATTTCCCTCACTCTCGTTCACTTCATTTTGGGTCTTTCTTCTACAATCTTCTTATAATCTACTCTACTTATCATTACGTATTTCCACTCGTTCCTGTCATTTTGCTAGCCGAAAATGGGCTGAAAACAAAAAAAGAACGCAAACCGGGTATAGACCACAGTCTGCGTGCTTCGCGAGTTAGGGTGTTTCTATTTAACGCTTTAGTTAAGTGATGCCTTAACGCTTGTAACAACTAATTGCTATTCTAATGAAAAAGTTGGCACTTGTCCAGACTTAATTCACATATTCTGTCGAATCATCTTGCAGGAACATACGGGTTATTCTGTTTCTCATAACCTATCGTTGTTTTAGGACCATGTCCCGGGTACACCTTAACCTCATCGGGGAATCGATACAACTTGTTCTGAATGGAATCCACCAGATCGCGTTCACGCCCACCTGTCAGGTCCGTTCTGCCTACACCCATGCGGAACAGCACATCTCCGGCAAACAGATCATTTTCACAAAGTAGACTTACACTACCTGGAGAATGTCCTGGTGTATGGTACACCTGAAACGTGTGGCCAAGCAATTGCAGCTTCTGACCTTCATCCAGGGCATATTCTGCCGGAGCGGCAGTGATGGGTGGTGTTACCTGCGGCCAGTTCAACGATCCGTTCAGCTTGGCTGTAGTCAGCCAGTCACTTTCAAGATCATGCAAGTAAACAGGACATCCCTTCAGTTTGCGAATCTCCTCTACACCGCCCATATGATCGAAATGAGCATGTGTCAAAAGTATAGCTTCAATCTCCAAATCCTGAATCGCCTTAAGCAGCGGACCAGGATTCATACCAGGATCAATAATAACAGCTTTTCCCGGATCCTCCCCCTGTAACAGGTAGGCGTTCGTCTGCAGCGGTCCGAGCGTAAATGTACGAATGTTCAACATATGGATTAAAAACCCGAAATCAGCTCACGCAACTCACGAATGACTACTGCATGGGACTCCGTTCCTTCCCCGTAACGTTTCAGAATCTCTTTACGCGTCTCTGCCATGTTATCCTGGTAGTCAGCAGCTTCACGATCAGGATTCAGACGTTTGAACTCCACCATCACTTCTTGTACGTGCTGCGGACGAGGTCCCCATTGACCTAACACATGTCCGCCTGTGTCTGCTACGATCACAATCGGCACAGAACGGCCACCCATCGTCAGGAATTCATCCATCACTTCCGGATGATTCTCCATAATCAGCACTTCGGTTGGGATGCCGGAAATCTCCAATGCCTGAAATACAACCGGAATGTTACGCACAACGTCACCACACCAATCCGCTGCCAGGATCAACACGCGAAGGTCGTCACGATGGTTCAGACTTTCGAAAAATTCACGATCCTCTTCACTTGACCAGACAAAGCTATCGTAGTTGGCCTGAAATTCACTCTGATTTTTGGTCATGCTTGCGATAAATTCCTTCGGAGGCAAACCTTTACCGAATTTGTGAGATAAGTTAGGTTTGGACATTACTTCACACTTCCTCTCTTTTTACGTACATTCATCCATTTAATAACAACATAAATAATCATAAGAGCAAGCGCAACAAGAAGAATCGGCGTAATAAAAGGGGCTGCTTTCTCATCTACATGCTTCCACTGATCCCCGAGAATCATCCCTAAATATATAAACAATGCAGTCCAAGGTATAACAGCGAGTGTGGTAAGCAGTATGAATTTGCCTGTGTGCATTTTTGTGATGCCCGCCGGAATCGAAATGGCGTGTCTTACGACTGGAACAAATCTGGCTGTGAAAATAACACCTGTACCATACTTACGGAACCACTCTTCGGAATGGTCGATGTGTTTTTTCTGGATCAATATGTATTTACCGTAGCGTTCAAGTACAGGTCTGCCGCCATAACGACCGATCCAGTAAATAAACAGTTGAGCGAGCACCCCGCCCACTGTGCCAAAAATCATCGCACCGAAGAAGTTAATGTTATGCTGAGAAACGAGAAAACCGCCATATGCCAACACAATTTCACTTGGAATAATCTCCATCATTAATCCGAGCATGATGCCGAAGTATCCCAGACTTTGAATCCAGTCGAATAATTGGCTGACAATGTTATGAATAACGTCCATCTCAACCCTCTTTCTTTTCCCTGAAATGGCGGTGCCCTGAAGCACCATGGATGTTCGTCCTTATTTTATCACAGGCATCTGAACGTGGCTACTTGTGAGAGCGGGACAGTATCCCGCCGGCGTTGCTCCGCATATGGTATAGGGAGAGGAGTGTGAGAATGTGTCATTCAAATCTGCGCCCGGATCTCCCCCGGTCAAACATAAGCAATCCGGCCAAAACTTGCCCTCTGCCCGCGGTATTCGCCGTGCCTGCAGCAAGGAATTGTACCGGACAGCCAAAAGATTAAAATTGTACGTCTCTCCGGAACGTATGAAGCAGGCCGAAGAGCAATACTATACGAAAGTTATTGCGAACCTGCTCTGGGTTGGAGAAAACCGCAATGACCGCAAAAAACTGTGTGAATGGTGGAATACCGAAGTCAGCGCAGACATTGCTGCGCTGTGGGACGTTGAGGTTGAACCGCTGAAAGAAGCATTCAAACACGCCTTTGGCGGTTACCGTCTGTAAAAAGAAAACCAGAACAGGCAGGCAGATATCCCCTCTTCCGCCTGTTCAATATTTCCCAAGACTCCAACGGGCCCTTTCAAAGGGACCCATAGCAATTCTGCGCAAGTTCTCACCAGCAGACGAAGCTGAAGCGTGCAGTAGGAAACGACGGTCGTTACGCATACGTTTTGAATTCACCTGTGTTGCCAGTTCTTTATAGCGTTCAAGCATTTGTATGCCTATAACCGCAGTCTGCTTAGCTTCCCAAGTCTGGCCTTCTGAAATCTCACGCATCGCCGCATGCTCCATCCAGTATAGCACCGCTCTCCAGGTTTCAACATCATAACGATTCAAAGCGGTGGCTGTGATAAAATACTTTCCCGCTTGCTTCCCTTCCCCTAAGTGCGATGCCAAACGTCCAAGCTGCAAATAAAGATCAGGATCTTTCGGCGAATAGGACAAGCCGTCCAGTAAAATGGGTTTGGCTTCCGCTTGAGGAAGTGTACGCGCAAGAGCAATCACCAGATCAGGCCGAGTGGGATTCAAGCGATATGCTGATTTGAGATGTTCGACACTTGCAGTCGTCCCTATCGGCTCAGCCAGCGCGTAACGATACTGCATATCTGCCCATGCGTAACGGGCTGTCATCCAAACGGTTCCTCCAAGCCAGCAGGCAAGTAAAAACGCGGCTATATATCGTTTGAAAGGCGCCAGCTTTGAACAGCTGGCTCGCAAAGTGAGATGGTACGCGTAACGCTGAGATTGGCGTGGCGTGCTCGCAAGTTTCACAGTCGGAGCAAAAGTGCCATTCGTGAACGGTTGCGGTGAGGCTGACTCCCCTTCTGTCCTCAGCGCAACCGCCCATGCTGCGAGCCAGATGAAGAGCATCCAGCTGAGCGAGTAGCTCCAGTCGAAGTCCACGGCTCCATGCAGGACGAAGACAAGCACGGGTGGCAGCAGACGCGGACCGAAGCGGCGGATGCTGCGCAGGGTGAAGAGTATCCACCCTGCAATCGGCGCGATGCCAAGCAGGCCCGTATCCAGGGCCAGATCGAGCAGTCCGCTGTGAACCTCGCCGCCAACATACGGCGAGGACTGGATGGCGCGGAACATGTTGCGCCATGTCTCTCCCCCGTGGCCGAGCCAGGCGGCCTCGGCCCATAGCTGCAGGGCATCCCGCCACATCTGCAGGCGGGATGCCCCTGTGCCGACCCCCGCCGCGAAACGTTCGGCGGTGGAGGCCGCGGCCATAAGTGCGGCGGCGATGCACGCCAGCACCGTGGCCGCCATGGCAGCGGCACGCCCGGCTCGGGCACCGCTGTGCCAGAGACGGCACAGCAGCAGCGTGCCGAGCAGCGCAGCTGCCCACGCCCCGGCCAGTGCCAACAGGCCGGGCACGGGTGCAGGCGCCAGCTGGGCAGCAGCCAGCTGGCGGTACAGCCAGGCCGCGCACGCCAGGGGCGCGGCCAAGGCCAGCAGCAGCGGCAGGCGGGCACCACGCCGCTGCAGGGCAAAGGCGGCGGCCGTGGCACAGCCGGCCGCAAGCCAAGCGCCGCGCGACTCGCTCAGCAGGAGCGCGGCTTGCGCGGGCATGAGCGGCAGCACCGCCGCGAAGAGCCGGCTGGCCGGGACGGCTCGCCCGGCCAGCACCGCTGCGGCGGCTGTCAGCCGCTCCAATGCGTACATGCCAACGATGGCACCGTACGCATTAGGGTACTGCAGCAATCCGCCGAGCCGGGCGCCGGCGGAGCTGATCTCGGGGTCGGCTATCCGCATGACACCGTAGGCCAGCGGCAGCACACCGCACACGGCCAGGATACCGCTTAGTACAAGCATGCCGCCTGCCAGCTGCCAGCCAAAGGCAAACCAGCGCAGACCACACTCACTCGCGGCCAGCAGTGAAGCGAGCAAGGCAAACATCGCAAGCAGGCTCCAGCGCAGCATTTCATGGATGCTGCCCTGTGTACTCACCGAGCCTGCCCAGGCATGTATGGCATAACACAACATCATTGCCACAGGAAACACTACATTGGTATGACCCCATTTTCCCAGATGCAGTGATTCCATACGCACTAAACCTAGGTCAACATGTTTCTTCCCCAACGTTCTCCCGATGTACACCACTAGAAGAATCATCGCGATCGTTCCGGTCATCAGAATAACGGGATACAAGTCAACAGAATTAAATAAACCTCTGCGCATACACCCTGCCAGTAATATAGCCACTGTGCTTAAGCCTAAAACTACAGTCCGTTTTGACCCTGTAGACCTCTTCCCACTTCCTCTTCCTTCCATACTGATATTAAAACTAGATGTAGATGACTCCTGGCCGGAGATAGAGGTATGGCATGGACTGGCTATATCGTTATATGTATTGCTTTCTCCTCTCAAATAGCACCCGTTTTTCGGAAGCTCCTTCATTCCACACCTCCTTTCTTTCTTTCAGCAATTGAATAAACAAAAAAGGCAGAAGGCTCCCGATTTCGGGTCCTTCTACCTTATTTCCACCTAGCCGTCAGATCAGTTCATGATTTACAACGGAATATGCATCCTGACTTATGCAAGTAAAACCTTTATCCTAAACACACATTCTCACTTATTTATGGGATAAACGATTTTATTTTTATTCATCTGGAATCACGCACATATCGCTCATATTCTTCATCTTGCACATCGAGTAAAACGACCCTTGCAGCAGTATGTCCATTTCCTTACTTTTACAGACCACTTATGCGGCAGACGTTTCAACCTCAGTCTTTCTGGTCATTCTCGATCCATCTTGGTTTATCCATCACATTCCCGGAAAAAATCAATGAAGAGTACACTTCGCAGACCGCTCCAAGTTTTCCCTGTCCACTTTTCCATTAGATTTGCTTCCTTCAACCGGCAGCAAATCTGCACATGCACGCTCCAGGTATGGGTCAGCATGGATAAAATCACGGAAAGCGGTGTATTCACTCCACATCTCCTCGACTTGTCCAGCCTGACCGCGAACGGCACGAATCAGAATGTTTTTCGGTGTATTTTCCAGATCAATGAATTCGAGCAACTGTGTCTTGTATCCCATCACATCGAGAAGTTTGGCGCGAATCGCATCCGTTGCCAGTGCGGAGAAGCGCTCCTTCAGAATGCCATGGGACAGAAGCGGGTTCATCACCGAAGATTCGACTTGGTCATACAGTTCATGCTGACAACAAGGAACCGACAGAATGACAGATGCTCCCCAGCGCACCGCTTTCTCCAGTGCCGCATCCGTAGCGGTATCGCAGGCATGAAGTGTAACGACCATATCCACTTCGTTCAGCTCATCATAATCCGCAATGTCCCCAACGAGGAATTTCAGATCACCATAATGCAAACGTCTAGCCAGATCATTACAGTGCTCAATAACATCCGCTTTTAAATCGAGACCGATGATGTTGAGTGAACGTCGCTGCTGTACAGACAAATAATGATACAAGGCAAAGGTCAGATAGGACTTACCGCAGCCAAAATCCACAATTGTCAGCGGACGTCCTTCCGGCAGATGGGGGATCACATCCTGCACCATCTCAAGGAAACGATTGATTTGCTTGAACTTGTCGTATTTGCGTGCAAGCACACGTCCTTCCTCGTTCATGATCCCAAGTTCAACGAGAAATGAAACAGGGACCCCCTCTTCCAGCACATATTGCTTTTTGCGATTATGGGACAGATCTACGGCTGTTTTGGATGGAGATTTGGTCAAAATGGACACTTTATATTTTTTGCTGATCAGAATTTGATAATCTGCCTCTGCCGTACAGAGCAATCCCTGACGAAACGTCTCTTCACATAACAAAGTCATACGCTCTAACGCTTCATCCGGGGTCAAATTCTCATGCAGCACTTTATTCGCGTAGTGAAAAGCAAACTGGTAATGAAGCTGATTTTTCAGCGTAACCGGCTTCACCTGCACTTTGGTAAACGAGACATTGTCCCGTCTGCGCAGCTGACTTAAGGTCGCCGTAATCAGCGAGTTCTGTTCAAAAATATCATGTATAAGCTTTCGCAACGAATCCACGGGGTACATCTCACTTTCGGTTTGGTTTGGTCAACCGTTACCATACCATAATTCTGTTTCCTCTCCAAGTGAAGAGCCTGGTCTCCATCTGTTTAACCATTCGCCTACTGACGTTTGGTCTCCAGCGCTTTAATCTGTGCCAGTCCCTCATTGACCTCGTCTCGCGGCAAACCGCCCTGTTCAAGCTGCTCATCCGTAAGTTCGGTTAACCTCTGATAAAATGCTTTTGCATCTTGCTCATACTGTACAGGATACTCCGCGCCAAGATGCAGCAACCTGTACCACCCATTCTCGGCTGCATCATATCGCCCCTGCTGCTCCCGGTATAACGCAAGCTGCTTTTCCGTTCGGGCAGGAAGCTCATATCCCTGAATCTGTTCCATGACTCCGTCTATACGTTCAGGCGCTTGCAACAGTTTGGGGTTAGCCCCGTGATTTAAGGCATATAGGTAAAAATGTAAAGCTCGCATCAAACGCATAAGCGCTGCATCCTCTGCCTCCATTTTCTCCTGATCATCCATGCCCTCGACTCTGGCTTTCTCCTGATAGATATATGCCTCTTCCTCAATAAGTCTGGCCGCTTGCTGCAGATTGTCCACTTCAATGACACCGCGAAAACGGAACATTTCAATGACATCTTCTGCAGGCAGAGAGTTCAGCAAAGACAGATTCATGCCAAATTGTCTGCGCATTAGCTCATCCAGTTCAGACAAGGCCTCCGCATGTTTTCGCTGTTGTTTGAGCGTAAAAGCCTTGCCAATTGCCTCTGTCATATCCTCCACCATTCGGAGCAGGTAATCCTTCCTGAACATCGGTGTGCCCCCTTATGTCTTCAATCATCTATCACATAATTATGTATCGTGTATCCATACTTTTTATTTTAATTCATGCCGTGAAAAAAAGCGAAAGTCCAGCTTGCTCCTGCTTCAGATGCAAGGCAGCAAACCAAATCAAAGCCCCTGCTTGTCCACATGGACATACAGGGGCTTGGTATACTTACAATGATTGAGTACGTTTCATCGTAAACTTTCTCACTTCTCCAGACAGACCTTTACGTTTATCTATTTCCATTCCACTTCATTGAGTTGAATGACTTCACAGTTAGTCAGACAAACCGGCCATAAACTGTTTAATCACCTGAATCAATTCTTCTGGTGCTTCATACATGCTCATATGTCCTGCACCTGCAATCGTAGCTTGAACAATATGAGGCTTATCACTCGTAAAGGTGCGTTCTGGCGGAATCAGACCATCCTTTTCCCCTGCCACAAGCAGTACAGGAAGTGGTGTAGCCGATAACACATCACGACGATCCGGGCGTTCACGCATAGCCAGTGCTGCACCAACTGCACCTTGAGGGGCAGTCTGGTAACCAATTTCCTTCACACGATTCACATGTGTCGACAACGACTCCACATTTTCCGGTGCAAACAGACCAGGAACCAGCCCGTCCACAAAGTTCACAATGCCTTCGCTCTGAATCGTGGATACTGCGCGCAAACGTTTCTCCTTCGCCTCTTCACCGTCGGGGAACGCTGTTGAATGGATCAGACCAAACGCATTCAGACGCTCCGGGTGATGCTGTGCAATTGAAAGCGCAATATATCCGCCCATGGAATGTCCCAGAATGACCGCTTTTTCCACACCTATTTCATCCATCAGCTGCAGCACATCATTGCCCATCTGTTCAATCGTGTAACTGCCAACCGGTGCATCCGTTTTGCCGTGCCCACGCAGATCAGGTACGATACAACGATAGCTGCGTGCCAGCTCCGGCAACACCTCATCCCAATAGGATGAACTGCCGCAGTATCCGTGAAGCAGCACTAGTGCTTCTCCCTTACCCTGCTCAGCATAACAAATCGTCGTTCCATCACACATCACTTTTTCCATATTAATCCCTCTCTCTGCGCGAATGTAATATTTCAGGTTGTATATTATTAAGCATTCATCTCATGAATGAAACGTTTCTCGTGCAATCCAGGCCTCTGTTACCGCGTTGGCAATCGTTTGAGACATGCCTATAACAAGGTGAAGTGAAGTCATCTGCAAAATAGAATACGGTCTCGGACCGTTAGCATTCACTACTGCGGCTACACTGTATTCTCCAACAGGTGGCAACTTGCCGCCAACGGATTGGGCAGGATAAAGAGGCGTTCCTGAAACATAGTATGTCCCGGCAGCATCTTTTGGGCCTAAACATGCATCAATTGCAATTACGGTATGGTGTGCCGGTATCTGTGCCAACCGCTTTTCCAGTGTATCTGCATCACAAGGAGCAGCCAGCGTGCCAATCACATGAGGTATACCGCATTCCTCCAGCAGTGTACCCGTCAGTGGTCCAAGTGCATCCCCGGTGGAACGATCTGTACCGATACAGAGAAACGTAATTTCATCCAGATTGTGGAGCTGGGAGATATACTTGAAAAAAAGGACAAGCTGGTCTCCAGGCACTCCTTTACGTATTTCTCGATTCTGTTGCCTGACAAGTTCACGTTTATATAAGGCCAAGCTTGATTCCCTCCTGCTGACTCTGATCTGACTGACAACTCCAGTGCAATCTTGTCTTCCAGTCATTTCGTTCTATTCTCACATTGTAACCGATGCTCCGTTCCCCCGCAAAATCATTGGCTTGTACCCTTCCACTCATGCTACAATAACAAGAGTTTCCGAGATGGAAAATGAGCAAACCATCCCCGTAGATGGAAAGGATGAAGTTAACGATGGATTTAACACAAGCAACAGTAGAAAATATGGAATATATGATCGAAGCCATCAAGACCAAGCTGCGGATGGCCAGTGGTGCCGCTATGCAAGGTTCAGGATTTCCGCTTGAGAAATATGAGGATCTGCAAGATTTGTATGAGATGGTTATCGGAAAAGAGCATCTGAGCATCTCCGAGGTGGAAGCTGTTGCTTCTGAACTCGGTAAACTTCGTAAATAAGTTACACACGCTGGATTCTGCCTTCACATCTGACAGTATTGCAGCAATAGAAAAGGACCTGTCTTACATCAGAACACTGATGCAGGACAAGTCCTTTTGATTTTTTATAGTCTATGCGCTTGCTTAATCCAACCTTGTTGATCCAATGTGCGAATATATCAAGGTCAAGGTAAATCAACAAGAACAAACTCGGCAGGCTCGCTGCCTGCACTTGTCATCTGAAGATCACAGCTTTTGTGAATTCGAGCCGCATCTCCGGGCTTGAGATTAAAATGACCATCGGAACACTGGATTTCAAGATGCCCGTTAATGAGGAACAAATGCGTCCGCCGATCCTCATGTTGCGGATACATCAATTTTTTGCCTGACTCCAGCTTAGATAGATAACAGGTGACGTCCTGAGCAATGCGGAGAGAATCCTCTTCCAAGCGTTCATCCGGTTGATCTGACATACCTGACACTATCGGACAAAGACGGTTCAGCTGTGCGGATTCTTCTATTTTGCGATATGCATAAGACGGTTTCAACATTCGCTGGGAAGGCAGAAACCACATCTGCAGGAAACGTACCGGTTCATCCGTCGCCGGATTGGTTTCAGAGTGCTCTACACCTGTACCTGCACTCATCACCTGAACTGTCCCCGCTTCCAGCAGCTGTTCTGTACCCATACTGTCTGTATGCTTAAGCGTACCTGATATCACATAACTGACAATTTCGAGATCATGATGTGGATGTTTCTTAAAGCCTTCCTGCGGCATCAGTATGTTGTCATTATGAGCTAACAGACAACCAAAATGGGCATTGCTTGGATCCTCATAATCTGCAAAGGAAAAGCTAAATTCACTGTGTATCCAACCTCGATCCGACGTGTGCCTTTCTTCCGATGTCACTACTTTAATCATATTCATCCACCTCCAGAGGATTGGAACTGCCTTATCGCAGTGATCCATGCGTGTTTAGAATTGTATAGGTCAATACCAGTTGGTATGTGATCTTTACCCGGGGCCCGGTCATTCTAATCAAGCTCCTTCCAAAGGTTATACGCTATCTTTTTATGAGTGGAGCACAAATTCACTATCCATCCGACCTACTAAAGTTCCTGCATCATTACGAATGTCTGCAGGAAATACTTCTGCCAGGCGGGCAATGGTTTTGGGATTGGAATAGTTCAGTTGCTTCAATATCGATTGTGCAATGGAAGCCCATTCTTCCTCAGAGCCATCCAGCACTTTGAAGGTGATACCAAGTCTCTCTTTTTTCAGCGCGAAACCAAATACACCCTTGAATCCACCCTTGGCAACAATATTATCGTCCTCCAGCAACACCGAATCCACCCGATTCGTGCCACCTACCATAAGAGGGTGCTGATTCATCGCAGAAGTAATTGTCTTCACAGCGATGCGTGTGGACTCATCTTCAATGAGGTCAGGACAAGCCAGCTTAAGATACGCATTGGAGAGCGCGGACAGCGGCAATGAAAATACCGGAAAGCCGCAGCCATCCGTCCCGAGTTGAATTTCATTTTCTTTAATACCAGCAAGACCGGCCAATGTTTCAAGGATTTCCCGTTGCACTGGATGTCCTGGCTCGGCATAGGTGTCCAAATCAAGCTTTTTCATCTGGCTGTAACCTAATATCCCCAGATGTTTACCCGAACAGTTATGCAGTATTCTGCGTTTCTCTCCTTGTGCGCGCAACCAGTTATTGCGACTTTCCTCATTAAGCGGGTAGCTTGGCGCACAGACCAAACATTCCTCACCAAGTCCAATTTTACGAGCTAAATGTTCCAACACCTGAATATGTTCCGGTTCTGAGCGATGTGATGAAGCCATGATGGCAATCTCATGGGCCTCAAGGTTATAGTGGTGATCCATTCCCGCCCGAATTCCAGGGATCGCCTGAAATGGTTTGGCAGACGAACGTGTAAACGCTCTGAAATGAGGATTACCGACTGAATATGCAACCTGCCCATGCTCATCTGTAATACATATGTGTCCGTAGTGGGCGCATTCCATCACGCCTGCACGGTATTCTTTAACTAACAGCGCACTTTCCATGCGAGTTTCTCTCCTTCATAGTGCCAATTTCATATATATAAAATCCAGTTTATCTCTGCTTTGCTTCATGGCGCCGCATGGGATATCCTCATTAGTATAGTACAAAAACGACGGTTTTACAGTTTTTTCGACAGACGTTTCGGGTAAAGCTTTATCAGCCTTACTGAAGGACTACACTTTTATAGAAGGAGATACGTTTCATGCTACGTAATTCTCAACATCTCTCATCTGAACCGCCACATGTCGTCCCTTTGCGATCCTTGGTGAAATATATCCTCATTGCTTCGCTGCTGAGCGCAGCCATTGTGCTGTTATTGGCAGGTCTTGGAGCCATACTCGGCATGGATCATTTGATTCAGCTGGATAGTCAGATCCAGCAAATGTTTTACCTGCATTCGCAATCTCGCCTTTCTCTGCTGCCTTACACTTCATTCATCACAGCGTTAGGTTCGTTTAAAATATCAGCGCTCGCCGCAGCGGGATTCGCACTATTGTGTTTTGCACAGCACCGTCCCAGAAGCACCCTATATGGGTATGTAATCTGTGCAAGCTTTTCCATGATGTGGATTTTGAACACTCTGTTAAAAGAGGTATTCAGACGAAGCAGGCCCGAACTCGATCACCTTCTCGTTGTACATGGATATAGTTATCCCAGTGGTCACGCCATGATTTCAATGGGGTTTTACGGCATGCTTTTTGTCATTTGGGCCGTAGAATGCAAGAAACAGGACTTACCTGGAAAATGGCTTCCTGTCTTTTGCGGCATTCTGTTTATTTTGTTGATTGGTCTGAGTCGAATCATGCTGGGAGTTCATTATCCTACTGATGTCTTTGCCGGATTTGCTGCCGGATTCGCCTGGATTTTATGTATGATTCAAGGAATAAAACGATCCGTTTCCTGATTCACTTCCTCCAATTTCCATTCTATGCATCCTGCCATTAGTTGTTTCACCACGTTGCACGGCGTTTATATACGAAGTAAGCAAACGCGAACAGATAACATCCTGCATCAAGTTGAAAAGGAGGCGGTTGTTATGTGGGGCATTATTATCAGCATTGTCATGGCGATTATTATCGGTTTGATCGGCGATGCACTTGCCGGTCACAACATGCCGGGCGGCGTGATAGGTGCAATGATAGCCGGATTTGCCGGAGCTTGGCTGGGAGCCCTTTTGCTTGGTAACTGGGGATCCATTATCGGTAACTTCGCAATCATTCCTGCCATCATTGGTACAGCTCTCTTTGTTTTCTTACTGGGGCTTGTGTCCAGACTGCTAAGACAGGCTGCCTGATTCGGGTTAGATGGTGTTCGTTGTTTCGTATTTGTTTTCCAATTTGAAGAAGGAGTGATTAGACATGAATAAAGCAGAAGAGCAATATCCTGTACAAACGGGTTCCACTTTCGCCAAAGGTATTTTCATCGGAGGTTTGCTGGGCGCTGCCGCTGCCTTGCTTTTCGCCCCTAAACCAGGACGCGAACTGCGTGGTGATCTTTCGGAGAAGGTAGGCATGGTTACTGACCGTACGAAGGAAGTAGCAACAGTGGTTGGAGACAAAGCTTCTGAAATTGCCAAAACGGTATCATCCAAAACGTCCGATCTGGCTAGAACGGTGAACCAAGGTCGTAATGATGTTATGGACTCCGTAAAAAAAGCATCTGCAGACGTTGCTGAGGAAGCAACGCGTGCATCTGAAGAAGTAGCTGCCGCTTCCGTGGAAGCGAAGGAAGATGTGCGTAAACAATTGAACTCGACAAGCCTGTAAGGCCTGATGAGATCGAGCAATAAATAGCCAGCTGCATTCCAGCTGGCTATTTTTTATCCAGAGCGAACGGAGGAATGACAGATATGAGTAAAGTCACGATCAATGGCAATCCCCCGGTAACAGGGGGAACACCTGCACAGCAGTATGATACCAGTGAGCATCCATTCGAATTGCGTCATGAGGTCAAGCGCCTGAACACACGGCTCGATCAGATTGCGGACAGTTTGGAGAGAGCACAGATCAAAGACATCATTGAAAATTACAGTAGTCCCAAAAAACGAATCATTACGAACTTTACCGCTGGTATGGCTCGCGGGCTTGGGTTGACTGTCGGTACATTTGTTGTGCTCGGTTTGCTTGCCTATATCCTTAGCCAATTTGTTAATATGCCTATTGTGGGTAAATATATCGCGGATCTTCTCGGTTACATCCAGGATTACAAAAAATAAAAGAGGGGCAGCCAGTCTGTGGCTATCGCTTTCCCTCTTTTTCTCTGTCCCGGTTTCCCGGAGCGGAAGACTGGGCAGATTTTACTTTCAACAAATCCCCTGTCCATCCTTTCATCATCATCCATATATACATGCTAACCATGCTGCAGATAATCAGTGCAATGACCAGTACGACTCCCCATGTCTTGTCGATCAGGGGCAAATTCTCAAAATTCATCCCCCATATGGCACCTGCTGCTGTTGCCGGTGTGAATACAGAAGTAACAATTGTCAGTGTCTTCATAATCTCATTGCCACGTACGCCAGATATGGCATTGTCTATCGAAATTAAGGTATCGATCTCCTTTTCATAATGCCGGAACAGACATTCCATCCGTTCGACGCGATACTGAAGCTGTTGATAGAAGCGATTATCTGTAATTTCTTGAAGGTAAGCTTCGCGGGAAGCTGCCATTAATTCGGTATAAGGAATAAACAGATTACTCCAGTACAACAATTCAAACCGGGCCGCCAGAATCTGATCCATCAATGTACGTGCATTGCGAGTCTCCATTCTCCGTTCCAGATCACGCAGATTCATCTCAAAACGATCCATGCCCACATGATAATAATGAAGAATCGCTCGAAAAAGAACAAACATGCCTTCTCTGGCCTGAGTACATTGTTGCAGCATGTGCATACGTTCGCCCGATTTCATGATTCCCCTCGTATTGTCATCCAAATTGAGCGTAACCAAATTGAATTTATCGACATAAAAAAACATCTGATTATCTCTTCGTTGATCATTTGTTTCATTCTTCACGGCATATAAAAAGGAACCGAAAATAACCGCATCTGTGCCGTTAAAATAACGAACGGACAAGTAGTTGGATTCAGCTTCCGAGATTTTGTTTAGCCAATATTGCATCGCTGGAAAAGCCTGCTCCAGATCATGAAGTGCACTGTCCATACTACTGGAATCCGGAGCTACCCAATCCCACCACTGCCACTCCTCAGAGAAGAACAACTGATCGCGCCGAGCCTCCAGTTTGATCTGATCCACCATATATTCCTCCTGACATGTTAATTCATGTGTCGCCGGGATTCCTCCAGTCAATTCAAAAAGGACACGTATGCAATCCAGTGCAATACCGTGTCCTCGTTAAGCCGTATTGGGGCAACCATAGGAATGATCTATCATAGCATAGAAGCGTTAGACATAATCTGCTTCAGTTTCTCCGTAGCCCGTTTCTGAATCCGGGATACACTCATCTGTGAGACACCCAGCTTCTGGGCGATAGCCCGCTGTGACTGTCCATCCTGGAACGCTAAAATAAGTACTTTCTGTTCTTGCTCCTTGAGCTGTCCTAGTGCCTGCTGCAGATCCATCCGTTTCTCAACCGAATCAAAGTCATTCACATCTGCGCTGATCAGTTCACCTAATGTCGCTGCACTGTCATCCTGAGATAAAGGAGAATCCAGAGAAACATAGTGGTAACACTCCCGGCCAGCCAGAACTTCAATGGTTTCCTCCGGAGTAAGATCAAGATATTCTGCAATCTCGTTAACCCCGGGGGATCGTTCCAGCTTTACCGTCAGCTCATCAATGGCATGCTGCACTAATGCCCCTTTTTCCTTGATTCTTCTTGGCACTTGAATGTACCATGACTTATCCCGAAGATAATTCTTCATATGACCGATCATGCTTTTCATCGCATAAGGTTCAAATGGAATTCCCAGATTGATGTCGTATTGCTTCAGCAATCGAATCAAAGCCATTTGGCCTGTCTGGTACAAATCCTCATATAAATCCGGTCTATTACGGGCAATTTTACCCGCAGCCATTTTGACCATCGGTTCATACTTACGGATAAGAACAGTGGCGATTTCGTTGTCCTGTGTTTGTTGGTATTCCCAGATCAAACCAATCGCTTCAGACATGGACTCTGGGGGAGTCACTTTTTCATTCATACTTTCTCCTCACTTTTGGCAAGACGTTTTACGAGTACCACTTTCGTACCTTTGCCCGTCTCACTCTCCACACTGACATCATCCATCAAGGCTTGCATGAGGTAGAACCCAAGTCCACCAATCTGAGCATCTGTCAGATCTTTATCATGAAGGCCGGAACGAGTTACAGCTGGATTCACATTCTCGAAGCTGGCACCCTCGTCTTTGACAGTAATAGCAAGCACTTCGCCATTCACTTCAAATAACACTTCTACCATGCCACCTTCATGAGAGTAGGCATACAATACGGAGTTGTTACATGCTTCGGATACAGCAACCTTCATATCCTCAATGTCTTCATACGAGAAACCCATTTTGGACGCAACACCATACAGATTAAGTCTTACAATATCCACATATTCAGCTGTCGCCGGTAAATTAAGAGTAATTCTTTGGACTTCTGCATTCATTCCTTTTTCGATCCTTTCCTATTGGGAATTCTTCTGTGTAACAAAGAATTTGGCTATACCCGTCATATCAAAAAGTTTCTGAATTTGCGCAGGAACTTCCTGTACTTCAAAGCGAGCTTCCATTCCATGTCTGGCCTTGAGAACAGATAACAGGATACCAATCCCTGTGCTATCAATGTACTTGAGATCTTTCATGTTAATAAACAGATCCTGCTCCTTGTTATCCACGAGCGGTTCCATTACCAAACGGAAGTCAGGAGCAACCGACAAATCCAGTTCGCCAGTCAGATACACTGTGCATACACCGTCATGTGTTTCGGTTCTTGCATTGAATTTTTCATTTTTATTTGTATTCATTAGACATCTCTCTCCTGATCAATGGTTTCCTTACTTTATAACCCAACTTATGCACTAGTGAAACAGGAAACATAACTGGTAAAAGTTTCAATTCGCCTGGTTCATTGCTGAAGCGCCCGGATTCATAACCTGATGATTCTTCTGGAAATGTGCAAGCTTCTGTTTAACACTGCCCATTTTCACCGGTTTGCTGATATAATCATCCATTCCTGCTGCTGTACAGCGTTGCTGAATACCTTCCATCACGTTAGCCGTCATCGCTATAATGACAGGTTGCTGCTTTTGGGTTAAGCTCTCACGTATGCGTCTAGTGCATTCCAGACCATCCATCACCGGCATCTGCAAATCCATAAAAATAAAGTCATATGAGGACGTGCTCTCCATCACCATGTCCAGTGCTTTTTGGCCATCTTCCGCAATATCCGAAAGAAGCCCCAGTTTGTGGAGCATGATCGCCATTAATTTCTGATTGATCGGATGGTCATCCACGATTAATACCGTAGGATGTTTATCCTCTTTTTTTACCTCTGTCAGCTTCTCTTCGCCATTGCCCTGCACCAATTCTCTTTCAACGTAACGCTTGGCCTGGATGGTGAATACAAAAGTAGCGCCCTGCTTTTCTGATATATCCAGATAGATCTGTCCACCCATCATTTCAACCAGCGTCTTGCAAATGGCAAGACCAAGACCTGTTCCGCCATATTTTCGGGTCATCGACGTATCCAGCTGGGAGAACGGCTGGAACAAGCGATCCACTTTATCTGGAGCAATGCCTATTCCGGTATCCTTGACAGCAAACTCCAGCGACATATTTCCATCCTGCTCCCCATTCACGGAGACTATCAGATAAACCCCGCCATGATCCGTGAACTTTACCGCATTAGCAATTAAATTCAGCAGTACCTGGCGAAGCCGCGCCATGTCTCCATAGACTAATTGAGGCACAGCATCTTCGAGGAAATAATCCAGCTCCAAGTTTTTCTTGCCAGCTTCTGCAGCAAACAAACCAAGCACTTCCCGTATGCAGGAAACCAGTTCAAACGGATGCTCCTCCAGCTCCATTTTGCCGGACTCCATCTTGGTAAAATCAAGAATGTCATTGATCACCGTAACAAGTGCATCGGCACTGCGGCGAACGATATCTACATATTCCTTCTGATCTTCCTTCAGCTCGGTTTCCATCAACAGGTCGACCATGCCGATGACTCCGTTCATCGGTGTACGGATCTCGTGACTCATCATCGCCAGAAACTCTGTTTTGGCATTAGCCGCAATCTCGGCCTCTTCTTTGGCCTGCACAAGCTGCTGATTCATCTTCTCCAGTTCCTGGGTCTTCTGATGAAGCAACATCGTCTGTGTCTTAAGTCTTTTGTTTGAGATAAACATCTCCACAAACCCCTCGATTTTGGACTTCAAAATCTGGGGAATAAACGGTTTGACCATATAATCAATGGCCCCCGCCGAATATCCGGCAAACAGATGCTCGGCCTCTCTGCTATTTGCCGAGATGAAGATGATTGGCACTTCTTTGGATTTGTCTCGTGCCTTAATTAATTTCGCTGTCTCAATCCCGTCCATTCCAGGCATCTGCACATCAAGTACGATGACCGCAAATTCGTCTTTCAGCAAACAACGGAGTGCCTCTTCTCCGGAGTTTGCCTTAACGAGTTTGTACCGTTCTGATTCCAGAACTGCTTCAAGTGCAAGCAGGTTCTCAGGGCGGTCATCTACCAATAATATGTGGATTGGTTCATTGAGCCCCATAGCTAAGCCTAACCCCCTATTTGATCTTCCGGTATATTTTTTCGGTCCGGTCTAACGGCTCATAGGCATCACTATATTCTGTAAAATGAATGGATTCTTTCGATCCCAGAACTAGAATACCGAAGTGACTCAAGCTCTCATGAAACAGCCCGTGCACATGGTTCCGCAGCTCATCGTTGAAATAAATCATGACATTGCGGCAAAAAATTACATTAAACTCATTAAATGACCGGTCTGTTGCCAGGTTATGCTCGGCAAAAATAATATTTTTCTGAAGAAACGGGTGAAATATAACGGAATTATATTTCGCTGTATAGTATTCGGAGAAGGCTTTTGTGCCCCCTGACTCCAGATAATTTGTTGTAAACAACTTCATTTTCTCAATACCGTATACGCCTTCCTTGGCCTGTTGCAGTGAGCGGTCATTCATATCCGTTGCGTAGATTCGTGCTTTGTCATACAGACCTTCCTCATGCAGCATAATCGCCATGGAATACACTTCTTCACCTGTAGAGCAGCCTGCATGCCATATCCGGATATACGGATAGGTTCTTAGAATAGGAATGATTTTTTCCCGAAACATGCGGAAAAGCGACGGGTCGCGAAACATTTCTGTCACCGGTATGGACAAGTTCTGTACAAAACGCTCAAAGGATGAACGATTGTGCAGTACCTTTTCCTGCAGCCCGGATATGCTTTTCACACCCTCTGCATGTGCGTAGTGCCATATTCTTCGTCTCAGGGATGGCAGCGCATAATTTCTGAAGTCGTACCCATACAAACGATGCATTCCCTCCAGCAGCAATTCAATCTCGATCAATTCACGCTCTTCATCTTGCGGTATACGAACCGTATCTGCTCCCGTTTCGTTAGGTTCCCACGGTGTCATAACTTCTCTCCACTTCATCATTGGTTACTTGCGTATGCGTTATTGTCCTTCATTACCCAAACCATACGCTTACGAATACAACCATACCCGCATTAATGACAACAATTGATCGGTTTGAATCGGTTTTTTCACATAATCGGATGCTCCAGCCTCAATACATTTCCCTCGATCCTCTTTCATCGCCTTGGCTGTGAGCGCAATAATCGGCAATTTATCAAATTTCGGATTCTGTCTGATCCGTGTCATCGCTTCGTAACCATCCATCTCTGGCATCATCATATCCATCAGCACCAGATCAAATTCCGAATTTTTCTCAAGTGCTTCCAATGCCTCACGGCCGTTCTCAGCAAACGTAACTTCCATACGGTACCCTTCAAGCACACTGGATAATGCAAACACATTTCGAATATCATCATCGACAAGCAGGATTTTCTTCCCCTCGAACAAGGTTTCTTTATTATGCAGCTTCTGCAAAATACGGCGTTTGTCTTCAGGAAGGTTAGCTTCTACCCGATGCAGGAACAATGTCGTCTCGTCCAGCAGACGCTCCGGTGACTTCACGTCTTTGATAATAATGGATTCCGCATATTTGCGAAGTTTCATCTCTTCCTTGGAATCCAGCTCTTTTCCGGTATATATGATAATAGGCAGATCATTCAGATATTCATCATCGCGAATCTGGTCCAGAAGCTCGAATCCCGTCATGTCCGTCAACATCAGGTCCAGCACCATGCAATCGTAACGTTGGCTGTGCAATTCATTCAGTGCCTCCTGGCCTGTTGATACGGCAGTAATGACAACATCATCATGGCCAATCAATTCAATGATTGCTTTACGCTGAATCTCGTCATCTTCAACAATGAGCAATCGTTTCAACTGATTTTCCGTATAGGATTCGATATGAGAAAATGCTTTATCCAGTGAATCCTTGCTGGAAGGTTTTTTAAGATAGGCAATGGCCCCCATCATCAACCCTTGTTTCATATCATCAACAACCGAGATGACATGCACCGGAATGTGACGTGTCACTGAACTGCTCTTCAATTCGCCCAAAATCGTCCATCCGTCCATCACAGGTAATTGAATATCAAGAATAATCGCATCAGGCAAGTATTCACGGGCCATCTCCAGTCCGGCATCCCCTTGAAGAGCAACCAATGCCTTGAAGCCCCGGCCTCTCGCCATATCCATCAGAATATGGGCAAAGTTCACATCATCTTCGATGATCAGCAACGTTTTGTCACCTTCAACAATGTTATTCAGATCATCCTCAATCCGGGTGGCTTCTGAACTGTGAGCAGGGGATAGATCAACTACACGGCTTCGTTCCGGCTCAGCTGCAAGAATGGATTGTTGTGATGAATGAACAGGTTTAATATCTGGTAACCATTCTTGCTGTTGTTCTGAGGATACCGCTGCTTCTCTCGCTGCTTCTCTCGCTGCTTCTTCCTCTGTCAATTCGGCCTGTTCATGATTATCCGGCAGGAACAGCGTAAAGGTGCTTCCCACACCTTCGGAAGATTCCACCTGTATTGCCCCGCCAAGCAGACGTGCCAGTTCTCGGCTGATCGACAAACCAAGGCCCGTACCACCGTATTTACGACTCGTTGTACCGTCTACCTGTTGGAACGCTTCGAAGATCAGATCCGTCTTGTCGGACGGAATGCCAATCCCGGTATCTTTGATGCTAAATCCGAGATATTCCTGATTTGTATTCAGATATCCCGGCAATTCCTCAGGTTTCATACGCCTTGCAATCAGACTTACCGAACCTCGATTCGTAAACTTAAACGCATTGGACAACAGATTTCGTAAAATTTGTTTCACCCGGTGACTGTCCGTATAGATCCACTCTGGCAGGGAGTTATCAAAATCAAAATTGAGATTCAGCTCTTTCTTGTTGGCCATCGGGCCAAAGTTCTGGGTGACAAAACTGGTCAGTTCATCCAATCGAACAGTCTCATAATTGATATCCATCTTGCCTGCGTCCACTTTGGATAGATCCAGAATCTCATCAATCATCTTCAACAAGTCTGCACCGGACATATAAATGGTTTGTGCATATTCCTGCTGTTTGCTGCTGAGATTGCCATCCTTGTTCTCCGACAATAACTGAGACAATATGAGCAGACTGTTCAGCGGAGTTCGGAGTTCATGCGACATATTTGCCAAAAATTCTGACTTGTACTTGCTGGTCATCGACAATTGCATGGCCTGCTGTTCCAATTGCGTCTTCGTTTTCTCAATTTCATCATTTTTCTCTTCCACTTCACGTACCTGTTCTTCAAGCGCACGCGTCTTGGCGATCAGCTCTGTATTAAAATGCTCCAATTCCTCCTGCTGACGCTGCAGCAGTTCCTCAGAACGTTTAAGTGCATCCGTCTGTTCTTCCAGATTCTCATTGGTACGACGTAGTTCTTCCTGCTGTGTCTGCAACTCCTCGGATTGCACCTGCAACTCCTCTGTAAGCGCCTGAGATTCCCGCAGCAATTCCTCCACACGAAGACGTCTCCGAACATTGTTAAGGATGACCCCTAAGTTCATGATCAGCTGTCCAAACAGCTGCTTGTGCATCTCACCAAAACCTTCGAAGGAAGCCAGTTCCACTACACCAATCAGTTCGTCCTCAAACACAACCGGATAGATCATAATTCCTGCAGCTGGTGCCGAACCCGAAGCAGAGCCGATGTTCACATATTGATCAGGTGTATAATCAAGCACAATTGGATTCATATCCAGCGCCGCCTGACCGATCAAACCTTCCCCAATCCGGTATACCTCTTTGCCAAGCTCCCCATTCTCTTCAAAAGCGTAAGAACCATATCGTCTCAACTCATCTGGATGTTTCTCCTCATCAATGAGGTATACCACGCCTAGCTGAGCACCAAGTACCGGTGTGAATTCGCTAATAAACATCTGGGAGATTTGACGAATGGAGCCTATTCCCCGAAGAAGTTCAGGAACTCTCGCAATATTGGAACTCATCCAGTTCTGATCCTGCTGGGCCTGTACATAAGCTTTTTCGATCTCCAGCTTCTCTTCCAGATCGTTAGAGACTTCTTTGAAAACGTTGGCAATCTGGCCGATCTCATCGGTTGACTTGATTTGAATCCGGCGGATCGTTTTATATCGACCTTTGCCAAAACTCGTAATCATCATCGATACCGTATTCAGACCACGTGTAATGCTTGGAAGTACCCAGAGAATAATACCCAGCGCAAGCAGTAATCCGGCGACCATAATGCTTATTGTAATCTGAACCGCTCTGGTATATGCGGCATTGGCGACCTTGATCTCGGCATCAATCTCCTGGTCCTGATAACGAGACAACGCATTCAGACTTTCCACCGCTTCCTTCTGAACGGCAAGTCCAGTAGAGTTGCGATAGTTATTAGCATCCTCCACCCGACTCTGGGACATCAGATTAATTACTCTTGCAGCATAATTCGTATAGGCATCCCACGCATTATTCACGCGATCTACGAGTTGATGCTCCGTGGCAGTGTCCGCCCGGTTTTTAACCTGCTCCAGATAACGGGCACCTTTTTCCTTCATTTCCTTCAAATCAGATTCTGTCGCACTGACTGAATTGCTTGGATTTAACAACAAGTTAGCCAGCACTTTGGCAATATCATTGACTTCCCCTCGTGCTGCTGAAGTAAATCGCACTTTAAGATAACGTTCCTGATACATCTGATCAATCTGTCTATTACTGCTGTTCAGCCGCTCGTAGCTCACAAAGGTGAGGGCAATCATAATGACCATCAAGGCGGTAAAACCAATCAGCAGTTTATTCCTGATTTTCATTCTGTTTGCGCCCCTTTATCCAACGTAATCCAGACCAGACATTTATCATCGTCCCTTTCCAGATTCAACTCGTCGTCGAAGAACAATGCCTGCATCGCTTCTTCATTCCACTGATGGGAGCCTTTTAATTGTTCTTTCAGAAACTCAAGCTGCTGCTCTTGATCACCCTGAACCGCTTCAAGCAAACCATCGGTATACATCGCAATATGGCCCGTGCCTTCATAATGAATGGTCTGTGGTTCAATATCCATTTTGTCGAACAATCCCACCGGGCAACATACGCTGTCAAATGAAGTTACACTGCCGTCACTACGGAAAAATAAAGCTGGTGGATGACCGGCATTCACATAATCAATCCGTTTCATCCGGGTATCCACGACTAGATAGATCGCTGTAAAGTAATACTGCACCAGTTGTTTTCCCAGATGCAGCTGATTAAAGCGTCGATTCAGCTCTTGAATCACCTTCTCCGGGTCAACATATGTCGTTACTGTATCCTTAAGTACGGATGCAATAAACATTGTGAACAGGGATGAAGATATACCATGCCCCATCATGTCCAGAAGCAGTACACCATACCGTTCCTCTCCGAGGGGAAACCAGGAATAGAGATCACCAGCAAGCTCAAAAGATGGTTTATAGATGGCATGTACCTGAAACAACGGATCTTCGATCGCATGACTGAGCACGGCATTTTGTACCATTGCTGCCAGCTTCAACTCATCCTGAATCCGCTGGTCACGTTCCTTGTGCCAGTCTTTCTCCTGTTTCAGACGTAATGCCAGTCGGATTCGGGCCATCAGTTCCACTTTGTTAATCGGCTTGGTTACATAATCGGAGGCCCCTGCATCCAGTGCTTCGGCCAGCTTCTTGGAATCACCGATCGCGGTCACCATAATAATCGGGATGTCTTTCAGATTTTCGAATTTTTGCACAATGCTGCATGCTTCAATTCCGTCCATTTCAGGCATCATCATATCCAGTAAAATCAGGTCAATATCCGATTGTTTCGGACGCATTTCGCTGATATCCGCACCAATTCCCAATACTTCGAACATATCCATAGCTGAGCTTGCTGTCACAATATCGCGGTAATTCTCTTTTTTCAAAATCTCTCGAATGATAATGACATTTGTCGGATTGTCGTCAACAATAAGTATTCTCATTTCTATCTCCTTATCTGTGGCGTCCGGGTTTGTCGAACATTATGCATTCAACGAACAACCTTATTTATACAAATTTTGCGTTCAGAGAGGCGGTAGACATAACAATTCCTAGTATAACTATAATGATAAAACCAGAAAATGACTATCAGAAAAAAGCACCATCAAAGCCAATTCAACTTTGGATAATCAACGTTTTTGCAGCGATTTATTACAGAGGTATCGCTCACTCATAACTTGCAAAAACATAGATAAGGAATGGGGTTTACCCCATTCCTTATCTATGTTTTTGATTAGGTCTTCCCCATTTAACCGCAGAACGTTTGGTGAACTAACAATTCTACGTTAAGGGGGTGAAAATCAGTCTTTCTTTTTGGCAATAATCAGTACCTTGCCTTTATCCAATTCACTCTCATAGAAGTCAGCCTCGGCTTCTGTAAATCCCATCGATACAATCTTGGCCCGAAGTTCGTCACCGCGTGAGCGGAACAAATTCGCCATGGAATCAAATAGTCCTTCTTCCTTAATACCGATCTCTTTAGCATCTGCAGTATCTGCAATGCGATCTGTACGATCCTTCTCATGTGCAAGAACGAAGATATGATCAGCCAAGTATCCAGTAGTCTGCAACTCTTTCACCGCTTCTACTGCTTGAACTCCGTTTTCTACCACTTTGGCATAAGCCTGTGCGTTGGTTGAATCCATCGTTTCCACTCTCCTCTGATATAATCTTCTTTATCGAGCTCTTATAGTATATAACCATACTATTTTACATTGAAACGAAAGCTGCATCATTCATCTCAGGTAACCGTATCGTCAAAAAAGTCAACACCTTCAATCTCGCTAGAGCCTGGTTTCATATACACTTTGATTGCATACGAACCGCGAAGATACACTTCTCCATCCTCAGCAACATAATAAGGTTTGCCCAGTGCTTGATGAATGGCTTCGATTTGCATCGGAATAGACTTCCCATTCAACTTCAGATCATCATATGAACCATCGACATGTACATATTGAATTATGCCTGTATCTCCACATATCCCAACATGCATATCATCGAAATGATATTCCGGGCATCCCAGATAGGGATCTTCTTTGATCTTGACTGGCTGCCCCATATTGGCAAATAATTCTTGTTTGCTGTCCTCCAGTGAAATGCCATTCAGAGTCCGGAACTGCTCGAACGTCTCGGACTGATCAGAAGCCAAGCTTACCTCGGGCATCTGCTCCTCCGTTACCGTCCATTGCAAGTCTTGAGCAGCAGGTGTTGCTGCCGGTTGAACGGAAAAGGGAGAAATTACGCTAAACATCGTCACTAGCAGTAGTTTCATCATGATTCTCACCCTTTCATCAGGTTCATCACCGCCCTGAAGGTTTCACCGTATTTCAGAAAGCGGTCATGTTATTTGCGCATCCGTTGCCACACATTAGCTGCAAGATCAATATATTTCACCCAATTCTTCCCGCCCTTTGCTTCATCGTGATATGTAGCTTCATAGGATTGCAGGGTACGTTCAGCGGGCGTTGCAGGTGGAGCCGTTACCTGGCTGGATTCAGACGTTTTGCCTGCTGTTGCTTTGGATTGCTTCGTCTGAAAGCGAGTCATCAGTGTAGTGGACACCTGCTTGGCTGCTGCCGTAACTTCACTTAGTACTTCTCCCAGATTCTCAACCGACTCCATCACCGGGTCAATCTTTTTCATTTTGTGTTGCACGTCAGCAGTGATGTCATTGGCATGTCTTACAGTCTGTTTTACTTCATAGCTGAGCTCATCAATGGTCTTCTGCACTTCCTGCAGCGTCTCGGAGACATTGTCCAGTGAACTCTGAGCCGATTTTAATGTGCGAATCAAAAAGAAAACCAGTACAGCAAATGCCACAGCAATCAGGGCCACGCTTAGTTGATAGATCATAAAAGAACCTCTCTTTCCATGTTTACGTCGGTTTGTTATTGCTATAGTTACCCGTGCCTTTCCCGGGCGAAACAAAAGAGAATCGCTCCTCCAGCGATGTATAGAAGAAGAAAAAAACACCATGTTTCAAGTCATTTCACCTCGGTTAAGGTTAGACTACACAGGGCAGTGAGACAGCACAGTTCACGCCACAAACTTTAACACGAAAGGATGAATTATCATGTTAAGATGGTCTGTTATTTTTCTGATTATCGCACTGGTTGCCGGAATCTTCGGGTTTTTCGGGATTGTTGAAGCGGCTGCTTCGATCGCAAAAGTATTGTTCTTCATCTTTGTAGTACTCTTCGTCATCTCCCTCATTACGGGACGAAGCCGAATGCGATAAAAGCGGATCTCTGAATCTGGATCATTGCATTAC
Organism: Paenibacillus amylolyticus; assembly: GCF_051136285.1. Taxonomy (GTDB): domain Bacteria; phylum Bacillota; class Bacilli; order Paenibacillales; family Paenibacillaceae; genus Paenibacillus; species Paenibacillus amylolyticus_F. The sequence goes on along the minus strand of NZ_CP194938.1, from coordinate 4,896,969 downwards.
ATGCAAATGCCGATGATGCCTCCGGGCACGTCGGCTTTTGTGCGCTCTAAAGACAGGTACACTTTTCTATTTATGTATTACACTCCCTCCTGCTTTATTCCAATATGAACCGCCGAAGAGTCCTGAAAAAACAGGACTTTAATGATATAGCCAGCCCGATTTCATACCACGAAAGTCTGATTTTTACAGGCTTTCTATATACCCACATATGCGCCAGTTGACTCTGGAGAAACCAAGAAAAAATTGTTATAATTTGTGATTCATAGACCAGCTTGCTTGGTTACTTTTATCACAGGACAACAAAAACTACATATCTAACCGAGGAGGAAGAACAAATGAAAAAAATCGTAAGTTTTGCCGCTGCTTTAACATTGATGGGTTCCATGGCTGCCGCTGCAGGTGCTGAGGAAGCGGTTACCGGCACCGTAGCCCCAACAACTTCGGGTACTGAAGCAACTTCTACGACACCAGCACCAACAACGCCGGCTGTAGAAGTGAACAAACCTGCTGTAGAGACCATTGAAGGCAAAGCAGAGACCGTAACAGGTACAACTGTTGATTCTACAGGTACTCAAGGCACTTCAACTACAACAGAGACACCGTCCACAACAGACGATAAAATGTTTGAAGAGCCAATTGTAAAACCGGGTGATGAAGTTCTGATGCCAACGATGCTGCTTAACTTGCTTGAGCGCACATGGTTCTATGATGCACCAAACGGCAAACCGATCGGTGCGTTGAGTGCTCAAGTTGTTGATACAACGGGTGAAGTTGTTGACGGATTCGACGGCGGCGAATGGGTTCAAGTGTACACTTGGAAAGGCAAAGCTTGGATTCACGTTGCTATTCAATAATATCGTATAATCGTTTCTAACATAAGTAAAGAGGACAGTACGCAGCATTGCGTCTGTCCTCTTTTGATATTTAGTTACAATCATCCCTGATTCAACAAAAAAATTATGTCCATTCTGTTTCTTCAGATCGTGGCTCAACATGCACATGAACATGCATAATATTATGTGATCGTTTCAGACGTTCCTCCACCTGATCGCAGATTTCATGCCCCTGTACCAGCGTTAATCCTCCATCCACTTCAATAACTACATCAACCAGAACATGACTGCCATGTACTCGTGCCTTGACGTCCTTGATCATTTCGACACCAGGGACCCGAGCAACGGCAGATCTCAAATCCATTAATTGCTTTTGATCAAACCCGTCCGTGAGCAGATGAGTCGAATCCCGGAAAATTTCCCAAGCTGTTTTGCAGATCAACAGACCTACGAGGATGGCAGCCACTTTATCCAGCCAAGGCAGTCCAAATTGTGAACCGATGATGCCAATCGCAGCACCGATACTTACCCAGGCATCTGAGCGATTATCTTTGGCCGCTGCCAGTAAAGCTTGGCTGTTAATCTGTTTGGCCAGACGGGAATTGTAACGGTATACCCCCAGCATGACTACTGCACAGATCACAGCTACGCCTGCTGCCCAAAGATTCGGCACTCCATAATCACCTGCATACCATGAACGAACTGCTTCGACCAACACCTGAAGTCCTACAACCGCCATAATAAATGAGGCAATTAATGCTGCGATCGTCTCTGCCCGAAAATGTCCATATGCGTGATCCGAATCTGGCGGTTTTTGCGAGATACGCAGCCCCACCAACACCGCAACAGATGCCACAATATCTGTGGCATTATTGATGCCGTCGGCGACCAAAGCACTGGAAGCAAACAAATATCCGCAGAGCAGCTTAAAAGCAGATAAAACGAGGTATGCTGCAATGCTGATCCAGGCTCCTCGCTCTCCTTTACGTATTTCTTCATAAGCGTTCAACCGGAACACTCCTTTTCATATTTCCAATACAGTTTTCTCATGTTACCAAATGCAGATCGTGTGGGTCTACAGAAACAGTTTTGCCGAGGAGCACTGCTGTAGGTAAGCCGAAACAAAGTTTCCGGAAGGCAGGGCTATAGCATGCCAGAAACAAAGTTGGCTCAGGAAAAAAACGGGTGAAAACTGGCATTTTATCAGGTTGCCCTTGTGAGGCTATTATAAAACGTATAAAATGAGTACATCCCGTCCAATTTGGACGGCTTACTGCAAGACCGGGAGGGATATACAATGAGCGAAAATAATGAACCGAAAAAGGTCAGCCTGCAAGATGCGATCCGTCAAAAGCTGGCACAAAAGAAAGAGCAGCAAAATTCCGGTAACCAGTCCGGTGCTTACTTTGAAGGTGGCCCTAAAGCCATGAAAAGCCAGAACAACAAAAAGCCGAACAACCAGCGTCGCCGTACAGGCGGGTCTTAGGTTAACGCCGGCATAAGAGCTGTAAATCAGCATCAGCATGACAAAAAAACCGCAGGCCCTCCACTTGGAGGACTTGCGGTTTTTCGCTTGCAGTTATTTAAAGTGAATTTAAGCTTCCACTGGGTACATTTTGTTGCGCAATTCTTTGATTTCGTCGCTTTCCAGATACTCGTCATAGCTCATTTGGCGATCAATCAGGCCTGTTGGCGTAATTTCGATAATCCGGTTTGCAATTGTCTGAATGAACTGATGGTCATGGGATGTAAACAACATCGTTCCATCGAAGTCAATCATACCATTATTTAATGCAGTGATGGATTCGAGATCCAAGTGGTTCGTTGGCTCATCCAGAATCAGTGCATTTGCACCTGTCTGCATCATTTTCGCCAGCATACAGCGAACTTTCTCTCCCCCGGAGAGTACACTAGCCTTCTTCTGGGACTCCTCACCGGAGAACAGCATGCGGCCCAGGAAACCACGCAGATACGTTTCATCCTGATCTTTGGAATACTGACGCAGCCAATCTACGAGTGTCATATCCACACCATCAAAGAATTGGGAGTTATCTTTCGGGAAATAAGCCTGAGTCGTCGTCACACCCCAAGTATATTCGCCGCTGTCCGCTTCCGTTTCACCCATGAGTATATCAAACAACAGTGATTTGGCATTTCCGTTCGGGCCAACAAATGCAATTTTGTCACCTTTGTTCACCACAAAGCTCACATCATTCAACATTTCCACACCATCGACGGATTTGTGAATACGATCTACCGTCAGCAATTGTTTACCTGCTTCACGCTCAGGCTTGAAGTTAATAAACGGATATTTACGGTTGGATGGACGAAGGTCATCCAATGTGATTTTGTCGAGTTGTTTTTTCCGGGAAGTCGCCTGTTTGGACTTCGAAGCGTTCGCGGAGAAACGTTGAATAAAGGCTTGCAGCTCTTTAATCTTCTCTTCTTTTTTCTTGTTGGCATCCCGCTGCAGAGCAAGTGCCAATTGGCTGGACTCATACCAGAAGTCATAGTTACCTACGTACATCTGAATTTTACCAAAGTCAATATCTGCGATATGTGTACATACCTTATTCAGGAAGTGACGGTCATGGGATACAACAATAACGGTACCTTCATAATCCATCAGGAAATTCTCAAGCCATTGAATGGATTCGAGATCCAAGTGGTTGGTAGGCTCATCGAGCAACAGGTTGTTTGGACGGCCAAACAACGCTTGTGCCAGCAATACGCGGACTTTTTCGTTCCCGCTCAGCTCTATCATTTTTTTGTCATGCATGTCACGATCAATGCCCAGACCGATCAGGAGTGCCGCTGCATCCGGCTCAGCATCCCAGCCGTTCTGCTCAGCGAATTCCCCTTCAAGTTCACCTGCACGCAAACCGTCTTCTTCTGTGAAGTCTGCCTTCGCATACAAAGCATCCTTCTCTTTCATGATGGAATACAGACGAGCGTGACCCATAATAACCGTTTCGAGAACCGGATACTCATCATATTCAAAGTGGTTTTGCTTCAAAACGGCCATACGTTCGCCCGGGGTGATGTGCACCTCTCCCGAGTTGGCTTCAATCTCACCGGACAAAATTTTCAAAAACGTTGATTTGCCGGCTCCGTTCGCACCGATCAGGCCGTAACAGTTGCCTGGCGTGAATTTGATATTCACATCTTCAAAAAGTGCACGTTTTCCGTAGCGGAGCGTGATACCGCTTGTACTGATCATTAAGCATACCATCCTTTATTGGTTAATCTGCATACTGCATGAATAGCAACCTGCGTAAAATCATGGATTCAATATCCGATGCCTATTCTGGCACCATATTATAACACAAAAAAGCGGCAAATTCGAAAATCAGCCGCTTTTTACGGATTAAAGTTTTGGTAAATATGCTGTTCATGCACGTATGTTTATAGATTACCATATCTGGCTAGCTTTTGTTAGCCCCATTAACATACTCTTTATGAGATTTGGTTAAGATAGTGTCGTCTGAATTGCCCTAAGACTAATCATTCCTCTTCAGCAGCTTCGTGCCGGATGCGAAGTGTCTCACCATGCCCGAGCACCCGAATTCGTTCCTTGGCAATCCCCAGTCGCTCACGCTCCATCTCCAGCCGATCCAATGCTTCCTTGGGTGTATCATCGGCCAGCTTGAATGTCCCGTAATGCATTGGCACCATTAACTGTGATCCTGTTTCCACAAACCCTTGCAAAGCTTCCTCCGGTGTCACATGCTGAGACGTCATGAACCATTCGGGGTCGTACGCCCCAATGGGCATCAGTGTTACGCCAATGTCAAAGCGTTCTCCAATCGTTTTGAACTCCTTGAAATATCCCGTATCTCCGACAAAATATAGGACAGGCGGATCAGCTGCTGCTTGTTTTTCACCGCTGGTTTTGTGCGAATCTGAAGCGGATGAAATAGACCCGTTTGCCATCTCTCTCTCCGCTACCTCTGCGTTCTCTTCTGACACTTGCACAGCGTGATTAGGCTCCAGTACATAACCGCCCCAATGAGACGTATTTGTATCAAATAACGTCCGGCGTGTCCAGTGCTGGGCAGGTACAAACGTAATCTTCACTCCACCGCGCACCGTATGCTCCCACCATTTCATCTCTTGACACCGATGGAATCCCTTACGGATCATTTTGCGTTTCAAGCCGTCCGGCACAATCAGCATTGTCTTCGATGTAATCAGCTTGCGCAGGGAAGCGAGATGTAAGTGATCATAGTGTGAATGAGAGATGAGTATGACATCGAGCGGCGGAATATCCTGAATCGGAATGCCAGGGGCACCGAGCCTGCGTTGAAACCCCATTTTCTCCGCCCACACCGGGTCGGTCACAATATTCAGTCCATAATACTGGATGAAAAAGGTGGAGTGTCCGATCCACGTTATGGTTGTTTCGTCCCGGTTGGCATGTAAGTAATCCAGCTCAGGATCATGCTTCGGGACTTTGTAGGAATAGTCTTTTACTTTGCGGCGGCGCTGTTCTCTCCACTGCTTGAACTCCTTCAGCGTTTTGTCTGTACTGACATTATCGATATTGTTATAACGAATTTTGGGCATGAAGGGGCCTCCTCCCTTCCTCAGTTCTTAACATCAGATTACCCGTATCGGAAGTCGACGCACCATCTGGAACAAGCACAGCGGTACCAATCAATCCTTTGGATTTTTGTATAGCGCCATATAAACAAACAGAAAGACAATCGCAGCCACCATAATCAGCGGAGGAGCATACATAATCGTAAAGGTCTCAAAGAAGCTTAGCCCCGTGATGCCCGGTATGCCTTTTACCCCTTCATCCAAAAGAGGCTCCAAGTGCATCTCCAGATCGGCGCCGGTCGGCCAGGCAGACCTCAACCATGTAAACTGCTGTGGTAACAAGGAAGCTAGCATATACGTGATATTTGAAATGGTCGTCGCAAACATGGCGGAGTCATCCTTTCTTTTTCCCGGCGTTACCGCGTACATAATTGGCATCAAACAGGAACAACTTCATAATTAACACCAGAGACGGAATAAGCACCAGTAGCCCCAGACTGAACGCCGTAATTAGTGCAATGCCCATCGTTCGGTTCGTAAAGCTGTCATAGATGTTAATGTACGGATACAGAATATACGGCAGATGGGAGCGACCATATCCATACCACGCAAAGGCAAACTGCAACATGACTGCGATAAAACACCAACCCAGATATTTCTCTTTCCACACGAGTGATACCGCAATGACAAAACAGATAAACGATGCGATGAACATCCAGGACATATCGATCATACGCTCGAAGTGAGCAGGATTTTGTTTGTTAATCTGCAGAAAAGCGAGAAAACTCGCAAAAATCGTGGGCAGGCTCCACAGCAGCGCATATTCCCTTAGAACACCAAAGGCCGGCTCGTCTCCCGCCCGCTTTGCGTAATAGGAAAGGAACATTGCCGAGATATACAGCACGCTCACCAAAGCCAGCAATACAACAGACCACGTATAGGGATTCGTCAGAAATTCACGCCAGCGAAAAAACACCTTTTCGCCGACCTGCTCTATGATTCCACCTTCGGATATCGCCAAAATGGTGGAGAACACCGCGGGAATAAGTAATCCCGTTGCTCCGTACAGTGCCAGATAGATTTTGCTGTTTTTCCCGTGGTTTCCATAGGTGTTGTAAGCATAATACACTCCACGGATGGCCAGAAGCACAATCGCCAGAGAACCTGGAACAAGCAGGGCTGTACCGTAATAAAATGCGCTGTCTGGATAGAAGCCGACTAACCCCACCACAAAGAAAATAAGAAACACATTCGTCACTTCCCACACCGGAGACAGGTAGCGCTGAATGATGTTATGAATTTTGTTTTCATGTCCAGTCAATATGCTGTAAAAGCTGAAGAAACCCGCGCCGAAATCAATCGACGCTACGATCAGATACCCGAACAGAAATGTCCACAATATCGCGATGCCCGCAATTTCAAAGTTCAATGCACGATACCTCCTTCCAGTCCAAGTGATTCAAGCTCCTTCTCCGCTTCCTTGTTCCGGAACAGCTTGCTGATGACACGGATGCATGAGAAGCACAGTACCAGATACAGCAGGATAAACAATACTAGCATCCACCCCACCGAAGTGGAGGTTGTTGCCGCTTCAGACACCTTCATATATCCGCGCAAAATCCAGGGCTGTCTGCCCACCTCGGCAAACATCCATCCAAGCTCAATAGCAATCATCGCCAGTGGGCCAAGAAACACAATGCCAAGCAGCAGCCACTTCGGATAAGGTTTGCGTCCCGGCAACCAGCGACGCAGCACGTAGAGCACCGGAATCAGCAGAATGATGACTCCTGTTGTGACTTTCAGGTCGAACATGTAATGGATGGACAGCGGCGGTCTAAGGTCGGCTGGGAACTCTTCCAGTCCCTTCACTTCCGTATCTGGTCGGTTGCCTGCCAAAATACTGAGTGCATACGGAATCTCAATCGCATATTTGACCTCATTGTTTTCGTCCAGAATACCCCCATAGACAAGAGGAGCTTCCTTCATCGTTTTGAAATGCCACTCGGCGGCAGCCAGCTTCTCCGGCTGATATTTCGCCAAAAATTTACCGGACGAGTCACCAATCATGACAGTGCTGATCGCAAATACAAGCGCGGATATCGTCGTGAGCTTAAGTGCTTTTTTGTAATACACATGATCCCGTCCGCGCAGCAAGCTAAACGCTGCTATTCCCGCCAGTACACCCGCACTTAAGGTGTAGGACGAAGCTAGCACATGGGATACTTTAGTTGGTGTCGCCGGGTTCAGCATGGCGGCAATCGGATCAATATCTTTCATAATGCCGTTAATCAAGGTGAAGCCTTGCGGCTGGTTCATGAAAGAATTCACGGTTGTAATGAAAATCGCGGAAGCGGATGAGCCGAGAGCTACTGGAATAAGCAACAACATATGCGTATATTTCTTTTTGAAACGATCCCAGGTGTACAGATAAATTCCGAGGAAGATCGCTTCCACAAAAAAAGCAAATGTCTCCATAAAAAGCGGCAACGCAATAGCTTGACCGGCGACACGCATAAACATGGGCCACAGCAGACTCAGCTGTAACCCGATGGATGTGCCTGTGACTACACCTACAGCGACGGTAATGACAAAACCTCTTGCCCATCTGCGAGCCAGTAGCGTGTAATGAATATCGTTAGTGCGTAGTCCCCGCCATTCAGCCAAAGCAATCATGAGCGGAACACCTACACCAATGGAAGCAAAGATAATATGCACAAACAGGGTCAGACCGGTTAGTATTCGGCTGAGCAGTACAGGGTCCAGAGATGACATGGGTACACTCCTCTTTCGACGTAATCGTTATCAATGGTTCGCATATATCGTTATGGGTTATGTACGACAGTGGATCCGTTCGGCCAGAACGGGTCCTTAATAACTCATAATGCGGATGATGCTTTTGACCACGGCATACAACACGACCACAGCTGCCACCAGACAGACGATGATGAGTGTTTTTTCTTGTTTGCGAAACATATACGTGTTGTCCTCCTTTTGCACAGGATGCAAATTATGGCGCTATATACAGTGTGCAAAATTTCCTGTTTTTTTATCCCGGATGACGAAAAAACAAAATAGAATGATGAAAAAACAAATAGAACGATCAAAGAAAATAAAAAAAGCTTTTACCTTTCTGCACGGTCGCGTGCCAAAAGATAAAAGCTCACCTTACTATAACCGTATTAACTTTCAGTTAGGAAACTAAAGGACAACGTCCTGTTTGGGCAACCGAACTTTGAACGTACTGCCTTTCCCCGGGACCGACATGAAGGTCAGGCTCCCGTGATGATCCTCCACGATTTTGCGAGAGATATATAAACCAAGGCCCGTTCCGCCGATTTGACGATGATCCGAATTATCTACACGATAAAACTTGTTAAACAACAAATCCTTCTCACTCTCGGCAATACCTATACCGTAATCGCGTACATCGATGCATAGTGCCCCTTCTTCTTCCCATAATGTTACGTCGATCCGATCTGCTCCGGGAGAATATTTCACTGCATTACCAATCAGATTATGCAGCACTTGCACGATCCTGTTCTGGTCCGCATAAGCAAAGAGGTCACCATTGAAAGCATGCACATAGATCCGCTGAGAAGACTTCATGTTCCATTGCTCTGCCACACCCTCAACCAGCTCCACGAGTGGAACATAGATCATATGATAGGTCATACCTTCATTATCAAGACGTTGGATATCAAGCACATCATCCAGCAGGCTGCTCAGACGTTTGCCTTCAGACGAAATCGTCTCCATGAACTCTTTGCGCTGGGATGCCGGGAGGTCGTACATCAACATCAGCTCAACATACCCCATGATAGTGGCTACAGGTGTACGAAGCTCATGAGAAACAACACTGATGAGCTCATTTTTCATCCGGTTCAGTCGCTCTTCTCCGGTCAAGTCACGAAATACAAGCAGGAAACCATGATTTTTCCCCGGTACATCCATCTGTTTCATGTACAGTGAAAATACACTTTGCTCTACATTGTCAAAACAGAAATTGGTCTCGATGAAAGCTTCTTCTCCATTAATAAATGCTCTTGTCTGTTCCGTCAGATTGAAGTTGTCAGTCTGAACCATTGAATCGATGGCTTGAGCCAGGTCAGTTATGGATTCTCCCAAGAAATTACCCAGTCCAAACATCTCTTCTATTCGGCGATTCACAATCGTGATCGTGCCTGAACGGTCAGACATGACAAGTCCTTCGCGAACCGATTCAATGAATTGTTCACTGATATCGCGCTGTTCCTGAATCGCTGCCTTCTCTTGGAACAGCTCCAGGTTAAGATGCTCCAACACAAGGGCATGACGCACCCGATCTTCTTCGGCACGAGTACGTTCTGTTATATCCTTGATGAACAGATTGTACAATATTTCATTTTTCCCCAATTGAATCTCTACAATTTTGTACTCAATCGGAAATACAGAGCCGTCATTGCGAATACCTGATATTTCGTCAACCGTCGTATACCTCTTGCCATCGACATATTCATATCGCTCCAGCATCAACTTAATTTCCTGAAAACTAATCCCTTGGAAAAGAGAGGGTGCTTCCTTCTGCAACACAACCTCTTCCCGCCCCGATCCAAACATTCTTTCAGCCTCAGGGTTAAATTCAATGATCACCCCTTGGGAATCAACCGAGATGATGGCATCAATTGAGGACTCGATAATGGCACGCTTAATTCCTTCGCTATTCTTAAGTTCCTTCGTGCGGGCAACCACCCTGTCCTCCAGTGTTAACTTATCAAGTCGAATTTGTTCGAATTGTTCAAGTAACACATCCGCCATTTTGCGTAAGTTACCAATGAGAATTTGCACTTCGGTCACATGGCTGCTTGGCCACTCCATCCCTCCGTTTCGAAACAGCAGACGAGGCAGAGAACCTGTCAGCCGGGTCAAGCGCAATAAGGGACTTACCACCTTACTACTCAAAGGAGCTGCCACAAGCATGGATGTCACGATAATAAAAAATAAAGATTGCAACGTCGTCAGGTAGATTTTTTCAATCTGCGTGTAATACTGGGACGAATTGGTTTCAACAAAAACCTGATAAGGGGTATTTGCTGTTTCTTCAGCCTGATATATGAAAGAAGCATGTTTCCAATATTCCAGTATGTCACTGTAATGAGCTCTCCCTGAACTTAATAGACCTGGGCCGTTCCTCGATGTTAACACCTGAAAATGATCCAGATTTATGAACTCCCCCGGCCGAAATTCAGGGAGTCCAGAAACAACAATTACATCATGCTGATCCAGCAAAATCACATTCATACGCAGCAAATGATGATAGCGCTCCACATTTTCAGCCAGGTTATCCGGTGTTACATATTTTTGATCCAAATCCTGAACGACTGCACTCGCTGCTTGTCTCATATCACGTAGAATAGCTTCATGTATTTGGCCTAATTGTCTGCGACTATCCACAGACAACAGAATAAGTGATACAAACACCACAAAAGCAACCACATATTTAAATGCAATCCTCGATAATGGAATCGTGCCCGCGCGTTGCTCCTGCTGTTCTCCCAAAGTGATCCAGAAATCAACCACAATACCTGCAATCAGGGCATTTACCATGCTAACGACAGCAATATATATATATTCATATTTGGCCACTTCCGCACTCAGACCTAATACATAATATCCGTAACCCATTGCTGGAAACAGCAGCACAATCCAAAACACCGCGTTAGCCTTGATGAGACTACCTTTTTTATAACGCACCTGCCAGCCCAGCATCCAGATCAACTCTATGAAATGTGTTATCATGACATACAGGTTATGCGTGTCCAGGCCCAAAATCAGGCTTTTAAACAGATAAATTAACGTAAGTGTCACAAAACCGTAGATTCCTCCGTATAACCGAAGAGCAACCAACGCCGCAGCACTACTAATTATAAATTGCACACCATAGAACAGTGTAAATGGAAAAATGGCACTTAACGTACCAAGGATGACCAGAAGGCATGTTCCAACCCAAGGTCTTCTCAATTGCAGTACAATGCGATTCAACAGGTTTTTTGCTCCGGTTATCCCGTTCATAGGCTTTTGTCCTCACCCTTGACTCGTTGTATTCCTGCCCGTTCTGGTCTCTCAAACAACATTTGTTCCCCCTAATACTGGCGATAACTCTAAACCTTTTCCCCCTTAAATGACTCTGATCCATTATACTGTAATTAACATTCGTTGTACGTATGGGAAAAATTATGATTCTGCAAAAAAATAAACTCATGATACACTACAATATCAAGCAAAGTCATTTTGCAAGTTAGTGCTACTTCCTATATTCTGGAATAGAAACATTAAATTTTTTGCAGTATTTAAAAGCATTTCCTCGTATTTTTTTAACAAATTTTTGTCTCTCAGGAGTGTGAAGCTATGTCAATCAAAGTACTTCTTATAGAAGATGAAAAGAATTTAGCGGATATGATCGCTTTTTTTCTTGAGGAGGAAGGATACATAACCGAGCGGGTTCACCACGCCCGTGAAGCACTTCATCTATTTCCGCAGTTTCAACCTGACATTGTCGTAACAGACTTGATGTTGCCCGAGATTGACGGTAACGAGCTTGTTGATGCTTTTCGACAAAATTCTACGGTTCCTGTACTGATGATATCCGCAAGCACCATGCTGAATGATCGACTTCGTGCCTTGCATAACGGAGCTGACGATTTCCTTTGCAAGCCGTTTAGCTTGAAAGAGCTGGACGCCAGGATTAAAGCGTTGCTGCGTCGGTCGATTATTACGTATCAGGATAAAACCGTCAAAGAGAATTCAACCACTGAAGAGATCGGTCACATTAATGTGAATGAATACAGGAGAACTTTATTTGTGAATGGCATTGAAATCGATGTAACCCATATTGAATTCGAGATTATGAAGGAATTGTATCGGAATCCGGGCAAAGTTTTTACCCGTAACGAACTGATGGATCGAATTAAAGGCTCGGAACGCGCCTATCTTGATCGAACCATTGACGTACATATCTCTAGTCTTCGCAAAAAAATAGAGCCCGACCCCAAAAATCCCCGTTATATTAAAACGGTATGGGGTACAGGCTATAAATATATGGTCTAGTTGGCCATCGATAAAGAAACCGGACAACTGTATAAACAGCTGATGTAAACACCATGCCTCTTTCGTTCTACCTTATGTACAAAACGGAAGGCATGGTTATTGGTGCTTCGTATCCAAATGTGTGCAGCCACTGCTCGATGCCCCTATCCAATTGATCGGGGTCTTGTTCATTCCAGAGTAACATCTTTACAACACCAGTACCCGTAATCTGCTGCAGGTGGCGTTTACGAATCAATGATTGAAAATCGGTAATGACCAGTACAGGAACGTCTGGCACAAAAGCACGAATGGCCTTCGCTGCAGATACAGCCTGTTCGCCGTTCCTGTAATCCACAATGCAAAAACGGGAATCTTCCCAATCCCCTCTTCCTGTTTCCTTTACTGAATCTGATGGCGCAGAAGCAATCCAACCCTCAAATAATTGATTGATTTTCTCATAATCAATACAGCGCTCTCCATCCGTTAGCACAGTAACAGGCTCCATAAGTATAACCTCCATTAGCTTCTTCCTTTATATTGTGCCAGCTTTCATTTAAAAATGTTTGTGCACGAACATGAAAGAAGTGTTAACAATCTTCGTACTTCTTCACATACCTACGCCGATGCTTCTTCACGACATGTAATTTCGCAGTTTTCCTGATTTCATGTAGAATAGAGGTATCCGTTAAAATAGAGGTATCCGTGTGATTTATTTTACGGGAGGTTATGTATCAAACTGCTATTATAGGAGGTTACACCCATGAATATAGTTTCTATTGAACCAACACCAAGTCCAAATACGATGATGCTGCATCTCGACGAACGTCTGGAAGACGGGATTCGTAGAACCTATACACTGGACAACGAACGTTCTGCCCCGGCTTTTATTCGCCAGATGTTACATATTCCAGGCGTGAAAAGTGTATTCCACACAACCAACTTCGTTGCCTTGGATCGTAAAGGCAATGCAGACTGGTCTGTTATTCTTGGTGAAGTACAGAGCCGTCTGGGTCAGGAAAGCGTGAATCTGGACTGGATTGAATCCGAAGATGCTACAGGTGAACACTTTGGAGAGGCACAAGTTTTTGTTCAGTTTTTCCGCGGAGTGCCGATGCAGATTCGGGTTAAAGCCGGAACGAAAGAGGAACGTATCTCACTGTCAGATCGTTTTGTCAAAGCCGTTACGGAGGTTGCCAGCGCTACGCTGATCAAAGAACGTAAACTAAGCGATTACGGAGTAAGGTACGGTGAGCTGCCAGATATTGCGCGTGAAGTCGAACAAGAACTGGAAGCGGCCTACCCGCCGGAACGATTGGAGCAGGTCATTCAGCAAGCTATTGCTCATGGTACCAATACGGAAGAATTTGTTGAGCACCGGCGTGCACTGGAGGGAGCAGAACTGGAAGCAGCCCTTCAGAGCGAAGACTGGAATGTACGCTATGCCGCACTGGATGGTATGGAGCCAACAGAGGAAAGAATACCTCTGGTAGCTCAGGCGCTACGTGACAGCAAAATGCAAATTCGTCGCTTGGCCGTTGTCTATCTAGGGGATATTCGTACACCTGAGGCGATGGAGCTTCTGTACGAAGCGCTTCGGGACAGTTCTCCCGCTGTACGTCGTACTGCTGGCGATACGTTGTCAGACATCGGTGACCCTGCTGCCACACCTGCGATGATTGAGACGTTAACGGACAAGAGCAAACTTGTGCGCTGGCGTGCAGCCCGTTTTCTGTATGAAATCGGAACCGAAGAAGCGGAGCAGGCTTTACGTCTCGCCGCGGAAGATCCCGAATTTGAAGTGAGCTTGCAGGCCAAAATGGCGCTAGAACGTATCGAGTCTGGTGAACAGGCCGCCGGAACTGTGTGGCAACAGATGGCAGGACGGAATAAAAAGCAAGATTAATCTGTTCTTCCACATGTTCTTTACGGAGCCATTTAGGGAACAACCCAACATTTGTTATTGCACTGTAAAACGATGAGCGGTATACTTGTTCTCTGTTTGATTAACATGTTACACGCTGTTTGATGCGTGATTTCTAATTTCATAAACAATAGATACACCTCATCCATTGCATGGTGAGGTAGAGGTCGCGGGTGCGATCAGTACGCTGAGGGAGGCGCTTGGAGCCGCTTTTGATATCAGCCGAAAGGTGTACCCGCCGAAGCTCGCTGGACGTTCCTTTATCGGTCTGGTGAGCTGGGGCTGTAGCCGAAAGGTGCAGAACTGTCACAGCAAGCATTCATATCTTTTTTTCTAAAAAGGTATGAATGCTTCTGTGTTGAGCTATCTTAATCATCTGGGACGTGGTGCGGATATGGATATCAAGACCGCTGGCTCGTGCCTGTGGTCTTTTTTTTGGTTTATGGAGTTATGATCTGCATCAGCATTACAAATGAAGGAGTGTTTCCATGCAAGACCGCAACAAACATTCACAAACAACAACCAATGAACCTACCCTGAAAAAAGGATTGCGTGCACGTCATATGACCATGATTGCCCTCGGCGGCTCCATCGGTACCGGGCTGTTTCTGGCAAGTGGTACAGCGATCTCCACTGCTGGCCCTGGCGGAGCATTAATTGCCTACGCGGCTGTGGGCATTATGGTTTATTTCCTGATGACCAGCTTGGGTGAACTTGCAACCTTTATGCCGGACTCCGGTTCTTTTAATACGTATGCGGCTCGTTTCGTAGATCCCGCTCTTGGCTTCGCTATGGGCTGGAACTTCTGGTACAACTGGGCGGTAACGATTGCCGCCGAACTCGCTGCTGCTACCGTTCTGATCAAATACTGGTTCCCGGACAGCTCATCCATGTTATGGAGCTTACTGTTTCTGGTATTGATCTTTGCCCTAAATATCCTGTCCGTCAAAGGGTATGGGGAATCGGAATATTGGTTTGCTATTATCAAAGTAGCTACCGTCATCATCTTCCTGAGCGTCGGCGTCTTGATGATCTTTGGCATTCTGGGCGGTGAAGCTATCGGCTTCAGCAACTTTACCATCGGGGATGCGCCATTTCACGGCGGGTTCTTCACTGTACTTGGCGTGTTTATGGCCGCCGGTTTCTCCTTCCAGGGAACGGAGCTAATCGGTGTAGCCGCTGGTGAAAGTGAAAACCCACGCGAAAACGTGCCTCGTGCCATTCGCCAGGTCTTTTGGCGTATTCTGATCTTTTACATTTTGGCCATCACTGTAATCAGTTTGATTATTCCTTACACTCACCCGAACCTGCTCAAAGGTGATCTGGAAAACATCGGTGTCAGTCCGTTTACACTGGTCTTCGAAAAAGCAGGACTTGCCATCGCGGCCTCTGTTATGAATGCTGTCATTCTGACTTCGGTGCTCTCAGCCGGTAACTCCGGTATGTACGCATCAAGCCGGGTACTCTACGCCCTTGCCCGGGATGGTAAGGCACCACGCTTCCTTGGCAAACTGAACAAACGTGGTATTCCGATGAATGCCTTGCTCGTCACAACCGCCGTTGGCATGCTCGCATTTCTGGCTTCTCTTTTCGGTGACGGCATCGTGTATACATGGCTACTGAATGCATCCGGTATGTGCGGCTTCATTACGTGGCTGGGTATTGCGATCAGCCATTACCGCTTCCGCCGGGCATATGTTGCGCAAGGCCGAGATCTGAGAGATCTGCCTTACCGTGCGCGGTGGTTCCCGTTTGGACCCATCTTTGCTTTTGTCCTGTGTATTATCGTTATTCTGGGACAGAACTATCAGGCATTCATAGGTGATCATATCGATTGGAGTGGAGTCCTTGTCGCTTATCTGAGTGTGCCGCTATTCCTGGTTCTATGGCTTGGTTACAAATGGATCAAAAAGACCAAAGTTGTCCCGCTACAGGAATGCGACTTCTCACCTGCTGAACCATCAGGTATCAGTGAATAGATCCCGAAAATGCTTGATTATTTGTTTAACACATTGAATATCACAAAGAGCGCTCCGGATACCGGAGCGCTCTAATTATTGAGAACATGTCGCTTCTTTCTATATTTCATCCATAGATGTGTGACTGAAAACCTGATTCAGTCCCTTACAGGGTCCAATTAATTTTGACACGCAGGTCTGTTGTATCTTCCATCTTGGAGACAAAATAAGAGATCGACTTCATCCCTAGCTGATACAGATCCTGTAAATCTTCAATCAGACTGCTCTCCGTCCCTTTATATCTGAATGTCAGCGAAGTACCGCCCTCTTTCAGTACACTCTGAACTTTGGTTTTGAGCACTGCCCGTTCCTTGACTGCACCCTGTTCATCGTATAGAGAGTACTCCAGCGTATGGTACAACTTCTGATATACCTCCTGCTTATTTCCATCCTTCTCCGCCAGTTTAAGCAAAGCCTCACGGTAAGGTGCATATGCCGCAGGGTACTTGTTCTTGCCTGTCCAGACATGGTCACGCGCCATCTCTTTATCGCTTAACAAATAATAATTATGGCTCACTACGCCTTTGCGATCAGGTGTTGGATCATCCCATGTGGTATCCAGGTGATACCATTTGCCATCCAGTTTCACCAGATTCCAGGCATGAAGCTGCCCGCCTGCTTTGCCTTCGACAATACGATTTTCAATCCCTACTCGCTCCAGCATGCGGTAAGTAAGCAAGGAGTATCCTTGACATACGGTACTGCCTGTCGCCAGTCCGTCGTAAGCCGTATATTTTTGTAATGAGGTATCATAAGCAAGATTCAGCACAATCCAGTCATGAATAACTTTGACTTTCTCATGGCTAGTCATGCCGGGTTTAATAATTTCTTTGAGCACACTAGCTACTTTCTGATTCACATAATCGGTCTGTGCCTTCGTCTCCCGGTAAGTAAGGGTCACATCCACCTCGGCTGACGTGTTCGAACCTTTATAATTAAACGCATAACTTTTCACTGTATATTGAATGTAGGGATCGCTCTTCATCGCTTCATCGATGGAAGTCTGCAGCTGTTTCTTAAGGCCCTTCACATTTCCTTTGTAGGTGAACACCACTTTCTCTGTACGTTGTGACATCGCATTCAACAGTGTCTGACGCAAATCCGTCGCTGTAGATAGTTCGGACGTTCCTGACGCAGCAACCAATTGATCCAGATCAACCGTACGCGGCAGCCAAGCGGCAACAAGACAGCCTGCCAGCAACATTGTGATCACTCGTCTACCGTTCTTACCCATGAAAGGACCCCACCCCTCTTCGTCGCATTCTCATGCCCTATTGTAACATAAAAGGTCTTGCATTCCTTATTCTATATTTCTCATATTGGTGTAATCAATTTGAAAAGGGACCTTCTCGGAAGGCCCCTTAATCCTCAGTTACATTCATCATGTTTCCCGCTTCTCTTCATCCTATGTCTTCCAAAAGCAAATTATGAACTGCTTTTGGATTCGTACAGATTCGTAGAAGTTAGTTAAGTTTGGAATTAATAAAGTCGGCTGCCACTCATAAACGTGTCCGTCTTGCCCTGTAACTTGGCAAGTCGTTCCAGTACTTGAGAGGCTTCAGCTACCGTTACTTTGCGTGCAGGCATGAATCTCCCCTCAATGGAAGGTAACAAACCAAGCTTCAGGCTCAAGGAAACGGCTCCCTTATTGTTGATCGCACTTGCATCTGCAATGTTAGGCAAATCTGACGGCTGCATATAGAATCCAGCGAGCTTCTCATAACGCAGAATTCGCATCAGCACTACAGCCAATTCTTCACGTGTCATTTCTTCTTCAGGTTTTAACTGCTTTTCAGGGTCAGCACCACCAATCCAGCGTTGATCCATCAGGACCTTCACTGCCTTGTAATACGGACTCTCTATAGTCACATCAGCAAAAAGTTTGTCATTGCTATCACTGTTATAATACATATCCATGTTCGGATTAATTGCTCTGGCCAGATAATTGAACCAATCCCCACGGGTAATGACCCGATCCGGGAACACACGCTCCTGCTCATCGACCAATAATACCTTATGCTTGGTCATGTTACGCAAGGCTGATTCAGCAACGTGACCCGCAATATCTGTTGGTTCTACCTGAGATTCTGCATGGTTCACACCGTACATGAAGAACCATTGGCCTGTATTGGCATCAAGCAGTTCGTTCAAATTATAGAGAGATTTCTTGCCGCTCACAGGTACATAAGCCAAATTCACTCCGACAGGTGCAGGCTCACTTGAACCCAAACCATATCCACCGTAACGGGCATAATTCAACATTAACGTATACTTCTTCAGATAAAGCTCCTTGGCTTCTTCGTAGCGGATTGCAGGTGTGGTATCTGTCGGAAGTTGTTCAGGTGATGCCGCCAAACGTGTATAAAATTCGGGAATGTTCCCGTTGTTCTTCACCTGTACCTGTGCCGTGTCGTCCTGAACCCGAATTCCATTCAAATAACGCTGAAACACAAATGTACGAGCATCGTCTATTTCAATGATTCTGGCCAGTTGATACTGCTCTTTTGCTTGCGGCACAGTGGCAATGATCGTATTCATCGCCAGCTTCTCAGCCTGTTGTAGAGTAACTGTCTTACTCTCCTTCTCTTGAGAAGGCTGTTTCTGTCCCATCTCTGGTCCAACCCGTTGCATCATGTTGTAGCTGTAGACCTGTCCGGTAACCGCATCGACCTGAGCCGAAATATCACGCATGAACATATAGGATATGTTTGCATTCCGGTTGCTCCAGCTCAGACTCCATACTTGATTGTTCCCGTTGCCATAGTAACCTTTGGTTAATTGGCTGTGCTCGAGTTTATAATCCTTGGGAATGTCAAAACTCGCTGCAACTCGCTCTACTGCCTGTTGCACATTTAAGCGCTGGCCGCTGGCTGCGGTAAACACAGGCACATTACCTGTCACTTTTTTATGTTGCGGTGAATTGCTCTTGTCCACGGCTTTTCCGGTCAGCACGTCAATTCGGTCTAACGTGTTAGCATTAATCGGCCCCATACTATCACCCTTGGGTAAATAACCAAGAACGTATTGCTGTCCCTGTCTGGAAGATAAATTTTCTTTGGATATATATGCCAGTTCGACATCAAAACCATCCTCAAACACTTTTCTGGCTTGCTCTTCCGATGCCTTCGGCTTGGAGGAAGGATATTTCGCTGAGATCGTGGATCGTGAATACGATGTTGCCTGTCCGCTCTCATCCACACTTATGTAGACTGTCTCTGCATCCGAAATGACCCCGTCATGTTTCAGGTTGTATACAAATTGATATTGATTGCGGCCAAACAGCGCTTGCTGCTCCACGGGTGAATATTGGTCTCCTAGCGGCACATACTGTCCTTCCTTAAGTCCAGGAATCGCCTGATGCAATAGTTCCAAAGCGGTTTTCTCAGCTTCTTCCTTGGTCAGTTGAACATCGGCTGCCGATGATAGCTGGCTCTCCACAAATTCGGATGGCAAATGTACGCTAAGTACTTCCCCAGTACCTGCATGTACACTTGCGCTGAAACCTATGGAGTGATTGCCTTGTACAATTTGGAATCCAATATCCCATACCTTATAATCCGGCGGCGGAAAGGAATTGGTTACGTCAAAATTGGCAGACGAAATGGTCGCTTTTTTTAATACCGGAAAAAGCTTTAATATATTGTCAGCGGCTTGCCTGGAAGAGATCTTTGCACCCTCCGGCACGTCCTTGCTTGTTACGTCTAATTGATCATGTTCCCCCGACACTGTTTCTTTCACTGACCCAGCTTCCGCCTGAGCAGCGGATGCACTCCCCGTCATACCCGGTACCTGTGTTGTAAACAGTAGTGTTGCCATTGCTGTTGCTGCGGCTTTGGCTGTAAACGTTTTAAGTCGTGTGTTCATGTTCCAATCCCAACTCAAAATGGTTACCTCTCCCTTCAATTTCATGCAGAATGCATGATGAATACTTTTGCATGAATATTGCCATTCTATTCTATGATACCATAAGCTTCCTTTTTAATCGCTGTTTTCCGGGCAATTTTACAATTGTGAATTTTTGTATAATGTAAAGAAACAACAAAAAAACGCCAATCAGGTTGGCGTTTATCTCTATCATCCTGTTCTATGATGCAGATCTGTTTCGCTCTGCTCTGATGTAGCTCCTTCATGTGCAGTAGAATCTGAAGTAGAACAAACATGTGTTTTCAAGAACGGAATGACAGTTTCCCAGAAAGCGGGGTCTTCCTCGGAGCAGCTATGACCTTCGCTGTTGACCCAAAGATGTTCTACAGGAGGATCAGCCTTGGACATAAAATATTCCAGTTCACTAGGCGGAATAAAATTATCTCCTTTGGAGTGGACCATCAATAGTGGCAATTGCATGCCTCTTCGCCGCTCATTCAGCATCATTACCGCATCATTCTGCTGATACGTCTTCAAGGACTCACCCAGCCGCCAAAACCAAATTCGAGGGATCAACTGTGCCAGCGGGAATAGAGGTAAACGCCGACGTCTCAGTTCCGAACTGACGATCACCTGAAACTGGGATGGCATGGAATCAGTGACCACGGCCGAAACTGGAATGCCTTCTGTTAATGCAAGAATCGTTCCCAGTCCACCAAGGGAATGCCCTAAAACACCGATAGCTTTCGGGTCAACCTCAGATCTGCCCGATACATACGCCAGCGCAGCCAGCAGATCATCCCTGAACAGATAGGCTGATGCAGCGCGTACTTCATCACTGGCGCCATGACTGCGCACATCATACATGAACAGTGCATATCCAGCTTCCCAGATCGGGCGTGCATATCGCAGTACACGAGAGCGGTTAGAACCCCAACCATGTGCGATAATGACGAGCGGCCAAGGTTTTGGCACATCGGGGCTCGCTGGAATAAACCAGCCTTGCACCTGTCCCCCTCCACTCTCAAAGGTGATATCCTCAAAGGGCATCGGCGGCGTCAAGGTAATGGGTATTTTTTGGGGCGTCTGACTTTTTACTGCAGCCTGCCATAATCCTCCTGCTGTTACTGCAGCCACTGCCAACATACCACCTATCATCGTTCTCGCTTTCACAAGGCCTCTCTCCTCTCTGGCTACTGACATATGCTCATCATACGATAACATGATCAACTGCACATTAAATGATCTCCATTTTTTGTATAACGAATAACCATGTAAGCTCTTTTTATATTTACCCATTGTTCTTGACTTGCCTTCGCTTTCCTGGACATCAAACCTTTGGATCGGTCGCTTTCTTGACATTTCTCCTATCCGCTACCTGTTCACTTATTAGTCCGTTCTCGTATTAGCGGCTTTTACAAAGGCCTGTGCGCAAGCTGCAATTTGCGTGCTATCTCCCGTTGCTAAGGCTTGTTTTGGCAAAAGAGCACTACCCAAGCCTACCGCGGCTGCACCTGCCTCATAATAGGCAGCAATGTTCTCCAGCGTCGCTCCACCCGTTGCAAGCAGTGGGATATGATCGAGAGGTGCCTTGATCTCACGCAGATATGGAATACCGAGACTGGCCAGCGGAAACAACTTAACAACTCGTGCCCCTGCTTCATACGCAGCTACAATCTCCGTTGGTGTCATGGCCCCGGGCCAGATCTCTACACCGTGTTCTACAGCATATTCAATGACAGACAGATCGACATTGGGGGATACCAAAAATTGTGCCCCTGCGGCCACGGCTTCCTTCGCCATGCTCACATTGAGTACTGTTCCTGCCCCAACATAGGCTTGTCCTTCGTGACGTTCGCGCCAGTCTGCAATGATCTGATGAGCATCCGGTGTATTCAGTGTCACTTCCATCAGACGAATACCTCCATCAGTCATGCCCTGTCCCGCCGTCACCGCTGCTTCCCGGCTTATGCCGCGCACGATCGCGACCAGTCTCGATTCCAATAATACTTCAGTCAGGTTCATATCGATTCACTTCCCCTTGCATCGTTCAGATTCGGCAGCTGAGGATCCCTCATGGGGTTCACCGCTTTTCCGTTAAACACTATTGTAATGCATAGGCTCCCCCGGACGAAATATATTTAATCGATAATAGGAGCTGTGAGCAAAACAGAAATAAGTCTACCCGTGGTATCAGAACGATCGTGAAGTCAAGGCATTTTCATTTTGTCATTGCAATTATTAGAGCTGATTCCGTTAGGCATAACATCACATTTTCTAACGATCACCAGAAACCTTATTTGGCCTGATTCGCCACTTTTTATTTTCTAACAATCACGAGAGAGCTTATTTGCTCAAATTAGTGATGATTTTGCCCCATGATGTGCATTTTTGGCGAAATAGCGTCTGTGGAGATCGTTAGATTCTCAAACCCTCAAAAAACCTTGAAATAAGCTCTCCTGTGATCGTTAGAATAAAGTCCGATCCAATTACCCGGGCACCTCAACGCGCTGCAAAAAACGATCAAATAAGTTTCCCCAGGATTGTTAGAGCTTTGGGCATTACTGACAATGTCTGGCTTGCCACTTGTTTCAATGGTGCATGATAAACAATTGCCTTAATTTTGGTTTTCAAAATAGATACAAGAAAACCTCTTCATCGCGAAGAGGTGGACTCTTTTATCCTTAGGATTCATTCCGGTTTATTCTGATTTATTGAAAAAGAGGAGCTACAAACGCAATATTTTCCGTGCATTACATGCATTATGGGAACTAACGTGCTGATCATATTATCGCTATTAAAGTCCATTAAGCTAAACTTTATGCGTTCTCCATTACATTCTCCTTCGTCAAATCCTTAAAATATTGATCATTATATAACATGCTTGGATGTGTTGGATGATAGGCCAGTGCAATATCGTTGTGCTCTTTCGCTTTTGCACGGTTGCCCATTCGATCATAACATACACATAATTGCAGATGCGGCATCCAGGTCCACGCAGCTTCATTCAGTACAACCATCGGATCAGCCGGACGAATGGCCTTAGTAGCCTGTTCGTACCAGAACAGCCCCTGGCGGTAATCTTCTCTGTCGACAAAATAACCCCCGAGACGGCAGCACACTTCAGCTCTCGGCAGATCATAAGCAAAGGCCCGAAATAAAGCTACTACTTCCCGTTCCGGGCGTTTCAGTACTGACTCGCAATCCGCAATTTTTTGACAGGCTGCAATCCGATCTTCCACCCACCCTAGTCCGGTATCCAGAAATTTCTCGTAATACGTTATGGCTTCTTCATGACGAGCGTGGTCTTTCAGTTCATTGCCGAAATAATATAGATCACGGGGCGAAAACTCTTCACCAGCCTGCTCCCGTTTACGATAAATGCGTAGATTGCGATCCGTGTGTACCTTGTCTTTCTTGTGGGTCACAGCTACATCACTATGCAGCAAATTGCCTGCTACAGCCAGGTATTCATGTACTGCCCCAATCCAGCGAAACTGGCGATCCCGTCTCACCAGACGATTCCGCCGCAAACTGTACGCGACCTTGCCCTCAGGCGTGAATGACAGGTGGTAGTCCATCGTGACACTATCCACTGCCGGATCAAGAGACCGTTTCAGTGTGATAAGCTTGGCACGATCCTCCGGTTCAAACACATCATCAGCATCGAGCCACAATATATATTCGCTGGATGCCTGATCAAAGGCAAAATTCCGTGCCGCAGCAAAATCATCCACCCACTCAAAATCGAAAATACAATCCGTATAACGAGCCGCGATCTCTCGTGTACGATCCGTGGAGCCTGTGTCCACGATGACGATCTCATCGGTAATACCTTTTACCGAGTCCAGGCATCTGGCGAGGGAGGTTTCTTCATTTTTCACAATCATACATAAGGTAATGCTAATTGTCTCTTCGCCTCGTCGGATTCTGCGGTTATAGGCCGCTGCCCCTGGCAATTCAGACAAACGATAGATGTGATAGGCTGGATGGTGGGTATCTACAAACAATTGGAAACCGTACGCCTGAGCACGAATACAGAAATGACGATCCTCTCCCCAAAAAGACACATTGGGAATGCGGTCAAAATTCACTCCCGCAGCAAGCACAGACCGCCGAATGAGTGTACAGGCACCTAAACCGCCTACTTCATAACACCCCGGAATGCGCAGCTGATTGAGGAAAGCACTCGTTTGTACATCCTCGTCTTCCACCTCTGTTCCCACGAGAGCGGAACCGCCGCGGCGATAGAGAGAATATTCATCCTGAAGCCATACCTGCGGCATCTCCTTCGTTCCCGGCTGCCAGCGGGTCCAGAAGATATTGGAGATGATCTCTTTCCCGCTATTGGCAAGCTGTTCAAGAGTTTTCGGGTGCAGTACCAGATCGGAATCGACCAGGAACACGGCATTATAATTATGCTTACGGGCGTACTCTAAAATGTTATTTTTCAACCTGGCGACTCGCCATACCTGTTCGTTCTGCCAATAGTGTCCTCCTTCATCCTTGTTATAGTTCCCTTGATTCCACTCGTCCGTACTCTCTATATCATTCAGCTCACGAGCATGAATCACCGTACCGTGATGTTGAAGCACAAAATCATGCAGCATTTGGGATGAAGCTTCTTCCTCA
Organism: Paenibacillus amylolyticus; assembly: GCF_051136285.1. Lineage (GTDB taxonomy): Bacteria > Bacillota > Bacilli > Paenibacillales > Paenibacillaceae > Paenibacillus > Paenibacillus amylolyticus_F. The sequence goes on along the minus strand of NZ_CP194938.1, from coordinate 4,872,097 downwards.
TTATCATCCACAAACAAGTAGTCCGTATGGACCTTCGTTCGTTCCAGCCTTTGCAGGGAATCTAAAAATTCATTCAGAATAGCTGCTATCTGCCTTACGGGACTAGCAATCAGAATACGCTCTTGGATACCTGGTACAGTGTCCTCCTGTTTTTGCTGCAGCTGTTGTTCTCCCTTCTGCTCTTTCTCCATAAACACACTCCCCTCCCGTTAATCCAACCATGCCATAAGCCGCGGCTCCGCATCCAATATCGATTCATACTGCTCCTTCCAGCCATACCGCGCCTCGGGATCAAGTGATTGGTATCTCAGATATTTGCGAACACGATCTTCCTCTCTAGCCCAGCCATAATGCTTGACACGTGGTTCATGACATGCATAAGGCAGATGCTGAATACTTATTGGGAATCGGCCGCAGTGCTGAGGTGTTTCCTTCCATTCGCAGACCATCCCGGGACGATATCTGACGAGGAATGGACGATAATACACATGTGCCTGCCAAAAGGTATCCTCCCGGTACGCTGTCTCGCTCCACATATCAAACAAACGGAAATAAATCGCTTCTTCTGATCCGCTTAACATCTCATCACGCAAGACCCCAAAATCCGGCGTTAAAATCTCGTCTGCATCCAGATTAAGAATCCACTCCGGGTTGGTTTCAATCGTTTCTTTCCATTGCTGCTTTCTCAGACTCACCTCATCGGAAAAAAGGGAGACCGGATTCTCCACTAACACAAGGGGGATACCTTGTAAAAGTTCTCTGCACATGGTAGCCGTTCCATCCGTGCTTCCGTCATCAATGATGACAGCCCGATCAATCCATGGACGATGTGTCTCAATTGCCTGTCTGAGATATCGCTGCTCTTCGTTACGTACAATCATCGACAAGGTGATGTGCGGTCTCTTTCTTGCTAGCTGTTCCTGTTCCTGTTCTTGTTCCTGCTCTTGCTCTTGCTCTTGCTCTTGCTCTTGCTCTTGCTCTTGCTCTTGCTTATGTTTCTCCAACTCCTCACCCCCCACGGTTCCTGTTTCTTTGATAGATCCGAACGCTCTATTTCCAATCTATGCTAAACCGGAATCGGGTTATGCAGGGTAAAATGTTTCACATCACGCATGAGCCGACACCATTTTCGCACACCTCGTAATGTTTCCAGTTCGCGGTGTCCCGCTTATGACAAGGATGCTCAACCACATGTTCAAAAGATCGTATCTGTAGCTTCATACTTCGAGTTGAATCCTGCACATCACAAAAAGAAGCACTCGCTTGGCGAATGCTTCTCAAATGTTTATTTTACCTAACCAAATATTTCTATAAGTTTGCTCCTGAATATCGATTGATGCCGGCACCCCATTCTGCTTTAGCGGTACGCCGCCAGACGATCATTCAAACCACGTGTCTGTCCATACACCTCTTGATAGAGGGCAAACAAACCATCATATACTGCAACTGTCTCCGGGTTCGGAACATAGGACTTCGCTGGACGAATAAATGCCGTTGCACACTCTTGCATCGTCGGGAACCAGCCACTGCCATAAGCCGCAAGCATTGCCGCGCCCATCGCCGGGCCTTGTTCGCTCTCCAGCTTCACAATCGTTGCATTGAAAATGTCAGCCTGCATCTGCAGCCAGGCTTCGTTTTTGGCTCCGCCACCAATCGAGATAACCTCGTTAACCATCTTGCCCGCACCACGCAAAATATCAATCGACTCACGCAGCGAGAACGTGATGCCCTCCATGACCGCACGTCCGAAGTGTTCCAGCTTATGCCCGGCATCCATACCGATAAAACTGCCGCGGATATTCGCATCCGGGTGAGGTGTTCGCTCCCCGACGATATATGGCGTGAACAGCAGACCGTTGCTTCCTGCCGGAATCTGGTCAATACCTTGCAAGAGCACATCAAATGATTTGTCCGCTGCGAAGGTGTCTTTAAACCAGGAGAGGCTATATCCTGCCGCCAGTGTTACCCCCATAATATAGAAGGCATCTTTCTCCCCATGATTAAAAAAGTGCACTTTCCCTTCGAAATCCAGGTCTTTCCGTTCTTCGTACGAGAGCACAACCCCGGACGTACCGATGCTGCACATCGTCTGCCCTTCACTTAGAATGCCTGCACCAATCGCACCGCAGGCATTGTCCGCGCCACCAGCAAATACTTTGGTTGCTTGCGCCAAGCCTGTTTGCTCTGCAATCTCAGGCAGCAATGTACCGACTTCATCGAAGGATTCAACCAGGCGTGGGCAAAGGGACATTGGGAGATTAAATGCCGACGCAATCTCCGTGCTCCACTGTTTGCCTGCCACATCCAGCAGCAATGTGCCCGCTGCATCGGAATAATCCATGGCGTAGTCGCCTGTCAGGCGAAAACGGACGTAGTCTTTGGGCAACAGGAACAAGGCCGCTTGTTCCAGCAATTCGGGTTCATTTTCCTGTACCCATAATATTTTAGGTAGTGTAAAACCCTCTAACGCGCGGTTCCGGGCAATGTTAAGGAGTTTGTTATCCAATACTTTCTCGATCCGGCGGCACTGTGCTGTCGTTCGGGTATCATTCCACAGGATGGCATTGCGCAGTGGTTTGCCTTCCGCATCCACCAATACTAACCCGTGCATCTGGCCGGAAAAGCTCAATCCTTCGATTTCGGAAGGCTGCACGCCTGATACCTCCAGCAGCTTGCGAAGCGACACGATGGTCTGCTCCACCCAATCCTCTGGATTTTGTTCACTATATCCAGCCTTAGGCTGGTACAGAGGATAAGCCTCCGATGCTTCAAATGCCACTTTGCCTTCACGATTGACCAAAACGGTTTTGACCGCGCTCGTTCCGAGATCGACGCCAATTACATAACTCATAAGTATACTCCTTTCGTTTGTACGGGATTGAACGGAAATATGGAGCGGCATGGAAGGTCACTCCGTGTGCCTCTTCTAACGTTGCATTCAAACGGTACAACCGTACTCGTTTGAAAAAAACCGTCTCCGCCTTCCCAAAGGAAAGCGGGGACGGTTTGAATGTCACGCTTATTCAACGTCCAAGGTGCAAGATTCGCTTGCACCAAGTAGGGAGAGGTATGATTCCTGCTTGATGCGCGCCAATGATTAGGCATAGGCAATTCGCTTTGGCATGAAACGATCCTTCCTCTATGACTTTTATCGAGACGTGTCTTGAAACCCACTGAAATGCATCTTTTACCCCCTTTTCGCCCCATACTGCGTCACTTTCCCTTGACGTGCCCCGGCACGCCTGCGGTAAACTTCCTGGTTTGGAACGAAAATTCGGCAAAATCTGCTTCCTTCAGCGTTTTCAGACCCACCCTAGTCAGCCAGGATGTATTGGTTGAGTTTTGCTCTCAGCAATTCCTGACGTCCAGATTGGTTTTTGCGTGGGTTTTCGTTGTTCAATGCATACTCAGCGAGGGAAGCAAGTGTTGCTTTACCTGCCAGGACATCTGCACCGATGCCTTCGTTGAAGCTGCTGTAACGTTGCTCAATAAACTCATCGAATACGCGATCTTCGATCAGCTTGGAAGCGACTTTCAGACCTTTCGCATACGTATCCATACCCGCGATATGAGCGAGGAACAGATCCTCAGGTTCGAAGGAGCCACGACGAACTTTAGCATCGAAGTTCACGCCGCCTTTACCCAAACCACCGTTTTTCAACACTTCATACATCGTCAACGTGGCGTCATACATATCAACCGGGAACTCGTCCGTATCCCAGCCAATCAACAAGTCGCCTTGGTTTGCATCCAGGGAACCGAGCATGCCATTGATACGTGCTACGCGGATTTCATGATCAAATGTATGACCTGCCAGTGTTGCATGGTTGGCTTCCAGGTTCAACTTGAACTGTTTGTCGAGATCATATTTTTGCAAGAATGCAATGCAAGTTGCTGCATCAAAGTCATATTGGTGTTTCGTTGGCTCTTTTGGTTTAGGCTCAATCAGGAACTGAGCATCAAAACCAATTTCCTTCGCATAATCAACAGCCATATGGAACATACGAGCAATGTTGTCTTGCTCCAATTGCATATCCGTGTTCAGCAATGTGTCATATCCTTCACGGCCGCCCCAGAATACATAGTTTTCTGCACCGAGACGTTTACCTACTTCCAGACCTTTTTTGATCTGAGCCGCAGCGTGAGCATATACATCAGCATTACATGTGGAAGCTGCACCAAACATGAAACGTGGGTTAGAGAACATGTTAGCTGTATTCCAAAGCAGCTTTTTGCCGCTTGCTTTCATATGCTCTTCCAATAAATCAACGATGGTATCGATGTTGCTGTAAAATTCACGCAGTGTTGTGCCTTCTGGAGCCACGTCTACATCGTGGAAACAGTAGTAAGGCAGGTTCATTTTTTCCATGAATTCAAAAGCTGCTTCCACACGAACTTTCGCTTTATCCAAACCGGAGTAGCTATCCCATGAACGTACTGCTGTTTCAGCGCCGAACGGATCACTACCACCTGCTGTTAATGTGTGCCAGTATGCCATACCAAAACGTAAGTGCTCTTCCATCGTTTTGCCAGCGACTACTTCTTGCGGATTATAATGTTTAAAAGCAAATGGATTCTTGGAATCTTTACCTTCGAATGCAATTTTATTAACGGATTCAAAATAGGCCATGTTGTAAAATGCCTCCTCAATAGTTTTGAATATAGTTTTAAAAGAAATCGTTTACACCGTTATCCTAACACATCGATTTTACTTTGTCTATCGGTTAAACAAAGTAAAAATAAAATTGTTTTTTCCCCGTTCGTTTACGTATAATAGTCGAATAGCTTCTTAGCGGATATACATGAAATCCTTGGTTACAAAGAATAGGAGTGCCTTAACCATATGAAAATTACCGGAGACCAGATGCTGGTCAAAAAAATAAATAAGTCGATCGTACTGGATACGATCCGCCGTCACGCCCCCCTTTCCCGCGCCAAATTGTCCGAAGTGACCGGTCTCAACAAAGCAACGGTTTCCAATCTGGTGGCGGATCTGATCAGCGATGAGTTGGTGCAGGAGATTGGGCCAGGAGAATCCAGCGGGGGACGCAAACCTCTCATGCTGCTTTTTCGAGGTACGGCTGGATATGCAGTTGGTCTAGAGCTGAGCGTAACCCGTTTGAAGGGTGTGCTTACCGACCTTGAAGGTCACATTGTTGCCGATTATGCAGTTGACCTGAAGCAGCGGGATGCAGCAACTGTATTTGAACAACTAAAACGGGCTGCAGATTATCTGATTGAGCAAGCTCCCTCCTCTCCACATGGAGTAATCGGTATTGGTATTGGCGTTCCAGGCATGGTGGATGAGGGTGGAACCGTGCTGTTTGCACCCAACTTGGAATGGGAAATGGTACCCTTGCGGGCCATGATGGAAGAAAGTTTCAAACTTCCTGTCACGATTGATAACGAGGCCAATGCAGGAGCGCGAGGCGAACTGAATTTTGGCGCAGGGGTTGGCGTACGTCATCTGATCTATATCAGTGCAGGCATCGGGATTGGTTCAGGCATTATGGTTGATGGTGAATTATATAAGGGAGCCTGGGGTTACGCTGGCGAGACTGGACATATGTCCATTGAAGCAGAGGGTCTGCCTTGCTCTTGTGGTAATCGGGGATGCTGGGAGTTATATGCCTCGGAAAAAGTATACGAGCACCCGGATCAGCAGCATCTTCCTGCACACACAACCAAGGAACTGATTGAACATGCTCAGGATGGACACGAAGCTGTGTTAACCTTATACAATACCATCGGACGCAAATTGGGCGTTGGTATTACCAACATCGTCAATAGCTTTAATCCCGAACGCATTATTATTGGCGGGCCACTTTCGGAGGCCAAACCATGGATCGAATCGACACTCAAACAGGTGGTAGAAGAACGCACATTGCCTTATCACCGTCGAAGCTTGCAAGTGGAATGGGCTGCGCTCGGCAGTCGTTCAACCCGAATCGGTGCTGCTTATTCGGCAATATCCCAGTTTTTAGGTAATGTACGCGTCTCTGTTTAATATTCAGCTAAAAATATATAAAATTGACAAGATTTCGCCCCATTTCCTCCCTTTTTGTTAAAGAAATCCAGAGGTATAATGAGACTATGTGATTTTTGTCATGGCAGCGCTCTCGTTGCTGTGTTATCCGATAATGAAACGGAGTGAAAACTCGTGACCTACGTGGATACATCAGATATCTCGGCGCCAGTATTTGTCACCGTACTCCTGTTCCTGATTGTGCTTGCGCCCCTGTTCAGCCTGGGCATACTTCGATTTTTTCAGAGCAAAAAGAAGGCTGGTATCATGTACATGCTGTCAGGCTTACTGGTGTATGTCGTATTTCAGACGTTTATGAGTATTTTTTTCTAGCAGAAACTTCTCTACGCCTGAATGCATTTCTGTACTCACAAGCAAATGATGTTTCTCCGACAAAAAAGGAGACGCTTATGCGCAATGTCTTTAAGTCTAGACGTTGCCTTACGCGTCTTCTTTTTGTTTTTCTCCAATTGTTCCAACATCGGAAAAATTAAAAAGACCGTACCTTAAACGGTACGGCCTCTTCCCAATCATACTTCTATATTCAAACGGCTCGCGCGAACCGGAATAGCTTAGTTCTTATATGCGCATACAGATTTTTGTACAGTTTTTGAATACAATCTCTATACAAATCTCATCTCGCTCCACTTAGCCAGCCTACATACTAGCAAAGCGTTAATTAAGCGTCCAATGCTTTGGCAAATTGTGTTTTGTTCATGCCCAGAATACGGTGTTCACCGATAACAGTCAGAGGCACGGCACGTACACCCATGTCCCATACTTGTTGTGCGAACTCATCGCTTGTTTCGATGTTGCGCTCTTCATAAGCAATACCTTTGTCAGCCAAGAAAGACTTGACGGATTTGCAGTTCGGGCAGTTCGTGGATGTGTATACAATTACGTTTTCCATGTTCGATTCACCTCATAATGATTATTTGATTTATACGGTTAATTATTTATAAGCTTAATAAAGCACTATTCAAACACCGGACTTTCACATTGTGATCCAATATCCAGCTTATTTAGAAGGTTACGAATTACAACGCTACTGCGCTGTGTTCCAGACTTTCAATGAATTTCTCGGTGTCCATCGCAGCCATACATCCGCTACCTGCAGCTGTAATTGCTTGTTTGTAACGTGTATCCTGAACGTCACCACATGCAAATACGCCTGGAATGTTTGTTTCAGAAGTACCTGGTGTAGTCAAAATGTAACCATGCTCGTCTGTAGTAATCTGACCACCAAGGAAACCTGTGTTTGGTGTATGACCAATCGCTACGAATACGCCGCTTGCCGGGATGATTTCTTCTTCACCTGTTGCGTTGTTGAGCACTTTCAAGCCAGTTACGCCGTTGTCGCCAGCAATCACTTCAAGTGGTGTGCGGTTTAGTGCCATTTCCACTTTTTCGTTGCTACGTGCACGATCTTGCATGATTTTGGAACCGCGCAGTTCTTCCCGACGGTGCACCAAGGTTACTTTGGAACCGAAACGGGACAGGAAGCTCGCTTCTTCCAGCGCGGAATCGCCGCCGCCAATAACGATGATTTCTTTGTTACGGAAGAAGAATCCGTCACATGTCGCACATGTGCTGACACCGCGACCTACGTTTGTTTCTTCTCCTGGAATACCCAGATATTTAGCAGATGCGCCTGTAGACAGGATCAAAGTTTCAGATACGAGTTCGCCCATACCTTCGACTTGGATCTTAAATGGACGCTCGCTCATGTCGATGTTGTTTACCCAACCCGTACGGAATTCTGCGCCAAAACGCTCTGCTTGCTTACGCATGTTATCCATCAACTCAGGACCCATGATGCCATCAGGGAAACCCGGGAAGTTCTCCACTTCCGTCGTTGTTGTCAACTGTCCGCCAGGTTGAGGTCCTTCAATAACAAGTGGGCTCAGGTTGGCGCGTGCCAAGTAGATTGCTGCTGTCAGCCCTGCAGGGCCTGTTCCGATAATAATTGATTTATACATGTATAGTTCCTCCCCCAGGTTCTGCAAAAAGGTCAGGTTCTCCGGCATCAAAAGGGCGAGCCTTTGCATACACTAAAACGAATAGCCCAAGTCATGTCCATAACAACTGCCTGCGAATATGACGATTCACCTATGCAGAAACGGAATTCTAATTTATAATCATTCTAATCTGTTGTTCATTATGATCTCTTTTAAGTACGGTGTCAATGCTCGGCAACGATTATGAAGAAGTCTTCATCAGGAGGGAATTTGGAAGCATGAATGACGCTCTACTAGGCAGTTTTATTTCGGCCATGTCTACCGGACTTGGAGCCGTACCGATTTTATTTATGCGTAAAATATCACATCGTCTGCGCGACATTCTGCTCGCTTACGCAGCGGGCATTATGACCTCGGCATCAGTGTACAATCTCATTCCCGAAGCGCTCGGGCAGTCCAATATGTTTGTGCTCGCTTTTGGCATTATGCTCGGAAGCCTGGTTCTACTTATACTGGAGATGCGAATACCGCACGTAGATCTGGAAAACCCAGAGAAAATGCCTTTCAAAATCGAAGGCAAAGCCTTCATGATTATTGCAGCCATCACCATGCATAACTTGCCGGAGGGATTGTCTGTCGGTGTAAGTTATGCAAGTACGGATGAGAATCTAGGAAATCTGATTGCCTTTTCTATAGGACTACAAAATGCACCCGAAGGTTTCTTGGTTGCTCTCTTTCTCGTCAATCAGAACATCGGCCGCTTCAAGGCTCTTGGCATTGCAACACTGACCGGAGCTGTAGAGATTATAACAGCCATGATCGGATATACACTGAGCAGTCTGGTTGCTGGCCTCGTGCCTTACGGTCTTGCATTTGCGGCAGGCGCGATGATGTTTATCGTCTACAAAGAGCTGATTCCCGAGAGTCACGGTGATGGCAATGCGCGAGCTGCTACGATCTCGTTCCTGTTTGGTCTGATTACGATGATTGGGCTGACTGAGTTGTTCTAAATGGGAACATAAGTTACTGAGTTGCTTGAACTTAAACGGAAAACCAAAAGAACCCGACAACAGCCGCAAGCTGAAGTCGGGTTCTTTATTTAGCCATAAATGAAGATTCCATGAAATTACTGAAATTGTTGAAATCATCTGTAAACCATCAATCCATTCTTTTCATCCAAACGATCAAGATCGAATAAATCGAATCAGTTCGGCATTGTATTTTTCCAACTCATCGTAAAAGGCACCGTGTCCACTCTCTTCAAACACAACCATTTCAGCCGAAGGGATCGCTTTCTGCATCTCTTCAGCGAATTCGAACGGGCAGATTTCATCTTTTTCACCGTGGAAAATGGCTGTTGGCACCTGGATCGTTTCCAGCTCCCCGCGTAAATCCTCATCCCGCAGCGCCATCGCACTGCTGATCGTACCATAAGACGAAGCTTCCATACCGAGTGCATGGAACCATTGCATGAATGGCTCGCTATGCTCCTTCGCAAAAAACATCCCGCCAAACGTGTCCAGCAGCTGCGGACGATCCACAAAGATCGGCTCAATAATCTGCTCATTTAGTTCATCCTGCGTCAGACCGTACGGGTAACCTTCACGCTGCGTAAATACAGGCGCCGCTGCTGACAGCAAGGCTAACTTTGATATGCCGTGTCCTTGATGACGCGCCATGTAATGTGCCGCGATGGCACCACCCATGGAGAATCCAGCAAGTACAGCTCCTGTCAGCTCCAGATCATCGATAACGGCACGCACATCGTCTGCCATGCGGTCATAATTATATCCGGTGGATGGCTTATCGGATAGACCATAACCTCTGAAATCCATCGCAATTGCCCGAATGCCGTGCTTTGGCAGCACATTCAACTGGTATTCAAACATTTTATAATTAACAGGCCAGCCGTGCAAAAACAGCACCGGGGTCCCTTCACCAATATCTTCAACATATACTTTTACATTTGGTTCTACTTGTACGTAACGGCCCATTGTTCACAGCTCCCTTTTCGTTGGTCATTAGTAATTAACGTTAGCAAGATACGTTGTATCGTCTCTTCGACTATTACCCTCTGACCACAGGTTCAAACGAAAGCTGCCAGACCAGCTAGGTTCGCCTGGATGGTCACATTACATACTTTTCAATGATAGATAACTTTATCTCAGCAGCCGAAGTCCATTCAGAATCACCAGAATGGTACTGCCTTCATGGCCCACCACACCAAGTGGCAAAGCCACATCTTGTAGGAAATTTCCTGCGATTAACGCCAAAATAACTGTAATGGCAAAACACATATTATACTTCACCGTGCGTTCTGCTCGCCGAGCCTGCCCAATCACCCAAGCAATCTCTTCGATGTTATCGTTCATAAGTACAGCATCCGCTACCTCAATTGCCGTTCCGCTTCCTGACAAGCCCATACCCATCCCCACTGTTGCAGCAGCAAGTGCCGGTGCATCATTGACCCCATCACCAACCATCAGCACATGACCATATTGCTCGCGGAGCGCTTGCACCTGTTTGACCTTATCTTCAGGCAGCAAATCTGCATAGACCAGACTAACCCCGGTTTCACTGGCAATGACCGAAGCCGAACGGGCACGATCACCTGTTAACATCGCTACTTTCACGCCCATACTCTCCAGTTTCTGCACAGCTACAGCCGCCTGTGGACGGATCATATCTCGCATCGCAATCAAACCCGCAAACTCACCATTGACGGTTACAACAGATATCGTTTTGCCTTCCTGCTCAAGACGGGTGCATACCTCTTCCCAGTCCACCGCGCTGTTTCCAGGTACTTCATCGGCTGCGGACTCCACAGCTATCCCATCCTTCAGTTCGCCAACTAGCGTTACAGCCAGTGTATCTGCGGCTCCTCTCTCCTCCTTCGTTGGCATCATTTGTGGCCATACCGTTCCATCCAGTCGTCCAATTTTCCATATTACACCGTTCACTGTTCCTTCAATGCCGTGTCCTGTAATGGACTGCACATGCTCTGCTTCTTGTAGAGATAAATTCTCCTTGCCAGCCTGCTCCACAATCGCCCGGGCAAGAGGATGTATTGAGAGATTTTCAACGGAGGCCACAGCAGATAATAACTGTTCCCTGCTTACGCTCGGTACAGTCAGGATATCCGTTACTATAGGTCTTCCCATCGTGAGTGTACCTGTTTTGTCAAAAGCAACCACCTTGGTGTGTGCGATATTCTCCATATGTGCCCCACCCTTGAACAAAATGCCACGGCGCGCACTGCTGGACATTGCAGACAGCATCACAGGCATAATCGAGGACACTAGCGCACAAGGTGATGCCACCACCAGAAAGACCATCGCTTTGTAAAAAGCTTCATTCCACGTCCACCCCAACAGTAACGGTGTTCCAACAATAACAAGGAGCGTGACCCCTACAACAATGCGTGCATAGATGCCTTCAAACCGTTCCATAAAACGCTGTGAATCCGGCACCTCGGCTTGCGCTTCCTCCACCAGTTTAATGATTTTTCCGAACAGAGAGCCCTCAGCCGACTTGGTGACCTCGACATATAAAGCACCCTCACCGTTCACTGTGCCTGCATAAACTTCGTCCCCTGCACTCTTATCGACTGGCATGGACTCTCCCGTAATCGACGATTGATTGATGAAAGAACTCCCCCGATAGACCAGACCATCTGCAGGAATCAGTTCGCCTGGTTTCACAAGCAGCAGATCTCCAAGCTTCAAATCCTCAATAGCCACCACATTCATTTGTCCATCCTCGATCCGCAGTGCGGTCTCCGGTTTAAGTGCCAGCAAAGAGGAAATATCTTTGTGACTTCGCTCCGTTGCGTAACTTTCCAACGCCCCACTAAGTGCGAAAATAAAGATTAACATCGCGCCTTCATTCCAGTAACCAATCGTCGCTGCCCCGAGTGATGCGGCAATCATAAGCAGATTAACGTCCAGATCACGATCCTTAACCAACGTTTCGATGCCTTCCTTGGCCTTCGACCAGCCACCAATCGCATAAGCGGCGATGTAGAGCATCACAGACAATGTTGCAAAATAAGGTGCAATGCCCCATGCAATCAGCATCATAACGCCACTGCCCAGCGCCGCCTGCATCTCCTTGTTCTGCAGCATCGCGCGGAAGTTCGGTTTCTTGCCTCGATTAGGGCCAGGTGTATGGGCAGATTGCTGCTTGGCTTGCTGTTTTCCTTGTAAAGGCTGATGTATCGCTTGCATATAAATCACGTTCCCTTCGTATGGTTTTGAGCGTAATAACACTACTTGTTGATTTTGTATTGAGAATGAGAGCCATTGTTAATGCCCTAAAAATGGCACATGCTGCTGCGGGAATCCCGCAGCAGCATGGTTTAGAGGCGATTTTGCATTCTCAGCGGATCAAAGATCCAATGAGAATGATAATCATTTTTGTACTTATGCAATTATTTTTACTCAATACAACTTTTGCTCAATTATATGCCTGTTCTGTTCATTTGTAAATGGGTATTTCAAGCTAACGATCCGTAGAGGCTCTATTTATTACATTTAGCCTATTTATCGCTCCCATATGCTAAAAAATGTCTAAATAGCCTCGCTGGTGATCGTTAGATTTTAAATCTGGGTAAAATGGGGAAAATAAGCTCGGTGGAGATCGTTAGCGCTTTTGCGGAAATCACATAGCGCAACAGAGCAAATCCAATAGTCATGCTCCCCTGCAACAGCATAAAATCAGAATCTCTCACATGAGTCGCTCTCTAATGCCACCCTCTTCTCAGATTCAATGAATTCTTCTTCATCTTCTCCTCCTTATACCTTCTCATTCCACTAGGGAAATTGAACAAAGACAAAGACATGCTAGTTTGCGTGGTAATAACCACAAAACTTCTCAAACCAAAAAACTGTCTACACAAAAAGACCAAAGCACGCTAACGCGACTTTGGCCTTCAATGTACATGGTTGTTTCTTTTCTTTTACAACACTTAAATTCTGTTACCACACTCAAATCCATTTTACATGTTTCGATACACTTACAATTACACCTTACTTTTTACGCACCTACACTTGCACCTTGGCTCGCTTTAATCGCTTGCTCCAGATCATAAATGATATCCTGAACATTCTCCGTACCGATGGACAAACGAATCAATTCCGGATTTACGCCAGCTGCTGTTTGCTCTTCCTCCGTCAACTGGGCATGTGTTGTGCTTGCCGGATGAATGATCAATGACTTGGAATCACCTACGTTGGCGAGGTGAGAGAACAATTTTACACTTTCGATCAATTTACGTCCTGCATCTACTCCGCCTTTAATTCCGAAGGTCAGGATTGCACCTTGTCCTCTTGGCAGATATTTCTGCGCCAGCTCATAGGATGGATGACTTGGCAGACCAGCATAGCTCACCCACAGGACATCCTCATGTTTCTCCAGAAACTCTGCAACTGCCAGTGCATTGCTGCTATGACGTTCCACGCGAAGATGCAATGTCTCCAAACCTTGTACCAACAGCCAAGAGTTAAATGGTGAAATGGACGCTCCCAAGTCACGCAGCAACTGCACACGTGCTTTAATAATATAAGCAATCGGGCCAACGGCTTCCGTATACACAACCCCATTATAACTTGGGTCCGGTTCAGTCAATCCCGGGAATTTACCGCTTGCTTTCCAGTCAAATTTACCACTGTCCACGATGACACCACCGATGGATGTACCATGTCCGCCAATGAACTTCGTCGCCGAGTGAACTACGATATCCGCTCCATGCTCAATTGGACGAAGCAAATACGGACTAGGGAATGTGTTATCTACGATCAGTGGAATCCCATGTTCATGGGCAATCGCTGCTACGGCTTCAATATCAAGTACGTTACCTTTCGGGTTACCAATCGTTTCAGCGTACAACGCTTTTGTTTTCTCCGTAATCGCAGCGCGGAAGTTCTCCGGATCACTGGAATCTACAAACTTCACACCAAGACCCAATTTCGGCAGTGTTGTGGAGAACAGGTTATACGTACCCCCATACAGGCTCGCCGAGGACACAATCTCATCACCAGCACCAGCAATGTTCAACAATGAGAACGTAATTGCTGCTTGACCCGAAGCCGTCGCCAATGCGCCTGCTCCACCTTCCAGAGCCGCAATCCGCTGTTCAAATACATCGGTTGTCGGATTCATCAGACGTGTATAGATATTGCCAAACTCTTTCAAACCAAACAGATTAGCGGCATGCTCCGTATCACGGAATCCATAAGATGTTGTCTGGTACAAAGGTACAGCTCTAGATTGAGTTGTTGGGTCAATCTCTTGACCTGCATGAATAGCTAATGTTTCAAATGAAAGCTCACGTTCGTTTGACATAATTCTGAATCCTCCCTTGATATATGCACTCTTTGTGCATCCTGTTCTCAATTCCTGATTTCTTGATGTCTTCTCATGGCAGCTTATGTTTTCCATATTCTCTCACAAGATGTCGGTTTTGAAAAGAGTTATTTCCGATTTTTCCGATAAGAAATGTTAATATGTAAAATACAATCTTGCTGTACTAAAAAAACCTTTGCCGTAGCAAAGGTTTTCAGTTCATTCGTCGTTAGAACTTCTACTAAGCTCTCATTGCATTTTTGTAGCTTCATCATTCAGCATAACATTTTTCATCCGCTAGTGGAACGGACTGCTGACCGATTCTCTACTAGTCGTTCAACTCTCTCTCATTACACCTTCACAGAGTTCCATACCTCTCGCAGATGCTTGGCAGCAGGTACAGCCTCTTCTGCATTCACACCTTCCAGCGAGATATCAATGTGTGGTTTATACGTTTTGAGCAATTCAAAGAACAATGGATAGTCCAGAATCCCCGCTCCAGGAACAGGGTTATACTTCTCTCCCTGTGTATTGAACGCTACATCCTTCGCATGAATTACGATGATCCGCTCGTATAACTTCTCCATCACTTCACGCAGAAATGCGCCTTGATCTGCCGTATGGTGATGCTTGATCAGATTACACGGATCAAACAACATCCCCAGATTCGATGATGGAATCTCTTCAAACAAACGAGTCATATGTTCATGCGTATGAAGCGTATGAGTCGCTACCGGTTCAATGGCGGCATGTACGCCCCATTTTTCGGCTTCTTCTGTGATTTCCTCTAGCGTATCTTTCAGAACGCTCCAGGATTTCGCATCATATGTGTCTGGAAAGGAATCCCGATATGTGGTTCGTTCTCCTGTTTCCGTTGCAACCATACTGCAGCCAAAATCCCGGGCATAACGCAGATGTTCCTTGAACCGATTAATATCTGCACGCCGGCTTATAGGATCGGGATCAATCGGGTTGATATAACAGCCCAGAACGGCAATTTTCACTCCACGACTTGCAAATTGTTCTCCGACCTCATTAGCAAATCCAGGGCTTAATTTGCCATTCGCAGAATCCATATCTGACAACGCTTTGGCAAGAGCCAGCTGCACGGAGTTAAATCCGTTATCCGCAATGATTTGTGCCAGCTCAGCTGTAGGCCGTTTACCAAACGTATGGGCTAGAATGCCAAGTTTCATCTCATTGCCTCCTTCTGCAAAACGGACTTCGAAAGACGAATTAACGTGCCATCCATCCGCCATCGACATTCAGTACGTGACCATTCAAATAATCCGATGCCGCAGAAGCCAGGAACACAACCGGACCTTTCAGATCCTCTGGTGTTCCCCAACGACCTGCTGGAATACGCGCTGTAATATCGCGGTAACGATTCTCGTCCGCACGAATTTGCGTTGTATTATCGGTTTCCATATAACCTGGAGCAATACCGTTAATCTGAATGCCTTTGCCAGCCCACTCATTGGCAAGTGCCTTTGTCAACCCGGCAACGCCATGTTTACTAGCAGTATATCCCGGTACATTAATACCGCCTTGATAAGAAAGCATCGATGCAATGTTAATGATTTTGCCACTTCCACGTTCAATCATATGTCTGCCTGCCAACTGGCTCAGGAAAAATACGCTGTTCAAGTTCAGAGCAATAACGTCATGCCAGTCCTGATGTGCGTGATCCGCTGCCGGAGTACGGCGAATAATGCCGGCATTGTTGACGAGAATATCAATTCTGCCTTGGAACGCGAGCGCTTTTTCAAACACAGCTGACAGTTCCTCTTCCTTGCTCAGATCAGCTTCGATGATATACGCTTTGCGTCCCAATGCTTCTATAGCACTAGCCGTCTCTGCCGGTTTGGAGTAAGACACGAGCACTACATCTGCTCCCGCTTCTGCGAGACCAACAGCCATCCCTTGTCCAAGTCCTCCTGAAGTACCTGTCACCATTGCAACTTGTCCGCTTAAATCAAATGGGTTCATCAACAATTCCTCCGCATGTCTTTGATATGCAAACAACAACATTATATGTTCTGATATTTCATTCCGTTAAAAGTGCATGAAGTTAACTTTGGTAATCCACGTTGACACCGCTCTGCCTGTATAAAGCTGCTGTCTCTTCGTCCAAATTCCGGTCGCTGATAATATAATCCAGTTCAGAACACTGTGCAAAGGTTCGGAGCGCAAATTGCCCGAATTTGTAATGATCCACCACGCCGAATACCTGCTGTGCGGCAGTGATCATCGCTTTTTTCAGCGGAACCAAATCCCCTGTATAGATCGACAATCCAAATTCGGGATGCAGCGCCGTTGTTGAAATGAAGGCTTTGTGAATGTTCAAACCGGAGATAAACGCCGCTGTATCTTCACCCACCAACATATTACGCACACGCGCTCCTCCAGGAACGACCAGTCGCACCTGCTCCTTTTTGGTTAGCTCTGCAATGATGTACAAGTCACTTGTGATCACCGTAAGCGGCTGGTTGTCCAACCGCTTGGCCATCTCTAACGTCGTGCTCCCGCCATCCAGTGCTACAATGTCACCAGGTTTAATGTACGCAAGAGCACGTTCTGCAATCTCGGTTTTCTCGGACTGGTGTTTCTCCAGTGCCCCGCGGCTGTTCAAAATACCATATTGGTCATTCTGAGCCAGCATGGCTCCGCCGTGTACACGCACTAGCAATCCCATACTCTCCAGCTTGTCGAGATCCTCTCGCACCGTTTTGCCAGTCACCTGCAACAGCTCGCTCAGGTCACTTACCGTGACCTCCTGGCGTTCCAGCAGAGCCTCCATGATCTTTTCATGTCGTTTCAATGGATTCATCTAATCAACTTCCTATTTCTTTCTTATTTCAGATCCTTCATCGCTACGCCGTCCATGTCCTCGAACGTTTGGTTTTCTCCAGCCATTGCCCAGCAGAATGTGTAGTTGCTTGTGCCCACACCACTGTGAATGGACCAGCTTGGAGAGATGATCGCCTGACGATCACGTACAACGAGGTGACGCGTTTCGGTTGGCTCGCCCATCATGTGGAATACAACACCATCTTCAGGCAGGTTCCAGTACAAGTATACTTCGGAGCGGCGGTTATGCGTATGTGCCGGCATCGTATTCCACATGTTACCTTTGTTCAGTTCAGTGATCCCCATGACGAGCTGACAGCTCTTGATTCCGCCTTCACCTTGGTGAATGTAACGGTAGATCGTACGTTCATTGGAGCTTTCGATGCTGCCGAGGTGATTCGGCTGTGCTTGCTCTTGAGTTGCTTTTACCGTTGGATAGGTATGGTGAGCTGGTGTAGAAACAAAGTAGAACTGAGCTGCTTGCTCTGTGCCATTGCTCTTGAATACCACTTCCTTAACCCCTTTACCAATGTAGAGGCATTCTTTGGCTCCAATCTCATACACTTCTCCGTCCGCGGTTACTGTACCTTGTGCACCCACGTTGATGATACCGATTTCACGGCGCTCCAGGAAAAAGTCGGTTCCGATATCCTTCAGGTTTACTTCAAGGGTGATGTCCTTGCTTTGCGTCACTGCAGTTCCTACGATGTAACGATCCACATGGGAGTACACCGTTACCAGTTCGTCTTTGGCAAACAATTGCTCCATGAGGAATTCCTCACGCAAACGCGCTGTATCATACGTTTTCACTTCATTCGGGTGTGCTGCATAACGGTTTTCCATCTGTAATCCATCCCTTTCGTCTTGTGAATATTGTTTATTATTGTTTATTAAAGTTCATATAAGTTTATTTTAGTTCATTTTGTATCTTTTGTGTACCCTTATTTTATGGATAGTACAAATTATTGAATCGTGTTGGCTATTTTTAGTAATGTCACGTAATCATATAGCGGTTCGAGGTTATTGTTTTTTCCGGATACCACAGCGTAGGTTAACCCCTCATATCTCCAATATATGGAACTTGCTTCTGCATTTCCTTGATCCCATGTCTGCGAACCGTTGGTTAACTTCTCGCCTATCTTCCCTTTTGGAGGGGTATCTACCTTCGAGTTGGTTATCAGCAAAATTAAATTTAAATCCTCGTCCTTGTTTGCATACGTAATTTCTACTGCTTCGTATGTTCCATTCGTTTCTAAAAGCCGAGTGGATTGTTCTGTTACTTCGAACGGGACGACCGGTTGCTTGATTTTAAAAGGAACCCTGGATTCCGCCTCCTGCAAAGAAACTTCAACCGCTGGAGGGTTCGGCTCCACATCACCCACCATCGTGTTGCTCTCTGTTTTTTTCGAACAGGCAGATAATATAACCAAGACCATACACAGCATACATAGACATCGTACTCTCTTCGAAATCTTCATATCATCACCTCGTATATCTATTTCAGTCCCTAAAATGGAACAACATCCCAAACATAGTACTAACGTAACATTAAAAAATCTTCTATGTAACCACATATGCAGGCCAGCACCATTGTTCAACCTACACACTTACCTCCGCTAAAATAAAAAATAACCTTCCTGCCTGAAATCCAGACAAGAAGGTTATCGGGTAAAACATATTAATGTGCAACTGCGTTGTTAAGCATGATCCAGATGGAACCAATAACGATAGTCATCATGATCAACAGGCCAAAAACAAGGGCCATGACGTTCCAGCGTGGTTTCTCTGTCTCACGGATATGCATGAAGAAGAAGAGTTGAACCACAAACTGCAATGCTGCCGTACCGAGAATGACAATCAGTGTTCCTGTTTTGCCCATCATGTCGTTCAGCACCACGACCAAAGGAATGATGGTCAGAACGATGGACAGGATGAAGCCGATGACATACGACTTCAATGAACCATGCTGTTCGTGGCCGTGCGCATCATGTGAGTTGTGCCCTGCCATCTTACATCACCCCCATGAGATAGACGATCGACAGGAGGAAAATCCATACGACGTCCAAGAAGTGCCAGTACAAGCTGATTACGTTGATTTTACCACGAGTTACATCGGTAATACCCCGTTTTTTCAGTTGCAACATCAGTCCGATCATCCAGATCAGACCCAGCGATACGTGAAGTCCGTGAGTACCTACGAGGGTAAAGAACGCGCCGGATGCTGCACTTGTTGTGTAGCTAAATCCTTCGTGAACCATCTCAACAAACTCATAAATTTCCAGTGCGAGGAAGCCCGCGCCCAGAACGGCTGTAACGATAAGCCAGTTAATCAATTGTTTCACTTTGCCTTGGTTCATGGCCAGAACAGCAAGCCCGCTCGTAAATGAACTTGTGAGCAAGAGAAACGTCTCGGCGATTACGCCAGGCATTTTGATCAGTTCAGACAAAATCGGTCCGCCCGCCGTATTGTCACGCAACACAATAAAGGTTGCGAACAATACGGAGAACAGGATAACGTCGGAAATCAGGAAGAACCAGAATCCGAGAATTTTCATTTCCTGTGGATCATGGTGGCCATGGTCATGACCGTGTGCATGATTCTCACCGTGCTTAGCGGCTGCTTGAGCCATTTATACCGACCCCCTTAACGACGCTTCGGTACGCTTGATTTCATCGACCGGAATATAATAATCCGTATCGTAAGAGAAGGAACGAGCAATCATACAGATACCTACACCAGCAAGTCCGAGAATCGCCATCCACAGCCATCCAAAGACGAAGCCGAAACCAGCTACGAACCAGAAGACAGACATAATGAACGGAATCGAGGAATTTTTCGGCATATGAATTGGCTCATATACTGGCTCAGGCGGATGAATGCCTTTCGCACGACGTTCTTTCTCTTCCCACCACTCATCGATATCATCTCCGCGCGGTGTAACAGCGAAGTTATACTCTGGAGCTGGTGAAGGAATCGACCACTCAAGTGTACGACCACCCCATGGATCGCCAGAAACTTTGAGTGTTTTGTATTTGCGAATACCGTCTGCAATTTGTGCAACCTGGAACAGGAATCCGGCACCCATCAGGAATGCCCCGATCGTGGACACAAAGTTCAGTTCCCACCAGCCAGTATCCCAGCCGTATGTGCTCAGACGACGTGTCATA
This sequence comes from Paenibacillus amylolyticus, assembly GCF_051136285.1. Classification (GTDB taxonomy): domain Bacteria; phylum Bacillota; class Bacilli; order Paenibacillales; family Paenibacillaceae; genus Paenibacillus; species Paenibacillus amylolyticus_F. Next base: position 4,851,754 of record NZ_CP194938.1, on the reverse strand, counting down.
CCCATTAGACCGACCGCATACTGCGGCATGAAGCAGACATAGAAACCAATATTCCAGGTCCAGAAGGCCCATTTCCCAAATCTGTCTGGAAGTTGGAAACCGAACATTTTAGGCCACCAGTAGTATAGACCTGCAAAGTATCCAAACGCTACACCACCGATCAATACCTGGTGGAAGTGGGCAATCAGGAAGTAGCTGTTATGGAACTGAAAGTCAGCAGGTGCAACAGACAACATAACCCCTGTCATACCACCAACGATAAAACATGGTATGAAGGAAGCAGTCCAGAGCATCGGTATATCAAACCGAATACGTCCACGGAACATGGTAAACAACCAGTTAAAGATTTTAACTCCCGTAGGAATAGCAATCAACATGGTAGTAATAGCGAAGAATGCATTCACGTCTGCTCCCGAACCCATCGTGAAGAAGTGATGCGCCCATGTAAAGAAGGACAGGAAGCTGATGATTAACATTGCAAATACCATTGACTTGTAACCGAACAATTTTTTCTTCGAAAATGTACTTACAATCTCTGAGAATATACCGAAAGCAGGTACCACTACGATATATACCTCAGGGTGACCCCACATCCAGATGAGGTTGATATACATCATCGGGTTACCACCCAAATCAAGTGTGAAGAAATGCGCCCCGGCAAACCTGTCAAGGAAGAGTAGCGCAAGTGTTACCGTCAAGATCGGGAATGCAAATAAAATCATGATGCAAGTGGAGAATACCGACCATGTAAACATCGGCATTTTCATCCATCTCATGCCTGGCGCACGCATCTTAATGATCGTGACCATGAAGTTGATACCCGTAGCCAGGGAACCGATACCTGATATCTGGATACCCCATATATAGAAGTTCTGTCCTACCCCCGGACTGTGCGACAGTTCCGACAGTGGCGGATAACTCAGCCATCCCGCATCCGGTGAACCACCGATAACGAAGGAAAGGTTGAACAACATTGCACCCAAGAAAAACAGCCAGAAGCTGAGTGCATTCAGAAACGGGAACGCAACGTCTCTTGCTCCGATCTGCAGAGGTACGATAACGTTAAATAGACCAAACATAAATGGCATCGCCATGAACAGGATCATGATCGTGCCGTGCGTTGTGAAGACCTGATTATAATGTTCAGGATTTAGAAATTCACTGTTAGGTATAGCCAGCTGAAGACGCATCATCAGCGCATCCACACCACCACGGAACAACATGATAATGGAAGCGATGATATACATGATACCGATCTTTTTGTGATCGACAGTAGTTATCCAGTTACGCCAGAGCCAGCCCCATTTTTTGAAATAAGTTAGCACCGCTACAATAGTGATCATGGTAATTCCGATAGCTACCATCGCACCATAAATAATCGGATCACCGGTTACGAAAAACTCCGATGCAAACTTTTTAAGTCCCTCTAACATTGGGGGCCTCCTTTCGAATCTTTAGTTAGCACTCTTGTCATCGTCTTGATTATCGGTAGAATTTTGAATGGCTCCAGAAGCTTCATTTGAACTTCCGTGCTTACTGTGAGCACCCTTACCGTCAACCACATACTTGGTTACAATATTCTGGAACAATCGCTCAGGGAAAGAAGAATAATAAGCGACATTGCTTGTTCCCGGTTGTGCAAGTGCGTTATACCCTTCTTGCGTCAGTGCCTGGGAATTTTGTTTCACTTCGTTTACCCATTTGTCAAACTCTTCGTCCGATGTAGCATTCACATCAAAACGCATTTTTCCAAAGTGCTCACCAGTGAAGTTAGCGCCTGAACCCCAGTACTTACCTTCATGATCTGCCTGAAGATACAAGGTCATCGCCATACCCGACATCGTATAAATCTGTCCACCCAACTGCGGAATCCAGAAGGAATTCATCGGTGAATCCGCAGTAAGTTCAAATTTCACGGGCCGATCTGCCGGAATATTCAGTGTGTTGACTGTTGCAATGCCTTGCTCCGGATACATGAACAACCATTTCCAATCCAATGATGAAACTTGGATGGTCACAGGTTTTTTTTCTGAAGCGAGCGGTTTGGAAGGTTCCAAATCGTAGGTATAACGCACAGTGATGATTGCGATAATCCCTACAATTATAATTGGAATCGTCCACCACACAACCTCAGCCTTGGTGCTGTGGGACCAGTTAGGACTATACGTTGCTTTACTATCCGGCTTGTCACGATACCGCCACATGATGACAAAAGATAAAACAAGCACTGGTACAATGATCAAAGCACACAATAACGTCGTAATCACAATCAGGTCTCTCTGCGAGGTACCCACAGGTCCCTTCGGATCCATAACAACGTACTGCCCGCCTGCAAGCATTGGCCAGACAATTAATGCAATTGTAACCAACGTCAGGACAACCGGAATAATAATCCGGGTTAGCGACCCAGGTTTCTTGTTCATTTTGATCCCCTCTCCTTAAATTCGCTCATACTGAAAAATCAGTATACTACTCTCTTCGTACTAAAGATATCAGAAATGAACAACTTTTTTGTTCATGTTAACAAATTTGTCGATTTTACACCTCGAATGTGTGAATTTTTTCTCACAAATCGATTGCATGCTTGATATTTGTACATTGTAATTTATACACATCATGTCACAAAACAAAACCCTTTGCAGTCCCGTTGAACAATGTCAACGAATCCGCAAAGGGCTTTATTGACCGGATTCCAGGTACTTATCCAGTCTTATTATTAACGAATCGACGCAAGATTATAATCAGTCGGAGTTTTCGTCTTCCTCGCGTGTATGAACAAGGGCAATCGCTTTGGCAATAACGTAAATAAACACACTACCTACAAGGAATCCAATACCGAGCATCAAGCCAAGATTACGGTCGTTAAAATCATTCAAGTTAATCAGGCACAGTACAACTCCTGTGATGAGTGCAACCCATGCCAGAACCGTCATCGTCAAAACTGCACGATGCATATTTTTATCTTTACGCTCCAATTGGCTGACCATTGCTGTTTTAGATGCCATAGTAAACACTTCCTTTTCCCTTTTTGTAAGTGCTTTCCTAGTACCAATATACCACATTAGTATGAATTTTAGTCAAGAAATGTTCAAATTTATTTCTCATTTTAGACACTTTATTTCTATGATACTTATTGACAAACATGAATGTAATTCATTCTTACTTCTTATAACCCAAAAATTCTGTTTTTATAACAGAAATATATGCCAAAGCCTTTGAACGATCTATGAACTTCATTTTTATCTGTCACCAAAGAAAAGACGGCCTATCGGAAAAGTCCGACAGACCGCCTATATATAATAGAAATAACTTGATTTGGTTCATAAAGTAAATTAGTTCCGAATGTCAAGCCAATTGTTCTTGATCACGCTCTGATACCAGTAGAAGCTTTCCTTTGGCGTTCTTACAAGTGAACGAAAATCAACGTGCACCAAACCAAAGCGCATCCGGTAACCTTCAGCCCATTCATAATTATCCATTAGCGACCAAGCCATGTACCCTTTCAGGTTGATGCCGTCATTGATAATGCGATGGATTTGAGCCAAATGCTGCTCATAATAAGAAATGCGACGATCATCGTTAATTTTTCCATTTTCCAGATCATCGTTGATACATGCGCCATTCTCGGTAATATACACATCCACGTTGCCATACTTTTGCAAGTAATGCATGAATTCATACAAACCGCGTGATTCCACCGGCCAGCCGATGTCCGTTTTAATCAAACCCATGTTCATTTCTTCAGATTGAAGCACACCTGCTTCCGGATTATAACGATTAATGCCCATCGTATAATAGTTAATGCCCAACAGATCAATCGGCTCTCCGATAATTTCCATATCTCCGTCTTGAATCGGCACCGTTGCTCCTGCCTCCGCAAACCAGTCCACCAGAAACTGTGGGTATGCCCCCTTATAAATAGGATCAAGGAACCAATCCGTATTCAGTGCAATCGCACGGTCACATGCTGCCTGATCTTCAGGAGACTTGCTGTACGGCTCAGCCCAGCATACATTAGGAGCGATACCAATCTGACCGGTAATACCCATACGACGGAAGGACTGAACCGCTTTACCATGTGCAACAAGCAGGCCGTGAGCCACGTTAATTGCCGTTTGCACATCTTTATTGCCTGGCGCATGAATGCCCAGCATGTTGGACAGAAATGCAATACACCATGGTTCATTGAAGGTCAGCCAGAAGTTGATTTTGCCCGAGAATTCTTTGAAGATCACTTCTGCATATTTCACAAACGCATCCACCGTTCTGCGATTACCCCAGCCTCCGTCATCCTCCAGCGTCTGCGGCAGATCCCAGTGATACAGTGTGAGAAACGGTTCAATACCAGCATCCAGCAAGGCATCCACAAAACGATGGTAAAAGTCCAGACCTTCACGGTTGATCTCACCATCTCCGTCTGGAATAATGCGCGGCCAAGCAATAGAGAAACGATACGTGTTGATGCCGAGCTTTTTCATCAGTTCAATATCTTCTTCGTAGCGGTGGTAGCTGTCACAAGCAACGTCGCCATTGTCACCGTTAAATACTTTACCAGGCGTACGTGCAAATGTATCCCAAATGGATACTCCGCGTCCCCCCTCTTGCGCAGCACCTTCAATCTGATAGGACGCAGTTGCTGTTCCCCAGCGGAAATCTTGCGGGAATTGGAAAATGGTCATGGCTAAAATCCTCCGTCTCTGATGACACACGGATCGTATACCCAGCGGTCATTCTAATTAATAGTTTTGAACGTGAGGCTCATTCCGCCTCGGCTTTGATATGTCTCCAAATAAAAAATAAGGCAATTTGCTAAACCAGTTTCCTAAAACGTTTTCGAAAATAAGTAAATAAAAAATCAATTCATTTCTTCACTGGATAAAACTAAAAAAAAACGGCATCTTCATCTCTTTCCTGTACTGGAAGTGCTTACAATAAGAGGATTATATTCGATTTCAAAAATGTCGTCAATGCTTCTACTCACACTTTTATACAAAAAGACCCTCAAAGCGAGGGCCTCCTTCGAACTAATTTAACTTGAATGAAGAAAATAACATGTATTATTTCACATTTTTCCCTGTCCATAGAGATACACGATCTTTGATCCATTCCGTGTATTGTTTCTCCATCTCCACTGCACCAGCTTTATCCAATTCAGCGAGGAATGCATCATAGGTTGTATCAAAGTTCGCTGGTGAAGTCAGAACAGCTTCCGGAATACGTTTGCGGACGATGTCCTGTGTTTTCTGGAATTTCACACTGTAATCAGTACCGGAAGGTACGGGCATATTATAGGCTGCTCCCCACTCTTTCAGCTTCAGATCATCTTCAGAAGGGTAGAAATCTTTCCATGTCTTAATGCCGTAAGCTTTCAACGTTTCCTTCTCAGCCGCTGTGTACCCAGCCTGGATCTGCTCCGGGAAGTTGGTTGTATAATAATTATCCGTTGCATCCTTCACACCATCACCGTATCTGGCACTGAAAATGTTGTACATGCCAATTCCCGTTTCTTTAGTGAAAGCGGAGTTATCATTCACTTTGCGATCCTGAATATCCTGCGGAATGACACGTTTGCCATCCTCTACTTTGTAATGTTCGTTTTCAATTCCCCAGTTTCTCAGAACTTGACCTTGTTCGGATGCAAGCCAATCCATGAACTTGATGATGCGAACCGGATCTTTGGCTGACGTTGTGATCCCGATGCCATATCCATCAAAGCCAGTTGGCTGGAACGTATGGTCTACGATATCCTTGTTCAGAGAGACGGAGAAGTGAGCATACGTGCTGTCATCCTTACCTGCGGATTTCAGAGCATTCTCGGCTTCACTATAGTTCCACTCCTGATCAATCAGACCCAGAACACGGCCGCTAGCAATTTTGGACTTGTATTGGTCATCTTTTTGCACAAATGTATCTTTGTCCAGAAGACCTTCGTTGTACATTTTGTTCAACCAGCGGAAGTACTCTTTCTCCTCTGGACGTTTGTAATGAAGCATCGCTTCATACGTCTCAGGATTGATATAATACTCCCCATCGTCCGGTGCACCTGTTGCCTGGAAGGCCGGATTCGTAACGGTGATCATGATTTTCCAATCATCAGCATTCAGCGTCAGTGGAATCATTGGCTGACCGTCCATAGTAGGGTGTTTTTCATAATACGCACGGAGTACATTTTCGTAGTCCTCCAGTGTTTTTACTTCCGGGTAACCCAGCTCTTTCAGTACCTTTTGCTGGATTTCAAATCCGCCCGTAGCATCAAAGACAACGTTATCTACTCCCATGTTGGTCGGGATCGTATAGATCGCTTGATCTTCGGTGCTGTATTTCAGACGGTTCATCTGGTCACCATAGATTTTTTTCAGGTTGGGAGCATGCTTCTCAATCAGATCCGTGAGGTCAACCATGGCTCCGGCATCCACTAGCTTCGACAAGTTTCCTTTTGGAAAAATCATATCCGGATAATCGCCGCTGGCTGCCATCAGCGCAACCTTCTGGTCACCGCCATTGTTGACATCATACTCTGCTTCAATGGTAACGCCTGTTTGCTTCGTAATCTCTTTGCCAACCGTATCCTGCATGTTGTTCCAGGTTGGACTTGGGTCCGCACCAAAGAACGAGATCGTAATCGGGTCGGTACCACTGGATTTGGCTGCCTCTTTGCTACCGGAGTTACCGCATCCAGCCGTAACCAACATTGCACTAGCCAACATTAACATCGCAAACGTCTTGGGTGTCTTAGCTGTCATTCTGACTTTCATTTTGCCTCTCATTTGTCTATCTCCCTTATTTATGAAGGTTTTATCTGTATAACAGGCTCAGAACCTGTGAATACCACATTTTTATTCAAGCCATGCTAATTCGTAATTTTTGATCGAACACATGCTTCAATCGTTATATTTCACTGAAACTTACTTCACATCTTTACCTGTCCAGAGCGATACACGATCTTTGATCCAAACTGTATATTGTTTTTCCATCTCCACTGCACCTGCTTTATCCAGTTCAGCCAGCAGTCCGTCATACAGACTGTCAAATTGATCCGGCTTTGCCAAGATCGCTTCCGGAATGCGTTTGCGGATAATATCCTGTGTTTTTTGGAAGGTTACGTTGTATTCGGTATCGGAAGGCACCGGCATGTTATATGCTGCTCCCCAATCCTTCAGTTTTAACTTATCTTCAGATGGGAAGAAATCTTTCCATGTCGTAATGCCATACGCTTTCAACGTCTCTTTTTCCGCTGCTGTATATCCAGCCTGAATCTGTTCAGGGAAGTTTGTTGTGTAGTAGTTATCTGTGGAATCTTTCATACCATCACCATATCTGGCACTAAAGATGTTATACAGTCCAACTCCAGATTCTTTCATGAACGCGGAGTTATCGTTAATTTTACGATCCTGCACATCATCGGGTACGATGCGTTTTCCATTCTCTACTTTGTAGTGCTGGTTCTCAACACCCCAGTAGCGGAGCAGTTGACCTTCATCGGAGGCAAGCCAATCCATAAATTTGATGATCCGAACCGGATCTTTTGCAGATTTTGTAATCCCGATGCCGTAACCGTCAAAACCTGTGGGTTGGAACGTGTGATCCACAATATCCTTGTTTAGTGAAACAGAGAAGTGAGCATATGTGCTCTCGCCATTGTTTTTGGACTTCAGAGCATTCTCTGCTTCACCGTAGTTCCACTCTTGGTCAATCAGACCGAGAACGCGGCCACTCGCAATTTTGGATTTATACTGGTCATCCTTCTGAACAAACGTATCTTTGTCCAAGAGACCTTCGTTGTACATTTTATTCAACCAGCGGAAATATTCTTTCTCCTCTGGACGTTTGTAATGCAGCATGGCTTCATAGGTTTCAGGGTTGATATAATATTCACCATCATCCGGTGCACCTGTTGCCTGGAAGGCCGGGTTTGTAACCGTAATCATAATCTTCCAGTCATCCGCATTCAGCGTCAGCGGAATGGTAGGCTGTCCATCAATGGTTGGATGTTTTTCATAGTAAGTTCGCAGCACATTCTCATAATCTTCAAGAGTTTTCACTTCAGGATAACCCAGCTCTTTCAACACTTTCTGTTGAATCTCGAATCCGCCGGTGGCATCGAATGCTACGTTACCTACACCCATGTTCGTTGGAATCGTATAGATGGCCTGGTCTTCCGTGCTGTATTTCAGACGGTTCATCTGGTCGCCGTAGATTTTCTTCAGGTTGGGTGCATGCTCTTCAATCAGATCGGTCAGATCAAGCATTGCACCTGCATCCACAAGCTTCGACAAGTTTCCTTTAGGATAGATAATATCAGGGTAATCACCACTCGCAGCCATGAGAGGAATCTTCTGGTCTCCGCCGTTATTTACATCAAATTCAGCTTCAAGCGTAACACCCGTTGCCTTCGTGATCTCTTGCCCGACAGCATCCTTCATGTTGTTCCAGTTTGGACTCGCATCTGCTCCAAAGAATGTAAAGGTGACTGGAGTTGTTGTATCCCCCGTATCCACCGGTTTCTCTGAATCTGATTTCCCTCCACTGTTGCATCCTGCTGTAACGGCAAGAGCGCTGGCTAACAAAAGCATTGCAAATGTTTTTGGTGTTCTGCCCTTCATGTATAATCCCCCTTTTGGATAAAATGAAGCTGTGTATTTGTACAACAGGGCTCGCCTGCTCATACCATATTCGGGTGAATCCAATCTTCTTCTCAGATCCAATGTCATTAAAAGCGCTTACTTAATTTCCAGTGAATAAGGGATACAAATCCGACCTAACCAATGCTTTTTTCACTTTCAAGTTGATTCAGTTTCTTTCCTTCTGGCGAGCTTTTTAATAGTGGACAAGTTATTGTAAGTGCTTTCACAGTTGAATCATAATCGTTAAGAAAACCCTTGTCAATAGCCAATTATAAAAAAATAAAACGGTTTCACTAAAACGTTTTCTGTATAAAACAAACCCGGTAGTCCGGGTTATATTTTATTTTTCAAGTGGACATGTCTGTAGAAGTTCAACACTAATCAGCGTTCCACAAACGAACACGATTTTGAATCAATATGGTATATTGTTTTTCCATTTTTTCTGCTCCTGCCTGGTTCAGTTCAGCGATCATGCCATCATACATGGCATCAAACTTCTCAGGTGAACTTAAGACAGCTTCGGGAATCCGTTTGCGGATAATATCCTGTGTTTTCTGGAAAATGACATTATAGTCTGAGTCCCCTGGTGTAGGCATGTTATATGCAGCTCCCCAAGGTTTAACCGGGAATTCCTCTTCACTCGGGAACAGATCCTTCCATGTTGACGCCCCATATGCCTGAAGGGTATCCTTCTCCGCTTGAGTATACGAAGCTTCAATCTGTTCAGGGAAATTTGTCGTGTAATAATTGTTCGTAGAGTCTTTCACGCCATCTCCATAACGTCCGGACATATTTTTATATAGTCCGATGCCAGACTCTTTTTGGAACGCGGAAGCATGGTTTGTTTTCCGTTCTTGAACCGCTGCCGAAATGACACGCTTGCCATTCTTGATCTCATAGTGCTTACCTTCGATGCCCCAGTTCATCAGAATCTGACCTTCTTCGGAAGCTAAATAATCAAAGAACTGGATGGTACGCACCGGATCAGGGTTTGAAGTCGTAATTCCTACCCCCCAGCCGGATACAAATCCCGTGTCCTGAAAAGAATGATCTTTCAACTCCTCGGACAGTGTCACCGGGAAATGAGAATAAGCTGCCTCCGCCCTGCCCGACGATTTCAATACGTCCTCTGCATCGGCATACCCCCAATCCTGATCAATGACACCCAGTACGCGTCCGCTTGCAATCTTGGATTTGTACTGATCCGATTTCTGTACAAAGCTTTCCTGATCCAGCAAACCTTCGTTGTACATATGATTCAACCAGCGGAAGTACTCTTTCTCTTCCGGGCGCTTGTAATGCAGCTTCGCTTCATAGGTCTCCGGGTGAATGTAGTACTCGCCGTCATCCGGCGCACCTGTCGCCAGAAAAGCTGGATTCGTGACCGTGATCATGATTCGCCAGTTGTCCGCATCCAGCGTTAACGGAATGGTCGGCTTGCCATCCGTCATCGGATGTTTATCGCTGTATGTTCGCAGTACTTTTTCATAGTCTTGAAGTGTACGAACCTGCGGGTATCCTAATTCCTTCAGCACACGATGCTGAATACCGAACCCTCCGCCAGCGTCAAAATACTTCTGATCCACCGCATAATACGTCGGTAGCACATAAATGGCCTGATCCTCGTTACTGTATTTCAACCGATCCATGTAATTACCATATAGCTTCTTCAAGTTGGGAGCATGCTGTTCGATAAGGTCAGTCAGGTCCAGCATCGCTCCAGCATCCACCAGTTTACTGAGTTCACCCTTCGGTGACACGATATCTGGATAATCCCGGCTTGCTGCCATCAGGGAAATTCTGTCCTGTCCCCCGCTAACGGCAAATTCACCGTTCAGGGTAATGCCTGTTTTGGCTGTAATAACCTTGCCTACTTCATCCTTCATGCCATTCCAGTTCAGACTCGGATCAACACTGAAAAAATCAAATGTAAGTGGTGATGGTGCATTCTGTCCCCCGCTTGTATCCGTAAGCGACGTTTTACCGCCTACACCTCCATCGCAAGCTGTAAGCAAAAGTAAAGCCAGAACCGGCGCCAATGTGACCTTCCATTTGAAACTGGACATAATGGTAATCCTCCCTATTTCATACGTCTGTCTTATACGGAACGATCTGTTCCTCTCTATAGCATCACGAATGTCCTTCTGCCGCCGCGACCGACAAATCTACCTGTGACCGAGTGGCAGCAGTCTGGATATCCTGAGCTCATCTATATAAGCACTTTATTATAGGTGTACAATCCATTATTAAGCCAGTCTTTACATCTGGATATAGGTCTATGCTTTTACCGCTCCAAGCGTCATCCCGCCAACAAAGTACTTTTGCAGGAACGGATACACAATCAGAATCGGAACTGTGACTACAATTGTAATGGCCATTTTGATGGATTCTGGAGAGATTTGTGTCATTTGCTGTGCCATATCATTGGCATTCCGTCCGGCTCCCGAACCTTGTTGTGTACTTTGCAGTACTTTCATCAACTCATATTGCAACGTTGTCAGATGTGCTTTCGAACCGTTATACAGATACGTATCAAACCACGCATTCCACTGACCCACTGCCAGGAACAAAGCAATTGTTGCGAGTACTGGCTTGCAGAGCGGCAAAATGATACGGTAATAGATTTTGAAATCATTTGCACCGTCCAGCTTGGCTGATTCCTGCAAGGCATAGGGCAGACCGTCAATGAATGAACGGATGATAAATACGTTCCAGGCACTGATCATGCCAGGCAATACATACACCCAGAATGTACCGATCAGGTTCAGGTCACGCATCAGGATGTATACCGGAATCAGACCACCCGAGAAATACATCGTTAGCGCCAGTGTTGTAGATACAAACTTCCGAAGACCGAAGTCAGGTCTGCTCAGCGTAAATGCAATCATGGATGAACTGATCAGTCCAAGCAGTGTACCTACAAGGGTACGCATAATGGAGATTTTCAAGCCTTGGAGCAAACCTTCATACTGAAAGATCGTCTGATAGTTCTGTAATGTAAATTCACGAGGCCATAAGTAAATTCCGCCGCGCACCGTATCCGCTGAGTTATTAAGCGAGATTGCCAGTACGTTAAGGAACGGATAGAGTGTTACAACCAGCACCATGGTCATCGCGAGGATATTGAATATATCGAACACTTTATCGCCCCGTGTAGCATTGAATGCTTTGTTCGCCATAATATCTCCCCCTCCCTACATGATGCTTTCTTTGGTGAATTTTTTGAACAAACCGTTGGCCGTAAACAGAAGGATGATGCTGACAACGGAGTTGAAGATACCTATCGCTGTACCATAAGAGAATCGTCCCATATTCAGACCGTAATTAAGTGCGTAGAGATCAAGGACTTCCGAGTAATCCAGGACCAGACTGTTCTGTAGCAAAAATTGTTTCTCAAAACCGATGCTGATCAGATGTCCGATGGACATGATGAACAATACGGAGATGGTTGTGCGAATACCTGGCAGCGTAATATGCCACATCTGTCTGAACCGGTTTGCACCGTCTACTCGGGATGCTTCATACAGCTCTTGGTCGATACCTGTGATTGCCGCCAGATAGATGATCGCATTCCAGCCGGTTTCCTTCCACATATCTGAAGCGGTTACAATGTACCAGAACAGATTACCCTTGGCCATAAATTGAATCGGCTGATCAATAATATTGAGACCGATTAACAAATCGTTGATAATTCCGCCATCCGTGGACAGCATCTTGGTAATAATTCCTGCAACAACGACCCAGGATACAAAGTGAGGAAGGTACGATACGGTCTGCACAGCCCGCTTGAAGAACATACCTTTCATTTCGTTCAGGAGGATGGCAAAGAGAATAGGCACGATAAAACCCACAACTAGTCCCATCAAGCTCATCGCAAGTGTATTTCGAAGCACCAGATAGAACCGATCATCACTGAACAATTCTACAAAGTGTTTAAAACCAACCCAATCCTGTTCACCAAACGATCTGGCAGGTTTATAGTTTTGAAAAGCCATCGTCCATCCCCATAGCGGAAGATAGTTAAATACAAAAACCCAAGCAACGAATGGCAATGACATAAGATAAAGATACTTCTGCTGTTTCATTCTGTCCCAAACTCCGTTACGCCTTGGCTTCAATGGCGTTTTGGAGTCACTGCCTCTTTTCGCGGAAGCGGATTTCTTTGTTAGCGTTTCCATCTCCGTTCCCCCTCCTCTGTTTTTATAAAATAATCATAATCGATAGAGCGTTTTCAAAATACCATCTGGATTTTAGAGAAAATCATATAAAAATTAGATATCCCCGGCTAAAATAAGACATTGAACCGTTAAAATTAGAGATAATCTAAACTTATTAACACTAAATAATCTATATAAAGGTTCATTTAACTTTATAAGGATAATAACGAAAACGTTTTTTAGAAATCGTTTACCTCCCTTCTCATACAGCAAAAAAGAGACCTTTACAGGTCTCTCGATGAATCCCATTGATCACAACGTAAATTGAATGGGCTGAAGTTTGAAAATGCCTAACAGCTCGGCAGCAGTAACGGAGCTTTCCGGCTGAAATTGCTCTCCGCTGACATAAGACAACATCTCTTGAAAAAGAAATGCAGCTTCAGGACGCTTCATTAAGGCTGTATCGGTAAAAGGAAGAGAGGACACCAGAATGCGCCCCTTTCCTGCTCTCGCCTCAAAGGCATAAGCCAGCCGTTTCGCCCGGTGAAAATGATCTACCACCTCGATCAACGGCGTAACTCCCTGCATGGTATCCAGGCATATGGCTGGCGTACCATTCACAAGATGATACCAGTGCCAGTCCGAGGCTCCATCCTGTGGAAAGGCTCCGAGAAGAGCCGTTTCTTTCTCCATGTGCATGCCCATCGTAGCGCCCGGCTGGGTAGCAAACATGAGATAATTCCAGAACACCGGCAGGTACTTCGTTTCCACCGAATCATACAGATCCGCTGCAGCTGGCATAAGCCAAACCCTGCTACCATTCAAGAGATAATCAAGCACATTGGAAGTTAGCGACTTCACGATTAACAGGTCATACTGGCCTTCTTTTAACAAGCGAAAGCCATCCACATGATCTGCACAATCATGATACGATTCGACCAACAGAGGCTCTAATTCCTTTACCGTATTCCAGATACGCTTCATATCTCCATGACGTTCACTCTCCATCTGCATCAGCGGGAAAGACCACCCATGCCAACCATTCTGAGCTGCCGTAACGACTGCCACACGATTAGGAGAATGAACAGTCGTATGATCAGAGCTACCGGGATGAATTGAATCATTCACATTCTGGCAACGCAGCTCAGCTTCCACTCGAAAAGCAGATACACACTCGACAGGTGCGTTGACCTTCACACTTCCAAGAGAAATGACCGAACCGCACGGGATATCCTCGCAGCTCCAGCCTCCTTCAGCAAGCGTCCGTTCGTCCGTAACAAGTCTCCAGTGAACGGCAGCATTCTTTAAGACCTCTTTGCCATAATGGGATATGCGCACATCAATTTCAATGGGTTCTCCCGCATAGTACGTGCGGTCTTTGGAAGCCAGAAGAAGGACTATATCAGCGTTAAATCGTTTCACTTCATCCGGTGTAGTTATTCCTTTATCCTCCCAAAAGACATCCAGAAAACCTGTGGTCGCATGCCCCTGCCCCGGAAAATCACGGATATCCAGCAGCTGAATGCCCGCTGCATCTGGCGTGCGTCTTACTCGCTCCATCGCTTCTTTAAGCGATCGCATCAGATGTGTTCCCGTTGCCTGCTGATATTGTTCCAGCTTTGCCATCATTCCTTTACGTGCGAGCGACGCTTCGACAGAATCTAACCACGTAGGACGAAGGACACCTGTATACTGCTCTCGTTCCTGCGGACGTACATACATCGTAAATTGCGCATGTTCATGCCCGATCACCGGATGTGATGCAAGCCGTGTAACTGCATGATAATCCAGCGTAGTATCCGGCACAGCCGACAAAACGGATTCCAGCGGGGGATGCCAGTTAAAAGACTGAATAAAATAATCGGCATCTCTTCCTTGAGCTGGAAGCTGCCCAAATCCGGTATTATCCGTATACAGTCTGGTGGGGTCTTTCTCCCTCGCTCTCGCAATCAGTGTATTCAGTTCCGGATGCCCGTTCGCACCAACCAGCTCATTGCCCAGTGAGAACAGAACAAAGGAAGGATGACGATGCAATGCCTCCAGCAGCCGATCCAGTTCTTGTGTCAGATACATCTGTATATCAGGAGGAGCTGATACATCCCGCTTCTCATAAAAGCGTGACCAGTGCGGTAGCTCCGCCTGCACAAGCATCCCCTCTTCATCGGCAGCCTCCCAGAACGGTTCCGGTGGACTCCACCCGTGTAATCGCACATGGTTGAATCCGTAAGACTTGGCCAAGCGAAACTGCTTCACATAATGCTCGTAATCCCAGACCGGATATCCCGTAAGCGGAAAAATGCAGCAGTCCACATATCCACGCAGAAAGATCGGCGTTTCATTCAGGACAAGCTGTTTTCCTCTTGCTGCAAAAGATCGCATGCCAAACCGCTGCTCCACCCGGTCAAGCTCCTGTTCACCTTCCTGCAGACGAATCACGGCCCGATATAAGGCCGGGTTCTCATCGCTCCACAATACGAAGGGGCTCGATGCACCAAGTGCAATGCGGCATGACGTTATAACCTGGTCTGCCTCTACCTCGTCGCTCCCAATATGATCATCACATTCAGCGTTTACACTGTTTCCTGCACAATCGATATGATGATGCTGGCGTTGGAGCCATGTGCCGTCTGGATGTTGGATATCAATCAGCAAGTGTAGCGGTGCTGTTGAGACTGGAATAGGAGTTCTCACCGTGCACTGAATCGCTATCGTGCCACTCGAAATATCAGGTTCAATACGCACGGTATGTATCCGCCTCAACGGTAGCCTTTCCAGACAAGCTCCTCCTGTAATACCTCCCCAGGCCGTAGCCGTATGCAAAGAGTGAATGTGGCTGCCCGCGAGAGGAAGCTTCATCGAATTATCGACCCAAACCTCCACACGGTTGATCTCCCCTGGCTTCACCCAATCCGTTACATCCCACGTCTGTTCCGTAAGCAGACTGTCCCTTTCGCCTGCTTCATTCCCATTGAACCAGAGCCTTGATGTCCAACGTACCCCTTGCAGTCTAAATACATAGTGCCCGCTCTGTTCATCAGGGGGGATATCCATATCCTGAGCATACCAGGCTGATCCCTCATACTCACGAATTTTGGTCCATGTGTCGATTCTGGCATACTCTGGTGTTTCTCCGTACCCCTGCTCTTCCCATGATCCCGGAACCTGAATCGTATTCCATAAGGCATCATCCTGGTGTGGAGGGTTGCATGGCGCAGCGTTCCCTCGTTCTCTTGGTCCTCCAGTCGGCGCAGCTAATTGAAATTGCCAGGTACCGTTCAAATTTACCGTATAACGTACATCAGCTTGATCCGTCCGATTCATATCCTGCAGCCATCCCTTCATCTGGACTCTTGTACTTTGTACAGTCAGTCTAAGGTGTAAGGCATTCATAAAACATTGCTTATTCCAGAAAGTGCATGGATTATATTATGATCATCTCCGGAGATGGATCGATGAATAATGAGTAGGTAACTCCCCGGAACACCGTGGGTCATTCATCTTCGTTGTCATAATGATTCGTTTCCCTCGTAAGAGATTACGATCTGGACTGTTTATATGCCGAAGGGGATTCGCCTACGTATTTCTTGAATTTACCGTGAAAATAGTCCACATTGGCATAACCTACTCTTGATGCCACCTGATGAACCTTTAACCCTTCATCAAGTAATTCTTTTGCTTTTTCGATCCGAACTTTATCCAGAAAAGCATTAAAAGATTCGCCAGTATGATTCTTGAACAATTTTCCGAGATAACTGCTGTTGTAATTAAATACCTCAGCCAGAACCTCTAACTTCAGATTCTCGCCCGGATTGCGCTGAATGAATTCAATCATCTGTTTCATCACCGTGTCCGTGCTGCCTCCGCCCATACGCTGAATTAGACGATTCAGGTGCTCCGTCGCCATCACTTTAAGATCAGCCATCGTCAACTGATGGTATACCTCATTAATCAGCACGGAGTGCTCCTGCATAATGGATTGCATATGCTGATTAGCTGCGGCAAGTTTGTTGAATGCAAGCGAAAACACCTGAGAGAATACGGTCTTGATTGCCTGCTCTGTCCAGTGATACGGAATCAGACGTTCCTGCATCTCTTCAAGCACACGCATGACCGATTCACTGCTGCGAATATCCAGGGCGTAATATAGCTTGTCTGCCAACTCAACTTCGTCAGGCTCCTGTACTCCGTCTGTTTCGATTAGCCTTCCGTCTCTTTCTGTACTTGTGGGAGAAAGACGCGCTTCATCCCAGCGTTTGATCCGTTGCTCTGTAAACAGAAAACGTTCTGCAAGCAGGCTGCTCGCCTGTGTGTACGATCTGGCAATCTCCGCTGTTGACTGTACCGGTTCTCCGGCAGCAGCGTACATGTGCACATTCCATTCTGCAAGTAATGTTTGCAATTCACCATAGAGACTCTGTGCAGAAGAATTCTGGATAACCGCTTCTTTAATTAATAGCCCCAAGCCGGAATGATATGAAAATACGATACCTCTTTCCTTCTGATCAAAGGTTTCAATCAGTTTGCGCTTCATCTCATTGCCCCGCTGCAGATCAAGCGCAGCATGAATCTCCAGCAAAATGACTTGATACTGCGGCCAGTGAAGTCCAAGACTGTCCTCTTCCTTGCTCTCTGTACCTTGCAATGAGTCGTACAGTAGCGCTTCAATCTGATGTTCCCTGTATACTGTATCTTCACCAGCATAGCGAGTCTGCGTTTCCCGTTCCTGATGAAGCTGCACCGCGATGCGTTCCAGCTCAGCGATGATCTCTTCTTCATCCACCGGCTTCAGCAGATAACCATCCACCCCGAAGCTGATCGCTTTTTTGGCGTAATCAAAGTCAGCATAACCACTCAAAATCAGAAAATGCGCCTCCGGTTCATGCTGACGGATCTCTTCGATGACTTCCAGGCCCGTCATGCCTGGCATCCGTATATCAATAATGGTCAGGTCAGGCTTCATTTCGTTGAAACAGGCAATCGCCTCGCGTCCACTTCCGGCTGTAGCCATGACCTGGAAGCTGTATTTTTCCCAATCGATAATCGTGGTCAGTCCCTCGCGAATGCTTGGTTCATCGTCTACCAACAATACTTTATACATGCTGGTTCCCTCCTGCTGGTAAGGTGAAAGAAACCTCCGTTCCTTCCCCATACACACTGTTGATCTGTAATCCGGCATTTTCTCCGTACGTCAAAGTCAAACGCTGATGCACATTGCGTATTCCAATCCGGCTCTTCTCCTGTTCTTCGGGCCCGCTGACAAACTGCATTACTTCTGCAAGCCGTTCTGGCGTGATCCCCGCTCCATCATCTTTCACTCGAACCTGAACCAGTCCATCCTCCATAACAATGTGAATATGCACCTGCACGGTTCCTTCTTTATTTTCTAGTCCATGCACAATCGCATTCTCCACAATCGGCTGTATGATCAACGGCGGAATATACATCTTCTCCACCTCAGGATCCAGAAGTATCTCAAACGCCAGCCGATCTCCATACCGGAATTTCTGAATTTCGAGATAGGAACGTACCATTTCCAGTTCTGCCCGGAAGGTCGTTTTGCCGCTGCCAATCTCCAGACTTTTCCGCATCAGCTTGCCTAGTAGCCTGACAATATTCGCAATCTCGGCTTCTCCCTTGATATGAGCTTTCATGCGAATAGATTCAAGTGCGTTAAACAAAAAGTGAGGATTAATCTGACTAGCCATCATTTTCAGTTTAATCTCTTTTTGGGCGATTTCCAATTGGTTGTTCTGTTCTGTTGTTTCGACGACCTGGGTCATCAGCTCATTAATACTTTTCACCATGTAATTGAACTGGCGCGACAATTGTCCAATCTCATCGTTCCCATCAATGCGCGAAGTGACATTCAAGTCCCCAAGAGCCAGCTTGTTCAGATGTTTACTGAGCCGGAGCAGCCGGTTCGAGGTGAGAAAAGAAATGATATACACCAGCAGCAGTGCAATCACCAGCACCAAGGTAATAAATATCATGCCGATCTGGCTAATCTGTTTGGCATCTTTGACAATATTTTTGGTAGCAAACACCGAGATGACCTTCAGTTTATTAAAGCTTGACCCCGGCCCCAGTTCATCAATCACAATATTGGAGGGTTCACCCTGGAAGTCAGCTTCAATAGTGCCTTTGGGTTGACTCTGGAGGTCGACGCCGAAATCAAGCTCGTCCAGCGTTTTGCCGACCAGTTCGGTATTTTTTGCTGCCACGACATACCCCTGCTCATCCGTAATCAACGTCTCGAACTGCTCCTGTCGCAACAAACCGTTGAGTTCTTCCTGATTGATTACAATCATAAGTACCCCTTCGGTCTTATATTCGGCAAAAGGAACCTTGCGCACCAGACTTAACCGGTGAACCGGATTGTCTTCGTTGCCAGGGATATAAAACCAGCCAATGCTCGTCGTTTTGAGCGCTTCCTTGTACCAGTAACTCTCCTTGGTTCGCTCATTGACCGGAATAAACTCCAGATTGTTAATCAATGTCGGGTTGGTTGAGTAAAAACGAATACCCGCAATTTCGCGATATAGCCGCCTGTATTCCTGAAAATCTTTATACGCGAGGTAAGCTGAGGTCAGCTCCCCCACACTTTTATACTGCCGATTTACGATCTCCTTGAGATCGGTATTAAACATAAGCAGATTGGATATGTCGGTAGGCACACGCAGCATGGTTGCCGTCTGGCTTTTGATTTTATCCACGTTGATGATCGTCTGTCCAATGGCATTATCCAGCGCCTGCTGACGAAAATAACTGGTGACCGCCAAGCCGATAATTAGCACCGGAATCATAACAACAAGCACATAGGAAATGAGCAATTTATGCTTTAATTTCAGATCATTTGAAATTCGAATCAGCCGTTTTAACATATATGCACCTTCCGTCATCTGTATAAGCGCTTACATCTCGGATCATTAGAACCAGGTCATTCTTACCTGCGCATTCATCATACCATATAAATGCAGCGTACGATTTGACATTAAAAAGGAGATATAGGACGAAGTTGTTACAGGCGTCTGGGTTCCTAATCAAAAAATATGCAGAAGCCAAAAAGGCACTCCCCTGATTGGGAATGCCTTCATAATCGCTTTAACATGTCTTTTCGATGTAAAAGTTCACGTTGTAATCTTAAGGACGAGGAGTGCTTACGCCGTTAAGAATCAGCTTCGGATGGATATCTGCGCTGAGTGATGCAGAAACCGCGCAGTATTTCTCTTCTGCCATTTGGATGGCTTTCCAGATTCGATAATCCGGGATATCACCGTCTACTTTGAAGATCAGGTCAATGGATGTGAACCCTTTTGGCATATCCTCGCTGCGTGTGCCTTGCGCTTCAATCTCAATCGAATCAATCTTGTCCAGAAAAGCATCCAGGATCATCGTAATGTCGATTCCCATGCAGCCGCCAAGTCCAGCCAGCAACAATTCCATCGGCGTAGCGCCTTGGCTGTCACCGCCATATGCCGCTGTGGCATCCATACCTACCGCATACCCTGAAGGTCCTTCGGAGGTAAACGCGCGTTTTCCCTTCCATACTGTTGTTACATTCATGATGTTTTCCTTCCTCTCCGTTAAAGTGTAAAAAAATTTCAAGAATGATTTAGGGGGTAGCCTAAAATTCGGTAATCTGCCGCAGGAACTGTCGTGTGCGCTCTTGCTCCGGATGTTCGAAAAAAGCTTCCGGGCTTGCTGTCTCTACAATAGAACCGTCAGCCATAAAGACAATTTTGTTCGCCACATTCCGGGCAAATTTCAGCTCATGTGTCACGACCAGCATCGTCATGCCTTCCTGTGCCAGCTCCTTCATCACTGACAGCACCTCTCCAACCAGTTCGGGGTCAAGGGCTGAGGTGGGTTCGTCAAACAGCATGACTTCCGGTTCCATCGCCAGTGCCCGTGCAATGGCAACGCGCTGCTGCTGTCCACCTGATAAACGGGAAGGATAAGCATCCTGCTTATCTGACAGACCTACACGATCCAGCAAAAGCCGTCCGCGTTCGGCAGCTTCGTCCCGTTTAATTTTTTTCACCGTCACAAGACCTTCCATTACATTGCCAAGCACCGTCTTGTGTGGATACAAGTTAAACTGCTGAAATACCATGCCGGTCTGACGACGAATCTCCAGTACCCGGGAACGCTGAACACGCAGCGGATCTGCACTGTTCACCACAATGCCGTTCACTTCAATCTGTCCGCCGGACAACTGCTCTAACCCATTGAGACAGCGTAGCAATGTACTTTTTCCTGAGCCGCTGGGCCCCAGCAGGACAACAATATCTTTCGCATCAACGTGCATATCGATATTGGTGAGTACTTCATGATTTTGAAACCGTTTCGTTAATCCAGTTGTTGTAATCACCCGGTTCTCTCCCCCTTTAGTAAGCCCGGGCAAGCCGGCGCTCCACTTGTTCCAGAATGGCCGAGAAGCCGATACTCATGATCCAGTAGATCACGCCGATTGCCAGATAAAATGGCATGTTCAGCGCATACTGCGACACCAGAAGCTGTGCAGAACGCAACAACTCCGTAACACCAATCGCCGCCACCAGTGATGTTTCCTTGAGCATACCAATAAAGGTATTGCCCATCGGTGGAATGGCAATGCGCACGGCCTGTGGGAAAATAATACGTCTCATCGCCTGAGCCGGCGTCATGCCCGTAGCGTATGCCGCTTCCGTTTGCCCTTTAGGCACCGCTTGAATCGCACCGCGGAACGTTTCGGACAGGAACGCTCCTGCGTTCAGACTGAGACCAAGACAAGCGGCGGTCAACGACCCAAGGGTTACACCATAGTCTACAAGCCCGTAATAGATAACGAATAATTGCACGAGTAGCGGGGTTCCCCGCATGATGGATACATAAAATCTGGCGATCAGCCTTAACCACATCGGCCCTTTAAGCCGGGCAATAGCTACAAGCACCCCGATGATAAAGGCAAAAAACATGGAGATCACCGTAACATAAAGCGTATAATAAGCCCCCTTCAGAAAGAAGGGGATATTCTCGAATATCAGTTCCATGGATCAAACTTCCCTTCGCCTTGCTGGTTCATTATTGCGCAGGCTCTTCACCAAACCATTTTTTGAAAATGGTATTGTACGTGCCGTCATCTTTCATGCCTTTCAATGCATCGTTCAGTGCAGATACAAGCTCAGGGTTGTCCTTGCGCACTGCAATACCTGCCTGGTCGCTTTTGATTGCTTCGCCTACAGCTTTAATTTTGAATCCATTGGCATCCACGATCGGTTTCAATGCGTACAGGTTGTTGATCGTTGCATCGATCCGTCCTGCGTTCAGGTCTTTCAAGGATGAGATAACATCATCGTACGTTTTGATTGTAAAATCTCCGACTTTGGGCAGCACTTCGTTACGCAGGTATGTTTCGTCATTCGTGCCCAAACCTACACCGATCGTTTTGCCTTTGAAGTCTTCCAGTTTGGTAATATCGTTGTTGTCTTCTTTGACAATGATTTTGACTTGGTTTGTGATATATGGATCACTGAAATCCAGTACTTTTTTACGGTCATCCGTAATCGTCATTTGGCTGATAATCGCATCCAGCTTTTTCGCTTGCAGACTTGGTGTCAGACCCGAGAACTCCTGAGACACAAATTCAACCTTAACACCGAGACGCTTCGCGACTTCACGTGCGATATCCGCATCAAATCCGTCCATCTCTTTCTTGTCATTCAGGAAGTTATATGGACGATACGTACCCATCATACCGACTTTGATCACACCTGCTGATTTGATCTGTTCCAGTTCGTTGCCACCAGACTGTGCTGCATTGTTTGTGTTGCCATTCTCCGCCGCTGGTTTGCTGCCGCACGCACTCAGTACGAGCACAACCATAAGCAGAATTGCGGTGAAAGACCACCCTTTGCGAATTTTAGTTCCATATGTGTTATTCATGACGTTAACTTCCTCTCATTCATCGTATGTTTCTCTTGGTGATTCCATTATTCCCTGTGACTGGCTTAATCATGTGAAGAAGTGTGAATGTCTATCCTGTCTGCCTCTTTTGCCTGAAAAATAAAACCTTCGACCTTGCCGACATTTATGTACCGAGCAGGCCGTAAAACTCAAAACTCGCCGCTTCAGCTGCTAATTCAGCAGCTTTCATCTCCGCGAATCGGCTATGCAGTTCCTCTGAACCAAACAACCAGCGTGAGATCATGCCCTCAATCATACTAACAAGTAATGCCGCACGGAGAGGTACATTCATGTCTGCTGGCAGCATCCCCAGTTCGATAGCTCGCTCCATGTTGTGGCGGAACGCTGTCTCCACCGCATTACGAGTCTTCTCAACCAGTCGCTGGACGGAATCTTCGGTCACAATACCTTTAAGTAACAACTCCATGAAATAGCGGTTCTGTGCAGCAAAGGTGAACAAAGCAGTGAATAGCTTCTCCGATGCCCCCACCATATCCTCAACCGATCCGGCATCCTTACGGTATCCTTGCCCTATGGCTTCCAGTAGTTGCTCTCTGCCGGTTAACAAAATCTCAGAGGCAATGGCTTCCTTACTTTTGAAGTGCCAATAAAAGGTTCCTTGAGCAACTCCGGCTTCGCGAACAATATCAGAGATTTTGGTCTGATGATACCCCTGGGTTGCGAAACGTTCCATCGCTATGCGAATAAATTGGTCCCGGCGTTCTTCTCCGGGTTCCAAACCGCTATGTTTAGCCATTCTTCAAGCCCTCCCGATTGATCAGTCAGTCAGTTAATGTATATCCTATTGGATAACTCGGTTTTTGTCAATATAGTTTTAAACAATGGATTACAAGCATAGAGTTGAAGTGCGAGACCATTCTGAGCATAATAGAGAATAGTCTTGTTCGAAAGAACAGACATCGTCATAGCAGGACAGGCCATATCGCTTGTCGTCTGCATCTCAAGGAGGAAGAGAATTGGACTTTATATCATCCATTATTATGGGCATCATCGAAGGTTTGACTGAGTTTTTGCCCGTGTCCTCTACCGGACACATGATTCTGACAGCTCATTTGCTGGGTCTATCAGAGGACAACGAGTCAGTCAAAACGTTTGAGGTGGTTGTCCAGCTTGGTGCTGTACTGGCTGTTGTTGTACTGTACTGGAACAAATTCATTGATATGTTTCGCTTCACTGGAGGCAAAAGGCCGTATTCCCGCCGCCTCAATCTGGGACATATCATTCTGGCGATGGTTCCTGCTGTTGTCATCGGACTTGTGTTCCGGGACTGGATCAAGGCTCACTTGTTTGGTCCACAAACCGTTCTGTACAGCCTTGTGATCGGTGGTATATTGATGATTGTAGCTGAACGCTGGAGCAACAAAAGCTCTCGTATTACCACACATGACGTTGACGATATTACCTATAAACAGGCGTTTGCTGTGGGTATGTTCCAGATTTTGGCGTTGTGGCCAGGCTTCTCCCGTTCCGGCTCCACGATCTCGGGCGGCTTGTTTGCCGGAATCAGCCGGGTAGCTGCGGCAGAGTTCACCTTCCTCGTGTCCGTTCCAATCATGATTGGTGCCACGGGATATGACCTGTACAAAAGCATTGATCATCTGAAGAGCGATGATTTTCTCATCTTTGCAATCGGCTTTATCGCTGCGTTCATTGTTGCCATGCTCGCAATCAAGACGTTCCTGTCCATTCTGAAAAGGTTGAGTCTGACCGTCTTTGCTGTGTACCGTTTTGTACTCGCAGCTGTATTTTTCGTGATCCTGATGATGTAATTCTTATAAACATCAAACAGATCAGTTGTTTTAAACAGAAATAGCGGCCCTGCTTCCGTATGGAAGACAGTGCCGCTATTTTAGTATGATTCATTATGTACATATACTCATCGAAATTCTATAGCATATTTTAAAATTCGATGTTATTCCCACCGGTCAGCCTGTATGCTCCGCTGTCTTTTCCGCTCTTTAAGTCTCCCCAACCATCGATATCTGTTCAACTTCTGTTCATGTAACATTTGTTTGACACCGATCATCAGTAAAAGATATCTGCGGTCATTATTATGGCTTAACTGGTGCATTTCCTCCAAAATCTCTCTGCTCATGCGCCTCTTGTTCACTCCAATATTCAGTTTGTTCTATCAGTATAACGGAACAGTACTGAACAAATTCTAAACAAGTTCCTGTTGATGTTATTCAGATGAAAGATGATAAATCATAATGCGAACGGAACAATCCCCTACTTGTCCAAAGACAAATAGGGGATTTAGTTTTGTTGTGTAACTATTCGAGGGATCATCATTAACGAATATAAGCACCAATCACCACATCTATGGCTATCCGGCTTACACTTTGGATTCAAGTGTCTCCAGGTACTCGGAGATTTGTGCAGGCGTTTTTGCCCATTTGCTGTGAAGATGTGCAAGCTTCTTGCCATTCTGGAACACGAGCAGGCTTGGAATGCCACGTACACCGTTCTCTTCTGCAAATGGCTGGAACTTTTCCGCATCCAGTGCATAGAACGATTTGTCGCTATGCTGATCCATAACGTCACCGATGAATCGATCCAGGTTTTTGCAGTCCGGACACCAGTTTGTATCAAATTTAATGACCGTTAAACCGTCGGAGTTAATCAGGTCGCGGTATTGCTGTTCACTTTGAATTCTTTCCATATAAGTTTCTCTCCTTATGTCGTTTTGTTATCAGTTGTTCATTGGTGTAGAAATGGTTCATCGTTCAGGCTACTCATCTTGCTACAACTGTTGCCTGACTTTATTGTACTTCAAATAGTTACATTTGAAAACAGGTAACCCACCCTTCAGCGATGTTGCGTATACCGGTTGGCAGGACTCTGCTCCCTGATGACCTGGATCTCGGCGGCGGTGAGCGGGGCTGACGAAGCAGCAGCAATGTTATGCAGCAATTGTGTTCTGGAGCTTGCTCCAGGCACGACAGCAGCAACAGCAGGGTGCGCAAGCGCATAACGGATCGCCGTCTGTGCCATGCTGCGATCATCCTTGACCAGTCCAGCCAGGCCTTGGCGAATGTGATGCAGCTGCTCTGGCGTGTAGTCTAAATATCCTTTATCCGCCTTCGCTGTTCCTGATTCTGCCAGTACACCACTGGCAACCGGGCCGCGAGCGATGACGCTAATTTCTTTTTGCTCTAGTAAAGGTAGTACTTCCTCTTCAGCCCGGCGATCCAACACACTGTATTGATTCATCACGCTGACAATGGATGATTTCCCTACATACTCCCGAATCACGTTAGGTCGAATGGAAGAGATGCCATAGTGTCGGATAAGTCCTTCCTTCTTCAACTCCTCAAATGCTTCAATGGTCTCATCGATTGGATCATCCAGCGTGCCTCCGTGCAACTGATAAAGATCAATATAATCGGTCTGCAGCCGTTTGAGGCTCTCATGCACAGCCTGCTTGATATAAGCTTTGGACGGGTCCCATGACAAACCTTCCTTGCCAGGAATACGGCGGTTTCCCACTTTGGTCGCCAGAATGACTTGATCCCGGCGCCCTTTGATCGCTTGTCCCACGATCTCTTCGTTCCGTCCGGCATCGTACAGATCGGCTGTGTCCAGCAAGTTAACCCCCAGATCCAGCGCTTCGTGAATCAGTTCCACCGCAGGTTTGACTTCCGTTCCAAGCGACATACAGCCCAGTCCGATCTCCCCCACCATGAATTCGGATGTGCCCAAACGATTTTTGCTCATGGTTGTGTTCAAACGACCATTTTCCATAAGTGCATCTCCTCTCCATACGTTCTGCAAGTATTCATTGTATCATTCTTCCTGGAAAAAATCGCATAATCGCTCATTCCCAATAACGTTCAGACAGCATATCAGAAAAACCCGGAACTACCATCCCAGGCTCTGTTAGTTATTTTATTACTTTTCATGACCTTACCTTAATTCTTCCACTCTCTGTTGTTAACTTCCACCCGTGGGGTAGCGGTACGAGATGATGATCCGTTCTTTTTCACCATATTGGACACCGTGCTAATGACCTTGTCTCGGGCCTGCTTATTCCTCATTAGATACGTCACTCCAGCTCCAATCGCCGTCATGAGCAATTTGCGTTTCGACATAGTAACTCTCCTCCTTCTGGGATTCATGTACATCGTGTCTTGTTTGAGTTTTACCCGATCTAGCGCAAACGAAACGATCTTAAGGCTTGCCTTCGTAAAATAAATCGTTTCCCCATCAGCCACAACCCTGATATCAGGTTCAACAGTACAAAAAAGATGATTACCGAAAGAACTAACATTCGGCAATCATCCTGATTCTTAAATATTGTGCTCCATTACACGAGGCTGTATAAGCTATCTCATGATTTCTTTGACTCAATCTAAGCTTTATTAGGCATCCCGTGATTTCATCCAGTTTAACGAGATGTTTGAGATCTGTGGACTCGTCATCAATCGGATGGTCGAGCTACGTGGCTCATCTCTTCATGTTTGTAGGTTGAGCCATCAGCGGTTAGATAAAAATGACCGGTCGGGTGCAGATCTTCGTTCAACTCATAGACAAGCGGAATGCCTGTCGGGATGTTGAGCGCCATCACGTCTGCTTCGGACAATTGGTCCAGATGCATGACAAGTGAACGGAGCGTATTGCCATGCGCGGAGATCAGTACCCTTTTTCCCGAAGAAACCATCGGTTTAATCTCTGCATCCCAGTATTCCAGCACTCGCTTGGACGTATCCATCAAATTCTCTGTACGCGGGATCGTGCAGCCAAGGCGTTTGTACTTGTTCAGATCCTGCACATACCTATCGTCATTCTCATCCAGAGGTGGTGGGGAAATGTTTATCGAACGTCGCCATTCATGAACCTGGTCTTCCCCGTATTTCAAAGCTGTTTGCTGTTTGTTCAGCCCTTGCAGCGCTCCATAGTGCCGCTCATTCAGCTTCCACGTCTTCTCAATCGGAATCCACATCAAGTCCATCTCATCCAGCGCAATATCTAGCGTACGAATGGAACGTTTTAATACCGAGGCGTAGGCACAGTCAAAATCAAACCCCTGCTCTTTCAGGATTTTCCCCGCCTTGCGCGCTTCACCATACCCATCCTCGGTCAGATCCACATCCGTCCAACCGGTAAACCGGTTTTCCACGTTCCACATGCTCTGTCCATGACGAATCAACACTATTCTGTACATGATATGACCTCTCCTTCCTTGGATACATTACCCGGAGAACCAGCGAACTTATACATCATTAGCCGTGTCCGTAATGGATGGATACAGCTCATTTCAGATCAATCAAAGCAACATTCATCATACGAATCGTTAATGGTATGCAATAAAATCAATAATACGGTGCCATCATCAGGTAAACGACTACACCTGTAGAGCTGACATACAGCCAAATCGGCATGGTCCAGCGTGCAATTTTACGGTGCTTCTGCAACTGGTTTGTCCAGCCCCATACTAACGTAAACAGCGCAAGCGGCACGATCAGGGCAGCCAGAATACTGTGTGTAATCAATATGAAGAAATAGATCGAACGAACGATACCCTCGCCGCCAAACTTGGACGTTTCCGGAGAAAGATAATGGAACGTCAGATACGTCACCAGGAACAGCAGCGTCGTTGAAAATGCCGCCAAAATAAAGCGTTTGTGCAGCTTGACGTTACGTTTAATAATCGCGATCAGCGCAGCAAGCAAAAAGATAAAGGTGAAACTGTTAAACACGGCATTAAAGCGCGGCAACACGGTAATGTCAAACGTCACCTCACCTTTGTAACCGATCGATGGTGCAAAAAACAATAACAAGATGATAACGTTAGCAAGAATGGAGATGGTAATAATAATACCTGCGAAATTTTTATTACTGGTCGGGGTCGCCCGATTGGACGTGTTCAGTCCCCCTGTATCCTTTTTAGCCAATGCAAAATCCTCCTCATATCCTAACTTTCTGTGTTCTATATCATTATATCGCGGCAATTCAGGGCTGTTAAGTGACAACACTCTGAACAAACATATGCTGCCTTTACGTATAAATGCCCGTTTGGAGCCTTTTTCATCCTTCTTCACACCGGTACTATTTTACCTGAGTCTGCAGATGTGGTATAATTAATGCACTTAATTACATACGCATCGACTATGGAGGAGCCTGTCACCAAGGGCCCCTCTTTGTCTTTTACAGGCATGGAACGGTAACTTGTTATCGTTGTTCCATGCCTTTTGTCTTTTCCAGGCTGGGACGGGTTGTTTCCCCTTGGAAAGGATATTCTAAGTACGTTGCGATCTGAGAGGAGAAATCGTCTGTGGAATTTATTTTAGCTCTTGTCCTTATTTTGATTTTCACTAAACTTGCCGGTGATCTGTCTGTCCGGTTAGGCCAACCATCCGTGCTCGGAAAACTGATTGTGGGTGTTGTTCTCGGGCCTGCACTGCTCGGTTGGGTTGAAAAAACTGATTTTGTACATTACATGGCCGAGATCGGCGTATTGTTGCTCATGTTTATCGCCGGTCTGGAAACCGACCTGGAGCAATTGAAGAAAAATTGGAAGTCCGCTTTCGCTGTCGCGGTGGGCGGAGTTATTTTACCTTTTATCGGAGGATACGGTTCGGCTGTTGCCTTTGGCATGTCGCAGACACATGCGCTATTCTTTGGTCTGTTATTCTGCGCCACATCCGTAAGCATCTCGGTGCAAACGTTGAAGGATATGGATCAACTCGGTTCTCGTGAGGGCACAACCATACTCGGGGCAGCCGTGGTAGATGATGTGCTTGTCGTGGTTCTGCTGGCGGTGATGATGAGTGTGCTTGGAACAGGTGGCGGAGACGTTTCCATTGGCTGGCTTATTGGCAAAAAGCTGTTGTTCTTTGTCATCATTATTGCCGCAAGCTGGCTGCTTGTACCACGGATTATGAAATGGATGGCTCCGCTACGTGTAACGGAGACTGTGATCACGGCTGGACTCATCATCTGTTTCGGATTCTCCTACTTCGCGGAATGGATGGGTGTTGCCGGGATTATTGGTGCATTTGCGGCGGGTATAGCTGTGTCTCAAACCAGCTTCAAACATGAGGTGGAGCAAAAGGTTGAACCGATTGCGTACAGCATCTTTGTGCCTGTCTTTTTCGTCAGCATCGGACTGAATGTAACCTTTGAGGGTGTTGGCTCACAGCTTGGTCTGATCGTTGTCATTAGCATCGTTGCCATTGTGACCAAACTTCTCGGAGGCGGGGCGGGAGCCAGGTTGACCGGTTTTGATCGTTCTTCTTCGATAGCCATTGGTGCGGGCATGATCTCCAGAGGTGAAGTTGCCCTCATCATTTCCTCGACTGGACTTGCATCAGGTTTACTTGATGCCGAATATTTTACCAGCGTAGTGATCATGGTCATTGTCACCACACTGGTTACACCCCCGTTGCTCAAAATCACGTTTGCCCGTAAGAAAAGGGAACAACGTGTGGAACAAGGGATTGAGGATTCCCATCGGAACGGGTGAGCAGCAGGCGGTAAGCGGGAGTAGCATCTAAACTGAGTCTGAGTTATACTTGGTTTAGTATTTGACCAGAATAGAACCAGTACAGAATTGGTACAGAAACTTCAAAAAATATACAAATCGAATGAAAATCTAATAAAATGAGTCACTGCATCAGTGAATTATTAATCAGTTGAGTCGTGAAGCACACGCCGCTTTGTCCATTTTTCCAACCTTCCAATCATGGAGGCAGGAAAGACTGGGCAAAGCGGCTTTTTACATTTATTTATCTAACTTGGTAAGGAGGATGTATGGTCATGAGCACAATAAATCAAAATTTTGATGAGGCATATGAAGAATGGATGAAAGCACTGCTCGCCAAGAAAATCAATCCAAGGATTCGTTCGCGAATCGAACAGGGTCTTGAACACGGGACATTGGAGTTTTTGCGCTCCGTCTGGTTCCCCGTGATGAAAAATTTCAACCATCTGCATCCGGAATGGGAAGTTCGAGATTTTCACAACGGCTATCGTTACCTCGATCTTGCCTACTTACCAGGGAACGGTGTAAAGGGGGGTATAGAGATTCAGGGTTACGGGCCTCACGCTCGTGATCTGGATGTGAGACGTTTCAAAGATCTCTGCTGGCGGCATTGTCTGCTAACATTGGATGATTGGACTTTTCTGCCGATTGCTTATCTCTCCATCAAAGACGAGCCAAAACAGTGCCAGCAACTCGTGCTGGCTTTCATGGGGAAGTTTATGGCGGCAGATGCACCAGCATCCTTGAACTGGTTGGATGCTGAGGCCGTCCGGTATGCGAGACGTATAATCCGGCCGTTTACACCTCTGGAGCTCGCAACACATCTGCGTATCTCTGACGTCCACACAAGACGGGTTCTCCGCAGCCTGTTGGACCAACAAATAATATATGTCGCAAGCGGCAATCAGCGGTATCGAACTTATGCTCTACGAGCGTAAAACGAGTAAGTGTATGTGCCTCGGACGTGTCTCGACTGCGCAGTCTTAGTTCCTGAGTGCAGTGTTAGCGCGTGTCATACACATAGTGAATGTGATTCCAATGTGTCACGTTGCACGTGTCTCCTTAGGCGTGAACGTTTCTCCACAATGTTCTTAGGTACTCATACTCCCTATGTGCATTGCATAAAACCAAATGTGACTCTATGGTCGTACAGCCCGATCTGCCGCTGATGACTAAATATCGTCTCAAAGTGTTTTAGCTGATGATTATGAAGTAGCCGCAGTCTTATGCGAAACCTTATGAGCAGCAATTTTTTTAACGATCACCAGAGACGCTATTTGGCGTATATTACACCTTTTTATTTTCTAACGATCTCAGGAGAGCTTATTTCGGTCATTTGGTGGGAAAACAGGTCTATTTATTGTATTTTTGCTGAAATAAGCTCTCTGGTGATCGTTAGAATTCCAGACAGCTCAAAACCGTGCAAATAAGCTCATCTGTGATCGTTAGAATTATTGAGGAAGAGTTTTACATCTAACTGGTCTATTCCAGTGGCTCTCTCGTTGATTAGTGAAATGGAATTGGCTTGTGATGGACTCGCTGTGAAGTTTGCTGATCTAGGATGGGCTTAGCGTAGAATAAAAACGAAATTAGTATAGTTCTGG
Source organism: Paenibacillus amylolyticus (assembly GCF_051136285.1). Taxonomy (GTDB): domain Bacteria; phylum Bacillota; class Bacilli; order Paenibacillales; family Paenibacillaceae; genus Paenibacillus; species Paenibacillus amylolyticus_F. The sequence continues at coordinate 4,819,920 of NZ_CP194938.1, read as the reverse complement.
TTTGGTTCTGGTTGGTTCTCGTTGGTTCTGGTTTGGTTCTATCGTGCTTCTAGTTGGGTTCTGGTGAATTTTTGCTGTTTCTTTCCTCAGAAAATACACAGCAAAAAAAGACCACCTTAAACGCAAAGAGGTCTTCAATCCTAAGATGTATTTTAGAAATTAGTCCGTCCGTCTGTCCTAAGGGTTGTCCAATCTAGGTTAACACACCCACATAGAAGCCAATCGAGATAAATACGACACACCAGGCAAAGGCACCAATACTGGATACAATAACATATCTGCTCATCGCCATACGGCTCATGCCGGAGAAGCAGCACATCAGATGACGAATACCTGGGATGAAATAACCGAGAATAATGGACCATGATCCATATTTCAGAAACCATGTCTCCACCCTCCTGAATCGCTTGGCGTTTACGCCGATCCATTTTCCATATTTATCAAACAGGGGCCGACCTGCTTTTCTGCCGATTGTATAACTCAGCAGCCCTCCTGTAAACGCCCCGCCAAAGCTGACTAAAATGGACGCGGAATAATTCAGAACCGAGATGGAGGCGAGATAACCAACAAAGGTCATCAGCACCTCATCCGGAATTGGCATCCCAATGACACCGAGAGCGAGTATACCATATATTGCAAAATACCCATATTGACCAATAATCTCTTTAGCAATTTCCATACTTGACTCGCTCCTTATTTCGGTTCCACAATATCCTTCTCATGAGAGGGCAGTATTTGCTTCAATGAAGGAAATCGGATTTGACTAACCATGAGACCGGATAACCCAATAATAACCATATACGCTACACCTTGATTAAAATAAGGACTCCACAGGGCGAAGAAGGACATCAGTCCGCCTGCAAACGTAATCGGCATTCCTACAAAACCGCTAACCGGTGTTTTCTGGCAGTTGTAACGCGCAAGACGAAGCGCTCCGCATACCGGAAACAGTGCCGTCAGTGCCATACCGATCATCCCAACTTCAGTCATCGAATTGAGGTACAAAATCAGCACGGGCGCTGTCCCGAAGGAGACCACATCGGCGAGCGAGTCTAGCGCCTTGCCAAAGTCCCCTTCGCAATGAAGCTTGCGTGCTGCATATCCATCAAACAAATCAAAGAACATCGCAACCCATATCATTGTTACAGCCAAGGCAAACTCCCCATGAATCGCCATAATGACCGCAAGCATCCCCGAACTTAAATTCCCCAAGGTTAAAATGGATGGTAAAGACTTCATAAAATATAACTTCCTTTCATACTAGGCTTTAGGAAATGTAATATAAAAACGTACGCCATCCGGTGTGTTCTCCACACCATAACCACATCCGTGCAGATCCAGAATCTGTTTCGCAATGGCTAGGCCTAACCCGGTCCCTCCCATTTTGCGATTGCGCGAGCGCTCTACACGATAGAACCTCTCCCATATAAATTGCCGTTCCTCTTCCGCAATGTGTTCGCCTTTATTCTCGATCGTGACGTGAACACAACCTTCGTGCCTGTTAATCTCAATCATTATATCGGTTTTCGGAACTGCGTGGCGTATAGCATTCATCATAATATTGTAAAATACTTGCTCCAGCTTGCTTCGATCCCCTTCAATGGTCTGCTCCGTTGTGGAGACAAGCACCACTTCAAGTCCTTTATCTTTCAACTGAGGCCCAAGGCGCCCAGCAATATCTTCAATCATATCCCCCAGAGCAACCGCTCCGATATTCAGTTGAATCGCGGCAGATTCCAGTCTGACCAGATCCAGCATTTCCTCAACCATTGTTTCCATCTTGATGGCTTCGTCTACAATGACTTCAATATAACGTTCCCGTTTGTTTTCGCTCACACCGTCTTTTAGCCCTTCAGAATATCCCTTAATAATACTGATCGGTGTCTTGAGTTCATGAGAAGCATCCGCAAAAAATTTACGCTGACGCTGTTCAATCTGCTGTTTCAATTCCATATCCGTACGCATCTGATCATTAGCCTGCTTGAGTTCCTCAAGCGTCTGGCCAAGTGTACCTGACAAAGCATTCAGACTGTCGGATAGACTGCCAATCTCATCCTTGCGCCGGATCGATGATTTCACCGTGAAATCCAGCGTGGACATCTTTTTCGCAACATGATTCAAAGCGATTAAAGGCTTGGTTATTATTCTGGACAGTAACAGCGCGAGCAGCAGAATCAGTACAAAGGCACCTATGCCAAAGTATCCATAAAATAAACGAGTAGCTTCATTTGCTTCCCGCATCTCCTGCAGGGAGGTGAGGGAGAAAATCAACTGCTGCTCCGCACCGGCACGGTGCACAGGAGCAATGGTAATGATGTTACGCACTCCGCTCCAGCTTTCTGTCCATTCTTCATTAATCATTTTGCCGTTAGACAGTTTTTGCTGATCTTCTGACGACAATGGGAATCGACTGTCCAGAGCCTGCACGAGCAGACCTTGTCTCTGACTCCAGGTAGAAAGATCCGGCAGCACAACTTCCGTTAGAACTCCCGTCCATTCCTGCACAGGTAACAGCGATTCTTGAAAAGTTTCTGTGCCCCATGCAGCAGAAGCTGCATTTTGAATTTTGAAGGGATACACCGTAGGTTCAGGTTTTCCCTGATCGCTGGAAGACCCTTTTACCGTCAGCTTTTGTCCAAATTTGAGATGCGACCTGATCCAGCCTGCATTTTCACTATTAATGAACAACGACAACGATACCTTCACACGTTTGCCGTCTTCCTGAAGAAGCGTGATATGAAAGGGATCATCCACCAGCTTGCCTGTGCTCGTTAATATAATGAGATGGGACTGATTTTGTCGCATGAATCTGCCCATTTCCTTCGCAAGTTGCATATCACTCCAGTGACTGGCAGAGTATTGCTGTTCGAACTTAGATAGCTTCTTTTTCATACTGGTAATCTTCTGATGCTGGTAGAAATCGGGGAACCAGATCAGCTGGGCAAGCACCGTTGTCCCATACAGCAGGACTACAAATCCGGCCATGACCAGAAACAGCTTCATCGTTACGCCATTTCTTCTCATGCTTCTGCCTCAAAACGGTACCCTGTGCCAATGACGGTACGAATGCACTTTGCTTCATCGCCCAGTTTACTGCGGAGTTTTTTGATATGCGTATCTACCACACGAGAATCGCCTTCAAAATCAAATCCCCATATCCGATTTAATATTGCTTCCCGGGATAAGACAATGCCCGCATTTCGAGCCAGATAGAGCAGCAGATCATACTCTTTGGGTGCAAGCTCTACCTCAATCCCGTTCCTCTCCAAACGTCTTGCCCACGGATCGAGGGTAACTTCGCCAAAGCGAATGGCCCCCTGCTCGCGCCCCACTGCACCTTCTACACGTTTCATCAGCGTCTCCGCTCGCGCAACCAGAACCCGGGGGCTGAACGGCTTGGTGACATAATCGTCTACGCCTAACTGGAATCCGTGAATTTTGTCATCATCCTCTGACCTTGCAGTGAGCATGATAATAGGTACGGCAGAAGTGGAGCGAATATGACCACATAATGTCCACCCATCCATTTCAGGCATTAATACATCCAGAATGACCAAATCCACCTGATGCAGAGCTAGCTGTTCCAGTGCCTGAACTCCATCCTCCGCTTCAATCACATTCCATTGTTCTTTTATAAAATAATCGGCCACAATCTCACGAATGCGGCTTTCGTCTTCTACCAGAAGCACGGTTCTGATCATGACCGACTCTCCTTCTCGATTTCTACACTTAATTTACCTGCTCCATGTGTCGTTCATGTGTCCTGGTACATCCAGATGAATCCAGTTTATACTCAGGAACCGGCTCCACCATATATACGATTAATATATACCAAAAGTTACTATTTTTTATCAAAATGAGCAAAATAAAAGCAGCCAACAGACAATATACGCTCTGTTGACCGCTCTTGAGATGTAATTCAGAATGTTTTTATCACAATCATATTCTGGTAATGTCGTCTTGTCCTAATGCGGGCTATAGTATTTCACCCTTGATTAAAGTTGATGCTCCAAACGATGTGCAACATGTAATGTAGGGCCAACAAAGCGGTTCAATGGGAACCCGCCAGCAATCGCTTTGGTTACAAAAGCTTTCCCTTCACGAACTGCCTCTTTCACGGAAAGACCACGAGCCAAACCGGCTGTAATTGCAGCAGATGTTGTGCATCCCGCACCATGTGTGTACCCGGAGCCGACAACATCAGCCTCGAACCACTCATAATTCGCCCCGTCATAGAGCAAGTCCATCGCTTTCCCTGGGTTAATCACACCGCGATCCTTAATCAAAACATGTTTGGCACCATGAGCATGAATGGTGGCTGCTGCAGCTTCCATCTGCTCTTTGGAGCGAATCGGGCCACTCTTTGCCAGTTGAGAAGCTTCGAACAGGTTTGGCGTTACGAGATCAGCACCTGGGAGCAAAAACTCAATCATAGCTTCTGTGTTTTCCGGCTGCAGGACTTCATCTGTACCTTTGCAAACCATAACCGGATCAATAACGATTTGTGGCAGACCGCTGCGGCGAATATGTTTGGCAACAAGCTCAATGATATCCACTGATCCCAACATGCCTGTCTTCATCGCATCAAAACCAATCCCATCCAGAACGGTACGAAGCTGCGCTTCTACTACGTTCAACTCAACAGGAAAAACCTGGTGATCCCATGTCTCAGGCTCCATAGAAACAACCGTTGTAAGTACGGTCATCCCGTAGACACCCAATTCCTGGAATGTTTTTAAATCCGCTTGAATGCCTGCGCCACCGCTCGTATCCGAGCCAGCGATTGTTAATGTTTTTGGAATCGTCATGGTCTTTCTAATCTCCTTCGTGTCTCAGTTGACACTATCCTATCCCTTGTAGGTGCGGATGTCAATGGCATGTCAAGTCAAGCGGAGCATGGTTTTTAGCAGGAAACGAGTCTTGTCTTCATTCAGATGTTTGATCAGTAACAGATCAAAAAAAAACTGACCAAGCAGACACTTGGACTTTAAGTGTGCTCCATCAGTTTTTTTGTGGTTATGCATGTTCACTGCGAATCCAGCACAATCCGATTGTACCCGATCCAGTATGAATGCTGACCACTGGAATAAACGGCATAATCTCTGTCTTCAAGCGAGGAAGAATTTCTGCGATCTGCTGTTTAATCGTATGGGCTTCATCATCATTGTTCGCATGCATAATACACACATGTTTAACTTTCTCCATGTCTTTCTTCAGCATATCGAGCATACGCTCTTTGGTACGTTTGAACGTCCGGATCTTCTCGTTCACCACCACTTTGCCTTCTTCAAACCGGAGCAACAGGTTTATTTTGAGCAGTTGGCTGATGATCATCTGTGTTCCGCTCACACGTCCGCTACGGTGAAGATTCTGAAGGCTGCCAGGAATCAGATAAAAAGACATGTTATCAATCATCTGTTCAATGCGGGTTTTAATCTCGGTAGCCGAGCATCCTTGCTTCTGCCATTCCAGGCCTTGCATAACCATCTCGCGAAGAGGATAGGCTCCTGCCTTTGAGTCAATTGCGGTAACCGTCACGCCTGCAATGTCCGCAGCCTGCATCGAGGTGTGGAGCGTTCCGCTAAGTTCCGTTGAGCAATGAATCGCAATAATCTCATCATACTTGTCCTTCAGTGACTCATACAGTTCAATAAATTCGCCAATCGGCGGCTGTGAACTGCTCGCTTGTGAAGAAGCTGCCAGTTTCTCATAAAATGTATCCGACGAGATTTCCTCGGTTTCCCGATAACATTCCTCGCCAAATACGATGCGCAGCGGCACGATATAGATATGATTTTGCTCCGCAAAAGCGGAATCGATTGTACTGGTGCTGTCGGTGACCCATGCAATTTTCTTCATGACATCCTTCTCTCTTGCCGGCTTTCGTGCTGGTATTCTACCAAACGTCAGGCACATGCCCGGCGGTTATTTTAAATTTAAATAAAAACAATTGTAAACGTTTGCGGTCTTACCTCTTAATTATAAAGGATTTCACCCCTACCTGTCTTGTGGCGCATTCATGAACAATCCTAAAATTCCAGTATTCTCTAAAAAAATGTCTTGCCTGTGAAGGGATAAATTGGTATGCTGTTGTCCTTCTCTCTTTTTCGCCTTGACTGAAGTGAACGGGTCCGCCGTTCAATCCACTTATCGGAGGTGTCATATGCTTTATTTTACGTTGGCTTCCAAAGCCTACGCCCGAAACCTGCAATATCGCGGGGCACACATGGTACATAACCTGGCAAGCGCCATGTTTGGTTACATGTACGCCTGTCTCTGGATCGGCATCGGGGCCGACCACCAGCTTGGAGAATACGGAGTTCAGAGAATGATCAGTTACATTGCATTCACGCAAGCATCACTCTGGATTTCAGGCTTCCTGACCAATGGACTCGGCATTCCGCTTAGTGTCAGGACAGGGCAGATTGCACTGGATCTCATGCGTCCGGTACATCTGTTCACTCACCTGATGGCACGGGAATGGGGGCAGATTGCCTACCAGTTCGTGTACAAAAGCCTTCCAATTTATCTGCTCTACTCCATCGTTTTTTCCCTGAAATGGCCTGCGGAGGCCGCCACAATAGGCTATGCCGCACTTGCACTTGCCGGCGCTGCATACTTGTCTATCTGCATGAATTACATCATCGGTGTCACATCCATGTGGACTACGGAATCCTCCTGGCTGCACTGGGCCAATCATGCCCTGATGAACCTGATGGCTGGTTTCTTCATCCCGCTGGAATGGCTTCCGAAATGGCTGGAACAACTGGCCTGGCTGTCGCCTTATCCTTTCTTGCTTTACGTCCCCACCCGAATTTACCTTGGTTTTGAAGATGGCTCCTTCCTAGGGGGAACCTTGCTTTGGTGTGTGTTCATGACCCTGCTCTGTCTTGCCATGACCAAAGTGTTACGTCGTAAAGTGGAGGTGCAGGGCGGATGAAGCCAATCTCATGGTTCCATTTATATAAAATACTCATTCGAACAAGCATCCTCAGCCGGATGCAGTACAAGTTCAATTTCGTGCTGGGAGCAATCCTGGCCGCACTTATTCAAATCTCCGAATTTCTAATGGTCGCGTTGGTACTGCACAAATTTGGTGCGATCAAGGGCTGGTCATTACATGAGATCGGTTATCTTTTTGCGATTATGACATTATCCAAAACGCTATATCGCACATTCGGCAATGAAGTGCATCATCTGGAGAAATATTTGGTGGGTGGTGAGCTGGACCAACTGCTGACACGACCTATGCCTGTCCTGCTCGCACTGATGCCGCAGAATTTCCGCATTATGATTGGTGAAGTGCTTCAGGGCGGATTCATTCTGTGCTGGTCGCTGGCAGGTATGATGCACAGTGGACAGATCGGCTGGACGGTTATTCCACTCTCTCTGTTTGTCATTGTGACTGGAGCCATCATTCTTTTTTCCATTGGACTCGCTACAGCGACACTTGGTTTCTGGACAACACGTATTGAGGAACTACAGGTCATTACAGAAGATGCGGCCCGCACAGCAGCTCAATATCCGCTCACCCTCTATCCCAAATGGATGTCTGGTCTTCTGCTGACCGCCATTCCCGTCGGATTTGTAAACTATATTCCCTCTCTCTACCTGTTGCGCGGTGAAGGCGGCGCCTGGGTACTGGCAGTCATTGCGGCGGTTGCGATAATCTGTTTGGCTGCAAGTTTACGATTCTGGGCGTTCGGTATGACTAAATATCAAAGCACGGGTAGTTAGAGAAGTTATATACATTGAACGATTCATTTACACATTAACGGAGAGGACAGGAAAAACCTGAAAATGCGAAGCTGAAAGCTTTCTGAAAGAAAGCTACATCGGAAGCATAGCGTTCGCCTTTATCACCGGATTTTAACCTTTGTTAAAAGGTAATCAAAAAATCTGGGGATAACCGCTACTCTCCAGGTTATTCTGTCATCGGAGCGTCTGTGTAAAAAGCATTTTTTCAATTTATATGAATTAACGAAGGAGGCGAAATACACATGAACATGATTACAGCACGCAATTTGCAAAAAGAATTCAAAACCCCTGTCGTGCGGGAAGGCAGCTTCTCAGGAATACGCACCTTGTTTTCACGCCAGTATGTGACCAAAGAAGCGGTACGTGATGTCAGCTTTGATATCCGGCAAGGGGAATTTGTTGGTTACATCGGCCCAAACGGGGCTGGCAAATCCACCACGATCAAAATGCTGACAGGCATTCTTCACCCCACCGGGGGTGAGGTACGGCTTGACGGAATGAACCCACATGAGGAACGACGCAGGACGGTTCGCAAGCTCGGCGTTGTCTTTGGACAACGAAGTCAGCTCTGGTGGGATTTACCTGTGAAAGATTCGTATGATATTTTGGCAGAGATGTACGGTGTGAGTACGGATGTCAAAAAGAAACGGCTGACCCAGTTCGCTGAACTGTTGGATCTCGAATCCTTCTGGGCTACCCCGGTTCGCAAGCTCTCCCTAGGGCAGCGTATGCGGGCAGATCTGGCGGCATCTATGCTGCATGATCCTGAACTGCTTTTTCTCGATGAACCCACCATTGGGCTGGACGTGAATGCAAAGCGAAATATTCGCCAGTTTTTGCGCACATTAAATGAAGAGTTTGGCAAAACCATTCTGCTCACCACCCACGACATGGATGATATCGAGCAGTTATGCAGCCGCGTCATGGTCATTAATCATGGACAGCTTACATATGACGGAACCATCGCTTCCCTTCGGGATACCATCGGTCTGCCTACACTGATCCGTGTCACCTTCCGTGGACGGGTTCAGCTGCCAGATGCATTGCCTTCCTCCATTCAGGTGACAAGTGTAGACAATCAGGTGCTCACTGCACTGGTGAACCGGAAGGAATGGCGTACGATGGACATTTTGAAGGAGCTGGAGCAGTGGGGAGAGATTGACGATATTGAGATGAAAGAACCGGACTTCGAGGATGTCATACACAAAGTCTATTGATTAGTCCTGGGTTGGCCTATTTTACGATGAAACGGGTTACAAGGCTGTTCGAACGCCGTTACAGGAGAGAGGGACATGACGTACTGTAGTAACGGAGGTGAGGGTCATGCTTGTGACCAAACATATTCTTGCTGCACCCAGTCCCTATGCTACGCCTTATTACATTGTACGTGGAACGAATCCCGGGCCCGTCATGATGATTACATCCGGAGTTCACGGCAATGAAACCGCCAGCATGGCCGCTGCACAGAAGCTTGCCGATGATTGTGCCTCGGGGCGGCATGTGATTCGTCGCGGAACCTTAATTATTGTGCCGAGAGTCAACCAACAGGCTTATGCGAAAAAAATCAGAGGCAAACCCGACCTGAATCGCACCTTTCCTCGCCGCAAGTCTGGAAAAGCCAAGCATCCACTGGCAGCCGCCGTGTTCAAACTTGCGCGTGAGTACCAGCCTGACTGGTGGTTTGATCTGCATGAAGCCAACGGTCTATCACAGCTCAGTCCACGTGTGCTCGGACAAACGCTGATCACCAACCCCGGCAGCTCTAGTGTACCAATCTGCCGCAGGGTGATTGAACGCATGAACCGCTCTATACCGGTGGGCAAGCATCATTTTAATCTGAAGCGGCATGAACTGCCGGGCTCTGCTCGGACAGCCGCTTCGAGACTGCTGCAAGCGAAGTCCGTTACCGTTGAAACCTGCTGGAGCCTGAAGCGTGCTGTACGGATCAAGTACCAGACGGAGATTGTGCATCATTTTCTGCGAGAAGCAGGCATGATTTGAGCAAAAAACAAAAACCACCTCCAATGCAGAAACCCCGATGATTGACATCGTGGGGTTCGCATTGGAGGTGGTTATTTGGGTATCATCGATTCTGCAGCATGGATTCCAGTATATTCTTGCCTACAGGCTCGAGAAACGTGAGCGGATACAGATCTTTTTTCGTCAAAAACTTGTAGATCGCATCCAGATACTCATCCACTCGATCAGCTGATCCAAAACAGTAATTGGATAATAATACGACACCTACACCCTGCTCCTTATGTATAGCTAAATAGCTGGTAGAACCAAAGGTACCGCCGTTATGCCACAAAATATCCTGATCTAACGCTGTATCCTCTTGCCACCCGAAGTATAATTCTGATTCTCCGATTCGAATAGGCACGTGACTTTGTTGTATGGCAGAGGCTAGCGGGTGGTCTTCATTGAGATTCGCCTGTACAAACAAACTCATATCATGAACAGATGACTTGACTGCTCCCGCTCCAGCGTGTACTCCATTAATATCCCAGTGAGGCATGACTTTCCCCGTTGATGTATGTCCATCCACCAATCGGCTATTCTGTTCTGTATTCAGCACAGCGGCAGTTTCCATCATGTTTAATGGATTTGTGATATATTTTTTGAGCAGATCGTCATATGTACTGTCTGTCACTTTACACAGAATGGTTCCTAGTAAGCCCACGCCTGTATTGGAGTATTCAAATGTACCGATCTGTTCCGCATAGTCAGCATCAGCTAAAAAGGAAAGCAAATCTTGCTCCGTATATCTGGAATACGGATTGTATCGATTTTTTTTCGAGGACAGGTTTGGTGCTAATCTGGGTAATCCAGAGGTATGGGTAGCCAGATGTTTCAAGGTCACCTTTTTCAAATAATCGTTCTTGCCCTGGTGTATGTACTTGCTGACTGTATCATCGGTGGAAAGCCGTTGCTGTTGCTCTAATTCTAATAAAAGTATACTTGTGAACAATTTGGTTAGGGAGCCGATTTCAAATAATCGGTGCTCAGGAGCAGCTGTGCTCTGCTTGGGCGGATTGCCAAATGAATGATATTCGATGTCTCCTTTGGTGACGATGCCAATCTCAAGATGAAGATGTTTTTTACCTTTAATATAGTCAGAAACAAAACCTTGTAAATCCCTCATGAACGATGATGCTCCTCTCTGGTGTGAACTTCTTAATCAAAATTGAGATCATACTAGCCAATCGATTATGGAAAATTAAATGATATATTCAATATATTCCTTATATTCGTTTCTTCTTCTCCATTTCCTGCTCGCTAAAAATTGCTTGTTTGCTCTTTAAATAGAAGAAAGAGCCGTGATCACGGCTCTTTCTTGTCCACTCTAAAGGACTGAATATAACTGTCGATATCGTCCTCTGGTGTAAGCAACAATCCGGCCAGATGTTTCTGCATCTGCTCCAGATGATCCATGTGCTGCTGAATGTCAGCTATACGCTCACGGACAAGTGTTTTCAACGTGTCTTTTTCCATATCTTCATTGCTCAGCAGCTGCAAGGTCTCCTGTATTTCTTTGAGTGAGTAACCAAGCATCTGTGCATCCTTGATAAATTTGACTTTGACCAGATAATCCTCGGTGTACACGCGATATCCATTGGAGGATCGATGAGGATTGGGAAGTATACCGCTGTCCTCATAATAACGAAGTGTTGCCATAGTTACCCCCGTCTTTTTGGCCAGTTGACCTCTTGTCATGGTATCCACACCCATCTCCACCTTTTCTAAAGACTTATTTCGCTTGTTGGTTACGTATCTTTGTATACTCGTTATCATAAGATGCTTCAGAGAATTTCTCCGAACTTCCTTGTAGTAGTGGCTGTGCTTTCCCTTTCAGATAACGGTCAAAAAAGGCAAGTGCATAACTTCTCGTTATATCGATATTATGCTCCGCAGACATGTCTTTGGCAAACAAACGTGGTGATATTAATGCAATATCGGTAAAACTCTGATGGAAAAATCCATCCACGGTCAGATAATAGGTATCATTCAGACTGTTCTTCATCACCTGTTTCAGATCAGGTTCAAATTCGGGATAGGATACCTTCTCATGCTCGGTAGGATTGGGTCCCAGACTTTTAGCTGTCTTGCCAGACATGATGTACATAAAAGGCTGTTTTAGCGACGACTTGGAAACACTGCCCCAGAATCCACCTTCCAAGCTGAGCCCTGCATGAAAACGTTCATCCTGTGCCAATGCTTCTGCTGTTGTCGCCCCGCCATACGAATGTCCCATAATGCCTGTGTGGCTCAGATCAAGCCTGCCTTCCAGCACCTGATTCGGATCATACACATTCCACTGTTCAAGCGTGTCGAGCACAAAACGGGCATCTGCTGCACGAATCCCTACCCCCTGCACGTTATATTGATACAGTTCTTCCGAGGTTGCGAACTCAGGTCCAGCATCATAAGAAACTGCACGCCCGTCCGGGAAGGTTACACGAGCCGACGTATAGGGATGATCCATCCCTACGACAATATAACCGTGACTGACCAGTTCCTCAACCGCAGTCATACTCTGGAAACGTGCAGACCGAACACCAGGAGAGAACAGCACAACAGGATAAGAGCTGCGTGCATTAGACATCGCTGCACCTTTCACCACATGTGTCGGTATCGTATCCAGATAACTGAATACTTGAGGCGGGATGCCAAACACCAGACTGATGGCTTCTCCCAATTCCGCAGGGTATGACTCCGGTTTAATGCCTTTTGCAGCCTCCGGATCGACTGGATACCATACATTAATCATTAGTTTCCGTTTGTCTCCGGCTTCAGGTGAAAGAGTCTCTTCACGGGATTCATCCACGATCTGCTGCGAAAATGTACCGATGGCCAATTGCCCCGTTGGCTTAGGCATCGTAAATGCCGGGAAATACCTGGTGAGCAGGCCTGATCCAACACCGGAGAAAGCAGCCAGAATGAGGATGAACAAGCTTCGAAGCCAGGTACGCCATGTTAACTTTTTCTTGTGTGGTACCGGTGCTATGCTTCCGACACTACGAGTCCATTTAATCACTTGAATGATTAACAGGGTAAAGAGTACGAGCGCAACGATGTAAGATGGCAATAACATTACGCGCAGTGAATCCAAGATAGCGTGCAACAGAAATGCGATGATCAAGGCAGTGAGCATGCCTATCGCAAGCTTCCGCTGTTTCGTATAAAACGGTAAACCTAGCGCCCCAGCTATCGTGACAAGTACGAAAATCCATTCGAATAATTTCATGATTTTTCCTCCAAACGTTGTTGTTACAACAAGAATAAACCTTGAAGTATACTTCAAGGTCAAGGATGAAGTTAAATTCATATGAAAATTATTCGACGGTTACCTTCGTACGTGGCATCGTGTGCATTGCACCTGAGGTTACGTGTGCCTGAACCACGTATACACCCGGCTCCTGAAATGTGTGTTTCACTTCATATACCCCATCGCCTGCCGAACTAGCCTTGACTGCCCCGCGAGCCTCAAGCTCATCGGCACTCATCATGCCTTGTTCGATGGAAGGTGCTACAGGTTCGTTCTGTTCGTTCCAGATTTGGAACTGTACATGATCTGCGTTATCTACAGGCTGGTCTCCCTGGGTCAGTTTGATCTGCAAAGCGACCTCTTCGTTCACCTTCGCCTGATCGGGTATCATCAGTTTCACTCGAATCATCTCTGGCATCTCGCCTGAGGCGGACTGCTCCGTATAAGAGCAGCCAGCGAGGATAAAAATCAGTATGAGTAAAGGCGTAAACCAGTGAGCTTGTCCCTTCATCACCATTGGTCCTTTCTGAGTAAGAAGATTTAAGAAGAACATTTAGACAGAAAATTTAAGAAGAACGCTTAGATAGAAGATTTAGGTGTTTTGCCGATTCCCCACAGCATGACGATAATGATGATAAATGCGATCAGAGCCAGCAGCGGAATCGTGATAAAACCAAACCAGTTCAAATAATCGGTGTAACATGGTACTTTGCCACATGCCACCGCGTTGCCGGTAGCCGAGAAGATGCGCTGAATCGTTACGTGATACAAGGAAATGCCGCCCCCGATAAAGCTGAGCGGGAGCACGTACTTGGCGATTCCCACATCATCCTTGAAGTACGCAATACCAAGCAGAATCGTTAACGGATACATAAAGATACGCTGGAACCAGCACAGATCACATGGCAGAAACTGCTTAATCTCACTTAAATAAAGACTTCCCAAGGTTGCAATAACAGACACAGCCCAAGCAATAAATAATCGGGTATCTACACTCCGTGCAGGCTTCTCTGAATTGGATGTTGCACTCATACCTCTGTCCTCCTCTTTCATTGTTCATTTTGAATCATTAAACATTACTTTGTATTCCTTGAGTTCACTGAATGCTTATGTAATTGATTACGCGATTAATTATACCAAATATTTGCTCTTTCAGGTGAATACAAAAAAGCTGCCACATGGGCAGCTTTTTCAGTTTGAATGTGAGATTGATTATATCAACTTATAACGTGTATTGAATCACAGTGTTGATTTTGCATTACGCTTGCCTTACATTGCTTTGGTCAGTGTAATGGAACCATCTTTTTGAGCCCATTTCACATTCCATTGTAGCAATTCTGCAATGAAACGCAGCGGTACTTGTGTACGTCCGTCGTTGTTAACAAAGACAGTAGAACCTACGTTTTTCTTCATACCGTTGACTTCCATGACCGTGTTGTTCACCCAGAATACGAGTGTATCATCACCAGCCATAACGGTAACTTGTTGCGCTTTTTTATCCCATTTCACCGTTGCGCCAATACCTTCACTCAGGAAACGCAAAGGGATATATGTTGTATTTTTCCATAGCACAGGTGTAGTGTCCATGTTCGTTGTTTTGTCATTAATTTTCAGCATTTTGCTGTTCAGCTTCATCCAAACGGTTGTCATGTCTGGCGCTGGCGCTGGTGTTGGTGCTGTCTCTTGGAATTTGTCGTTGAACTGAGTCACAATCGCATTACCGAGCGCTTGACCTACCCCGAACATCACTTTGTAACCTTCGCGATTTGTGGTGTAAGAAGCATCATAGTTGCCAGCTGCATATTGATCCAGCACTTTTTGCACTTGATTTTCATGCGTTGTCAGCGCTTGTTGTCCTGCTGCTTTTGGCAGGTTGCCTGCTGTTGCGGAATCCAGGAATGTAGCAAACTCCGTTGTGAAGCCGTCGATCCGTTTTTGCACAGCTGCACGTGCGGTAGCATCATTATCTTTTACAGCTTTAACATAATCACTCTGAGCATTAACATGGTTAGTCACCCAGATTTTTTCAAACGCATTCGCGCCTTCATTACCATAAATAGAAGCAATCGCAGCTTTGAAGTCCGCTGTATTTCCAGCTTCTGCGGTTACGAGGGCATTCGATGCTGCTGTGCGTCCATCATATTGCTCTTGCATTTGCAGAGCGGAAAGCGCAAAGTGTTCCGAAGCCAAGTGGTTGAGTGCAGATCTCAGATCAGCTGCTTTGGTATCCGCTTTGGTGTTGTTAAACTTCTCAGGCATTTGTGTAGTAATTGCAGTGGAAAGTGCTTTACTTACGTCAAACATTTCCTTGAAACCTTCACGATAAGCTTTGTAAGCATCCGTGTAATCTCCGGCTACGTACTCATCAAATACTTTTTGCACGAGGTCTTCATGCACTTTCAATGCTTGTTTAGCAGCATTTTTAGGCAATTTACCTTCTGTAGCCGTGCTCAGGAAGGTGGAGAATTCATCTACGAATCCGTTGATGTTATCCTGAGCTTGCTTGATGCCAGCCTGGTTACCCATCTTGGTTGCTTTCACCAGATCATCGGTGTATTTGTTATGTGCACGGAAGATCCGTTCGAATTCTTTGGCACCCGCCTCACCATAGAGGGAAGCGATTGCCGGTTGCATATCCAGTGCATTTTGATCGAGTGCTTTGTAAGCGGCATCTGCATCTTTGGCTCCATCATAAGCTTTCGCCATAGCTGTCACCGCAAGAGCAAAGTGCTCGGACAACAGATGATCCAGATTTGCTCTCAGGTCAGCCGCAGGGGTGTTCACGGATGCTTTCATCATCGTCATGGAAGTGGAAGTCTGTGGGGCAGAAGCAGCTCCCGCGATTCCTGGCATTAACAGCGACAAGCTAAGTACTGGTGCAATAAATGTTTTCATTTTCATCTTCATTGTGTGTCACTCCTTAAGTATGTTTTTGTTCCTTTGTTTCTTTGTCGTTATCTTCATAAGGTGTAACGCACGGTTCTCCATTCTGGATCACTCCGCAGACAAAAAAAATTGCAGCTTTCAGTAAAGAAATCCGCAAATGCTTGATACATCTATGTTTTTTCATTTAAATAAATTTAAAATTCTAGTGATCCGAGTCTAAAATACACAACTCAAGCTGTAATATCGCGTATGGATTTAATTCATACTTCCATCTACATGTGCATGTGCATGTGAATCCTTTAAATTCAGATCACACAAATTTCCTATATTTCTCAATAATAGCTTACATTGCGAGTAAACCTGAGATACAATAGAGTCAAACGCTCTCCATCGACTGGAAAAGGAGGTCAACTCATGACTTGGCTACCTTATGCTTTGGTTATCGGCATCGCCTTATTCGGCGGAATTGCTACACTTATCATCGGTAATTCGAAAGCCAATCGCATCAGTAACCCCGAATATGATCGCCGTACACGGCAAAATCTGAGTAAACTTACATATGTATACGTCGGCGCCGTAGTATTGGGCATAGGCGGGTTTGTCCTGTTTTTGTACAATTGATTGGGTTCCATGAACACTAAAGCAACATCTTCTTGAAAGTGGTAACTCTTCGCATGCCTTGCTCAATATACTCCACCATCGGGGAGGTAACTCCCCTCTCCCTGATCAACGCCAACCAGCCGCGCAGCACCCAAAGGTGGATTTGTTCATACAACCGTTCTTTTGTAAGTAGTCCTCCAGCTTCAGCATAACCTTCCATCACATCTTTCAACACCGAGAAACATTCATTCTCTGTTGCCGTTATAGATATCATCGAAGTTAGTACGGCAGCTATATCAAAATGTGAATCACCTCTTCTGACTTCTCCGAAATCAATCAAAAACGTCCCTTGTTTCGTAAATAACATATTCCATACACCCAGATCACCGTGTGTAACGGTCTCATCTCTCACGACATATCTCATACCTTGCTCCACCTGTTCCGCAAGTGAATTGGCGATAGCTGACGAAGATTCCCTTACTTCGTCACAGACTTGTGACCATAATAGAGACAATGCAAAGCGATCTGGCTGGTCAATAATTTCAAGCTTGTGAGCAGAATGGTGGAAGCGAGCAAGCATATTCCCGAATCCAACAAAATCTACCGTTGCCTGATCGTACGGTACCGTTTCTTCCACGTAGTACTGCAAATTATAAATTTCATCATTCAAATGAACATAGGACAACCCGTTCCGCGCAATCACCAGTGCTGGAGAGATGTTTTGTAATGACAGAACGTGTTGAAGTCTCTCTTCGTTTACAGCCTGCTGCTCATTTCTAAGTTTACGCAACACAAATCTACCTGCTGAAGACTCAATGCACTTTGCTTCAGAGCTTGTCCCCTGTTTCATCACTTCCACGCAATGTATTCGACCAATATCATAAAGCTCTTCAATAATGCGATGATTCATCCATTTCCCTCCCTGATATGAAACTCAAACAAGATGCTTCTTCTGTGACTTTTACATGACTCTGTCCGTTATGATGCAAAGATCGTTACACATGTTTACAAGTTGGAGATAATTCAGAATTATTCTGGATAAGTTCGGGGGGTAATATAAAGCCATAAGGAACAGCAAGACAACAAACAACCACAACCTAAAGGAGAGATATATGATGAAAAAGAACATGAAGAAATCCGTAGTTACGATGATGGTACTGGGTATGACCTTAACAGGAGCAGCTGGTGTTTTTGCCGGTACACAACTGGAGAAAATTTCAGCCTACCTGAATCATGGAATCAGCTTTAACGTAGACGGTGCAGCATACACACCAACGGACGGTAATGGTAAAAAACTTGCAACCATCACGTATAACAACTCAACTTATCTGCCAGTACGTGCGCTTGCCGATGCACTTCATGTGCCTGTAACGTACGATGGTGCAAAGAAACAAGTCATTATCGGTCAAACGAATAACAATCCATCTGCACTGACAAATGTAACCTATACCGCAGCGCAGAAAGAAGCAATCCAAAAAGCTTTTGCTCAATTCGATGGCTTTGAGACAGCGTATGCTCCGCAGCAGATGACTGCAGGTGATATGTTCAAAAGTGTTGCCGCTGGCGACGGTGTAAGCTTCATTTTCAACCATATGAAGGTGGATGTTTCTCCTAGAGACTATTCGGACGGCTACACGAGCAAAGAGGTTAAACTGTCCAACGGTGTTAGTGCAAAATGGTATACACCAAGCGATATCGGCATGTTGACCTTCAAGCTGGATGATCGTTATGTCACCCTTAGCTCGCCAGATCATAAGCTGTCCCAAGCGCAGTTGCAACAAGTGGCTGTGTCTGTACAAAAAGTAAAGGGCGACAATGATCAAGGCGTTACTGCTTTTGAAAATGTAAATTACTCCAAACAGCAACTTGATAATATCCGTAAATCATTTGCTCAATTCGATGGCTTCACCACTGCTTATGCACCACAACATATGGTTGCGGGAGATGCATTCAAAAGTGTTGGTGCAGGCGGTGATGGTGTGAACTTTGTATTCAACCGAATGAATGTAGCGGTATCTCCTAGAGACTATTCGTTCAGTTATGACGGCAACACGGTAAAACTGCCTAACGGCGTATCTGCGAAATGGTACACACCGGATAAAACCGACATGCTTACTTTCAAGCTGGATGATCGTTATGTCACACTTAGCTCGCCAAATAACCAATTGACGCATATTCAACTGGAGCAAATGGCAGTAGCTGTGCAAAAAGTAAAATAAACGTTCCTTATTTGATGTAACACATACAATAAGTATGAAAAACAACACACATACTAGATCGGCTCTTCCGTTCTCCAGACTTCGGGGCCGATCTGGTATGTATATTTTGTTTATGAAAAAGGTACAGCCGGAGGCTGTACCTGTGATCATGCCTATTCAAATTTGTTTTTATCAAACGGGGCCGGAAGTTTCACCGAGTACACATAGGTTGAAATTCCTTTTTTCCCGGGAACAATTACATTCACAATTCCGTCTTGTATTACATTCGCAGGGATTTTAGCTGTGGTGAACCCCCACTTTTTCTCGGGAATATCGGATACAGACAAGGTTCCGATGACTGTATTAAAATCCTGACTGGTAAACCATAACTCAGTCAAAGTTGATTCAGGATAATCATACGTGATCGTTCCGTCAAAATTCAACACTACACTTTCTAATCGGTCCGTTACTGTTGATTCCACTGTTCTTGTGTTTACCCTATCTAACTGGTAACCGTCACCAACACTATTCATCCATCGTGCATATGCACGAAACGCGAGATCTTTAGGAGCCATAGCCAGTTCAGTACCCTTTTCTTCATCACTCATAATCAATTCTGTACTATGAATTCCAACCTTCGTTTCTGAAACTTTCAATCCCAGATCCCTATTCCATTGACCTAATGGAATGAAGGTCTGATTGTATAAGGTTACCCATTGGCTTGAAGGTTTGTTTATGCTTGAAGAGCGTTGCCCACGAGTAAAGGTAATCCGGTCTTGGCTAAGCTGATATTGAATATGGAAGGCTTGTGTAAATTCTTGTAAAGGAACATAGTTCTGACCTCCCATATAGAAGGATGGCTGCCCTTTATACTCTAATACCCCATTGCCGGACTTAATCGCTACAGGCTCCATTGGAAAGAACATAGTTGAGAACTGAAACGAATTCCAGTGATTTTTCCAGTCACGATAGGTGTCATACTTCAATTTGAGATGTTTATTCTCTGAAATAACATATAAGGATGGCGGGTACCCGCCTGGGTTGGAGAAGTATTGTTCAATCACATACTCATCCTCGGTAACCCATTGGATGCTTTCTGTACGAGCTTTATACGGTGAATCATAGGAGCGAATTTTCTTTAGTGTTTTTAGATCGTAGACATGTACTTTGGATGATTCCATTTTACTATCCAGACCACTCTCCGTAACC